>NZ_BAAHYQ010000001.1:690000-1957724 GCF_054657475.1 Desulfothermus naphthae
CGCGCTCGACTTGCATGTGTTAGGCACGCCGCCAGCGTTCATTCTGAGCCAGGATCAAACTCTCAGGTTATTTCTATAACCCTGCCCTACCCCCTAAAGGATAGAGCCTCTATCCTTACCTGTCCTCCCCATTCCTATAACTATCTAATTGTCAATGAACCGGATTTAAAATTATACTTTCTAAATCTAATTTGTCAATAGCTTTTTCTCTATTTTTTAAAAACTCTTTCACTCGCGCTGAGAAAAAGATATATAAGTATTTTTAAAACTTCTGTCAACAATTTTTTTTAAAAAAATTTTTTAACAAAATCCTTTAAAAAACTGCATCAATCAACAAATTATCCCGATGTACAACTTCTTCAGGACATACTTCTCTTTTTATTAATTTTGGAATATCCCGGGTATTCTTACCCAGAATCTTTTTTAACTCTTCACTTGAATAGTTACAAAGACCTACGCCAATTTGAGCTCCATCTTCAGATAATATCTTAACCAGAGAATTTTCTTCAAATTTACCCAAAACTCTTACAATCCCTGCGGGCAACAAACTCTTTCCTTTAAATAAAAGGGCATTTTTTGCGCCTAAGTCAACAACAACACTACCCTTTGGCTCTAAATTGTAAGCAAGCCAAAATTTTCTTCTGGATATACCACTTTTGCACGGTTGTATCCATGTACCATGAATTTCTCCACTAAATACCTTTTCTAAAACAAAGGGAATCTTGCCTGATAGGATCAAAGTGGGAACCCCGAGTTGAGCAGCCCGCTTTGCTGCAAGCAGCTTTGAATACATCCCCCCTGTCCCGGTAAGAGTCTTTCCTGTACACATAGATTCAATATCAAGGGCCATTATATCATCAATAAAATGAATAGGTTTTGCATTTTTATCTTGATCTGGGTTTGATGTATAGACCCCTTTAGCAGAAGTAAGATTTATAAACAGATCTGCACCAACTAGATTAAGTATTAAGGTGGCCAAATAATCATTGTCTCCAAATTTTAATTCCTCCACAACTACTGTATCGTTTTCATTTACAATTGGTATAACACCCTCTGCAAGAAGCGTAGAAAAGGTGTTTCTGGCATTCAAAAATCTTTGTCTACTCTTTAAATCATCTTTAGTTAGAAGCACCTGTGCTGTAATTTTATTATATTTTTCAAAGGCCTCGTCATATATGTGCATAAGCCTACTCTGTCCAACTGCTGCTGCGGCCTGTTTTTTTTCTAATGGTAATTTTCCTGTAAGGGAATATTTTAAATAGGTTGCTCCTGTTGCCACAGCACCTGAAGAGACCAGGATGACTTTTTTCCCCATATCGTGGATACTGGAAATTTGATCCACCAGCCTATTTATGACCCTCAAATCCAATCCCTTATTACCATTAGTCAAAACAGCACTTCCTACTTTTACAACTAAAAGCTTAGATTGCTCAAGAGTATTTCTAATCGTACTTACAAATGCCTCATCTTTAATCTTTTTATCAAGCTCCATTTAAATTCACCTGATCATTGATTTAATGACAACTTCCTCTCAATTATTATAATAGAGTTATTTAATAAAGATATTTGGAACGTAGCCTTTTACCTCAAGCCAAATTTTTTCCATTACTTTACTTAGTCCTTCTTTTGTCTTTAAAGACAAGAGATAAACCTCTTTAGATAATTTTTCCAGCCTGTTTTTTAAATACCTTTTTTCTCCTTCATCAAGCAGATCTATCTTATTTATCACCTGAATTTGAGGCTTTGAGACAAGGGCAGGGTCAAATTTAGAAAGCTCTTCATTTATAAGTTCAAACCCATCTAATGGGGAATCCAAGGATATTTCTTCAACACTTAAGAGATGTACCAACACCTTTGTTCTGAGCACATGTCTTAAAAACCTATCACCCAATCCTTGACCTTTGTGAGCCCCTTCTATTAGGCCTGGAATATCCGCAATAATAATTTTTTCACCTATATCTCCTTCAACCACTCCTAACTGAGGAGTAAGCGTGGTAAAGGGATAAGATGCAATTTTGGGCCTTGCTGCTGAAACCTTTGAGATAAAAGTAGATTTACCTGCATTTGGAAGTCCTATTAGACCCACATCTGCAATCAACTTAAGCTCTAAAAAAAGGCGCTTTTCTTCACCCTCTTCACCTCTCTCAGCTATGCGAGGAGCCCTTTGAACAGGAGATTTAAAATGGGTATTGCCTCTACCTCCCCGACCTCCTCTAGCAACCAGGATACTTTTATCTTTAACATCTAAATCTGCTAATAGTTTTTTTTCTTCATTATCATCTATCTCATAAACCAGGGTCCCTGGTGGTACATAAATGTATAGGTCTTTACCCTTTGGTCCATTCTTCTGTTTTCCCTGACCAGGTTGACCATTTTCTGCCTTATAAACTCTTTTAAGTCTCAAATCATAGAGGGTAAGGAGATTTTCCTTGGCCTTAACATAAACATCTCCACCTTTACCACCATCCCCACCATCTGGCCCACCCCTTGGAACATATTTTTCTCTCCTAAAGGATACACACCCATTTCCCCCACGTCCAGCCCTCACCAATATTTCTGCTTCATCTACAAATTTCATATCTAAACCAGCCTATTAAAAAAACAAAAAAGGAGGCCGTATTTTCAGGCACACCCAAAATACAAACCTCCTGGCTTAAGCTCTACGGAACTAAAAGCACAAAAAGAGTTTTATTGTTCAACCGGGATAATATGCACCCTGGTCTTGACCCTTCTCTTCCTGGTAAACTTTTCATACTTTACATATCCATCAACCTTGGCAAAAAGGGTATAATCTCTACCCATACCTACATTTTCACCAGGATATATCTTTGTTCCAAGCTGTCTGACCAAAATATTTCCCGCTTTAACTAATTGCCCTCCAAAACGCTTTACACCACGCCTTTGTCCAATACTATCTCTTCCATTCCTTGAACTACCACCTGCTTTTTTATGAGCCATAATATGCCCCCTTAAACCTCTATGGATTTTACTTTAATTTTGGTGTAATACTGACGATGCCCTTGTTTTTTCTTATAATCTTTACGCCTCTTAAATTTAAAGACAATGACCTTTTTATGCCTGCCCTGCTCAACAACTTCACCTACTACCTTTCCATTCAAATAGGGATCCCCAACCAACACATCCTCTTCGCCTCTACAAGCAAACAAAATCTTGTCTAAAACCACTTCATCTCCCACTTGAGCATCCAATTTCTCAACAGTGATAACATCCCCTTCTTTTACTGGATATTGTTTACTTCCAGTCTCTAAAATTACATACATGATAAAATTCCCTCCCAAAAAAATTATATATCCCCAACAAAAACATTTTGGCTGGATATTTTTCACAAAACAAATTTCGCTGAAAAAATTACTTTAATCTTATTTTATATAATTAGTCAAGAGTTATCTTCAAGGTGTCCACTCTCAGTCCTGGCGACTACTAACACACTAACTATCCTGGCCCCCACTGCCTTTAGAACCTTAGAACATTCTGACGCAGTAGCGCCTGAAGTATAAACATCATCTACTAAAATGAGATTTATGCCTTTAATATCTCCTATTACACGAAAGACATTTTTTACATTTTTTTCTCTCTCTGACTTCTTAAGTCCTACCTGCGAGACAGTATCTTTTGTACGAACCAAAATATTTCTTTCAATAGGAACACCGATTACTCTAGACAACCTTTTAGAAATTTCTAAAGATTGATTAAACCCTCTCAATTTAAGCCTATTTTTATGGATAGGCACTGGAATAATAACATCAGGATCAAAATCAAAATCACCCTTTAAATATGCCTTGCATAAAAGATCTTGAAGTATCCCTAAATAAGCAAAATCACCTTTATACTTAAACTCTGTAATTATCTGTCTTAAAACACCTTTGTAATATCCATAAAAGGAAAAGTAATCCCATGGCCGTTTATTTGTTAAGCACTCGCCACAACAGGTTAATTTTTCAGATGCCAAGGATTCACCGCATCTTATACAATAGCCTTTTTGGACATAGAGCGAGTCTATTTTCTCTGCACATAACTTGCACAAAAAACCATTATTTTTAAGTCCTCCACAAATAGGACACCTCATAATTGGAAAAAAAGAAAAAAATTTTTCAATGAGTAGATTCATGTTTATTACTTTTTTCTCCAACCAGAGTTAAATTTTCTTTAGGAAACTGTAAGGTCTAAATGGTAATATGCGTGCCCGTCAAATAGAGTTCAGGTAAGGACTAACCCTTAAGCCATTTGATAATCCACAAAAAATCTGCTGGGTTAACAAGTACAAAATATAAACCTATTGAAATAAACAATGCCATATATTCTAAAATAAGAAATTTTGCAGTAAACCTTGCTGTCTTATTTGTTCCTTCATGTAAGATATATAATTTATAGGCTATAAGATTTGCCAAAGAGCCAACCAAACTACCAAATCCACCAGCATTTGCCCCCCACAATAATGGTTGCCAATTTGATGTAAACTTTGCAATAAGTAGGGTTGCTGGAACATTACTCATGACCTGACTTGTAAGTAGTGCCAATAGAAATATATGTCCTGAGTGGCTTATCTCAGGAGCCAGTATGACTTTTAGGTTGTCCGCTATTCCAAAAAAGAAAAAAAAGCTAAAAAGTAGAGAATAATCAACATATAAGGCCTTTTGGTCAAATATGAGCGCAAAAAATATAACAGCAACTCCACTTATAAGAGGAAGAATATGAAAAACAGTTAGAAGAACAATAATAAATAGTACCCCATAAATATATGCTTTTTTATTGATTTTCTGTATTTGATCTGGCTTTAAATCTTTTCGGATTACAACAAAGAGCGAAAAAACCGTCAGCAGTCCAAGAAAAACAAAAGAAAAAGGAAAAATCGTCTTTATGAATGTAAAGGGATGAATGTGGTAAAACCAATAAATATAAAGATTCTGAGGATTGCCAATTGGAGTTAATGCAGAACCAGCATTGGCTGCCAATGCCTCTAAAATTACTAAAGTGTCTTTTTTATTTATGTTAAGCGATAATGTAAGGGGAACAATAACAATTAACGCAATATCATTTGTTAGCACCATAGAGAAAAAAAAGGTTACAAGCACCAATTTTAAGGGTATGGCTCTACCCTTTTCTAGAAATTGCGCAATTTTTAAAAGCAACCCACTTCTCTGTAATCCATTTACCGTAATAAATAATACATACAAGATAAACAGGACCTCTAACTCATTGATTGAGAAGTTGGGTAGCTGTTTTAAATAAAGGGATAACAGGACAAAACCTACCCCTGAGGCGATTAGCAGCCATTCTTTTATGACAAAATCAATGAATGTTAATTTATGTTTCAACAATTATATTTTCCCCTTAGGGATATAAGGACTAGACACAAAATTAAGCAGAGGCGACCTCTCCTAAAATATCTCGACCTCTCCTAAAATATCTCCTTACTAATAATTTAAGAGCAATAGTTAAAACATCACGCCCTCCTGAAAAAAAGGATTAAATAATCTTTCTTCGTGTACAGTGGTTGCAGGACCATGCCCTGAATAAATTATTGTATCACCGGGAAGGACAAATACCTTTTTCCTAACTGAATCTAAAAGCTCTTCCAGATTTCCACCTGGAAAGTCTGTCCTGCCTATGGATCTTTGGAATATCAAATCCCCAGAAAACAGGGCCTTTGACTCAGGAAAGTAAAAAGACAAACTACCAGGGGTATGTCCTGGAGTGGAATACACATAGGCCCTTTCTCCTAACCAATAAACTTCTCCTTCTTCTAGATTTTTATACGTAAAGGGTGGAACCTGTGGAAATCCAAACATTCCTCCACCTCCCCCAACCTGTGCCTTTAAAAGAAACTCATCCTTATTTGAAGCAAAAATATCCACTGAAGTAGCGTCCTGAAGGTCTTTATTTCCCAATATGTGGTCAAAATGAAAATGGGTGTTTAAAATAAATTTTAATACTAAATTGTTTTTCTTTAAAAAATTTAAAACAACTGAAGGATCCCCTCCTGGATCTATAACTATTGCCTCTACCCGGTTATGGACAACATAGCAATTTGTCTGAATTGGACCTAAGGGAAAACAAGATACTTTTAACATTATATTTCCTCCAACATTAATTCTTTGAGTGGTTTTCTTGATGACTTACCCTCCTGAGCTGGATATCCAATGGCAACTACAGCCATTAAACCATATCTTTCTTCATCCAGTTTCAAAATCTCTAGGACTCTTTTTTCATTATTTAAGATTTCTCCAAGCCACACAGCCCCAAGTCCCAGGGCATGGGCAGCAAGTAACATATTCTGGATACACGCTCCTATTGCCTGGTGATCTTTAGTTTCATTGTACATTGCCTGCTTATCAATCAACACTACTATTAATTTATTGGCACGAAGAATTATTTTTCCATATTTAGTACACTCTGCCAAAGGAGGAGTGCGAGCATCATCTTTTGTTAATACCAAAAACCTCCATGGTTGATTATTCATACCACTTGGTGCCCATCTACCTGCCTCTAATATAGTCTTTATGTCCTCTAAAGATACATCCTTTTCCTCAAATCTCCTGATACTTCTACGTTCCTTGATAACTTTCATTATAACCTCTATCATAATAGACCTCCTATATCTTTAAGTTAAGCCAAAATTATCGCTAGACAAGGAATAAAAAAGATATTATTTTGCCCTGAAAAATACAAGTCCAAAATCTCTCGTTGGTAATAACAGTGCTAAATGATATTGATATTTCCTTTCAGGATATCCTAAATAATAAGAAATTTATAACACATCAATTAAGTAAATTTATTTCACTCAAAAAGCTTACCATTTATCTTTCAAATGAGCCATCTTTTGGTCAGATTAAGGACAAAATCCAAATAGATTTCGCAAAAGAGACAAAACAGATAATAATAAAGCTTTCTTTAAGTAATCTTTCTGAATTAATAGTTATTACTATAGATCTACCTGACATTGATTTTACGGAATTTTCTGAGGAACATTTTAGCGCTTTTTTTGAATTAATTTTAGAAAACATTGCTTTAAAAAAAAGTTCTTCCTTTGACCCAGACCTACCATGTCTCCATCATAAAGCCTTTTTGAGCGAATTAAGTTTAAAAATAGAGCAAGTAATCTCTCATCTTACTATTGATTCTAAGGCACTTATTATCTCAGATATAGATTTTCCCCAGGGAAGTTTTCATGTTGTAGGAGTAAAACTTTTAAATAGTGAAAAGTTGCTAAATGAAATTGGATTTAAAAAATGGAAATCTAATCTAAAAAATTTAATTAAAATAGTCAAACACTCTTTAAATATTGAAGAAATCTACGTCGATACACATAGCCACATTCTATTTTTAATTATTAATAATTCTGTTAATATAATCAATACAATCCACACAAAATTAAGTAGTATATTAAGTAATACTAAAAATTATGAACATTTTTCTGAAATTAAACCTCTTACATTATTTATTAAATATCCTAATGATATTCCCGGATATTTATTTAAAATGAATCCTATAGATCTCGCTTATGAGATTTTAAATATATTAAAAAAAGGAATTAAAATTTTACAAAATAGTAAAATTCCAAACTATCCAATATCCTTTAAGTATATTTTAAATAATTGTGCTGTTATCAATAAACTAATAAATATGGACAGGGTTAATATAAATATTGGTGAGGATTTTGGTATTAAGTGTGGCCAATTTTTTCAAATTTTTGATTGTGAAACAAGTCAATTAAAGGCCGAATTAATAATATCAAATAGTTCAAGAAATTGTTCAGTTGGTGATATAATAATCAGACATAATCCCTTTAATCCCATTAAAATAGGAGATACCTTAAAACCAATTCAAGAATATCCACAAGAAAAAACTCCTGCATCCATTTATAAAAATTTTATACTTAATTTTTATAATAAATCTGAGAAAGTTAATCAATTTTCTATATTACATATTATTAGTCCCCAAAATATTTTTAAAGATATTACATATATATTAAAAAAAGAAAAAATTGATATAAACACAGAATATCTTGGTGTTGAAAAATTCATAATTTTAATCAACAACTTTCAAATCACAAAAGAGGACTTTATATTTCAAGAATTAAAAAGCATTGCTTGTTCTCATAAAGATGTAAAAATAGGAATAACAAATTATCCCCTATTAGACCTCAATAGATTAGAAACAATTAAATTTTCAATAGATTCTTTGGAACACGCATTACTAATTCCTCCCCCAAAGATCGTCATCTTTAATTCAACAACATTTAACTTACGCGCGGACAAACTATTCATAAAAGGTGATATATACTCGGCTATTGAAGAATATAAAAGGGCATTAATAATGGATTCTCAAAACCATATAGCCCTAAATTCTCTAGGGGTCTGTTATGGAAAAATCGGCGATTATGTAAATGCATTAAAAATGTTTAAACAAGCTTCAACCATAGAAAAGTTAGCTACCTATTTCTATAATCTAGGTTCTATATATATGAAACTAAATGATCTAAACAGGGCAGAAAAATCCTTTTTAAAATGTATTGAAATCGAGGAAAAACACGTTTTTGCCATAATTAGACTTGCTCAAATATGCGAACTTAAAGATCAGCTTGATTTAGCTCTACAATGGCTAAAAAAAATAGACCCAAAAGAGTATCCACAAATATATACCCTTCTTGCTAATTTATATCTAAAAAGAAGCGAACAAGAGATGGCGAAAAAGTATTTAGAATCAGCTATTAGACAAAATCCAGGCGATGCCTCAGCAATTTTTTTATTAGGAAAACTCTATATAGAGGAGTTTAATGACAAAAACACTGGCCTTTCACTAATCAAAAGAAGTATCTACCTTAAACCTGATAAAATCTCTTATAAAAGTTACCTGAATGCAATTTTATGAAAAATAGAGAAAATCTAAAAAATTTTAAATTAAGCAAAGAACAAAATCTGGAAAACTTTTTGAACATTTGTGGAAATTTTTGTAGATAACCACATTCATCCCCAATATTCCTGGATATCTGAACTTGTAAAGATATCCACAAAGAATAGTCTAAAAGAAAAAAGAACCATTATATCAATATATTATAATTAAACAGAATTATCTTTCCATCACTTCCCAAAAATTGGAAAGAATGGATTTGATATTTAATAAAAAATTTATATAGTCACTTCCATGAGTGGTTACTGGCAAAAAATTAAAGATAATCTGGAAAAATCCCTAAAAAGTGGCCTATTTCACCTGTGGATAAGACCCTTACAAGGAGAAGTTCAGGATAACACCTTATTTTTATACAGTCCCAATGATTTCATAACTAGCTGGGTAAAAGATCGCTTGCTTAATAAAATAAAAGAAGTGGCTCAACAAAGTGTGGGTCAAAAAATAGATGTGCATATCACCACTAGATTAGATGGAAAGTCAAAATCAGTTGAAAAAAAGGTTAATAGAAAAATAACTAAGCCGAGCCTCCTTATTGGAAGAAATTTTCAAAATAAAAATCAAAATCTGACCTGGAGATATTCTTTTAATGATTTTGTAGTAGGACCTCAAAATGAGCTAGCCTATGCAGCCTGTAAGAGTATATGTTACCAAAAAAAAGTTGATTTTAATATGTTATTTTTAACCTCTTCGCCAGGTCTTGGGAAAACTCATTTAATACATTCTGTGGGGAATTTTATAACTCAAAACAAAATTAAAAATCTCAACATCGTATATATATCTTCAGAAGAATTTGCAAATCAGCTTGTTTGGGCACTTAGGAGCAAAGAAATAAATGAATTTAAAAAATACTACAGGGAAAAAGTTGATGTGCTTCTTTTAGAAGATATCCATTTTTTCCAGGGAAAGGGTAAGATGCAGGAAGAGCTTCTCTATCTCATAAAATCTATGGAAGAAAATGGAAAACTTGTGATCTTTTCTTCATCCTTTTTGCCAAAAGAATTAAAAGACATTGATTCACAACTCACCTCCTATTTCTGTTCAGGCTTAATTGCCCCAATTCATAAACCAGATTTTGATCTCAGACTAAAGATCATTAAAAAGAAAGCTAGTTTTTACCAAATAAACATACCTGACCATGTGTCTAAGTTTGTGGCCTCAAAAATAAAAACTGATATAAGGCAACTTGAAAGTTGCATTAAAAACTTGGCACTAAAGGCAAAGCTCCTCAATATGACTATTAATATAGACGTTGCTAAGGAAATAATTCAAAACCATGCAGACATAATTGAGACTCCTTCAATTGATCAAATTATAAAGACCGTCTGTTCAGTATTTGAACTTTCTCCAGAGAACCTAAAATCCCGATCAAAAAAAAGAAATATTGTAATTGCAAGAAACACCGCCTTCTATCTTGCCAGAAAATATACAGACTTAACACTAAAAGAAATAGGAAGACTTTTTAATCGCAGACATTCTACTGTAATAAAGGGCATTACCAATATAGAGAAGGAAATGTACAAAGACACCCCTGTTGGTAGACAGCTCCACCGTATTGTTGAAAAATTTGAAAATTAACCACCTTATTTATAACCTCACTTCAAAATTATCGTACCTTTTATCATAGTCAATATATGTACATTCAATATCTTCTACTTTACTAATAGCTGGGCCTTGGGCCAATTTCCCTTTAAACTCTTCTAACTTTTCCTCCTCTCCTTGGGCCAACGCTTCCACTCGTCCATCCTTTAAATTCCTTACCCAGCCGCAAATTCCCATTTGATCAGCAACTCTCTTGGTCCAAACCCTAAAACCCACTCCTTGCACCTTTCCACTAATTAAACATTGCAGAGTTTTGACCATTTAAAAACCTGGTTAACAAAACTGCACATTAGTGCAGTTTTGGGTGGGGTATTTGTAGTCCGCCTTTTCAGGATGGTCAGCCCCACCTGGCGGTTTTTGACCATCCTTGAGCCCCTGCACCAGGTGCAGGAACTAACCTTCTCACCACCCCCTCCCAATCCCCTAAAACAATTACCCGTCTCAAGGGAGAAAAGTCCCTTACAAAGGACTTCCCAAGAAGAGGGAAGGTGAAGGCTGCCCTGAGGACTCTCCAGCTTTTTAAAAAACCCCTCACAGGCTTGTTCCCTACAGAGGCCTGATCTCGGGCAACTGAATCACCCTCAGAGCTTATATATATAAATTGATTTTTTACTTCTTTAAGATGATTATGTATCTTCAATAGCTCTTTTCTGATAGGTACCTTTTTCCACTTATTCTTTTCAGATCCAACCTTATTTTTAAACTCTTTCTTTTTTGATTCTAAAATCTCTAATGCGTATTCTAAAAACTCTTTTCTAGAAAGAAGATCTTTGTAATTCTTAGGTATTTCATCAGCAAATCCCAATCCTCTTCTTCCTATAACATAAGATGCTGCTATGTCTTTATCTATCAAATATTGAGGACAGTATTTGAACTCTCCTATAATAGAAGTATATGCAGGGGTTACTTTAATAACCTCAATTCCAGCTCTTCTGGCCAGAGTCTCTATTTTCTCTAAAAACCTTTTATAAACAAATTGATGAAGTCTTTTTCTCAGCTTAGCAGCTCCATCCCCTCTTCTGCCTTTTGATAATTTTTTGATATTCTCTATAACAATCGCTTTTCTTTTTTCATAAGCAATATCTATAATCTTATGAGCTATATGCCACAACAGGTATTGTCTTTTGTTGCGGGATTGGTTTAATAGCTCATACAAAGAGATTTTTCCATATTTTTTTAAATTGCCCTCTCTATCCACTTCGCTCCACGCAATATGAAAAGGAGAGGCATTTACATCAATCCCTATTGCTCCACTTTGTCTGGTAATTTTTATATCAGGTATGTTTTCTTCAAAGCTGATCATTGCATAAACATTGTTCTCTTTGAACTTAAGTTCTACAAAATAAGGTTTATAACATCTGGTTGTTTCTGCTGTTAAAAGATTCTGAATAAACCAAAGCCACTTATCTTTTTCTCTTCTTCCTTTCTGGATTTTTCTGTAAACCTTAGCATAAATGTATTTTCCTTTTCCTGTATTGATTCTAAGATATAAATCTCCTTTTATAAAGATGAATCTAAGATTCAGATTTCCTTTTTTGGACTTATCTCCTTTTGAACATACAGTTCCCTGTCTTTTCTCTATCCATTTTCTTTCCAGCTTTTCTCTCCTTTTACCCTGCAGATGGTTCTTTTTTAACTTTTCAAACAGATTTTTTCCACCAAAGATTATTTTAACAGGATTTATCTCTCTTTTCTTACATCTGGTAAGCATATTTTGGGCTTTTGAAATAGCATCATCACAATATCTGGAATTTAAAGGAAATATCTTTTGTAAAGATCTTTTTAGATCCTTTCTTTTGCATCCTTCTAAGAGTCTTTGATAAGCAAATCTCATACAGGAAGAAAAAGATCGCATAAGTTTTAAAACTCGGGTCCTATCTTCAAAAGATTCAAACTCTAAAAGACATTGGACTGTAATCAATTTTTCTTTTTCCTCCTCTAAAAGTGTATTCCTGTAAATATCATAAAAACTTTTATGTACTTAAAGACACCTGTTTCTATATGAATATTATTGTATGCTAATATACACTTTTTGTTAACTGTTTTTTACCTCCTTTTTTATTATTCAACTATGGCTTTAGCAGGGATTAGGCCACTTGCAGCAGCCCCTACAATATTCCCTGTAACACCTGCCCCATCCCCTGCTACATACAGCCCCTTAATTCTGGTTTCCAACTTGTTGTTTGTGTTTATTTGGGTGGAAAAAAATTTAATCTCCGGTGCATAAAGCAAAGTTTCATCATTAGATACCCCGGCAATTACCCTATTTAACATTTCCAGTCCCTCTACAATATTAGTCAAAATCCGCTCAGGAAGTGCCATTGAAATATCTCCACAAGTCACATTAGTAAGTGTTGGGACAATAAATCCCTTTTTTATTCTATTCCAAGTACTTCTCCTGCCCCTTTTTAAATCTCCAAATCTCTGTAAAATTGGTTTCCCTCCTCCAATTAATGTTGCTAATTGTCCAATAGAAATTCCATATGTGAGATTATCTGTAACTGGCTCAGTTAAAACTACCTTGGATAAAAAAGCAAAATTAGTATTTTCTGATTTTCTATCCAAATAGGCATGTCCATTTACACACACAAAATTTTTATAGTTTTCCATTGTGACATAGCCACCGCTATTTGTACAAAAGGTTCTAGTTTGATCTTCATACGTTTTTGTTTGAATAAAAAAAGATGGATCATAAATTATGTTAGTTATATCTTCCATAATATCATTTAACACCTCCACCCTTACTCCTACCTCTATACCTCGCTGGATTATCCCCAGGTCGTATTTTTTTGCCAAAGAGACCAACCAATCAGCACCAATCCTACCAGGTGCTAATATAACTTTATCTGCAAAAAACTCTCCTTTAGATGTAATCACGCCGACAATATTGTTATTATTTACAATTATGTCGTAGACCTCTACCTGGGTCAAGATATTTACTCCTTTAGAAATTAAGAAGTTCATCATCTCATTCATATATTCAGGAAGACGGTCTGTTCCCAGGTGTTTTTGTTTTATTATAAGAAGTTCTATTCCTTCTTTTCTAGCTTCTTTTCTGATATTCTTTGCCTTTTCTATATCTGTTGGATAGACCTCTCCATCCATACCAAACCTACTAAAAATATATTCTGTTTCTTCAATAAGGGAATTAGCCTCTTTAATATCCATAAACTGAGTCAAATCGGTCTTCCCCAATTTTGGTACAAAGTTTAATTTCCCATCACTAAAAAGACCAGCACCACCAATTCCACTCATTATATTACAGGGCTCACAACCTCTACATTTCTTATCCTTTGACATGGGACAGATTCTTTTTTTGGGAGCTTTTCCTCTTTCTAAGATCAAGACCTTTAAATTTGAGTTAATAGTTATGTAATATCCAGCAAATAACCCTGCAGGTCCGCCTCCCACAATTATTACATCAAATCCTTTGTCCATTTTCTATACTTTAATATACTATACTTTAATATAGACCAGCATACTTTTTTATGCTTTTTCTATAGGCCAATATCCCCTGAACAACTCCCTTTGCTAAACTCTTCAAATAAGAATAGGACCTAAGTCTTTTTCTATCTTGGGGATTTGTAATATATCCTATTTCTATTAAAATAGCGGGCATTCTTGCTCCCATAAGAACATAAAAGGGAGCCTGTCTAACACCGTTATTTTCAGGTCGATATCTTTTGCAGGTTAAAAGTATCTTATTTAGGACCTTTGAAGCTAAAATTGAAGACTCTTTGATTTTTGAGTTTAACATAAGGTCTGTTAAAATTAATTGTAAATCGCTAATTTTTCTGGAAGATACAGCATTTTCTCTTGCTGCAACCCTGATTGCGTCTTTTGAACTGGCAATATTTAAATAATACACCTCAATTCCTCTAATACGCCTATTTCTGTGGGCATTTACATGAATAGAGATAAATAGATCTGCTCCCATTGTATTGGCCATTACTGTTCTCTCTTCAAGGGGAATAAACTTATCAGTTGTACGTGTATATAACACTTTAAAGCCCTTTCGTCGTAATATGGTCCCCAGGATTTTTGCCAGCCTCAAATTGATATCCTTTTCTTTAAGTCCTCTACAAATAGCTCCAGGGTCCTTTCCACCATGACCAGGGTCTATCATAATGGTCTTAATATCTAATCCCAGCTGCTCAATCAAAGACTCAGATAATTTCTGGGATTTTTTTACAGCTTCTTTAACTAATTTGACATTTCCAAGATCCTTTTGTCCATAAATATCTACAACAATTCTATAAGGATTTTCCAGGGCAAAGACCTTGAAATCTTTTATATGACCTACATAAAAAACAAATCTTACTACATTTTTTTTAAATTGAGCAAACCTGACCTGATACAAAAAATTTTTCTTTAGCTCTATTTTTTTTATATCTAAAAGATTTTTGGGTAAATATGCACCTTTGAGATCAACAACTAACCTGGAATAAACTTTATTTTTTAAAACAAACTTTTTAAATTTTACCTCATCAGTTAAATCAACAACTATCCTCGCATAATCTTTGTCTGCCCATTTTCTAATATTTATAACTTTTGCAAGGTTTTTGGCATTTTTAGCAAAAGTGACATTTGATTTTTTCTTTGTTAAGTTTTTCTTTAATTTTGTTAAATACTTACGATCTAATTCTTTTAGTAATTTTTGTGCCTCCTTTACTTTATCACCCTTGGGATAGATATTGACTATGTAGAGGAGATCAATATATGCATCTTCTATATTTTTAAATCTATTTAGCTTTATTTTTGCTGAATAGAGCTTTGCATCATCTCCCCATGGATGGCCAGGATATTTCTTTACCAATAGTTCAAAATATTTAATGGAATTTAAAAAATCCCTTTTTAAATAGGACCTTTTTCCCAATTCTTGATAAGTCCTCCCAATATAATACAAAGATTTTGGTGCATAAGGACCCTTTTTATTGCATATATATGCCTTATAAAATAAATGCTTCACTTTAAGCCAGTTATTTCTATATCTAGCTCTTTTTTTATCTTTTTTTAAAGAGTTAAAACTATAATACCCTTTATAAAAAAGACTCCTACAGGAAGCTGAATAGGATGTATGAGTAAAAACACAAAAAAAGAATATTATAAAAAGAACCACTTTTTTCATCATCTCTCTATTCCACAGTTACGCTTTTTGCTAAATTTCTTGGCTGATCTACATCTTTGCCCAGATATACAGCCATCTCATAGGCAAAGAGTTGAAGTGCTGGTAAAAACAAAAAACTCGTCAAAATATTTCCTACCTCAGGAACCGTCCAAATGTGGTTTACTGGTACTTCAATACCTGGGTGAGTTAGACAGATAATAGGCCCTTTCCTGGCCTGTATTTCTTTAATATTTGAAACTACTTTATCAAATAAATGGCCCTTGCTGGCGATTACAAAGCTGGGAAATTCAGGATCTATCAATGCAATAGGACCATGTTTCATCTCTCCAGCTGCATATCCTTCTGCATGAATATAGGAAATTTCTTTCAATTTTAGGGCTCCCTCTAAAGCCAGGGGATAATTTAGGCCCCTTCCTAGATAAAAAAAGCTCCTTGCAAAACTATACATTACAGAAAGCTCTTTGGCTCTTTCTCTTATCTTTGGAAGCTCTTTTTCAAGGACCTTTGGCAAATTTTTAAGTCCTTTAATAATATCATTAAATTTATCTGAATCCATCAATTTTTTCTTTTCAGCAAAATACAAAGCCATTAATAAAATAACCACCATCTGGGAACACATGGCCTTGGTTGATGCAACAGAAATCTCTGGACCTGCCTGGGTATATAACACTTTATCTGATTCTCTTGCCACAGATGAGCCAACCACATTACACAGCCCCACCACCTTGGCTCCTATTTCTTTTGCCATTCTAAGTCCTGCTAAAGTATCTGCTGTTTCTCCAGATTGACTTATTACCATTACATAATCATTTTTTCTAATCAGTGGGTCCCTGTACCTAAATTCAGAAGCTATATCCACTTCAACTGGAATCCTTGCCAGGGATTCAAAGAGATACTTTCCCCAAAATCCCGCATGAAAAGATGTGCCACAGGCAACTATATGGATCTTCTCAGGCACACCTAACCCGTCAAGCTCATTTAATAGAACTCTTTTTGTCCTGTAATCTACTCGGCCAGCAAGGGCATCATAAATGACCCTTGGTTGTTCCATTATCTCTTTGAGCATAAAATGTTTATAACCACCCTTTTCTGCAAGACTAATATCCCATGGAATAGTTTTAATTTCTTTTGTTATCTCTTTTCCTGTATCCAGGGCATAGATATCCACATGTTCAGTTGTTAATCTGGCTATTTCTCCATCTTCTAAAAAAATAACATCTTTTGTATAGGGCAAAAAAGCAGGGATATCTGAGCCTATAAAATTTTCTCCTACACCAATCCCCACAATAAGAGGACTGGAATGTTTTGCAGCCCAGAGTTCCTTTGGTCTATCTGAAAATATGACTCCAATTGCATAGGAACCTTGAACTTGTTTCAAGCAATATCTTATTGATGTTAGGGGATCTTTTGTCTTATTATATTGCTCTGATATTAGATGGACCAAAACTTCAGTATCGGTGTCTGATCTAAAATCGATTCCCTTGGCCCTTAGTGAGTCTTTTAATTTTATATAATTTTCTATAATCCCGTTGTGGACAACACATATATTTTCAGATAAGTCCATATGGGGATGGGCATTTTGTTCATTTGGTATGCCGTGAGTTGCCCACCTAGTATGTCCCAGTCCAATAGTTGAATGCAAAGGATCATTGGAAAATACCTTTTTCTCTAAAACAGAAATTTTTCCTGCTGATTTTATAATTTTTAAATTTTCTTGTTGAATGTATGCAATACCAGCTGAATCATATCCACGATATTCTAGTCTTTTTAGACCTTCCAATAAAATAGGCACTGCCGGCCTGTGACCAATATATCCTATAATCCCACACATATCACTTCCCTCTTTCCTCCAGTTATCAAATTAAAACAAGATTTCAAAAAAAGGTTTTATTAGTTTTGATATCTTTTCAAGGGCCTTGGCCCTATGGCTTACTCTATTCTTCTCATCTATTGAGAGCATGGCCGCGCACTTTCCTAAATTTTCGTCAAAAAATATTGGATCATACCCAAAACCTTGATTTCCTTCAGGTTTTAAAGCAATTTTTCCCCGCCAGATACCCTGGGTTAAAACATAGTCTTTTGTATTTGCATAAAGCACCATAACACACCTAAATTGTGCCCCACGTCTCTCAAAGGGTATATCTTTCAGAGCTTCAAGGAGTTTTCTATTGTTTTCCTCATCTGAAGCTTTATCACCAGCAAATCTAGCAGAATAAACTCCAGGTCTTCCATCTAATGCATCTACCTCAAGTCCTGAATCGTCAGATAAAGTTACATGTCCTGTTTTTTCACACACATATTTGGCCTTATAAAGGGCATTTCCTTCAAAAGTCTCTTCTGGTTCTGGTATATGGGAAATATCAGGAAAATCTTCTAAACTAAGGACATTAATATTCAAATTTTTTTTTAAAATTATATTTTTAATCTCCCTAATTTTACCTTGATTTCTTGTTGCTAAAACCAGTTCCATAAATTTCTCCCACAATTTGGATTGACAGTAAAATAAACAATAACTAAAACCCAAACCACACGTTTTATATAGCTTTAATCTCAAAAAAATCAAAGATAAAGTCAAGTCATTTATGCCTAAGTTAAAGGTCTACACAATAAGTTTGGGATGTCCTAAAAATCTCGTGGACACAGAAAAAATACTGGGTTCTATAAAAGATATCGCCTCTCCCACTTCTAAAATCAGTAAGGCAGATGTAGTGTTAATCAATACATGTTCTTTTATAAGAGAGGCTGTGGAAGAGGCAATTGATACAATTATTGAAACCATTGAAATAATAAAGACTTTAGATAATAAACCCCGTGTTATTGTAACAGGATGCCTAGTAAATAGATATTATGAGGAACTTATTGAGGAGCTTCCTGGGATAGATCTATTTTTGAAAATAGAAAAGCAAGATAAATTAAGATCTATTTTAGCAAAAGATTTTTTAAAAAAACATAACACTTATCCTAGGACTATTTCTACTCCACCTTCATATGCTTATTTAAAAATAGCTGAAGGGTGTAATCACAGATGTAGTTTTTGTACAATTCCAAAAATCAGGGGAAGACTTAAATCATATCCAGTAAAAAATATAATTGAAGAGGCTAGATATATCCTCTCAACAGGTCGAAAGGAAATAGTTGTGGTTGCTCAGGATGTAACGTCCTATGGAAGAGACTTAGGAGATAGGAAGAAACTATTTAATATATTGAATGAATTAGCTAAGCTTCAAGGTTTAAGTTGGATAAGACTACTCTATTTATATCCCAAAGGCATAACAAGAGATTTTCTAAAATTTTTAAAAGAAATAACTCCTCCTTTTATACCCTATTTTGATGTCCCTATTCAACATGTATGTCCTGATATCTTAAAAAACATGGGCAGACCATTTCAGGTTCCAGTAGAAGATACTATAAACTTAATAAGAGAATTTTTCCCTAAAGCTGCGATTAGAACCAGCATCATTGTGGGATTTCCAGGAGAAAAAAACAAACATTTTGAACAGCTAGTTAATTTTATCTATAATGTAAAATTTACTCATCTAGGGGTATTTTGTTATTCTAAGGAACAAGGGACCGTTGCATCAAAATATCCCGATCAGATACCAGAGAGGATTAAATTAAAAAGAAAAGAGATAATAATGGATGTGCAAAAAAACATAACCAGAAATTTTTTAAAGACATTTAAGGGTAAAAAGTTAAAAATCTTAATAGACAAAAAAAGTGATGAGTGGCCTACTCTATTTGAGGGTAGACCTTGGTTCTTCGCCCCTGAAATAGATGGGTTGGCCTATGTGTCAGGACAAGGGATACAACCTGGAGATATGGTAGAGGTTGTTATCAAGGAAACTTACGATTATGACATCTCTGGAATTATATAAAGTCAAGTAAATCAATCTCCTTTAAGAAATTACCAATACCCATTAAAATATTATTGCCTAAAAATAAACATTTTGTTATTAATGGAAAAATTTTGGTTAGGGGGTAAAATATTAATGATAAACACAAGACCAATTAAACACAGTGAATTTTTAAATGGAGAGATTCCAGTATCAGAAGATGCAAGTTTTTCTTCCATGCTAGAAGATTATTTAGAAAAAGATTTTCTAGACATTGAGGATGGAACAATTGTTAAAGGAAGAGTGGTCAGGATTGACCCAGAGAAAGTATTGGTTGATGTAAATTTCAAATCTGAAGGGCAGATCCCAATTGAAGAATTTCAGGATAGTGACGGAAATTTAGACGTAAAAGAAGGAGATGAGGTAGAGGTATTTGTTATTCACAAAAATGATCTAGAGGGCACTATATCTCTCTCCTACAAACGTGCAAAAAAAATGAGGGTGTTGGATGAATTAGAGAGAATTCAGGAGCAGAATCAAAATGTTCCAGGCAAAATCGTAAAAAGGATAAAGGGTGGATATACTGTAGAAGTTCTGGGTATTGAGGCCTTTCTGCCAGGCTCACACGTGGATTTAAGACCAGTTCCAGACATGGATGCCCTAGTTGGAGAGAGATTCGATTTTAGGGTACTAAAAATAAATAGAAAAAGAAGCAATGTAATAGTATCACGTCGAGTAATTTTAGAAGAGGAAAGGGAAAAGCGGAGACAAGAGCTTATTTCTACCTTAAAAGAAGGGATGGTTGTTAAAGGAAAGGTCAAAAATATTACAGACTACGGTGTATTTATTGATTTAGGAGGATTGGATGGTCTGCTCCATATTACAGACATGTCATGGAAAAAAATAAAGCATCCCAAAGAGATGGTTCAGTTAGGTGACACATTGGACCTCATGGTGTTAAACTACGACAGAGAGGAACAAAAAGTATCCTTAGGACTTAAACAATTGGTGCCAAATCCATGGGAAGATATACACAAAAAGTATCCTGAAGGGTCAAAGGTAATTGGAAAGGTTACTAATATTGTTGACTATGGTGTATTTGTTGAACTTGAGCCTGGGGTTGAAGGACTTGTACACATCTCTGAGATGTCCTGGACCAGAAAACTAAAACATCCTTCTCAGATGGTTCAATTGGGAGATGAAGTTGAGGTGGTGGTTTTAGGCATCGATATTGAGAAAAAAAGGATCTCCCTTGGCATGAAACAAGTAAGGCCTAACCCCTGGGATATAGTTTCAGAAAAATATCCTGAAGGGACTATTTTGGAGGCACCAATAAAAAATATAACCGATTTTGGAATTTTTGTCGGCATAGAGGATGGAATCGATGGCCTTATCCATGTATCCGACATCTCCTGGACCAAAAAAATACATCATCCAGGTGAACTATATAAACCAGGGGATATGGTCAGGGCCAAGGTCCTGGTTGTAGACAAAGAAAATGAAAAATTTACCCTGGGCATAAAACAACTAACAGAAGATCCATGGTTGAAGATCCCTGAAAAATATCCTGAAGGGACTTACGTAACAGGTAAGATTACTAATATCACTGATTTTGGCCTTTTTGTGGAAGTGGAAGAGGGAATTGAAGGTCTTGTGTATATTTCAGAGGCAAGTGATAAAAAGATCCAGGACGCAAATGAACTCTATAAGGTTGGACAGGAAGTTACAGCAAAGGTAATTAGGGTGAGTGCAGAAGAAAGAAGACTTGGCCTCTCAATCAAACAATATTTGGAAGATGAAGCCAAGAGAAAGATTGAAGAAGAGAAAAAACGGAAAAAAGAGGCTGGATCTAATTTAGGTGATCTCATAAAACAAAAATTGGAAAATGCAGAATAATAAACCCAAATTCAGTCAGAGACACCCATTCATCTTTGGCTTATTTTTGATAACCTTGGCTGTGGTGCTCTTATTTTGCACCATGGCCTTTTTTTCAATTTTAAAAGACAAATTTTCTATACCTTTTTTGTCAGTAAAAAAGATTGGAGTTGTGAATATTTCTGGAACTATAACAGACTCCAGAAAATATATAGACTGGATAAATGCTTTAAAAAAAAATAAAAATATAGTTGGAGTAATCTTAAGAATAGATTCTCCTGGAGGAGTGGTGGCTCCTTCTCAAGAAATATATGAGGCTGTAATTAACTTAAATAAAGTAAAGCCAGTTGTGGTATCGATGGGAAGTGTAGCTGCTTCAGGAGCCTATTACATTAGCTGTGCAGCCAGGGTCATTGTAGCAAATCCAGGGACAATAACAGGTAGTATAGGGGTTGTTGCAAATTTAATATCAATTAAAGGACTTTTAAAAAAGGTAGGAGTGGAAGATCAGTCTATTGCAACTGGCAAATTCAAAATGGTAGGATCTCCTTTTAAAAAATTAACTCCAGAACAAAAAAAATATATAAAAAAATTAATTGAAAATTTACATAATCAGTTTATAGAAGCTGTCTCAAGGGGACGGAAATTGGATAAGAAGAAGGTTTTATCCTTGGCCGATGGAAGGGTATTTACAGGGATGCAGGCAAAACAACTGGGTCTTGTTGATTATCTGGGAAATATGGACAAAGCTATGGAAATATTAAAAAAAATGTGCAATATATCGGAGAAAATAGGGACAGTTGAAGGTCCCCAGAAAAAAGAACCCTGGATAAAGAAAATCCTCGGAGCAGTAAAAGAGAACTCTCCCATAAAATTGAAGGTAGGTTTTTATTACATATGTCCCCTATATGCAAGATAAGGAGGAATTATATATGCATACCTTAATTGAGCTTTTAGAAAATATGAGTCACTCTACTATTCAGGGATTTTTTGGTGTACTCGGAATAATTATATTTTTAATTACCATGGTCGGATCTGGTATATACAGGGTAAAACAGCAATTAGAGAAAGAAAATTCTCATTAATAAAAATTTAGTATTTTTCCTTGAGAAACTGATCTGCTGCATCCAAAACAGGTGTGTATCCTTCTTTTAAATAAAGAGTAATATAATATTTACCGTATTCTCCTTGTAAGTAAAGTTTGTAATTAAAAGGCATAATTATAACCTCAGGAATGAAATTAATTTCTTCTAAAAAAGGAGATAATTTATCTAATATTTCAAGAGACCACATTGTACCTTTCTCATTAAATACGTTTAAATCGTGTGTAATTTCTGGATCTAACAAATGACACACAAAATATACTTCATCATCCTTTAAAGGATCCTTTGGAAAATCAGAATGTATAAAAACTTCTACAACTCTATTATCCAATGAGGCGATCTTTTTTGCAATCTTTTTTAGAATTGATAAACTCTTCATTTATCCTCCTTAACTCCTAACTTTTTTGACTTAAATGTATTTTATAAAGGTGTGACTTAAATATTTCTACTTATTATTTAAGGTACTTTCCATTTTACTTTGTTCTTTTATGGCTTGCTCAATAGAGTCGATCAAGTCTTCCTTTTTTGCCATGTTGGAATCATAAAGTGCAATTTGTAGATTTATTGCCCTTTGTACAATTGGTTTGGTAATGTCAAAAAATTTTTTTAAAGAATTAATGGCATTTTCCATATCATCCATATATGCAAAACAAAGTCCTAAATAAAGAGATAAAAAATTATTCTTTACTCCTCTTTTCCTCAGTTCTAAAAATTCCTTCAGAGCCTTTTGTATATCTCCTAGCTTATAATAACAATAGGCTAATTTTTGACGAACCACTAAATTATCTGGATTATTTTTAAGTATTTCTAAATAAATTTCTTTGGCATCAAGGTATTTTCCCTGGTTTAAAAACTCGTCAGCTTTTTTTCCAGGGCCATGAACAATAGATGTGTAATGAGTGGGTTCCAAAGAAAATCTGTGTTTAAAACCAAATAAAAACTCTCTTCTACTAAGTCTGGTCTTTTTCATAAAAAAATTTTCTCCCAATCTCTGAAACAAAAACACCTTTATTATGGATGTAAAACAATCATCAAAAGGGCCTACTTTAATGTAAAATGAAAAGAAATTTTATACACAAAAGAGTTCCCTGACAAGAGATAATTTACAAAATTTTTATAGAGGTTGACAAAAAAATAAAGATAAAATATAAAGCCCTCCATCAGGTGCCGATTTAAGGCTTAAAAGGGAATCCGGTGAAAATCCGGAACCGGCCCGCGGCTGTAATAAGGGGACGAAAGCCACAGATATGCCACTGCCAAGGCCCCTAAGATTTAATCTTAGGTGGTTGGTGGGAAGGCGTGGTGAGTAGGAGGATCCTTAGAGTCAGAAGACCTGCCTGAAAAAAATATACCCTCGGGAAAAGGGGTAATATTTTATAGAAAGGGATAAAAACGGGAAATCCCGGAGAATTATAATTCTCAGGGATTTTTTTATTTTTATATATAAATTTAGTTGATTTTTTTATAAACATGGTATAGTAACATTTTAGTTTAACAAATAACACAAAAAATCAAAGGAGGAGGTATTTATGACACACAAAAAAATCTTTTTGGTCGCATTAGTGTTTTCTGTATTAACTGGTTTTAAAAGTTATGTCTACGGTTATGACATCACCAAACAACTGTCTCTGGATGTGTCCATAGCAGGCACATATCAGTATCTTGATTATGATTCTGAAGATAATGATGATTCCCTTGGGAGAGGTGCTATTGCTGCAGATATTGGCTTTAATCTTCATCCAACTGACATAGATGAATTTCAGGTTACTCTAAGTTATGCATCAGGTAATAGTTTACATGATAAATCCCCATTTATACTGGCCTCATATGCAGATGACCTAGAAGACGATGTAGAAGACATCAATGGCAGAAGTAGAGATTATTTATTAGAGGCTTGGTATAAACATACATTTAATTTAACCGAAGATATTTCCTTATCCGGTACCATTGGTATCATTGATTCAACAGGATATTTAGATGAAAATGAATTTGCCAATGATGAATTGAGTCAATTTATGAATGAAGTATTTGTCAACAATCCTTTATTGAATTTGCCATCCTACGATTCAGGCGGTGTAGTTGAACTTTCTTATAAAAATTTTTATCTCAAGGCCCTGGCCATGGACTCAAAAACTGATAAATGGGAAACACAAGATGAGAATGATACAAAATCTTATAACTACTATGGTGGTGAAATTGGATGTAGTTTAAATACACCTGTTGGTGAAGGTAATTATAGGGTAATAGGTTATATTACTTCAGAAGAGTTCGAGGGATGGGATAACTCAGAAGAGAAATATCAGGGAATGGGAATTTCAGCAGATCAAAAAATAGGAGAACTTTTTGGTGTATTTTTTAGGTTTGGATGGCAAGATGACGATGCAAAAGTAGATTTTGATACTATGTATTCAGGGGGAATTAACATCAATGGAAAATTATGGGGAAGAGAAGATGATGAAATAGGAATTGGATATGCCTATCTTGATGGTTGTGATGATGCTGATGTAGATAATACCCAGGTAGTTGAAGGATATGTCAAATTTAAAGTAACAGAATTCAGCCATGTTTCCTTGGACGTGCAATATATGAATGATGATTATGAAGGGAATATAGACGATACTGAAGGTGTTATTTCCTCCGTTAGATACGTAATAGAATTTTAGGCCCATAGCACTCTTTCATATAGGACCTGGATTCGTAAAAAAAAATAATCCTCCCTTATGGCGAATTCAGGTCCCTTTTAAAATAAAAAAAGTAATTATTCAATAAGTAGAAAACTAAAGAGGACCACGCCATAATGTTGGTTTTTTATTATCCGGTAATATCTGGAATTCCTCTACCATAGATCCTCTGTGCAGATGAATATTTAGAGGTCCTTTCTTTACCCTGGCCTTTGAATACCATACAATTAACTTTGCAGCAGAAATTATCAATTCTGTTGGCCACTTAGATTCTTCTGATCTACCAATTCCTATTGGTCCTGGGATATCTATAAGTTTAAAGATATAATCGGATTCATTAGCGAGTTTGAGTAGTTTTAAATTGTCCTCATGATTTCGTCCTACTATAAACCAATATTTATCTGACCAAAATTGTCTCCCATATCTCACAAGAAGAAAATCATTTGAAGTAAGTGATTTTTTATTATTAAATATAGGTTTAAATCGTTTAGCCATTTGCGGATCTGTTAATAGACAACCACCAGCAGGTGTAGGAATTTTCATAATGTGAAATTGCTTTGCCAAGTCAAGTTGTCTTTTTCTGGACCTACCCCGAATATCTAATAATTTTGACCTATCAACAATACCTTCTTCCTCCACCCTGGTTGGCTTTAAATTTTTTGCGCTAAGGGGCCTTAGCAGAAATTCATTTGTCTTGGACTCCCGAATAATTATATTCATAGAATCCTGTCGCTGAGACATGGGCCTTTGCCCAACAACTTCTCCAGTGATAATAAACTTTGCGTTGAATAAGGGCATAAGTTCTTTGACTTTCTTAAACATGTATATCTTACAATCTATGCAAGGGTTTAGTGCCTTACCCCGACCATATTTAGGATTTTTAATTATTTCAAAATATTCTGAACTGACTTCTATAGGCAGGATGTCTATTTTATATTCTTGTTCCCATTGAGGAACCTTTTCAAGGTTTCCGAAAAAAGGAGAGAAGAAATGAATACCAAGGACATCAAGTCCTTGTTGTTGAATTAATTTTATTGCCAAAATTGAATCAAGGCCACCTGAAAAAAGGGCTAATGCGTGGTATTGTGATTTAATTTTTTTTTCAGGTTGGCTTAGATGTTTCATCCTCTTAAAATAGTATATCACATAATTTTCTTCCTCTTTTATTTGATTATTTTAAATCGCTCTTTCTAAAAACATTAGAACTAGATATTTCTTGGTCTCACATCAAGAATTTCAACTTCATAATGGAGTTCTTTTCCTGCCCACGGATGATTTTTGTCTAAATAAACCCATTCATCCACAAAACCTTTTACCTTAAAAACCTCACTCCGTCCATCGGAAAAAATCCTTCTAAATTCCTTACCAACAGCAATATCTTCTCCCTGAAGTTGATCTCGATGGACCTTTAAAACAGAATCCTTTTGGTAATCACCATATGCTTCTTCTGGCGGTACCACTACTTCTTTTTTATCTCCAGGTTTTAGACCAATCAAAGCCTTTTCCAAACCAGGTACTATCATGCCTTCTCCGCATATAAACTCATAGGGCTTTCCATTGCGAGTACTTTCAAGCACTTTACCTGTATTATCTTTTAGTGTATAATGCATAGTCACTATCTTTCCTTTTTCAATTATCATAATGTTGCCTCTCCTTGACTTTTTTTGAATATACCAGCCTACAAAAATGGTTTTTCCAATATTTTTTTCCTCTGTACCACTTTATTTCTTAATAATATTTATGACTTTTAGCCCCTGCTCCCCATTTTCTAATTAATTATAGCTTTAGTCTTTTCCCACGCCTATTATTATTTATTCTAATTTTTCAATTAAGGTGTATAAAGAATATATTCATCTGAATCATTTTCCTTTTGTCCTGTCTCTACATGAATAGCAAGTAATAAAGATTCCAGAACATCTTTAGAGATTTGTAAACTATACACTAAGGCTTCCCGCAATGTCGCTCCTAGGGACATGAGTTCCGCTATCATCAAACTATGTCTGATAGAGATATTCTCTTCAAATTGTGGATTATCTCTCAATTTGTTTACTACACCAATTATTTCCATAGCAGTGTTTTCATTTATGCCTGTCTTTCGCATAAGTACTTCTTTCTCAACCTCTGTAGGCAGATATTCGAGGTGAATACGGTAAAAACGATCTTTTAGGGCTGCGTCTAATTCATCAACGCCAGAGAATTCCTCACCTTCATTCATTGTGGCAAAGAAAATCACCCTGGGGGCCACTTCAACCAGTCCTAATTCATCGATCCATATATTTCTATCTTCTGACAACACAGAGAAAAGTTCGTTTAAGGCATGGGGGGTTTCTGATCTGTTGAGCTCTTCCAAATGAATAACACAACCAGGAGTCTGAATAGCTTTTGGAAACAAGAAACTCTGATAATAGGTTTCACCATTCTTTAGCCTCTGCTGACCAAAAAGTTGTCCAGATTCCACAAGAAGTCCAATTTGAAAAACCGCTAGAGGGCGCTTATAAAAACTGGCAAATTGTCTAACCAATGAAGATTTTCCACACCCTTGGGTCCCTGTTACCAGTATGTTCACAGGATGTTTATGTGACAGTTTCTCCAACCTCTCGAGATTTCTCTTATCTTCGACTTTAATATAAAAATAAGGATCAAGAGGGGGTACTTTTAATTGCTTTTTATCATTCATATTGTATATGTTTTCCATTTAATATTCTCCTTCCTCCTCTAGATCTTTATTGTCCCCAAGGTCGATATATCTCGTCAGGTTTGTTGAAAATATTACCTAATGTTGTTTGAATGTCTAATTTTATAGCCTCTATCTCCTTCACGTTGAAATTATTACTACGTATCCATCTCTCATAAAGTCTCCCCCCAGGCATCCACATTTCCATGGTTTCTTTTTCTGTTATCCAGGCTTTGAGTTTTACCCCATGTTCTTTTAAAATAGACCAGACCTCATCCCTTTCACGTTTATCACAATAAACAAACATAACACATTCATCAATATCCACATCTTTTGGGGGTTCCTTAGTATATTTTATACTGGATATCTTCTCATCTTCAACATAAGGATCTAACTTTTCAGCTAACTGGTCAAGCCATTTCCTTTCTCCTAAAACCACCCATTTACCCCAATATTTTACTACTTCCCCATTTGTTAGTTTTTTACCCTTATATCTTATATAACGTGTGCCCCACATGGCTGTAGGATGTATAACATATATTTCCTTAGAATCAGGATGATCCCAAATTACCATATTCACCTCCAAATATTCACAATCATATCCTTAAATCTCTTTTATTAATTATCATTTTTTAGCTTTTCACTCAACTCGCTAATTTTCCAAAATTCTTTTTATCTTAGATAACTTTTATATTGTTAATTAATTATTGTGCCCAGGGTCGATAAATTGCGTCAGGATTGTTAAAAACATAACCCAATGTTTTACGAGCGTCCTCTCTTACTGCTTCAGCCTGCTCCTCACTGAAGTTATTAGTCCGTATCCATCTCTCAAGTAGTCTTCCCCCAGGCATCCACATTTCCATAGTTTCTTTTTCCGAGATCCAGGCCTTGAGTTTCACTCCATGCTCTTCTAAAATAGCCCACACCTCATCTCTTTCTCGCTTATCACAATAAACCAACATTACACACTCATCTATTCTGAGATTTTTGGACGGTTCTCTCGTATATTTTATACTCGCTATTTTTTCTTCTTCAACATATTTATCTAACTTTTGAGCTAATTTATCAAGCCACTCTCTTTCTCCTAAAACCACCCATTTACCCCAATATTTCAAAACCTCTCCATTGGTTAACCTCTTGCCTTTGTATCTTATATAATTTACACCCCACAATACTTTGGGATGATAGACAAATATATAATGGGATTCTGGATGGTCCCATATCACCACCTTAATAAACCTCCATTATAATACCAGAGGTATTATTCCTATTTGATCATTATCACTTATCTGTGTAGCCAGTCCTTTTGTATGCCGAACATTATCTCCATTAACAAAAACAAAGACATCTTCCCTCAATTCCCCCTTCTCATCAACTATTCTCTGCTTAAAACCAGGAATACGCTTTTCCACATACTCAATACACTCTGCCACATTCTTTCCTTCGCAATCCACCTCTTCTTTTCCATCCAACCAGTGTTTTAGTGACTTCGGCACAACGACCTTAATACTCATTAGCCTTCCTCTTGTTTTTGTTTAAATATCTTGTCCCATATCAACAATTGGCCTAACTCCAACAATGTCAAAAATTACAAGATGTTGAAGTATCTCAGCTGCATCTCCAATCTTTGCCTTTATTTCAGCCTTCATACGATCAAATATCTCGCCTCCATCTTCCACTTTCCGTAACTTTAAATAAACTCGACAACCTTCTGTTTCTAAACCACTTTTACCCGGCATTACTACTAACAGAGCGGCATGTGGATTCTCCTGAAGATTGGAAAAGGTCTTATTGTTGCCCAGCATCATCATTATTGTGTTATCATCTGCCAATCTAACCGAGCCAAAGATTGCAACATTATTCTCTCCTGATTTATTTGAGGTACTTAAAACATTCATTCTTTCAGCTGAATTTAAATATTCTTTAACTTTTTCACTTATCTTACTCATACCATCCCCCTTTTCTTGTTGTTGTCCTAGATCTTTTTTTCTAATAATCTTTTATTCAATTTCCCTTATGAAATCGATCTCGCAATTTCAATAAATCTATTAACTGCTCCAAGATTTCCTGTTAATTTTGTGAGTGGACCCTTTTTTAATTTTATAGACCCCATCGTCAATGCCATAACAACGTTCTTTTTTCCCTTAAATACATCTTGAACTACTGATGCTTTTGCTTGTAAAATAATGTCAACTTCATTTTCGTCTTTAACCCCATACCAAAAGTTATCTATTGTAGGCATCCACATGCCAAATCCTGTATCCTTATTCACCCCCGCCTTTGGATCTTTCAAAATAATAAATTGCAAGTTGCTGTCAAAACCTTTTCCTTTTTCTTGAAATTCCTGATCATTTTTTAATTTTTCTGCAAAAGCCTTTACCCATTCTTCAGTAAACATCTTCATTCTCTAATCCTCCTTTACTTTATTTTTTACTATTTTATTCATTAAAGTTTCTTGAAAAACAATAGTTCCTTTAGTACCATACAGAAAAGTACGTCTTAAAAGGTTCTCCAGCGCTGTTGGAAGCTGACCAAAATGATCCAAAAACTGAATATTTTTACCATATTGCTTTAACATGGAGTCACGGTCCTTATACCCAACTCCAAGTGTTATCAGATGAATATTCTGCTTCCGGCAAAATTCAATACCATATGCCACATCGCATCCATAGTTTGATTCGCCGTCCGTTATATGGATAATCAATTTTCTCCTTCCATCATTAGGCATAAAATATGCGGCAGCAATGATTGCCTGTCCCGATGCTGTTTGACCTGATGGAGGGATAGATAAAAGAGTATTTCCTTTTAGCAAGCTTGATATCATGCTTATGCCACCAGATTCAAAATATGCATAGGCCTGCAAGGAATTCTCAAAACCAACAAAGGCCTTGTGTATAGTTCCCACTGTATTCTCAACCATTTTCCACTTAGGTCCTCTCATAGAACCACTTGCATCAATTAAAAGACATATATTCCAATTCATCCTAGGAATATAGCGTTTCATCATAAAACACTTTCCATTTATAGGAGCTCTGTACAACCTTCTCCCGTCTATCTTACCACTGGTCAACCCTCGCTCAATCACAACGGTCCTCTCGGCATAAGTCTGAAAAATGAGTCTTAGACGACTTACAAGGTATGGATCAATCACTGGATGTGCCGGCACATTAAAATCCCATCTGGACATGGGTACAACTTCTTCCTCATTTCCAACTACTGATATAATTATCGGAGTAATATCAACTGAATCCCTGGCCAAGTTGGTTTCTACTTCACGCGCAACACTAGGCGCCAATGCCTTTCCTGATTTTTTTCTTTTAGCTTTTGCCTTGAGATTCTTACCACTATATGAATCAGCATACCAGTAAAGAGCTCTATCTGTAATATGCATATGAATTACCATATCTTTAACACGGTCCCAACCCTCCTTGTATAAATCACTCCTCTGCTGGCATAATTTAGTGATACTTCTGTTTTTTCGTGACTGAACAATTTCTCTTAATTTTTGCGTTATATCGTTTAATATATTTAATGGCTCTTTATAGGCTTCTTTTTTTTCGCCAATAAGATATTCATCAATATCATCCCACACGCTTTTCCACCAAAGATAAATTAATTCATCTACAGTAATCCTGCGAAGAGCAAGTTTGGACTTTATGTACTCCATTCCCACACGTCTAGCTTTTTCTGTATATAGTCCCATGATAGACTCATCAGCAATCAAATCCACATAAATGCTTTCACCTGTGTAAATAATTTTCTGAAATATGATCTGCTCTTGCATTTTCATCTGTCTAAACACTGGTTCCAAATTCTTCCACACTAAATCACTCCACTCTGTCCTGAGTAATCCTTCGTGAATAACAAGTCCTACCAGGTAATCAACTTTTTCTGAAGGAACTGGGTATTTTCCCAAAACCAATTTTGGATTAAGGGCTATTACTCCCTCTCCCCTTGAGGACATGCCAAACCACTCAATGCGTCCAACATTTGGCCCAACATATCCAGCAACTTTACGCAACGCTCTCAATAAATTTGCAAGTTCTATTGCTTCCCTGGAAGAAATATTCTTCCTCCAAAAGGAAGATACCCCTTCCTTTCCTGTTAACTCTAAAAAATCCGATTCCTCTGTTTTTTTAGATTTTAGCTTTAAGTCTTTTCCATTTAAATCCTTACCCTGTGCAAGGGGAAAAATTTTAATATGTTCTATATCGCTTTTCATTGCCTTTTCCTTTCTCACCTAACTCAAAGTGTAGTGATAACAAAATAGATTCTAGAACATCCTTACTAATTTGCAAACTGTTTATAAAGGCATCCCTTATACTTGCACCTACTGAAACAAGTTCTGCTATCATCAGGGTATGTCTGGTAGAAACAATCAGTGGCTCTTGCTTGTTTTCCCTTAACTGATTTGCCAAATTCACTATCGTCAATGCATCACCTTCGTCAATACCTGTCTTTAGAGATAAAACTTTAGTCTCTACATCTGGTGGAAGATAATCTAATGAAATCACATAAAATCTATCCCTTAACGCTGCATCTAACATTTCTGTACCTACAAATTCATCCCCTTCATTCAAAGTAGCAAAAAAAACTACTTCATCAGCAACTTTTATAAGTCCCAACTCATCTGTCCATACCTGTCTATCTTCTGCAAGCACCGAAAAAAGCATATTTAAGGCCTTAGGGTTTTCTGGACGATTTATTTCCTCCAAATGAATTACACATCCTGGAGTTTGAATGGCCTCAGGAAAAAGAAACCTTTGATAATAAGTTTCTCCATCCTTTAGCCTATGTTCCCCAAATAGTTGGCCAGGTTCGGATAAAATACCAATTTGAAAGGTGGCCAATGGCCTTTTATTTCTAGCAGCAAACTGTCTAACCAAGGTTGATTTTCCGCAACCCTGTTTACCAGTAATTAATACGTTTACTGGATGTTTTTTACAAAGTAATTTTATCTTTTCTAATGTATCTATTACCTCTTCTGGTAGAAAAAAATGTTCTTCATGTTCTGGAATCGCCTTGGCTAATTCATATTGTCCCATTTCACTATCCCCTTCCTTATTTGATTATGGGCTAAAAAACAACTCTCTTTGACGTTTTTTTAAAAAATGGGTCAGCTCTGGAATATTCCACCTCATGTTTATTTCCCATAACCGCTCTATTATGTTCTTTGCTTCTTTCAAAAGATTCTTGTCCGCTGTTTTAGGTATAGAAGACAGACGTTCACACAACTGACGCATCTCCATCTCTTCATTTTCAAGCGCCTCTGCCCTAGAAAAAACATTTTCTGCCCCACACCTGGGACATTTGCGAAGATCTGCTTCTCCACAGGCAGGTCAACCTGTTTTACAAAGATATATAAATTCACTATGTTCATCCTCATATCCACATTTTCTACATGTCATTCTCATATTTTTTGCCTCCTCCAGAGCCTTAACCACCTCTTGGTGTGACTCACATTATATTTTAGACCACCCATCATCAAGAGGGACTTCTAGATCACCAAAATCTCCAGAAATCCCTCTGCTCATCATTATTTTTTCACCACTTTTTCCATCTGTCTCTGGGCTCTTCTGTACTGAGGATCTGCACATTCTGCACCATCGGTATCAATAAGTTCTAGTTCTTCATAATATTTGCACTTAGATGCATCCATATTGAACATTGTCATCATACCTGCATCACCCTCTGTTACAAATACTGGCGGATCTGCATTTAAATCACTCCCAACCTTCAATACACCACAAAATCCCCTCCCATCAGACGCCCATGCGTTCTCAGAAAAATGTTTACATTTCCCACAGGCCTTCTCCGGAACTTTTTCTCGTTCTTCTACTCCTTTTGGTTTTGATAGAGTAGCTACCATTTGCTGCCGCATCTTCTCCCAGGTATCGTCTTTTTTACGTCTTCTTCTGGCCATATATTCCTCCTTTCCTCACTAACTCTGTTAAATAAACCTTATTATTCATTCAATCCTGCAGATTTGTCCCACACATGATCCCCGGGTTTAACAATACGAACCGCCTCCCCCTTTAGTTCATCTGTCCCTATCCACTCCATACACTTAGGACATTGCCTCAGTGACAAACTATCATCAATCTTTGGGTTATAAAGATATCTAAATTGACTGACTGGTGCCTCATATCCACATGCTGGACATTTCATAACTATCCACCTCCCTTTTTTTATTATTTTTAAATTGTTATTTAATTTTACTCCGACCTTCTAAGGTCAGGGCAAAAGCCTTTTATTTACCTAAATAGTCTTTCATAATATTATCTTGTACCTCACGACTAATATCTACAAAGTGTACACATAACCCCGAACAATTAATTCCTCCTGCTTTTCTAGAGCCCTTTGAACTGCACGAAGTTAACAGCATCAGCCATATTGAACTGTACGCGATCATTACCTAAATCGCCCATATCTTTACAACTGCCTTTGAATGGAGTCCACTTCCAAGATACCCCACAAGATATCCCCTCAACTTGAAATGGTCGATAATAAAAATAAGGATATTTTCGCTAATAAGGTAAATGCATTGGCCTTTTTCAACATAATATGATCACATTCATTTTCATTCGATAGTTCAGTAAAAAGTTCTGAAAACTCTCGCTCAACTTCAACTTTAGGTGCATGCACCATCTCAAAGGCCCCTTTGTTCCATACCGCCTTTCTCATGTAATCCAGATTTATTGAACGTTTTTTCTCTAGAAAAAAACAACTTTTTTGCATTTTTTCCAGCTGCTCAATGCTCTGACCCACTTCCGTCTCTTTAGCTAGTACATTTTTTTCCATTACTTCTATACCTTAGAACATTTTTTCTACAACAATTTTTCATAAAAAGCTCGATTAGCTATTTTTTCTGAAATGAAGGACACTGAGATGCATCTTGATCCGCCTCTACCGGCTTTGCCTTGTAATATGCCTGACGGGGGTCAACTACTCTCATAACACAATCTCCCCTTGAAGGATCATCTTCCAGTGGAAAAAAATTCTTACAATCTTTACAAGTTGCCATCCTTTCTACCTCCTTAATATTTTATTTTAAGTTATCCGCCAACTGTAACCTCTGGTACATAATCCAGAAAAAACTCAACTATTGGTATTAAAACTTCATCATCCAATCCCTCTCCTATGGGATAGGGATAATCCTCTCCAAAGGCACGGTATTTTGCACCTGCATAAGGATGATAAGGAAGAAGATCCAAACCCTCCACTGCATCTCCCAGATTCTCAATGAACTTTCCTGTCTCTTCCCAGTTTTCACGGGAATCATTGGTACCAGGAATAACAGGAATGCGTATGCGCATTTTCACTCCCCTTGAGGCAATGCGCTTTGCATTTTCTAATATAAGTTCATTTCCCACACCTGCATACTCCCGGTGTTTTTTGCTATCCATTAACTTGATATCATATAGTACTAAATCTGTGTAAGGAAGCACTTTCTCAAAATCCTCCCAAGCAGCATGGCCACAGGTGTCTAATGCTGTACCTATTCCTTCTTCTTTAGCTCGCTTCAAAATAGCTACAACAAAAGAAGGCTGAGTCATAGGTTCGCCCCCAGAGACGGTCACCCCACCTCCTGAATTGAGATAAAAAGGCTTATCACTCATTACTTCCCGCATTACTTCATTAACAGACATTATCTTTCCCCAAATCACCAGACCATCATATTTACATACCTTCACACACTGAAAACAATTACTACATAAAGCTTTGTCTATATAAGGCCTTTTATCTCTTATCTGCAATGCTCCAGTAGAACACACCTTCACACATTCTCCACAACCTTCACAATTACTAACAAATGGAATTACTTCTGGAAAACATCTTTTTCCTTCTGGATTATGACACCACTTACAGTTCAAAACACAACCCTTTAAAAACACAACTGTTCTTATCCCAGGTCCATCGTTTGTACACATCCGTTGAATATCGTTAACTACACCAAATACCTCACTCTCATGCTCTTGCATATTGCCTCCTTTCCCCCTCCTCCTATAAGTATTCATTACCTTCAAAACCTGAACCACCAACTGTTACATTTGCAATTCCTTCTGACAAATAGAGATCCTTTAGTGGTTCTACGTCTGATGCTTTTAAAGCCTCCATATTTCCCATTGGCCATTCACGACCTAGCCACCTGTACTTATCCTCACACCAGTTGTGAAAAGGTAATAAATCAATTCTACTTAAAGGACGGGGAAGATTCTTCAAAAAATTTATTACTTCTTTGTGATATTCAAAGGTATCACTCATTCCAGGAGTTACCACTATCCTCAGCCATACATCCGTACCTTTCTCACTAAGTCTCTTCAAGTTCTCTAATACAAGAGCATTATCTACACCTGTAATTTCCTTATGCTTCTCTGAATCTAAATGTTTTAAATCATAAAGAACAATATCTACCTTCTCAACTATGGGTTCAAATATATCCCATTTACAATGGCCATTTGTATCAAGACACACATGCAGGGCTCTTTCTTTTGCCCCATCTATTAACTTGTGGACAAATTCAGGATGTACAGTGGGTTCTCCTCCACTTATGGTTAATCCGCCCCCAGAATTATCGTAAAAAGGTCTATCCTGCTCTACTTCATCTAATATCTGCTCAACCGTCATAGGTTGTCCCACGATCTCTAAAGCACCATATGGACATGCCTCTGCACACTTAAGACACATATCACACTTTTCAAGATTAATCTTATAATATGTAGAATCATCAGCCTGAGCCTCTTCAGGCGGTATAGGGGGATTTATAGCACCCTTAGGACAAGCGTCTAAACACCTTCCACATTGAACACATACTAACCTCTTCCAATATATTTCTTTTGAAAACGACTGGGTTTCAGGATTATGGCACCATATACATCTCATGTTGCAGCCTTTTAAAAAAACATTGGTCCTAAATCCTGGCCCATCGTTCACAGAAAACTTCTGTATCTTTGTTATTAAAACCTCATCACTCATTACTCTCTCCCCTCTTCCCCTTTTTTGCTCTTTTTATTCTTTTTCCGAAACACTCTACCACGTAGAGGTCCTGCTCCCCATACACCTTCTCCAAAAAATTGCTCCCCCACCTCTAATTCAGCACAATATACAGCAGCATGACACTGAGGGCAGCGACGAAAGGTATCTGGACCCTGCCCATCAGCCTGACAAAGATATCTAAATTCAGCTTTGGATCCTTCATATCCGCATTTATGACACTTAAGCAACTTCTGTTCTATCATCTCTCATTACTCCTCTTTGAATTCACAATTAGTAACACTTTCCTAAGATCATATTCCGCCCTTTGATACTACAATATCTGTACCAAAAAAGTGTGTACACAGAAAAAAACAACGAGCTTCATTTAACTAAGTGCTCCCGATATGATCGAAACAATTTTCTCCTAAATCAGACAAACAAGATTAAGACAATTTGTCACTTTTTCTATATAAATTCTATATGTAAAAAATTTAATTATTTAAAATTATATACTAAAACAAAACGTAAGCCAAATTGTCTTATTTGTGACTTTTTGTCTTGATGTCACAGTAATTATAAGGTTAGTTTATACGACTTGGATTTAGGGGTAGTAAATGATATTTAAGGATTGTAAAAAATTCATCCTTAAAGAGTGTTTGGATTTGAATAATTCCTTGTAATTAAAATGGAAAAAAGTTAATATTAAAAAAATGCATAAAATACCCAAAATGATCTAATCATAGTAGAGATTTGTTGACATGCCTACAGTATTATTGATTATCAAAAGATTTTTAGAATATACAGTGAGAGAAAAACTTCATCGCTTGTTTTTACTGGTCTTAGCAGTAATTTTTTTAGGGAGCTTTGCTTTTGCCTATGTAGAAAAAGAGATGAATATTTTAGGGGCACTGTGGTGGGCCGTGGTTACAGTTACTACTGTGGGTTATGGAGATATAACCCCTTCTACCTTGAGTGGAAAAATCATTGGAGTTATTATAATGTTTTTTGGAATAGGTTTAACTGGAATTCTTACTGCAACTTTGGCAGGTTTTTTCATTGAGGAGAGAGAAATGAAGAAAAAAGGGTTAAAAGCAGTTGACGAAGTGAGACATTTTATTATCTGTGGATGGAATGAACGGGGAGAAGAAATCTACGAAGAACTGAGAGCTGATTTAAAAACTCATAATAAATCAATAGTATTAATAGCTGATATCGATGAATCTCCAAGACCTGAAGATAAATTCTTTTATTTTGTGAAGGGAGAGCCAAATAAAGAGACTTTAAAAAAAGCCAATTGTAAGGAGGCAGAGACTGTAATTGTACTTTTGGATGATAGATTGGATCCATATTCTCAAGATGCCAAAGTTATTTTGACTACTTTAACTATAAAGTCTCTGTATCCAGAGAGTTATGTTTGTGTTGAATTAAAAAATAGCAAGAATTTGGAATACTTAAAAAATGCAAGGGCTGATGAAATTATAATTGGAGGAGAGATTAGTGCAAAATTATTAGTTCAGGCAGCACTGGACCACGGAGTAACTGAAGTTGTAAGTGAACTTCTTACAAATAGATATGGCAATGAATTTTACCTGATCCCTGTTCCTTCATCTTTTATTGGTAAGAGTTTTTTGGATATTCTTGTGAGTTTGAAAAAGGAATACAACATACTGTGCTTAGGAGTCTATGAGTATTCAAACAAAACATATTTAGCCAATCCACCTCCTGATCTAGTGATCAAAGAAAAAGATAAGTTGGTTGTTATTGCCAGTAACCGCCCGAAATTTGTATAATTTTTAAGTGGGTTGTAATTGTCTTGACATACCCTAAAGGACTCTTTAACATCATTAATTTATAAATTTAATAAGAGTGGAGGTACGTCTTGTATGACAAGAAAAGACAGGACAGAAGGGATATATAGTCGTCTTGAAGTATTAGATGAGTCTGAGAGAAAACAGTTTTATCGTATCCATTTAAAAGAACTTTTACAGTATGCTTACAGGTATTCTGAAGAAGTAAAAAAACGTTTTGACAGAGCACAATTTGATGTAAACAAGTTCAAAGATCTTCCTGATATCAAACACATTCCAATTCTAAAGAAAAAAGAGCTTATTTTTCTTCAATCAATGGGTCCTCGCCTAGGTGGACTTCTAACAAAGGATCTGGGGAAAATGAGGCGCATATTTATGTCTCCAGGTCCAATATTTGATCCAGAGGATAGAAAACCAGACTATTGGGGATGGACAGAAGGTTTTTATGCAGCTGGTTTCAGAACTGGAGATATTGTGCAAAATTGCTTTAATTATAATCTCAACCCAGCGGGGCTTATGTTTGAAGAACCCCTTAGAATTTTAGAATGTGCTGTTATTCCAGCAGGTCCTGGAAATACTAATACACAGCTGGAAATTATGAGAAAATTAAAGGTTACAGGATATGTGGGCACAGCAAGTTACTTATCTCACATTGCCCAGAAAGGTGAGGATATGGGACTTAACTTAAGAAAAGACCTCTCCTTAGAAGTGGCCTTTGTAACCGCTGAAAAGTTATCTGAAAAGTTAAGAAATACCCTGGAGAAAAAATTCGACCTTATAATGAGAGAAGGTTATGGAACTGCTGATGTAGGCTGTATTGGTTATGAGTGCTATCATAAAAATGGACTCCATATATCATCCAAAGTTTATGTGGAAATATGCCATCCTGATACAGGAATCCCTTTAAAAGACGGAGAAGTTGGGGAGGTCGTTGTAACAGGTCTTAACAAAACTTATCCATTGATCAGACTGGCTACCGGAGATCTGTCTTATATTGACCGTGAACCATGTCCCTGTGGTAGAACTTCAGCAAGATTGGGAGGTATAATTGGACGTGTTGATACCACAGCAAGAATTAAAGGTCTATTTGTGTATCCCCATCAGATTGAACAAGTGATAAGCAGGTTTGACGAGATCAAGAGATGGCAGCTAGAAGTTACAAATGAGGGTGGAATAGATGAAGTTACCCTGTACATTGAAGCAACAGAGTTCAAAAGAAAAGATCAACTCTTACATACCTTTAGAGAAAAAATTAAAATTAGACCTAACTTAAAAATAGTTCCACCAGGGACCTTACCTCCTGAAATCAAGCCTATAAAAGATAAAAGAAGATGGGAATAAAGATAATCAATTTTAAGGTGCCCTCTCTTTAATTTAATAGGAAGGAGAGAAGGCACCTTTTACTCATACTACAGCCTGAGCAAGAACATTTAGAGATGAATAATCACATTGGTCTCAAAAAATTAAGTTCGCTAGATTCTTAAAAAACAATCACTTTCCTCTAAGGTCTCTCAATATTTTGTGTACCTTTTTATGAAAATCTTGAACTCTTTTCCTATATTCTTCTCCAACTTCCCTTACAAATCGCTCTTCAACATCTCTTTCGCTTGATATACCAGGAGAATCAAGATTATCGCTATAAGCAATTAATATTTCTTCCACTGTTTCTGGTACAAAGTCTTTTAAGGGTAAAGGTAGATTTTGACTAACAATATCCTCTTTGGTTATTCCAACTCCAATATGGGTCTCACAAACCCTGGCATGGTGAGGAAGGCCTAAAGACCTTAAAATTTCTCCTCCATATATTCCATGTTTTATGGAATTTTTATTACCTGGAGGATATTTAAATCTACCTATATCGTGGAGAAGAGAGGCTGTTTTCAAAAAATCTCTATCTACCCCCCTATTTATTCCAGATATGAGTTTAAGAGCTATATCTTTTACTCGCAATGAATGCTCCAGGACCTTTTTAAATACATCTTCATTTGGAGCATATTTTTTTAAAATATCAATTGCCTGTTTTTCAGTAATTTTTTCTTTCATTTATCTAGCAATCATAGCCCGTAAGGTATCAGCACATGCCTCACAGTTCTTAACAGTGTCATTTAAACACCCCACAAAATGAATAAGCTGATATATATCCTTAAAATCCATATCAGAATTATATATATCAGCAACCAGTGCCCGCTGCATCTTCATTATCTTTTGTCTTTGTCTCCTGATCTTTCTGTAGTGTTCTTTACATCCTAGCCTATCAATATGTTCTCCATGAACCAGTCCAATTGTCTTTTTCAAGGCTGGTCCCACAAGTTCAACAACATATGTTACCTCATCAACTAAATCTATCAAAGGTTTTTGTTTTTCTTCTGGCATGCCAACTCTACGCATACCCAACCAATGCAAGGCCTCTTGAGCATAATCCAATATATTATCCTGAAATCTAGTATAATTAAGAAACAGAGTTTTATCTACCGGCATAAAAAGACGTCTCGGCAGATGATTTCTAATATTCCTTTTGATCTTGTCAGCGTGCTCTTCTATAGCATCCACATCTGCAGTGAGTTCTTTAAATTCACGACAGACTCCAGACCCAGAAATATAACACTCAAGGGCCTCTCTTATCATTGAGACCCCTTCAACAATTTTTTCATAGTGTTCTATAAGGCCATTCATTGGAGATCTAGGGGTAACTAAACCAAAAAATGGCAATTTTCTTAACATGACAATATGTCTCCTTGTTTTTTGTCCTGTAATACATCTAAAAATTCTCTTCTCTGAAAATTCCAGTGATCACTTATTATAAAAATTTTCCACAAAAGATAAGAAATTTTTATTTTAATAATTTTTAAATATTTTTCAACCAAAAATTTTTCTAATCCTTATCCAAGTAAAGTCCATTTTAGCAATTGAAAGATGAAAATAGAGGTAAAAGCTGCAATTGGTACAGTAAGTACCCAATAAATTATTATTTTTATTAAAACACCAAAATCAACTGCACTAAAACCCCTGGCCATACCAACTCCCACAACGCCCCCTACAGCTGAATGAGTGGTTGAAACTGGAAGCCCCATATTTGAAGCTAAAAGTACGGTTGTTGCAGTACCAAAATCAACTGCAAATCCGCGTGTATTGGTGAGCGAGGTAATCTTTTCTCCTACAGTTGCGATCACTCTTTTTCCAAATAACATGATACCTGTTGCTATTCCAAATCCACCCAAAGCCAGAAAAAATATAGGGATTTCAACCTTTGGCAATATTGCATGATATTTTGCTAAAGAATACACAGCTACTACTGGTCCAATTGCATTGGCAACGTCATTTGCCCCTTGAGACATTGCCACATAACAAGAGGTTCCAATTTGTATTTTTCTAAAAACTTCTTCCACACAACTACTACTTTGCTCTACTTTTTTTATAAATTTAGAGACCCATAACCTACTGGCAATATAAATAATTGTACCCAACAACAAAACTAGTCCCAGGCTTACACTAATAGGTAATCCCATTTTTTTTCCAAAGGGTGTTTTATAAAAAAAGGAAAGAATTACAAGGGCGCAGGTCAAAACAATCCATATGGGAACCCAGAAGATAGTGTGTTCTACAAATTTTTCTCTCATTAAAATATTTCTCCGAATTAGAGTAAACACAATAAATGATATGGTGGCAGCGAATAAAGGAGAGATGAGCCAGGACAAAACTACTCCACCTAACACCTTCCAATTTACCACATGTGGCCCACCTGCCACAATTCCAAAACCAAGTATGCTCCCTATTATGGAATGGGTGGATGAGACTGGAAGGGCAGTTAAGGTAGCAATAAATACCCAGAGTGCTGCAGAAATAAGGGAGGCAAACATGCCAATCATAAAGAGTTTAGGATTTGTTATAAACCCAGGGTTTATGATGCCCTTACTAATAGTAGCTGTCACGTGGGAGCCAAAAAAAACCGCACCTACAAAATTTAAGGTACCAGCAATAAAAATGGCCTGTTTCACTGAGATAGCCCTGGCTCCTACTGCTGATGCCATTGCATTGGCCACATCATTTGCACCTAAATTAAAGGCCATTAAAAAACCCGCTAACACAGACAATCCAAGAAAAACCTGAAATATGTCCATAGCTTATTTCTCCTCTCTAATTCATGACAGACAGACTTAACTTTTAGACATATAAATATTTTTTAAAACGTTATTTACTACTTGCGGGTTTGAGGGTTTATTGGGTTTATTGAGTTTGTTGAGTTCAACTCTTAACGCTCAACCCATAAGCCCTTTAACTCATAAACTCTTTTTAAAGTCCCAATTCTTTTAAAAATTCCTCATCTACTTGATTAGACTTTGATCCCTCGCCTCCTCTATTTTCTTTATTCTGATATTCTATTAGATGGTCCACATCTAATTCCTGTTCTCTCACCACCTCAGGAGTCTTTTCCATGATAAAATCAACTTTCTCAAAGGTAGTTTCAAGGTAAAACAACTTATTTTCACTGGTTCTAAATTCTACACGCATAAATTCAGGCTTATCTATCTCAGTTTCTAAAGAAATTCTCATTGCCTGGGTGAGAGCAACCATTTTGGGCTGGTTCTGATTTACTCCAATGCCTATCTCCTTTTTAAGGGCAACCTGGAATTGACCAATACATTGGTTCATGAGTTCTCCAATAGTATCCGCTACTTCTGAAGAAGTATGGTGGTTTGTTAGTTCCTCTTCTGGCATTCCCATGGAAATATTAAATTTTTTATAAATTTCTAAGGCTGCATCAGCAGTGAAATTCATAGCCACTAACCCAGTAAAACCGCCTTCAAACAACACAAAACAGCCGATATCTGGTCTAAGACATGTCTTATTTGTCTTAATAAATGTTTTAGAATAAGTCACATTTGATGCAGTTACCTGTGAGAGGGTATCTTTTATAGATTCACACAAAATTTTGAGTACATCCTTGGATGTCTTTACCACCACCTTCTTTTTTTTAATGGCCATATACATTCCCCTTTTTTAGATCTCTTCTTTTTCTGACCTTATCTTTTCTCTTTGTTCTTGAAAAACAAACCTTACAATAAGCTCTCTATCTCTATCCCTTATTCTTTCAAAGGCAACAACTAAATATTCGCCATCCTCTTGCCTTTCAATCCTGATTACCCTTCCCATGGCAGAGACCAAAACTAAGGGTATATGGGATAGATAAATCACCACCTCAACTAAATCTCCAACCCCTATTCCCTGAAAATCACAAACACACTTAACAGCCCCTTCACTCAATTCAATGCCTGTTGTCTTAAAATCAAACTCTCTCTCCACCAAATCTATACCAAGGAGACTTATAATGAGATCCAGCTTTCCATCTAAATATTTAAAAAAAAGACTCACTCCTTCTGGAAGCCCTAACTCTTTATAATTAAAATTAGATTGTAAAGATAGATCACTGTTTACTCTAAAGGTTGGATAAGCATCTTCTGAATCAATTTTTTTTAACAGGACATTGACTCTAGTCCTAATTCTTAAATATTCTCGTCTATCATCCATAAATTTCCCAAAAATTTTTTAATGACTCTTTAGAAACTTTTTTGCCAATTTAGCCTCATTTGTGTGTGGAAAATTTTGGATCAAATCTTCTAACAAAATCTTTCCAGCCTTTTTCTTTCCGAGTTTGTAAAATGCTATTCCTTCTTTTAATAAGGCTGGAGGGTATTTATTAGATGTCTTATATTTATCTAATACTACCTGATAATTCAAAATAGCCCTTGGATATTGCCCAAGTCTAAAGTAACATTCTCCTCTCCAAAAATATGCATTTGGTATTAGATGATGTTTAGGAAATTTTTCTATGAACAAAGAAAATAGATGGGCACCTGCATAATAGTTCTTGTCTTTAAAATTTTTCAACCCTTGATAATAGAGCTTTTTTGGAGAAAATTCATATTCATTTTCTTTTAATCTCTTTGATTGTTCTTTCTGGTTTTTTTGAACCTTTGCCTGTGCTACCTTTGATTTTTTTAATTTTGAACTTTTCTTTGTAACACCTAAAAAGGCCCTAAGCCTGTCCATCTCACGCCTCATATTTAAAAATTCATTATCTAAAGTATCTAACCTTTCTTTTAACTTAGTATAATTATTTTCATTTTCTTGAACTTTCTTTTGAAACAAATCCAGATCTCCTTGAATACGCGCACATTTTAGTCGTAAGGACTCTATCTTAGAAACTATATCTGCCTGAGAGGATCTCATGGAAAAACTACTTGTAGAGAGTTTATCTTGAAACTCTTTTTTTAATTTTTCAATTTCTAAGTTATAATGGTGTTCCTGCACTTTTTGCTGTTTTCTAAGCTCATTTATCTGTACTTTCAAAAGATCAACATCTTTTTGAAAAGCACAACTAGTTGTAATTAAAATCAATATTACAATGAAAATACGTTTCATATTTACCCCAATATCAGGATATAGAAGTTATTACTTTTTTCCGTCCCCAAAAAATATAAAGGATTCCACCTATAACTGGTATGAATGTAGCTATCAAAACCCAGGTCATTTTATCCTGTGGGGTCTTAAAATCGTGTTTAAATATGTGCCAGATAGACCACAAATTGGGCAAAATTGGTATAAGCAAAATAATAATCCATATTAACATATTAAGTAAAACCTTCTGGCTAACTATCATAATTTTAATTCTCCCTTTTATATCTAAGAGAAACAATCATAACTCCAATAAAAGACAGTGCAAGGGCACCCCATTGGGTATATGAAAACACATAAAACATAGGTCTAAAATCTCCCCTGAAAAACTCTATAGTAAATCTAAATAATCCATAGAACACCAAAAAAAGCCCAAATAGCACACCCTTTTGCTTAACCTTTGTCTTTACAAAAGATAAAATAAAAAAAGTAACAAGTCCAGCCAGAGAATGGTACATCTGGGTAGGATGCAGAGGAATATTTATTGGTGCCAATGAATTTGGATCCTTAAAAGTTATTGCCCAAGGAAGAGTGCAATAGCGACCATAACAACATCCAGCCATAAGACAACCAAATCTACCTACAAATTGTCCAAGGGCTATTGCAGGTGCAAATAAATCAAACCAAAGCCATACATCCTGTGCCTTGGCTCTTAAATATAACACAGCTATAAGTACCCCTAATACAGCTCCACCTGAAAAAACCAACCCCCCTTTCCACACCATAAAGGCCTCTAAGGGGTGATTTAAAAAATATCTTAGATTCATTAGCACATACAAAAACCTTGCCCCCAATATCCCTGCAATAATAATATAAAAACCTAGATCAGAGACTATTTTTGCATCTAATTGCTCTTTTTTTGCTTGCCTGGCTACATAACCCAGTGCAAGCAAAAAGGCAGATGCAATAAAAAATCCATAGGTATATACAGTAATTGGACCTATCTTCACTAATATAGGATGCATGTGTGTTTCCTTTCTCTATGGCTCCGCATATTTTTTCTTATGCTTTTCTCATTAAAATAGATAGTAAAATTATAGACCCACCAATTGAGATTGCCATATCAGCAACATTAAAGGCAGGCCAATGATATCTTCCAATAAATACATCAATGAAGTCAGTCACTTCTCCAGAAAGTATCCTATCAATTAAATTACCAATTGCACCTCCCAAAATAAGCCCTAGGGAGATAGAAATAAATAGACTTTTTTTTGCTTCTGTAAAAATCATATAAATTATAAAAAAAATAGCTATAATGGTTATAGCTGCTAATATATAGCACTCAGTACCAGGTTTATTAAAAATACCAAAGGCAATACCCTTATTTTTTATGTGGACCAGGTTCACAAAATCAGGAATTATCACTTTTCGGGAATACAAAGGAATATTAGTGATTACCAAAAACTTTGTCACCTGGTCGAAAACTACAACGAAGAATGCAACAACTAAAGAATAAATAATTTCTTTTCTGAGCTTAGGGAAAATCATAGTCTTTTTAGCACCTCTAAGCACCTTTCACAAACTCCCTTATATTCATCATCATCTGATACTGAAGTAGAATACACCCAACAACGAGGACATTTTACTCCCTTGGATTTTTCCACATCAATATAAAGTCCGTCAATTTCTTCACTTTTAAAAAGCTCTAAATCCTGATCCTCTATTTTTTTCACATCCACTTTGGATACTATAAATATTTCTCTTAAAAACTTTTTAACTGGTGAAATTAAATCAAATAAATCTTTTGCAAGATACAGAGTTACATCACAATCAAGTGAATGGCCTACTATCCCCTGTTTTCTCTTTGGCTCTATTGCCTTGGTAACCTCTCCCTTTATTTTCCTGACTAGATCCCAAAGATCTTTCTCTTCTGGATCTATTTTAAAATCCAATTCCTCAAATTTTAGTTCAAAGACTGTTTGTGCCTTTTTTTCAAATTTCTCTGGTAGATTTTGATAGATCTCTTCTGCAGTAAAGCTCAAAATCGGTGCCATATCCAGCATAAGGATTTTTAGGATATAATATAGGACTGTTTGGGCTGAAAGTCTCTCAATGGATTTTGGATAAGACACATACAATCTCTCTTTTATCACATCTAAATAAAAAGAGCTCAGATCAACTACACACATGTTATGAAGAGCATAATATACCTTGTGAAATTCATAATTATCATAAGCCTTCATTATGTTTTTGTTGCGATCCAAAATAAGAGACAGATTATATTTATCAAAGGGAAGCAACTTATTAAATGGTACCAAATCTTTAGTAGGATCAAAATCTGAAAGATTACCCAAAATAAAGCGACATGTATTTCTTATCTTTCTGTAAGAATCCACGAGTTGAGATATGATCTTGTCTGATATGCGGATATCGTCTTTATAATCTTCATAAGATGTCCACATCCTTAAAATTTCTGCACCATATTTTTCAATTATCTCCTGAGGTCTTATCACATTACCAAGGGATTTTGACATCTTACGGCCTTCGCCATCCACAACATAGCCATGAGTAAGCACTGCTTTATAGGGGGCAACTCCCCTTGTCCCAACAGAGGCAAGCAAGGAGCTATGGAACCATCCCCTATGTTGGTCAGATCCTTCTAAATAGAGATCAGCTGGGAACTTCAATTCTTTTCTTTTCTCCAAAACAGCGGCAAAACTGGTACCAGAATCAAACCATACATCTAAGATATCAGTCTCTTTTCCAAAATCCTTGCTTCCACATCTCTTACATTTAAGTCCTGGTGGGACTATTTCCTCCAGTGATGCTTCAAACCAATAGTCAGCGCCCCTTTCATGGGTCTCGAATTTTTTGACTATTCCTTCAACCCATTCTGGGTCAAAATAGGCCTCACCACATTTTTTACAAATAAGTGCTATAATTGGCACTCCCCAGGATCTTTGTCTTGATATACACCAATCAGGTCTTGTTGCAACCATATTATATATTCTCTGCATCCCCCATTGAGGGATCCATTTAACTTCTTTTTCTATAATATCTAAAGAACGTTTGCGCAGATCATTTTTCTCCATAGAAATAAACCACTGAAGTGTTGCCCTGAAAATTACAGGTTTTCTGCACCGCCAGCAATGAGGATATGAATGTTTAATGGAATCTTTGTAAAGTAAATTTTTAACCTCTTGTAATTTTTCAATTACCTTTGGATTTGCCTCAAAAACTGTAAGTCCCTTAAAAAATTCTACATCATCTAAAAATCTACCACAATCGTCTATTGGAGATAAGATCTCTAAATTATATTTAAGTCCAGTCTCATAGTCTTCTCTTCCATGACCAGGCGCTGTATGCACGCAACCAGTCCCAGTATCTAAGGTTACATAATCAGCCAAGACTATTTTAGATTCTCTATTATAAAAGGGATGGTTCGCACTTAGTCCCTCTAACTCTGAGCCTTTTATCTTTTTAATCTTCTCTACATTTTCCCAACCAAATATTTCTGCACATACCCCAAGGAGTCTGTCAGCCAGTATATAGAACTCATCTTTTATTTTTACCACTGCATATTCATATTCTGGATGAACTGCTACTGCCACATTGGAAGGCAAGGTCCAGGGGGTTGTTGTCCAGATTACAATGTAACAGAAACCATCAATCTCAGGAATAAGTTCACACAATCCTTTGTCATTAAAAGGGAATCTCACATAGATTGAAGGAGATTCAACATCATAATATTCTACTTCTGCCTCGGCAAGTGCAGTCTCGCAAGATGGACACCAGTAAATGGGCTTTTTACTCCTTATAACTCCCCCATTTTTCATAAAATTACAGAGCTCCATAGCAGTTTGGGCTTCATATACAGGGTCCATGGTGATGTAAGGCTTCTCCCACCTACCAAAGACACCAAGCCTCTTAAATTCTTCCCTTTGAATATTCAGATACTTATTTGCATATTGCCTGCACCTTTCCCGTATCTCAATAACAGGCACCTCTTTTTTGGAAATCTTTAGCTCTTGCTCTACTTTTAACTCTATGGGAAGACCATGACAGTCCCATCCAGGGACAAATTCTGCCTTTTCTCCTTTTAAATTATGATATTTTACTATTATATCCTTTAAAATTTTATTCATTGCAGTGCCAAGATGGATATTTCCATTGGCATAGGGAGGACCATCGTGCAGCACAAATGTCTTTTTATCATCACAACTATTCAACATTTTTTCATATGCCTTGATTTTGTTCCAAAACTCTAACATCTTAGGCTCATTTTTGGGCAAATTGGCCTTCATGGGAAACTTTGTTCTGGGCAAATTTAGAGTATCTTTGTAGTCTTTCATGTTTTATCTCCCCTCGACAATTATTTTTATTTATATCCTCTTCACAATTTCAACCAAAAGTTTAATCAATCTTCTTGATGTCTTATTAGCCTGCTCTACAATATACTCAAAAGAAGTCTCCTTCATACAATCAGGAAGATTCTTATTGGTCAAACAGGAGAGTCCTAACACCTTTAGTCCCATATGTCTAGCAGCTATGGCCTCCATTACAGTGGACATACCTACTGCATCTCCACCTAATCTCTTAAGTGCCCTTGTTTCAGCAGGGGTCTCTAAGCTTGGGCCTAAGACTGCCACATATACACCCTGCTCCAATCTAAATCCTAAGTCAATGCCTGCCTCTAAGGTAAGTTCAATTAACTCTTTATCATATACACAAGACATATCTGGAAATCTTTCTCCAAGCTCATCTATATTAGGACCGACTAAGGGATTTTTCCCTTGAAAATTTATATGATCTGATATGACCATTATATTGCCTTCTTTAAACTGCGGATTAATAGCACCAGCTGCATTGGTCAAAATAATGGTATTAATTCCAAGGAGTCCAGCCAACCTTACTCCAAAACAAACATCTTGAGGCGAATATCCTTCGTATAGATGCACTCTCCCCTGCATAATAACTACACTTTTACCTGAAATATCCCCAAAAATCATTTTTCCCTTATGGGTATCAACAGTAGATACGGGAAAATTTGGAATATCTTTGTAAAGGATTTCAGCTTTTTTATTTATTTTCTCCCCAATCTCACTGAGTCCTGTACCCAATACAATTCCAATCTCAGGCCTTTTAATATTTTTGAGTTGATTTTCAACATATTCTCTGGCTAAAATTAACTTTTTAAAAATTTCCTTTGACATTTATCTTTCTCCTTTTTTAAAATAAAAGTTAGTGGATCTTCATATAGCTATAAACATATGGATATTGCAACCCTTTTTGGACTTTTAATTGGCTTTTCCCTTTTAATTGGCGCCATAATTTTAGGTGGCCAGTATAATGTTTTTCTAAATATCCCAGGTCTTATGATAGTTATTGGAGGTACATTTGCATCCACATGTATAACTTTTCCCGTGCCTGATATCTACAATTCCATAAAAGCAGCATTTAAAATTTTTGTAACCAAAAAGCTAAGTGCAAATGATGTGGTCAATTTAATGGTAAAAATAGCTGATATATCCAGAAGGGAAGGGTTATTAGCCCTTGAAAATGTTGAGACAGATAACAATATATTAAAAAAGACCTGTCAGTTGATTGCAGACAATGCAGATAATGAGTTAATTGAAGAAACTCTTTATATAGAAATTACTTCATTAAAACAAAGGCATTTTTTAATACAGGATATATTTAGGACCATGGCCAACTATGCCCCTGCATTCGGTATGGTAGGGACTTTGATAGGTCTTGTGCAGATGTTGGTTTCTTTAAAGGATCCTGAGGCAATTGGACCTGCTATGGCAGTGGCAATACTTACAACCTTTTATGGTTCGGTCCTCTCAAACCTGATTTTTTTGCCAGTAGCAGGAAAACTTAAAAGCAGGACCAGGGAAGAAGTTTTGCATTTGCAAATAATATTTGAAGGGGCTAAGTGCATATTGCAAAATAATAATCCAAGATTTGTTTACGAAAAATTATCTTCATTTGTTCCCCCAAAGGAAAGAAGATATGAAAGATAAATTAGATTTTGATGATATATATGAAGAAGAAGGTGAAGGTACGTGGCTGCAGACCTTTGCAGATATGTCCATGTTGTTACTTACATTTTTTATACTGATGTATTCTTACTCATCTATTAACAAAAAAATATTTAACTCCTATATGTTATCAATAAAAAAAGCTTTGATTGGAGGAGGTAAGTCCGAAATTCAGGGGATAAAGGCAAGATCTAAGAATGAAGAAGGTATACTTTTAGAAGAGGCTCGTCTTGCCCATCAGATAATCCAACAACAAAGAAAGGTCTTTTCAGATTTCAATTTCTATTTTTCACAACACGGTATTGAAGGAATAATTGGAGCAAAATTTGACAAAGGCAAAATTATAATCGATTTTAATGGAAATGTACTCTTTGCACCAGGCCAGGTGCAACTCTCTTCCAAGGGTAAAGAGATTCTAAGAAAACTACGCAATTTTTTATTAAAATATCCTTATGAACGTATAAACATCGTTGGACATACAGATGACACACCTCCATCCCCTCAAAGCCGTTTCAAAGATAACTGGGAAATCTCAACTATGAGGGCAGTAAATGTCCTCAGGTTTTTTAGCTCCCTTGGTATAAGTCCAGACAGGATGACTGCAACTGGTCTGGCAGATACAAGGCCCATTGTTCCAAATATCTCTCCAGAAAATAGACAAAAAAATAGGCGTGTAAGCATCATATTAGAAAGAGAAATAAGATGATAGAGTTTGAAGATCTAACTTTTTTATATAAAGGCAGGATAGGAAAGAGACTATGCTATAGAGTTTATCACAAAGATTTGTTTGTTGTTATTAAATTAAACAAAAATAATAAAAAAAGATTATTTAAGGTTAAAAATATAAGCACCTATGGTGTGGCTTTTATAGCAGACAAAGATAAATTTTATAAAAGTCAAGTTCTATATTTATTTATAATCTTTAAAAAAAAATTATCTTGAAACATCTTAAGGCCAAAGTTAAAAGGATTCACAATGAAGAAAATATTATAGCATGTGAATTTTTAGACCATACAAAGAAACAAGAATATATTTTAGATAGACTTTGTTTATTAATCCAAAAAGAACATTTAAACACAAAAAGGAGAACGAGTAAATGGCTGGAACTTATAATAAAGTAATACTAATTGGAAGACTTGGAAGGGATCCTGAACTGAGATATACACAATCTGGTACCCCTGTGGTAAACTTTCCTTTAGCCACCAGTGAAATCTATACTGACAAAGATGGTAACAGACAGGAAAAAACTGAGTGGCACAGAATTGTTGTGTGGGCAAAACAAGCAGAAAGTGTTGCCAATTATTTAAGCAAGGGGCGGCTTGTACTTGTAGAAGGGTCTTTACAGACGAGAAAATGGACAGACAATCAGGGACAGGATAGATATACAACAGAAATTAGGGCTCAGAGGGTAATTTTCTTAGAATCACAAACAGCAGCCCAGGAATCTGTCCAGGTAGGTACACCTAAAGATCCATTTTCAGAAGAAGAAGATCTAGGACCTGCCTTTCCCTCTGAAGCAAGCGGCATTGACGAGGCCCCATTTTAATCTGATTTTTGTCAATATGTTTAATTGCAACAATAAAAAAAGGCCCACCTGTTGGTGAGCCTTTTTTATCCCTCTGAATTTTCCCCTTTATCTAAATCTCAAATAACATTTCAAGGTCTTCTCTTGTCAAGGACCTCCAATGATCCTGGCCTGGAATTATTGCCTCAGCAACACCTTTTTTCTTTTGCTGCAGTTGCAAGATCTTCTCTTCCACAGTATTTTCGCATATGAGTTTGTAAGAAAACACCTTTTTTGTCTGACCAATTCTATGGGTCCTGTCTGTTGCCTGACTCTCCACAGCAGGATTCCACCATGGATCATAGTGTATTACATAATCAGCAGCTGTTAGATTGAGACCCGTACCTCCAGCTTTTAAGGAAATCAGAAAGATTGGAATGGATGGATCAGAATTGAACCTTTCTACTTGTTCAAACCTGTCTTTACTTGATCCATCAAGATAGGCAAAAGGAATTTTGTTCATTTGTAGCCAGGCCCTGATAATGTGTAACATCTGGACGAATTGTGAAAACACAAGAACTTTATGCCCATCTTCAATTATCCCTGTAACCAAATCCTTAAATGCCTCAAACTTTCCAGAAGGCATATTTGTATTTATACCTGGCATATCTAATTTGAGCAGTCTTGGGTGGCAGCATATCTGTCTTAATTTTAATAAGGCATCCAATATAGACATCTGCGCCTTTGCAAGTCCCTTTTCTTCTACATTTTTTAGCACCTGTTCTTTTAATCTCTTGGCCAAAGCTGCGTAAAGCTCTTTTTGTTCGTCGATTAGGGCTGCGTAGTATACATGTTCTACCTTTGGCGGAAGTTCCTTTACAACTTCTTTCTTGGTCCTGCGCAGGATAAAAGGCTTTACCCTTGCCCTTAGGTAATTTAAGGCCTCTTCATCTCCATCCTTAATGGGTTTTACCACACTTTTTTGAAAAGAGTGCTGAGAGCCCAAAAAACCAGGCATCAAAAATTCAAATAAGGACCAGAGTTCAAAGAGATTATTTTCTATTGGTGTTCCAGAAAGACACACTTTAAACTTTGTTTTTAGTTTTCTAACTGACCTTGCTGTAATTGTATTGGGATTTTTTATATTCTGGGCCTCATCTAAAATAATTGAACTATATTCATATTTTAACAGGTGGTCCAAATCTCTTCTAATTAAAGCGTATGTGGTAAGTACTATATCCATGTGTGGTATCTTTTTAAATAGAGGTTCTCTTTTCGCACCATAAATCACCAATGTCTTCATGTGAGGCACAAATTTCTCTATCTCCTTTTGCCAGTTTGGAAGTACAGAGGTAGGTACTATTATTAAATTAGGCCCACTTCCCCCCTTTTCCTTCACGTGCTGAAGTAAAGCCAGGGTCTGCAAGGTCTTACCTAAACCCATTTCATCTGCCAAAATTCCACCAAAACCATATTCTCTTAAAAAGTTTAAAAAGCTAACACCTTGTAGCTGATAGGGACGTAAGGTGGCCTTAAGATTTTTTGGATGTTCTATCTGTTCTATCTTTTCAAAATTATGTATTCGTTCCTTTAAACTGTTCCAAAATGTATTGGATTCTACTTCTTCTACTTCATCTATGATCTTATCTAAGACTGGAGCTTCATACTTTTTAAATTTCTTCTTAGGCGCTGATTCTGGATCCATGCCCATGGACTCTAATTTATTTTTGAGTCTCTTTAACCATGAATCAGGAAGACTGGCATATGAGCCATCTTTTAATTGAATATAACGTTTACCCTGAGTCCAGGCCTTCCATATCTTGTCAATGGGAACTTTGAAATTGTCATATTCTACTGAGAGCTTGAGATCAAACCAATCCTGATTTTCTCCCTCTGTATCAATAGTAGCAACAATCTTTGGTTTTATATGACGCACTTTAAATCTTGAGAGATTTTTTTCACCATAAACCCGATATTTTTCCACTAATTGAGGATAAAAATCCAGAAGAAAGTTGATTGCTCCTTCTGGTTCCAAAAACCAAATAGAATTGCTTCTTGTCTGAAATCCCATTTCTATCAATTTATTAATGAGCTCTTCTTCTGCCTTTTGATCCCTTCTAATCAAAAATGAACGACCCTCAAATGTATAACTACCAGTTTGAAAACTGGGATTTATTTCACCAACTACTACCTCACCATGTTGAGTCTCATAAACATTTTGTATGGTCAATGTGAGCAAACTACCTTCTTCATCCAGATAGATTTTAGGGTTATATTTTGCTGATACAAAAATCGGTTTCATACGTTCCAAAAATTCTTCTTGACCAAACAAATCTGATGAATGGATCTTGCACCATACTCTATCTAAAAATTCCGATAATTCATTATGGTGAATTATGGGTGGATCTTTAACAAGTTTTATTATAAAATCTGGATTCAGGGTAGAATACACAGGATAAAATGTTTTTTTCCACATAACCCACATTGGCACTTGACCATAAATAAAAACGTCTTCTTTGGTTATTGGAAAGGGGATTTTGTCTTCATGGCTCAACAATACATCAAAGCTCAATCCATCTTCAGACAAAATTGGTTTGAGTTGGAGTCTCAAACTCTGCGTAGTAATACGAACGGGAATTTCTGTATCCTGCCAGAACAAATAGAATTCATCTTTAATACTCCACAAAAACCAGGTAAGAAGACCAGGGGGAATCTCCACCTTATGTCCTAAATAGTCTAAATATTGTCCTATTTGAAGGGCCACATTTGGAAGGTCTGGAGAAATTTCGCACCACTCTGGATTGTTAATTATCTGCTCCAGCGTCACTGGATTTTGCACCTTTGATAGTCCTGATTTATTTTGTCTTGCCCTAAAAAAAGACACCATTAATCTCTGGGGTTCTGGATAAAATCTAAATATCAAATAATTGTTCCCAGCCTCTGGTTCTGGTTGTACTTGAAAAAAACTCCTAAAACACTGTTTCCAATCTGTCCTAGAAGTTGGCTGTTCTTGTTTACCATTCTTAAAACTCTTCAAAAGGGACAAAAGAACAGCACCTACATGAGAACACACCCCAGAAAAGGAGTCTGTACAATTACAAAAATAGGTCAAAGTGGAATCTGATAGATTCATACCTATCTCTGGATTGTATACTTGAAAATCCTCACCCTGAACTATTCCTTCGATGTCCCAATACTCATCTCTGGTCTTTAAATCAATTTTTTCAACTTTAGACAATATTGAACTGGCTCTCTCCTTAATATAATCAGGAACAGACTCATCTAAAAAGGATTCAGTAATTTCCACAACCCTTTGTTTTTTCTCATTATCCACATTTTCCATAGCCATACTTCTCACCTCAAAAACACAAAATTTTTCCAAATGATTATTTTAATCCTATTTTTTTACTGGAAATCTGCGTCATTACTCTATTTTTTTTATTTTGTCAAAACCGCATCACAAACATCTTACATTATATAATTAAAAATATGGATTTTGGCAAGTATTTTTTAAAAAAAATAAACTACTACTACCTTTTTTCTTTACTATGTCATTTATCTTATTTATTTTATATTTAACAAAGTTAAAACTGGAGCATTTTTGTATGATACGCATAACAGACATTTTAGATAAGGCATCTAAATATATGAATCAATCAGAACTAGCTTTAATTGAAAAGGCTTATGTCTATTCTGCCTCTGCCCATGCTGGACAATTTAGATTAAGTGGCGAGCCCTATCTTTCCCATCCCCTGGAAGTAAGTAACATATTGGTTGACTTAAAACTAGACGCACCTACAGTTGCAAGTGGATTGTTACATGATACTGTAGAAGATACACCTGTTACTATTGAAGATATACAAAATAACTTTGGTCAGGAGGTTGCCGAGATCGTAGATGGTGTCACAAAAATAGGAAAAATGACTTTTGAATCAAAACAAACAGCTCAGGCAGAAAATATTAGAAAAATGATTCTGGCTATGGCAAAGGACCTGAGAGTAATTTTAGTCAAACTTGCTGATAGACTTCATAACATGAGGACAATTGAATTTCAAAATCCCATCAAAAGGAGACTAATTTCCCAGGAAACTCTTGAAATTTACTCACCTATATCCCACAGATTGGGATTGTATAAAATCAAGGTTGAATTAGATGATTTAAGCCTGAAATTTTTAAAACCAGATGTATATAACAGAATTGCTAACTGGATCAAAGAACACCGAGTGATGGGAGAAGAGTATATTCAAAAGGTCATATCCAAATTGGAAGAAATCCTAAAACAAAATAATATAAAGGGGAGGGTGAGCGGAAGACAAAAACATATTTACAGTATATACCAGAAAATGAAAAAGCAAAAACTCTCTCTGGAACAAGTATATGACCTTATTGCTTTTAGGATTATAGTTGAATCAATAAAGGATTGTTACACAACCTTAGGGATAGTCCATTCAAGATGGCCACCAGTACCAGGGAGATTTAAAGACTATATCTCAATGCCAAAATCAAATATGTATCAGAGTTTACACACAACAGTTATTGGACCAGATGGGGAGCAAATTGAAATTCAAATTAGAACAGAAAAAATGCATTATATTGCTGAATATGGTGTTGCTGCCCACTGGAAATATAAAGATAAAAAAATCATAAATCCAAAAGACGAGAAAAGATTTTCATGGCTTAGACAAATACTTGACTGGGAAAGGGACTTAAAAGATCCAAAGGAATTTATTCATTCTTTAAAAATAGATCTTTTTGAAGACGAGGTATATGTATTTACCCCTAAAAGGGATGTATTAGCCCTCCCCCAGGGGGCTACTCCAGTTGATTTTGCTTATATGATCCATTCGGAGGTGGGTGATAGATGTGTGGGGGCAAAGGTTAATGGAAAGCTTGTTCCATTAGACACAAAACTAAAAAATGGAGATATAGTTGAAATAATAACAAATCCAAATCATAGGCCAAGCAGAGATTGGCTTAAATTTGTAAAAACCGCTAAGGCAAAAGCCAGGATAAGACACTGGATTAGAACTGAAGAAAGGGCAACCAGCATAAATCTGGCCAAAGAAATTTTAGAAAAAGAGGCAAGAAAGCTTGGAATTAATTTTCAAAGCGAATTAAAAAAAGGGAGTCTGGAAAAGGTAGCAGAAGAATTTTCTTATAAAAGTGTAGATGACCTCTTGGTTGCAGTTGGATACGCCAAATTGACTCCAAAACAGGTATTAAACAGACTTATTCAAGGAGAACCCAAAAAGTCTGAGCCAGGTAAAAAAAGTATAAAAAATATTTCACCCCACCAGACCAAAGAAATACAAGAAGAAAGAAAAGAGGGGGTTGTGATTAGAGGTGCAAAAAACATGCTAATTAGATACGCTAAATGTTGCCAGCCTGTTAAAGGGGATCCAATTATAGGATACATTAGTAGGGGGAGAGGAATCATTATCCATACATCTGATTGCCCAAATGTAAAAAATCTGGAGCCCCATAGATTAGTAGAGGTCACCTGGGCTGGTGAGGACAATAAAACTTATACTGCTACAATAAAAATAGTTAGCAAAAACCAAAAAGGGGCCCTTGCACTAATTGCCAAGTCCCTTAGCGACGAAGATATCAACATCTTGTCTGGTAGTTTTGATACCAGACTAGACAACACCACAGAAATGTTCTTTCAGATAGAAATAGATAGTTCTGAACATCTCTATTCCACTTTAGAAAAATTGAGCAAATTACCTCCAGTAATAGAGGCTATAAGGACAACTGGAGAGATCCCAACACTCAATTGACAATAATTCCTTGTTTTGTTTGCTCACTGGAGGTCCCTTTAAAGAAAAAGGACCCCCACCAAAGATTGTTCTTTTATAATTTATATTTGATACAATTCCTCTCCAGATAATACTTTGATATGTGCTTTTTTCAAGACTTCAATTGCCTGGTCCGTTCTGTCAAATCTAAATATGAGTACTGCGTTTTTCCTGGATTGTTGAACAAAGGCATACATGTATTCCACATTTATGTTTTCTTTACTCAAGACATCTAACACTTCGTGGAGTCCACCAGGTTCATCTTTTACCTCTACCGCCACTACGTTAGTCCTTCCCACTGTAAAACCATATTTTTTTAATATCTTTTTGGCCTTTTCAGTATCAGATACTATTATTCTCAAAATCCCAAAATCTGAAGTATCAGCTAAAGCCAAGGCCCTGATATTTACATTGGCCTCTGCAAGGGCTCCGGTTACATCCCTAAGTCTTCCTGCCCTATTTTCCAAAAAAATAGACAATTGTTCCAATTTCATAAAACTTGCCTCCTCTATGCGAAGTAGCATAATATTTTAAATCTTTATTTTTTATCCCTTAAATCAATTATTCTCTTTGCCTTTCCTTCAGACCTCATTATTGACTTTGGTTCAACCAATTTGACCTTTGTGGTTACACCTAAAAACTCCTTGATATTTTTCTGTATTTTTGCCTCTAATTGCTGAAGATTTTTGATTTTGTCAGAAAAGATGTTCTCATCAACTTCTACCTGAACCTCTAAGGTATCCATTGAATTTTCCCGTCTCAAAATTAATTGATAATGGGGTGTTAAACCTTCTGTTTCTAGTAATATTGATTCTATTTGCGATGGAAAGACATTAACGCCCCTGATAATCAACATGTCATCTGAACGTCCAAGTACCTTATTCATTCTAATATGTGTCCTACCACATTTACATGGAACAGGATTTAAAGAGGTGAGGTCCCTTGTCCTATATCTAATTAAGGGCTGGGCCTCCTTTGTTAAGGTGGTTATAACCAGTTCACCCTCTTCTCCATAAGGCAGAGGTTCCTTTGTGTCTGGATCAATTATCTCTACAAGAAAATGGTCTTCCCATATGTGAAGACCAGATTGGGCAGTTGCACATTCCATTGCAACACCAGGCCCCATTACTTCAGATAAACCATAAATATCAAGGGCCTTTAAATGCAGCTTGGATTCTATTTCACGCCTCATCTCTTCTGTCCATGGTTCAGCACCAAATACCCCTGTATGAAGAGAAAGGTCTTTAAAATCCACACCAGCAGCCTCGGCTACATCATATAAATGAAGGGCATATGATGGGGTGCAACAAATAACTGTTGCCTTAAAGTCATTAAGGAGCATTATCTGTCTTTTAGTACCACCACCAGACACAGGCACAATGGTTGCTCCAATTTTTTCTGCCCCATAATGGGCTCCCAATCCACCAGTAAATAGTCCATAGCCATATGCATTGTGGATAATATCACGCCTGGTTACTCCAGCAGCCATAAGTGACCTACCCATAAGTTCTGCCCAGTTGTTCACATCTCTTTGGGTATATCCAACCACAGTGGACTTTCCAGTGGTTCCAGAAGATGCATGAATCCTAACAACATTTTCCTTTGGTACAGCAAAAAGCCCAAAGGGATAATTATTCCTCAAGTCCTGTTTTTCAGTAAATGGTAAATATTTAACATCTGATAGAGATTTAATGTGTTCTGGTTTTATTCCAAGTTCATCAAATTTTTTTTTGTAAAAAGGAACATTGTGATAAACCTTCTCAACCAAATATTTAAGGCGTTTTAATTGAAGGGCCTCCAGCTCCTCCCTTGGCAAAGTCTCTTTTTCCACATCATACATCATAATAACTCTCCTCCTAAAAAGAATATTTTTGACTATTAGCTATAAACAGACTATATACATATCTAGATGACTATAGGAATCTGTCTGGTTATCTGGGATCAACCAACGACAAAAAACATTAAAGGAAAAATTATCTAGATTATCTGTTAATATTTAATTTTAGTCAAGGGAATAAAGGGTTAATTATCTTTAATTTGACACAGTTCTGTCAGCAAATTTAACCAGATACAATAAAAGGAGGCACCAAAAGTTATTATGCAAAACCAAAATAGCGTTGAGAATAAAGTAGAAAATATTGCTAACTGGCTTTTAGAAAAAAAGGCAAAGGACGTTGTTTCTATTGATATTTCTGAGTTTGGATCTATTACAGATGTGATAATAATTGCATCTAGCCTAAACCCAAGACACAATCAGGCCCTTGCAGATTTTGTTTTAGAAAAGGTTTCAGAAAACAAATGGGAATATCTGGGCATGGAAGGATATAAACCTGGAAATTGGATCTTAATTGATTTAAATGAGATTATAGTCCACTTATTTTTAGAGGAAACCAGGGAATTTTACAATATAGAAGGATTGTGGAGGGGAGCAAAAAAGACCTTTTTTGAGTCTAAGGAGATGACCCATGAAGAATTTTAAGCCAACTATTTTACTTATTTTAGACGGATGGGGACAAGGAGTCCTTGACCCAAAAATTAATGCTGTTTTTAAGGCCAACACACCAAACCTTGACTACCTGTTAAATAACTTTCCCTGGTCCAAATTACAGGCATCAGGTGAGGCTGTAGGCCTTCCAAAAGGACAGATGGGAAACTCAGAAGTGGGACATTTAAATATTGGGGCAGGAAGAATTGTATATCAGGACATTGTAAGGATTGATAAATCTATTGAAGAGGGAACTTTTTTTAAAAATAGGACATTAAATGGTCTAATTGAAAAAGTAAAACAGAATAATTCCAGCCTACATCTACTAGGACTTATCTCTGATGGCGGGGTCCACAGCCATGAAAACCACATATATGCACTCCTTGAACTTGCAAAGAAAAAAAATCTTACCAGGATCTATGTACACTGTTTTTTGGATGGCAGAGATACCCCTCCAACATCTGGTGCAAATTACATAAAAAAATTGCAAAATAAAATAAAAGAACTGGGAGTAGGAACTATAGCCTCAATTGTAGGCAGGTATTATGCAATGGATAGAGACAAAAGATGGGAAAGGACAAAACTCGCCTATGATATGCTGGTATTGGGCAGAGGAGAAAAGGTATTAGATCCATATAAAGCAGTTTTGGCAGATTATGACAGGGGAAAAACAGATGAATTTATTGAACCAAAGGTAGTTGTTGGAGAAGATAATAAGCCCCTTGGATTGATTAAAGATGGCGATGGAGTATTTTTCTTTAACTTCAGGGCAGATAGGGCAAGACAACTTACCCTTAGTTTATTTAAAGATGATTTTAAGGAATTTAAAAGAGAGGTTGTACCCAAAATATGTGAAATGGTTACAATGACCCAATATGAGAAGGATTTCCCATTACCAGTTGCTTTTGAACCAGAAATTTTGAAAAACATCATGGGTGAAGTTTGTTCTAATCTGGGACTAAAACAACTAAGGATTGCTGAAACAGAAAAATATGCCCATGTTACATATTTTTTTAATGGAGGAAGGGAAGAACCCTTTGAGGGTGAAGAGAGAAAACTGATTCCTTCACCAAAAGAAGTGGCTACTTATGATCAAAAACCAGAGATGAGTGTGTATGAAGTTACACAAGAGCTAGAAAAAGGGTGGCTCACCCGTGGATATGATTTTGTTGTATGCAATTTTGCAAACCTGGATATGGTTGGACATACAGGGAATTTTGATGCTGCAGTAAAGGCCTGTGAAGCTGTTGACTCATGTGTTGGACGTGTTATGAAAATGTTAGAAAAAAGGGATGGTAGGCTATTTGTTACTGCTGATCATGGAAACGCAGATGAAATGGTTGATAAAAATGGAGAGCCACACACCGCGCACAGCACAAATCCCGTTGCTTTTGTTTGGTATGAAATAGAAAAAAAAATCCCTTTGTTAAAAAAAGAAGGCAAATTAGGGGATATATCCCCAACTATTTTGTATTCCTGGGGAGTAGAAATACCCCCTGAGATGACCGGTGATATTCTAATTATTAGTGAGGTATAAAATATGGCAAAAAAAAGACCCATTGAGCCAGTTAAACCTGAAGGAATGGAAATTATGTTATATTATATCTGTCCATTCTGTTTCAGGAAAGTGCCTGTTATTGCCCCTCTTGAACCAACAGTGGTCAGGTGTGATTCCTGTAACAAACAATTTCCAGTGGTTCCAGCAGATGATAAGACTGTTAAATTTTTAAAGGCTATTTTAAACAATGGCAGAGCCGCAATTGCTCCTGATTTTTTATAGATTGTATGGGAGGTTTTCTATATATGTCAGCGCAAAGTGTATTAGATCTGATTGGAAATACTCCACTTGTGGAAATCAGACGACTAAACCCGAATCCAAAGGTCCGAATTTATGCAAAAATAGAATCAGTAAATCCCGGCGGTTCCATTAAAGATAGGGTGGCTCTGGCAATGATAAAAAGGGCAGAACAAAGGGGAGAGATCTCAAAGGACAAAATTATAATTGAAGCCACATCAGGAAACACTGGAATTGGGCTTGCTCTGGTATGTGCAGTCAAAGGATACAAACTCATGCTCATTATGCCAGAGTCAGCATCAGAAGAAAGAAAAAGGATTATGCGAGCCTACGGTGCTGATATATATTTAACGCCAGGTCACCTTTCAACTGACGGTGCCATTGAGGAAGCATACAGACTTGTTAGAGAACAAGGAGACAAATATGTCCTTATGGATCAATTTAATAACCCGGCCTCAATTGAGGCCCATTATTTTGGAACAGGCCCAGAGATATGGAACCAGACAAAGGGTGAAGTAACTCATGTTGTTTGTGCATTGGGAACATCTGGTACAGCAATGGGAGTATCCAAAAGACTAAAAGAATTAAACCCATCAGTTCAAATAATTGCAATTGAGCCTTATGCAGGTCACTCTATCCAGGGCCTCAAAAACATGCAGGCATCATATCCTCCTGGAATATTTGATAGACATAGACTTGATAAAATAATCAACATAGACGATGACACTGCATTTGAATATGCAAGAAAATTAGCTAGGGAAGAGGGTATATTTGCCGGGATGAGTTCCGGAGCAGCCCTAGCTGGGGCAGTTGAGGTGGCTAAAGATTTGGATAAAGGGTGCATAGTTGTAATCTTCCCTGATGGTGGCGAGAGATATTTATCTACATCCCTTTTTGTTCCTCCAAAAAAACAAGGAGTCTTTATATTTAATCTCAATTCACGGAAGAAAGATTTACTTTCCTTTGATAACCAGCCTTGTTTCTTTACTTTTGGGCCTTCAGCTGAATCCTTACAAAACCTTGAAACCTTCAGGCGTATACTTTTTTTGGATGTGCTGGGTGAATATTTCAAGTTCAAAGGATGTGCTCCAAAAAAAATCATAGGGATTGCTGATTTTGATGATCAGGCAATTTGTCAGGCTGAACAAATGGGTATAACCCTTTCAGATTTTTCCGACTTTTTTTTAAATACTCTAACTGAATATAGCAAAAAACTACTTATTGATGATATTAAATTTAAATCTGCCTACAGAGAAACATCAATTATGATTGATATCACGCAAAATATCCTTGATAAAGGAAAGGGATATGAAAAATTAAGATCTGTTTATTATGATATATCAAGGGATAAAGATTACGGAAAGCTTGTTGGAGCTGATCTAGATAAAATATATGTGGGTAAAACTGTTGAACTGGAAAATTACGCCAAAGATAATCCAAGAGACTTCACTTTACTAAAAAGGGCATCTCTAAAAGATTTAAAAAGAGGAGATTTTTTAAAAACAAGGTGGGGAAATGTAAGACCAAGTTGGTATCTTCAGATGGCTGCATCTGTAGGTAGACAAAAGAATATTGACCTTGTTGTAGGTGGAAGTATTCACTACTTTCCACACATGGAAAACTTAAAATCAATATGGAAATTTGGCCTTAATCTTTCTCCAAAGGTCTGGACTATTGTGGGTGAAGTTAGGTCTGACGAAATAAGGACAAAATTAGAGGATGTATTAAAAATAGTCTCTCCCCACACCTTGAGGATGTATTTACTTTCCCAATCCTATCATAAATCCCTCTCTTTAAATATAGAGTCCCTTAACATGTGGCAAAAAAATCAAGAAAGGATACAACAATGTGCCATTAATGTAATAACTGTGATGGGAGAGGGAGGACAAATAAAAAAAGAATTAAAACAGATATTGTATGATTTAAACAAATCTTTTTCTCAAATGATAGAAGATGATTTCAAGATATATAAATTCTGGCCTGTTCTTTTTGATTTTTGCAAAAAGATTAACAATATGTTTTTTAAAAAGGAGCTAACTCCAGCAGAAGGAGCTCTTATCTGGGAAAAATTACAGGATATAGCAAATATTTTAAAAATAATTGATGAATCTAAACTCCCTTTAAGACAACACAAAGTGCCAACAGATATAAAAGATATCCTAAAAAAAAGAGAACAATACAAGGCAAAAAGGGATTTTCAAAGGGCAGATGAATTAAGACAATCTCTAAAAGAAAAAGGCTATATTGTAGAAGACACCCCTTATGGACAGAGAATATTTGTGGTGAAACATTAAAATTTTCTTGGAAATATAACTAAAATATGACCCCCTCTGCATACACATTTCCGCTTTCCATAACCTTCCATGTTTTACCAAATTTTGCTATGGCCACGTTTATGACATCACCTGGTCTTAGAAGTTCCACTAATTCATCTGAAAGCAACACAGGACCTCTCTTTTTTCCTTCACCATTTTCTAAATATGCGCAATTTCCATCAAAGTATAGTATCTTCATATATCCTTCATCCCAATCATCTGGTTGTCTCAATGTATCTGTGGATTCAATTTCACCTTTGTCAAACCATTCTAAAGGGCCTGATGAGTGTAGCAAATAGAGTTTATGAGCAGCTTTTTGAAGCCTTTTTATTTCTTTTGACTTGTTTCTCGGTAGAACAGAGATAAAGCTTTTATAATTCTCTTTTTCCATATATCCTTTTTTATAACACCAGGTTAACCATCTCCTCATTACTGTAGGGGCCTTGATCAATATTTGATCGCTCCCCATCCACTTTCTTGGCAACCACCAATCTATAAAATTGGATATTACGCCATCACCATAATCCTTCCAATTCTTAACAAGCAAAAATCTTCCATCTTCTGTTTCTTCGACTGCATCAGGGTCAGATATAAGCATATGTATAAATAATGATATAACTGTTATATAAATATTTTTAGTTTTTTGGGTAAATTCAAGCTCATTTACAAATTCCATAGCAGATTGTGTAATATCTGAAGGATGTTCTGAGAATTCACTAGGCCACATAACTATCCTCCTTATAGAAAAATTATGTTAATGCCTTATCAAGACACTCCATTAATATTAACCCAAATAGGGATTGAAATAACCAAATTTTATCCATGGAAAATTTTTTTTCAACCTTTTTTTGAAATTTAAAAATCCCATAGAGGGAGATAAATTATCTTGGATTGATAAATAGATATCTGGATCTATATTTAAATTTCTTAGCTGTATAAGGTCCAATTTAGTATCTTCTATTAAATCTAAAAGATAGGTTAGTTCGGATTCTGTATCTGTAACTCCAGGAAAATAGAGTAAATTTATTGAAACAAAAAGCCCTAAAGACTTGGCAAGTTTGATAGTTGCTTTAACATCATCAAATTCATACCCTTTAGGCCTGTAATATTTCTGATAAAGGACCTTATTTGCACTGTTTAAACTAACTCTAATAGAGGAGAGTCCAGCTTCTTTTAGATGAGGTATGGAATGGGTTATAGAGCCATTTGTGTTTATGTTTATAGTGCCTTTTCCATTTTTTTTTCTATATAAGGTGATCGCCTGTTCTATGGTCTTCCACTGGGTTAAAGGTTCTCCTTCACATCCTTGCCCAAAAGAAAAAATTGGTCTTTTTTCTTTTGAAGCATGTTCTTCCATTACTTCACAAATTTCAGAGGGAGTGGGCGTAAAGGTTATCCTGTCCTGGGTTGCAGGGATTTTTGATTCCTTTGGCTGCTTTGATATACATCCAATACATCTGGCATTGCACTCCATTGAAATGGGTAGAGGTGCTTCAAATCTGCCAAGAGCAAAATTTCTGGCAGCAGGACAGCAATATGTTAAAGCACATTTAGTAAGATGGGATATGAGTCTATTATCTGGATATTTTTTTAACAGGTTTTTGGCTCCAATTTCTATCTTTTTTTTGGGTATATTTAAAAAGACCTGTCTTTTATCCTTATCTACCTTTTTTGCACAAACATAAAATTTTCCATTAAAATACCCAACAGCACCATAAGCAAACAAAGGAAGGGGGGATGAATTTTGTTGTTTTTTATATGCACATATGCCAGTTAAGGTGTATCCAGGACATATGAATGCTGCTACAGCCAATTTGTCAGTTACTACCAATCTACCGGTTTTAGGATCAAGTCCAAGGGCATATCTATCTGGCAAAAAAAAGATATTTGATTCAGCAGGTAGCGGGGTTAACTCATTTGGTTTTGGAAGGGCAAATTCCTCCCCTCTTCTACAGACCATAAGTAGATCAGGATCATCGTATATATTCCCTTTAGAATCTGCATAAAGTAGTCTTGGTTGGATTTTATTATTCATTATATGATTTTTTTTGAGGGAATAAATATAAATATGCCTTATATTTGTAAAAATAAGGTGAAAAAACATATGTGAGCCACATCAATATTGATGTGGCCCTGTTTAAATATAAGGTTATTGATTTGCCTTGAGAATTATTAAATTCCTTGAATATTGAATTAACATTAACGTTTTGAAAACTGAAATTTCTTTCTTGCCTTTGGCTGGCCGTATTTCTTCCTCTCTTTTACTCTGGCATCTCTTGTTAGAAATCCTGCTGCTTTCAAGGGTTTTCTAAGCTCTGGGTCATATTCAAGCAAAGCCCTACTAATTCCATGTTTTATTGCATCTGCCTGTCCTGAGATTCCTCCACCTTTTACATTCACCTTTATGTCAAATTTTCCTTCCAAGTTTAATAATTTTAAAGGCTGAGTTATAATCATTCTAAGGGTTTCTCTTGGGAAATATTCTTCAACTGGCCTTCCATTGACTTCTATTTTCCCTGTGCCAGGATATAATCTTGTTCTGGCAATTGCAGATTTTCTCTTCCCTGTACCGTAAAAAAAGTCTTGACTCATAACTCACTCTCCAATTTTATTGGTTTAAATCAAGTAAAGTTGGGTTTTGTGCTGAATGGGGATGGTTAGGACCTGCATAAATTTTCAATTTTGTAAGCTGCTTTCTTGCCAACCTATTTTTTGGCAACATGCCTTTAACTGCATTGTAAATTACCCTTTCAGGCTTTTTTTCCAACAGTTTTTTAAGAGTGATTTCTTTAAGACCTCCTGGATAGCCAGAATGACGGTAATACTTCTTTTGCTCCAATTTTCTGCCTGTAACCTTGACCTTATCAGCATTAACTACAATGATAAAATCTCCATTATCCACATGGGGTGTAAAGTCTGGTTTATGTTTTCCCCTAAGCCTTACAGCTATTTTTGATGCCAATCTCCCCAAAATTTGACCCGAGGCATCAATAACATACCATTTTCTTTGATTAAGAGCTTTTTCTCTTGGCAAACTATAGGTTTTAAATTGACTCATCTTTGGCTCCTCACTTTGTATTTTTAGCCATTACACAAATATATTTATTCCGTGTAGGCCTGGCATCTAATTTTCTCCCTTTTAAATAGAAAAGAAGTTTTTATCTTTATAAAAAGAACTTGTCAAGGAAGAAAAAAAGTACACAAATTTTTTCAACTCTACAACCTAGCCTAGTAGTAGCTTATCTGAAAAAAATCAAAAAGTGTTATTTTTTTCTTGTAAAATCCTTTTTATTTTAGAGGCTTCTTCAAAATTTTTTGAGATTTGAAGAGTTTTTTTTAAATATTTTTTTGCAAGGTTTTTATTTCCCAAAACCATATAAGTCATACCTAGGTGATAAAGAGCATATGGATTATTTGAATTGGTCTCTACTGATTTTTTTAGATATTTAAGTGCCTTTTTATATTTTTTTTGGTTAAAATATATCCATCCCAGGGTATCCAAAATACTTGAATTATTTGGCAATAGTTCATTTGCTTTCAAAGCCATCTTAAGCGCTTCATCTAGATTTTTATTTGTTTGAACCAAGAGCCAGGCCAATTGATTATAACCTACAAAAAAATTGGGCTCCTGTTTTATAAGTTCTCTATAATATTTCTCTGCTTCTCCATATTTTTCTATTTTCTCACACAACATTCCAAGTTTCAGCAAAATTCCACTATCTTTTTTTGTCTTAAGAGCTTTTTTATAGTATTTATAAGCCTTTTCTAAATCTCCTAAAATAATGTATGTCTCCGCCATTCCATAAAGAGAAGGGAAAAAGTGGGGAGCTTTTTTTAAAGATAGAGCATAAAATTCCAGGGCCTTTTTTCTCTCTTTATTTATCTGATATACCTGCGCCATAAAATAATTGGAAAAAATCGAGTATTTATTTTTAATCAATGCTTTAGCTAATTCAGTCTTGGCATTATTAATATAATCTCTTAATAAAAAAATTATGGCAAGATTTAAATGTCTTAATTCATCTTTGTTAGTTCCTGCTTCTAATTCTTTGGAATTAACTCCATCAATTATAAAGCCATTAATTACTCCATTGCCCTTTTTAAAATAGAAATAAGCCTTTTCCCAGTTACTCTTTTTGGCAAAAATGGACCCTTTTAAAAAATATAGGGTTTTTTCGTTGAAGTTTAAAAGTTTTGGTTCTTTTACTAATAAGAGTCTATCTATTTCATTGAAATTTATATCCTTGTCTAAGTATAACTTAATTATGAGATTATATATACAAAAATCCATAAAAGGATAATATTTTTTACATGCAATTTTCATGTGATCTAAAGCCAAATTCATCTTGTTTTGAATAAGAAACAATTCTCCTTTTAATAAATCTATGTTTAAATTATCTTTTTTTACATTATTCAAGATCCTTTTAGCTTCTTCAAATTTATTTTGATGTAACAAGGAATCAGCTAATATATAATACCCATTCTCATCAAAAATATCTAACAATTTTTTCCCTGTTTCCTCTGCTTCTTTATATTTTCTCAACTTAAGTTGTATTATTCCTATATCTAAGAGTACTTTTTGGTTGTTGGGTCTAGTTTTCAAACATTTTTTTAAATAATAGTAAGCATATGCTATATTATTTTTTACAAGATATAGTTGTGCTAATCCCCAATTAACTTCAAATGAAGATTGTGATAATTTTAAGGCTTTTTTGAAATAAAATTCTGATAAATTATAATTTTTTAAAACATAATATGTATAACCTAAATTTATTAATGCTGGATAAAATTTATCGTATAAAGCTATTGCTTTTTTAAAATTCTTTATTGCCTGATTATATTCTTTTTTATCAAAATATAATCTTCCTAAAATATTAAATGGATATGGATTATTTTTATCTATTAAAATTGCTTTGCTGCATAAATTTATGCCTTCATCATATTTTCTTTTTTTTCTCAATAACATTGCTTTGGCATATAAAAAATATTTATTTTTATCATTTTTAACTAAATCTAAATATTTAATTGCCTGATAAATCTTGTTTTGAGATATAAGATACATTGCATATATGGATTTTACATCATCTTCCTCTGGAAAAATTAATATGAGTCTTTCAGCCAGTTCTCCAGCCTTGTTGAGATTTCCATGAAAAATATAAGATTTCATGCTCTCAAAATAAAGTTCCTTATTTTCCCTTAAATTACTTTTAATTTTTTCTTTATTTTCTATCAGTTGTTCCTCAAAAGAAGTTCCTGTATCAACAGGGACACCAAAACAAATGTCTGATAAGACAAAATTTATAGAAATTAAAAACAATATAAAAAAAGTTTTTATTTTACTCATTCATATCACCTTGAATTTACTGTTTATTACTGTTTAATAAAAAAAGGATCAGCATCACTTAAGATGTTGATCCTTATATAAATAGAGACAATTAATTATTTCTTCTTTTGTAACCTAACATACCCAACAGTCCAGAGCCCAATAAGAGCATTGTGGTTGGTTCTGGCACTGCACTTGGATTTGGTTGTTGGCCATATAGGGTGATTGATGCTTGAGCACTAGTATTATCAGTACCATAGGCAACAGCTAAAAAGGTATTTGGGCCAACTGAGAGGGTATAGTTAAGATTAAAATTACCAAGACCGTCTGTACCATAATCATAGAGCCACGTTCCATCGGGTAGTTGGATATCCAAATGATCTAAGGATACCAAATTTCCTCCAGTACCAGAAAAAAGATCCACTAATTGATTAAAATTAGCACCAACAAATGTACCGTAATCATCAGTATCTCCGTATACATCATTTGGACCATCCACCACTGCTTTAAGGGCATCAGGAGAATAGTTGTTTCCCATTCCCACAGAATGAATAGCATCTAACAGTCCTTGGGAATTATAGGTTGACCAGGCATTATCAGCAGCGAAATCTGCAACACCGGCACTAGCACTAGAACCACCATCTGACATAACCACCATTACCTGCAGACGACTTGAATCTGATGCAGTTGCAAGCACACTTGCACCTTTAGTAACACCAGCACCTATATTTGTTCCACCCCAAGCATCAACACTGTTAATCGCATTTATTACATTTTGTTTTCCTGAGGATAAGGGTGTTAAACCTATAACCGTATTTGCATCCGAATCAAATTCAACAATCCCAACAGATGTGGTAGCTTCTGGCAAGTTATTTACCAGGGCAATTGCAGCATTCTGCTGAGCTTGTTGCCCTCCATTGCTCCCCATACTACCAGAGGAATCCAATACAAATACCAAGTCAAGACCAGTTCCTCCAACCTGACCCTGACCTGCTGCCTGACCATACAGCGTTACACTGGTTCCTGCAGTAAATACAGACCCATCAGCAGGGGAGGTCCATGCAACAGAAGTAGATGCCATTGCACTCCCACTAACTAAAAAAAACAAAGTACATGCAATAATTGATAATAATATTTTCTTCTCCATAATCATTACTCCTTTTTTCTTGATTGTTTAAACAAAGTTATAAAAAACAAAAAACTAATTGAAGAAAATTTGTGGTGGATCCCTAATTAAATTCATTTTTTGTTTACCTCCTAAAAATTAAAATATTTTTTGCAATAAATATTCCATAATTCTTTTATTCAAAAATAAAGGAAGAAATTCCTTTGATTTAACAATTTTTTCTTGTTGTTAATCCCAAAAAAAATAAACTGAAAACCTCTTTATTTTATAGCTCAAATTCTTAAGTGAAATAAATTTCACAATAATTATGAAATTTACTTCACCCGAAAACTCCTTTTTAAAGTATCTTCTCGTTTATTTATAAAATCTGCAGAACTTAATATAATAAAAATTAACTTGATAAAATAATATGTTATGAAAAAGAAAACATATTAAGGAAATATAAGAACCTAAAAGATCCATAATTTTTCTTATATTTCCATGGAGTTATACAGAAAACTATAATTAGTCGATGCTTAAAAAATATATAATTTACTGAAAATACTTTACAAAATGTTTGTTATAATGTAATATAAACGACCAGAAAATGTTTAAAACAGGTAAAAAGGTGGTAGAAAAGAATAAAAAAATGGAAGGGAAATTATATGCAGACATGTATGCCAAAGCGTAGAATACCACATTTGATATGTGGAGATTTATTAGATTTTATTAATCCTGATGATGCTTTGATAATTTTATCTAAAAAAATTCCATGGAAAGAATTTGATAAAGCATTTGCGAGTAAATATAGTAAGCGGGGTCGTCCTGCCAAATCTACTAGATTGATGGTTGGACTTTTAATGTTAAAACACTTGTATAATTTAAGTGATGCAAAAGTAGTGCAGATGTGGACACAGAATCCATATTTTCAAGCTTTTTGTGGAGAAAGTAGATTTAGATGGTCTCCTCCATGTGCTCCATCAGAGCTTACACATTTCCGAAAACGCATAGGAGAAGATGGTGTAAAGAAAATGTTTGAAATATCTGCTCAATTACATAAAGACAAAATTCAAGAAAAAGAGATAATTGTAGATACTACAGTTCAAGAGAAAAATATTACATTTCTAACAGATACAAAGTTAATGTGTAAAATTATTTCCAAATGTAGAAAAATAGCTAAAGAAGAAGGAATAGTTTTACGTAGAAGTTTTAGAAGAGAGTTACCTGAGTTGTTAAAAAAAATAAGATTTAACAAGAGGTCAAAGGATAAGAAAAAAGTTAAAAAAGCCAGAAAAAGGATTAAGACTATAGCTGGGATATTGATTAGAGAAATAAAACGTAAATTGCCAGAAGATGTTTATCCCAAGTATGTAAAACAAATAGAACTATTTGAAAAAGTGCATTCTCAAAAGAAAAAAGATAAAAATAAAATTTATAGTCTTCATGAACCAGGAGTCTATTGCATAAGCAAAGGTAAAGAACATAAGAAATATGAATTCGGTTCAAAGGCAGCTATAGCAATGACAAAAAATAGTGGAGTAATAGTTGCTGCAGTAAATTTTGAAAGAAATCAATATGATGGTCATACATTGCCAAAAGTATTGTGTCAAACAGAGGAGATAGTAGGAAAAAGACCAGAGGTGGCCATTTGTGATAGGGGATTTAAAGGTAAAAGCAAAATAGGCTCAACAAAAATTATTATCCCAAAGAGTCCTAAAAAGAAAGCAACACCCTATCAAAAATCCAAGATGCGTAAGAGATTTAGACGAAGGGCGGCGATAGAACCAGTAATAGGCCATCTAAAATCAGATTTTCGTTTAGCCAGAAACTTTCTAAAAGGGACAATAGGAGATACAATCAATTTACTGTTGGCAGCAGCAGCTTATAACTTCAAAAAGCTGATGGATCAGCTTGCCTTTTTTTTGTTTCTTTTTATTTTTCGTCCTTTTTTTACAAAAAAATATCAAAATTAAGAGCCGATGAATGAATCTTGAGCTTAATCTAAAGTGAGTATGGAAAAAATTTTAGAATAAAATTTAATAAAAGGCTTTTTTTAAGCATCGACTAAGTAGAAATTAGACAAGATTTATTATAAATATTTAGGCTTCTCTTTTTAGTAATCTAAAAGTTTAAGCATTACAATTCATAGCTCTCACCTAATTTTTGCAAAAAATTTCACATATCTATAATATAAACTTTCTCAGAAATTCTTACTGAATTCCTTGTTGAATCCATCTATATTCTATTGATCGCATATTTAATTCCTTATTAGCCACTGAAAATATTCATACATCCTGGCACAGGCCCTAACAGCATCTTCTGGTGAATTATAGCAAACTGTTTTATATCGGGCCCCTGTCACTTCATAAACAGTTTTATCATCAGGCTCTGTATTTAAACGTACACCAAAAATTGGCTTTTCGTATTTTTCCATCATGTCAACACATATTTTTACAAATTTATTCTCATGCTCTATTACCATATTTTTAATATTATCTAAATATTCTTTTGTATAGGTAGGATCGCTTTTTAAAACAGCATCCGTATATTTCCTTATATAAAACTTTCTACCCAAAATCCCTAAATTTATAACAGCATCACACCCATCCCAACTAAGCACTTTGTCTAATATGGCAGCTGGTAATTCAATATTCCATTCTCCAACAAGATCTATGGGATTTTTTCTACTCCAGAAATCAGGTAATTTTTCATCAATTAATTCAATAACCTCTTTAGGGAGTTTTGAGAGCTCCAGTCCATATTTTGCACAAAGATCCGCTGTTATTACAGCCCATCCTCCGCCTAAGGAGATTATAACAACTCTATTGCCCTTTGGAATAGGAAGGGAGGAAAAGGATGCTGCCATGGTCAAAAGTTCGCTCGGTGCATCAACTTTTAGTATGCCACTTTGTTTACACACTGTATTAAATACCCGTGTATTGGTAGCCATGGCGCCAGTATGTGTTGCTGCGGCATCAATGCCAGCATCTGTTTCCCCTCCTTTCAAAAGAATAATAGGTTTTTTCTTGGAAATTTTTTTTGCTAACTCAAGAAATCTCCTCCCATTTTTCACGCTTTCAATATACATCATTACAGTAGAAGTTAAGTCATCTTCATAAAATGCCTCTAAATAATCTTCAATACATATCATGGCCTCATTTCCTGAACCACAAAATCCCCTGATGCCTATTCCCTGCTCCGTTGCAAATGAGAGTAGTTGAACTCCCATGTTTCCAGATTGAGACACCATTGCCGTGGAACCTGGTCGTGGATGAATTAATGTGCCAATGCAATGAAATTTCGCATGAGGATTACATACCCCCATGGTATTTGGACCAATAATAAAAACATTATTCTCCTTTGCAACTTGAACAAGACGCTTTTGCAACTTTTTCCCCTGTTCACCTGTTTCTGAAAATCCTGACGAGATAAGTAATAAATGGTTTATCTTTTTTTGGGCCAATCTTGGTATTAAGTCTATGACAAACTTTGCAGGAATGGTAACAATAGCCAGGTCAATGGAATCTGGAATTTGACTGAGGTCAGTATACATCTTTCTTCCAAAGGCTTCTCCGCCCTTTTTATTTAAAAGATATATCTCGCCTTCATATTCACCGCTTATTAAAAGGGTTGGAAGGAGATGACCCCATTTCCCCATCTGTGAAGAAGCCCCAATAAAGACCACTGACTCAGGATAAAAAAATTTCCTAAAATGTTTAGGATCAATCCTGTCAGGATGCTCCTTTTTAATGGGATTAGTCTCAATACCAAGCAGTGCATCAACAGCAATTATATCGCCATCTCTGGTTATTTTTATGGGGTTTATGTCAATTTCTTTAATATCTTCAAACTCTAAGGCTAAATCTGAGAGGGCTACAAATATTTTTGCTAGTTTATCTATACTTACCGCCCGTTCTCCTCTAAAATCTCCAAGCAATGGTTTAGACCTTATTTCATTTATACATCTTTTAGCCTCATCAATATTAATAGGACACACTCTTAATGAAAAATCTTCCAGCGCCTCTGTAAAAATTCCTCCCAAACCAAACATAACCACAGGGCCAAAATCAGGGTCCCTGAACATCCCAACTACAAATTCCCTAGTACCCTCAATTTGTGGCTGCACTATTATTTTTTCTATTCCAAGATCTTTTTTAGATTCTAATGACTCATAGCCTCTTTTTAGGTCTTCAAAATTATACAAGTCTGTTAAGACCAGACCCTTTTCTGATTTATGGGGGATATTTTTTGAAATCCCCTTAAGGACCAAAGGATATCCCCATATTTGGGCAATATTATTTAAGTCTTCAATATTAGTTAGTTCCCTTTCCTCAACAACGTCAATGCCGGCTAAAGATAATATTGATTTTGACATACTCTCGTCCAGAGTCTTAACACCCTCTTCTTTTGCTTTGTTTATAATTTCTCTAATTTCTTGTTTTTTATTCATCTGTTTTTCTCCCAATTAGAGGTCTTGCATCCAGATTACAGAAATACCCTTGTTTTCAGCCACTTTTTCAAGGTCTTCTTCTATTTGTTCTACTACCAAAACTTTAAACAAGGTTGATGGGAGTTCTTTTTCTTTTTGAAGAATGGAGATTGCATCTAAAAATTCATCAATATCTTTTTTTGTTGGTGAGTCTATTACTGTTCCAACCACAGTATGTGATTTTTTGTTTTTAGTGCCTCTACCAAAAATTGGGAAATGAATCTTTTTTCCTTTAATTTCAAAAGTTTTGGATTTAAAGTGTTCTTTTATGTTCAAGCTAAGTTTTTTCTTTAGTGTTTTAGGCAATCTAGACAATACTCTGTTAGTTGCAATTTGTTTTATGTTCTTCAAAATACCATTAAAAGATTCTTTAAACTCTTTTGTTATTTCTTTGAGTCCTTTTGTGTTTTCTTCAATACAAGATATAGCTTTGAAATAATCAATATCTTTATCTTTTGACACAGAAGATATAAGTTCTTTTTGAATTTTTATTAGTTCTTCAATTTTTGAGGAAAATAAGTCTTTTACAGAATTTATATGTGATGATAAATCTTTTATTTTTTTATGATATTCACTAAACTTTGCATCAATCTTTTCTTCCAGATATGAATATTCTTTCTTTAATGCTTCAATTTCATCTTTTAATAAAGCAATATCAGAAAGGGATTCTAATTTTGAATTCAAATCCTTAATGTCTTCTTTTGTTAAAGATTTCTCCTGATCTTTGAAAATTTCATCCACAAAAGAATAAAAGGTTTCCCTGAGAGCAGGCTCCAATTTTGCCAATTTTCTTACTAATTCAACACTTATATTCATTTTTATCTCCTATCTATTTATTAAAATTTGGTTTTCTTTTTTCTAAAAATGCATTCACACCTTCTATAAAATCTGAATGGGACCAGGCCAGTACCTGATAATAGGCCTCAATATCTAGTTGTGTGCTCAAATCATTTTTTAAGCTCATCTTGAGCATAGCTTTAATTGACTGCATGGCATAACGTGGGCCATGAGAAAGTGTCTCAGCAAATTTCATGGTTTCTTCTACCAATTTATCCCTTGGGAAAATTTTATTATATATTCCCATCTCATAGGCTTCTTTGGCTTCCAGGATCTTGCCTGTTAAAAGAATTTCAACCGCTTTGTGATAACCTATTTTCCTGGGTAAAAACCAACTGCAACCAGTATCTGGAACCGATGCAATGTGTATAAAATTTGGAGCAAATCTGGCATCTTCAGAAGCATAAATAATATCACAGCCAAGTACTACGGCAGTAGCTGCGCCAGCGACCACACCATTAATACATCCTATAATGGGCTTTTTGACCTTTTCCATGGCTAGAATCATGTGATTAGTATAGTCCATTATTTCTTTTTTCTGAAAAGGTTCTTTTGATGTGAGAAGCCAGTTTATATCTCCACCAGCAGAAAAGGCACCCTTAGATCCAGTCAATACAATAACTCTCACACCATCATCTCTGTTTACCGTCTCAAAAAGATCTGCACATTCACTAACCATATCCTTGTTAAAGGCATTTAATGTCTCTGGTCTGTTGAGTTTAACAACACCAACCCCTTTTTCATTCACTTCAAAAATCAAGTTTTTATAGTCCATAAAAGTACCTCCAAACAGTGTACCCAATTTAAGTAGTTACGCAAGTGTAGTATGTGATATTAAGTATAGCTTTTCTAACACATAACTACCTTAAGTTCAACTTAAATCCATCCCTGAAGTTTATCTGAACTTCATAGTGGTGTATCACTCTCCCCAAGTCCTTTAAAGAGATTGAAAATTCGCTCCAGATGTTTGCCTGATTCAGGTGTTGTAAGGTAGGGTCTTACAAAAAAAATATCCAGCTAACATTTTGATATCACAGTTTATTAATCTGTCTCTCATTAAGCCCCAATTTTTGTAAATATTCCTCTGTAAAAACATCTTTCAAAAACATAAGTGTAAACTCTAAGTGATTTGCCTCAATTTTAAGTGCTGGAAGACCTGCATTTTTTAAAGCCTGCAGCATTCTCTCAATCCCGGAACCAACGCTTTCAAAAACAATTCCTTTCTATTCTATCATAATTTTCCACTCTTTATTACTTGCTCAATTTCTTTTAAAATCTCTTCACAGGTTATAGCATAGTTTGGTAAAATTTTTTCCTTAATATGTTTATGGTGAGGATAAGTTGATATGTTCTTGTGATGTGGAGCATTATCCCAACGTATAATCAACTTTCCTTCTTTTGTCTGACAGTGATAAGAATAGGCCCTTTCAAATTCATCAACATACTCTCTAATATTAAGAACAGAATCATCTTTAAGCTAAACTATTATTTTTACATAAAATCCTGTTTTAAAAATCCTTAAATCTAATACTTCTACATTCTTTATAAAAGGAAAATTTTTCAAGCAACTTAAAATCTTCATCTAAGAGAAGCCTCTAATTCTTCTAAACTTTTTACATAAGCTTTCCACTCAAGATAATCATCCCACTTTTCAAAGTCTTCCTTGGTTAGTACTTCTTTTTCAAATTCAAAAAAAGTTTTACCATATTTTTTTTCAAAAAGAGATACTTTTTCCTTTACAATGTGTAAGTCATAAAATTTTATTAAGCTCTCAAAATCTTTAAGAGATTCTTGCGTGAATATCATTTCACCCACCTTTTTATTAAATGTTTATTAAAGTTAGAGTTTTCTCCTCAACTTGTCTCTCGTTTATAGTATCCTGCAGAATTCGATGTAATTGACCCATAATTGACCCATAATACAAAAACAGAATAAAGAAAAATTAAGAGCGAGAAAGGGGAACGATAAATTAAAATATCCTGTGTTGGTAGAAGAAATTAAAAATAAATGTCCCTGGGAACTTATGAAAAATGGAATTAATGAAGAGACAATTTTTTATCATCTATGTAAAAATAATCCTCCTACTGAAGAAGATTTTAAACCTCATGCTTACTCTAATATACCCCAAAGAAAAGGTAACTATAAAAAAATACTTAAAAATTTTAAAAAATCCAAAAATAGTCTAAAGATACAGATTAATTCAATACCAAAATTCTCTTTGTTTTGTAAGGAGCAGATAAAGAAAAAACGGTCCTCCGAGAAAGGCCACAATAATTCCTACTGGTATTTCGCTTGAACCAAGTAAAGTTCTGCCAATGGTATCAGCCCCAAGCAAAAGAAACGCACCTACAATACAAGAGCCTGGAAGTAAAAAACGGTGATCTTCTCCTATACACATTCTGGATATGTGTGGAGACATAAGGCAAACAAAGCCTATGATTCCAGTAAAGCAGATCACCCCAGCGGTTATAAAAGAGCAAAGGATAAGGACCCTACTTTTTACTCTTTCTGTGTTTACCCCAAGTCCTTTTGCTGCTTCTTCTCCACCAATCATTGCGTTAAGATCCCAACTGTAGCGAAAAAGAAAAAAAGAACCTAAAAAGACAAAAACAGATACAAAAAGAAGTCTATTCCAACTCGCATTAGCAAAAGAGCCAAACAGCCAGTGGACTAATCCTTGTAGTTCTTCTTTTCCTGCTATGAACTGAAGAAAAGATATTATGGCTGTAATAATGTACATCATGGCAATTCCACCAAGGATTATGGTTTCTTCAGTAGTTCCGCGAAGTTTTGAGATCCCCAAGACTAAAAATGCAGAAAAAAGAGCAAATAAAAAACTATTTCCTGCTATAAAAAATCTTCCTACACCCACAATGCTCCAGCCAAGTACTATAGCAACTGCAGCACCTAAAGCAGCACCTGCAGATATTCCCATAGTAAAAGGAGAAGCAAGAGAATTTCTGGTTATTCCCTGAATACCTGCACCTGACACAGCAAGTCCTGCCCCTGCAACTATAGCCAAAAGAACCCTTGGAAATCGCACCTTCCAAACAACTGTATCAGCTACCTTTCGCACTGCAAGGTTTAAGCCTGTAAGTTTTGCAAAAATCACTTTTGCCACTTCAAAAAAGCTTATGTTAGCTGCTCCAACAGAACAAGCAAGAATAGAAAGAGCAATAATCCCAACTATTCCTCCAAAAATAAAAATAAATTTCCTTACAGTAAGTTTTTTATAAATGTCTTTTACTTCAATCTCTTTTTCCATAATTACTGTTGGCAGGGAGATATAGGAATGACCAATGTTTTTTTAACTTCTGTCTGTATCAAAACTTTAGCTTGAACTCCATAAACCTCTTTTATAATCTCTGGAGAAAATACCTTCCAAGGGCTCCCAATTGCAAAGATCTTTCCTTCTTTAAGAAAAGCAACTTTGTCAGAAAATCTTCCAGCAATATTGAGATCATGAGTAGCAAATATTGCAGAAATTTTCTGCTTTTTGACAAGCTTAAAAATAAGCTCTGCAACTTCAAGCTGATATTTAAGATCAAGATTAGAAGTAGGCTCATCTAAAAGTAATACTTCTGGCTCTTGAGCAAGAGCCATTGCTATAAGCACTTTTTGCTTTTCTCCTCCTGAAAGCTCGTTAAAAGATTTATCGTATATCTTATCAAGCCCCATAACAGTAAGAACTTCCCAAACCACTCTTTTGTCCCTTTCCTTAACCTTCCAACTCACATAAGGTTTTCTTCCTAAAAGCACCATTTCAAAAACCGTAAGAGAAAAAGTATGATATACACTTTGAGGCACATATCCGATCAATTTTCCAATATCTTTATCTCCAAAACTCTCAATATTCTTTCCACCAAGCAAAACTGCTCCTTTTTGAGGTTTAAGAATTTTGTTTATGCACTTAAGAAGTGTGCTTTTCCCAGATCCATTTGGCCCTGCAAGCGCAAGCACTTCTCCTTCTTTTACTTCAAAGCTTACATCCTTTAAGACCTTATGACTATTGTAATAAAATTCTATTTCTTTTATGCTAAGTTTCATCTTTTACTTTCGAAAGGTGGCCAACACCATATTCCCTTACCTTCTATATTCAGGAATTTTCTCAAATACTCTTTATGGATGGCATCAGGATCAATATCTTTAAATTTTTCAGGATATAAGATTTTTGCTGTATAAATAACACCGAGCCATATACGAGGAGAAGTCCATAGATTGCTGTTTAAGATATATACCCTGCCATCTTTAACTGCTCTAATCTCATTCCAGCCAGGACGGCTCATTATCTCTTTTCTGAGTTTTTCCATTGCAGATGAATTGGAAGTTCCAAGACCAGAAGGGACATACATAGGAAGTTGGGACTTTATAATTACATCTGGATCTTCTTCAATCACCCATTCAGGGCTTATTTGAGGAACTTTAAGATCTGCAGCAATGTTTTTACCTCCTGCTCTTTGCGTAAGAGGATCACCAGTAAATCCCTTAAGGCATGTATAGTAGTCTCGAAAAAACTCAAGATATACTTTTGGTTTATTTTCTGGTCTTACATCTTTAACTCTTTCATCTAATAAAGAAAGATATTTCTCAATAAAATTCCAGTAAGCCCTGGCTTCTTTTTCTCTTCCAAGTATCTTTCCCAAGGCAAAAATGTTTTGTTTTAAAGTCCTAAGTGTTGTTACATCAAGTCCAACTACAGGAATTCCATAAGATTTTAAGATATCTTCAAGATTTAGGCTTTTTGCTGTGTAAGGATGAGCAAGGAGCACATCTGGTTGAGTTTCAACCAAAATTTCAATGTTAATATTTGCTCCAGGACCTGCTCCAGATCCAATAGCCTTTTTTCCAACAAACTCCTTATAAAGCCCTCCCCATCTTCCTTTTGAAACATTGTCAGGAACAGCAACCACCAATTCTTCAGCTCCAAGAGCTTTTATTACTTCAAGAATATGTGAATAATGAACAGCAACTCTTTTTACAGGATGAGGAATTTTTATTTTCTTACCTGATAAATCTACTACTGCTATGCACTTTTTGAAACCGTATCCAGGTTGTTCAAAAGATAAAAATAGTAAAAACAAGGCAAAAATAACTAAAAATTTTCTCCTTAACATTAAACTTCCAATCCACTTAGTTTTGATTTGATTTCTTTAACCTTTTCGCCAATGTTGGACAAATCTTCTGTGCTCATAATGCTAACTTCACCACCCTGAAACTCACCTTTGACATCTTCCATCTTCTCTTCTATCCATCCTTCTATTTCCAGATATATGTTTTTTAAGGCATCTTTTATTTCAGGATCAGGTTGCCAAAGTCCTCGTTCTGCTGCTTCTATGAGTCTTCTAGCTATCTCCTCAAGGGCATAAGGATTATTTTCTTTTAAAAAACGACGATTCTCTTCATTTAGAAGAAATTGCTCAGCAATTCCATCAAAGACCCAGTTCTCTACCTCATGTGTAGTTGCTTGCCAGCCATATATGTGATTTACTCTACTGGAAATATCTCCTGCACCTTTATATCCATGCCTTTTTTTGCCCTCAATCCAGGCTGGATTTAAAAGTCTTGTCCGAGCAACACGAGAAAGTTCTTCACGCAAAGTCCTGATTGCTGGACGATCAGGATCATGTGTATCTCCAAAAAGCGTCATCACTTTTTTTCCAGAAGCAACCTCAACTGCATTTGTAAATCCTCCATGTGTGCCATAAATATGGCAGCAATCAAGCAGATCAATCTCATCTGAGTCAAATTTTTCAAAAGTTACTTCTACTCTTCGGCAATTTTCAATCAACTCATCAGGAACATTTTCTGCATAAACCCCATTTCCATAGGCATAACTTGTCCAGTGGTAATATACTGCTGCAAGGTCTTTTTCCTCCTTCCAAGCAGAAGAAGCTACTGCTAGCTCAACACCTGTTCCATAAGTGCCAGGTGCTGAAGAAAATACCCTAAATGTTGCAAGACGCCTGGCTTGTTTTTCGTTATATTTTTTAAGCAGCTCCTTTTCTCGTTCAAAAACATGTTTTCGCACAAAATTTTGCTCAAGAGGCTCTGGCAACTCTGCAACCATCTGCGCTGCTTGATCTATCAGCTCAAATGCCCTGGGCATACTATCACGAAGAATAGAACCTAAGTTAACTGTGCAGTCAATACGGGGTCTGCCCAATGTTTTAAGGGAAATAGGTTTAATTGTTACTACACGACCTGCAGACCAAACAGGTTCTACACCCAAGGTATAGAGTATTTGAGCAATCATTTCCCCATCTGCCCTATATGGATCCATTGCCCAAAGTGTAAAACCTATGGATTCAGGGTATTTTCCATTTTCAGAAACATATCTGGCAATAAGCTCGTCAGCTAACCGTTTTCCAACTTCCCATGCCGCAGGTGTAGGAATACGCCATGGATCTATAGAATACATGTTACGGCCTGTAGGAAGGACCTCAATCTTTCCACGAGCAAGTACTCCTGATGCTCCTGGTTCAATGAATTTGCCGTCAAATCCCTGCAAAAGATTTGAGATTTCTTGATCTGTCTTATGCACTAAAGGAATGATCTTTAAAGCCTTTTTAAGCACATTAAAAAGAAGATCGCTTTCTCTAAAAGAAAGCCCATTTTTTTCAGCAAAATCTGCAATATGCTTTTTTGCACGCTCAATTGCCTCTTCAATCTGCTCAGGAGATAAGTCTAAAATATCAAACAAGATAACTTTACCAATCTCTTCTAATTTTGAAAGAATCCTTCCTCCACTTAAACCACATGAAGTGAGCGCATCAGGCAATTTTATCAATTGGTCATAATCTAGAGCTAAACAATCTGCCAGGGCCTTCCTTAAAGAAGGACAATCAGGTTGATCAACCCTTAACACAGAATTTATTAGCTCAGCTAAAGGTTTACCTTCAGGAGCCTGACCTAATATGTGTAATCCTTCTCGAAATTGGCTTTCTCTCAAAGTGCTGAGCTTTTCGTGAAGATCTATAGGATCTAATTCTTTTTCTTCAGATATAAGATTCGTTTCTTTGGCCTTTTTTTTGATTTCTTCAAGCAGCACAGCAGCTCTAGCCTTTTCATTAAGAGATACTGCTTTTTGATAGTCTTCAAGTAGTTCTTCCAGATCAGCAAGCTCCTCTTTAAGCTGAAAAGTAGCTAAAACAGGTGGCATGTGATCTACAATAACAGCATTTCCCCTTCTTTTAGCTATAACAGCCTCCATGGGATTGGTAATGTTATAAATATAAAGATGTGGGATTTTGCCAAGGGATACTCTGGGAAAACAAGATTTACTTAATGCTGTGGTCTTACCAGGTAAAAGTTCAAGGACTCCGTGTGTTCCTACATGAACAATCACATCTGCTTTAAACTCATCTTCTATCCACTTATGCCACGCTAACCACTGATGTGGAGGAGGGACATCAGGATCGTGAAGAATTTTACATACCTCCCCATCACAACGAGAACCTGCACACCCACGCTTAGGCTGAACTCCAATAAACACATTCCCTGTGATGATTCCTGGAATAACTATTTCACCATTGTGAAGTCCAAGGGACAGTTTTTGTACACCAGTAAGTTTTTTTAAATCTCTTGGATTCCCCCATGAATTGCAAACCTTCTCTTGAACCTCACCGGGCAGTTCAGAAAACCACTTTAAATACCTCTCAAGAGAGATCTTAGCTGCTGCTCCTCCTTTTTCCACAATTTCTTCAATTGTGGTCCAACGAAAGTCAGGAAGTGCCTTTTTTGCCATAATCTCTTCTATCAACTCTTTTCCATCCTTAGGCACCCACTTAAGCCTGTATCCAGCTTGTTTCATTTTATAAAGTATTCGAGCAAGACTCTCAAGACTATCAAGCCCAAAAGCTGTGCCAACAGTAGCTTCTGCACTTTTGCATGGTGAGTTGAGGAGCACAAAAGCAACCTTTTTTTCAGAATTCGGTTTTTGCTTAAGTTCTATCCACTTAAAAACTCTGTCTATTAGATACTTAACCTGTTCAGGAACAGGTTTTGAGGGTGAAAAATCACTTTTGTCTTCGGATGTGCCTATTAATGTAGGTTCAATTAAACCATCAAACTCTGGAAGTGTAATACTTATGATTACTTGAGGCAAATTCAGACCTTCTGGATTTTCACGCCACTCATCTTCTTTCTGGGCTACTGTCTGAATCATCTTAAGAACAGGCACATCCAGTTCTTTTAGAACATCAGTTGGTTCCTGGTCTATTGCAATGGAAACTTGGTGATGAGACTTTAAGAAAAAGGCACTATAAGAAATCAAAATGTCAATTACAGGCTTTTTGTTATGTATAAAAAATCTTCTAATAACATCGTCATTTTTCACCTGACCAAACCAACCATCACTAAAAACAGGTATGACCCCTCCACCTCGTCTTTCGATCTCCTCAATAATAGCGTTAAAAGGAGCAAGATTGTCTTCTATCCAGAATAAACGAGGGAAAAGAAGACCAATTAAAGGGCGATGCTTTCCATACCATGCAAAATATTCCTCTGAATCCGTCCAGATAGATTCAGACCTTGGATGATAAATCCCAGCCCAGGGGATTTTTTGTGGAGGATGAGAAACTTCAGCAGGAAGCTTTCCTGCAAGCTCTCCTAGCCACAAAAAGAACTGTTCTATATTCTTTATTCCACCATAGAGATGATAGTCTATAGCGCGCTTTATCTTGTCAGAAGGTAAATTTCCAATTGAAGCAACTTCTGGTGTAACTGGAACAACTGGTTTGTTTAGTTCTTTGCTAAGCTTCTCAAAGAATTCGTAAAGGGCTTTAAACTCTGGAGGAAAGCCAAAAAAAACAGCATCAGCTTCTCTTTTGGCAAATTCGATCCAATCTGGTGAAGGAAAAGGCATTCCCTGGGCAGGTGGTTGACTGTATTTGAGTTCAATAGCTGGTTCATTGATTTTCTTTCCCACTTCCTGATATATTCGTCCTATTGTGCTTGGGCCATAAATAACCCGAAAACCTGCTATTTTTATCTTGTCTTTTTTCATTTAAATTTCCTCCAAAATTAGAAGGAGTATTTGAAAGATAGTTCAATCAAATAATTACGCTCAGCAGGATATAAGTATTTCGCAGAGGTAACATTAACATCAGTTGGTGTTCGATCATTAAAGAGGTTAAAACAACTTACCTTTAAATCGAACATATCTTTCCAATCAAAACCAACTGAAGCTGAATGCCACCAATAATCTCCTACTTCTTTAGTTATAGGATGTCTTGTCCAGCTTGTCACAGTATATGAATCAATGTATCGAGCAGAATAATAAGTTCTTAAAGTCAAATCATATACAAGAGAATACCTTATTCTTGCCCCTAAGCTTAGCTGGTTTCTGGGATAGCCATCTAATATTTTATCTGTTCTATCATCTCTTGTTTCACTGTAGTTGTAATTTGCAAAAAGTGTAAGAACTGAGTATGGGCTATAGGATAGCTCTACATCTATTCCTTCAATCTTTACCTTATCTATATTTTTTAAGGTCATTATTTGTCCTCTTGGATTATGAGGATCAGGATATCTCACATGATCTATAAAATCTTCTCCTTTGGTTAGGTAAGGGCTGATACGGAAAAATACACTTTTTTGAAGAAAATACTGCTCTAAGGAAAGTTCGTAGGAAATGAGAGTTTCTGCATCAAGGTCAGAATTTCCCACATAAACTATAAAAGGAGCAATAGACCAAGGAGGGGAGTAAAGCTCGTTTAAACTTGGGGCCCTGAATCCTTTGCCAACAGAAAACTTAAGATTTCCATCCTTATGGTAATTCCACCTAAGGGTGCCTTTAGGAGAAATTTCACTTCCATATCTTTCAAAATGGTCATACCTAAGTCCACATACTACCTCAAACCTATCTTTCCAAAATAGGCCATCATACTGAATGTAAAAGGCATGAGAAAGATCATCCTCATCTGCCTTTTTACCTGGTCTTCTCTGAACCTCTAAAATTTTTCCTGTATCCATATCACGGGTGTATTTTTCTGCTTCCTCATATGTAATTTCACTACCAACAGTCAGGATGTGTTTGGGAAAAAAGGTGTAATTTAAATTGGCTACTGCTCGGGAACGAGAAGAATCAGTAACTATAACAGAAGGACGATAAATTGGAGGAATAGCTGTTACTAAAGTTTCACCATAAGTTTTGCTTTTATTTCTCAACCAGTCTGCCCTTAAGGATAGTTCCAGATCATTTTTTAAAGATGAAGTTAATTGAAGATTTACATAGTGCTTTTTTAAATTCGTTTTTCTATCCACCCTGAGGTATTCCCCAATTCCATAACCAGTTGTTCCATCAACTGTACCTCCACTTAAAGAAAATAAAGTGTTTTCCCCAAAACTACCTGTAAGTTTTGCATGAAAACGATCATGTTTATAATCCCGATTTCTGGTATCCACTCCATGATCGTCATGCAAATAGTAATTATCTACAAATTTGTGGTCAAAGAACATGCCGAGGGAATAGTTTTTATAAACTACTCCCATATTTGTGCCATAATCAGACCGATCGAAATTTCCTTTTTGACCCCAGCCCTCTACATAAGATCTTTTACCCCCATCTTTAGTGATTATGTTGATTATTCCACCACCTGCAGAAGATCCATAAAGACTGGAAAAAGGACCTCGGATTACTTCTATATGATCAATGGCTTTAATTGGAATAAGCGTAAGATAAGGGATTTGAGTAAAAGGATTATTCATAGGTTGTCCATCTATCATGATCAAAACATGTCCCCAATAAGCCATTCCTCTCATGCGAACTTTTTGGGGAGTTACACATCCTACACCCTGTGGTTCATAGGCCTGCACTCCAGGAAGGTCAGCTAAAAGATCTCCTACAGTCCTTGCTGGCATAGCTTTAATCTGTTCAGGTCCAATAATGGTAACTGTAGCTGGCACATTCTCAAGCTTTTTAGGAGTCTTTGTAGCTGTTACTACTATTTCTTCCATTTTAAATGTTTTTTCATCTAAAGACTTACTAAATACGAGATGTGAGCTTCCTGTAAAAAGAACAAACATAAGGATTATAACAACCCTTCTCATCTTTTCTTTTCTCCTCCTTTTTTTAGTTTAAATAACAAATTTCATATAAAAATTATTTGTTGGTATTAAATAGGTATAAAAAAAATTTTTTGTCAAGCTTAAAATAATATTTTTTTTATAAAAAGTATGCAAGATAAGACTTAGAATAAAATATTATGTGTGAAAAAACAATTTTTTCATGAAATTCTTTAGACACCTTTTCGTTTTATTTTCTTGACAAGTGTCCAATTTTTAGTGTTTTAGAAAATAAGGAAAAATGGTAGGAGAATAAATGGTAGATAGCCAAAAAGGACTCCGAGATTGTTATGAATGAAAATGTTAAACCACTGGATACACATATCTATTTCCATTTTTTTCGAAAATTTCCACATTTACTCCATAAACTTTTGCAATATTTTCCCTGTTTAAAACATCCTTAGCCTTTCCATACCTGACTATTTTGCCATTGCACATCAATAAAGTTTTGTCTGAAAAAATAGAAGCTAAGCTCGGATCGTGTTCACTCATTATAATAGTAATACCTTCACTTGTGATCTCTTTTAATATTTTTAAAACAAGCACTCTATTTTTAAGATCTAAATGGGAAGTGGGCTCGTCAAGAAGTAAAACCTTGGGTTGTTGAACCAAAGCTCTTGCTATAAGAACCAGCCTTAGCTGTCCTCCGCTTAATTGAGTATATGGTTTGTGCGCTAAATGTGTTAAACCCAGCTTATCCAGGATATTGTAAGCATTATCATAATCTTGTTTTGCTGGTGTGGAAAACCCTAAATGAGGAGTCCTTCCGCTCACAACTACATCTATAACCCTATAAGAAAAAACTGGCGAATGCATCTGAGGAACGTAACCTACAAACTTTGCAATCTCTTTTTTATTGAGTCCTGAAATATCAAAAGATTCAATAAAAAAACTACCTTGGGGCTTTAAAAGCATATTTAAACATTTTAGTAGCGTGGTCTTACCACTGCCATTTGGACCAAGTATCGCTAAAATCTCACCTTTACTAACTTCAAAGGATAAATGGTCTAAAACCACCTTATCACCATATCCAAATGTCAATTCCCTTACCTTAACTCCACTCATGCATTGCTCTCCTCATCAAATACAAAAAAAGAGGTGCTCCAATCAATGTGGTAATTATCCCAACTGGTATTTCAAATGTCCAAATTGTTCTTGAAATAAGATCAGCAACAAGCATGAATGAAGCTCCAACTGAAATTGAGGCTGGTAAAAGAATTTTGGGATCAGATCCAACAATAAATCTTGTTATATGCGGAGAGATCAAACAAACCCAGCCTATTATTCCAGCCACAGAAACAACTGAAGCAGTGGCAATTGATGCAAAGAAAACTACAAGAATCCTTTCTTTCTCAACATCAACACCAAGAGACTTTGCCTCCTCATCTCCCATTGAAAGTAAAAATATCCTCCACCTGAAAATAAGAAGCCCAAGAATTCCAAGAATTGCCAATGGACTAGAAGTGGCAACATCTTTCCAGCTCACTGTATGAAGTCTGCCAACTGTCCAGGCAACTATTGTATGTGTCTTTTCAGGTTCTATGAGTATTTGAATCAAAGCCAAAAGTCCTGAGAACAGAGCAGAAACTATTATACCAGCCAGAACCAAAGAGACCGAAGAATAATGTCCTCTAAATCGTGACAAAGAAAGAGTAAGAGAAATTGCAACCAGAGACCAAAGCACTGCTGATGGCTGCGTGAAGAAAAAGTATCCTGTTCCAAAGAAAGCTATTGATAAAGCTGCTCCAAATGCTGCACCTGAAGATATACCCAATATATATGGACTTACAAGTGGATTTCTTAAGGTTGTTTGAAGTGATGCACCTGATATTCCCATACAAGCTCCAAAAAGCATTGCTTCAACTGCCCTCGGTAGTCTGATATCAAAAATAATTGTATGTTCTATTGAAATTTTATTAAACACAGATAAAGGAGAGATGTAATACTTGCCAATGGATAGGTATATAATAAACAATAAAACAGGCAAAAAAACAAAAAACAAGCTATTTAGATGATTTTTCTGAATTTGAGGGCGAGACATTTGACAACCTATAAGTATTTTTAAGCTCAGTATATAAGTTCTCAATACCATAAACAAACTTGAATATCTCATTAGCCTCTTTTTCAAGATCAAAATCAAATTTGTTTGGATAGAAAACTTTTGCAGCATTCATAACATTTATTACAGACATAGCTGGACCATAACCAACCCAGCCAAGCATTAATTTATAAACTTTTCTTTCTTTTACTGCTTTAATTTGCTGCCAACGCGAGTCATTTAAAATATCTTCAGGTTTAAGCTTTGTAAATCCAGATAAAATTATTATATCAGGATTCCAGTGAAGTAAGTCTTCAAGACTTACGCTATATCCCATATTTTTTCTGCCAACATCTGCCAAATTCTTGCCACCAGCAAGATTCACATATTCACTTCGTGCCAAAACTTTCAACAAATCCCTAGGATCTACCGGATAGACTTTAGGTCTTTCTGAATCCGGGATCATTGAGGTTACAGAAGTTATTTTGAGTAATTTCTGTTCAAGATAGTTTTTGATTTCCTCAGCTTTGCTTTCTTTTCCAACACACCTGCCTATAATAGTGATCATATCAAAACTTATCATCTTTTTTGGAAGATGCATTCTAACGCATACAACTGGAACGCCTAAGCTTTTTTGAAGTTTATCAGCAAATTCAGGATCATAAGCCCACATGAAGATAATATCTGGCTTAAGCTGAGCAATCTTTTCAACACTTATTGTTCCTCCTATAGAACTACCAACATCTGTTATGTCTTTTATTTTCGGAAATACCCTTGTTAAAATAGGACATGTCTTGCTATAGCTATCTAAACCTACAATTTTATCTTTAACACCCAATGCAAGCAAAACCCTGGTTGCTTCTGGCCACAGGCTAACGATTCTTTCTATCTTGCCCGATATCTCTACCGTTCTTTCCAACTGGTCAATAATTTTTATCTTTTTTTCTTCTTTGGTCTCTTTTTCCTTTGAACACCCAGCCACTAAGATTGGCAATATTAATAAAATTAAGATCAATTTTTTCATTTTTGACTCCTTTTTAGCTCCTATCCGAAACTTCCTCTATACTTCCTTCTAACTCCAAGTATTTTTTTGTAAGATCTTTTATATCTTTTTCTTGAGGTTTCCAGTATCCTCTTTTTTCTGCTTCAAAAAGCTTTTTTATGATCTCTGTAGTAGCAAACAGGTTATTTTCTTTTAATTTGCTGAAAATTTCTGGATTATCCAAGTATGTCTTTTTGATTTCATCAAATATCCAGCTATCAACCCTGCCTGTAGTAGCGGAAAGCCCAATAAGATTTTCTACGCGTTTAGCAATCTGCTGCGCACCATGAACTTTATGTTTTAACATCTCTTCTATATACACGGGATTTAAAAGTCGTGTGCGAACGCTTACTTCTATAGCTTTTTTAGCCTCATCCGTATAAATGGTGCTGGTTGAGCTATCAGTGAATAACATCACAGGTTTTCTTCCCTTCACTGTTTCAACAGATTTAGAAAGACCGCCAAAATATTCGTAGTAATGGTCAAGATCTGAAAACGAGTAATCTGCTGAACTCTGCACCTGTGAGACAAGCTCTATATTTTTCAGATTATGCTCAAATAAATTTTTCTGAGCTTCACCCCTCCGGTTTCTGGTATATATATGTTTTTGAGCAGAAATATAGGCATTGGCTATTTCAACCTCTTCTTTCCAGTTTGCGCTCTCTATCATGGTTGTTATACCTGTGCCATACTGCCCTTCAGCTGGCCCAAAGATCCTTGCTGTGGAAAGTTCCTTAGCCTGTGATTCATTCATCTCTTTTACTATTTCATTATAAATGGATAAACTATGTTTCTTAACAAAGTTCATCTCTATGGGTTCATCAAGAGAGGCAACAGCTTCAAAGATCTCATCCAAAAGGTCAATAAGGTTTGGAAACATATCCCTAAAAAAACCGCAAATCGTTATTACACAATCAATGCGAGGGTGTTTTAATTCAGACAAAGGAATTATTTCAAATTTAGGCTCCCATATGTCATATCCTCTTTTGATTCTTACACCTAAGTATGAAAGTATCTGCCCAATGGTTTCTCCATGCGTTTTTGCAGTTTCAAAGCCCCATAAAACAAGGCCTACTGTTTCTGGATACCTTTTGTATTTTTTAAAATAGTAATCAATTGTGTTTTTTGCTATTTCACTTCCTCTCTCCACAGCTACTTCAGAGGGGACAGCTCTTGGATCAAACTGATAGATATTGTATCCAGTTGGCAATATTTCTGGATCACGGATTATATCTCCTCCAAGGCGCGCTTCAATGTAATTGCCATCCAATGCATTTAGCAATCCTTTAACTTCATCACTTTTTCTTAAGTGCTCAAGGCATTTTTCCCCATACTTTATAGTTGCTTCAAACTTTTTCTTACCTGAGGAAGAAAGCTGTTTATATATTTCACTGTAAAGTCTTTTTTCTCCAAAGAAGTAATCTCTGACAAGCTCGTCAATGAAATGGTTTATTTGGTTATCAAGAGCTATTTTGTTTTTACTTAGTGATAATGATTTTATGTTATCAACTTCATCTTCAATAATTTCCTTAAGTGATCGAATCTTACCCCTGTTCCAACACAGTGCTGCACTGAGAAAACAAGCTTCTTCTTCCTTGCTAAAAGGCTTACCAAATTCATGCAAGCCAAGAGGTATTAAAGAATTCTTTAATCGAATCAATTCTTTTGATACATTATCTACTGTAAAATCTCCCTCTACAATGAGTTTCATTTCTGAAACTTTTTTCTTGATCTTCTTTAAAAGCTCAGATTTCTGCTGAGGATGTAATCTTTCTGCTTCGTTATATTCATTAATCATATCTTCAAGTTCTACTAAATCACCATAAGAACCAGATCGCTTAAATGGAGGACTTGAGTAACTTATCAAACATCCATAGGTGCGTCTTTTGGCAACTATTGCCTCTGATGGATTTCCAATGTAATAAATATACAGATGCGCCATTTTCCCAATAAGATAATCTGGAAAACACTTATCTGAAAGGCCAGCTTCTTTGCCGGGTAAAAGTTCAAGTGTTCCATGGGTGCCAACATGGATGACAACATCAGCCTTAAACTCTTCCTCCAGCCAGCGATAAAAGGCCATATACTGATGGTGAGGTGGAAGGTCTTTATCATGATAGAGTTTTGATGGATCTTCAAAAGAACCTCTTGATGGTTGCAATCCAATAAATATATTTCCATTTATAATACCTGGAATGAGAAATGAATCGTTATCTGCCATAATGCTTCCAGGAGGCTTCCCCCATTCCCTTGATACCTGCTCAACCATAACTTGGTGCAAATTATCCCCTTTTTTATACTTCTCAACAGGATAGCGGATTTTGATAGTTTCTGGTTCAGACCAGTTAGCTGAGTTGCAAACTCCATTATACATAAATATCTCTTCCAGATCAGAAGCTGATATTTCTTCGCAATGATATCCTGCTTCTCTCATTTTAGAGATAATCCGTTCAATAGATTTAAAAGTATCCAGAAAAGATGCACTTCCGATATTTTCTTCTCCAGGTGGATAGTTATAAATGATAAAAGCAACACGCTTATCTTTATTTGGTTTGTTGCGGAGATTTATCCAGCTTTCAGACCGAGCTATCAATTTTTTCAAACGACCTTCAATAATCTTTAGTTCCTGTAAATCTGAGATCTTAGTATTTTGCACTTCCTCCGGACCTGCAACAGGAATACCATCCACTATTCCATCCAGTTCAGGAAGCATAATGTGAATGATGACTTCCATTGGACTGAGTCCTTTGAGCGATTCCTCCCAATCCCTTATCTTTCGTTTTCCCAAAAAAAACGGATGCATAATTGGAACATTCATTCTGCGAAATATATTAAGACCTGCTTCAGGGTCTCCACCCATAGGTCCTACTCCAAATCGAAAAGGAAGAAAGTCCCATATAAGATCAAGTTCTAATCCTTCATCCAGCACTTTGTTTATCTTTTCATATTTGTCAGATCCCAAAGATATCCCAAAAGGAACAACATTATATTTTTTTCTGAGGAGTTTTATGATTTCTGAGATAATACCAAAGGAATAGTTTGGATAATTGAAATTGTGAAAAAGAAGTCCAATTGTATTGCGATTTTCATTCCATCCCCATTCTTTTTTAAGTTCAGAAAAACTTTCAAATCCGCGCATATTTTCTGAATCAAAAAGCACATATTTTGAAAAATCTATTGGTTTTTTGGGTTTTGGAAACTCTTTAATTTTACCGTAGTCGCGACACAAAAGAAAAAGCATATTTTTGATGTTTTCTTTAGATGCGTTTCTCCAATAATTTTTAAGATAGATAAAGTTACGCATATCTTTAAGAAAACCAAATGGTATAAGTTTTCCAAAAGTCTCCATTCGTTTAAGCATCTTTTCCATATCAAACTCAAAAGCAGTTCTTTTCTTTTTCTCAGCTATTTTTTCCATAATTTTCATCAACTTTTCTGTAGAAAAAGAACCGAGCTTTTCACGAGATCTTAAATATTCACCTGCATATCCAATAAGGACGAGATCCTTTTTGTATTCCTTAATTGACTCTTCAATAGCCTGATAGATAGACCTTCCTGCACCCATTAAATCAAGTAACACAATATCTGAGGATAAAATTGATTCCCTTATAGCTGAAACCTTTTCTGAATAATCCCTCTGTTCACCTACAAAATACGCATCTATTTTTATCTTTCTCTCAAAAAGATGTCTGAACTCCTCCTTGAAAAGGAAATTATCTATTACTTCAGCAAGCAATCGAATTCCTGCATCAGAGACAGAGACAAAAGTTATTAAAAAGTGCATCTTTTGTCCTCTTTTTAGAATTTAAAATCAACCTTTACCCACCAGCAGCGCTCTGGACCCAGGACAGAACCATGAATTTCATAATCTTCATTAGTAATGTTGGTAACTGCCATCTGAATCCCAAGACGATCAAAAAGATCAAATCGAATGTTAAAGTCTAAGACTGTAAATGAATCAAGGTCTATCTTTTTTTGAGTCCTTCTGTCTTTAAAAAACCTGCTTCCATAATACCTGGTATCAAGAGATGCAGTAAAACGATTTTTAGGGCTAAGTTTATAAGTAACTTGGATTCCACCATTTGCTTGATGAAGTGGTCTATCGTCCAGCCGTCCTTCTTTTTCCTCTACTGAATGGGTATAGGTATAGTTGATATAACTGCTAAGCCATGAAAATATTTTACCTTCCATTGCTACTTCAAATCCGTCAGTTTCAACTTTATTTAAATTTTCATAACGCTGAATACCATTCCTTATGGAAGCAGATATAAGGTCTTCAGCCTTTGAGTAAAATCCTGTGAGATCAAATTTAAATCTATCAGCAAATCTAATTGATGTTCCCAACTCATAAGACCAAATGGTTTCTGGATCAAGGTCAGGATTAGATTTAAAAGGTATTCCAGGAATCATCATCCAGGTTGGTGAGTAAAGCTCCTGAAGATTAGGAGCACGAAATGCTCGGCCAACAGATGTTCTAAAACTTATGTTATCATTCAGTTTGTATAAAATTCCAAGTTTTGGAGAAAAAGAATCTTCTGTTTCTGAATTAATATCATACCTTGCACCTAGGGTAATTAAAAGATGAGAAAAAAACTCCATTTCGTCTTGAAGGTAAATGGCATAAGTATTCATAGTTTCATCCATAACATCACCAATTACACTTCCGTCTTCTTTGGTATTTTTCCAATGTGCTTTTATAAAATTGGAATCTATACCAAAAGTTAAATAACTAAAATTCATAACTGGCATGGAGGCTTTAACTTGAGCACCAATATTCCTTCCCCAATAATCACGATCTCCATACAGGAACAAAAAGGGAGGTCCAAAAGGAGCAGGATTATCAACAATATGTTCCCATTTTCCTTCAACCTTATCATAATTAGTGAAGATCCTTGCTTCAATGTTTAAATTGTTAAAAAGAGAGGTATGTCCATTAAGATTCCAGAAATATGATTTTTTCTCTTGATCTTTTTTACGTTCTACTGGAAGAAACACGGTTGAACCCATCTCTGTGTCAGCTTTCATATAGTTTCCTGTAAATGTTATGCCAGTGACATCAGAAAAGTCATAGTCAAAACGTCCAAAAAATCTTGTATCGTCATAATTTGAATATTTATTTACATCTTTGGATCTTTTATTAAAACCACCTGTTGCAGGATTATAGATGTAATCTATTTGATTATCCCTACGATAATGGTTGTCTATGGTTCTATAACTTCCATTCAGAGAATAAGAAAACTTTCCTTTTCGTCCAACAACGCTAGCTCCCCCTTCTCTAAAATCATGTTTTCCACCCTTAAACATTGGAACAATATCAATGCCTTCTTTTTTTCTTTTCTTCGAAATAATATTAATAACTCCTCCCATTGCATTACTTCCGTAAAGTGAAGAAAAAGGACCTTTAACAACCTCTACACGTTCAATAGAAGATAATTGAAATTGGTTGAAATTAAGAAAACCTGTAATGGGTGAGTTAAGAGGCATTCCATCCATCATAAGCATTACCCTTTTGCTTCCACCTATGCCGCGGATGTAAACACTTATAGGAGGACCAAAACCAACATCTGAATATCTTCTGATATCAACTCCTCCAAGTTTTCTTAAAATATCGTCTATGTTGGTTGCAGAAGAATTTATAATATCCTTCTCTTTAACAACATCTACATTAGCGACCACCTTTTCAGCAGACCTTGGAGAACGGGTTGCAGTAACTACTATTTCTTCTATCTTATGAACTTTTTGGGCATTACTTAATCCTGGGAGAAAAAGAAAGATTAATAATGTAATAAAAGTTCTTTTCATTTTAACCTCCTCCTTTTCTTAAATTTTATTCAAAAAAAAGAGTCCCTGAACCGCACACAGCAGTCCAGGGACTCCCGTTTTATCCCAAAGGACCTCAGCTTATAGCTTTGGGCATCCGCCAAAGCTAATGCCTATGTTACTCAGGCAGGTCTTCTGACTCTAAGGATCATCCTATTCACCACGCCTTCCCAGGAGCATCCCTGCTCCCAGTGGCTTAATGTGGCTTTCGTCCCCTTATCACAGCCGCGGGCCGGCTCCGGATTTTCACCGGATTCCCTATTAAGCCTTACGGCACCTGAGTGACAAACTTTTTATAATATGTCTAACTATGTGTCAACTCCCTAAACACAACTGTCCATTTTGACATTATCCTTTTTCTTTTGTGTTATTTCAACATTAATTTTAACACACTAATCAAAATTCCAGTAAAAGTAGCAATCTGACCCAGCCAGAATATAAACATCCACTTTATGGTGTCTGCACGCCACTTGTGTATCTCTGTCCTTAACTTCTCTTCTGTGGCTTTTATCTCTCCTCTTACTTTTCCTTCTATTGCTTTTATTTCCCCTCTTAATCTTTCTTCAGTGGCCTTAAGTTCATCTTTAGTTACAAGCTCTTTTGTTAATTCATCTTTAAGCTCTGTCTTAATAATAACCTTTTGCTCTTTTGCCTTCTCTTCTATTGAATAAAGGCCTTTCTCTATTGCTTCTATTACCTTTTTCGCAAGTTCAGGGTCTGAGATAACTGCCTCTACACTCTTTGTTATCTCATATGGAAGATAGCCATGCATAAAAATGTTTCCCTAAATTACTTCTAATCTTCCGCCAGGTGTTGTGATATCCTTCTATTCTAAGAGTGTGGGATTTGATTTTAATTTTTAACCTTACAGACTGTGGTTTGCAAGAAAATTCTTTTTATTTCATACTAAATTTAAGTGCTCTGTTTTTATCTGATCAACCAAATTCACTAAATTTTCTGCTTTTAGGTCTTCAAGTAAAAAGTATTTCCCAGAAAGCCATTTTGCTAATTCTTTTGCAAGATCCATTTTGAGAAAATTCTTTTTTAACTCACAATCTATAACCACACTATCTACATAGCTCAATTTCCCTATTTCACTACAAATCCTTTTAACCTCTAAAATGGGATCTTCTCCTGATTTTATAGCCTAGTTTGCCTTTCCGTCTGATAGAACAATATGAATTATCCTTGTATCAGGATGTTTTAAATGAGACTTTTTGATCAGCTTATAAACCTCTAAAAGACCAAGAGAAAGAGGCGTTTTCCCTCCAGTTGGAAGGTCCTTTAGCTTTTTATACGCAAGATCAGAAGAGGATGTTGGAGGAAGAACAACTTCAGCTTGATTTTTTCTGAACATAATCATACTCACTTTGTCCCTTTTTTGATAGCAGTCCATAAGAAGAGAAAGTATCGCCCCTTTTACTGCTTCCATTCTCTTTTGAACCCCCATAGAACCTGAACCATCAACAACAAAGCTCACAACATGGCTGATTTTTCTCTCTTTTTCTTTGTATCGAAAGTCCTCTTTGTAAATGATAAGCTTGTTCTTTCTTCCTCTTAACACCTGAAATGGCGCAGCGCTTCTTATAGTGCCAAAAAGGTCAATATCTTTATCCTTAGCCCAAGTTTGTTACTTTTTTTGTAAGATATTGTAATTATTGAATTCAATCATCTTTTTCTTCACTACAAATTTATCAATTAATTTTTAAAATGCTAGATAAAGGCTTTAAAGGAAGTTCCAGGGCATTATATATCTCCAGTTGAAAAGATTCTAATTCTGTTATTTGTCTCAGATGGATTGTTTTACCTTCCTGGGTTATCATAGTGGTGGTTACTCTAATTATGGTACTTAACTCTCTTCTTATTGTTTCCCATAATTTTGAAATCCCTCTTTGTCTCAATCTCCTTTGAATAACACAAAGCAGATGATAAGCTAATATGGTTAAAAAAATATGACCTGTTATTCGTTTATCTATTCTATGATAGATTGGTCTTAATTTTAGTTCACTCTTTAAGCTCCTGAATGATGCTTCTACATTTGAAAGAAGATTGTAAATCTCCCATAATTCCTTATTACTTAGCTCTGTCCTGGAAGTTCTAAGTTTGTACGCTCCTGAAAATCTTACATGAAGTTTGTCTTTATCTCTTACTCTCCAGCAAATATCCACTGCTTTGCCATTCTCTTCCTTTACTTTAATCTCATAAAATTGCGACACACTGCTGTATTTCTCTTTTATTCTTCCTATCCTCTCCAGTACCTTCGGATAACTTTTGATTCCTCCTTTTCTTGTAAGAGATTGCTTGAGCCTTTGTAAATCTTTTTCCAGGCGAAGTTGAATACGATTTTTTATTGCCTCTTCCTTTTTGGCCCTACCGCTACTTTTACAATATAAAAATACCTCTTCAGGCTCTTCTACTCGTATCGCATATACTTTGCCACTATTACTCTCATGAACTATACTTTCTTCACCTGAGGGAAGTTCTTTTACTCGCCCTCTGTCTACACATATATAATCAAGTCCTTTGGCTCTGATTAGTTTTAAATTCTCTTCCGTGGCTATACCTGCATCTATAACTACTGTAAGCTTGCCTGTAAGCGATCTTGGAGAATTTATAAAAAAATCATCTAAAATCTTCTTCAGTGTTGAGGCTTCCGACACATTACCAGGAAAAATCCTGCTGGCCTTGGGAAAACCATCTTCATCAAGTACTATACCTACTGTCACTAATGGCCTATCATTTCGTTTCTCCTTAGATAGACCTCTCTTTGACAATTCTGAGCTTGTAACCTTCCCCTCAAAATATGTATTAGTCAGATCATATAAAATAAGCTGTTCTCCAAGACCAAAAAGTTCTCTTTCTCTTTTTACCACCTTCTCTTCTATAGCTTCTTTATTGGCTATCAGCTTGTCCAGAGTCCTATATAAACTGGATAGCGATACCACTTTTGCATCAATATTCATTACCTCATCAAGCCCACTTAACCGGTGAAACCATTTATGAATTTCCCTCTCACTCCCACAATTTATCAGACTCCCAACTATAAGAACTTTTGCTCTATCTATATCCTTTCTATTAAAACCTATTTCCTTTAAAATTTTTGTAATCATAAGTTTATCATATGCCCAGGCCCCTACAACTTCTGCTCCAACACATCTGACATCTTCGTTTTTTACTGAAGCAACATCAACCATCTTCCAATGAGCCTCATGTTTTGTTTTCTCCTCACTCTTTTGAAGAGCTTTTTTTCTTATTAAACCTGCAAAACGTCTTGCAGGTTTTTCAATTTTTTCAGGGACTTTTAATAACGACAATTGTCCTTTTAATAATTCCTCAATTCTATTAGCAAGAAATTTTAACTCCTCCCTGGACAGATCCAGTTTTCCAAGGTTTAAAATAGTTCTCTGCTTGGGACCATCAGGGGTTCTGTAAGATTCTACTAATTGATGGTAGAAATAAGTTTTTCCAGATTTGGGATCGGTTTTTCTAACTTTGCGGATAAACATAGGTAAGGATTATATCAAATCGGTTTTTCTTTGTCAAGATGCGAAATATTTTTTCTATCACTACATTCAGTCTTTAAAAAATTTAATTCAATAATTCCAACAGATTATAACATTTTGCACCACAAAATCAACCAAATTTTTTATAAAAATCCTATTATTTTGACAAACTTGGGTTAAGTTGATAAGAAGAGATATTAAGGACCCCATAGGGAAATTTCTGACAAAGATGATGGAAGTTGAACTTACTATTTTTTTTAGGAAGGCTCAAATATGAGAGGATTAAAGGAAAAAGGGAAAGGAATTACAGGAATGGATATACAACTAAGACATTTGCAATAAAAGGAAAATACGTTCCCCTTTCATAAATATTCATTATATCAAATCGTTCCTATTATATCAAGTTCTGAAGGATACTATAAATTTTTCCATAAACTCCTTGCTGGTCATTATTTTAATTCCACAATTGTAAAACTTTTTATCATTTGTGATCAAAATATTGCAATTGTTATACTTGACACAAAGACATTGCAACACATCTTCAAAATCTACCTTTTCCTTCAATGATATATTTATTGCCTCTTTAATCAATTCCTTACCATAATGATAAATATTCCACTTCTTTGTAATATAATCTAAATATTTAAGCACTTTATTTTTATTTTTTATCACATAAAAAACAGTGGTCAACATGTCTTCACTAATTGCTATTTCTATGTTGTTTTCTATTGCTAATTCGATTAATTTTACACTATAAAAGTGATTTGTTCTATTTTTATCAATTATATCAACTATAATGTTTGTATCTAAAAATATTTTATTTTTCCAAATATTTTGAGGCATGATATTTCCTTAGCTCTTTTTCTGACATATCTTTTGTGTCTCCACTCACAATTCCTGCAAATTTCATAAATTCATCTCTTTCTTTTTTCTTCTTTTCTTTTATAATTTTTTTTATCATAGCTCTAATCTCATCAAGATATTTACCAGAGACTATTATTCCCTTAATTGTATTAGTTTTTTTATCTTCAATTTCTATATAGTCGTATTTGTCAATATCTTTAAAATTTCTTGTAATTTCTCTTATACTCATTTTTGGCATACTATCCTCCCACACCTGATTTGTCTTATTGTATGACTATTCATAAAATCTGTCAACTATCAATGCGTTAAGGAAATGGTGCCAGGCGAATAATGCCTTCTCTAACTGTCAAAGCCGGGTTAAAGAGCAGGAAAACCTGTGTTGACAATAGAAGGATAACATCTTATTCTCGGTTAGAATTAAAAAATTCGGGGATAAAGACAAAGAAGGTATTAAGTTGTATTTTAGTGTGTTGTTTTTTTATTGTAATTTCAGCTTTTGCTGAAAATACAGGTTTTACTCAGGAGGATAGGGAAAGACTTGTTCGGTGAGAGGCTACCCTTCAACTATTTATGCCCCAGGTGGAAAAGAGATTTGCAGAGCTTAGGGAAGAAAAGATAAGGGGCTTGCTACTGTGTTAATTGTCAAGGTAAGCAATGTAAAATATAAAGGAAATTTAAAGTTAAAGCATTATGTATAAAAAACAAGTTAGATTATCTGAAGAGGAGATACAAATCATAAAAGAAGTAGCAAAAGAAGTTTTTGGGAAAGATGTTAAAATTTTTATTTTTGGGAGCCGTGTCTTTTTGGATAAAAGAGGTGGTGACATAGATATTTTAGTTAAAAGTCCCAGAATAATATCTGTTTCAGAAAAAATTAATTTTTTGGCCAAACTTGAGTTAAAAGGTATAGGGAGAAAGGTGGATTTACTTGTGATTACTCCTGAAACAAAGCTAAAGAAAATACATTCAGAAGCTGTGGCTAAAGGGATAGAAATATGATTCGTGATGCGATAAAAATCTCAAAAATACATCTTGAAAGGTTTGAGAGAGCTACTGATGAAATAAAGAGCATGGGAAAATTAGAAGATGTAGATATTGAAAATTTTGAAATTATTAAAACAATAGATACGTTTATTTTTCGTTTTATGAAATTGCAGGACTATATGGGATATAAGTTATTTAAATCTTTCCTTATTGAAACTGGAGATTATAGAGATGATATGAGTTTTATTGATATGCTAGATAAACTTGAAAAACTAAAAATTATTGATTCTGCTGAAAACTGGATTAAATTAAGGAAACTTAGAAATAAGCTCGCTCATGAATATCCTGATGAATTAGAAGAAATTCTGGCAGACATAAAAGAAGCTCTCAAATGGAGTAGTTATTTTAAAAATGTACTTCTAAACATGATAACTTATCTGAAGAAAAGGGGAAAAATTTAAAGAATAAAGAGGGATAAGCCACTGAATACAAGTTTTCTTTAAGTCTTGATGCCATCTCTTTATTTTTCCACGTCTATTAAGTCATGGAAGTTCTGACAATCCAAGTTCTTTAAGAAATTCATTATGTTTTTGAGTGGCTTCGGAAATCATTCTTGTCAATTCACTTAGCTCTTTATGCACCTGTGATAAATCGACTTCTGGTTCTGGTTTTGCTGTGCTTACATAACGGGAAATATTGAGATTAAAATCATTTTCTTTAATCTCCTCCATGCTTACCCTGCGGGATACAAATAAAGAGCCGTTTTCAAGTTCTTCTTTTACTTCGTCTTTAGGACGGGATTGATAAGTTTCAACAATCTTTTCAATATGTTCAGGCAAGAGAATATTTTGACGTTTGCCTTTTTCAAATAATCCGCTTGCATTGATAAAAAGCACATCATCATATTTTTTACACTTTTTCAAAACCAGGATGCAAACAGGAATGCCAGTGGAGTAAAAGAGTTTTGGCGCAAGTCCGATAATCGTATCTATATTATTATCAAGAATTAATTTTTTGCGTATCTTTGCTTCAACTCCGCCTCTAAATAATACTCCATGCGGTAAGATAATGGCCATTGTGCCTTCTCTGTGTAAAAAGTGAAAGCCGTGCAGTAAAAAAGCAAAGTCAGCCGCAGATTTTGGAGCAAGGCCATAACCCTTAAAACGAAAGTCCTCAGCCAGTTCCTCGGTTGGTTTCCAGCGGTAGCTAAACGGAGGATTGGCAACAACTGCATCAAACTCTATCTTTTTTGCTGGATTTTCCTCGCGTAAAAATGGCCATTCATTTAAAAGACTATCACCGTGAAAGATTTCAAATTCTGTATCTTTCAGCCCATGAAGCAACATATTCATACGGGCAAGGTTATAGGTTGTAATGTTTTTTTCCTGTCCATAGAGTTTACCTACTCCGTCTTTGCCCATACGCTTCCACACATTGAGAAGGAGCGAACCTGAACCGCAGGCAAAATCAAGCACTCTATTAAGTTTTTTCTTTTTACCTATGGAAGGGTCCTGACTGTCCAGGGCAACAATGCCTGAAAGAATACTTGAAATCTGTTGAGGCGTGTAAAATTCTCCTGCCTTCTTGCCGCTTCCGGCTGCAAACTGACCAATTAGATATTCATAGGCATCTCCTAAAAGGTCACGCTCCTGTGGGAACTCTTTAAGCCTCTCGGCTATTTTTTGAATAATATTGCAAAGGCGTTCATTTCTTTGCTTATAAGTCTTTCCCAGTTTTTCAGAATTAAGGTTTATTTCTGAAAAAAGGCCTTTAAAACTCTTTGAAAATGCTTCATCTTCAATAAACTTAAATCCTTTGTCTAATGTTTTAAGAAGATTTTCATCCTGTGTGCGCGCCATTTTGGCGATATTACTCCAAAGATATTGAGGCTTTATAACATAGTGCACCTTGCGGCGCATATATTCTTCAAACTCCTCTATATCATCCGGATTTTGCTCATACCATACAGCCAGCGGCGAGCGGCAATCTTGTGGATCAAGCTCTGGCCAATCCGAGCCAAGCTCTTTCTTTGCTGCCTCTTCATAGTTGTCAGAGAGGTAACGCAAAAATATAAAAGCCAGCATATAATCACGAAAATCATCGGCATTCATAGAGCCTCTAAGAAACTCACTAGCAATAGCCCAGAGGACTTTACCAAGGCTGTCCTGATCCTGTTTGGTCATTTTTAAACCTCCTCGTCTTCCACTTCAGGAAATAAATCCGGATTGAAGCGATAATCATTCATGAAGTTTCTAAGTATCTTGCGAAATATCTCTTTATTTTCTTCCAGCATTTCCACAGGTTCAAAAAGGGAATAATTGCCGTGGCTTAAAAGCTGGACATAACGATAATGAAGCATTCCATCTTCATCGTCTCGCTCTCGTTTAATAATATCACCTATGCTGTTAAATCCGTGAAAAACCGCCGTTTTTTCCATAATGCTGCGTAAAATAGTAAAGTGATAGGTGTAAAGTTTACCGGTCTGTGCTACCTTGTGCAGCTCTTTGAGCATAGCCACATGATAAAAACGGGGTGTGTCCGTGGTGTCGCGCAGATGATAACCATCTTCGTCATGACTTAAAAAATAGGGCTGTGCCTTTTTCATTTCATTGCACAGCACATTAAAAAATAAGGTGTGATGGGATGATATTACCGCCCTAACACGATCCTGACTTTTTAGCATACGCGCCAAATGGGCGGCTACGGCAATGGCGTTGTTTTCATCAAGTGAGGAAATTGGGTCGTCAATATAGATGTATTTCACCCATTCATAGGCTTCCTGACCTTCAATAGCAAGCTGAGCAATGGCAAGAAAAAAGCACCAGATAAAGATGTTTTCTTCCCCGCGTGAAATCTTAATCAAAATAGGCTCATCTTCTCCGTTATCATTTTGTTGCACCTCACGCCAAAAGCGTATGGTACCGTGCGTGTAATCTATATCAAACTCAAAATCGGCATATCGGTGAAGAAATTGGCGGATACGGCTCTCCATCTCCAGTTCAGCAAGGCCCGAAAAAAAGTGTGAAGCGGTATTCATCTTGAGCACCCGCTCGCGGTCGTTCTCAAGGTCGTTATCCCAGATAAAGAGATCTTCGCTAAAGGCATTAAAATAGAGGGTGTCGCGGGAAATAACTTCACCATCTTCTCTCTTTACCAAGTTCCTTAAAAACCATAGAAAGGCGGGTTTTACCTGTGCCATTATAGGCAAAAATTAAGATAACTTTCTTATCCTGCAAGCGGTTGCGCAGGTGCTGTGCCAGCGCATTAAGGTCTGAAAAAGTCTGAATGTTCTCTCTGGCCGGCATAATTTAGTCCACCTCACGCGGAAAGAGCTGCTGCATAAGTCCCTTTTTGTGAGCTTTTAAGGCTTCAAGTTTTTTGGTTTGAAATTCTATCAGCTCATCAATGGATGAGAGACAATCGGCGATTTTTTGTTGTTCGGGCTTTTTTGGTATCAGAATACAACTTTTTCCAACCTCTGTTTGGTTAATACTAGCTTGATTGACAGCCTGATTTGCCCTGGCTTTTATTGATGACTGAAATCTTTCAGTATTAATCAAATAAAACACGAACTTGGGAACATTATTTTTTTTATCTATAACCAAACGCAAGAGATTCATTCCATGATATAAATCATAATCTTTATCAATATAAGCACATTTTCCAATATGTGTGAGACTGTTAATATTACTAAATAAAGGTGATATGTCCTGTTCAGTATGTATATACCCTACTTTAGTAATATCAATAACTCCATTGGATATCGTTTCAATTCTTGTTACCTTGAAACCATCGGAGTTACTATTTTGATTGATAGTGAGTCCATTTGAGATAGAAACAAGAATATGCTTCAACCTCTTCACTTCCCACGGTCCCGCATTCCTAAACTCAGGAAAACGCAGTTTTGGCAGTAAAGAAAATGATGAATTGTGAGTCGGGGGATTAGTGGATTTTATCCTTTTCTCTTTGTCATTTGGATTAGGATTATTTTTATCACTCATAGTTTCCTCACATTATTATACTCCTGATATATGCTGCAATTCAATGCCCAAGTTCACTCGTACGCCGTATAGCAGGTCTGGTGAAAAATTTGTTAGACACTTAAATTCTAATCTCTTTTTGTTCAAAAGGCAATTTTGTTATTGTTAAACTCTTTAAAGCTATCTTTTGACTAGCATTGTCTATATCTATCCCAACAATATTTCCTTCTTCATCAAAATCTACTACTACACCTTCTGCTATCTCTTGACTATCTACGCTTGATTTTTCTGATAAATCTATATATAAGGAGTCTGTATCAGGATAATATTTTAGTTTCATTTTTTAAACCTCCTATCTGGAAACGCGTTATGAATGGTTATCTTATCCTCTAATGTTACTACCCTAAATATTTTACTGTCAAATTCTTCCACAATACCCCAAAATCTCCATCTGTTTCCTTCTTGTTTTTCAACTTTTATAGGATTTTCTATTACTTTTATACACCACTCCTTTTTAATATAAGGTCTTTTTCTTAAAACTTCGTTTTCAAAATATTTGGTAAATTTATATTTTTTCATTTCTAACTGAATCATATTTCTCTTTATAATCTGCCATTCCTCTTTCCCAATCAAAATTAAATTTTCTATTTTCAGTTTTTTCCATATTACTACGGCTTTAAATATAAAAAATCCATAAAATCTAAAACTTTTTTAAGTCATCTGCTAATTTATTTATTTTTTTCCTATATCAATTGTTCTTACATAAGCCTAATCTTTTTTATATATAACTAATTCATAACTCATAATTCATAATACTCAATCCCCGATATTTCTTTGCCCTTTGCAAGTTTTTTTAAAAGTGGCGTAAGGTCGTCCATAAGTTCAAGCTCCTTTTTTGCCCTTGCCTTCCATCCAAGGCCAAGGGGAGAAAGAATCTCTGTTAGTTTTTGTGAGTCAAATATCATACGGTCTAATATAGAGTCTATAAATTCTTGCAAAGCTTGTTTTTCAATCCCGTGCTTGTTTGCAATATCAGCTACCATACGGTTATATTTTTCCGCCTTAAAATGCTCATAGCCTTCGCGGATTTCTTTTTCACTTAAGCCCTCTCCCTCTTTGAGGGTATTTACATATTCTATTAGCTCATCGCGCTCATCTAAAAACTTGGCATTGCTTGAAAGAAGACCTATAAGCTGCTCCCTTGTCATTTTTTGCTTTTTAGGTTCCTGCTGACTAAAGCGGGCTAAGAGCTTCATAATATAGTCATAATCAATAAGGGCAGAGTCAAAGAGCACAAACTCAAAATCAAGCTGGCCAAGAGGGTCATTTGGGTCTTTGCTCTTTTCCTGTTTGGCTTTAAGATCTTTTGCCACATCAAGATAAACAGCGCGGAAAGCTTGAAGTTCTTCCTCTGGCAATAATTCCTCAATTTTGCTTTTAAGCTCTTCATCCAGATCAGTGTATTGATCAAGCTGAGTTTTTAAACGCTGCACCTCTTTAAAATGGTTTATAAAGGCTGCGCGAGTCTCGTCGCCTTGTAAGTTTGCCACTTCTGATGGCCTACATTCAATTCCTTGAGATTTCATAAACTCTTTTAACTCTTCTACAGTACTTTCAAATCTTTCTGCCACCTTTGGAGCAGGGTCAACAAGCCATATTTCGCGAGCCCGCTCTCCTGCTTCTCCTGAAAAGAGCACTATGGCCTCGTCCACCGCTGCCTTTTGGCCTCTAAAATCAAGGATATTGCCGTAAGGTTTGGAGTTATTAAGCACCCTGTTGGTTCTACAAAAGGCCTGAATAAGGCCGTGATATTTGAGATTTTTATCCACATAAAGGGTATTTAGATATTTGGAGTCAAAACCAGTTAAGAGCATATCCACCACAATGGTAATGTCTATTTTTTTCTTCCGTGGCAGGTCGCTATCTGGAAACTGCTGGTCTTTTATACGCTTCTGGATATCCTGGTAGTAAAGGTCAAAGCTATTTATGTCAAAATTGGTTCCGTAGTGTTTGTTATAGTCTGCAATAATTTCTTTTAAGGCTTCCCTTTTTCTGTCAGGGTCCTTGCGATTGTCTAATAGTTCCTGTGGTAGGTCTTCTTGAAGCTGGGCAATGTCTCGGTTGCCATTTGCTGGCGGAGAAAAGACGCAGGCTATATTTAGAGGGCGAAAGTTTTCATCCTCTTTTGCTTTTTTTGCCTGTATCTCTTTAAAAAGACGGTAATATTCTATGGCATCGTCAATAGAGGCAGTGGCAAAGAGGGCGTTAAAACGGCGATGAGCTGTTGCAGCGTCATGTTTTTCTAAAATCGCTTCTACAACCTTTTGTTTGGCAAGTGTCTCGCCGGGCTTAATTGGTGCGCCTTCTGGTTTGTAATATTCCACATGAAAGCGGAGTACATTGCCGTCGTTTATGGCATGGGTAATGGTGTAAGCATGAAGTTGTTTGCCAAAGATATCTGCAGTAGTAACCATGTGTGCTTCTTGCCCTTCAATAGTGCGGTAGGTGGCGTTTTGTTCAAAAATAGGCGTGCCAGTAAATCCGAACAGCTGTGCCTTTGGGAAAAACTCGCGGATGGCTTTGTGGTTTTCGCCAAACTGAGAACGATGGCACTCGTCAAATATAAAAACTATATGTTTATTTCTTAAAGATTCAAGCCTTTTTCTATATCCCTTTTTGCTGCTTCCATTTAGTGCAAGGCCAAGTTTTTGGATTGTGGTAACAATTACTTTATCAGCATAAGCATCGGAAAGTAGACGTTTGACCAAAGTTTCAGTATTTGTGTTTTCTTCAACGCATCCGGGCTGAAAACGGTTAAATTCCTGCCTGGTCTGGCGGTCAAGGTCCTTTCTATCTACTACAAAAAGAACCTTTTCCACATCGGGGTTATCTTTAAGCAAGGTTGATGCTTTAAAAGAGGTAAGGGTTTTGCCACTGCCTGTGGTGTGCCAGATGTAGCCGTTTCCGCGGTTTTGATGAATACAGTCCACAATGGCTTTAACTGCATATATTTGATAGGGGCGCATCATCATAATTTTACGCTCAGTCTGGATGAGCACCATATAACGGCTTATCATTTCGGCTAAAGTGCACTTTGATAAAAAATCTTCGGCAAAATCGTAAAGATAAGTGATTTTTTTGTTATCAGGAGTTGCCCACTGGTATATGGGTAAAAAATGCTCATTTACATCAAAGGCAAAATGTTCCTGATTGTTATTGGCAAAATAAAAGGTGTTACTGAGGTTGCTGACGATAAAAATTTGCATAAAGCTTAAAAGAGTGTTGGCATAACCATTTCCTGGATCGCGTTTGTATTCAACTATTTGTTGCATTGCGCGACGAGGGCTAATGCTTAAGCTTTTTAATTCTATTTGCACAAGGGGCAGACCATTTATTAAAAGTATTACATCATAACGCTGAAAGCTGTTTCGTGTATTTATGCGAAGCTGGTTTATTACCTCAAAGCTGTTCTTGCACCAATCTTTAAGATTAACCAGTTTATAATGCAGTGGTGTTCCATCCTCGCGTTCAAAGCTATTTATATGGCGTAGACGCTCAGAGCAGGTAAAGACATCCGAACAGACGATATCTTCTAAAAGTCTTTCAAACTCGTTGTCTGTGAGCTTGACCTTGTTTAGCTCTTCAAACTTCTGGCGGAAGTTTTGTTCCAAAGAAGCGCGATCTCGGATATCAGGGCGGTAGGTGTATCCTTGTTCTTTGAGCTTTTCTATAAACTTTTGTTCTATTTTTTGCTCTTTTATCATAACTTATTGGAATTGTTTTTTATATAGCAAGAGCCTTCTTCACTTCCTTTAGGATTAAATCATTTAAGCTTCTATGGTCAATGTTTAATTTTCCAAAAATTTAGAATTCAGAACGTAAAACTTGTCAACTTGTTTTAACTTTTCCTCAAATTCCTCTAAAGAGTTGACTCTAATAGCCAGCTTAAGCAGGTTTTTTAAAACATCTCTGTTGGCTACACCTCTAATTTTAACAGATAATTCAGGTTTAAGGAAGCCAAATCTCTCTATCAAAGCTTCTATGACCATTTCCTGGGCATCCAGGATCATGCCTTCCATACGACCTTGTTCTATCCATTTTTCAGCAAGTGTTGGCATAATATCCGCCCCCTTTTCTATTTGTTTTATTGCCTTTTTTATATCCTCTTCATCTATCTTGTCAGTTGCACTCCCTATATAGCGAAGTAGCGTTTCCAGATATTGAAGTGGTGTATTACTCTCCCCAAGTCCTTTAAAGAGATTGAAAATACGCTCCAGATGTTTACCTGGTTCAGGTGTTGTAAGGTATTTAAGGGCCATTAAAGTAGCCTTTAATATCATCTTTCCTTTGATTTCTTCATCAGATATAGAGGAGAGGTCGTAAAGCAGGTAATTAAAGTCAGGTATATAAATATCTAACTCCTTTTCAGTCTCTCCAAAAAGATCGGAAAAGTTTGTTTTTATTGTCCATTTCCTGTGACCATTGTATATGACTAATGGAATAACAGGTAGAGTAGAAGATTGATTTTGTTTGAGATATAGATCCCAGATTTTGACCATGTACCTGAGAAGCTGCAGACCAGTAAATCTTTGAGGAATGCTTTTGTGCTCAAAAAGCAAATAAATAAATCCATCTCTGGAACTTATCTGAACTTCATAGAGTAAATCAGAAAAATGTTTTTTTTAAATCTTCATCTACAAAGGAATCTTTGACAATGGCAAGAGGATTAAAATCAATTAATTTGCAAATATTTTGAGGCAAATAATTTTTTAAGAAATCCTCTGCCTGCTCTTTGTGCGAGAAGATCTCCTTCACAAATGCATCATGAGGGTTCTGTATGTATTTTCTCTCCATAACTTTTTTATTAAAACACCACTTAATAAATGGCAAGAGGAGTTTGGAAAATAGTGAATAATGGAACAGGAGAGAAGGTAGAAAAAGGTAACCTTCATGATAAATATGTCAAAAAAGAAGATTTAAGTGGTAATGTCAAAATGTCCACTCTTGCAGAAAAAGGGGGACCTACATATGTAATAGGTCTTGATAAATATCTCTTTACAAACTGACTGTTTAGCTTTCAGTTTATCCAAACCATCCTCTCCCCAGGTGATAAAAATGGACATAGTTTTATTTAACCATCTGGTGGTATTCAGCACAAAGTCACCAATTACTACACCCTAAAGGTGTCTACGGACTTTTTTCATGAAAGACTTAAGCCCAATGTCTTGTTATTGTACGGTGATAGAAACGAGTGGCGTATAAGCCCAAGGTTTCCTTTTGAGTGGAATGACCACATCATTACCACTCTTGGTGCACATATCCTGGAGGGAAGGAGTAGTACCTATTTTGGTGAATTTAAACATGAAAAACAGTTATATTTTGAATTTAAATACAGTTTCTAAGAGGGAATAACAATGAACGTATATGGTAAGCTCATCGAGGCCGCAAAGAGGTGGCCAAATAAGGAGGCAATCTTTTCGCAAGGGAGATGGACCACCTTTTCAAAACTCTTGGACATGGTGGAAAGACTTATTGCAGGTTTACATGCAAAAGGTATGAAAGAGGGCGAAAGGCTCGCAATCTGCTTCCCCAATTCCATTGAGTATATCTCTCTGTTAATAGCCTCTATGGCCGCGGGATTAACTGTCGTGCCTCTTGACCCTACCTACAGGAGGGACGATCTGCTCAGGGTGGTCTCACAGGGAAAAATTGAATATCTATTCACATATCGCCCCATGGATTTACCAGGTATTAAGCAAGAAATAGGAGATCTCAACTCCCTGTTGGACCATGGAAGAAAGGAGGGAGTAGCTTGGGAACATGACAGACTTGCTATGATACTTTACACATCAGGCACAACAGGTACGCCAAAAGGGGTGCCATATACAGCTTTTATATTAGCTCCCTTTTCTTCATTTTGTATAATTATTTTGGGATTTGGATTGGGAGGAGGAATAGGCAATCCTTTCTCCTTTAATAGATTTATATGTTCCTTCATCCCCCATTTTGCTTTATAAATACAATCTTCTATTGAATGTCCTATTCCACTAAATCCCTCTAAATCTGGCGAATAAAATCCAAAATAGTTTGGTTCGTCAGTTGCTTCAATAATCAAAGAGTATTCTAAATCAATCATTTTGTGCCTCCTCTATTTTCTTGCTATGTCCGCTGCCTTAAGTATAGCAATACATGTTCCTGGTGGGACCTCTTTTGATCCATGATAGTCAACTCTAATTAGTTTATCCCATCCAGGTTTTCCATAATATCTTATTGATCCCTTCTCTTTTACAATTTTAAATCCATTCTTCTCAAGAAGTCTCCCTAATTCACTAAATTTCACTTACTTTAGCCTCTATTATTTTATTATCTTCTCTTGTTAAGTTATGAAATAGCATTTACTAAGAGACATCATCTTCACGAAGAACTATATGATCAATACAAATTTTATTCAAAATTTTATCTTATTCCATAGGGATAAAATCTCGGATAATGCCTCTTGAATATCAATATCTTCACCTTGTTTGAGTTTCGATTCTATATCTTTTGCCTTTTCAGAAAGCTCTTTCAGTCCAAGGTTTGCAAAATTAGTCTTTAAGGTATGCATACAAGAAACAAGGGTTTCATTATCACCTTTTAAGGCTGCTTCTTTTGATTTATCAAGTAAGCGATTTATTGATGTTTCTGTTATCTTGACTATCTTAAGGGCCTTTTCCCCTGACAGACCAAATTGTGAACTTATAAATGAAAGTATAGATTCTAAACTCATAAACAGATCCTTAATAAAAATTTTTTAAAAAAGTTCAATTGTAGATAACTCTTCTTCTCCTGCCTTTATTTTTTCCACATCTATAGATTCATACCCTGCCCTAAAATCATCTAAAATCATGTCATTTTCATTTAAATTCGCTCTAATTTTTTCATAACCCATCTCAAAAGAAGAAATCATTTCCTCAAAACTCTTCATAATTCGCTTTTTATACTCTTTTACTCTATTAATATAATCTTTTTCAACAAGTAATTTTTTTATTGTATTGAGCTCATTTTCCACGCTGTCATTTACATCACGCATTTTATTTAAACCTATATCTATGCTTTTATTTTGTCCTCTAAAAATAGTATCATAACTTTCTTGAATAGTAACTAACAAATCATCAGAAATTTCTTTCCATACATTTACAGTATCTAACATTTTTTTTATTAAAGCAAGCAGATTATTATAGGTATCATTCATTGAAGTTACTAGATTCTGCAAGGAGCTAATGCCAAGTCTATTAACCTCAATTTTGGTTGCAATGGTTAAATTAAAAAAGTGTTTTCTAAATCTTAATAACTCATTAATCTCTTTTGAAATATTCTCTGTTCCCTCTTGCAGGGTGTCAATTTTTATTTTTAATTCATCTAAATAATCTAAAAGTTGCCCCCTCTTTTTATCCATTATTCTGTAGAAATAATCTACCAATCCAACCTTAGAAAACATATTTTGAATATCTGTATTCACGTCATATAGGTACTCCTTTATTGCCTCTAATATCTCCTCTAATATATTTGAAATATCCATTTCCATTTCCTTTAAAAGAGGAATCACAGATTCATAAAATTTCAATTTCTGACCTTTTTCAAATAATCCGTCATTATTCCAATCTATATTAGAATAAATAGCATCTATTTTTTCCAGTTGTTGTCTAAAGATATCGTGAAACTGGGAATATTCCATAATTTTTGCTACATTTGAACTAATTTGAAGCTTTCCTATGGATTCTAAATCTATTTCCTTGTCTCTCATTTGGATGTTTTTTAAGGAGTCAAAAAAATTGATGATATTTTTCACACTTTCGTATATATTGTGAAAAGACTCTTTTATTTTTGTAAGAATAACATTTGCCTTATCTGAATCCTTTTTTATCTCATGACTGATATAAGATATAGTGGCCTTTTTTTTACCCAAATTTTTGGTCTGGCATATAGTATTTAATGATAAGATTTCCAGATCACCTGTAATATCCATAAATGTCTTTGTAGAATCTTCAATATCTAATTTTAATTGTTCAATATCAATTTTAACCAACTTTTTTGTCAATACTCCTCCAATTTCTTTAATATTATTTTCAATATCATTTAAAAATTTTTCAACATTATCATCTATAAATTTAGATGATGACTCTATATTTTTTATTTGCTCATCTGCCAGGTTGACTATTTGAGTCATTACCACAACTATATCAGTAAATACATCATTTAAAAGATTTAAAGTCTTTTTAAATTCCATGCATGAGATCTCCAATTAAAAGCTCTAACTTTTCAATGGTAATGGGTTTATTAATAACATCGTCAAAACCTGATTTCACAAGTTCTTTCTTAGTCTCAATATCTGCAGTAAAGGCTATATATTTAATTTTTTTCCCTTTTAACTTATTTTTTAAAAAAGTTAAGAGCTCTTCTCCCCTTGCCCCTTTATCTAGATGCAGATCAATAAAAATAACATCAGGTAACGGCTCAATGTCTTTGTTTAAAATAAAGTTTTTAATATCACTCACAGAGTTGAAAATTTTATATTCAATTCCTTTTTTGGTCAAAACTGCCCCTACCATGCTTGAATGCAAGGGATTATCATCAACAACCCAGATTTTCATTTTATCTCCACTCTTTTCTTTTTTTAAGAAAAGTTTACAGTTGAATTTTTATCAACTATAATATAAGATTAAAATATAAGTCAAGGAGTGCAACTGGGTGAATTAACTATTTTTTTATTGCAAAGGGCTACAGATGAAAAACTTATCAAAAAATAACCCATTAGGGAGGGAAATTTCATTGATTGAAAGATTAATAAGAAGGGCCTACCACGATGGAGCAAATTTATTTGGGCCCCTCAAAGAAATTATCTCCTTAAAAATGGATGATAACATTTCACGTTATTTCTCCAAAAATTTGGCCTATTATCTCACTTTACTAAAAAACTTGCGTTTTTTTTATTTACTAATTCAAAATCCAGATTTCTTTGACCCAGAAAATGTGAATTTGAAAGATATTTTAAAAGACCTTATGTTAGATTTAGCTGATTTTACATCTGGCTTATCTGAAGATTTTATAGAAAATTCAGATATCTCTTTAAAATGTTTGAGAGAACCTTTTTATATGATCCTCTATAATCTCTTGACTAATGCTTACAGATTTGGAGAAGATATTTGTATTGAAATTTTGTCATCTTCTAATAAAATTTTAATAGCCAACAGGTTAAGGTCCCCTATAACTGGAATTAAATCAGTATTTTTCCTACCGGTCTCAGAAGATAAATATGGAATTTTAGGTGCAGGTGTTGGCTTAAAAGTAGTTGATATAACTGCAAATTTTCTTAAAATAAAAATAAAATCAAATATACAAGAGGACCTGCTCAAAATTTATATAGATTTTAATCCACTAATAGCTTAAAATTTAAATTTATGAAAACACTATATTTAAATATCGGTGAATGTGAAGTAATAAAAGACATAGATGTAAATATTAAAATAGTACTTGGTTCTTGTATTGGAATTGTTGTTTTTCATAAAGAATCTCAAGTAGTTGGTGCAATTCATATTCTCCTTCCTGAATATAAAAAAAATACTTTAGAAACAAAATTAACTTCCTTTGCTGACACTGGTCTTATTCATCTTTTCAAAACAATGAAAAAATTTACAAACAATATAAAAGACTATAAGGCCATTATTGCAGGCGGAGCAAACATTGGAAAATCAGATTATTATGATATTGGAAAAGAAAATTATATAACATGCAAGAATATTTTAAATAAATATGGTATTGATATAGTATTTGAAGATTGTCTGGGAAGTGAGGCAAGAGTGGTTAATTTTTACACAAATGATTTTTCCTATAAAGTAACGCCTGTCTCTTTAGTAATACATTCAAAGGAATTAGAATCTGAATATGATATTTCTACCATATTAAAAGAGATAAAAGAATTTTCAAGTTATTTTCCAGTGCCAAATAAAACAATCCTTGAAATAATGCAACTGAAAAATAAAGATGTTACTCCTGAAAAATTGGAACAAATTATGTTGAAAGACGATTTTGTGAGTGTAAATTTTTTAAAATTTACAAACTCTTCTTATATCTCTCCAAGATACAAAATAAAAAATTTAAAACAAGCTATTTCATATGTTGGTATAAAGAATACATTTAAATTTATAAACGCTTTACTTATCCAGAATATGATTAAAAGTAATATTCAATCATATTCTATTAATATCTATGAATATAAGATTCATGTACTATCAGTAGCACTTCTCTCTGAATTAATTGCAGAAAATCTAGGAATAGCCGATACTACACCCTATATTGGAGGTTTATTTCATGATATAGGAAAGGTTATATTAGATTTTTATGCACTTAAAAACTACACATCTACAAAGCGAGTAGAAATAATATCATTTGTAGAAAATTCAATAAATTCATGTGCACATGCATTTATTGGAAGACTATATTTAGAATCTCTCAATCTGGATGAGAAGATTTTAGAAATTGTAGAATATCATCACTATCCCAATAAAGCAATGAAAGAAAAAAAAATAGTCTATATAGTTGCACTTGCTAATTTACTTATTTCCAGCTTCTTGATTGGAACAGATAATATAAAGAGAACAAAAGAATTTATCTCAATAGATGAGATTGTTTCTCAAATTAAAATAGACATACCTGTCTTAAAGGAAATCATGAACAATATTCCATATATAATTTCTATTGCAGAAGATATGGTCATATGAATGAGGAATTAATAAAAAAGATTATCTCCATTATAAAGGAAAAAGTAGATATAGATTTTGATAGTTACAAAATAAATACTATTTTGAGAAGATTGAGGCAAAGAATTACTATTCTGGGTTTTGTCTCTTTAGAAGATTATTATAGATATTTAATTAAAAATTTAGACAAAGAAACACGGCTATTATCAGAATATTTTTTGATTAATACTACTGAATTTTTTAGAGATCCAATGTATTTTTATTATTTCAATTATTTAGTAAAAAAAATGATACGCTCAAATACAATGTTCATAAAAATACTTTCTATTGGATGTTCTAGTGGAGAAGAGCCTTATTCTATGGCAATGATATTAAATGAGCGAAAATCCAAATGTCCTGAATTTGAATATCAAATAGATGCAATTGATATAGATTCAGAAGCCATTATGGAAGCTAAAAAGGCAATTTATTGGGAAGATGCAGTAAAAAATGTTCCTTATAATTATTTAAAGAAATATTTTCATCAAACAGAAAATAAATATAAATTAATTCATTCATATTTTGAAAGAAATATCTCCTTTTATGTAAGGGATATTTTCAAATTAAAATCTTTAGTTAAAGGGATTTTACAATATAATTTTATTTTTGCACGAAATATATTTTTTTACTTTAAAGAGAATAAAAATACGGAACTATTTGATAGAATTATAAAAATGTTAGATAAGGGTGGTTATTTAATATTAGGTTCTTCTGAGCAACTACTGAAAGAATATGCTCCTTTATTTGAACAGGTATGTCCTGGTATAAAAATCTTTAAATATGTAGGATAAATGAAAATGAGCATATAAAAAAAATATGAACTAAATTGGCATGATAAAGGGTAATAATATGATTAATATAGTTAAACGAATTCATAATTCATTAATTTTTTTGGCTATAATTATAATAATACTTTCACTTAATCTTCTCTTGGTTTTTATTAATCAGAAAATACAGGGAGTTTATCATATAATTTTTCTCATTACCTTAATTCTATTAATTTTGTTACTTTTTTTTCTATTTAAAATCGATAAAGTTATAACCAAAAACAAAAAATTACGTGATATATCTCTTCAGGTCCTGACCAATTTTGTTGGTGTAAACACATATTATGACCTATTTTTCAGATTTTTGAAGGTGCTAATTGAGGAAGGAATAATTTTTTCAGGCACAGCCTTTTTGTATGATAAAAAGGAGAAAGAACTGACTGTGAAGTATGCACATAGCAATACTGATAAATTTTATTATAATAAAAAAATACCCTTTGATAAATTTATTGGGAGACATTCTATTTTAACAAAAAAGACATATATATTAGATATAAGTGAATATCACAAGAGATATTCTTTTCAATCTTTAGATACTTCTTTTGACAATCTTTATGTTTACTATTTACCTATTTCTTATAGAAAAGAGATAATTGGAGTCTTGGAGTGTCTTTCTGTATCTAAAATAGACGATAATATACTTCTTTTAATAGAAAAACTCATGATTCAAGTTGGTATCATGATGATGAATATAAAAGCGAGCAAAAATCTCAAGAAGTTAAAAGATGAACTTTCAGAAAAAAATAAGATATTAATGGCACAAAATAAGGAACTGCAAGCCCAAAGTGAAGAATTAGAGGCTCAGACTGAAGAATTACATGCTCAAAAGTCTGAGTTAGAGGAAATAAATAATAAATTAAAAGAAGTGGAAAAATATAAATCTGAATTCCTTGCCAATATGGCCCATGAATTGAGGACGCCTTTAAATTCAATTATAGGACTATCCGAATTAATCCTAAATGAATTTACACCTGATAAATCCTTTAAAGAAAAAATAGAACTAATATATACTAGTGGTACTCAACTAATGAATATTATAAATGATATACTTGACTTAAGTAAAATAGAAGCAGGGAGGATGGAAGTTAATTTTGAAGAATTTACATTAAAGGAGGTCCTTGATTATGTAGAAAAAATAGTGAAACCTCAGTGCTCTCATAAAGGTCTTGAACTTGTAATTCAAAACAACATTAAAAATGATAATTTCTTTACAGATAAACACAAATTAATTCAAATTTTGTTAAATTTATTATCCAATGCAGTAAAATATACAGAAAAAGGCAAGATAGAAATAGTTGCCAATGAGATAAACCAAAGTGATGTAAAGATAGATATTACAGACACTGGTATAGGAATTAAAGAAGAAATAATGGATACTATATTTGAGGAATTTCGTCGTGCTGAGTCAAAAAAATTAATACAGGGCACGGGACTGGGATTACCCCTTACAAAGAAATTATTACAATTAATTGGAGGGCATATATTAGTTAAAAGCAAACCAGAACTAGGCACCACATTTACTATTATATTTCCACGTGTCTATAAAGAAGCTAAGGATGCATATCAAAAAGAAGGTATTTATGAAAAAAAAGAGATTCAAAGGAAAGAAAAAATAAAAACAGATAAAAAACTTACATTCTTAATAGTGGATGATGATGAATTGACTGTAAAAGAGCTTAACTCGTTACTTAAAAAGGTTGTACCCAATGCCAAAACTTTAGAGGCTGGCAATGGTAAAGAGGCTCTGGACTGCTTAAATAAAAACAAAATAGATTTAATATTTCTGGACTTAAGTATGCCTGTGATGGATGGTTATGAATTTTTAAAATATTTAAAGGAAAACAATATTTCTGCCAATATTGTAATAATTACTTCTACAGATATACAAGCAGAGTTAATTAAAGAATATAGTGATTATATAAAATCTATATTTATAAAGGGAAAAGACACAAGGTCATATTTAGAGTCAATAATACAAAAAATAATTTTAGCAGATGAACACAAAACAATTCTAAAATTACCAGAACAAGAGGATAGTAGTGAAACTTTTCTCTCTTTTGCCGATGTTCAAAAAATAGAGGGGGAAAAGGAAGAATCTGAAACAGAAAAGGATGAAAAAATAAGGATATTGCTGGTAGAGGACAATATAGCAAATAGATATCTAGTAAAAGAGGTATTAAAAAAATATAAAGGAGTAGACGTTGATGAGGCATCAAATGGACTTGAGGCACTGGATCTCCTTGATAAAAAATCCTATGACCTCATTCTTCTAGATTTGCAAATGCCTAAAATGGATGGATATGAAACACTTATGCACATAAAACAAAATAAAAATTTTAAAAATATTCCAGTGATAGCCTTTACAGCAATGGCATTTAAAAAGGAAATAGATAAATTAAAAGAGATGGGTTTTTCTGATGTAATTTTAAAGCCCATTAATATGAAAAATTTTCTAGACAAGATAAAAACAGTGCTTCCGCACTTTGAAGAATTAGAAAAACAAAATGAGTGAACAAAATAATATCCCAGGTTTGCTTAACCTGGGTTATTACAAGCCCATACTTAAGGGATAACTTTTTTTAACACATTAAGGAGATCATTTGGTTTAACTGGTTTTACTAACCATCCTGTTGCACCTGCTTTTTTGGCTTCCATCTTCTTTTTTTGTTCTGATTCTGTAGTGAGGATAAGAATTGGTGTAAATCTACAAGAAGGTAGTTTTCTAACATGTTTAATAAAGGTGAGGCCATCCATGATGGGCATATTATAATCAGTTATAATGAGGTTTGGCTTTAAGCCTGATTTCAATTTATCAAGGGCTTCTTTTCCATTCTTTGCCTTTTCAGTCTTATAACCCGCCTTTTTTAAAATACTTTCTACACTCATAAGTATTGTTGGAGAATCATCAACTAAAAGAATGGTTTTCATATACCCATCTCCCTTTAAATTTTATTTCTCTCCAATTAACAAATGAATCTCTTCTGTAAGTAAATAATAATCCATTGAGCCTGCACTTTTTGGAGCATAATATCTCACAGGAATACCAGCCAAAAATGCCTCTGCAAGTTTTACATTTGTCCTTATCCCCCTGAGCATCCTGTTTTTGCCAAAGACCTTAGTTAATTCCTCTATAACTTTTTTGTGCATCCCTATTCTTTTATTCACCATCACTGGAACCAGCCCGAGTAACCTTAAGTTTGTATTATACTTAACAGCTACCTTGTAAAATAATTTTGCCATCTGTTTTACTCCAACTGCTGCCAGAAAATGGGGCAAAAAAGGGATAAGCACAACATCAGATGCTACCAGGGCTGACAACATAAAAATATCAAGTGTTGGGGGCGTATCTATTATAACCATATCAATATTATTTTCTTTGATATATTTATCTAAACTCCTTTTTAAGAGATCAACCTCAATTTTTTTTTGAGGATTATTAATAAAATTTACATCAGATGGAGCTAAATAGAGATTTTCAAATGAAGTTTCATAAACTGCATCTTTTAAATCAAAGTTTTTATCTTCAAATAGTTTATGAATATAGACTGGAAAGTCCTTTTCTCCCTTAAATCCAAGTCCCCATGCAAGGTGTCCCTGGGTATCTAAGTCTATGAGAAGGGTCTTTTTGCCCCTTGCAGCCTCTTCTGCCCCTAAATTTAACGCAGTTGTGGTCTTTCCAGTCCCTCCCTTTCTATTTGCAATGCTGATTATAGTCATTTATTAAAATACGTTAGTCAAATTAGGTTATAAATATTGTTACAACTTTTTATTTTTTATTTCCTCTAATATATCTTGCACAGAATATACATCCTGCCAATTATGTCTCTCTTCTGTATAGTTGCCACTGCCCTTTTCAAATTCTTGTATAAATCTTATAAAATTTACTACTCCTAATTCTTTTGCTAAAATTTGATATCCTTTACGTTGAACTTCTATGTTGCTTTGATAATTATCCATCTCTTTCATATAAAACCTCTTTTAAAAATTCTAATGGATTCATTACTCTTATTTTCAAATCTGTTATTTCTTTAGTTCTTCTTAAAAATTTTCTATCCACTGTAATTAATAAATCACATTTAGTTTCTGCACATGCTAAATGTAAAGCATCAAATGATTGTAGCCCAAAATCCTCAAAGTATTTAGCCCGTTTCTCTATTCTTTCATCTATTTCTATTTTGTCTTCTGCAATACTTTCTATAATTTTTAATCTCTCTCGCCTTAGTATATCAGGCGTTTTATTTATTTCAAATTCTAAAATTTCACTTGATACCAATATAAAAATCTTCTTCTCACATAAAGAAATAATAATTTTTATGGCTTCTGATTCTATATGAACAGTTGGATTGCTTTGGTCATCAAAAGGTCTATTAAGACAACAACAATCTAAATATAACTTCATTTGTTATCATCAATAATCAACCTGCATTCGTCAACAAAAAACACATTTAACCTAACAGCTTCCCAAAAAATGACTCTTTATCTAAATTTAACAATGTAGGTTTAAAAAAAAGTATTGTCTGAAAGATAGCTGTATGGATGTGTTCTGTATTTTTTAAATCTACCTTTGGATCTTCTGTGTTTTTTATCCACTCAAAAAATTCTTCACCTTCTTCTATTGTACACACATCATTTAAATAAGCTGTATCATTTTCATAAACTATAGCCATTTTACAAGCTCCTTAGGATTAATTACAAGTAATACCCTGCCATCCCCAAGCAATGTTGCACCACTATATAAGGTGTATCTTGACATAATGCCTTCTAAAGGCTTCAATACAATATCCACTCCTTCATGAAACTTATCCACAACTATTCCAAATTCTGTATTTTTCACTTGCATAATCAAGATTGCCACTTCTTCATCATCTGTATTATGCTCACTTAAGTCAAGTCCCAATATATTGTTTAAGCGATAAATAGGAATCAATCTATCCCTTAACACTATTGTTTCTTTGTTTTTAATAAATTTTATATCCTGTTTTGGTATCTTAACGGTCTCTGCAACATTTTCTATTGGAAAACCAAAGAGTTCTTTACTTACTTCTACCATTAATATCCTGGTCACAGCCATAGACAAGGGGAGATTTATCCTCACTGTTGTTCCCTTGTTTCTCTCACTAAATACAGTTATACTACCCCCAACATTTTCAACCATATTTTTCACCACATCCATTCCAACTCCCCTACCTGATAGGTCAGAAATCTTCTCTGCAGTGGACAGACCTGGTGCAAAGATATATTGAAGTGCATCTTGATCAGAAATAGTATCTAATTGTTCTTCTGAGATAAGCCCCTTTTCATAGGCCTTTTGTTTTATTTTTTCAACATCTATTCCCTTTCCATCGTCTATAACTTCAATTATTACCTGATCTTCCAGAGGAATAGCCCTCAGTGTAATTGTTCCTTTTTCAGGTTTTCCTAAAGATTTTCTCTCATCAGGTGGTTCTATACCGTGGTCAATGCTATTTCTAATAAGATGTACAAGGGGTTCAGCAAGGTCTTCTACAACTGTCTTATCTGCCTTTGTATCTTCACCTTCTAAAACCAGTTCAATCTTTTTGTTTAATTTTCTACTAAAATCTCTGACCAATCTTGGAAATCTCTGGAACACATGGGACAGAGGGACCATTCTAATCTGCATCACCTCATTTTGCAAATCTTCACAAATCCTGTTTATAGTTGCATACTGAAACTTAAGCTCCTTGCTAAGCTCTTTACTTCCAAAGATTTCCTCGGCCTTTTTGGCAAGATAGGGTAATGAATTTTTGGCAACAACAAGCTCGCTCACAAGTTCCATTAAAGAATCTATTCTATGTTGGTCAACCTTTAAGACCTTGATCTCGGTCTTGGCATGAGGTTTGACCTTCTGGACCTTTTCTACTGCTGGAGCACTAGACTTTAGGTCCTGATCTTTTATATGGTTATCTTTTGCTGGCTGTTCATAAATTGTCTTTGAAGTAACTGCTTGTTGAGCTGGCTCTTCAACACCCTCTAACCCTTTTAGAAAATCTTTTATTTGAGAAAGTTTTGATATAATCTCTTTAGTATCTGAGAGATCTATCCCATCTATTCCTGACAAAAGTTCTTTTTTACCTAAACTGATAAGCGACCTTTTAACAATCTCTATAGCACTCAGTATCCTCCCCTCTTCTAATTCAGGACTTAGGGGAGGAGTATTTAACATCTCAATCTGGGAATCTAACAATTTTAGGGCAAATGATAAGTCTTGGAAATCTACTTCTGCTCTTGTTTTTGTTGATACCTCTTGTTCTTCAGCTTCTGTAACTTCAGGAGTTTCTTTAACTTCTACCTCTATGTCTTTTATCTCTTTATTAAATTCATTGGTATTTATTGCATCTATAAAACATGAGATATATTTATTGTACTTATCATCATTTTTTTCAATTATGGCTTGCATCCATTTTAAGCAGCTATAGGGAAAACTTTCACTTGATACAATTTCAAGTGCTACCTTAATCTGTGAGCTAATTGCATCTAAATCACCTGCCTGTAATTTATTTTTGGCTTCTTCTACAAAGGATTCCAAAAGATTTTCCTCTAATATTTCGCCTGCTGGATAGATAATCTCATCTAAAGAAAAGCTCTCAATTTTTATCTGATCTTCTACATATTGATAATGTTCCTTTAGTTCCTCTAAAGGAGCACAGGATATAGCCATAAAATTGAGACGATTTATAAATGGATCAAATTCATCTGGATCTATTTTTTCTTTAAATTTAACACCACACCAAAGCAGTGAAGGGGTATTTTTAATTGTCAATAAGGGATCGTCTCCTGTAAAAAAGCAATTCTCATCAGCCAGATAAGTTATTGCATAAATCTCATCTGTATCTGCTCTTTTAAATATTTCTCTCCTCTCATGATCAGGAATTTCTTTAAGCCAGGGTATGTCCACAGGTTTATCACTTTCAGATTTTTCTTCTGTTTCTTCTTGAGCTATATTATCTTTCAAAAACCCCCTTAACTTTTCTTTATACTCCTTTGCCACTTCTTCTGCATCAGGGCTAATATTTTCAGATTCTTCCAATTCGTCTAGCCACGCATTTATTTGATCAAGCAAATCTAAAAGCACATCAATCATATCAGAGGTGAGTTTCATGTCTCCACTTCTCACTGCATCAAGGACATCTTCTGCTGCATGTACACTCTCTGTTAAAGGGGCCAAAAATTCAAAAATACCCGAAGATCCTTTTAGGGTATGCATTGCCCTGAAAAGGGAGTTTAAAATTTTTGTATCTTCCGGATGTTCCTCTACTTTTAGAAAATCCTTACTTGCCTGTTCAACAAGTTCTCTAGCTTCATCTATAAATTGTTTTAATAATTCGTCCATGTCCTTTCTCCATTTTTAGGAGCTAAAATTAAATGATCAAAAGATTTATCAGACACGTAATGGTTTCAGGCCTTATAGGTTTTACCACATAAAAATTCGCACCCACTTTATATGCATTAATTTTATCTTTTTTCTCTGCCTCTGTAGATATCATAATAACTGGTATGTCTTTAAGCTCAGGATTTTTCCTCATCTCTTCGAGGAGTTCATACCCAGTCATCTTAGGCATGTTTATATCAACCAGCAATAAATCATATTTTTGGTGCATGAGTTTTTCCAATGCCTCGAGACCATTTATGGCCTCATCTGTTTCTATTCCTAAATTTTCAACCATTTGTCTTTCATACTTTCTCACAGTTACTGCATCATCTACAATTAATATCTTTTTCATGAGCATAAGTCCTGTTTAAAATGGTTTTTGATAAACAATTCCCTGTTTAAATTTCCTGACCTTAAAAAGAGAACATATTCTACTCATTGATTCACTGTGTCCTAAGAAGATAAATCCCCCAGGATTCATTGCATCATAAAATATCTGTGCGGCCTTTAGTCTTGATTCATCGTCAAAATATATGAGCATATTTCTGCAAAATATAACATCAATATAACGATATTCTTTATTCTGTCTGGGATCAAATAGATTAAGTTGTCTAAAATCTATAGTTTCTTTTAAGTCATCAATTATTTCATATCTATCATTGGACAATTTTTTAAAATATTTTTTTAAAAGGTGTTTTGGCAAATTTTTGACGGAGCGATAGTTATATATCCCCTTTTTTGCCTTATCTAATACATCAGTATCAATATCTGATGCAATTATTTCTACATCCACTTCATCTATAAGAGGCCAATATTCCAAAAGATATATTGCAATTGAATAAGGTTCTTCACCTGATGAACATGGAATAGACCAGATTCTAATTACTTCGTCTGCTTCTTTGTATTCATAAATTTCATCTAATACATTCTCTACCAGACATTCAAATTGATATTTTTCCCTGAAAAAATAGGTCTCATTTATAGTAAGCAGATTTATGAGATTCTGGATTTCATCACTGGATCTATCAAACCTTATAAAATTAAAATAAGAACGAAAGGAAGAATGTCCTGTTTCCTCTATTCTTTTTATAATTCTTTTTTCTACAAAGTCTTTTTTAGAGTCCGGGAAAAATATACCTGTTTTTCTATAAAAAAACTGCCTGAATTTTTCAAAATCAGACTTTGTAAATTCTATATCCATTATATTCTACCTCTTATCTATCCATCTTTCATACTCGTCAAAATACTATCTACTGTAAAATCAATATATGGGTCATTGAATTTCTTTTTTACTGCAACAAGATCCTCTTCCATATCTTCTGTAGCAATATCAGAAATGGCATCAAGGGCGGTTCCCACTACATTGATATGATCATCATTTCTAATCACTTCAATTAGCCATTTAGGCACATCTGAATGTTTGAGCCATTGAATAATATTTATGGCAAAGATCCTTGTATCTGGGTCCGGATCTTTTAAAAGTTCATTGACATGATTTGAAACCAAATCAGGCATGGACTGAAGTGCCTCAATGACCTTATTTCTGAGGGCTGCGTCGTCTGATTTAAGCAAGGGAATTAGTCTCTCTCCAATAGGAGGCCTTTTGATTTCCATAAGTGATGATAAAATAGCATCTTGAACCGAGGTATCTTTTTCCTTTTCCAGTCTATCACATAAAAGGTCAATAGCCTTTTCACCATATTGGGCAAGGTCTCTAGCTGCCCATCTACGCTGTGTCCTATCACCTTCATTTAATTGTGCAACAAGTCCCTCAAAATCCCTTGGCTTTTTTCTTTTTTCTTTAGTAGTCTCCACTGTCTTTTGTTTTGAAGCCTTTTTAAGTGCCATATTGAATCCCTCTCTTTATACAATTATTTTTGCCCATTTAATTAACTGGTCTGCTATTTTATAGCAGGGCAAGACTTTATCTGCCCCATCCCTTTCAATAAGCTCTTTAGGCATACCAAATACTGCTGCGGTTTCTTCTGATTCTGCTATGGTTTTACCTCCTAAATTTCTAAGTCTTGCCATCTGCTCTGCCCCATCATACCCCATACCAGTCAAGAGCACTCCTATGGTCCTTTTAGGGTCAAAGACCTCTAAAGCTGACTGGACCATCCTGTCTACACTTGGATGCCATAGGTATTTATTACTCGGAGGAACGCTCGTTCCAATTAATCTCTTGAGTTTTTTTCCAAGTTCTATATCTGCATCTCCTTTTCCAATGTAAATTCCACCTTGTTGGATGGGCATGGTCTTTTCTAAATGTAAGACAGATAAACTGCATTTTCCATCTAATCTTCTTGCAAAAACTTTAGTAAATGATGCTGGCATGTGTTGTGCGATTACAACGGGGAATGGATAATCTGAGGGCAAGGATGTGAGTATCTCTTCTAAATTCCCAGGCCCTCCAGTGGAGGAACCAATCAATACCAATCCAAGCAGGTCTGCACTTGGGCTTAGCTTTGTCTTCTTCACAACTTTTTTCTCTTGTCTTAAGATTTTTCGCCTGGAACTGGTAGATGTTATCCTGTCTCTAATTCTAGTTCTAACAACGGATTTTATCTTTGATATAAGTTCGTTTTTTATTTCCTTTATATTTAATGAAACAGTGCCTCCAGGTTTTGGAATATAATCAACTGCCCCAAGTTCCAATGCTTCAAACGTGGCCTGAGCGCCTTTTTCTGTTAAAGAAGAAACCATAATAACTGGCCTTGGAAATTCTGTCATGATATAACTAAGACAGGTAAGACCATCCATTACAGGCATGTTTATATCAAGGGTTACCACATATGGATCTACCCTCTTTATTTGTTCCAAGGCATCTTTTCCATCCCTGGCAGTGTAAACCTCAAACCCTGCCTCTTCCAACATCTGCCTAAGATATTTCCGCATCAGGGCTGAATCATCTACCACTAATACCTTTATGTTTTTCATATCTTTTCCTTAATCATCATTTTGAGAGGAAAATTCCCCATCTCCTAAAAGCTTTTTCACATCAAATATTAATACAATCCTTCCTTGATCCTCTATATTTATTAATTTTTTAATAAAACCACCACTTGATTCCACTATATCTGGTGCATCTTCAATCTTGGATTCTTCTACTGACAAAACTCCAGTTACAGAATCTACTATAAGTCCTGTTTTTGTATCTCCAGTAGTTATCACCAGGATCCTCTGGAAATCATTTCTATTTTCTAAAGGTCTTTTGTGTAACCTCTTTCTTAAGTCGATCACGGGCAACACCGCGCCTCTTAAATTTATCATCCCTTCAATATAATCTGGTGTATTGGGAACAACATTTATTTCTTCAGGTATTAAAATTATCTCCTGGATATGATCTATAACTATTCCAAATTCTTGATCCTCTAACATAAAAGTAACTAGCTGCACCTCTTGGTCAGAGGTATCTTCTTCAGTCTCTACTTCTTTTCTATCTTCTTTTGTCCTTAAATCTTCAGTGGAAGAAAGCGCCTCTTCTACATCTGGATGTTTAATAATTTCCTCAATAGAAAAAATAGATATTATCCTTTTGCCCTGGTCTAACTGACAGATTGCCTTGATTTCTTTACAGGAATGTGTAGAGGATATAAGCTCTGGCACTGGATATAGGTTTGAGCCTACTTCAATTATCTCATGAATTTTATCAATAGCAAGTCCAATAGGTTCTGTTTTGTCGTGAAAATCTGCCTCCATCACCAAAATTTTACTTTGTTCTGGATCTAAGTTACTCCTTAGTCCAACCAGCTCTCCGAGATCTATCAAGGGCAAAATCCTATCTCTATAATTTATCATTCCAAGCAATGTAGAATCAGCATTAGGAACCTTGTGGATTTCATCTTCTGGAAACTTTATTATTTCTTTTACATCCTCTATTTCAAATCCAAATTCCTGAGATTGTATAAAGAAACTCACAATCTTTTTCTCTTCTATATCTTCGTTCTCTTTGTCTTCACCCTGCATTATACTTTTTTTATCTATCTCATCTATGTTTCCTTGCTCCTGACCAAAAACAATATCTGAAAATTCATTTTTTATGAGTGCTTCAATATTTATTAGCTGAATTAAATCTTTGTCTGAATATTTTATAACTCCTTTTAAATATTCTTTAATATTTTCAGACTGAGATTTTAAAGTATGACCATCTTCTATTCTATCTGGCATAACTTCTATTACCCTATCCACTTTATCCACTATTATTCCAGTTGTAAAACCAATATTAATTATAATAGCCCTGGTATCTTCGTCAATTTCTGTATTCTCCATGTTAAATATCCGTCTAATATCTATTAGAGGGAGGATACTTCCTCTGAGATTTGTGAGTCCTACAAAAGAAGGTGGAGTCAGAGGTACCTTCACTGTTTGAGGCACCCATATTATCTCCTGCAAGATATCCATATCAAAGGCAAAACACTCATCACCCACAAAAAAGGTCAAAAACTTTCTTAGTTCATCTTCAATAGAGGGCTCAATCTCATTTAAAGTCTCTTTTTTTTCTTCAACAACAGTGACCATAATTATGCCCCTTATTTATTACAAATTTTGCATCTCATCTGCAATAGAAGCTATTTCCTCTGCGGCAGCTGCAAGTTCTTCAAGGGCCTGAGTCTGAGTTTGGGCTGAACGTGTTGCCTCTTCAACTGCTGCTGCAGCTTCTTCTGAAGCTGATGCAATCTCACTTGCTGCCTGTTTTACTTCTCCTAGAGAATTAACTGCTGCCTGGGCAGAATCTTTTAATCTGTTATTTGCATCCTCCAACTCCTTTACCCCTTCAACCAATTCCTTTAATTTAGCAGCAGCTGCCTGTGATTTTTTTACCTCTTCCATACCTGCTGAGACTATGGTTGCCAATTCATTACCCATTACAATTATTTCGTCCTGAATAGATTTTATTAAATCCTTTACCTGATCAACATTTTCAGCTGAATCAGCAGCTAAATTTCTTATATCACCTGAAACAACGGCAAAACCTTTGCCATATTCCCCAGCCCTTGCAGCTTCAATAGAGCCACTTACAGCCAGCATATCTGTTTGAATCGCAATAGTACCAATAGTTTCTACTATTTTTTCCATTCCTCTCACTATCTTGTCAAATTCCTGAAGGGTTTCTTTATTTTTCAAACTATCTTGCAAATTATCTTCAATGGCCTTTAACATCTTATTAATTTTTTCTATTGTCTCTTTAAATTTTTCAACTATTTCATTTGTCTTTTGTGCACCTTTTTCAGCCAGATCAAGGATCACCTTATTATTTTTCTCAAGTTGTTCAGTTGCTGAGGCTAGTTTCTCAGTAGCCTCACTTTGAATTTCAGCTCCTTTTTTAATCTGTTCAATGGCAACATTTATTTCTGATGCAGCCCTGTAATTTTCTTCTATTGCAGCAGAAAGCTCTTCAGCAGCAGCAGCTACCTCCTCTGCACTCTTTATTATATCAGTACTGTTCTTAAGGTCTTCACTTATTTCCTCTAAACTTGCTGAGGCCTCTTCACTTTGTCTCAAAGCTTTTTTCTGCTCTTCTATGTTTGATAATGCTTCTTCACATGCAGCAGATTGTTCTTCAGCAGCAGCAGCTACTTCCTCTGCCATCTTTAAGGCATTTTGAACCGCATCCAAGGCATCTGCCGCCATTTTCTGAACCTTAACAGCATCTTCACAAAGCAAATTTATCTCCTGCTTTTTTTCCTGAAGATCAGCTACTGTTTCATTGGCACCTTCAGCCTCTTCTTTTACCTCTTGTGCTGACCTCTTAATTCCCTCAACTAAAGCGCCTATTTGGGTTTGAATCTTATCTACAAGCTGGGCAATATTAGTAGCACTTTTTTCGGTTTTTTCTGCAAGATTTCTCACAGCATCTGCAACTACAGCAAATCCTTTTCCATGTTTTCCTGCCCTTGCAGCCTCGATTGCAGCATTTAGGGCCAAAAGATTTGTCTTATCAGCGATCTTTATTACAACCTTTACTGTATCATTTACTTTTTGTGCCTGCTCTTCCATCTCAGATATCTTTTTTACAGTTTTCTCTTGCTCTTTGGCAGCATTATTTATCCCCTTAGCCAGATCCAAAATAGCTGCAGACACTTCTTCTAAATCCTTTGCTACCTTTTCTCCTATCTCTTTTGACTGAAGGGCAATATCAGCTTGATCCTTAGTCATCTTCAATAATTGATTAAAAGAAGAGACCAATTCTTGGGATGCACCGCTTGCCTCTTCAGCTCCTGCTGTTATTTGCTCCATTGCCTTTGCCATCTCATCAATAGAGCCTATAGCTTCTGTAAGTCCACTGGCAAGCTCAGTGGAAGCAGCAGCAATCCTCTCAGCAGCCTGTTGTTGCTTGGCCAGGGTCCGTGCCCTTTTTCTCTTTTCCTCTGCTATCTTTGATGTAGATGGAGCACTAGGACTACCTTGTTGTTTTTTTCCTACTGATACCTTTTTAAGAGGCATTTTCCCCTCCTATGAAAAATTTTAAGGTTTTCAACGTGTTAAATAACGTATGGGCAATTTATAGATAATCTTTACTTGATTTATCCAATCATATGCATTGAAAAAAGATAGTAAACTTTTATTTTTTTGTCAAAAAGGGACTGGCGAATAATACTATGATGTTCAATGTTCAACGTTCAATGTTCTATGTTCAAGAACCTAGAATAGGAATAGGGACAGGCAAATAATACTTGACTTTAAAAGTTCAACGTTCTATGTTCAATGTTTCAAAAATGTGAATTTAAAACTTTGAACCTAGAACATTGAACAAAAAACCTTTTCCCCAGAAATCTGCCACAGATAACAGACACATACATAAGGAGTTTTGTTATGCCAAGAATAGCAAGGTTTTTAAAAGAAGATGAGCCTACAGTATATCATGTAATATCCCGGACATCTCTGGATGGTTTGCCATTTAGAGATGAAGACAAAGAATTTATGCTTGAGCTTATAAAAAAATGGAGCAAGATATTTTTTGTGGATGTGTTAGGATTTGCCATAATGGGTAATCATTTTCATCTTGTAGTCAGGATATATCCAGAGTCTAAAGTATCTGATGAAGAGGTAAGGGAGCGGTATAAAAGATTGTATGGGGCAAAAGAAATTGGTACTGGAATTGATTTTAAGAGGTTAAAAAAGAAGTTGTGCAGTTTGTCGTGGTATGTGAAGGAAATAAAGCAGGAATTTAGCAGGTATTTTAATAAGAAATATAAGAGGCGAGGGACATTGTGGGGAGAGCGTTTTAAAAGTTTGATTGTGGAAGATGGATTAACTTTAGTAAATTTGCTTGCCTATGTTGATTTAAATGCAGTTCGAGCTGGTATAGTGAAAAGGCCAGAAGAATACAAGTGGTGTTCCTTGGGTTATCATATACAATCAGGAAACAAAGATGATTTATTGAGTATTGATTTTGGTTTGAAGGAGTGGAATGAGCTTGATGGGAAAGAAATAGTAAGGAAATACAGGGAATATGTGTATGAGGTGGGAGCAATAGATGGTGCGAAGGGTGTTCCGATAGATGAAAATATAGAGAAAAAGGAAAGAAAGAAAAATTTTCACTTAAACTCTACTGAATTATTCATTTATCGATGTCGTTATTTTTCAGATGCGGGGGTACTTGGGAGTAAGGATTTTGTTCAGAGAGTTTTTTGTGAGATAAGGGATTTGCTGGGTTCAAAAAAGGATAGAAAGTTTGTGCCAGTGCTAAGAGAGTTTGGGGTGTATTCGCTCAAAAGGTTACAATGAAGGTGGGAATATCGTGATTTGTGAATATGGGACATAGAACATCGCTCAATGGCTGGGAGATGTTAAATATTATCCCGCACAACTTGATATAATAGAAACAATTTGATATAAATTACTGTGCAAAAGAGATGTTGCCCAAAAAAGTTGGATACATTAAATGATTGGTTAGATGTTTTAACCAACCTAAAATAATGAGTTCTTAAATGGAGTTAGGGAAAAAGGCCTGTTTCTTGTTAATGACAATGGCTACACCCTTACATTCAGGTCTTCTATGAAGTAAACAAAACAATTGAATATAAAACAAAATAATCCTAAAGGAAATGCGGATATTTAAAAGAGTAATAAGAACAATTAAGGATGATGTAATTCGGATAATTGAACTTACCTCATTAGCTGAAGCCTCTGAAATTATATAATAAAGATATTAAAGCCTTCAGGAATTTGAACAAGAATATAAAGTTACTTTTTCTCCAGTGTTACTCCAAAGCGAGAATCACCTGGTCACCTGATCAGAAAAAGATTGTCTGGGTGTGATGCGGAAAAACAAATTATATCAAGTTAACATGATAAATTCTATTTTAATTTTTTAAAAATTTGTCGTGACTTTTGGATGGCGTTACATTTAATATATCCCCGAATCGTGCAAGCACGTCATATTTCCTATCCACCATCCAGAAAGGTTTAAAATATTTTTTATTAAGGAGCTAAGTTAGATGTACAGAAAAAGTCCTCACATATCTATTCCAAATGTCAAGTTAATTGAGCGCGTGCTTAGTATATCAGAACAAGATATCTCCAAGTGGCCAGAATACACAAAAGAGACAGTGGAGAGTTTGTGCTCTGAGATTTTTTTAATACGCTACAATCCATACATTCCTTCTGAAGTTGTTTACAAAAGTGTGTTTAAACAGCTTGAAGATGAGCGTGGTGTGTTAGACGAAGATGTATATAATATCCTTGTTAAAGGTTTCAAGAGATTTTGGGAAGAGTATTTAGAAGATAGGGTCTTTAGAAAGAAAGTAATATCCAGGCTTAAAAAATATATAGATCCTGAACACATATACACATCTCCCAACCACCTTGTAGAATGTTCCACCGATGCAACTGACCTCAGGGTAGAACTTCCAATGTGTGTGGTTGCTCCAGCAAGTACTGAAGAAGTGAAAAAGGTAGTTGAGCTTGCAAATGAGATGAAGTTTTACCTTGTTCCTAGAGGTGGTGGATCTGGACTAACTGGTGGAGCTATCCCCTGTCGGCCCCGTACTGTAATCGTTAGTTTGAGTAGAATGAAAAAGATTTTGGATATAAACAAAAATTCTATGACTATGTGTGCCCAGACCGGGGTAATTACCCTTAATGCTGCAAAAGAAGCAGCCAAGTATGGACTTCTTTTCACAGTGGATCCAGCATCAAAGGCATCATCCTCTATTGGAGGAAATATTGCTGAAAATGCAGGTGGCCCTTTTGCCTTTGAGTATGGAACTACCCTGGACAATATTTTGAGTTATAAGATGGTTCTGGCAAATGGAAAATGTATTGAAGTTAAGAGAAAAGCACACCCCAGGCACAAAATCCTGCCCCAGGAGGTTGCTGTATTTGAAATCTATTCTGAAGACAAAACCTTGATTGATGTTGTTGAGCTAAAAGGAGACGAGATAAGGGGAACTGGCCTTGGTAAGGACGTTAGCAACAAGTATTTAGGAGGACTTCCAGGGGTCCAAAAGGAAGGAGTAGATGGGATAATCACTGAAGCCTGTTTTGTACTCTATAAAAAACTCCCATTTTCCTCTACCCTCTGTTTGGAGTTCTATGGAAAGACCATGGAAAACGCCATGCTGGTGATCAAGGATCTGGTGAAGTTAAGGGATGATATAAGAAAAAAGGGCGATAAGGTTAAGATGTCTGCCTTAGAAGAATTTGGGGCAAAATATGTGCAGGCAATAGAATATAAAAAGAAATCAAAATCATTTGAAGGAGATCCAATATCTGTTTTACTTATTCAACTAGATTCTGAAGACAAAGAAGCCCTGGAACAAATCACACTACAAGTGGCAAAGATTGCAAAACAACATGAGAATGTGGATGTATTTATTGCAAGGGACGCAAAAGAGGCAGAAATATTCTGGGAAGATAGGCATAAATTGAGTGCAATTGCCAGGCGTACCAGTGGTTTTAAGATAAATGAAGATATTGTTATACCAATAGAGGTTATCCCTGAGTTTTCTAAATTTTTGGAAAAATTAAACTTATATTATGCAGCCCTGGCCTATAGAGATGCCTTACAGGAAGTATTAAAGATAGATGGAGTAAATCCAGGTGATGAATTTATAGATATGGAGATCAATTTTGCATCTAAGATATTAAAGGGAAAGATTGATGTTGCTAAACTTCCTGAACAAGAATTTATGCTTCAAATTCATTTTTTCTTCAGGGATTTAAAGAGTAGATACCCAGCTCAACATCAGGAAATTTCTACTATAGAACAACACATGTTAAATACAAGAATAACCATTGCAAATCATATGCATGCTGGTGATGGTAATTGTCATGTGAATATCCCTGTTAATTCTAATGATTCCAAGATGATGAAGTTGGCAGAGGAAGCAGCATCAAAGGTATTTGAAAAGGTGCTCTCATTAGGTGGTGCAATCTCTGGTGAGCACGGCATAGGGATAACAAAGATAAGTTATTTAGATGCAAAACGCATTGAAGAACTCAAAAAATATAAAGAAAAAGTGGATCCAAATAATATCTTTAATCCAGATAAGCTAACTAGAAGATCCCTAAATTTTATTCCTTATACCTTTTCTTTTAATAAATTAATTGAAGACCTCAATAAAACATCTATTCCTTATAAGGATAAGCTAATTTTTATCTTAAAAAATGTTCAGATATGTTCAAGGTGTGGAAAGTGTAAACAGGTTTGTCCTATGTATTATCCTGAAGAAGGGTATGTTTATCATCCCAGAAATAAGATAATCTCCATGGGAGCTCTACTGGAAGCCTATTATTATACCAAGATTGTAGAAAATAAGCCCAATAAAAAGTTGTTAAAAAGAATAAGGGTGATATCTGAAACTTGCACATCCTGTGGCAGGTGCATGGAGATCTGTCCAGTAAAGATAAATACTGGTGAACAGATTTTAAATTTGCGGGCCTTTTTAGAAGAAAGGGCAGTCTCTGGTCACCATCCAATAAAGGCCTCAATACTAAGATATTTAACTGAAAATAACGATTATCTTCCAAAGGTCACAAAAGTGCTGGCTCTTGGACAAAAGATACAAAATAGTATTATAAAGGCAGTTCCTGAGAATGTAAAAACAAAATTTAAGCATCCTTTACTCTCAGGTCCTGGTCCAAACCTGGGCATAGCAAATCTCTATTCTAAGCTAAAAGCAAAGAAAAATAATTATTTTGCCTCTTATAGTTATATATTCAACGATGAAGTATTCTATTTTCCTGGATGTGGAGCAGCATTGTTTTTCCCAGATATTGGACTTGCCTCTGTTTATTTACTCCTTAAGTTTGGCTTTAAGGTGGTGATCCCAAATGAACATATGTGCTGCGGATATCCTTTACTTGCTACTGGTTTGAGTGAAGAGTATGAAAAGAATAAACTCAGAAATATTAAAAGGATAACTGCAACAATTAAAACTCATAATATCATGAATAATCCAGAAATAGTGGTGCTTACCTCTTGTGGTACCTGTTTAGAATCTATATCTTCTTATGGGCTGGAACATTTTCTTGAGAAGGATACAAAGATTTACGACTGCACACAGTTTTTAGTGGAAAAAATCATAAATAAAGGACTTTGTTTTCCCTTTAAGGAGAAACTAGAAACAGATTTTCTTGTGTATCATCAGGCATGTCATGTGGAATGGTCTGGGGTGCCTAGACTAAAGTCTGCTGATATATATAAAGAAAAACTTGAAAAGTTGTTTGGTGTAAATATCAAAATAAGTCCAGGTTGTTGTGGAGAAAGTGGGCTAGGAGCACTTACATCTCCTGCAGTTTACCACACACTAAAAAAGAGAAAGAAAAAACAACTTGAGCTGGACTTAAAAGATTATAGAAAAGAACTTCCAGTCCTTGTTGGATGTCCTTCTTGTAAAGTTGGACTGCAAAGAATATTTGCAGAAAAGGACCATAATCGAGAAGCTCTACATATATTGGAATTTTTGGCCTATCTAGTTGGTGGGAAAAAATGGAAAAAGGAACTAAAATCAATTTTAAAGGGTTAATGGGTGGATGGGTTAAGGGGTTAATGAGTTAATGGGTTAAGGGGTTGTTAGAAAAAAATTAAATGTGGAGGAAGGGAGTGAAAGTTACGGTAATAATAGAAAAAGATGAATTTGGATACTATGCTTATTGTCCTGAGTTAAAAGGCTGTCATACACAGGGAGATACTTTAGAAGAAGTTTTAAAAAATATTAAAGAAGCAGTAGAACTTTATTTAGAGACTTTAGACCAAGAAGAGAAAAAAATTTTATTAAATAAAGAAATTTTAACAACTTCTTTAGAGGTACCAATTGCCTAAACTACCAAGACTAACTGCTGTTGAAGCTGAGAAATTATTATTACAAGCGGGTTTTAAATTGATTAGAAGTAAAGGAAGTCATAGGATTTATATGAAGGAAGATAAGCGATTTGTTTTGCCTTTTCATAGCGGAAAGATATTACATCCTAAAATTGTAAAGCAATTATTTGAAATTATTGGTGAAGAAAAGAAAAATTTAATCTAACAAACCACTCCAGCGGACGGGCTATTGCCCGCCGCTGAGTTTGGTCGATGGGTTGAAGGGTTGAGGGGTTAAACTCAACAAACCCAACAAACAGAGGTATTTGGTTTAAGTGGATTAAGTTGAATGAAGGGATTTTTTGATGAAATACCTGGCTATAGATTATGGGCAAAAAAGGGTGGGTCTTGCCATATCAACTAGCGATGAAAAGTTAATTCTGCCCTATAAGACTTTGACCTACACATCAAGGAAAAAATTAGTAAGTGATATTACTTCCATAGTTGCGACTGAAAATATCCAGAGGATAGTCATCGGTCTTCCCATTGGTATAAATGGAGAAGAAACATTAATAACCAGACAGGTGAAAAATCTTGTAAGGGATTTGAAAAAAAAGTTAGATGTGCCTGTAGATTTGGTAGATGAGTCCTACAGCTCCTATAATGCAGATAGGACCCTTAAAAATAGGGGCATGTCTGCAAAAAAAATAAAAAAGGTCATAGATCAACAGGCCGCAGTTGACATCTTAAATACTTATTTTTCATCCAAAAATCCATGAGAGAAAAATTAAAACATACTCTATATAGTTTAATTTTGCTCTGGTTGTTTATATGTTTAGTTTTTGTTGTGGGAATTTATTATTATGCAAAATATTTATGGAACTGTCCAATTGATGAAAATGGTAGACATGTAGTTTTTAAAGTAAAAAAAGGAGAAACTTTTAAAGATGTTGTAAACAGATTGAAAAAAAAGGGTATTTTAAAAGATACCAAACTTTTTTATTTAATGGGCAGACTCACAAAGGCTGAAAACAAAATAAGGTCTGGAGAATTTTTGATAAACAGGAGGTGGAGCCAGAAAAGACTGCTCCAATACTTAATATCTGGTCCGCCATATCTGCATAAAGTCACCATACCCCCAGGAGAACCATGGTGGTCAGTTGGAAAGTTATTCGAGAAAAAAGGGATTTTAAAGTTTTCTGATTTTAAAAAGGTGATCTTTGATAGGGAGTTTTTAGATAAAAACAATATCCCTGGCCCTTGTGCAGAAGGATATCTGTATCCCAATACATATTTTTTTGAAAAAGGTGTGAGTAAGCGACATGCAAGGGAAGTTGTTGAGAAAATGGTGGATGAATTCTGGCGCCAGGTGAAAAAACATGTATGGAAAAAATTCCTACCAGAGAGTCACGAAATCTATAAAATAGTCATTCTTGCATCTTTAGTTGAAAAAGAGGCAATGTATGATTTTGAAAAACCCATTATTGCAGGAGTATTTTTAAATAGACTCAAAAGAAATATGCGTCTTCAATGTGACCCTACAGTTATTTATGGTTTAGGCCCTGAATTTATGGGAAATTTAAGGAAAAAGGACTTGATAGAGAAAGATAATCCTTATAATACTTACCAATATAAAGGACTTCCCCCAACCCCTATATGTTCTCCCACTGTTTCATCTATCTTGGCCGTAGTCCATCCAGCAAAACATTCCTATCTCTATTTTGTTTCAAAAGGAGATGGAACCCACAAATTTAGTACTACTTTAAAGGAACACAACAAAGCAGTGTATAAATACCAGATTGCACCTCATAGAAAAAATGTTCATAAATAAAAGACATAAATGGTTGTTTGTTCAACTGCCGGTAGTTTCCCATGACTTAAGAGAAAATTTCGCACATGTCCCTTATACATCCTCTTTATTATCCTGTTTTTTGAGAAGTGTAATAAAAAATATTGAGATTATTTGGTTTGATAAAAAAATAGAAACATTTGGCTCAGATAGTATGATAATTAAAACTATAGTGGATATAGAGCCAGATGTAGTGTGCTTTAGCTTATATCTCTGGAATGTAGAAAGGTCTCTTTATATTGCCAGGAAATTAAAAGAAATACTCCCTGACGTTTTAGTTATAATAGGAGGTCCAGAAGTAAATTTAGACAATGAATTTATATTAAATGTAGGTGGATTTGATATTGGTGTAATTGGTGAGGGAGAATTAGTCCTTACTGATATTGCAAATAAACTGGAATTTATTAAATTAAAATTAGATTTATCAAATTGTTTAAATGATGTAAAAATAGTTGAACAAAAGATATTTTTATATGGCAGATCTATTGCTCTAAACAAAATTCCATTGGTCTATATGGATACTGATTGTATTTCTTATGATGGTTCAATCCTAATTGAAACCCTAAGAGGGTGTGTACATAAATGTAAATATTGCTATTACCATAAAAATTTTAAAAAAATAAGATATTTTCCCATTGAAAAAGTCATCTCTGAATTAAAATGGGCAAGGGACAAGGGCGTAAATGAGATAAGCTTTATTGATCCATCCTTTCTTAGAAGAAAAGATTCAAAATTATTTTTGAAGAGATTGCATGAGATATTAAATAGCTTTAGTCCAGATATTTTTTGCGAATTAAATGCAGAAGATGTCTCAACGGAACTTGCTGAGTTACTTAAAAAAATCAACGTAAAAAAAGTAGAAGTGGGATTGCAGAGTATAAATGAGGTTGCCCTGCACCTAATAAACAGAAAGTTTAATAAAAAGGATTTTGTTTCAGGAATAAAGGAATTAAGAAAAAGGGAAATAGATATCCTGCTGGATTTGATTGTAGGACTTCCTGGAGATGGAGTTAGAAACGTATTAAAAGGAGTTGATTTTGTCTTAGAAAATAAACTAGCAGACCAATTTGGCATCTATCCCTTATGTGTTTTGCCAGGTACTGAACTCAGGTCAGAATCAAGGAAATTGGGCTTAGATTATACTAATAAGCCGCCTTATCTTGTAAAAAAGACAAAAAATATGAACCAAGAAGACATTAAAGAGACATTTCTCTTAATAGAAGATAAAATAGATATAGATTTGTTCCCAAGGGAGTTTCCCTTGCTATTTCCTGATGAGTCTTATTTATCTGATAACAATGTATCTCCCATATATCTTTTAGATCTACAAGATAGGGGCATTGATATAAATGATTTTGCGTTAAATTGTTTAGACAATCTAATGTTATCTATAATGATTCATATATCTGATGTTGGCTGGCTTTTAGATGGAGAAAAATTTTTAAGACTGTACAATCTTATTTTGTCCAAAAATCCTTTTATACTAATTGATATTGTAATTGAGGAGCAAGAGATATATGGACTTACATTTGAAAAAATTGTGGATATTTTTAAAAGTGTGCTATGTGCAAGGGATATGTACATGGATAGGGTCTATGTGGATACAATAGATCCAGTAAGATCAACTCAGGTGTTTCTTAAACTACAAGGGCAGGGAGATAATCTTGCCCTGGTTTCAATTCCATCTACCATCTATTCAACTCAACAAAGCACTTTTTGGTTTCAGATATATGGCCCAGAAGATGTATATTTAGAAGAATATTTTTTACCTAAAATTTGCATCATAAGATAATGTTTAGCTTGACAATATAGTGAATTAATGGTATAAAGTGTCTCAAATAGGAAGTATTAGGAGGCACTGATTCTATGCGTAGATTCCATGTTAAGTTCACTGAAAAAAATCTTACGGGCAACGCCGGACTGGTATTGCTGGGCCTATTTGCTGACAAACTGAAGCTTCCCAAGATGCTTGAGCAACACATTACTATTAAGCGGGGAGCTACCGCACAGTATAAGGTTTCCGACATTATCATGATTTTGATGATGGCAGTGTTAGCCGGGGCTAAGCATATGAGCCATGTATTTATCCTAAGATCTGATTTAGCATTGAGGTCGCTTTTTAAATGGGAAAGGTTTCCTGACTATACTACCATAAATCGGGTTTTTAAGTTGTTTAATCCCCGACATTGCAATGAGCTCTCCGATGTAGAAACAAAAGTGCGCAAAAAGGTTTGGGGTAAAAAATGGTTTAGCCGCATCACTTTAGATTTGGACTCTACAGTGCGTGGAGTGTATGGGAAACAGGAAGGTGCCGAGAAGGGTTACAACCCCAAGAAGCCAGGACAAAGGGGATATCATCCGCTCCTTTGCTTTATTGCTGAGACGCGGGAATGTCTTCACAACTGGTTTAGAGCCGGAGATGCTTATTCAGCCAATGGTTGTGTAGAGTTTATGCAAGAGTGCTTTGCCAAGCTTCCAAGGAGAGTCTGGAAAATTATTGTACGTGCAGATTCCGCCTTTTTTAATGGAGAACTTTTAGACTACTTAGAAGAGGCTCATGCTTTGTACTTAATCAAGGTTAAGATGCGAGGACTCACTCAGCTTTTAGAAGCTCAGAAGTGGCACAAGGTTAAAAATAGACCTGGCTATGAGAAGACCGAATTCACATACAAATGTGAAAGGTGGAAGCACCCCCGCCGGTTTGTGGCCGTACGTCAAGTAATAGAGAGCAAATTTAGTTGCTTTTTTTTCAGCGTTACAAAGACTGAGTATGATTATTTTTGTTATGTAACAAATATGAACCTGAGTCCCTGGGACGTCCACAGGTATTATTGCCAACGGGGGGCCAGTGAAAACTGGATTGAGTGGTGTAAGGGACAGATGGCCTCTGGAAGCATTTTGACACAGGATTTTTGGGCCAACTCCGCCATATTCCAGACCTGTATTCTGGCTTACAATCTACTGGTTTGGATGATGTGGCTCAACGATGAAGATGGTTTTAGAGAAGAGCCCAACACAATCCGCATGTTTCTAATCCATGTTCCAGCTCGGCTGATGCATGCGGGACGACAATGGTTCCTTCGATTATCGAGGGATTATTTTTTCAAAGAACGTTGGATAAAGATAGAAAATTCCATCCGGTCATTACAATTTGCTTAATCTTTTTTTGAGAGTATCCTCCAAAATAGGATTTTGCGTAAGTCCATGTGCAGTGGTGTGCCTTTACACACCCGTAAAGAGTGCCACTGACCGCAGCTTCTACCTGAAAAAGCCTTCCAAGTCACAATGAGGGAGACATATCCTTTAACATAACAGCTCCATATCTAGGTATCTCTGTCCAGAACAATCAGTTGCTTACGATTGAACTGTAATTGCAGATTTTAGGTTTAGATAAATTTGCATATATTAGTAAAATACAGAACTTTTTATACAGGATAACCTATGCACAAGACTGTTTAAACCTTTATAAGTCTGTTTTTCCACTTGGTAAAAGGGAAATATCCCTCTATGGTCTTTAAAAAAAATAAATAGAGTAGTGAATAATTTATGTATTTAGAGGAATATTTGAAGGTCAGATCAGAGAAGTGCTCAAATGGAAAAGAAGATGGTAAGATATTCTCAAAAATTTTAAAATAAGAGGATGAACTAATCAAGATTAGCATGCGAGGTCTTTAAAGCATCGCAATGGGATGTTTAACAATATGGGAACCATTTTAAGGCGAAAGGTATTGAAAAGGTGAAAGGAGATGATTAAGGAGAGTGTTCACCTAAAGATAGATAAAAATCTTTGCTGATATTTGGCAAAGATTTCAGGATCAGTTAATGCATGCCATAATTTCATTGATGCATGAACCATTTCTTCCTTTTTAGATACAACTTTCGTCCTACCTGTTATTCGTCCAAGATGATGTCTTGTATTGCTATTATCTCTTTCTGTTGTCACTGTTCTTCTTTTCCCTATTATATGACGCTCTGGCGGCAATACCTTCTTAAAAGCTTCCCAATCATCTGTATAAAAAACAGCATCCTTCAATTGTTCAAATTTTTTGTATAACCCTCTGAAGGTTGAAGCATCACGATCGCCGATAACCCAGGCAATAGTTCGCCCTCTGCTACGATCCAATGCCTTGATGATCCATATTTTGTTTTTTTTGACTGGATAAAATGCCACATCTCATCAAATTCTATTTCTTTTATCTCATTAGATATAGCTGGTTCTGGAAGTGATTCGGCTTCCTCTTTTATCCACCGGTAAGTCAATGAACGAGAAACTCCAAATAATTTAGCTAAAAAGCCAAATGATGCTTTACCAAGAGAATAAAGAATAACTGCAAGAGCTTTTTTTACTTTCAGAGATTCTTTTCTCCTTGCATCTCCTATCACAAAAGTTCGTGAACAGTTCTTGCAGAGATACCGCTGTTTTTTACGAACAAAACCATTTTTGACCACTTGCGTTGAATTACAATGCTTGCATACAACCATTTTCTCCCTCCCATCATTTTGGTTGGGATAACTTATATTATATTTCTATCTAAATGTAAACACTCTCCTTTTAATAAAGTCTAAGAACGAAAGTTTTCCAACTCCCTTCGTTGATTATCGGAATAGTTGCACCCTAATCATATCCTCCTCCAAATGATCTTTGTTCAAAATATTATCTTAGTTTATTATAGATATTTACGCAATTCTACTTACTATGTACTTTTATAAAAATCAAATTGTCTAATTGAGACAAATAAAAATTTTTATTTTCTAATTTTATTAGAAAAATCAAAACATACTAGATTTCCTTTGTTTTTTTTTCATTTATTTAATTGACATTAATTTTTCTCTTTTGTTATAACTAACCAAAAGATTTTGGAATTATTGTATTTTTTTATTTAATAAAATGAGCAAAAATGAAATCAAAGGTAAAAAAGTTTGTGGCTAATATCGATAAAGTGTAACAATCGTGATTACTGTTTATTATAATAAATAGCTATTTCAGAAGAAATACTAGAGGCAAATGGGTTTTTAAATTTTATAAACCAGGAGGAAAAAAATGATAGTTGCCAAAAGAAAACCCTTAGAAGAAATCAAAACCATGATTTCCCCTTACAAAAAAATCTTAATTGTAGGATGTGGCACATGTGTAGCGGTTTGCTTGGCTGGAGGAGAAAAAGAAGTAGAAGTCCTGAAAAATGAATTGTCTCTTTCAATGGGAGACAAAGCTAGTTTTGATGGAATAACTTTAGAGAGACAATGTGATAAAGAATTTCTTGACCAATTAAAAGACATTGCAGATCAATATGACGCATTTTTATCAATGGCATGCGGAGCTGGAGTCCAGTTTTTAGCAGAAGTATATCCAGATAAGCCAGTATTCCCAGCAGTTAATACTTCATTTATAGGGATTAATAGGGCTGTTGGATGGTATGAAGAGAGATGTCGTGGGTGTGGAAATTGTGTATTGGGTATAACGGGAGGAATATGCCCTGTCACTATGTGTGCGAAAAGTCTGTTTAATGGCCCATGCGGTGGCACTAATAAAGGAAAATGTGAAATAGATGAAGACCAACCCTGTGCATGGTACTTGATTTATGAAAGATTGGAAAAACAAGGCAGACTTGACCAAATAATGGATGTGATCCCTGCAAATAATTGGGAAAATCAAAGGCCAAGGACAGTTATACAACCAGGCTATGAAAAATTATATGAGACTTCTTCAAAATAAAAATTTAGGAGGGATATTAATGAACAAGAGAAATATTGAAGAAAGCAGCAAATTGGAGCGTGTCCTAAGGGAAGGACATTTTGCTTTTACTGCCGAACTTGGACCTCCTAGAGGAGCTAATGTAGAAAAGGTCAAAAAAAAGATATCCTATTTAAAAGGATATGTAGATGCTGTAAATATTACTGACAATCAAACTGCAATTGTAAGGATGTCAAGTCTAGTTACTTCTCTACTTTGTCTTGAAGAAGGACTAGAGCCAGTTTATCAAATGGTGTGTAGGGACAGAAACAGACTTGCCATGCAATCTGACATACTAGGCGGTTATGCAATGGGCATTCGCACTATTCTATGTCTTTCAGGGGACCACCAAAAATTTGGAGATCATCCTCAGGCAAAAGGTGTATATGATTTAGATTCTATGCAACTAGCTGCAATGGTTAAAAAAATGAGGGATGAAGGAAAATTTCTAGGAGGCGATGACATAGATGTACCACCTAAAAAAATCTTTATTGGTGCTGCTGCAAATCCCTTTGCTGAACCACATAACTGGCGAGTATATAGACTTGCAAAAAAGATAAAGGCAGGAGTGGATTTTATCCAAACCCAATGTATTTATAATATGAAAAGGTTTAAGGAGTGGCTAAAACAGGCCAATGATATGGGACTCACCGAAAAGGTATATATCCTCGCAGGGATCACACCATTAAAGAGCGTTGGTATGGCCAGATATATGCAAAACAAAGTCCCAGGAATGGACGTTCCCGAAGAATTGATAAAACGACTCAAAGGTGCAGGAAAAGAAAAGGCTGCTGAAGAAGGAATAAAAATAGCCTGTGAACAAATAGAAGAGTTTAAAGAGCTAAAAGGAGTTGCTGGAGTTCATTTAATGGCCATAGAATGGGAACATAAGGTCCCTGAAATTGCTGAAAGGGCGGGTTTATTACCCCGACCAGAGGTCTAAAAACAAAGAGGAGATAGATATGAACAAAAAAGTCATGGTCCTGGGAGGAGGTATTGCGGGCCTGAGTGCTGCCCTTGAACTTTCTCAAAAAAATATTGAGGTAGAACTGGTAGAAAAAACGTGCTTTTTAGGGGGAAAGGCCATTGGTTTTACTTGCAAGGCCACAGACAAATGTCAGCAATGTGGAGCCTGTTTAGTTGAAGAGACCTTGAGGGATGTGGTAGCACAACCCAATATAACTGTCCATCTACGAACAGAAATAGACAGTGTTATAAAAAACGGAAAATTTAAGGTAAAACTAAAAAAATCAAATTCTATACCCCAAAAAGATAAGATCCTTACAGGATTTTCAAAATACAATTCCCCTTACAAAGTAATTATTGGCAATCCCCAAGGCTCAGAAGATGGAGTTAAGATAGATGAGCTTGGAACAGAAGGAGAAAGAGAGGTTGATGCACTTATAATCGCCACTGGTTTTACCCCCTTTGACCCTGCTGTAAGGGCCACATATGGTTATAAGAGGTGGAAAAATGTCATCACTGCCCTAGAATTAGAGAACATGCTAAGAAATGAAGTCAAAGTAATTAAACCATCAAATCATCAACAAGCAAAAAAAATTGCCTTTATTCAGTGTGTTGGAAGTAGAAGTAAGGATTTTAATAGTGTCTGGTGCTCAGAGGTGTGTTGTCCCTATGCCTTGAGAATGGCAAGAATGATAAAACACAGATACCCTGACACAGAAATCTGGGTATTTTTTATAGATATACAGAATGTTGGTAAGGAATATTCTTCTTTTATAAAACAGATAAACACAGAATTAAACCTAGTGAATGCAACGCCGATTGATATATTTCCACGAGATAAGGAAGATATGGTAGAAGTAGCATACAAAGACGAGATAGAAGACTTAAGAAAATTAGACATCTTTGATCTGGTTGTCCTCTCAGTAGGTATTATGCCAAATGAAGATAATAAAGAGGTGGCAAAGAAAATAAATGTTGATTTAGGTGAGGATGGTTTTTTTAAAGAGGTAAATCTAATGGAACCAGGCCTTACCTCTCAAGAAGGAATATTTCTAGCTGGAACCACCACAGGTCCTAAAGACATCTTAAATACCATATCTCATGCAAAAAGTGCAGTTTGTCAAACCCTGACTTATTTAGGAGGCAAAAAGTGAGTGAAATAAACATTAATTCAGATGTCCTTGTAATAGGTGGTGGGGTGGCAGGGATAATGGCCACTCAAAAAATAAGAAAACAGGGATATTCAGTATCCATCCTAGATGAGGGAGAGGGATTTGAACCAGATCCTTGTTATAAATTTGAGGTAGCCAATTACTATTCTCAGATATTAGAGGAATTAAAAAAGGACTCCAATGTCACATGGATGGATAATGTCCAAATATCTAAAGTGGATGGGATGTGTGGTGATTTTAAGGTTTATCTCAAGTCTGATAGAGGATTAGAAAAAAAGAATTTTGGAGTAATTGTAATAGCTACTCCTTATAATTACATCCCTGTTTTTGAAGAATATGGCATAAACCCAAATGAAAATATATTTTCTATAAGGCATTTGTCAAAGCTTTTAACTGAAAATATAGAGATTAAAGGCACTACTGTTTTTCTCACTACATTTAATGAAGAAACTAATCCTGTAAGTTTTAAAAATATCCTTCTCCATGCAATAGAACTTGCTAAATCAGGTTCAAGGGTGTATATTTTTTGCAAAAATGTAAAGTCTGCATCTTTTGGACTTGAAAAGCTCATATTATGCGCAAAAGAAAATGGAATAATGATTTTAAAGAGCAATAAGCCACCACAAGTAGAGACTGAGGACAAGATTGCAAAGGTTATTTTTTATGAGCCATTAATAAAAAAAGATATTGAAATTTCTCCAGACTATGTTATTGTAGAAGATAAAATAATGCCTAATGAAAAAAATCAGGAGATTTCTGAACTCTTTGGCATACACCTCGATTCAAATGGTTTTTTACAGACAAATAATGTGAGGAGGATACCAGTTTTCACTAATAAAAAAGGAATATTTGTAGTGGGTTCAGCTTTGGGAATTAAGGCAATTCCATATCTTTTTACTGATGCCATAGATGTGAGCTGTGAAATTCAAGAATTGATTAAAGATGGCGGCAAGGTAGAAATAGAAGAGACAATCACTATTGACCACGAAAAATGTGTAAGATGTTTGACCTGTTATAGGGTATGTCCCCATGGAGCAATATACTGGGACGTGGATAAAGTAGCTATTTCTTCTTTGGTGTGTGAAGGATGTGGTATATGTACTGCAGAATGCCCAATGAATGCTATTCAAATAAAAGAATATTCTGATGACAAAATAAAAGAGGAATTAAAGAACATATTGGACTTTAAAAAAGATGGACCTGTTGTTGTTGGTTTTTGTTGTAAAAACTCTGCATTTGAAGCAGTTGAAGGTGCAAAAACTTTAGGGATTGATCTACCAAAAGGCTTTAAGGCAATAAAGGTTCCTTGTGCTGGTAAAATAGACATTGATTATGTATTGGAGGCCCTTGTCAAAGGTGCAGATGGAGTTATAATTGGGGCATGCTATAAAGACAATTGTAAATCTGAAAAGGGTAATATCTTTGCAGAATATAGGATAGAACACCTGAAAAAATCATTGTCCCAGATAGGATTGGACCCTAAAAGGGTAGAACTTCTCAATGTAGCTTCTAACATGCCCATTGACTTTTGTGTAAAATTAAAGGAGATATTTAAAAAGCTGGAGGCATAATTAGTTAAAAATTTAGTTTAAACCAAAGGAGTAATTATGGGAAAAAGGATCATTTTAGTAGATGATGATCAAGACTTTTGTGAGATTCTTAAGACAAAATTAGAAAAAAAAGGGTTTTCAGTAGAGTTAGCCTATGATGGTGCACAAGGGCTTGAGAAAATAAAGGCAAATCCACCAGATATTGTGATTTTAGATGTAATGATGCCCAAAAAATCTGGGCTGGATGTGTGCAAGGAATTGAAATCAGATCCAGCTTATAAGGAAATTCCCATAATAATGCTAACAGCAGTAGCTGAACACATAGGTGAAACCACATATACTCAATATGATGCCATGGGAATGGAGGCAGAAGACTATATCCCCAAAGGACCTGATTGTACAGAAAAGGTTATAAATAGCGTAATGGAGCTTCTTCAACAGGGTTAATTTATTTAAAGTTTAAAACTTCGGGTTGACAAAAAAATTATCTTGAGAGGGAAAGTTATATCTAAACGAGAACCTTTGTAACCATCTCTTATGCCCATAATATTATTTAAAATCTGCAACCTAGTTTGATATTTTAGTTTGATATGGTTAATTAAAATAGTATAAAGCGCGTAAAATACAAAGTATGAGGAGACACTGATTCTTATGGATAGACTTTATGTTAAGTTCACAGAAAAAAATCTTACGTGCAAGGCCGGACTGGTATTGCTTAGCCGATTTGTTGACAAATTGAAGTTTGCCCAGATTCTTTCTTGAGCAACACATCATTATTAAGCGGGAGCTACCGCACAGTATAATGTCCCAAGTCTCAGGAAAGATGTCACCTTAGTGTGATTAAGAAAGGAGTTTTATTCTTGAGTTCTTATCTTAGTCTCCCTTCCTCCTTGTGGGAAGGGAGATTTTTAACCTGGGCGGATGAAGTCTTTTACCTAAAATTTCCAACATAAAGTAAGAGCAATTCTCGGTGAGAAATAATTTGATCTTACAGATTTATTTTGTTATAAGAAATAGTTATAGAATTTCTTTTTGTTTAATTTTTAATACATTTTACGAAAAAAAAATAAAATTTTTCTCGTATTTCCTTATAAATCCTACGTTTACAAAACTCACCGAGAATTGCTGTTGCTGGTTTTAGCCTATTGACAAAGTTATTAATTTTGATTAAATTTAATATATGGGTAAAATTTTGAAACATGAGGAGGAGAAATTTTTTATGGTTAAAAGAAAATTTATATTTTATTTATGTGTATGTTGTTTGCTATTGTGTCCATATGTTTGCAATTCTCTGACTGTCCTAAAAGATAAAGATTTAGACCAAATAATTGCTACTCAAGGTATATCCCCAGGAGTAAATTTGGCAATAGATGACGTAGTGATTTACTATTTCACGGATTATTTAATATATCATGATGACGATGGGGAAGATTACTCTAATTATGACCATTTGGCAGGTAAAGCATATGGAGCTGAAATTATTTTAGATGATGTTTCTATAAACGGTGGAAGAATTGATGCCGTTATTCCCCAAAAGATAATTGGAAGGGATGCCCATTTCCACTTATCGGATTCAGGTTACATCAACTCATCATCATTTATATACAAACCATTTAGTATAGACGTATCAGAAGAGTTACCCCGTCTGTTTTGGAAGGCTCAAGACGTTAATTATGGGGGAGTCTTTATAGGAATGCCTACATTAGATTTTTATATAAAACAGTTTGACATCGCAAATATTTACACACATTCAACAACTCGCTCTTCCTGGAATGATTTTTTTTCGATGGGTGTTATGCAGATTAAAGATTTAGATATTGTCTCCCTAGAGGGAATTATGGTAATTATTCCAGGAGTATCCAATAGTAGTAGTATAAATATAGCCTTAGATGATGTGAAATTATTTGTAGGAATGAAAGAGTTGGTTTATGAGGATACTGAAGGGCTGTATAACCCCGTAAATGATGAATATGACAACTTTTATTCTGATATATCTCATTCGGCAAGTATTCCCCATCCAGCCAGATTGATCTTTAATGATTTAACTTTTGATATGATTTCCGTAAATTCCATTGTGATTGATAAAAATTCAGAAAACCAGCTGGAAATTTCCAGTCCAGGAGATAATATATCTTCTTCTTTAATTGAAACTATAAGGAATTTACAATCTTCAACTGTTCCCCAATCAATAATCCAACAAGGAGGTTCTGCTTTTAGCATAAACTTAACATCGTATCTTTCCACTACAACAAAAATATATAATTCTCAAGGTATTTCAGGTAGTGCAGCAGGTTTATTTATTAATTTGCCAACAATTGAAATATATTGCAACCATGTTGTATTAGGAGGCATTGAGGTCGACGATCCCCTTTATCCAGAAGATCCATCAGATCTATTAGTACTCAATGACAGAGCCTCTTTTGGAAGTATGGAAGCAACCGATGTAGCTATAGGCATATTTTCAGGATATGTGGAGGTATCACCAAAATGAAAAATTTTTGTATTGTGATATTAATCTTAATTTTCATGGGTGACAATGTTTTTGGAATGAATAGGCTCAGTGACAATGAGTTGTCTGGTGTATATGCTAAATCTGGTATTAATATTGTAATAGACGATGTAACGATTGCTCAACAATTTGGCTCTCTTTCTTACAATGATTTAGATGGAGGACTAAATCCATATAATCTACCAACCTTAGATATAATATCAAATAGTAAGGGTGCAAAAATTAGTTTAAATAATTTTAAATTTGATGTATTACATATAAATCAGTTGTTACCAAATGACACTGCTGGGGAAATTGATGCTCATTTTAACACATCAATGAGTGAAATAATACAGTCATTTGATGCTTCAGGTCTAACTATTGACGTAGTAGATGAATTGCCCATACTTAGCATTGGATATAACTATATGTTTGGTGCAAAATATGGATTGCCTTTACCTGAGCCAGGCAGTGAGACTTACAATCAATGTGGAATAGTCTTTGGAGTACCGACCTTAGATATATTCGCGGATGAAATTCAAGTGGAACAAATTACTATAGACAACTTGGAAAGGAATTCCATAAACAATAAAGAGAGTTTTTTTTCTTTGAACATCAAAAATATGGACATTGCCCTTTTTGGGGGATATTTTGAGATAACTTCACACCAAGAGTGTGGACTAAATATAGCCTTGGACGATAATGTGATATATATGAATTTTGATAGGATAAGTATATCTGATCCTGAAGGAACCAAAGAAAACAATTTCTCAGATGGAGGTACATCTCTTTCTCTAGGAAATGTTACGATAGATACTTTAAAATTAAATGCCCTAACCCACACAGATTTTTCAATTTTAAATTTGTTATTAGGTAATATCCACATCCAGAGTCCAGGTACATATAATGCCCATCTTCAAAATCTAGACAATTATAAAATGGTAGTCTTGTTAGATATATTAAAATCTTATCATGCTCAACCCTTATTAATAAACGTAACCAGACAACTTCCAGGTATCACTGAACTTTATAAAAGTGCAGGGATACAAGGAAGCTTTGCTGGAATATTCGTAGCAGCTCCAACAGTAGAAATATACATGGATAATTTTAAAATAGATAAAATTACCATAAACGACTCGTCTAATATTGCGGCGAATAATGGAGCGTCTTTTTTTGGTACTAATATAAAAGGCATAGAAATTGCTGAATTAGCTGGGTATGTGGAAATTTGTCCACAATAAAAAGGGACTTATCATGATAAAAAAAATATTCTTATTATCATTAATTCTTTTTTCATCTTCAATATGTTATTCTATGCAAAAAATGAATGATAATCAATTAGAACAAATATCTGCTGGAGATGCAGTAGGGATATTAGCAGATCATCTATATATTTATTCCGCTTTTAATAAGATTTCCTTTTTTGACAAGGACGGACTCTCTGGTTCAGATGGTGCATCTTTAGCTTTAAATAATTTAGAATTTGACGTTGTTAGGTTTGAGGCTCTAGCCAGAGATGGTACAATAATCTATGATCCTGATGAACAGCACCTACAGGGGGATGCCCGTTTTGATACAAGCCAATCTAATTACATTACAGACTTTCAACCATCAATTTTAACCATTAATGTAATTGATGAATTACCAGTAATGAGTGCTATGTCGAATTTCAAATTATACGATAATCAAAATAAAGATGATGCAAATTATTCTGGCTTATATATAGGGTTACCAACAATTGAAACTTATATAGATGAAACAAATTTAGGTTCAATTACTATATCATCTTTATATTCTAGCATAGCCAATAGTGACAAAAGTTTTGCACATATCTATACTCAAAGCATGCAGCTGGACATTCTGGGGGGGAAATTAGAAATTGCCCCTCACCCAGGGTATGGGATTTCTATGGCACTTGATGATGTCGTAATATTCACCAAAATCCCTAAAATTATCATATATGATGAAGAGGGTATACAAAACACCGATTACCAATTTAGGCTGAAAAACATTGTTTCTGACGTTTTAAGAATAAATTCCATTTCCCACGTTGATAGTGATGGGATAATACACAGTATTGGTCAATATGATTTATACGTAACTAATGGCAATTCCATTGATGAATTTAATACAAAACAAATTGATTATTATAATTTTACCCAAAAAAGAAGTTTTAATCCTATTACTCTAGATTTATCTAACAATTTACCATCTTTATCATCTCAAAAAGGTTTGCCCATAGCTGGAATATTAGTAGGGTTACCATCTCTGGAATTTTATCTAAATGACTTGAGATTTGATTTTACTGTGGGGGAAGAGGACGATGAATGGTTGGGTAAAATACTCATTAAGGGATTGGATTTATGTATTTTGGAGGGAAATATAGAGATTGCTCCACATTATGAATATGGTGTTGATATAATTCCCGATGATATAGTTGTGTATTTAAGTTCAGATCAAATTGGATATATGGATATTGATGATAATTCATATTTATGGATAAACAATTATGAATTTGATACGATGTATATAAATGCCCTTTATAAGGATAGTAACGGAAATTTGCTAAGTCCTGGTAAATATCCTTCATATATAACTCAGGATAATAATCATTTATCAAACTCAGCAGTTCAATCCAATTTCTCCCCGTCAGCCCTTACTATAGACATAACGTCAAATCTACCAAAAATGTCCTTACATTATGGTGATAATAGAGGAGGAATATATTTAAATCTTCCATCTTTGGAAATCTTTACAAAAAAAATTGGAATAGGGTCAATAACCCTTGAAAGAGTAGATGGTGCACAAAACAATAATAGGCCTTTATTCACAAACATGGCAATAAAAGATGCAAAAACAGCAATTTTGGGAGGAAGTTTAGAAATTGCTCCCCATTAAAAGAGGTTAGAATCGTGATAAGAAAAATAACAGTTATTTTATTTGCTTATTTATTTATATTCTTTTCACACCAAGGGACTCCAAGATTGATAAAACTAAATGAAAAGCAACTGAGCGAAATAAAAGCAACTAGTGGTATTTCTATAGAATTAAATAATATTGAATTATACCATGAATTTCAGGAAATATCATTTCACGATAGTGATGGTGGCACGACTGAGTTTAATAAAATATCTCTTCAAGACGTTGTGATAGGAGATGGTAATGGTTGGGGCTATTACGTAGACACACTATATCCAATAGAATTGGATATAGTAAAATTTTATCGGGAATCATTAGTGTTACTAGATTATGACTATGCCCTAAAGATAAAAGCTCCTATGATAAATTCCAATCAAATCACATCCATAGAAAATATAAATTTTTGTGGTCAAGACATTGGTAGGCTAGACTTAGGACCTAAATTAAAAAATTCTTTCGAATTTTGGTTAGTTCCGCCTGACTGCATTACCCCCTTAACATCAGATGCAGGAATATATTTTAAGTTATGGACATTCTCCCAAAATGGTGGGTTAAAATATTTTTATAACAACATGGGAGATAATTTTCAGATAGGTAATTTATATATTGCCCAATCAATTAATGGCACACCAGAATACCCTTCCTCATGGGTACCTCAAGGAAAATTCTTTGTAGGCAAGGAAGGAGGAGCAGATGGAGATTTCGCAAGAATAAATATTACCAATTCCAACCATAACGTTATAATGGATATGGATTTTCCCATGAGCGGCAGTATAAGAATTTCAAATGTCCATGCTGGAGATTTCAACTTTGGTCCAATAGCCATAGACTCTATACAGGTTCATAGAATGAGTGTCAGATTTATTCCTTGATAACCTACGTATTTCAGAAAACAAAAACAAAATATACACTACTTGGACTAACAGCCATCACATCTTCATCTATTATCATGAAGGATAGAGAGTGTTTACATTTAGATAGAAATATAATATAAGTTATCCCAACCAAAATTATGGGAGGGAGAAAATGGTTGTATGCAAGCATTGTAATTCAACGCAAGTGGTCAAAAATGGTTTTGTTCGTAAAAAACAGCGGTATCTCTGCAAGAACTGTTCACGAACTTTTGTGATAGGAGATGCAAGGATAAAAGAATCTCTGAAAGTAAAAAAAGCTCTTGCAGTTATTCTTTATTCTCTTGGTAAAGCATCATTTGGCTTTTTAGCTAAATTATTTGGAGTTTCTCGTTCATTGACTTACCGATGGATAAAAGAGGAAGCCGAATCACTTCCAGAACCAGCTATATCTAATGAGATAAAAGAAATAGAATTTGATGAGATGTGGCATTTTATCCAGTCAAAAAAAACAAAATATGGATCATCAAGGCATTGGATCGTAGCAGAGGGCGAACTATTGCCTGGGTTATCGGCGATCGTGATGCTTCAACCTTCAGAGGGTTATACAAAAAATTTGAACAATTGAAGGATGCTGTTTTTTATACAGATGATTGGGAAGCTTTTAAGAAGGTATTGCCGCCAGAGTGTCATATAATAGGGAAAAGAGGAACAGTGACAACAGAAAGAGATAATAGCAATACAAGACATCATCTTGGACGAATAACAGGTAGGACGAAAGTTGTATCTAAAAAGGAAGAAATGGTTCATGCATCAATGAAATTATGGCATGCATTAACTGATCCTGAAATCTTTGCCTAATATCAACAAAGATTTTTATCTATCTTTAGGTGAACACTCTCTAAAAAATTAATCCCTTTGTTTTTTGTTTCAAATCCTCAATAAATGACCATTTTTCTTTAAAATGACTTTGAATGATTCATTTCTTCAAGATGAACAAGCTCATGAACCACTACATAATCAATAACACACAGAGGTGCCATGACCAGTCTCCATGAAAAGTTCAAGTTTCCTTTAGCTGAACAGGACCCCCATCTTTTTTGTGCGTTGGTTATGTTGACTCTGTTGTATTTAAACCCTCTCTTCTTAGCATACCATTTAACTCTTTCAGAAATCTTTTCATAAGTCCTTTCTCGGTACCAATTCACAAAAACTTGTTTTGCAATTGGTAAATAGTTTTTTGAGAGAAGGAAGCCATTTTTGAACACCAAAGGCTCACTTTGTGCCTCAATAATGGTTAACTTGTAATATTTGCCAAGATAGAGGAAACCTTCACCATTAACAAATTCTTTTTTAACAAGCTTGGGATCTCTTAAAAGTATTTGCTCTTTCTTTTTCCTTATCCAGTCTGCATGTTTTACAACAACTCTTTTTATAACCTCTTCACTTACCCCATAGGGGACTCTAATGATTAACTTAGCATCTTCTGTTATTTGCAAGGCAATAGTTTTTCTTTTTGATCTTATTATTTTTTCAATCTCAATTTCTATCTCTAGATCATTATTTTGCATACACATGATATACCTGTTCTAGCAATTTTTGAGCTATTTCGTTCCTTATCTCCACCTCCTCAAATCTCTTATGCACTTGCTGCATAAATAGTTGAAGGGTGGCCTCTAACCAAATAAGTCTTTCCCTGTCCTCCTTGGTAAAACCTGTATTTTCAGCAAAACATGAAGTTGCAATCAAAAAACAATACAATAAAATACAACTTAATACCTTCTTCATCTTTATCCCCGAATTTTTTTAATTCTAACGGAGCAAAAAATGTTATCTTTCTATTGTTAACACAGGTTTTCCTGATCTTATAAAGTATTTGGGCATTATTGGCCTCTCTTTATATCAAATCTGAAAAACATTTTTAAGTTGGTACTAAGAGTTTAATCTTTTTAAAGAATACATATCTACATCTTGAATCCCTGATACAAACTTCTGCACTCTCTTTGAACTTAACAAACTCCTTACTCCCTAAAACTCCTGCACCTGTTAAATAACCACATCCTCTTTTAATACTCCTTCCTTTAACTCGTAAATCTTTTTACAAAAGACTTTTACCAACTCTAGGTCGTGACTAATAAAAAGATAACTTACTCTTTGTTGTTGCTGAATTTCTTCTAAGAGCCGAATTATTTGAGCTTGGGTTATAGCATCAAGCATGCTCGTAGGTTCATCCAAAATCACAACAGCAGGGTTCAAGCTCATAACCCTTGCAATAGCGGCCCTCTGTATCTCCCCACCACTTAGTTGTGCGGGATAACGACTCAAGATGTTACTTCTAAGCCCCACCCGCTTAAGCTGTTGTAAGACCTCCTCTTCTGAATAAGGAATTTTATGCAAGTAAAAAGGTTCTCTCATACTCTTCCATAATTTCCATTTGGGGTTAAAGGCTGTTTCTGGATGTTGAAACACTATTTGCACTTGCCGTCTATATTCCTTTCTTTCCCATGAGGATAAATATGTTATATCCTTTCCTTTAAAAAGGATCTGTCCTTTATCAGGTTTTAAAAGCCCCACTAACATCAATGCCAGTGTGGTTTTTCCACTACCATTGTCTCCTACAATCCCTATTGTTTCTCCTTGATGAAGACAAAGACTAGCATTTGCTATAACACATAATTTTCTCTTTTTTAGCCACCCTCTTTTAAAGGTCTTACTTAAGTTACGAATTTCAAGAAGCATAAAGCCAACACCTTATCTCGTGTCCATTGTGTTTAAATAAAGGTGGTTCTTTTAAACATTTTTGAAAGGCCTTATTACAATAAGGTCGAAAGACACATCCTTTATCAATATATTCCATCCTTAGAGGTGCTTTACCAGTTATCACTTTCAATCCCCGAGAAGGGTGGGCAGCAAGTAATGCCTGAGAATAAGGATGTAATGGTGTTATAAAGAACGTGTTTTGAGGAGCAACTTCTACAATCCTTGAGCCATACATCACCACGATTCTTTGAGCAAACATTTCTGCAAACCACAAATCATGGGTAACACTTAAGATGGTCTTAGAGTCTAAATTCTGGAAAATCTCCAATATTTTTTTGCGTTTATTCCAATCTAACCCTTTGGTAGGCTCATCAGCAAGTATCAAATCCGCCTCCCTAGCTAATGCCATAGACACGAGAACCTGTTTTTTCATTCCACCACTGTATTGGTGGGGATAATCAAAAATTCTTTGTGCTGCCTTTTCTATACCAACTTGATTTAGTAAAACAATTGCTCTTTTTAATGCAGCTCCTTTGTTTACACCTAAATATATTTGTAAAGGCTCGGCTATTTGTAAACCAATTTTAACCACGGGATTCAAAACATTTCCTGTGCCTTGAGGAACATAGGCAATCTCGTTTCCCCGTATTTGACACATAATATTATCTCTAATTTCTAAAAGATCTTTTCCTTTATAGTATATCTTTCCAGAAATTTGTGCATTAGCAGGTAAAAGGCGAAGCGATGCCAGGAGTAAAATGCTCTTTCCACTGCCTGTCTCGCCAATAATCGCAACCTTTTCTCCCTCTTTTATTCCCAGATCGATCTTGTCTAAACCACGTATTATTTTATCGCCATTTCGAAATTTCACACTAAGGCCTTTTATCAATAAAAGATAATTTTCAGGGTAATAAATCTTCTCATTAGATTTTGGTTTAGTGGTATAGTCTTTTAACTCTTTAATACCTCCTGGTAGAAATAGGTCTTCTCTTCCTTCGAAAGAATAACCTAAAAGGGTAAAGCCAATAACTGAGAGAGAAATGCAAAAAATAGGAGGTAGATACCACCAGAAATAACCATTAACCACTCCCCCATGGGAAAAGGCATCATGTAACATCATTCCCCAGCTTTTCTGGGTTGGGTCTCCAAGTCCTAAAAAACTCATACCCGCCTCTATCACTATAGCACGTGCTGCTGCTAAAGATGCGTTAGCAAGGATTATATTTAAACTATTAGGTAAAATATGCTGGAAAATAATATAAAAGCTCCCTGCCCCTAGAGTTCTGGCACTTCTAACAAAGGCCTTTTCTCGTACTTGGAGGACACGAGAGCGGACTATTCTAGCTATACTTGCCCAACCCAAAAATGCAATAACTATGATAAGTTTCCATATACTTAACCTGAAATATGCTGCTACCACGATAATCAAGGGCACTGACGGCACCAGCAAAAAGAAGTCTGTAACCACCATGAGTATATTATCTATAAAACCACGAAAATAGCCCGCCATAAGAGCTACAAAAGCTCCCAGAAAAGTGGCAAGAATAGCAGCACCAAAACCAACAACTAAGGATATCCTAGTTCCATATAATAACTCACTAAAAATGTCCTGTCCAATATCATTGGTTCCTAGGATATGAATACTACATGGAGGCAAGTTAGGTGTCTCTAAGGTATAGGAATCGTAAGGAGCTATAATTGGTGCAAAAATTGAGATAAACAAAAAAAATAGAAGTAAAAGAACTCCAATAATCGTCCTTTTACTCTTAAACAATTGTCCCACCATCCCTCATCCGTGGATCAACAACCGCATAAAAGAATTCCCCAAGTGCATTGGCCAGTATCACACAAATGGTTAAGACAAAAAAAGATCCTGAAATTAAAGGATAGTCCCGAGAGATAATAGCATCATAAATTAAAGTACCCATTCCTTGCCAGGAAAAGACAATTTCAACAAACAGAGCTCCTCCAGCTATAAAGCCAAACTCTAAAGCAACTGCTGTTATAAGCGGTGGAAGGGCATTTTTAAAAACATGACCAAACAATGTCTGCCTTTGGTTTAGTCCTTTTGAAATAGCAGTAAGAACATATTCCTCCTCTAATACTTCTTTTATAGCATTGCGCATAATTATGTAATTACATGCTGTATTATGGAGCACAAGAACACTTAAAGGTAAACACATATGGTGAAGTGTGTCCAGGATGGAAAGTGAACCAAAATAAGTTTGTTCGCCCATTCCTCCCAAGGGAAAAACATCTAGATAAAAACCAAAAATCATTAAAAATAAAAGTCCCAGACAATAATTTGGCACACTATAAAGGAATAAAAATCCTGAAGTTAATAAATAATCGAGGGCATGCCCATTTTTTAAGCCTCCAAGTGCACCTAATATTCCTCCCAATAAACCAGCGATTATAATTGAGGGAACAAGCAACACCAATGTCCATTTTAGCCTAAAGAGAAGTACGTGAAAAACAGGTTGTCCATAATGAAAGGACCAACCAAGATCTAATCTCAGAGTCTTTGCCAAATAACAAAAGTATTGCTTATATAATGGGCTATTAAGGCCATATTTGGCTCTTAATGCTTCCAGGAGTTCTGGCTTTTGAGTGTGAAGATACAAGTAATTTTCTTCACCCAGCAGATGAATTAAAGGGTCTCCCGGCATCATATGAACCAGAAAAAAATTTAAACTGATAACAGCGATAATGGTCAATACATATTGAAGTAATTTTGCTAGAAGTTTTTTCATTTTCCTTATTTTTCATTGAAATGACCTAAGGATTTTTCTCTAACCTGAAATTCCACATATTTTAAAAAACGCCAGGAAAAACGGTTGGCCAACCCACCTTCCAGTTGATGAACTACAAATCCTTGCCAATTTTTGCGAAATGGATAAATATTTTTGTTCCAGCAAAGGGCAACAGCAGGAAGATGGTGAGCATAATAACTTTGTAAACTATGGTATAATTTCTCTAAAGATGATGGATTTGTAGTTATTATAATCTGATCACATAAGTGCCAAAATTTTTGATCCTTCAAATTACCGATTACCCCTCCCCCCTTTCTGCGGGAATCAAAGTAGCCACTAGCATATCCAGCATGCATCATCATTCCCCAGGGAGTAGTTCTAAATAGAACTAAGTCATATTTACCTTCCTTAAGGGAGAAAATCCAGGTGGAGAGATCTACAGAATGGACCACGCTTTGAAGACCTATTGCCTTGAAATCATTCACTAACAACTTTATTAGCTGATCTTCTCCCCAAAGATCTGCCCTTGCTAATAGGGATATGAACCATTTTTTTCCATTGGGGAATTCACGCACACCATCACCATCACGATCTTTCAAACCCACAGATAACAGAAGTTTTTTACTCTGTTCAGGGTTATAAGTTAATTTGTCAGTTTTTTTCCAAAATGGAAATAGTGGTGGAACAAAACCTCTTGTCGGTATTTGTCCTATCCCTCCAAAAACACACTGGTTAATCTTATTATAATTAATAGCTAGGGCAATGGCCTCACGAATCTTCTTTTGGTCAAAGGGTCTATGAGTCATATTAAATCCCAAGGCAGCTGCAACTCCCATAGACATAGTTTCCAAAAATTCTAAGTCCTTGCTTTTTTTAAGTCGTTCAATATAATGAAAAGGATAACCAACAGCATATTGGTAATAAGTATCAATTTTGTTTTTTAATAAAGCCATGGTTAAAACATCCATATTTTTGTAAATATAAAAGTTTATTTGAGAAATAGTAGGCACCTTGCCATAGTAATTTTTGTTCACCTCAAAACAAATTTTCCCGCTTCTGGGGTTAAATGTCTTAAATACATATGGACCACACCCAATGGTGGCTTCCTTCCCCCTAAACCTTAAGGGATCCTCAATTTTTTGCCATATATGTTTGGGCAAAATACGCACGATGAAACCAACATTTATCAGAAAAGGACTATAAGGCTTTTTCAGATAAAAAATTACTTCCCGCCCATTTATCTTAATATTTTCTATTAAATCGGCAATCCAGCTAAAATTTACATCTTTTTGAGCAAGATACTCAAAGGTAAATCTGACATCCTCAGGTGTAACTGGATAACCATCATGCCATCTTGCTCCAGAGATTAGCCAAAATTTCCACACCTTACCTCCATCAAAAGAGCTCCATCTCTCAGCCAATTGAGGAATCACACGAAGTTTAGGATCAACACGAACCAGCGAATCATGGGTCATAATCATAGCCAGTATATTGTAATAATAATCAGCAAGTGGATTAACTCGCTTGATGTTCATGGTGGTGCCTATGCGAAGGTATTCTTTTTGTTGGCAATAAGCATGATCTGAAGAATTAGAACAACCTGAAAAGAGGTATCCAAGACACAACAAGATAATAAATTTAATAAAAAAATCTTTTATCTTACCATTAAAAGTATTGATAGGATAAGTCATGGAAGGTTCCAAAATGAAGTTTTTTAAGAGTTAAAATATAAACTTTAATTCAGCAAAGATCACTCGCCCTGGATCTTCATAAATATAGAATGTTCTATAATTTTCATCAAAGAGGTTATCTATACTCAGTGAAAAATCAATATTAGTTAAATAGCCCCAGTTTACTGTAAAACGTTTGGTAGCTTTTAAATCTACTACAAAAGAACGTTCCATATATCTCTTTTCACCAGAAGAAGTGTATTTTATATTATCTTCATTTGTATGCTGAAGGCTCAAATATCTGGCAAACCCGCTCACAGTATAGTTGTTTTTAGAATAGGTTATCCCCAGATTTGCCTTATGTTTGGGACAAAAAGGCAAATAGTTGCCTTCCTGTTGTGGTTTAGCCGGGTTTTTATCTATTGTGGCCCGATTCCACGTATAGTTAGCAGTAACTTGCCAGTGCTCAAGCAAATACAGGGTCATATCAATCTCAACACCATAAGATTTAGTTCGACCAATATTTTTATTGATCCAGATATTATTGGCACTAAACCACGATAATATCTTATCATCGGTGTAATTATAAAAACCCACTACTTTGGAGTGGAGTAATTCACCAAACCATTTTTCCACGCCCAACTCCCAAGCATAAGTTTTCTCAGGTTTTAGGTTTGGATTTGGCTCTCTTGGATTCCCGCCAGATGTCCGATCATCGTATAGTTGTTCAGGAGTAGGAGGCTTATAACCAACACCGTAATTTGCCCAAATAGAAGTCTGGTCACTAAAATTATACCTTATCCCAAACTTAGGACTCCAATTATCATTACTAGTATCGTGTGGTTTTTTAACTCTAAATTTACTAAAGAAATTGTCGTAATTTTTCCAGTAGTCATATCTAATGCCCGCTGTAATAATAAGAGATTTTATTGGCTTCCATGTATCTTGAATGTATGCAGCCAGGGTCCTAACTTTGTATTTATTTTTTCGTAAGAATTGACCAGTGCTAGAACTAATATACTTTTGATCGGTTGTCTGACGATTATAAAAAAAACCTCCTGTCAAAGTATTTTCCCAACCAACATCGCCTGTAAGTTGCAATTCTATAGGAGTCTCATAATAATCTGTATAACGTCTCATTCTAGGCTCATAATTGGTCCCTCCTTTGTCATAGCGATGCAAAAGGTCATCATAACTATATCCTACTGTGCCTTTAAAAGCAAATCTTTTTCCCAATTTCTGATTATAAATAAAACTGGCAAAATGTCGGTCCCAGTCTCCTCCTACGTTAGGTCTGCCCCTTGTATATTCATCATTAAAGAAATTATATAAAAAGGACACCTTAGAATCATCATTAAATTTATAATTTGTAGTAAGGGATACAGCTTTTTTCTCATAATCACAATCATCTATCATTGTTATACTGGGAATAACCTTATTGGTAACCACTTTTTCCCCGTCAGATTTCTCCTTATATGCAGCAAGTGAAAAATAGAGCCTTTTGGCAACACCTCCACTTGTAGTAGCCCTAACACGACGAGTATTAAAGGTGCCATATCCACCACTAATTGTGCTCTTGAATTTATCTTTACCTTCTTTAGTTATTATATTTATTACTCCACCGCTGGCATGGGCGCCATAAAGAGCAGAAGCAGGTCCTCTTAAGATTTCAATTCTCTCTATATTTTCTGGAGGAATGGCTTGAGTAATTTCCCAATTAGTAGGGATGCCATTTACTAAAATAACCGTTGCATCACTGCCCACTCCCCTGATATTTGGATAGGCAGGAAAAGGCGCATATGCCCTGCGGAGTGTAATACCTGTAACCGAGCGTAATATATCTCCGATATCACCATTGGGTAAATGATGTTTTTCTATGTCCTCAGAAGAGATAATAGTAACTGACGCTGGAATATCCTTTATTGGACTTTCGTATTTTGTAGCAGTAACCACTACCTCCTCTAATTTTTTTACTTCTGCCCAGCTTGTTTGAAACACGCAAAGACTCATTATTCCAGCCAAGACAATAATTAGCCTTAAAACTTCTCTCATTACATACCTCCTTCAAAAAATTAAAACATCACTAATTAATCTTAAAAGTCAACGTGGATATTAATTTTTGCTCATCACCCTTGCGTGGATCTTTGTATGGTAATAAAACCTTTGTGTTAACCAACCATATACCCTTTTTCAAAATCTTTACCTTGGCAATCATGTTTTTATCTGGTTTAGTTGTCCATGCAAAGGTGTTCTCCAGATTACTAAATCCTGCATATGTAGCATAAATCCATGTCTTTGTGGGCTTACCATTAAGAAAAGAATAAAGTGGCAGGAATTCTCCTTCCTTGATACTGGCAGGATTTTTAAGGGGAACAATTTCTAATGTATATCCCAACCATTTTTTGTAGGAACTACCCCTAGGACCATTTACATTGATAATTGCCTTTGCCACAGCTTGGTACAAGAAAGATTTAAGCACATTCTTGAGCTCATTTTTTGGTCTGAAAAAATAGCCCTCTATGGTCTTACTGACAAAGGTCTTCATTACAAGAACTACAATGTAAGTTCCCTTCTCATTTAGCTTTACCTTAATAGGTTTTACTCCTTTTTTCCCTTTGGGCTTTATACTCAGAGGTATCTTATTTTCCTGGGGATCTAGGAGAAAGAGATTCATCTTTTCTACCATTTTTGCTGGTGGTTGGTCATCTACAGGAAACTTATGGCCCCATCCTATTTTAATTACAATTTCCTGACCTACACAAGGATTGTAGTTGTTTACAATCAACCAAAGAGAATGGGCATACACACAGGTTGAAATAAATCCACTCATGAGTATAAACCATACAATTATCAAAAACTTTTTTTTCATTATTACTCCTCCCACATGGTTTAGATGTTAATTAAGAGTTATTCCTCCTTTAGTTGCCAAAGGTTTATTAAAAAGTAAATTTTAAACCTCCGCTTATAATGGTACCAGGTGCAATAGTATCTGCCCGTCCTTTTCTTTTAAAAATCGGATACTCTTCATCAAAAAGGTTTTCTATATTTATAAAGGCTGTTAAGAAATTAAAAAATTGGCGAGACATAGAAACATCCATGGTAAAATAGTCATCTTCCTTAAATGTATTTTCATTGTCGAAATATATATCAGTGTAGTAATTGCCAGTTACAGAAACATTAACCAGGTTGGGATTGTTGTAATGGAATCCGAAATGGGTTTGGTGCCGGGGCTCATAGGGTAAGTAGTTGTCTTCTAATTCAGGGTTGTTTTTGTCTTTGTCAATTTTAGAAACATTGAAGGTATAATTAGCAAAAAGAGTGAGATCTGGTAGGGCATACCATTCTAGCTCGGCTTCAACTCCATAAATATCCACATCGCTTATATTGTCCAACTTATATTCATATCGGGTTTTTCTACCATGGGAAAAAGTAGCTGTGCCTATGAGACGGTCACCGATGTAATCTTTGGCAAAGGACTGATAAAATGTTACTCGGCCCCATAGTGTGTTGGTCAGGATTCGTTCTACCCCTATATCATATGACCATATTTTCTCGGGGTCTAAATCTGGATTGGCATTACGATAATAGGTGCCGCCACCACGAACATGCACCTTATAAAGCTCAAACAAACTGGGTGCTCTAAATCCTTTTCCAGCAGATGCTCGTATTGTTGTTTTGTTATCTGGATGCCATGCAATACCTACCTTAGGAGAAAAATTCTCTTCTGTTTCAGAATCAAAGTCATTGTGGTAAGGGGGCTTGCCAGCACTTCCTTTGGTGTCCCAGTTGGCCCCATCCCAGGTCCTGATCCAATCGTATCTTCCTCCTATGGTTACAATCAAGTGATTATCAAAAAAATGAAAATCCAGATTTGCAAAAGGTGATATAAAACGCTGTTTACCTTCTGCACCAGCCTTGCGGGTAATGGACACATATTTATTGTCATAATCCCATGAAGTTTCTTTGTAACCAACACCTAAAGTAAGTTTAGCCATTGAGTTAAGTGAAATATTTCCTTGAAAATCAGCGCCCCAGGTGGTTGGGTCTATTTCCTCCTTTCTATATAAGGATGAATAATTGTCCTTTGCTGTATCCTGATAGGCAGCCTTATCAGCTTGATTTATATAAACTAATCCTTTTAAATCAAAAGCTTTTCCCTTATAAGTATAGTTCATCCAGTATTGACCAAGGGTTAAATCATCGTAAAAATATCTTCGGCCCTTTCCAGTTTGATGGTCGTAATATAAGGCTGCCAGGGATAAATTTGAATTATAAGTTAAATCATAGGTAAGTTTTCCAAATACTTTACGAACTTCTCTATCACGTTTGATTTCATAAGGTTTGTGGTGTTTTACCATGTAAAATCCATCACTATCTTCATACCCGCCCGCCATTAGGAAGCCAAAATTTTTAATTTTTTGAGAATGAAAGATATCTCCTTTATAGGTATCTGCTGTGCCTATTTCACCTTCCACTGAGGATTGTCTTCCTGTTTTTGGTTTTTTTGTAATAATATTAATTACACCCCCAAGTCCTTCAGATCCGTAAATTGCCGAGGCAGGTCCCCGGACAATTTCAATACGTTCAATGGCTTGCTTAGGGATATGACCCCACGCCACCCAGGCAATGGCATTGTTGAAATTGTTGTTTTGTGGGACTCCATCTACCAGTATCAAGATCCTGTGTTCACCTACCCCACGCATCTTTAATGGGCTTGCAATACCATGTGTTTGAACTGCATAATGCCTATAGTTATACATACCTACAACACTACGAACAATATCCTCCCAACGGTCAAAGGAAGAGGCCATGATCTCCTCTCTGGAGATAACTGTTACACTTTGAGGTGCATCAAATACCGAGATCTTCGACCGCGTGGCAGTGACTACCACCTCATTCATTCTTGTTGCCATCATCTTTTCCCTTTGTTTTTCCCCTTGTTTTTCCTCCTCACTTAAACCAGGAGATGAAATAAAAACTAATAAGGTTAACATTAAAAATATAATCAATTTCCAACTCTTCATTTAATCCCTCCTCCTTGTTTATTGTCTTTGCCTATTTCAATCCTTTAGCTGAATTCTCTTTTTTTATTTTTTGTGACTTATCCAGGCCATAATGCTCCCAAAGATGCCAAAAATAATAGAAATCCCACTAATAACTCTCAAATACTTGGATATAAACTTTTCCTCTGAGCTTTCAGTGTTTCCTGAGGTCTCAAGATGTTCAATGTGCTTAACTGGCAAGTTCATCTCAAGTCTGTGACCCATTCCATCTTCCACAACTATCATCCATTTTCCTGGCATATCTGGATAGAAACAAAACCGCCCATTTCTGTCTGTTCTTCCTATCTGAAAAGGGATTTTCTTATCTGGTGCAGTGATTCCTACCTTGGCATAGCTCATAGGTTCACCTGTGGTATATTCAGCAATTATAACAATTCCTCCTCTGCCTATTTTACCTCTTACTCCATGGGCATAAAGAGGTGAGGCTAAAAAAGAGTGAACTATTATTAAAATATAGCATAATATAGCAAAAAAAATATTTTATAAACATCAAATCTTCCTTTTTATTATTTCTTTTGTAATCAAACATAACTTAGATATGAAAAATATATTTTTTTAATTGCCTAAAATAAAAAATATTACTATGTCAAGTATAAAATTTAAAAAAAGATAATACTAATAGAATTTTAACTCCCTTTAGGTATTCAGGGATTTAGAAATTTAAGTCGAGGTGAGAAAAAATGGGGCTTTTATTGAGTTTATTTCTATCATCCTGAACTTCAATCAGCCTGTCTTAGAGGATAGTTATTGGAAGGGTAGGGGGAAACTTCTGGTGGCAATGTTTGGGAAATAAAAGGAAGGGCTCCGAGTAGCTGACACTTAGGGGCTTGGCCAGAGTATATCAAGATTTAAACTAAAAACTTACAGCCATTTTTTAGCTCAAATTCAAAACTTCCACAGTCGCTATCAAAAACTTTTTCAAACTTATTCTGTATCAGAGCATAAATTTTAACTTTTTGAATTTCTGGATAAACCAGGACATAAAAAGCTACTTTTTCCTTTTCATAGATCGAAAATTTCAGATGGGCATCTTTTTGCAAAGAAGGCTTTGAAATTATTTCTACCACAACTTCTGGTGGCTCTTTCAGATGTGTCACCACTTCCTTGCACACAACCATCAAATCAGGACGCAATACTGTTTCTTCATCCACAATCCAGTCCAGTTCTGGATAAACATAACAGGATTTGGAACACTGTTTCACCTGAGATGTAAATTGCCATCCAATTTCCATCAATATTCTCTGATGTCTCCCAAAAGGTGAAGGGGTCATGGCATAGGCTATGCCATGAATAAGCTCCCAATCCCCTTTCCATCTTTTGTAATCCTCAATTGTATATCTGGGCAAATATTCATAAACCAATGAGTGATTCATTGCCTTTTTTATTCCTAATTATTTTAGAAAAAAATTTTTTAAATAGGTTTCCATGCAAAAGTGGTGACCTATTTTAGAAAAATTAGTTTAAAAGTAGACTAAACTGTAAATTATTTAGTGTCAACTGTATTTATACAATGATTTTAAAGCCGAACATATATATAAATCTCTTCTTGCAGCATAAGTTATTAATAAAACATTCCATGCGTTTTCCTGAAAGCCATGCTTTATAGGGGAATCTGAAATTATGGTTTCAATATATTCCATTATATTTTTGGCCTGCCCGCAGAAATTTCCGAAATCAGTCTCTCTTTTAGGAAAGCCTATAGAGCATAAAGAAGCTACTAAAGCATTGGAAAATATAGTAAAAAAGATAATTTCTTGATTTATACCTTGGGTATTGACAAATAGGGTAGTTGGTATTAAAAACTAACTAACAAGTTAGTTAGTTCAAAAAGGACCATTTGATTTTGTGTAAAAAGAAATACCAGGAATTAGAGTTATGGCGAAAAAGAGGTTAAGTGCATTAGAGAGGAAAGAATTGATATTATCAAAAGTTAAGGAATTGTGCACAAAAAATGGATTTGCAGGCACTACTTTAGATGAAATTGCAAAAAGTGCTGGTGTTAGTAGGGCCCTGGTGATTCAACTTTTTGGAAATAAAGAAAATCTTTATAAGGAGCTTTTAAACAATATATTCAAAGACCATCCAATGGAAAAAGATCCAAATATACTCCATTATGCTGAAAATAATGATGATTTGGGTGTTTTTTTGGCATTTGCTGAACATATTTATAATAATATGGCATTAGAGAATTCTACCTCCCCCCTTAGACTACTTATGTTTATCATGTTAGAGAAACCAGACATCTATAGAGATCATTTTCAAAAGAGGATATTGAAAGGAATAAAAATACTTGAAGAATATCTTATAAAGGGAATTAGAGAAAAAAGATTTAAACAAATAAATGTGCATCATATCTCTATCTGTTTTTCTGCAATGATAATATATGTTATTTTAGAGAAAATCACATTACAAGGTAAATTAAGTAAAGAGGAGTTTATTGATATAATGAAGACAACTGCAAGCTCTATATTGAACGGAATAAAAAGGAGGTGATAAGAATGAGGTGTGAAAAGTGTGGAACTACCTTAAATAGAGTAGAGGATGTTTATGAATATGCTGGGCAAAAGCTGTGTGAAGACTGTTATTTAGATCTTGTTGCCACTCCTAAGATCTGTGATCCCTGGGCAGTGCATAGCGCAAAAGGAGTTGGTCATAAAAAGGAGGATCTGACTCCTGTTCAACAAAAGATATTAGATCTACTAAAGAAAAAAGGTCCCCTTAGTTTAGAAGAGATCTGTACTTCCATTGGCATAGATGAAGAGGAATTTAGATCCAATTTTGCCTCTTTAAGACATATGGAACTTGCCCGTGCATGTAAGGTTCAAGGCAAGGTTTGCTATATCTTATTTGATTAGTTTTAAGATCTATTGTTTAACAAATAACCTGTAAGGTGGAGAAGGATATGGAGTTAAAACCAAATATGTTTAAAAAAATACTTCCTATTCCATTAACTTTGATAACAACGATAGATAGCCATAGTATTATAAATGGGGCTCCATATGGTTGTGTAATGCCAATTTTAAGGCCTTTAGATTTAATAGCCATTGCCTCAGCCTTCCCAAGGGATACGCTCAAAAATATTAGGGAAACTGAAGAGTTTGTGGTCAATGTAATGGGAGAAAAGGACTTTAGAGAGACGATTAAGTGTGCAAGGAATTTTCCTCCTGAAGTTAATGAACTTGATGCCGTGGGAATAGAGTCTTTGCCTGGTAAAGTGGTCAAACCTCCAAGGGTGAAAAATGCTATAGGATGGATAGAGGCAAAATTAGTTAGAGAAGTTCAAGGAGAAAACTATTCAATAATAATCGGCAAAGTAGTTTATGCAGAAATAAATGACAAATGGATAAGAGATGATAAATTGATACAAGAACCCTTGATTATGCTCATGTCTGAATTTAGAAAAATAGGAGGAAAGGTTGCTCCGCAGTGTGAATTTATTGATGATTTAAAGAATATAAAGTTTTAAGGAACTTATAGAAAAAAAATTAAGATAAAGCCCTATTTATAAAGAAACTTTTTAAGTTTTTCAGCATTTTCTATTATAAAAAAATTGGAAACTCCTATATTTAAGGTGGCTATATTTTTGTCCTCTAATTTTTATTTCAAAAAAAGAGAGGATATATAATTCTCTTGGCACTAAGATACCTGTATGTTATGGTGATATTCCTTATTTAAATTGGTCTACACTCATGTGGTGAAGCAGTTACTATTAATAGTTTTAGAAAAATTAGAATCAGAAAAGGTATAAGGTATTATGTGGACAATAAAGGAACAATTCCGTGGTTTGTTTTAGAAAGATCTGGAAATTTTGGGATTCATTTCCTTAAACCTTTTGTAGGGGCAGAAATATGGGAACAAGGCATTAAAAACCAAAATTAAATAAAAAAAGATGAGGCAAAAAAACAGAGATGGGCTAAAAATAGAAACACTAGACCTATGAGCTCTGGAAAAGAAATTTAGAATTAGAGAAAAATAACTAGAAAATTAAGAGAGAAATGGTTAAAGATAATTTTTTTGCATGGGATAAGGAGTTAAATGAAGAACTATTGATTTTTAGACAAATGAAGTGGGATGATCCTAAAAAGTTACTTAAGATATATTCAAAATCAAAATTAAAAGAGACTTTTCTTAAATATTATTTTAAATTTGATAAAAAGAATAGAGCCTTTTGGGAGTTGATTTTGGAGATAAATAATGAAGAAATTGACCAACGCACAGATGATGGTGTTAAAAGAAATCTCTAGATATGAATTTCTAAATGACTTTTATCTGGCAGGTGGGACCGCACTCTCATTAAAGTATGGCCATCGTTTTTCTGAGGACTTTGATTTTTTTGTTTTTTTCAATAGACATGTAGGTTTATTTAAAATAGCAAGTTTTTTTCATCCAAAGACCATTTATGAACTGAGTAAAGATACATTAATTTTTTTATATAAGGGCGTAAAATTGTCTTTTTTTGAATATAACTATCCTTTTATAAAGAGTCCAATGATTAACAAAGATTTTAATGTGTTCATTGCTTCTGATGAAGACATTGCAGCCATGAAGGCTATTGCAATTATGCAGAGAGGGGAGAAAAAAGATTTTTTTGATCTCTGGTATTTGCTTAAAAATAATAAATGGACATTGAAAGATATAACGTGCTTTTGTAGGAAAAAATATTCTGATTCTTTTAATGATTATGTATTTTTCAAGTCATTGACATTTTTTGAGGATGCAGAAAAATCAAATATAAAGGAAATAGATATTTATTGGAAAGAAATAAAAGATTATTTTAAGGAACTTGTAAAGGGATTTTATAAAAATTAATGTTCTTTAAATATTTCCCGCAACTTTAATAGGATTTGGGGATGAATTTTTCAACTAATTGAAATTATGAGATAGAATTTTTATTAAAGAGAAGGTATCTGCGGAGAGCAAAAATTCCTTTATTTTAAATAGATAGAAAGCAGGGTTTAACAATAGAAAGAAAAAGGGAAATATAGCTAGGGGTCTGCGAAATTGGGGTTGTAATTTATTTAATTTTATGTAAAATAAAAGGGTCTACTTAAAAAAGACCTGACTTGCGAAGGGATTGGGCTAATAAGCCCATAGAGACGTTGCATACAACGTCTCTACATTTGCTGTTCGGGATCACGAATCACCAATCACATTGAAAAAATAATAAAGATGGATTAAAAACTAAATATAACATGTTTAGATTCACCCTGGGGGTAGAAGTAACTGATAACAGAGGCCAAGAGTTATGATTTACGAGGAAAATTTAACAGAGGAAGTAAAAAAATAATTTATGAAGAGATCCCTCACATCTTAGAGAAACTCCAGAGGTGAAGTTGATATTGTGGAAAAAGTTAGTGGATAGTTTTGCGGAGAAAAAAGAAACAGAATCTAAGTTTGAAACTTTATTGAAAGAGTTCCATGAGTTGAAAAAAGAATCAGAACAAAGATGGAGGGAACTTAAAGAAGAATCAGATCGTAAGTGGCAGGAATCTGAGCGTAAATGGGAAGAAGCCTTGCGTAAATGGGAGGAATCTGAACGAAGATGGGAAAAAATAGAGCGCAAATGGGAGGAATCAGAACGTAAATGGCAGGAATTGAAAGAGGAATCTGAGCGTAAGTGGCAGGAATCTGAGCGTAAGTGGAGGGAATTAAAACAAGAGTCAGACCAGAGGTGGGAGACTTTGCTCAAAGAAATTCATAGAGTAGATAAAAGAATAGACAGAACCATTGGAGCTCTTGGTGCAAGGTGGGGAATAAACAGTGAAAAGGTCTTTAGAGAGGCAATTGAAGCGGCTTTAAGCGAATTAACCGATTTAAAAGTGGAAAATTATTTAAGCTATGATGAAAAAGGAGAGGTCTTTGGACATCCTGATCAAATAGAGTTGGATGTTATTATTAAAAATGGCGAGGTTTGGGTAATAGAAATAAAGTCCTCAATGAGTAAAGCAGATATGTATATATTTGATAGAAAAGTGAAATTTTTTGAAAAAAAAGAAGGGAAAAGAGTAAATCGGAAATTAGTAATATCCCCAATGATAGAACCAAAAGCGTATGAAGTCGCAAAAAAATTGGGAATTGAGGCATATAGTGTGCCAGAAGATGTAGGTGATGAGGAAAAATAAAAGCTCATAAGTTTTATTACACCCCTGAGTTTAAATAAGGGAGTTTTTTGATTAAAAGGACTCCTAAAATAATTGAAAATATTTTAAATAAGATTTATTCAATATAAATTCTAATTTTATTCCTGAAATAACTCCATTATTAGACTTGATTGAAAAAAATACTATTTAAATTTGTAAATGCAAATTAATAGAATAGAGGCCTCTATGCCGCAGAATGGTGTATTGAACTAATCTTATACAACAAGGATACACTATTCTTCAGGTCTTCAGGAGTTTATAATAACCAAAATTATCAATTTGATTGATAATTTGATTGATGAAAATAAAATTACTAATTCTTTAAAAATTAGATACCTTGTATCATCGCTATCTTTCTTTAGAAAAAAGCCCGGAGAGTGTAATGGGATTTTAAGTGATAATATAAATTATGTACAACAATTAAAAAAAGTAAGGGGTCTGATTTTAAAGAATTTTGTACAATTTAACTAGATATAAAAATGATATAAATCATTGTGGCTTTAGTTAATGAATGTTATTCGCCAAAAGAATTAGAGAACAAATTTAAAAAATTTATTAGTGAGATGGAATGAATAAATTTAGTGAAAAAAGTAAAATAGTTTTTTAAGAATGCAATTGTTTTTAGATTCTTACTTTCATTTTACGCTATTTCACCTATACATGCAGGGAAGGGAGCATCTGTAGCTACTATGGATTTGCCAATTCAAAGAGAAAGACACACAGGCTATTCAATTGTTCATGCATCAGGGGTAAAAGGAGATATAGAGAATATTTTCGCAATTTTTATAAACACCAAGAACAGGATAATCGGTTGGAAATACTTATAAATTTTTTTTGGTTCTGAGGTGCAAGATGACCGGTGTATCCGCTACTAGCGGATACACCCCATTTCTATTACCTCCAAGTGTGATAATAAATATATTTCAAGTGTATGTTTTTTTTGTCTGACTTTGAGGTAGGGATTTTTATTTGACATTATGGATCCGTGTATTTTTGATTTAACTTTTGAATAAATGAATTTACATCTGAATTTAATTTTTTAACTGAACTGGCAAGTTTTTCATTCCACCCCATGGGATGTCTTCTAAATATTGGTGAGTACCACTTTATGTTTTTTAAAAAACACTGCATGTAATTATCTTTTTCTTTATCTGGAATATCCTCTATAAATTTTTTTGCTAAAATCGCTCCAACTTTGTTTTTAATTGCACAGTGGATACCAAATAATAGTAGTAAAAAAACTAAAAATCCTATAAAGGCTGGAGCTGATGTAAATATTCCCTTTAAAATTTTTATCCAAAACTCACCTGAGCCCGTATCTGTAAAAAGTATATGTCCCATTTGAATAATCAAAAAGATTATTCCAAAACATATAGAATCTAAAATCAAGGTATACTTCTTTAATTTATCTCTGAATTCAGATACAATTGGCAGAGTTGTATTTTTTAATTTACTTACATAGTCTTTAAGTAATCTTACCAAGCGGTATGTCCTCTCTATCTTAACATCTTCAATACGCTTTGATATTAAATCCAGATCGTGATCCCTTTTTCTCTCGTATCTTTTTTTTGTCTCAGGATCTTCTATTACATTGCATGCAATTGGATTATAGATGCAAAAATATTTTCCAGCACTTACTCCATATCTAACAAGAGCCCTTTGCCATGATGCATATACTGCTTCTAAATTATCCTCTTTTGCAGTTACATCTATTTGATTTAAGATGTATAAAAATTTATTGGAATCTCTTCTCTTTACAGTGGTTTTAACAAGGTGTTCCAGGGTATCTTTCATGGAGCCAGGCTCTGGATGTCTGGCATCAAAAAATATAAGCACAAGGTCAGAAAGATCAATTATCCTATCTGTTATTCTGAGTATTGAAGCCCTTTTTTCATCTGCATCAAATCCCGGAGAATCAATAAATACTTTCCCCTTTAACTTTTCACTGGGACAGGTCTTGAGCTGAAGGTAGGAATCTAAATAGGCCCCTTCTCCTGGTAACACTTCATCTATTGCCTTGCTTATTTTGTAAAAGGGAAACCTTGGGTCTGAATCCAGGGCAAATCCAGGCAAGACCCTTACTTTCTTCTCAGGAGAATAACATATTACTGTAAATTTATCGTCAACAGCCTGTACCCCTGTTTCTTGAATTGGATAGTCAAGATAATAATTAATAAAAGAGGATTTTCCAGCTGAATAAGTTCCTAAAATGGAAATAACAGGCCACCACGACATCATCTTTGTAAGAGATTCTGTGTTTTTTAAATATCCAAGGGAGTGGAGCAAAAGATCTAATTGAAAAAAACCATCAACAACTTCTCTTAAAATAGGATTTTCTCGCTCTAAATGTTCCTTTATTTCTTCACTTGGTCCCGGGTGATTGTTATTTTTTTTCAAAAAATTAAGCATTAATTACGCTCCCTACATCTTTTTACAGAACAGGGGTAAAATTTAAAAAACTAAGAGTTGACTTTTAAGAGATTTTCCATCTCCCCAATAATAACTAGAGTATCCCCTTTTTTTAAAATATCGTTTCCTTTTGGAACAAACTTATATTCTCCCTTTTCCTCTTGTTTTATTGCTATTACTTGAATGTGAAACTTATTTGCAAGGTCTAACTCTCTTAATGTCTTTCCATCCCATTTATCAACAACTTTTTCCTGAATTACTACGCTTTGACCAAATGGTAAGATTTCCAAGAATCCAGGAAGGGCCATTCTCAAAGCAAGTTCCTGTGCAGCAGCCCTCTCAGGAATGACAACATAATCAACACCTATTTTTTTCAGTAGTTTTTCATGGTCCTCGTTTATTGCCTTGACCCAGACCTGCTCCACTCCAATTTCTTTGAGATAAAAAGAGACCATAGTACTTGTGGATATGGAGGATCCAACACTTACAACAGCATGTGTAACGTCTTTAAAACCTAACTGTTCAAGTACTTTTTTATCCTTTACATCCGCACGATAGACCTGTGTAAAGATAGATTGAGCCCTCTTTATTGCCTCTTCATCTCTGTCCACCCCCAATACCTCATAGCCCATTTTTATAAGAGTCTTTCCCAGAGATATCCCGAATTTGCCCAGACCAATAATACCAATAAATAATTTTTTTGCCATAAATATCACCCTAGCCTATTAAAATATTTTCCTCAGGCCAGAAAAACCTGGGTTCTTCTTGAATATATTGTACAAAGGAGAGAAATAAAATTGGACCTAGACGTCCAATAAACATAAGAGAGATAATAATCAACTTTCCTGCGAAACTTAAATGAGGAGTAAGGCCTGTTGAAAGTCCCACAGTTCCAAAGGCAGAAGTGGCTTCAAATAGCACCTCTAAAAAAAGCCCTTTAGTAAAAACATGAGGAATATCCCCTCCTTCAGTTATATTTAATAACATAACCGCTATAAGAATAATTCCAAAGGCAAATATAAATAATACAATTGCCTTGTTTAAATCTTCTTCCTTTACTGCAAAATTTCCAATAACCGCCTGTTTTCCTTTAATAAATATTTGAGATCTAGCATAGGCCAAAATGGTTCTAAAAGTGGTAACTTTAATGCCACCAGCACATGATCCAGGTGCTCCACCAATGAACATAAGCAAAATCATTATAAAAAGGGAAACATTGGTCAAATGTTCAATACTTACGGTATTAAATCCAGCTGTTCTACAGGTTACAGACTGAAATATTGACAATAAGAGCTTTTCTTTAAAAGGATATTGGAGATTATTTGCAAAATATTCTGCCAGAAAAATAAATAGACTGCCACCAATAATCAAAAAAATGGTGGTAGACAGGACCACCCGCGTATGCCAGCTAAGCCTTATTCTTTCACCTTTAAGTCGTAAGGGTATATAATAATAGAGCTCTTGAAGAACAGAAAAACCAAGTCCACCCAGTATAATTAAAGACATTATTATAAAATTCACCCAAACATCACCCCTAAATTGCGTTAGACTATCTGAATACAGGGAAAATCCTGCATTACAAAAGGCAGATATCGAATGAAACAGGGCCGAAAAATAATCCATTTTTCCTCGTAAATACAGATATAATAGAAAAGATCCCAACCCCTCAATAACAAAGGTCATAACAGCCACTTTTATCAAAAAACTACCCAGAGAAAATGTTGGATCATGTAATAGTCCCTGTCCAACAGCTATCCTGTCAGTCAAAGAAATCCTTTTGCTCCACAAATAAAAAATTAGAGATGTGATTGTCATTATTCCAAGACCGCCTATCTGAATCAAGCTCAAGATTATTATCTGGCCAATCCTTGTAAAAAAAGTCCCTGTATCAACTACTATGAGTCCTGTTACACAAGTGGCCGATGTGGCAGTAAATAAGGCATCTACCCAGGATATAGGACCTTTTGCAAGACTAAAATCCATATGCAATAAAAAAGCTCCAACAATAATTACCAGGGCAAAAAATATTATTGGATATGCATATGGTGATAACTTAAAATGTATTTTCATAAGCTAATTAAAAGTGATCTGTGATCTGTGTGGGTGAGCTGTTGTCCACTAACACTGATCACTCACACAGATTGTTAAATACTCCTAAAAAAATTCAATCCTATTAAGTTTCTTTCTCTCTTTGTTGGCTCTGTTTAATTCAAATAATTTTTTGTATGTATCTGGATCCACATACCTTAAAAAACAGGTATAAGTCTTTGGTTCTATCCAAAAATATATCAAAATTCCTTTTTTTTCCCAAACATATCTATCAACAAGGTTATTTACCCTGATCTCTTTGGGATTACCATATTTCTTTTTGAGTTTCGCAAGCCATGAAGCCAGAAGCTTATCATAATCAACAGGCCTTGGTGGATATCTGTACTCAAGGAGGGCGAATTCGCCGTCTTTATTGTAACACACCTGCATAAGATCGGTTCCTGGTAATAATTTCTGAGTACTAAAAAGATCACAAAATGAGTTTTCATTAATCTTAATTGGCACTGCACCATGTTTTTGTAAAATATAACTTATGGCAAATCTTCTAGCACCCTTTAATACAAAACCAAATAAACGAAAATCTTCATTGTTTTTTTCTTTATGCAAAGGAGCCAGCTTTAATTTTGCAATCTCAAGCCCTATTTCTTTTCCTTTTTTATACCATTTATATGCTTCAACAAAATCTCTCTCAATACCACCTATACCCTTTTCATACATCTGAGCTAAAAATAAAATTGCTGGTGCATATCCTTTTAAAGCTGATTTTTTTAAAAAATGTATTCCCTTTATTTTTTTTTCCATTGGATAATTCCCTAAAACCAGCTTCCTTCCATACAAATATTCAGCTACAGTGTCACCTTTGTATACTCTTTTTTTAAGAAGTTGTAATTCAAGTGAACCTGAATAAGACTCAACAACAAAAAAAATGCAAAAAATAATTAAAAAACAAACAAAAATTTTAATGTATTTTTTCATTTGTTAATATTTATTGAATGGATAAAGTTGCCCCTTTTCATTAACCAACCAGAGGAGAGAATACTTTTTAACATTTTCTCTCTAGGATTTCACCTTATAGATACTAGCAAGCTACTATATTTAAAAAATTTTCTCCCAATATCTTTTTCCTTTTTGTTCCATCAAGCTCAATCTTTTCAAACTCTTTCATATATCTTGACGGAGGAACAAGGGGATAATCTGTTCCAAAAATAAATTTCTCATCGCCAATTGCATCCATCATAACACAAAGTGCTCTTGGCTCATACAAAAAAATCATGGCAGCTGTATCGAACCAACAATTTTTTAAAACATCCTTAACTTCTCTTTTCATGTAACCAAAAAAAGGAAGCCCTCCACCAAGGTGGGCAAGTATCCATTTTGTATTGAGGTTTTCTTTTATCACTAAATAGAGATTTTTCAACGTCATTGGGCTCTTTCCCAGATAAAAATGCCCAACTGGCTCATTTGTGTGGAGCAATACAGGGATATTTGCTTCTTCACATATCCTGGCAACCCTGGATAAGATCTTTCTCTCGTCCTTTCCCATGTCCCTTGTATAAAAGGCAATCTCACCAACACCTCTAGCACCCTCATCAATACATCTTTTAATTTCCTCTTCAATATAAGGAGAATCTAAACTAAAACAACAAAAAGGAATAAGTCTATCTGGATATTTGCGTGCGCATTCTAGCACATAATCATTATTTAATCTAAAATGTTCTTTTTTTCGCCAGGGAAATCCAAATACAACAGACTTATCCACGCCCTCCTGATCCATCTTTTCAATAAGCTCTTTTGCTCCAACTAATTTGGCCTTTGGATCTTTGTAAATAGCAGCAAATTCTTCTTCACCATCTAAAAATTTTTCCCTCTCTGCCCTTACTTCTCTAGGACATATATGGACATGTGCATCAATTATCATGGCAAACTCCTTGACAAACAGCATATGGTGTTATTTATAGTCAATCTTCAACAATAAAATTGCCCTAGTAAATACATTCAAATTTTTAATTTAATAAATTTCAATTGTCCATAAAAAACCTATAACAAAAAATAGAAATTGGAGTTGGTTATCATGGAGATAAAGGCTTTAGAAAAAGGGTATGAACCAGAAGCTATAGAGAAAAAATTAATAGAAACATGGGAAAAAGAAAACACCTATGTGGCAGATCCTGATCATTTAGGCGAGCCATTTTCTATTGTTATCCCTCCACCCAATGTAACAGGCACCTTACACATGGGTCATGCCCTAAATATCACTCTGCAGGACATAATGTGCAGATACAAAAGACAAAAGGGATATAACGTTCTCTGGGTTCCAGGTACAGACCATGCTGGAATAGCTACCCAAAATGTAGTTGAAAGGGCAATTGCAAAGCAAGGACTTACAAGAGAAGATCTCGGCCGGGAAAGATTCATTGAAAGGGTATGGAAGTGGAAAGAAGAATATGGAGGTAAGATCTTAAACCAGATAAAATGTTTAGGTGCATCTGTTGACTGGAGCAGGCTCAGGTTCACAATGGATGAAGGATTATCAAGGGCTGTTAGAGAAGTCTTTGTAAGGCTATACAATGAAGGTCTTATATATAAAGGCGATTACATGATTAATTGGTGCCCAAGATGCCATACTGCCCTTGCTGACTTGGAGGTTGAGCATGAAGAAAAACAAGGGCATTTATATTACATAAAATATCCCTTGGTAGATGAGGATGACTTTTTAATAGTTGCTACCACCCGTCCAGAGACAATGCTGGGAGATACAGCTGTATGTGTAAATCCAGAAGATAAAAGATATAAAAAATATATTGGAAAAAAGGTAAAACTTCCCTTAACTGACAAAATTATCCCTGTAATTTCTGATAATTATGTGGATATGGAGTTTGGAACTGGATGTCTTAAAGTCACCCCTGGACATGACCCAAATGACTTTGAACTAGGGAAAAAACATAACTTAGAGCTCGTTAGGGTCATAGATGAAAATGGGCATATGACCAAAGATGCTGGTGAAAAATTTAAAGGATTAGACAGATTTGAATGTAGGAAAAAGGTAGTTGAAGAGTTAAAAAAACAAGGACTTTTAGAAAAAATTGAGGATCTTACCCACAGTGTTGGCCACTGTTACAGGTGCAAGACAATAATTGAGCCCCTGGTCTCCAAACAGTGGTTTGTTAAGACAAAACCACTGGCAAAACCAGCAAAACAGGCAGTTTTAGATGGAAAGACAAAATTTTTTCCCGAGTCCTGGACAAAAACCTATTTTGAATGGTTAGATAACATAAAGGACTGGTGCATCTCCCGCCAGATCTGGTGGGGACACAGGATCCCTGCCTGGACATGCAATGAATGTGGGAAACTAAGTGTATCAACCGAGGACATCACTACCTGCCCTGCATGTGGTTCCAAAAATATAGTTCAGGAAGAAGATGTGTTGGATACCTGGTTTTCTTCTGCCTTGTGGCCATTTTCCACACTTGGATGGCCAAATAAGACCAAAGAGCTAAATATTTATTACCCCACATCCCTGCTGGTCACTGGCTTTGACATAATATTTTTCTGGGTTGCCAGAATGATGATGATGGGCATCCACTTTATGGGAGACGTGCCATTTAAACATGTGTACATCCACGCCCTGGTTAGAGATGAGCATGGCAAAAAGATGAGCAAATCAACTGGAAATGTTATTGACCCCTTAGATATGATCGCAAAATATGGGGCAGATGCCTTGAGATTTACCTTCACTGCATTTGCTGCAATGGGAAGGGACATAAAACTCTCAGAAGCCAGGATTGAAGGATATAAACACTTTATAAACAAGATCTGGAATGCTGGAAGGTTTGTGCTCATTAATGCAGACGATTCAGTAAACATAGAGGATGTTGACCCAAACGTCTTAAGTTTTGCACACAGATATATCCTGCATGCATTAGAAGGCTTAAAAAAAGAAGTGGAAAGGACCCTAGAAAACTATTATTTTAACGAAAGTGCCCAGGCCCTATATCAGTTTTTCTGGCATACCTTCTGCGATTGGTATTTAGAGATGATTAAAAAGGAACTCTATTCAGATGATTCTATTATTAAGGCAAGGGCTAGAAACTGCCTAATTAAGGTATTTTCTGAGCTCCTTATACTTCTTCATCCATTTATACCCTTTATTACTCAACATATATACTCCCTTCTCCCAGGTATAAAAGAAAAGGATTTAAGTAAGGTAAAATTTCCAGAATATAGACCTGAGTGGGAAGATAAAACCTTAGATGAACAAATGAGATTTTTCCAGGGCCTTGTTGTTGGCATAAGAAATATAAAGAGTGAATTTGATTTAAATCCTGGCACCAAGGTAGATGTGATAGCCAGAGTTGATGAAGATCATATGGATTTTTTAAAGGAGAACAAGGATGTGATATCTCAACTTGCCAGGATAAAAGAGTTTAAAATCGATAAAGATCCTGAAATACCAAAGGGTTGTGCCAGTTTTGTGTGTGAAGGATGTGAGTTCTATGTGGTATTAGAAGGTATAATAGATTTCAAAAAAGAAGTTGAGCGCCTTGAAAAACAAAAACAAAAAATCAACAAAGAATTAAACAAAGTCAATAACAAACTCAATAATCAGAACTTCTTAAATAAGGCACCCAAAGAGATCGTTGAAAAGGAAAAACAAAAAAAAGAAGATTTAGAAATTGAATTAAATAAAATAAATTCATTAATTGAGAAAATTGAATCCTTTATTTAGATTTGGGTGATGGATTTTAGGTTGTGAGTTCTAGTTTTAAACTTTAAGGAAAACATAATTATGGGAAAGGTATATTTAATTGGAGCTGGCCCAGGAGATCCCGGGCTTTATACCATAAAGGCCAAGGAATTAATATCCATAGCAGACGCAATTGTTTATGATTATTTGGCAAATGAGGTATTTTTAGAGTGGATAAAAGATGGATGTGAGGTAATTTATGCTGGCAAAAAAGGTGGTGATCACACCTTATCTCAAGATGAGATAAATGAGCTTTTAGTTAAACTTGGAAAGAAATATGATGTAGTAGTAAGACTAAAGGGAGGCGATCCCTATATCTTTGGTCGAGGTGGAGAAGAGGCAGAGTTTTTAGTTGAAAATGGACTGGAATTTGAGGTTGTGCCAGGGGTGAGTTCTGCTGTAGCAGCGCCAGCATATGCAGGAATCCCGCTAACTCATAGAGATTTTTCATCCTCTGTTACCTTTGTAACAGGCCATGAGGCCAGCACAAAAAAATCATCTGTAATTGAATGGGATAAACTGGCCCGCTCTGCCTCAACATTGGTCTTTTTTATGGGCGTTAAAAACCTTCCCCAAATAACCAAAAATTTAATCTCAGCAGGACTATCTAAAGATACTAAAGCAGCACTGGTTAGATGGGGAACCACATGCAGACAAAAAAGTGTGGTATCTACCCTTGAAAACATATCTCAGCTGGCAAAAAAGGAAAACATCACCCCTCCAGCACTACTTGTTGTTGGAGATGTAGTGTCTTTAAAAGATAAGCTCTCATGGTTTGAAAAAAAGCCATTACTTGGAAAAAATATTGTAATTACTAGGGCAAGGGCACAAGCAAGTGATTTACTTAACCTCCTTAGAGAATATGGGGCATGTTGTATCCAGCTGCCAACAATTGAAATAAAAGAACTGTCTGATTACTCCCATCTTTATTCAGAATTTAACAAACTCCATACCTATGATTTTATAATATTTACATCAGTAAATGGGGTGGATTTATTTTTTGATAAATTGTTTAAAAATAATATGGATGTTAGGTCAATTGGTAAATCAAAGATTGTAGCAATTGGACCTGCAACTGCCACAAGACTAAAAAATTTTGGAATAATACCTGATATAGTTCCTGAAAAATTCATTGCTGAAAGTATAGTTGAAAAATTAAAACAAATTGGTGTTAGTGGGAAAAATATACTCATTCCAAGGGCAAAACAAGCAAGGGATGTATTAATAAAAGAATTGGAGAAGTCTCATGCAAAGGTAGTGGTTGTACCAGTTTATGAGACAACTACTGGAGATGGCGACGTAAGTTTTGTAAAAGAAAAAATAAAAAGAGATGAAATAGATTTTATAACATTTACAAGTTCTTCTACTGTAAAAAATTTCTTTAAATTAATACCAGCTCAATTTGTTTCTGAATATGGTCATAATATAAAATTTGCATGTATTGGTCCTATTACAGCAAAGACTTTAAAGGAATATGGATTTAACACAGATATTATGCCTGATTCTTATACAATCAAAGACCTTGTTTTAGAGATATTAAAATATGTAAGAGAAAATTTATAAAAAGATGTAGAGAATGGATTTTTATATACACTTTATAAATTCAATTTCATCTATTTATTTAGTTTTAATCACAGCATTTTTAATTTTTCTACTTACAAGAGGAGCAGATTATGCAGTAGATGGTGCTGTTGAACTCTCTCAAGCACTTAATCTATCACCCTTAGTTATTGGAGCAACTGTAGTATCAATAGGCACTACCCTCCCTGAAACATTTGTATCTGTTATGGCTGCGTGGTCTAACAATCCAGGCCTTGCATTGGGAAATGGTGTTGGCTCCATTATAGCAGATACAGCCCTTATTTTGGGTGGTTCATGTATTTTGTTTAAGGTTCCAATAGATAGATTTGTATTAAATAGAACTGGATGGGTCCAATTTTTTTCAGCTACTCTGCTTGTTGTTATCTCATTAATACAAAAATATGTATTCCACAACCCTATTTTAAATAGATGGGTAGGTGTCTTGTTTATCTTCCTGTTAATTGTATATCTCTATTTTACTTATAAGTGGTCTAAACATAGCATTCTTTTTCACCCTTCTCAGGACAAAAAAACATCAAAGCTTAAAGCCTTTATAAAAGTTTTTATTGGACTTTTTTTAGTAATTATTAGCTCAAAATTTTTGATACTCACAGTTCAAGAGCTGGCAAGACGAATTGGGGTACCAGAAGATGTAATAGCTGCTACAATAGTAGCATTTGGAACTTCTCTTCCTGAATTTATGACAGCAATCACTGCTGGTAGAAAAGGTCATCCTGAAATTATGGTTGGTAATATTGTGGGGGCAGATGTGTTAAACTGTTTTTTTGTTATTGGTGCATCTGCTTTGGCAACGCCATTAAATATTCCTCAAAATTTCTATCATCTCCACTTCCCGGCTATGCTAATTATCCTTTATTCTTTTAGATTTTTTATCTCCATAAATAAAAGAAAAAAATTCTTTCCCAAATGGCAAGGTATATATTTGCTTCTTATTTATTTAATATACATTTTCATCCAGTACAAATAAAAACCTTTTTTCTCTCTTTTTATAGAAAATCCAGCTTCTTGAAGTTTTTTGATATCTCCTTGAATAGTGCGTTCTGTGACATTAAATTTTTCAACAATACTATTTAATGAAACAGTATTGTTCTGTTGTAAAATTTTTAAAATTTTCCCTATACGAACTATTCTTTCCATTGTTTTTTTTCTTTAAAAATAGCCGTTGTTAATAAACCTTAAAACAAACCTAAAGAATCTCAAGAAATATTATGTGAAAACAAAATAGTTGACTTTATATTCAAAAGGGCCCCTTCATAAGTATCTCCCTGTCCTAGTTCAACTCCATTTAGCCCTAATGGATTAGGCCACATAGGCAGCAGGAGGTTTTTATACTAATTTGTCTCATAAAAACCCCTTCTTTGGATCTATTACAAAGAAAAAAATAGGAACCGGCAAATAATGTTACATTTATAAGGAAGTGAACAAGCGCCCTTATAGGTTTTAAATGTAAATTTTTTTTCTGTTCACTGTGGACAGATCACTGTTCACTCCACCTACTCTTAAAGTTGTTTTAATTTCTCCTCAAATTCCTGTATGGAATCTACTCTAATAGCGAGTTTAAGCAAACTTTTTAAAACCTCTCTATTCACAATTCCTTTAATTTTAACAGCTAAATCTGGCTTAATAAGGCCAAACCTCTCCATCAAGGCCTCGACAACCATTTCTTGGGCATCTAAAATCATGCCTTCCATTCGTCCTTCCATTCGTCCTTGTTCTATCCATTTTTCTGCAAGTGTTGGCATAATGTCTGCCCCCTTTCCTGTTTGTTTTATTGCCTTTTTTATATCCTTTTCATCTATCTTGTCAGTTGCATTGGCTATATAGCGAAGTAGCGTTTCCAAATATTGAAGTGGTGTATTACTCTCACCAAGTCCCTGAAAAAGGTTGAAAATACGATCCAGATATTTGCCTGGTTCAGGTGTAGTAAGGTATTTAAGGGCCATTAAAGTAGCCTTTAATATCACCTTTCCTTTGATTTCCTCGTCAGATATACTAGATAGGTCGTAGAGCAGATAGTTAAAGTCTGGTATATAAACATCTAATTCTTTTTCAGTCTCTCCAAAAAGATCGGAAAAGTTTGTTTTTTTTGTCCATTTTCTGTAACCATTGTAGATGACTAATGGAATAATAACAGGTAGAGTAGAAGAATGATTTTGTTTGAGATATAGTCCCAGATTTTGACCATGTATCTGAGAAGTTGCAAAGCAGTGAATCTTTGCGGGATGCTTTTGTGCTCAAAAAGCAAATAAATAAATCCATCTCTGGAACTTATCTGGACTTCATAGAGTAAATCAGAAAAATGTCTTTTTAAATCTTCATCCACAAAGGAATTTTTGACAATGGTAAGAGAATCAAAATCAATTAATTTGCAGATATTTTGAGGCAAATAATTTTTTAAGAAATCCTTTGCCTGCTCTTTGTGCGAGAAGATCTCCTGCACAAATGCATCATGAGGATTCTGTATGTATTTTCTGTCCATAATTTTTTATTAAAACATCACTTAATAAATGGCAAGAGGAGTTTGGTAAAAGATGGCATCTTAAAAAAATATCCAGATAACATTTTGACATTACTTTAGTTACATACTGACTTAAAAAGGGAGAAGATTTTGTTTTAGGATAGGGGGGATGCCTCTTCCTGCCATTTAATCCACTCTTTCATGTCTTTTATTAACATTTTCTTCAACTCCTCTGGCTCTAAAATTTTAATTCCAGGGAACCAACTTTTTAAAAAGTGGATGATTTCTTCAAAACGTCCTACCTGAAAACAAACAATAATTGAGCCATCATGGTTTTCTTTTTCTATTTTTTGTGTGGGAAATAGTGTCTTACGCTTAAAATATCCAGCACACTCTTCTTTTACCAGAATTTTGACTTGTATATCTTTTTGTGATGAAAACCAGATATTTGCGCTATTTTTTAAAAGATTATCCAGATCTGAGGGTATTTTATTAAAACATTTTTTCAATATGCTTACTTTTTGAATTTTATCAATACTATATTTTTTAATGATTTTTTTCTCTCTATCCAATGCTATAAGATACCAAAATCCCTCGAAACACGCGAGTTTATAAGGCTCAAGAGTAACCTCAAATGGAGAATAAACACTATATTCAATAGTAATCAAATTTTTATTGACAATAGCTCGCACAAGCTGGTTGAATATTTTATTATTAACAGGAATGGTTGGTTCCATGCCTATAAAAATTACTGAGCTGGAATTGATGTAAATTTTTGTTAAGATATTATCTGCTGCATCTTGAAATGGTTTACCGAGTTTGGAAAGCAGATCTCTAAGCCCCAGAATAAATGCCAATTCGCTCTCGTTATAATAAAAATCATTTTTTAATAAATTTTTATCCAGGCTATAAAAACCTTTTTTCTCTCTTTTTATAGAAAATCCAGCTTCTTGAAGTTTTTTGATATCTCTTTGAATAGTGCGTTCAGTGACATTAAATTTTTCAACAATACTATTTAATGAAACAGTATTGTTCTGTTGTAAAATTTTTAAAATTTTCCCTAAACGAACTATTCTTTCCATTGGTTTTTTTCCTTTAAAAATAGCCGTTATTAATAAACCTTAAAACAAACTCATAAAATCTCAAGCGTTATTATGTTTGATTTAATTACCCTCAATCCTTTTCCAAAACAAGGATAATTTTTTTATTTTTAGCGACATACTGTTGTCGTTTTCTGGTTGTTGGGAGATAATTAATCTATTAAAATAAAAAGAACAATATGTGACTTTATCTTAATTGCAGGAGGTAAAATTATGGATAAGTTTAAAACAAAAAAGGCAAAAATGATTTTAAAAGCAATTACAAGTAAAAAATTTCAGAAAAAAAATAAAAAGGTAGCTGTTTATGTGTTTTCAAAATATTTGTTTAACTACGATACATTTTCATTTTTTCAACATATTTTAAAGCGTAAAAATAAATATTATTCTCATCGTTCATTTAAAGCAAGATGTTTTTGGGAGCTAATTTTCTGGATTTTTGAAAACAGAGAGTGGAGATTGATAAATGTGCTTGAGGATTTTTTAAATCAGTATTATCTCGATGCTTTTCATGATGATTGTGAAGATAGAAATGATCATATAGATGCAATCACATACTGGTCCTATTTTCAAAAGCTCAATATTCAACAAAAATGTTCATGTATTTTTAGAATATATGAGCAATTGCTTGATTTAAATAGTGAGCTTAGTTGTCCAAAAACAGAATTATATTTAGCATATGAACACAATTTTAGAAAACCATTTAGGCCTGAAAGATATTTTTATTTTGACGATCCTGAAGTAAAAATATGCTTTTTGCTTATACTATCACTTATATATCCTGAAATAAATAATTTTGTAAAAAGATATAATTTAAACAAAATAAATAATAAAGACAACATATGCAAACAACTGAATATAGATAGAACACAATTAAAAAATTCATTTAAATTTTTATACGCAGATATGGGCATTATTCATAAATTTTACCCAGAAATAACTATTGATTATATAAAATTTTTTAGTTTTCTAAATAAAAAACAGGTTTTAAAGTATTTGTAATATGAATTCACATATTAAAGGACGGTTTTAAAATGTGTGGTTATTGTATAGAAGGCGCCTATTTTCTCAAATTTATTGATGTAGAGATTAATATAACAGATCCATTTATTCATTCAGTTTATATGGAAGAAAATGAAAATTTTATTGAAGAATTAAATACGATAAAAGAAGGTTGTAATATTGTATCTTTATCTGATTTTGCTGAAATATGTATTATTTATTGTAGAATACTTGAAAAATTAATTTTAGAAAATAAAAATTTTTACTACATATTGCAAGATAATCATTATATTGAGTTCGTAAATAGAATTAATATCATAAATGCAAATAGATGTGAATATAGATTTTTAAATAATTTTATTATAAAAAGATTGTGTAGCGATAAAGAATATTGTAAAGAATTTCTACAGGATAAAACAAAGCTAATTGATGTTTCGACAAAAATTTTAAAAGACTATTGCAATTTCTGGCTCTTTGGACAAGAAAAAGAGACAAGCGATCCAAATAAAAGACTGTCAGAAAAGGGAATTATGGATCCAGTTGAAAATACCACACCAGAGGATTGGGAAAAATTTTATTCATCATTTCCTATTGTATTTTTAGCCTTTTTACTTCTTGAAAAATACACTAAGAGATCAAAAATAATAAAACATATTGCCTTAAATCAGCCACATGATGTTCCAGACTTTCCAGGCCTTGATCTTTGGCTCCAAAGAAGGGCATTTTGTAAATGTATAAAAGAATATGATTATCACTTTTATTTAAAACATTATAAAACAACAAGACTGGAATTATTATATTATTCTATATTTAAAAACGCTATTTCTAGGAAGGATTTACTAGTCCTTAAAAATCATCTTTTAAACAATAGTAAAAAATATTGGGGATATACAATAGATTCAGAGATGGTGATAGAACTTATTAATAAAAAATTAATGGCAGATTGATTTTCTATCTTACTAATTCAGAAAGCTCCGAAGATATAAAAAATAATCAGAGAAAAATTATTAAAGATTTTGAACCTTTTTTTACAATATACGCTTTACCAGTAAAACTGTAATGGTACATGTTGCATAATACTAATTAAGAATTACCTGATATTATTAAAAGAGGGGATGTAACAAAACAGTCTCTGTTACATCCCTCCATTTTTAACATATCCAACCTCTATTTTAATACCAATGTTTTAAATCTATTTTTACAAGCTTTTATTACATCAATTATTCAGGACGAAATTCCTTTTTTATAGATTCCTTAAATATTTCACTAAGAGATAAAGTTTTGTTATTTAAAGTTAATGTATCTAGACCTTTAAGCCAATTATTAATATCTTCTAATAACATTTTAATTGAATGTTTGAATGTAGATAATAAAGTAAAATAATTATAAATATAAAAAGATTCATCATCCTCATCTTTCTGATATAAATCATTTTTATTTAAGTGATTGTATACATGATACAGATTAAATTCATTATTATTAAATTGTCCTATTAAACTAAATTCTATCCCTTCATCATATAAAAAGTATTCATTATCGTACGCTATTGTCATACAAATATTATCTGTAAAATTATATTGATAAAAATTATCCCAATCTTCTATTTTCTCTTTTTCCCATTTTCTATTGTCTAAATATTCTAATAAATTTATTTTCTTATGCTTTGTAAGTAAATTATCTATTAAAAATTCATCATACCATGTTTTACATAAATTAAGATTTCTTTTCATAATTAATTTATATACATCTATCCACTTATTACTTTTTATCTTACTACTATCAATAGTATTATTCTTCCATTCATTACTGCAACAAGACATTCTTAATACATTCTTATCTTTCAATTTTTCATATGGTGGTCTGTCAGAATCACCTTTATTCATTTCATAAGGCCATGCTCTGAGATTACCTATTGAATTATACCAATCTTTTAAGGTTTTCCTTATGCCTTTTTTTCTTTTAATATAACTTTGAGGGAATAAATGATCATAGTCAAAAGGCATATTCGTATCATCCAGCATAAATATTTTTTCATCAAAATATTCATAAAGAAATTTCCTTTGACAAAATAAAAGTAAATCCTTTTCAAATGCAAGTTTCTTAAAAAAATTGAGTTCAGTCCCTAATCTATCTATCTCAGCTTGTTTAGAATTACCCTTTATGTTTAACAGATTATTTATTTTTTTTGTAAATTGTTTCTTGCTAAGAACATCAAGCAAAACCTGTTGTTCATCATATTCCAATTTACCCCTTTGCACTGTTTCCCATGACCAAAATCTTTCTGTATCTAAACGTGTAAGAGCAGGAAAAATGTTTCTAAGAAGTTTAGAATAATCTCTCAGTGTTTCTCCTTTTCCTAGCCAAGTAAACATGGTAACTATCCCCAACATTCGTCTATGTAGATCAGATTCTAGGACAAATCTATCTTTTGAGATATATACTCTATAAAGCAACATAAACATTATTTCAGGAGCCATATTACTTAAGCGACAGACAGTAACAAAAGGCAGTCCAATTTTATTATCTTCGCTATATTTTAAGATATACTCTACATATTCTAAAATTGTTTTCTGTTTATCATTAATATTTATAATTCTATCATCAATTAATTCTAAAATAACTTTTTTAAATTCATCAAGTGAATTTTGTATTTCTTTTTGAAATTGTCTTGGTTTTATTGATAATCTTGGAAATTTATTTTTTTTTTACTAGCATCCCATAACCAATACGCTATTGTTATAAATCTAGACGGTCTAAATAATTTATTACATGCCTTTTCAATCTTATTTTGTAACTCAGAATCAATACGAGATTTTAAAATAGAATAATTTAATTCTTCTGCTGTAAGAGGAGTTCCTGCTGAATTTAATCTAATAAATAAATTTTCTATATCATCTATTGTGTCATCATTATGGATATTTTGTTGTTTTAACAGTGCGGAAAAATCTATATATATAGCTGGAATTTTTTTTACATTACGTATCTCATTAACTAATTCATAAATATCTTCAATTTTATAACATTCTATTTCTTCTTTGTTTCTTTCTTGCCCATTCCAGTATTTACGTTCCCATTCTTCAAGACTTTTTTTCAAATACTCTAAATTTGATGCGTTCATAAATAAATCCCATGGATATGGTTTGACTGCATCATAAGGATAAAAATTTTCTAAGGGCATTTCATAATATTTTTCTATTTTTGTATTATGCTTTTTACCTATTTCTTCTAATGCTTCTCTTATTTTCCTAACCTCCAGTGTTCTGGTATTATCATTTTTTTGATAACCCCAAGGATGAGAACGGGTTATGACTCGAAAAATATATTTTCTTGTATCCTCTCGATTAGGTTTTGCCAAATCAATAAATATTCGCATATTTTTTGTTGGTAATTTTAAGATATCTCTTTGAATATTCTCATTGTTTCTATGTAACATACCTAAGCAAATCGCAGTAATTCTCTGTTGTCCATCCAATAATTCAAAAAATTTTTGATTGTTTTCTTGCCTTGGATGCAAAACAATTGAACCTATAGGATAGCCACGCAACAGAGAATCCCATAAATTTTCTATTTGATATGGACTCCATACAAAGCCTCTTTGGATAAGTGGCAATTTTATTTTGCCATCAATAAAATAAGTATAAATGTCATTTAATGAGAAAGTATCTTTTTGCATTTTGCATACCTCCATTATTTATATATATTTGTCAATAATACTTTAACTAATTCTAATTAATTTAAATTTATCCTAGTTAAAAAGTAATCATCATAAAGCTTATGTAAAAACCAACAATGATGTTGTCCCTTTAACTTAGGGTTCAAGGCGACATTATGATTATTTCCATCGGCTATTCCACTATAAGACAGTGTTCTAAAATGCCTCATATCATATTTAAGGAATTCAAACCCTGAAGCAAGTTCTTTTGAACCGGAACAGAAACATATTTCAAGGTCTATCTCATAGTCGTCTATATCATAAGTTCCATCTTTTATTCCTTTCTGTATTTCCTTCTCATATTGGCGGGATAAATTAAAAATTTTATGTTCAAGTTTAACTAATTCTGTATTAAGGTATTTAATTTTTTCTATTTGATAATTAGTCAACATATTCATTACCATTAAATTTTTTTATACGCCTGCAATAAGTCACTTTTTTAGGGCACACTTTGAATATTTTGTTGTATGCTTGCTAAAAAAACTAGGAATTTGTTCCTGTCATTTAAACCAGTTAGTCCATTATTATTCCTCTTTTCATTTCTCTTCAACCGAAAAACGACATAAAAAACAGGCTTATCTAACATTTGGGAGGGAAAAGGAACAAATATGAATATGGGTGTGAACAGTACTGACCTCACGTATAACATTATTGAGTTTGTTTTTCAAAGAAAAATATTTAAAATCGGGCACATCCCAGAGAATGTGCCCAACTCATCTTATCCCATTAACTCATGGTTTTTATGCGGACTTCTTGAACAGTAGCCACTAAATGGTGATGAACTTTTTCTACCACAAAACTTACAAACATATCCAGCCATTTTCTTTACCTCCCATTGTAATTTTTTAGTTTATAGAGTTTATCCCTTTGATATAGCTTTATTTGGATGAACCGGGCACCTAAATGTTAGGTGCCCAAATAAGTGCTAATCTTCTATAAAGGTATAAGCTTTTTTAGCTATTTCATATATTTTTCTTGCAACATCTTCTGGATTTATTTTGCCCTGTACTATTTCTTCCAGAGGAATACAGTCAACTTCCACCTTTTCCTCTCCCCATTCATCATGGTAAAGATGGATTTTCCCTCCCAATTTTGATTTCAGTTGTTTTAGTGTTTTCCAATTTTCATCATAATCACCAGAACCAAAATATTCCAAATAAATACTCAATACAGCTTTCTCAGGCTCAGGTGGCCAGAGATAGATGCCTATGGTTATCTCTTTATCCCTGTCTTCCTCTTCTTCTTCTTCTTCCTCCTCTTCTTCCTCTTCATCCCAATCATCTTCTTCATCTGTATGGTCCTCAAAATCCTCCTCCTCTTCTTTATGTTCTTCCCCCAAATCCAATCCTGGTTCATTTTTGCTTTCTTCCTTTAGAAATTCCCAGTATGCCCTGCCATTTTCTTCCTCAATTTCTGCTGGTGCAAGTAATGCTTCTTTATCAAGTTCTTCCACTTTCTGGGCAATAGCTTTTAATAAAGCTTCGATTTCATTTATGGCTTTTTCCTTTTTAGTAATCCAGTTAATTGCATCCTGACTTATCATAGATTACACCCTCCTTAAAATAAGTTTTAATGGCCTGATAAATTGAAAAAAGCTTAAACTTTTTCCCCTGCCATAAAAAGTTTAAACTCTATTATATCTCTTTTTTTCTTTTTAAACAACCGCAAAACGACAATAGTATGTCGCAGAAAATAAAAAATTTTTATTTTGGAAGGATTATTATCCTAAAAAAAGAGGCTTATAGGGATGGCGTAAAGCCCCTCTCCAAAAGGTAGGATGCGTTCACCAGTATAAATAACAAAACCTTTTACTTTTTGTTTAGAAGCAGACTGAAAGTCAATAATATGTTTAAAATCCATTTTTGATACTGTTTTTGAAAATTTGACTTTAATAGCAAGAAGTTTTTCGCCTCTTTTTACAATAAAATCTATCTCTTTTCCTTCCTGCGTTCTGTAAAAATAAAGCTCTGTTGGAATGAATGAATATTTGAGTGCTTTTAAAAGTTCACTAAAAACAAAGGTCTCAAAAATAATTCCTTTATAAGGTGAATTAAGAAATTCTTCCGGGGTTAAAACTCCAAGTAAATAAGGTAACATTCCACTATCAATAAAAAAAACTTTTCCGCTTTTAACAAAGCGCTTTCCTATATTTTCGCTGTATGGCTTAAGGAAATGGACTATGTACACCAGTTCTAAGAGTTTAAGATAATTGTCCAGAGTTTTAATGTCAGTTCCGCTTCCTATAGCAATATCTGTCTTTTTTAAGATCCCAGAACTTCTTGAGGCAAGTAAATTTAACACCTTGAAAAATTTATCCATATTTCTAAGCTCACCAATGTCCCTTACATCTCTTTCAATATAAGTAGTTATATACGATGAAAACCAGATATATCTTCCTTTTATTGAATCCATGTTATTTACTTCAGGATAACCTCCAGTAAGAATTCTCTCTATTAATAAGTCTTCATCAATTCTGGTAGGCTCTTTTTTAAATTTTTCCTTAAACAAAATTTCTAAAATATCTTCTGCCTTACCATTTATTTCTTTACAGGTTAAAGGAAAAAGTTCTAAAATTGCCGTCCTTCCAGCAAGGGTATCAGCAAGATTTTTAAAGCCAAGAATACTGGCAGATCCGGTTAAAACATAGCTCCCTTTCTTTCTAGTCAAGTCCACATCTTGCTTTATTGTAAGCAAAACTTCAGGAACTCTCTGAACTTCATCTATAATTACGGGCTTTTTAAGGGATCTTATAAAGGAGATTGGATCTTCTTTGGCAGATAAATAAGTAGTAATATCATCAAAAGTTATATAATTATCAAAAAGCTTCATCACAAGAGTAGATTTTCCAACACGTCTTGCACCAGTGATAAGTACAACAGGAAAATTTCAAAAGCTTCTTCTACTAAAGGTTCAATTATGCGTACAAACATAAAGCATACTCCCAAAATTTTTGGGAGTATAATACCATATTTTTTAAAAATGTAAAGTTTTGAAAAGTTACCCGAAAAATAAAGGTGACATGCCTGATATGTTTACTTTTCGCTTTCTTTATGATTAGTGATTAGTGATTTGTGATTAGAGGACAATGGCCATGCAAATAAGGTTCTATGTTCTATGCTGAATGTTTAACCTTTCAAAAATCTAAAGTCTAGAACTTACAAGTTGTCAAGTTGTTTTAATTTTTCCTCAAATTCAGATAAAGAATCCACTCTAATGGCTAATTTATGCAGGCTTTTTAAAACCTCTCTATTCACAATTCCCTTAATTTTAACAGACAAATCTGGCTTAATAAGTCCAAATCTCTCTATTAAAGCCTCAAGAACCATTTCTTGGGCCTCTAAAATCATGCCTTCCATTCGACCTTCCATACGACCTTGTTCTATCCATTTTTCTGCAAGTGTCGGCATAATGATTCGTGATTCGTGATTAGAGGAAATGGGCCATGCAAATAATGTTTAACCTTTCAAAAATCTAAAGCCTAGAACTTAGTAGTTGTCAAGTTGTTTTAATTTTTCCTCAAATTCCTGTATGGAATCTACTCTAATAGCGAGTTTAAGCAAACTTTTTAAAACCTCTCTGTTTACAATTCCTTTAATTTTAACAGCTAAATCTGGCTTAATAAGGCCAAACCTCTCCATCAAGGCCTCGACAACCATTTCCTGGGCCTCTAAAATCATGCCTTCCATGCGACCTTCCATTCGTCCTTCCATACGTCCTTGTTCTATCCATTTTTCTGCAAGTGTTGGCATAATATCTGCCCCCTTTCCTATTTGTTTTATTGCCTTTTTTATATCCTTTTCATCTATTTTGTCAGTTGCACTCCCTATATAGCGAAGTAGCGTTTCCAAATATTGAAGTGGTGTACTACTCTCGCCAAGGTCTTTAAAAAGACTAAAAATTCGCTCTAGATGTTTGCCTGGTTCAGGTCCTGTAAGGTATTTAAGGGTCATTAAAGTAGCCTTTAATATCACCTTTCCTTTGATCTCTTCATCAGATATAGAGGATAGGTCGTAAAGCAAATAATTAAAGTCAGGTATATAACTATCTAACTCTTTTTCAGTCTCTCCAAAAAGATCAGAAAAGTTTGTTTTTATTGTCCATTTTCTGTAACCATTGTAGAGGACTAAGGGAATAATAACAGGTAGAGTAGAAGATTGATTTTGTTTGAGATATAGATCCCAGATTTTGACCATGTATCTGAGAAGCTGCAAAGCAGTGAATCTTTGCGGGATGCTTTTATGCTCAAAAAGCAAATAAATAAATCCATCTCTGGAACTTATCTGGACTTCATAGAGTAAATCAGAGAAATGTCTTTTTAAATCTTCATCCACAAAGGAATCTTTGACAATGGCCAGAGAATCAAAATCAATTAATTTGCAGATATTTTGAGGCAGATAATTTTTTAAGAAATCCTCAGCCTGCTCTTTGTGTGAGAAGATCTCCTTCACAAAGGCATCATGAGGGTTCTGTATGTATTTTTTCTCCATAACTTTTTTATTAAAACACTAGTTAATAAATGGCAAGAGGAGTTTGGTAAAAGATGGCATCTTACAAAAAATATCCAGATAACATTATGATATAACATGAATTTTAACCTAAAAGAAGGAGATCTGACACCCTTTCGCTCACTTTGGAGTTAAAGACAAAAATGGTGACAGGCAAATAATGCTAAACTCAAAGAAAGTGAACAATACCTGCCCTCCCCTTTAATGTGAGATAAAAATTTTATTCTGTTCACTGTTCACTGATCACTGTTCACTTTATAGTCAAGTTGTTTTAATTTTTCTTCAAATTCAGATAAAGAATCCACTCTAATGGCCAATTTATGCAGGCTTTTTAAAACATCTCTATTTACAATTCCCTTAATTTTAACAGACAAATCTGGTTTAATGAGGCCAAACTTCTCTATTAAAGCCTCGAGAACCATTTCTTGGGCATCTAAAATCATGCCTTCCATTCGTCCTTCCATACGTCCTTGTTCTATCCATTTTTCTGCAAGTGTTGGCATAATATCTGCCCCCTTTTCTATTTGTTTTATTGCCTTTTTTATATCCTCTTCATCTATCTTGTCAGTTGCACTCACTATATAGCGAAGTAGCGTTTCCAGATATTGAAGTGGTGTATTACTCTCGCCAAGTCCCTGAAAAAGATTGAAAATACGATCCAGATATTTGCCTGGTTCAGGTGTTGTGAGATATTTTAGAGCCATTAAAGTTGCTTGTAATATCACCTTTCCTTTGATCTCTTCATCTGATTTAGAGGATAGGTCGTAAAGCAAATAATTAAAGTCAGGTATATAACTATCTAACTCTTTTTCAGTCTCTCCAAAAAGCTCGGAAAAGTTTGTTTTGATTGTCCATCTTCTGTGACCATTGTAGATGACTAATGGAATAATAACAGGTAGAGTAGAAGATTGATTTTGTTTGAGATATAGATCCCAGATTTTGACCATGTATCTGAGAAGTTGCAAAGCAGTGAATCTTTGCGGGATGCTTTTGTGCTCAAAAAGCAAATAAATAAATCCATCTCTGGAACTTATCTGGACTTCATAGAGTAAATCAGAGAAATGTCTTTTTAAATCTTCATCTACAAAGGAGTCTTTGACAATGGTAAGAGAACTAAAGTCAATTAATTTGCAGATATTTTGAGGCAAATAATTTTTCAAAAAATCTTCAGCCTGCTCTTTGTGCGAAAACACTTCCTTAACAAAGGCATCATGGGGATTTTGAATATACCTTTTATCCATAAATCTTTTTATAAAACACCTTTTATAAGGATGGCAAGAGGAGTTTTGTATGGATTTTCAAATTCATTTCAATTAGTTGTTAATTTTTTATCAAAAAAATGAAAAAATTTGAGGTCTAAAGTAGCATAAATAGCGTTAGAAAAATGGAAGAGGATTTTTGTCCTAAAAAATTCTTAAAATAAGGAGATATCACAATGACTACAAATTTTGGAAAGGTAAAAGTTATTGGTTTAGGTGGCGCTGGGTCTAATTTTATAAAATATTTAATGTCAAAAAGTATAAAAGACATAGAAGTTATAGCGGCCAATACAGATAAGGACTCATTAAAAAAGCTAGAAGAAAGATTTAAAGTTCCAGTAATACGGTTTGGACACAACTTTGATTTAAACGACGGAGCCAAAGGCGACCCTGAAATTGGCTTAATGGCAGCACGAGATAGTTATGATGAATTAAAAAAGTCTTTAAAAGGTTCGGATATAATTTTTATTCGGGCAGGCATGGGAGGAGGAACAGGCAGTGGAGCAAGTGTAGTTGTTGCTGAAATCGCAAGAAAAATCGGGGCAATAACAATAGCGTTAGTGAGCATGCCTTTTTATTTTGAAGGCCCAAAAAGAAAGAAAGTAGCTGAAGATTGGTTTGAAAAATTAAGACAAAAAGTGGATGGAATAGCAATTTTGCCAAATGATATTTTACTAAAAAATCAATCAAAAAATAAAGGGTTTCAATCTGTATTGCAAGAGGGAGAATGCTATTTTGAAGATATTATCAAAGTGCTTACTTATTCATTAAAACAAAATAGAAAATTTTTATTAAATTTTTTTAAAACCGAAAATTCGTGTTTTATTGGTGCTGGACACGATTGGGGCATAGATGGATTAAAAAATGGTGTAATTAATGCTATTGAATCTTTAAGTAATTTTAATAATATTGAAATAAAACATTTAAATCATGCCATTATTTTAATTTATGGGAAAAAAATAGAAAATAAGAAGGGTATAGAAGTTATAAATGATTTACTTAACTCAATAAATAAAGAATTAATATGTAATGAAGATAATGAATTTGATGATGATGAGATAAGGTGTGTGATTATAACAAAATAAAAAAGGAGAAATTATTATGAAAGATATATTATCTAATAAAAGACCAATTTTTCAATTGGGACATCCACATATTTATTTAATAGAGAAAATAGATTTTACATCTGATGGAAATATTTTTATTTCTGGATGTGATAGAGAGATTAGGTGTTGGGATGTAAAAAGTGGAAGATTGTTTAGAAAGATTAAATTTTCTGAGGATGAAAGATTACTATCTCTGACGGTCTTTGAAGAGGAAAAGATTGTTTGTATTTTAAAACATATAGATGGAAAAATTAATATAAAATCCTGGAATATAAAAAGCGGAAGGATTATTACTGCTCTTACTCTCAATAATTATCCATTTTATTATGATTATTGGGCCTGTTTTAATAATGATGGAAGATTTGCATGTATTTATAGATGTGAAAAGAAAGAAATAATCAGAAAGGATGAAGAATTTATACTCTATAAAGATAAAATAGAAATAATTGACTCCAAAACAGGAGAAAAAATCAGAACTTTTAATAAATACGCCACAAACTATATTAATTTTATCCCTAATTCAAGTATAATAGCACTTACATCTATAAATAAAATAAGACTATTTAATATAGATACAGGAAAATTTCTAAAAGCTTTAAAAGTAGAGGATGAAATAGAAACCATTTCCTTTGATAATGGAGGAAAGCTCGTATCTATTGGTATAAATGATAAGGTTGAAGTGCGAAATATAGAAACAGAAGAGCTAATATCTATTTTAAAAGGACCTTTTAAAGGATTGCGAGATATGTGTTTTAGTCCAGATGGAAAATTGATTGCCGTGTTAGATAAAGATTACAAAATAAAAATATGGGATATGTATACTGGAAATTTGCTTGGTGTATTAAAAAAATCTCATGAACTTATGACCTTTAATCCTATGGGAGATATACTTGTATCTACCTGGTGTAATGCAATACAACTGTGGGATGTAAAGTCAAAAGAATTATTAAGAACCATTGAACCATCAGAGGATATAAATATAGTAAGATTTAATCCTCAAGGTCAAGGATTTGTTACACTTCAAAAACAAGGTTTTGTTACTTTGTGGAATTTAACTGATGGAAATATAATAAAAATACATGATAAAGATACTTCAATGGTGACATTTAGTCCTGATGGTAAATTTATTGCTACAGGTAAAAACAATAAAAAGATAAGTCTCTGGGAAACCAAAACAGGAAAATTAGTAAAGAGTTTTTCATTTGCAAAGGCAAAAGAAGAAGTTTGTTTTGTAAGTTTAAACAATAAAATTATTGTGTTTGCATCTGATTGGATAATAATCTTCTGGGATATTAAAACAGGGAAATGGATTAAATTCTTAGATAGAGGAGCCAATCGAGATATATCTATTAGGTTTAGGAAAAAACCTCATTTTGAAAAGATTATTAAAAGTGAATTTTGTGTAACTTCTCCAGTGAAATTTTCGCCTGATGGCAATTTTTTTGTTTTTGCAAGTAAAGAAACTATACAAATTTGGGATTTTAAAAAAGATATATGTTCAAAAATCCTTAAAGGACATTACTCTGATATATTTCTAGTAGAATTTATTTTTAATGGTAGAGTTCTTATATCTGGGAGTAGAGACGGAACAATAAATTGCTGGGATATAAAAACAGGGAAATTACTCAAAAGTTTAAAAATGAGCCTTTATCCTGATTTAAGACTGGTTTCATGTTCTCTAAATGGCAAAATATTTATGTTAAATAAAGATAGGGAAATAGAGGTATGGGATGTAGAAAAAGAGAAAAGAGTTTGGGTGGTTAATGGAAAGTTTGATAGGGAAATTTGCCTAAGTTGTAGTCCAGATGGAAGATTTTTACTAATCGGTAATATAGACGGTACTATAGACCTATGGGAGGTAGAAACAGGAAAACTAAAAGCGACTTTTGCCAGTTTTCCTGATGCATGGGTGTGCATAACCCCTGAGGGTTATTTTTCAGGAGGCGGAAATTTTGAGAAGTACCTTCATTTTATTGATGGGGAAAATAGGATTTATGAAGTCAGCCAGCTAAAGAATGAGTTTTACAGGGCTGATTTGATGGAATCTTTAATTAAAAGAGAGTAAATATTGAAAAAGGGTGAGGGAGTTTTCTTCCTTGCCCTTGGTCAAATTTATTTATATTTAGACTGTGGTATAGTTTAAGAGGAGGTGTCTTTCTTTTATTTTTTGCAAATTGAAGTAAATTTATAAACAACTAAGGAGAAGAAAAAAATGGAAGTAGCCATAAAGTTTAACTCTGAGAGTTATTTCAGATCTATTGATAGATTTTTTAAGGAACTGAAAGATTTTTATTCAAAGGTTCAAACAAGTTATGAAAGAAGGCTTACAAATTTTTTTCAGCCACTCATCTTCAGATATCAAGTGGCAAAAGAGTTAAAAAAACAAACTGATAGGTACTTGGCTTCTAATTTTAATTTGATTGAAATTATAGGACCTGATGAAAATAAACTGTCAGATATTATAGCCTTACTCATAGATCCCAATGGTACGCATGGGCAGGGAGAAGTATTTCTTGAAAAGTTTTTAAAAGAGATAAAAAAACAAACAGAAAGTCCTCAATTGCAAAATATTAATTCGCTTTTATCTTGCAAAATCTCCGTTTCAAGAGAAAGTTTCACTACTCAAATAGAAAATCAAAATAGAAGGATTGATTTAATAGTTGAGTTCAAGAATCAAAAGAACAACAAAAACCCTGCTTTTATAATAGGTATTGAAAATAAGCCCTGGGCAGGTGAACAGGAAAATCAATTAGATGATTATAAAGAACATTTGGACAGAATTTCAGGAAATGAGTATCTGCTTATTTATCTTTCAGGTTTAAAGAGAAAAGCAGTGAGTATTAAACCGCAAACAAAAGAACGACTTAAACAAAAAGGAAAATTTTTGGAAACAAGTTATTATAAACTTTTAATTCCGTGGCTAAAGAAATGTATTAAAGAGTGTGAGGCCGATAAGGTAAGGTGGTTTTTAAGAGATTTTGTAAATTGGATCCAAAATAACTTTGAAGAGGAGGTTTAAGATGAGGGAAGAAAAGAAGGAAATAATTAAAAACTATCTTCTTAATGAGAAGATTTCAGAAGAGGAGCGCAAAGAACGATTTGAGATTGCATGGGATATATGGGAAAATTTTCTCTTAATATGTGAAGACATTAAAAAAGAATTCTTCCAAAATCATATTCAGCCGGAAATAAAAAAGCTTTTTGGAGAGTCTTTCCTTATAAGAGATTTAATTTTTAGAGATAAAGTTTGCTACTTAAATGTAGTTTTAGTAAAGAGGAACTGGTTAATTAACAATAATCCTTTCTATGTTATAAAGCTTAATCATGATGAATGTGGAAATTATACGTTAGGATTAGAAAGATGGATTAATAACAACATCACAAAAGATATTCTTAAAGATATTCTTAAAAAGGAAGAAGAAATAAAAATTTTTGTTTCTTCTAAAGGAAAATTTGATTCTGTTACTCAATGGTGGAAATTTAGAAAACGCTTTCATGGTAGTCCATCAGATGATGGAAAATTAAATTTTATTTTAAGCCTTCTTTTAACTCCTGAAAAAGAAGCTAATATTCTTAAAGAAGAATTTACACAACTGCACAACTTGTTAAAAGAAAAGATAAATGAACAATTTACATTAGAAGAATTTATTGACGATATTGTAACACATTATAAATAATGTTTTATAAAAATCTGAAATATTCTTTCTAGGAGATAGGAAAAAAATGAGGGCGGGCAAATAATATTGAAAGAGACCAATGTCTGCCCCCCCTTCTAACTTAAGGTGGAAATTTTATTCTGTTCACTGTTCACTCTATAATCAAGTTGTTTTAATTTTTCCTCAAATTCCTGTATGGAATCGACTCTAATAGCGAGTTTAAGCAAACTTTTTAAAACCTCTCTATTCACAATTCCCTTAATTTTTACAGCTAAATCTGGCTTAATGAGGCCAAACCTCTCCATCAAAGCCTCAATGACCATTTCTTGGGCATCTAAAATCATGCCTTCCATGCGACCTTCCATTCGTCCTTCCATACGTCCTTGTTCTATCCATTTTTCTGCAAGTGTTGGCATAATGTCTGCCCCCTTTCCTATTTGTTTTATTGCCTTTTTTATATCCTTTTCATCTATTTTGTCAGTTGCACTCTCATGGAATAATAACAGGTAGAGTAGAAGATTGATTTTGTTTAAGATATAAATCCCAGATTTTGACCATGTATCTGAGAAGCTGCAAAGCAGTGAATCTTTGCGGGATGCTTTTGTGCTCAAAAAGCAAATAAATAAATCCATCTCTGGAACTTATCTGAACTTCATAGAGTAAATCAGAGAAATGTTTTTTTAAATCTTCATCCACAAAGGAGTCTTTGACAATGGTAAGAGAACTAAAATCAATTAATTTGCAGATATTTTGAGGCAGATAATTTTTTAAGAAATCTACAGCCTGCTCTTTGTGTGAGAAGATCTCCTTCACAAATGCGTCATGAGGGTTCTGTATGTATTTTCTCTCCATAATTTTTTATTAAAACATCACTTAATAAATGGCAAGAGGACAAAAATGGGGAGAGGCAAATAATGCTAAACTCAAAGAAAGTAAACAATACCTGCCCTCCCCTTTAATTTGAGATAAAAATTTTATTCTGTTCACTGTTCACTCTATAATCAAGTTGTTTTAATTTTTCCTCAAATTCCTGTATGGAATCGACTCTAATAGCGAGTTTAAGCAAACTTTTTAAAACCTCTCTATTCACAATTCCCTTAATTTTAACAGACAAATCTGGTTTAATGAGGCCAAACTTCTCTATTAAGGCCTCGAGAACCATTTCTTGGGCCTCTAAAATCATGCCTTCCATTCGTCCTTCCATACGTCCTTGTTCTATCCATTTTTCTGCAAGTGTTGGCATAATGTCTGCCCCCTTTCCTATTTGTTTTATTGCCTTTTTTATATCCTTTTCTTCTATCTTGTCAGTTGCACTCACTATATAGCGAAGTAGCGTTTCCAAATATTGAAGTGGTGTATTACTCTCGCCAAGGTCTTTAAAAAGACTAAAAATACGATCCAGATATTTGCCTGGTTCAGGTGTTGTAAGGTATTTAAGGGCCATTAAAGTAGCCTTTAATATCACTGTTCCTTTGATCTCTTCATCAGATATACTGGATAGGTCGTAAAGGAGGTAATTAAAGTCTGGTATATAACTATCTAACTCTTTTTCAGTCTCTCCAAAAAGTTCGGAAAAGTTTGTTTTTATTGTCCATTTTCTGTAACCATTGTAGATGACTAATGGAATAATAACAGGTAGAGTAGAAGATTGATTTTGTTTGAGATATAGATCCCAGATTTTGACCATATATCTGAGAAGTTGCAAAGCAGTGAATCTTTGTGGAGTGCTTTTGTGCTCAAAAAGCAAATAAATAAATCCATCTCTGGAACTTATCTGGACTTCATAGAGTAAATCAGAAAAATGTTTTTTTAAATCTTCATCCACAAAGGAGTCTTTGACAATGGCAAGAGAATCAAAATCAATTAATTTGCAAATATTTTGAGGCAGATAATTTTTTAAGAAATCTTCAGCCTGCTCTTTGTGCGAGAAGATCTCCTTCACAAATGCGTCATGAGGGTTCTGGATGTATTTTTTGTCCATAAATTTGTGATAAAACACATTTTAAAGGATGGCAAGAGGATATATAACATAAACTTTGTAAATCCTTATTTTAGACAAGAATCTTGAAAAGATGGAAGGAAATGAATAAGAGTAGCACAGGCTCCCCCTTGAGGAGCTTTAAAGGGTGTTGAAAAGGAGGATTGTTATGACCAGAGAAGAGGCAGTAAAAATCCTACACGAGCACATACATGAAAAGTCCTTGAGAGTGTTTACATTTAGATAGAAATATAATATAAGTTATCCCAACCAAAATAATGGGAGGGAGAAAATGGTTGTATGCAAGCATTGTAATTCAACGCAAGTCGTCAAAAATGGTTTTGTTCGTAAAAAACAGCGGTATCTCTGCAAGAACTGTTCACGAACTTTTGTGATAGGAGATGCAAGGAGAAAAGAATCTCTGAAAGTAAAAAAAGCCCTTGCAGTTATTCTTTATTCTCTTGGTAAAGCATCATTTGGCTTTTTAGCTAAATTATTTGGAGTTTCTCGTTCATTGACTTACCGATGGATAAAAGAGGAAGCCGAATCACTTCCAGAACCAGTTATATCTAATGAGATAAAAGAAATAGAATTTGATGAGATGTGGCATTTTATCCAGTCAAAAAAAACAAAATATGGATTATCAAGGCGTTGGATCGTAGCAGAGGGCGAACTATTGCCTGGGTTATCGGCAATCGTGATGCTTCAACCTTCAGACGGTTATACAAAAAACTTGAACAATTGAAGGACTGTGTTTTTTATACAGATGATTGGGAAGCTTTTAAGAAGGTGTTGCCGCGAGAGCGCCATATAATAGGAAAAAGAGGAACAGTAACAATAGAAAGAGATAATAGCAATACAAGACATCATCTTGGACGAATGACACGTAGGACGAAAGTTGTATCTAAAAAGGAAGAAATGGTTCATGCATCAATGAAATTATGGCATGCATTAACTGATCCTGAAATTTTTGCCCAATATCAGCAAAGATTTTTATCTATCTTTAGGTGAACACTCTCAAGTCCTTGATTTTTCATTCACTTGAAACAGAAGCAGTGATGAGAAAACTTGCAAAACACCTTTCAGAAGATGAAGAGATGTGGGGTGTAGTGGGTCTTTTGCACGATATTGACTATGAACAAACAAAGGAGCATCCTGAAAAACACGGCATTATTGCAACTAAAGAAATATTAAAAGACAAACTTCCAGAACATGCATTGTACGCAATAGCAGCCCATAGCTATGAAAACACAGGCATTCAGCCCAAGTCAAAACTGGACTTTGCCTTAAGATGCTCTGAGACTGTAACTGGACTCATCAGGGCAAATGCCTTGGTTAGACCTACAAAAATGCAGGACATGAAGGTAAAAAGCGTGAAAAAAAAGATGAAGGACAAAGGCTTTGCAGCAAATGTATCTAGAGAAAGAATAAAGGAATGTGAAAAAATAGGCCTTGATTTAAATGAATTTTTGCAGATTGCAATCTCTGCAATTTCTGAGATTGCCAAAGAAGTTGAATTGGCATAATTATTTTTTTATTTTATGATTTAAAAATCAATGAATATAGGACACTTTCCTGAAAATTAATTGTGGTAATTGAACTAAGCTCTATGCCAATGGCATCAACTGAAGGCCTAACATAATTTGGCATTAAACATTTTTTATGGGTTTGAAAGGAACAATTTGTACATAAATTGCAACTACCAGGAAATAGGGAAAATGCATAAGGATTACCTTTGGAAAAAAGCTCCTTTTCCCTATTTAATAAGTAAAAAATGATGTTTCTTTTATCCTGTTCAAAATTTTCCCTGCTGACAAAAAATTTTATTAAAATGGCTTTGTTATAGCTTTTAACCCACTCTTTGGTCTCTTTCCAAGAAGGGACAAAAGGAGGGCACGAAGGACGCATTCCATGCATGGGACATGATAAACACTTCCACACAGGTCGGGGAGATACCACTATTTCTGCTGTTGAAATCTCTTTTTCAAAGATTATTTTTACATTTGAATTCATTTGTTTTATATTAAACAATTAACCACTAATTTACAATAAATTTTTTGCAAATTAAATCATGAACCCAAATTGTATTTTTTGTAATATAGAAAATCTTCTTAAAACACATATAATATATTCTGGAGACAACTTATATGCAATATTTGATAGCTATCCAGTATCTCCAGGACATGCACTCATTATCCCTAAAAGACATATCCAATCCATATTTGAGCTCAATCACAAAGAGTTAGACGAGCTTATTCATGTGTTACCAAATGTAAAAAAATCCATTGAACAAAGAGATTTAAAGAAACTATACATAAATTTTTTGACAAATTCTAAAGACAAAAAAGCAATCCTTTTCTATAAAAAGATGTTAAAAAGACTTGAGAAAAACTCAAAAATTGAAGGATATAACATAGGAGTTAATCAAGGAAAAGTGGCAGGTCAAACCATCAATCATCTACACATCCACATTATCCCACGCTATCAAAAGGATGTGCCAGATCCAATTGGGGGAGTAAGAAATGTAATACCCGAGCTCGGAAATTATAAAAAAATAAATATTAAATGAAATCAATAAGTTAATTAAAAAAAACTAAGATAAGCTACATCATTTGTCCTGTCTTTATCAAAAAATACTCGCCAATTAATATGAGTAAAAATGCAAGAAATTTCTTTATCTTTTCCATCCATGTGCCGGGTTTTGGCAGAGATGTTAAAATGCCAGAAAAGGTCCCTACAATAACTAAAAGCATACCCATTCCCATTGAAAAGGAAAACATTAGTACACTGCCCCACAAAATACTTTTTGTGGAAGCCACGTAAAATAGAATTGCTCCAAGTATGGGCGTAGTACATGGAGATGTAATAAGACCCGAGGCTGCACCCACTAAAAATGCACCTAAAATACCTTTTTTTTCTGAATTTTTTGGAGAAATAACAGGCAAATGGATTATATCTAAAACATTTAGGCCAAGTAGTAAAAAAAGATTGCCTACACAAAAATAACTTATTGGATTTGTGGCGATCCTGCCAAAGAGAGTTCCTGTTATGGCAGCAAATATCCCTAAAAGAGAATACACAACACCCATTCCCATAACATAAGAAAGAGACATAAAAAAGGAATTGGTTTTAGAAGTATGCACTGACTTTGAACCCACATATGAGGCAACAACTGGAATAAGTGGATATACACAGGGAGTTAAGCTAGCAAGCACTCCCCCTAAAAAACACAAAAAGGCAGAAACTAAAATGGATTTTCCAATAAATGAATTTAATGTGGTAACTATTGTATCAATACTCATATATATTGATACCCCATCTCTTCAATTAGTTCATCTATATCCTTATCTTCTGAAGACTCTAGCTCCTCTTTTGCACTTTTGAGTCTTTGTTTTATATAAGGGTCTGCCAATTCTTTTACTGATCTAAGCCCCCCACCCCTTCTTCCAAGACGAAATAAAATCCTATCTTCATCTGGAAGAGATAAATACTCGTCAATTACACCTAACATTTTCTCCTTATCTTCAGGAAATTTCCCTTCCACCTCCTCAAGTAAATTTGCAATATGATCTGAGGTCAAAGTACTGGTTATACCATCCAAATTTTCAATAAATAGTCTGATTTCCTTAACTACTTCGTCTTCCGTGAGTTTTTTAAAATCCCCTTTTTTATATTTTACGAAAAGTGGAGTGCCAGGAATAATGTGCAAGGTACGAAGTCTTATAAAATCAGGATCAATTTCATTTATAACTTGAGCTGATAATAGAGCATGTTCTTCCCATAAATCTTTTCCACCAAGTCCTGGCATTAAGTATTCTGAAAGGGTAATACCAGCTTGTTTTACCTTGTGTCCTGACGAAATAAGTTGCTTTGCAGTTATTCCTTTTTTTACAAGTTTAAGAACCTTATCAGACCCTGACTCCATTCCAACATGAATTCTGGTAAGACCAGCGTCTTTTAATTCCTTTAGTTCTTCCAGACTTTTTCTCGCAATAGTGGATGCCCGACCATAAGTTGTAATCCTAGTAATTTGCGGAATTTTTTCCTTCAAATACCTAATTGCCTTAACCAAATGGTCAGTCTTCATAATAAGGCTATTTGCATCTTGTATAAAAACAGTAAAATTTCCGCGATATGCCCAGGCTGCAACATGTTTATATAGTTCATTTAAATTAGGATCCCTCAAAATCTCTGATATAAACTCCCTTGTTAACTCACCACCATATCCATGTTTCCAAGATCTTTCTTTCAGGTCATCTAAAATAAATCTAACTGCATCAATATCCCGCAAAATTTCCTTTACAGGCCTACTAGAAAATCTAGTCCCCTTATACACAGGACAAAATTCACAATTATTCCACGGGCAATTCCTGGTAAACCTTAGAAGCAAACTAAATGCTTCACTAGGTGGTCTTATAGGACCTTGTTCAAAAAGCATGTCTTGCATGTCTCCTCCTCCTTTTTTATCCTCATATTTTTACTGGATACTTTCCCCAATCCTTCTCTGCTGAGATCCATTTAATCATTAGCTTCTAATCCTTAAACCTAGCTATGTAAAATATAACTTAACTTTATCTCTTTAAGTTTATTTATATTGCCTCTCTTTGCCATTATTCCAAAATTTATGACGTGTTTAAAAGAAATCTTTGAACCTTCTGTATTTTAAAATTGACATACACTAATTTGTAGCTCATTATAACAGACCATGTATGTTACTCCTTTGCAACTGTTTTTCTGCGCACTAGGTATGGCATTTATTTTAGAAGGCATGATTTATTTTCTGTTTCCCGTGGATCTTAAAAAATTCTTGGAAAACATATCCGAAATACCCTCTTCTGCCTTTAGAAATTTTGGCCTATTTGCAATGTTAATTGGGCTGGTTATAATATATTTTACCATCAGATAAAAGATTTTTAACAACTAATATCCATTTCCTTCTCCTTTGTAACATCCAAAAGTTTTTTGATTATATGGGAGCTTTGGCTATATAGAGATTCACTATTCCAAAGGTCAGGGGAACATATGATACATCTCTAAAACCGACCTCCACAAGTTCCATTTGTAAGTTTTTGGCCAGGGGAAATTTTTTTATTGTTTCACTAAGATAGGTGTAAGCTCTCGGATCTTTGGAAATTAGGTTTCCAATTTGAGGTAAGAGATGGTTTAAGTAGAGATTATATAGGCCAAATAAAATCTTTTTTTTGGTTGATGCAAACTCTAAAATCAAAAATTTTCCCCCAGGTTTAAGTACCCGTAATACCTCTTTGTATGTCTGAGACCTGGGATTAATATTTCTAATACCAAAGGCAATTGTTACAAAGTCCACGCTTGCACTTTTAAAAGGAAGATTTTTGGCATTTCCACATAGGGCAAATATCTTTGATTTATTGATTTTTTTCTTTCCCTGTTTGAGCATTTTTAAGGAGAGGTCAATTCCAAATATAAATGGATTATTGTTCTTAAACCTCTTTTCAATTTCTTTTGCCACATCCATTGTGCCTGTTGCAAGGTCTAGAATAATAGGATTTTTTTGTGTGGGCTCCATGAGTTTGACAAGTCTTTTTCTCCAGTAGATATCAATTCCCAGGCTTAAAAAGTGGTTTAAAAAATCGTACACCGGCGCTATTTTAGAAAACATCCCAGCTATTAAATAGTCCCTGGAATTTTTAGAGCTGTTATTTGTCGTCATCTTGTTCTTGTATACTTATAGGAGTAGCAATGGTTTGTAAGACCTCTTTATAGATTGGGGCAAAAAATTGATCAAAGTTTGTTGGAGAGATCCTTCCAATTTCAATAAATTTAACTATGATTTCTTTTGTTACCTGAACTGCCATTTTTTTTATTTCTTTTTCTTTCATTTTACGGAACCTTCAAGGAGTTTGTATAAAATTACGTAACTCTTGTTATATAAAAAATCCGTCCGGATTGGGGAAATGGCCTGGCCTCAACCACCTGGTCATATTCCGGACGGCAAAAAAGGAAGAGAAACCTGCTTGGCACCCCTTCCTTTTTTAATCCTCTTCTTCAAGCTCTTCTTCTAATGCCTTTATCTCTTCTCTAACAATCCTGGCAGCTTCAGCTGGTACCAGTCTGTGAACTTCTTCTATTAATTCTTTTTTTAAATCATCAAAAAAGTCTTTAATATTCTCTTTTAGCGTTATTTTTACTTCCTCAATTTTTGTAGATATATCTTGAATCTTTTTATTAACTATTTCTACTGAAGCTTTAATATCATCTGTTAGTTCATGAAATTTATTTAATATATTGTCAATAGCTATCTCTTGTTCACTGCTTTGCTTTTCCCCTCTAATTTCTTCTAATTTAGAAATAATAGTTTCTTCTAATTGAGAAAATTTTGTTTCAATGTGATGGAGTTTATTTTCTAAGTTTATAACAATTTCATCTAATTCTTTTTTATCTTTTTCTTCTGAAAGGACTTCTGGCTGCTGCTCTTGCTCGACTTCATGTTTTTCTTCTTTGTGTTCTTCAATTTTCTCTTCTACTTCTGCTGTTTCTTCATGTTCTTCCTGCGTTTTTTTATACTCTATGTCTTGAGAAGGAGCCTTCTCTTCTTGCTCCTCAAAAAGAGAATCTATATCTTCCTGGGATACTGGTTCAGATTCTTTCTGAGTATCTAAATTTTCTTCTTTCCGCTCTTTTTCTGTATCAGGTGATATATCTTTTGTTGTTTCTTCCTCTCCTTCAACACTCAAATCTTGGTCCAATTTTTCAAAAATAGAGTCTATATCCAACTCCTCATCTTCACTTTTTTCAGCATCTGTCTCATTTGAACCTGAAGATTCATTTCCCTCTAATAAAGCGTCCAGCTCTTCATCCAAAGATTTTTTTTCGCTTTTATCCCCCACTTGTTCTAGGTCATTTTCTACGTCATCTAAAAGTTCTTCTAAGTCCTTATCCAAATAATCTTTTTCTCCAGTACCATTTGTATCATTTTCTTCTACAATATCTGTGAGTTCTATGACGTCTTCTTGTTTTTTTGCCATGAAATTCTCCAAAAAAGGGGGAAAATATCCCCCTAATTTATACTATTTTACGTGACATTTTTTACACGCAATTGGCCCTGTTGCCAGATTTTGCTTCTTTTTATTCTTATGGCAACCCATACAGCTTAGATTGCTTATTGGATTGTGATAAGCATTATAAGCGGAATTTTTAGCTCTCATCTGGGCTCCTTTGGCACCTAATATATCGTGACATCCTGAATCAACACATTTTTTTGGGGGGTTCTTTTTATCTGTCCATTTGTGGTGGCATACAGGGCATCCCAGCTTCACATGCTTTTGATGGGGAAAATTAACAGGGGCATAAACTGGATTTTTGGTCTTTCCCAAACATGCGTTCATCAAAACTGTCTTTGGCATCTTCATGGCCTCAATTACACTCCCTGTTAGAAAAAAAATCAATGCTCCGGCTACTGCCAATAAAAATACCTTTTTCATTTTGCACTACCTCCTTGTGTAATAATTCTGTTAAAAAATTTTTATGACCTTCTAATTTAATAGATTTCTCTTTGTCAAGGATCATATTGAGCCGTCCGTGGTAACTATATTTTAAAATTTTGCACAGCATCAACAATTTTTTCCATATCAACTATGTCGTGGGCAAAGGAAGTAAACATACATTCAAAATTAGCTGGTGGTATGAATATATTTGAATTTCTCATATGGATAAAAAATTTTGAGAATGTATTTACATTAGTTGTTGCTGCATCTTTAAAATTGGTCACCCTTTCTTTTTCAGTAAAAAATATTGTAAAAGCCGATCCAATGTGATTTATGGTTGTTGGTATAGAATTTTTGTTAAAACTTGATTCAATGGAATCTACTAATTTTTTTGTGTAAGATTCAAGTTCATAGTAATTGCTCTTTTTGAGGACTTCTAAAGTGGCTATGCCAGCAACCATTGCCACTGGATTTCCAGAAAGGGTCCCAGCCTGATACACATCTCCTTCAGGTGCTAGGTGTTCCATGATTTCTCGTGGTCCCCCAAATGCGCCAACAGGAAATCCACCACCAATAATTTTACCAAGACAGGTCAAATCTGGTTTGATTTTAAAGATATTTTGTACCCCACCATAGGTAAATCTAAATCCAGTTATTACTTCATCAAATATAAGTAAACTGCCGTATTCTTGGGTGATCTTTCTAAGTTCTTTTAAAAAATTATCTTCTGGTGGGATAAGTCCCATATTTCCGGCAATTGGCTCCACAATAACACAGGCAATATCTTCCCCATGTTGTTTAAAAAGTCTTTTTACCTCATCAAGATCGTTATATTCAGCAATTAATGTATTTTTTACTATATCTTCAGGCACTCCTGGGGTCCCTGGAATAGAAAAAGTAGCTACCCCTGAGCCAGCCTTTGCAAGTAAATGATCTACATGTCCATGGTAACACCCATTAAATTTTAATATTTTTTTTCTCTTGGTATAACCCCTTGCCAGGCGAATGGCGCTCATGGTGGCTTCGGTGCCAGAATTTACCATTCTCACATTTTCTATACTGGGTATGGCCTCACAGATCATTTCAGCCAAAATTACTTCAGCCTCACATGGGGCTCCAAAACTAGAACCTAAGTCTATTGCATTCTTGGCTGCTTCTATCACCTCTGGATGTGCATGACCCAAAATTAGAGGCCCCCAGGAAAGGACAAGGTCAACAAATTCTTCGCCATCAACAGAATAGATCTTACTCCCCTTTCCTTTTTTTATAAAAATCGGTTCAGCACCCACACTTTTACATGCCCTAACAGGGCTATTTACCCCACCTGGAATAACATTTAATGCCCTATTAAACAAATGAGCTGATCTATTCATAAGGTTCTCCTGGATTTGTTGTAGATTAAAAATACTTCATTGAAGTTTTTTTGAGTTCTCCCTCACTAAAAAGAAGTTGATAATCCTTTATTCCTGTTAATTTTTGCAGTTCTTTTACAAGAAAGTTGCATTCACTTTCACATCTTCCATGAATCATTGTATAGAGGTTATATGGCCAGCTCGGAGATGTTTTGCGTATATAACAATGTGTTATTTCAGGCCTATTAATAAATATGTCTTTAATTTTCTCTATTTTTTCTTCTGGTTCAATCTTCCAAGCCACCATGACATTACATTCATATCCTGCAATTTGATGTTTTAAAGTTGCACCAAATCTTCTTATTATGCCCTTAGATTTAAGGTCTTTTAAAAAATTCAAAACTTCCTCTTCAGTTATACCAATTTTGTTTGCAATTTCCAGAAATGGCATGGGACTGTCTGGAATATTGTCCTGAACTATCTTTAGGATCTCCAGCTCTGTTTTATTAAATTCAATTGTTTTTTTCATATCCTGGCCTGAAAGAAATTTTCAAAAATTTTACGTAAATCCATCATCACAATGTAGTGGAACTATTTCCCTACAGCCACTATCATTCAATGAATAAAATGTTAGATGATTGGTGAATACTTTGTCAAGGAAAGTTAAAAATCCACTGTAGTTTTAACCAAAGTTGACAAACTTGAAGGAAAAGGATTAGATAACTCCAAAAAATTATGGAAAGGAGAGGCTGTTTTGAAAATAGGAGTATTAGGAGCTGGTTCATGGGGAACGACCTTAGCTAATTTGCTTGCATCAAAAGGATATAAGGTAATTTTATGGGTGAGGGAAGAGGAGCTTTTAGAGGAGATTAAAAAAAAGGGAATTAATACCTGGTTTTTACCAGAGATAAAGTTAAATTCCAACCTTTGTTATACAAATTCTTTAAAAGAAGCAGTAATTGATACTGTTTTTATTTTAATAGTAGTACCTGCCCAGTTTATAAGGGAAGTGGTGAGGGAAATAGGACCTTATTTAACAAAAAATAAAATAATTGTATGTGCAAGTAAAGGGATTGAAGTAGGATCACTTAAAACCTTATCCCAGGTTATATTTGAAGAATTATCTGGTCTTGAACCCATATATGGAGTGCTATCAGGACCATCCTTTGCAAAAGAAGTGTCTCTAGGTTATCCCACTGCTGTATCTATTGGGTGTGATCACAAACAAGTTTGCGAGAGGCTTCAAAAAATTTTTTCCACAAAGACTTTCAGGGTGTATAGGAATGAAGATTATAGAGGAGTTGAGCTTGGAGGTGCAATAAAAAATGTCATTGCCATTGGTGCAGGTATTTGCGATGGGTTGGGATTTGGATATAACCCCAGAGCAGCACTTATAACCAGAGGGCTTGCTGAGATGTCCAGACTGGGAGTTATGATGGGAGCAAAAAAAGAGACTTTTATGGGTTTATCAGGACTTGGTGATCTGGTTTTAACCTGTACTGGAGATCTTAGCCGCAACAGAAAGGTAGGACTTAGAATTGGCAGAGGAGAAAAACTAAAGGATATATTAAATAGTATGAAGATGGTTGCAGAAGGGGTGAAGACCTGCGAGGCACTTTACGAGCTGGGTAGAAAAAAAGGGGTAGATATGCCAATAACTACTCAAGTTTATAAAATACTATATGAAGATAAAGATCCAAAGAGTGCTGTTGAGGAATTAATGGTGAGGGATTTGAAACCTGAGTATTATTGATGTTTACACGTTATTTTCTCTTTTTATAGCAAATTAAAGACGCTAGTTGCTTGACAAAGAAAATTTTAGAACATACAATACACTGAATTTTAACAGATTGTAAAGGATTTCAATAAGATAGTTTATTTTTAAAGTTTTTAATAGTTCCATAAGGGAGGATTATATGGAGAAAAAAGCCAAGAAAGTGAAGGAGAAAAAGTTTTCCGCTAAAGATTTTACAATTTGTGATGCTACTGCCCAAATGCTGGAGAGGACTCATAAGGATGGTGTTTCAACGGTTTTTGAGCGTGCAGCAGATATGAAGCCATGTCCTATAGGTTCTGATTCTGCCTGTTGTAAGCACTGTTCCATGGGACCATGCAGATTAAATGCAAAGGATCCTTATTCAAAAACAGGTGTTTGTGGGGCAACAATTGATACCATACAGGCAAGGAATTTTGCAAGGATGGTTGCATCTGGTGCTGCTGCTCATACAGACCATGGTATGGCTATGCTGGATATTTTCAGGGAAGTAGTTACTGGAAAGATCAAGGATTATCAGATTAAGGACCCAATTAAATTAATTGAGGTTGCAAAGGCTATTGATATAGAGACAGAAGGACGCTCTATTGAGGAGATAGCAAAGGATTTATATGAAGAATTAGAGAGAACCTATACACAGGTTGAAGGTGAGATTCCATTTGTTAAAAGGGTCCCAGAAGCAACAGTAGAAACATGGAGAAAATTGGGTATTGTTCCTAGAGGTGCAATGAGAGAGATTATGGAGACCATGCACAGGACCCATATTGGTGTGGATCAACACTATGAAAATATTACTTTGCAATTTAGCAGATGTGCCTTGTCTGACGGGTGGGGTGGTTCCATGGTTGCCACAGAGATCTCTGACATCCTTTATGGTACTCCATCTGCTGTGCTCGCCAATGTCAATATGGGAGTTTTAAAAGAGGATTATGTAAATGTAATAATTCATGGACATGAGCCAAATCTTTTTGAGTCAATGTTGGCCTCAGTAAATGATCCAGCCTTAATCGAGGCCGCAAAAGAGGCTGGCGCAAAAGGTATAAATGTTGCTGGAATGTGTTGTTCTGGTGCTGAAGTATTGTCCAGGCATGGAATCCCCCATGCTGGTAATTTCTTGTCCACTGAATTGGTTCTTGCAACTGGTGCTGTCGATGCTATGGGTGTGGATGTTCAGTGTATTATGCAGGGCCTTAGCACTGTTGCTAAATGTTATAATACATTTTTGTTTACCACAAATCCAAGGGCAAAGATTGAAGGTGCTGAACACATTGAATTAGATGAGCATAATCCAAAGAAGTGTACTGATGAAATCGTAATCAGGGCAATTGCAAGGTTTAAGAATAGAAAGGTAAAAGTTGAGATCCCACAAATAGTAAATCCTGGTATTCACGGTTTTTCTCATGAATATATAAAATATGCCCTTGGTGGAACATTTAGGGCATCTTATAAGCCTTTAAATGAAAATATTATAAATGGTAGGATTCGTGGACTTGCTGGAGTAGTTGGATGTACTAATCCCAGGGTAAAACACGATTATGTGCATGTGGAGTTGGTAAAAGAGCTTATTAAAAAGGACGTTTTGGTCCTCCAGACAGGTTGTTCCCAGATATCCCTTGCTAAAGCGGGTCTTTTAGTACCTGAAGCAGCTCATTTGGCTGGTGATGGTCTTGCTGAGGTGTGTGAGACTGTTGGTATGCCACCTGTACTTGGAATGGGTTCTTGTGTTGACAATAGTAGAATTTTGATTGCAGCCGCAGAAGTAGTCAAAACAGGTGGTCTTGGAAATTCCCTTGCAGATGTCCCTGTTGCAGGTGCTGCTCCAGAATGGATGAGTGAAAAGGCCATATCTATTGGTCAATACTTTGTTGCCTCAGGTGTATATACTGTCTTTGGAGTTACCTTCCCAACTGTGGAAGGCACTAAGTTCCATGAACTACTCTTTAGCGGTCTGGAAAAAATGGGTCTTGGATGCTGGGGCTTTGCAGAAGATCCATACGAAATGGCAAAACTCATGATTGCCCACATTGACAAAAAGAGAAAGGCCCTTGGCATTGACAAGGCAAGAGAAAGGATACTTTTTGATATGGCTGCCAGACGTGAGTTGGATGCAGCTGCATAAAATTTGACTTATTTAGCTATTGATAATAAAAGGGAGTCTGATATTGCAGACTCCCTTTTTATTTTTTTATTTTGGAGCAAAGAGATGGAAGCAGAAAGACAAAAGGCAAAAATCTTATTAGAATCCCTTCCATATATTAGAGAATTCTACAAACAGACCATTGTTATAAAATATGGCGGTCACGCCATGATTGATGAAAATTTAAAAATGGCCTTTGCCCTGAATGTTATTTTATTAAAATATATTGGTATAAATCCTGTGATAGTCCACGGAGGTGGACCACAGATTGGAAATATGCTTAAAAAACTAAAAATTGATTCCAAGTTCAGACAAGGTTTAAGGGTCACTGATGAAAAGACCATGGATGTGGTGGAAATGGTCTTAGTGGGTAAGGTCAACAAAGAGATTGTAAATTTAATAAATTTAATGGGCGGAAAGGGGGTTGGACTCTCAGGTAAAGATGGATGGATAATTAAGGCAAGAAAGCTGGAAATGGTAGTATCAAAACAAGATGCCCCACCAGAGATAATAGACCTTGGAAAGGTTGGCGAAGTTGTTAGTATTCAAAACGAATTAATCAAAACCTTAGAAGATAAAGGATTTATTCCGGTTATAGCACCAGTAGGTGTTGATGAAGAGGGAAACACTTATAATATTAATGCAGATGATGTGGCTGCTGCTATAGCTTCAGCATTAAAGGCAAAAAGACTTATTTTGTTGACAGATGTGCCAGGTATTATGTCTAAAGGTGAGTTGATTTCTTCAATAAATAGAAAAAAGGCCCTTGAGGCCATATCCACTGGCATTATAAGAGGTGGTATGGTACCGAAAGTAAAATGTTGTATTGAGGCATTGGAAGAGGGTGTTGAAAAGACCCACATCATTGATGGACGTATTGAAAATTCAATTATTTTAGAGCTATTTACAAAGGCTGGAATAGGAACTGAGATCGTCAAATAAAGGAAATGAGAAATAGTAAAAACACCTATATTTCTTTAATTGTCAGAATAAAAAAATTAAAACAAAGCAAAATTAGCTCTATTGTAAATCAGCGAATCCATGAGTTCATAAACTTAGGCAAAGGCAATAGTAAAGATATCTTTAAGGAGCTTTGTTTTTGTATCCTTACAGCAAATTTTAATGCTCAAAAGAGTATTTTGATTCAGGAAAGACTTAAGGATGAATTTTTGTATGTAGAAGAAAAAGACCTTTCAAAATCCCTCAAAACTCATGGGCATAGATTCCCAAAAAAGAGGGCACAATTCATTGTATCTGCAAGAAAGTATATGGATTCTATAAAAGAGATTATTTTTTCAATTCAAGATAAAGAAGAAAAAAGGGAGTGGCTTGTAAAAAATATTAAAGGTATTGGATATAAAGAGGCCAGCCATTTTTTAAGAAATATTGGATTTTTAGATTATGCTATTGTGGATTTTCACATAATACACTTGTTAGAGAGAGAGGGTCTTGTAAAAAGACCCAACTCTCTCACTAAAAAAAGGTATTTACAGATTGAATCTGTGCTTGAGGAAATAGGTTCTCGTGTCTGCTTGCAACTGGGAGAGCTGGATCTATATCTCTGGTATATGGAAACAGGGAAGGTCCTTAAATAAAGGAGGAGATAAAAAATGGATGAGTTTTTTGAAATAGAAGTTACTCAAAAAGACTCAAACTTATATTTAAAATTATATTTTTGCAAGAATGATCAAAAAATTTGTATTGTTGATAATATTTCTGACATTAAAACTTTAAACAGCCTAAAAGAAAAAATAAAAAAAAGCATTGATAATGCCTTTTTAAAAGGTGAAAAATTCTTTTTAGAATTTGAAAAGAACAAACAAGAGACTTCAGAGCAAGATGATCCCTCAAAGATCTGGGAAAAGATGGCTGCAATGGAAGATGATGAGATGATATCTTATTTTAATTCCTTACCTGAAGAGATGAGAAAAAAGGTTTCTTCCTATGTATTTAGCACTGTGAATATGTTTAAAGGTAAAGGGCTTATATTTGCTACCTGCTTTAACCAGCAAAATTCTCTAATTGAAAAGGATTAATTAAAATTTTTTTATCAATTTTTCAGGGGCCACCATCTTTCCAAGGATGGAGACCCCGAGGTGCAAATGGGGTCCTGACACTCTACCACTTTTTCCAGACAGGCCTATGACCTCTCCTTTTTTTACCTTTTGTCCTTGTCTTACCAGTATTTTTTTTAGATGAAAATACATGCTAACTATCCCATATCCATGGTCTATATAGATAGACTTTCCAGAAAAAAATTGATCCATAGTAAGGGCAACAATTCCAGAATTGATTGCCTTAACTGGGGTTCCCTCTTTTGCCTTTATATCTATCCCTGTATGGATTGAAGGATTTTTATTGTTTATTATTCTCACCCGTCCATAAGGAGAAGATATCTTCAACGGAAAAATAGGAGGAATAAAGTCTTTTTCATAATAACGTTTTTTTGTTACTTTAAACAACACAGATTCTACAATCCTTTTTTCTCTAAAATATCTCTTTAAGTCTTTTTTAGATAAAGAAGAAAATTTTCTGGGTACCTGGATTCTGGTTATACTTGATTTTCTTTTCTTTAAATATATCCTCTTTAAAATTTTTTTATTGCCGTATTTTATTGTTAATAATTTAAAACCAGGTTTATCTCTTTTTATATCACTTCCAAGAAATATCGTTATTGTATTGTGATTTAAACAAGTTAGCTCAAGTTTTCTATTTAACCAGAAAATTTGTATATGTAATGGTGTTTTTTTGAAGTATATCTTAAGTTCAAAGGGATCGCCAATTACGACATTTTTTGGCACAATAATTTTAATACTGTTCTTTTTGGGAGGATATAGACTTTTGCTAAAACCAACATAGTCCATAAAAAATACCATGTAAAAGATAATTAAAGGGTATGAAAATTTTTTCATAATAACACCCTTTATTCCTTGTGATTTTTTTTAATTTAAGTTACAAAACACAACCAATATATGGACTATTTTTGTCTTCTAAAAAATAGTAAGTTCGTAAAAAATTTCCCTATGAGGTCCTTAATATTTCTTCTTATCAACTTAAAAATATTCTTTGGAACTAAAACTAAGTCCTTGATAAAATCCTTAATTTCAGGCAAACTAATCTCTTGCATTCTAAATATAGAGTTAGAGCACCCTCCTTTATGGTTCTAGCTTATTTTTTCTCTTTCACCTCACCCTAAAGGATGATGCCCATTTTTTCTATAAAAAATTTACACAAATTTTTTTTTACACTACCGCATTCACTGGTTGCAAACTTGAAAATTTTAAATTACCCTTTAATCAAAATTAATCAGAAGTAGTGAAATAACGAGCAAAATAAATCTATAAGGTCTTTTATTAAAATAGTCTTCATTTGAAATAATAGATTTGTCCTAAATTTTTTTAATAGGTTGGAAGGAGGGGAGATATAAATGAAAATTTTTGTTTTAGGAGCTGGTGCATTAGGCAGCCTTTTGGGTGCGAGACTGTCAAAAAAAAATGAGGTGCTTTTATATTCTACTAATCAAAAACATATGCAAGAGATAAAAGATAAGGGGCTAAAAATTGAAGAATTAAACAACGAAATACAAACATACAATTTGAGGGTTGTTTTGGATCCTGAAAAATTGAATTTTTCTCCTGACCTCGTTCTTGTTACTTTGAAAACTTATGCTACATATAGAGGAGTAAAGTACATAAAAAATAAGTTAAAAGGAGATCCCTTGTATCTTACTCTTCAAAATGGCATAGGCAATGTAGAATTGTTATGTAGTTTGCTTTCAAGAGACAGAGTAATAGCTGGAATAACTGCCCAGGGCGCCACATTTGTTAGACCAGGATATATCCGTCATGGAGGAAATGGTGTAACATACATTGGTGAAATTGAAGGAGATCCAACTGAAAGGATTCATAAAATTGTAGAAAATTTTAATCAGTGTGGAATAAAATGTTCCGAGACAAATGAAACAAATAAACTGATCTGGCAAAAACTGTTGATAAATATTGGAATTAATGCAATTACAGCAATTGCAAGGGTTAAAAATGGTTATATTTCAAGATCTGAATATGCTAGAGAAATAGCGAAACTGGCAGTAGAAGAAGCCATTTTAGTAGCAAAAAAGATGGGTCTTGATTTTAAAAAAGATATTTTTGATGAGGTTATAGATGTTGCACAAAAAACAGAAAAAAATATATCATCTATGCATCAGGATGTGGCAAACAAAAAACCCACAGAAATAGATGCAATAAACGGTGCTATTGTAAAATATGGAGAAAAATTTCATATTCCCATTCCTACAAATAAAACACTAACTTGTCTAATAAAATTAATTGAACAAAAATATATGGAGGAACAAAATGACTAAATCCCTGACTATACCAGATATAATCAATTCAAAAGGGAAAAGAAAATTAACTATGTTAACTGCTTATGATTATCCTACTGCACTTATAGTTGATCGATGTGGAATTGACATGATACTGGTAGGAGATTCCCTTGCAATGGTTGTATTAGGATATAAAGACACATTAGCAGTTACCATGGATCAGATGATTCATCATACAAAGGCAGTTACAAATGCAGTTAACCATGCAGTGGTTATTGGAGATATGCCTTTTTTGTCTTATCAAGCTAGCGTTGAACAGGCAGTTTTAAATGCAGGCAGGTTCTTGAAAGAAGCAGGTGCTCATGCAGTAAAGTTAGAAGGAGGAGCCACTGTGTTGCCACAAATAAAGGCGATTATAAATGCAGGAATACCTGTTCAGGGTCATCTTGGCTTAACGCCGCAGAGCGCAGCCCAACTAGGGGGCTTCAAAGTGCAGGGAAAAACAGCAGAGGCAGCCAAAAAACTTTTAGAGGATGCCCTTATACTTGCAGATGCAGGATGTTTTAGTATAGTTTTAGAGGCAATTCCAGCTCCAATTGCAGAGATTATTACGGAAAGATGCCCTGTCCCTACTATTGGCATTGGTGCAGGTGCAGGTTGCGATGGTCAGGTGCTTGTATTTCATGACCTGGTTGGTCTATTTGACAGATTTGTTCCCAAATTTGTAAAGCAGTATGCCAATATATCAAAGGAAATAGAAAAGGCCATTTTAAAATTTAAAGAAGAGGTGGAATCAGGAAAATTCCCAGGAAAAGAACACTCTTTTACTATGAATAAAGAAGAATTAGACAAAATAAAATGAACAAAGAGACTTTAAATCTGCTTAAAAAAAATCTCTCACCTATTCCCGGAATAATGGGAAGGGAAAAATTTTTTAATGCAGCAGTATTAATTCCTCTTTTAGAGAAAGGAGAGGAATACTTTTTTTTGTTTGAAAAGCGAGCTTACAACATAAGACAGGGTGGAGAGATAAGTTTCCCTGGTGGAGAATTTGATCCAACACAGGATAGATCATGTGTAAATGCAGCTTTGAGGGAAACAGAGGAGGAGATAGGCCTTTCAAGGGAAAAGATTGAAGTTATTGGGAGGCTGGATACTTTTGTCTCTCCAAGGGGGTTAATTATAGAAAGTTTTATAGGTATTTTAAATATAGATGAAAATGATCTTCATCCAGATGAAAGGGAAGTTGAAGAGATTTTCACAATCCCAGTTTCCTGGTTTGAAAAAAATCCCCCTGAAAAATACCGTGCAAATGTAGAGGTTAAACCCTATTTTATAAATGAAAATGGAGAAAAAATTTTTACCTTTCCAGTTGATAACCTTGGCCTTCCCCCTCAGTATAAAGATCCTTGGCCTTCTTTAGATTATGACGTCTTTGTCTTTAAAAATCCATACACAATTGTGTGGGGAATCACAGCACGTCTTATTGTAGAATTTATCCTAAAAATAAACCCTGATTATTTAGGCACTTACTGATAAATTTTTTGCGTTTTTCTTTAAAGTCTTTTAAAAATAATCTAAATAAAGGTTATACATATGGGAATAAAGACTGAATACAAAACAGTTAAGCCATACATAACTAAAGATGGTTCAATAATAAGAGAATTAATACATCCAAATAGGCATGGAAACAAAAACCTCAGTCTAGCAGAGGCGATTGTCCCTCCAAAAGGAAGTACATTTTTGCACAAACACAACCTTTCCGAGGAAATATATTATATCCTTGAAGGAGAAGGTTTAATGAGTTTAGGAGATAAAAAATTTAATGTAAAAAAAGGAGATTCTGTGTGTATCCCACCTACCACTCCACATCAGGTAAGAAATATTGGAGAGATTCCTTTAAAAATCCTTTGCTGCTGTTCTCCTGCATATTCCCATGACGATACAGAATTGTTGGAGGAAAAGTAAAAAAGAGCATTTAAAGAGATAAGTAAGGAAGTGGAGAGATTACCATTAAAAGGGGCGCAAGGTCTCAGTAATAGAGGTAATGGGAGTTAAGAGGTTTTTGTATAAGGGGTACATTATGAATCCTTTTTCCTCTATTCGTAGGATTTTTAACGATCCGATTGTAAGGGGTTTTATTTTAACCACTCTAATCTTATTAGGTGTAGGTCTTGAAAGGAGCCTTTTAAATGAGGATACAAATCAGATTGGCTCCTGCTTTTTTCTTTTAGGAAATATATTAGGTTATCCTGTAGGGATCTGGATTTGGCGTTTCTATCCAAAGAGCAAATTACCTCTTTATTTTTGGCAGATTGAATCATGTCTTATTGCCTTTACATTATTAAAGGGAAAGATTTTTGCTCCATTTCTTTTTTTTGTCATTGGGCTGTTTTTTCCCCTATTGTTAATCCATCTTTTTTTGCTAATGAATAGCGATTTAATATTAAAAAATTATGTGAAAAAGATTGGAATAGGCATATTAATTGGAAATATTCTGCTCTTTTTCCTGGCAAAATTTTCTTATCCTTTGAATATTATTTGGCTCTGTATTGCAATTGCTAGTTGGAGGATTAAACGCCCAGAAGACAATCCTTTTGTAAGAGTTGTTAATTCTTCTTCTTTTTTAGACAAGACCTATTTCTTTTTTTTAATTTCTTTGCTTTTTTTCTATACCATAGGAGGTTTGTACTATAATTTATTAGAAAGTTTTTCTTTCAACTCATTTATCTATTTTGATGAGCTCAGTTATGGTTTATATATTTTAGGAATTATATGTACAATTTTATTAGCATCTATTGAAGACAGGATGCCTCCTTTTTTAGCTATTTCAATAATGGGTTGTGTACTTCTTTTTATGATGCCTCCTTCAAGTATTTCACCTTATGGAATTGGGGTAATGGATTTTAGCTTTGGTATTATGGATGCGTATTCAATTGCTTTTATGTTTTTTCAAGCAAGCTCATTTTTTGAACTCGCTCTGGGACTGTCTTTGTACCCACTAGCAATTCTCTTAAATATAATATCTTTAAGATATGGAGTTATTGAAAGAAACATTGATATTAAGCTAAGTCTTATTTTTTTATTTTTGACCCTTATTCCTTTAAGTCTTTTTACTAAAAAAAGATTTTATAAAAAAAAGACCTCTGCTATTTTGGCACTTCCTCCATCAGAAAAAAATAAGGTTAAGGAAATTAAACAAATACCAAATGATGAGGAAAAATTGAATAGATCATTTGATCCTGAAATAACACAAATAGCAACTATAATAGGACTGTCTGATAGGGAAAAGGATGTTTTTTATAAACTCATCAAAGAAAAAAAATTAAAAGAGATTGCCCAGGAATTAAATTTGGCATTAGGTACTGTAAAGGCCCTTTCTAGTAGGATATATGAGAAGGCAGAGGTAAAAAATAGAATAGAGCTAAAAAACAAAGTAAACCCCAAAAAATCTTAGTTTAAATTTAGGTTTACAAAAAGTTTATATAAAGTTTATGTAAAGTTTATGTAAATAATTTCTATTTATTGTGAAAAATTTTTCCCTCATTCTGCCCAAATAAATTTTCTTTTATTTATATACAATAGAATAATATCTTCCCCTCTTTATATGAACTTCATTCCATAAACTTTTTAGGTTTACAAAGTTTATTGAATAAAAAAAACTGTAAAATCAATATATTATCTAGGAATACTATATGCTGAAAATAGATTCGTTAGTATTATCAATATTTTTCATTTTTATTAAAGTTAAGGAGGTAGGAAAATGTTTAAAAAATCGATTTTAATTTTTTGGGTTTTGTTTGTTTTTGTGGCGTCTTCGGCATCTGCTGCTTCATTTCAAAACGGAGATTTTTCCTCAGGTTTCACTGGGTGGTCAGGGGAGATAATGGATACAAATTTTTCTACAACAACTGTAGATCCTGACACTTCATCCTATTTTAGTATAGTTTCTCCCAATAATCAGGCCCAGATAAGTCTTGATGACACTTATTCCCGACTTTGATAGTTAAAAAGTTTAAAAATCAATTATATTAGCATGTTATAATTTTAAAAATGAGGGAATTTTACCTACAAACCTTTAGAGTGATGGAAAGAGATATTTTTTCATTTCCTCTTCAGACATTATGTGTTTCATATTTTTTATTTTAAAAATTTCAAACATCTTACTTGCCAATTTATTATGTTTGGTTTTGAGATAATATTTCTTACCATTTATGTCTGTTTCTATTGCATTTATCTCTTTTAAAGCATTTATTATACCAGCTGAAGTAATTACCATGTCCTGAGTTTTTTTATTGTATTTTAATCTATGTTCTATATGTTTTAATAAAAAATAGGCTAAAAACGAGACTATAATATGACCTTTTATCCTTTTAGGAGTGTAATGATAAATAGGCCTTATATTCAAATCAGTCTTTAATTCTCTAAAAGCACTTTCAACGTTATATATTTGCTTATGGATTTTTATCACTTTTAGTGCTGGCATATTAACATCTGAACACGCCAAAGTATAATATCCGTCATATTTTTTATCTTCTTCTATTTTCTTTAAATTTAATCTATATCTAACTTTGCCACCATCACAATATTTTTCTATATATTTTTCTTTACCTTTTATTTTATTTTTTTGAAGCTTTTTTATAACTTTATTAATTAATTTATCTCTTTCTTTTTTGTCTTTTAATGTCCTTTTATCTGAATATGTAGCTACTATTTTATGATTTAATTCAATCTCTTGATAACTTTTTGAAGTCTTTACCTTTCTTTTTTCTAGGACCTCAAATTCCTTATATGCATAGACTCCTTCTTTCTCATTATATGTTATAACTTCATATCCTTCTTTATCTAATATTTTATCTTGGATTTTAGTATTTTTGAACTTATATCCTACTATATATTCATATCCCCTTTTTTTAATCTCCTTTAAATTCAAAGAATTACTTATACCCCTATCGGCAACTACGATTATTTTTTCTAATTTATACTTCTTTTTTAGCCTATCAAGACTGTCCAACAACGTCTTACTTTCTGCTTTATTTCCTTCATATATATCAAAACTTATAGGAAATCCATCAGAATCTATCAATAATGAGAGAACTATCTGAACTTCATTATTTTTATGATCTTTACTTAAACCATATTTCCTTAATTCATCTTCTTTTTTACTCTCAAAATATAATGTAGTTACATCAAAAAAACATACTTTTAATTCCCTATCTATTAATTTTAAACTCCTGTGAAATAAATATTCTTCTAATTCCTCTTTGCATTCTTCTAACATATCTAAAGTTTTGTATAAATCCTGAAGAGATAATTCTTCATTAAGATATAAAAACATATCTTTATTATTAAAATACCCTAACTTAGATAACTCGCTTACTAACAATCTGTTTATCACCAAAGTAAAAACCGTTTTTACAAAATCAAAAGCAACTCTTCTTTTTTTTAATAGACTCGAAAAAAAATTACCCAATTTATATTTATTCCAGATTTCTTTAATAATAATATAAGAATAATTTTTAATACAAGCCTCTTGAGTGTTAATTTTATCAATAGAAGTAAAAACATTTTGGGCATAGAGTTCGAACAATTTTTCAAAAGCAGGAAACATAAGATGGAGCTTGTCGGCCCTACCGAGATTAGCCACGGTTTTATGTCTAACTTTATTATCTTCAGTTCTATAAGAATAAACAATGCGAACATATTCATAGCCTTTGACCTTAGAAACTTTAAGGAACATACTCCCCCCTTTAGTTAGACTGCATAGATATGTTAATAAATTCTTTATTTTTAGTCAATAAAAAAGTATTAATATTGTAAAGTTAGGACTACAAAATTTTTTGATAAAAAATATATGTAACTGATCTGATTAAACTTTTATAAAAAAATACCCCCAAATTCCACTAATTTCCTACTCTAACTGTCAAAGTCGGGAGAAGGCAGAGGTAAAAAATAGAATAGAGCTAAAAAACAAAGTAAACCCCAAAAAATCTTAGTTTAAATTTAGGTTTACAAAAAGTTTATATAAAGTTTATGTAAAGTTTATGTAAATAATTTCTATTTATTGTGAAAAATTTTTCCCTCATTCTGCCCAAATAAATTTTCTTTTATTTATATACAATAGAATAATATCTTCCCCTCTTTATATGAACTTCATTCCATAAACTTTTTAGGTTTACAAAGTTTATTGAATAAAAAAAACTGTAAAATCAATATATTATCTAGGAATACTATATGCTGAAAATAGATTCGTTAGTATTATCAATATTTTTCATTTTTATTAAAGTTAAGGAGGTAGGAAAATGTTTAAAAAATCGATTTTAATTTTTTGGGTTTTGTTTGTTTTTGTGGCGTCTTCGGCATCTGCTGCTTCATTTCAAAACGGAGATTTTTCCTCAGGTTTCACTGGGTGGTCAGGGGAGATAATGGATACAAATTTTTCTACAACAACTGTAGATCCTGACACTTCATCCTATTTTAGTATAGTTTCTCCCAATAATCAGGCCCAGATAAGTCTTGATGACACTTATTGGAACAATACCCTTTATCAAGACTTTGATATGGGCACCCTTAATAATGGAGAGAAAATGGAAATCAGCTTCTGGATTAAATGGACACCTACTAACAGTACTTCTGATGGCCTCTCAGCCACCTTGTCTGAGCAAAATGGTTTGGATGCAGTGGACCTACTTTCAGAGGTATCGAATTCAGATCTTCTTTCAGGCACCAATGTTACAGTAGATATCACAAGCTTTGCGCAAAACCATGGGGGAGAGCAGGTAGAGCTTGCTTTTACTTTATACGATTTTGATTATAATACCAGTGATTTGCTCAACGTGGATAATATTACTTTCACCAAGATTCCCGCAACACCTGTACCAGTGCCCAGCAGCATGCTCCTTTTATTTACAGGATTAGTTAGTTTGGGAATTGGTAAAAAAATGCAAGAATAAATATTATGTGGTCATGGGTAAAAATTCACTACTCGCTTGCATGATATTAATTAATACCATAACAGAGGAGAACTACTGATGAAATGGTTTAAAAATATCTTCATGAGTATATTTTGTGGTATTATTTTTTTGTTTTCTTTTCTTAATGCCTTTGCATTGGATAGTCTGGTACAGGGATCTTATTATAAATGGAAAAAAATAGATTTATCCCCTATCATGGATTCATCTTTTGATAATTGGTTGCATCCCCGTTGGCAAAGGGGGTTTGCCACTGATCCTTCCACTCCTGCTAGGATTTATATCTGGATTTCAAGAACCCTATATGTTTCAAATAATAACGGACTTGATTGGACACCTATCTATTATGAGAATAAAGCTAATTTTTGCGGCCTTCTAAAGCTTACAGTGGATTCCAGGGGCAATATATACTTGCTCGAAAAATTATTAAATGGCTACTATGTAGCATTGTATGTTTCAAAAGACCATGGCAAAACATTTTCCAAAATATACCCTCAAAATTCAGACTATACCGTCGCTACTACAGCAGCTGATATTGCGCTTGGCTATAATGATTCAGTGTATCTTTTTTTGAATTCAGGTAATAGCTATAAGAGTGCTATATATAAATCTACAGATGAAGGGAATTCATGGACACAAATCACTGATATTTCTACTTTAGAAGATTCTAACAGTATTAAACATTTAATAGCATCTGAAACCTCATCTGGCAAATTACTTCTCGTTCGGGGAAGCCATCTATTATTATCCACAAATGATGGACAGAGCTGGCAAGATATTTGTGCTACTCATTATGCGATCAGAGATGTTCAATTTGATCCCAATGATGATAATATATGGTACATGGTATCAGACGGCTATAGGTATACTAATGAGACCCCTGATCCTGCTGACGATAATGTTATATACTATGAAATTCATATTACACTTGATAATGGTAATACCTGGAGTAGAAAAACCTTAATACCTCAAGATCCAGCAGGAGAGGAGGCTGCAGGTAATGAATATTATGTTCACCTCTACAGAATTTTAAAAATCGGTTCTAACCTTTATGTGATTGGGAACTGGTGCAGATATTATTGTGGTTCACTAATAGAAGCTCACTCTGGAGTCTGGGTCTCAGAGGATGATGGTGATACATGGGCACTGAAATATATAGAAGGAGGATGTGATAACTCAGAGATTTATCTGTATCCTATTGATTTTATTTTTGGACATAAAGAAAATAATGATCCAGTTCTTTATGTATTGTACGATTATTATAACCACAAACTAATTCGTGTAGATTTAAACAACAATAATGAGAATGATAATGAGTACTTTATTGGTTTTGATGGAAAGTCTTGCCACATCCATCCTATTTTGATGAAGTCCTCTGACTATCTTGTACTCAGTAATGGACAAAGTGTTGTTTATACAAATAGTCTCTTTTCTCCTTTCAAGAGTATGGGGATTTCAATGAATATATTTGCCCATGCCACTTGGACTGGTACTGGACTTGATGCGATTGCGTCCTCGTTTCCAATCTTTTCCGATAATAGTAAGAAATGCTATTTAGGGTTTCAGGGAATGTCTGGACAACTTTTATCAATGCTTAACCTTGATACAGATGAATATACTTCTATCTATTCAATAGATAATAGTAACACTAACAAGGAGTGGGAGGTTATAAATATTGTTGCAAAGCCTGATGATCCCAATGCAATATACTTTAACTATGGAAAAGCTTATGATTTTCATAGCTTGTATTACTTATATTATAAAGATGATTCTTCAGACGGTCCATTCTCTATTTCTATTCCCCATGATCCGCAGACAAGTGCTGATAATCGATTTACACTCATTTTCCCTGATAAACCTTCTGTTATTCTTGAAATTCAGGATCAATATCAAATTAGTCACAATGGTCTTAGGCAGTATGTAAATTCCAGGATTATGCAATCCGAAGATAATGGGACTTCCTGGAACGTAGTCCTGGAATCCCAGGATAAATTTCAGGATATAGAAGTTTCTCCTTTCACATCTGGAACTGTATATGCCCTGGATGGAGGACATCTATACAAGTCCACAGACTATGGAAAAACTTGGGAAACCTTGGCTGAATTACCAAGTAGAGCAGTATCCCTTGCACTGGATAATAAAAATCCCAATATAATGATTCTAGCTGTTTCACCCTATCCTTACACAAAAATAGATGTCTATATTACCTATAATGAGGGAAAAACTTGGGAAAAATTGACTGCTTCGTCATTTAATGCATATGATTACATCAATGCTGGACAAATACTGTCCGTGGTTTCCTATAGTAAATCTGATCGGATAGTTTATCTGGCCCTTGCTCCTAATGGATTTCTACATTTATACTGGTATGGAATTGCAGAAGTTGACGAGCCTGAAGCTCTTCAAGAACAAGATAATGTACACCTATCGTGGCAGAATCCAAAAGATCCTTTTTTTGCTGGTGTCAAGATCTATTATTCAGACAATGGCGAAGACTTTAGTTTTATAGTTGACCTCAATAATGGTGAAACAGAATACACAGCAGAGTCTCACTCTTATTTTAAACTCACTTGTTATGATAAAGGAGGTAATGAATCTAAAGGAAAAATTGTTTCAACCTGGCAAGATATTACTGAAGGGGTTCAGGTAAAACGCTCTCGCACCCTTTTTGACCGGATACATCACTGCTTCTTTGTGTACCTCACACTTACCAACAACTCTGGGAAGGACTTTGATGGTCCGGTTCGCATGACACTTGCCTCAAGCACAATCCCGCTGAAAAACGATGATTCAAGCCCTGGGCTTGAGCCAGATGGCTATACCAGTGATGGGAAATCCTATTTCATTATAGTGCCAGAAGAGCAGATATGGAAGGCTGGCCAGACCCTTGAAAGGATAAGACTTGATTTTCAGTTAATGAGAAAACGGCTTGATTTTACGTTTAAATTTGAAAACCAGAGCATGCTTCAATAATGAGATAAAAAAGGGGACTTTCTAGGTCCCCTTTTGTTAAATAACAGGCCTTATGCATTTGAATGACTTTATTTGCCTCGTATGTTTAATCCCATTTTTTCTTTAAATCAGTTTACACTAATTTAGTCGATGCTTAAAAAATATATAATTTACTGAAAATACTTTACAAAATGTTTGTTATAATGTAATATAAACGACCAGAAAATGTTTAAAACAGGTAAAAAGGTGGTAGAAAAGAATAAAAAAATGGAAGGGAAATTATATGCAGACATGTATGCCAAAGCGTAGAATACCACATTTGATATGTGGAGATTTATTAGATTTTATTAATCCTGATGATCCTTTGATAATTTTATCTAAAAAAATTCCATGGAAAGAATTTGATAAAGCATTTGCGAGTAAATATAGTAAGCGGGGTCGTCCTGCCAAATCTACTAGATTGATGGTTGGACTTTTAATGTTAAAACACTTGTATAATTTAAGTGACGCAAAAGTAGTGCAGATGTGGACACAGAATCCATATTTTCAATTTTTTTGTGAAGAAAGTAGATTAAGATGGTCTTCTCCATGTGCTCCATCAAAGCTTACACATTTCCGAAAACGTATAGGAGAAGATGGTGTAAAGAAAATATTTGAAATATCTGCTCAATTACATAAAGACAAAATTCAGCAAAAAGAGATAGTTGTAGATACTACAGTTCAAGAAAAAAATATTACATTTCCAACAGATACAAAATTAATGTGTAAAATTATTTCCAAATGTAGAAAAATAGCTAAAGAAGAAGGAATAGTTTTACGTAGAAGTTTTAGAAGAGAGTTGCCTGAGTTGTTAAAAAAATAAGATTTAACAAGGGGTCAAAAGATAAGAAAAAAGTTAAAAAGGCCAGAAAAAGGATTAAGCTGGGATATTGATTAGAGAAATAAAACGTAAAGTGCCAGAAGATGTTTATCCCAAGTATGTAAAACAAATAGAACTATTTGAAAAAGTGCATTCTCAAAAGAAAAAAGATAAAAATAAAATTTATAGTCTTCATGAACCAGGAGTCTATTGCATAAGCAAAGGTAAAGAACATAAGAAATATGAATTCGGTTCAAAGGCAGCTATAGCAATGACAAAAAATAGTGGAGTAATAGTTGCTGCAGTAAATTTTGAAAGAAATCAATATGATGGTCATACATTGCCAAAAGTACTGTATCAAACAGAGGAGATAGTAGGAAAAAGACCAGAGGTGGCCATTTGTGATAGGGGATTTAAAGGTAAAAGCAAAATAGGCTCAACAAAAATTATTATCCCAAAGAGTCCTAAAAAGAAAGCAACACCCTATCAAAAATCCAAGATGCGTAAGAGATTTAGACGAAGGGCGGCGATAGAACCAGTAATAGGCCATCTAAAATCAGATTTTCGTTTAGCCAGAAACTTTCTAAAAGGGACAATAGGAGATACAATCAATTTACTGTTGGCAGCAGCAGCTTATAACTTCAAAAAGCTGATGGATCAGCTTGCCTTTTTTTTGTTTCTTTTTATTTTTCGTCCTTTTTTTACAAAAAAATATCAAAATTAAGAGCCGATGAATGAATCTTGAGCTTAATCTAAAGTGAGTATGGAAAAAATTTTAGAATAAAATTTAATAAAAGGCTTTTTTTAAGCATCGACTATTTTACCTTTGACAAATTCGCTATGAATTGAAAAAATTAATCTCTAGAAAGATAGTCAAAAAGGCAAAAGGTAAATCATTTTATGTGGTTACTAAATTTGGCTGGAAGTGGCTTTGGGCTACAATTTGTGCTAACGACTTTTTTAAAAATCCCATAATTTCAAGGTGTTTTAAAAAGGACTTAGAACATAGTGTATCACAACCATCTAATATTGAAAAGTCCTATCTCCTCATCCATCAAGGCTTAACCATCATAACTCAAGAACTTGCAATGATTTAAGCTCCTCTAAAAAACGTAAATTTTTTTCAACAAGCATTAATTGCGTTAAAATGTGCCCTTGGCCGAATTTCGTGCCGTCATCACAGCGAATAAAAATTTTCATTTCAATAATTCACTTGCAGCCTTTTGTAAAAATTTGCTCTGAAAACGCACTGTGCCTTTAACAGGATTGTAAAATAATATATTCTCTTCTACTAAGAAATGACGAACCTTTCTCCGGATTTCTTTAGCCAAAATTTCTCCATGAGAAATCTTTACTAATGCCTCCTTTACTTCATTAATATTTATTTCGTCTTTCTCTCCCTCTTCTATTGCTTCTAAAAAATTTCTAAGTTTACTTATTGTATCTTCTAATAAGCTCTCAAGTGAATCTCTTTCATTATATCTCTGTTTCTTTTTCTCAAATAACCTTACCATATCTCCAACTTTTCCTCCAATATACTCCCATACAAGTACCTTATCTTCAAATTTAAAGTCTTCGTACACTTCAAAGGCTTTCCCTTTTTCTAAGTCGTCTATTAATATATATTCTGCCCTTCCCTCAAGACGAGCATTACTATATATTTCCTCTATAAACAAACAATCACTTGTAGCGCAAAGAACATGACACAGATGAGTCTCTTTGGTTATTCTTACAGCAAAATTAAACAATCTTGCAAGAAGTGGCTGTCCCACCGCATTTATTTCATCGTTTAATACCTGTATTTCATCTAAAATTAACACTGGTATTTTTCCACCTTCAACAAGCTTCGTCATTAACCTCTCTAAATAATGAAATAAATCTATCTTCTCAGGATCTTCTCCCCCCACTTGAAGCATCCTTATAACTTCACCAGGAAGCTCTATTGCAGTGTTTATCTTCTTTGCCACTTTCTCTACATATTCAACTGCCGCTGCTACAACCGGCATTTTCTTTTTTAGTTTCCGCCATAAGGTCTTATCTCCAAGTTCAAAAAATGCCCTTGTAAATTTTGGATATCCCCCTTCAAATCCTCTAAAATTTATATAAAATATTCGATAATTTTCAGAGAGCTCTTCCGCTACTTTCATTAAAAGTGTAGTCTTACCACTATTTATTGGGCCATACACAAAATATACTAAATTCGGTTCTCCTGTTAATACTGCCTTTATCCGCCTTATATCTTCCTTACGATTGTAAAAGGGCATTTAAGATTCCTCCTAACCCTACCATTTTATATTCTAGCAAACTAAAGTTCCGAAAACCGCATGGTACTTTGTGTTATGAGTTTCTTAGTTATTGATAAATCCCATAACTTTGCCTGAAAAAAAAATTGAATGTTCACAGGTAATTTCCTAAATAGGGGATTAGCCAACACTCCATAAGGAGGAAAATTACCTGGGAACAATAACTTCATTGCTCAATTTTCAAAAAATATCAAGTTTTCCTACACATCTTCAGCAATTCTCGGTGAGGGACAAATTAGATCATTTTAGATGTTTTATCTCCTTCTTTCAGATTCAAAAAACTACCCTCTATTAAAAATTTAAGAAAATTTGATATAAAATACCACTTCTCTTCGGTAAAATATCCTCTTATAATCTCTTTTTGGACGCACTACTCCCTCAAACTTATTTCCATAAATTCAAAAAATATTCTCTCAAAACACTTTTTACTATGGAGGAGAGTAAAAAAACTTCAGATATTCCTCCCAACTCTCAAATAACAAAATCCGAAATGTCACTCGCAAATGATTCCAGTATTCTTTCCGAGAACTAAATTTCGCTCGACATTTCTGATATAATAGGTCCGTTAATTCTAATATCTGATGTACAAAAAATGCTAATAAATTTAAAAGAAAAAAAATTATTGACAAATTCTTCTTACCATGACCAAAATTATGTTCTAAGTGATAACCTTGATTCTTTAATGTATTAAACGTCTCATTCTCTATCTTCCATCTAGATCTTCCACCCCTTACTAAATGTTCTATATTATCTCTACTAAGGGTTATATCTGTTATCCAACTATTGCGATAATTAACTTTCTCTTCTCCTATAATCTTATATTCAAAATAATTTACCCAAATTGTATCATCATATCCATTTAATGGTACTTCATTTATCCATTCATATACATGTTTACGGCCTTTCTTATCCTTATATTCCATTCTCGATACATTCCCCATTCTCTTTTGTTCTGATACCCACTCCATCATCAACTTATGATCCTTAGGCTTGGCTACTAGAATATAACTCATATTTTTATCTTTTAGTTCTTGAATAAATGGCTGTTTTGAATAAAGACTATCTCCCACTATTATAATCCCTAATTTCGGATGAGCTCGTCTAATCTTATTTAATATCCTTTTCCCTGCATTTATTTCACAATCCTGCTTCTCTGTTCCATCTGTATTCCTTACTTGTTCAGGTGCTAAAACAATTACCTGTCTATGGTCTGGATGCACTAAAGCTGCTTGTAAAATCTGATGGTAATAACGAACTTTACCTCTCTTAGATCTCTTTACAAGACACCCAGGACAGCATATCTTTTCTGAACTAAAATACTCTGACCCATCTAATGTAATCAAATACTTCCCTCCCCAAAATCGATAATTCTCCAAATGTTTACCTCGTTGCAATGCCTTAAAATAATCTAAAAATACTTCCTCTAACTTATCAATATCACTATTATCTAAAACTTCCCTAATCTGGCTATCCTTAGGAATTGATTTTACTTTAAAAACTGTTTCTAAATTACTCCTATTTTGCTTCTCTTTCATCCTGCGTTGAAAAGATAATAAAGAAGGATCCTGAAAAAACATCATGGCAAAACCACTCATAAAACAATCATGGAGACTATGTTTCACCTTACTTTGATCACGCTTATCTTCTATCTCTAACACCCGACTAGACAATTTTTCCCTTAATGCTGTAAAACTTAAATGTTTTTTTATATGCATAAAATAATTCCTCTCTCTTAATTTTTTTTCTACTATAACTTCTTTGTATAATAATTACAAGGAATTATTTAAACATTAATACAATTTTTCCCCAAACCTTCAATATCCTCCTTTTCCCCATACTTTGCGAAAAATAAATATCATTTTTCTTGTATTACCCCTTAAATACTAACTCCACAAACTCACCGAGAATTGCTGACACATCTTTTGATCGTGTTATCCTTCGCTGTTACATTTTAACATCTTCTACGAAGGAGGTGTTGCTTCTTTCCTTAAATCTACGGGCTTTATTAAATGCTCTAATGGCGTTATGCGCATTTTCACTGACCCGCCTGCCAATCACCTTGACATTCTGTCTTTTTAAAGGACCTATTGATATTGTACTGCTTAGTCTAGTTATATAAAAAAAATAGGGATAGGCGAATAATGCTACACTAAAACCAATCATTTTCTTCGAATTAATGGAAATCCCTTCTTCAATCTCAAGTATAAGTTCTTATTCTATCTATTTCCTTTGTCTTTGGAAAATTTGTTCTTTAGATTTAAAAAGTTAAGTTTATTTTTTGAGAAATTATTTTTTTTGTCTTAACATTTTAAATATATTGAATTTATTTTTTAAAAAATAAATTTATGAGCTGTTAATTGCAAAAAACTATTGAAAAACTAAAAATAAACACCTATATTTTGATTAAATAATAAAAAGGAAGAGATTTAATATAAAAAAATGTTAAAATATGCCTATTTGACAAGGTATTATAGTTTGTGTATTAGCATAAATATCTTTATCTAAAAAATTCAATTCAGGAAGGTGAGGTTATGAGTTATTTAAAGGTTCATGATCCTGAGATATGGAAGGCTATATCCCTTGAAGAAAAAAGGCAGAGGGAAACAATTGAATTAATTGCCTCTGAGAATTTTACATCGCCAGGGGTTAGGGAGGCAGCAGGAAGTTGTCTTACCCATAAATATGCTGAAGGTTATCCAGGTAAAAGATATTACGGTGGTTGTTTTAATGTTGATATTGCTGAAGATCTTGCAAGGGAGAGGGCCAAGACATTATTTGAAGCAGAATATGCCAATGTCCAACCCCATTCAGGATCACAGGCAAATATGGCTGTCTATGCTGCATTACTTAAACCAGGGGATACTATATTAGGAATGAATCTTGCGCACGGTGGACACCTGTCCCATGGAAGCAAGGTCAATTTTTCAGGCAAACTCTATAGAAGTTTTTCATATGGTGTGGATAGAGATTCACAACTTATAGACTTTGAACAGGTTAGAGCCCTGGCCAAAAAACATAGACCAAAACTCATAATCGCTGGAGCATCCACTTATCCAAGACAAATAGATTTTCAAAAATTTAGAGAGATTGCAGATGATGTAGGTGCATATCTTATGGTGGATATGGCCCACATTGCAGGAATTGTGGGCGCAGGGCTACATCCAAATCCAGTAAAACACGCCCATGTTGTCACATCCACTACCCATAAATCCCTTAGGGGACCAAGAGGTGGTTTTATCTTATCTTCTGCAGCTCTAGGAGAAAAGCTGGACTCTCAAATTTTTCCAGGTATTCAGGGAGGCCCTTTAATGCACATTATAGCGGCCAAGGCCGTTGCATTTAAAGAGGCATTGTCAAAAGATTTTAAAGATTATCAAAAACAGGTGTTGAAAAATGCAAAAGCTATGGCTGATGCTTTGATCAGCGAAGGATTCAATCTGGTAACAGGAGGAACAGATAATCATCTTGTTTTAATTGATTTGAGAAATAAAGGTCTAACAGGAAAAGAAGCAGAAGAATGTCTTGAAAAGGTGGGTATAACTGTAAATAAAAATGCTGTTCCCTTTGAAGATAAACCTGCCACAATAACATCTGGTATCAGGATAGGCTCCCCTGTAGTCACCACCAGAGGTATGATGGAAGAAGATGTATATAAAGTAATGGATTTTTTGATAGAGGCCTTAAAATTTAAAGACAATGAAACAGTGCTTGCAAAGATAAGAAAAGAGGTAAGAAAATTTGCCTTGCAATTTCCAATATTTGTGCCTTCCCCAAAGTATTTAACTAAAAAAAACCCCCAACAACAAATAGCTATGGTCTAAAGGAAAAAGAGGGGAAATCCCCTCTTTTTCCTTTTATTTCAGTATATTATTGCTTAGTTTGTTTTGTCTTTTCCATATAACGCAAAAATTCATTATCAGAAGACATAACCAATTTAGTATTACCATCAAATCCTTTTATATAGGCATCAAAGGACCTTAACAAATCAAAAAATTTAGGATCTTTTTTATATGCCTCGGCATATATTTTAGTTGCCAGGGCATCACCTTCGCCCATTAATATCTGGGCCTTTTTATTTGCCTCTGCAAGTATCACAGCCCTGTCTTTGTTAGCCTTTGCCCTGATTATTGCAGCTTGTTCAGCCCCTTCAGACCTATACTGTTTTGCCTCTCTTTCCCTTTCGGACCTCATCCTGGCATATATTGCCTTCTGGTTTTCTGGAGGAAGGTCTGTTCTCTTTATTCTTACATCTATCACCTCAACTCCATACTTTTTGAGTTCTTTTTTTACATTTCTTGTGACATTGGCCATTATTTCATTTCTCTTTGAAGAAACAATATCAATAAGGTTATATCTACCTAAAGCCACTCTTAATTCAGAATAAACAATGTCGTCTAATCTTGCCAATCCTCTGGATATGGTCCTGGCTGTCCTGTAAAATAATAAAGGGTCATAAATCCTCCACCTTGTATAATTATCAACCACAAGGGTCTTTTTATCCTTTGTGATTACTTCTGCTGGAGGTGAATCATATTCTAAAATTCTGTAATCATATTTTTGCACCTGTTGGATGACAGGAATTTTAAAGTGAATACCTGGCCCTATCACATCCCCAATAGGCTTTCCAAGTTGTAATACAATTGCCCTTTGGGTCTCATCAACAAGGTAAAAGGGCTGGGAAAGACCAAGGATAAGAATAATGAAAATCAAATAAAATCCAATATTCTTATTCATTTTTTGCTCCTTTAGGTGTTATTTTTTTTGTCTTTTTATTTGTCTTTTTAACAGGCTTTTTTTCCACAAAGGTCTTTTTGTCAAGAGACAGAAGTGGTATAACCTTTTTCCCTACGTTCTTTGAAATTATAACCTTGTCTTTTACTTTTCTTAAAATTTGTTCCATAGTTTCCAGATACAACCTTTTTTTAGTTACATAAGGAGCCTTTTTATACTCCTTTAAAATTTTCAAAAATCTATTAGCCTCACCCTGTGCCATTCTTATTTTAGTTTCTTTATATGCCTCAGCCTTATTTACTATTTCAGCAGCCTGTCCTCTGGCCTTTGGTATTATTTCATTCCTGTATGCCATTGCCTGATTTATCAACCTGCTTTTATCTTCTCTGGCAGAGGCAACGTCCTTAAATGCATCTAGCACCTGTTTTGGTGGGTGCACGTCCTGAAGCTTTACAGCTACTATCTGTATCCCACTATGATAACTATCAAGTATTTGCTGTAACAACTTCTGGGTTTTATTTTGAATAGCAAATTTTTCAGTTGTGAGTACTGCATTAATCTGATTATTTCCTATAATTGCCCTCATTGCCGCTTCTGCTGCGTCTTTTACTGTTTTTAAGGGATTGCTTATATTAAATAAATATGAATATGCATCTTTAATCCTGTATTGAACAATAAACTGCACATCTACTATATTCTCATCTCCTGTTAACATCAAAGATTCTTTGGGCACTGCTCTGTAATTATTAATACCAGTCCCCAAGGTCACGCTCCTAAAACCTATTTCCACCCTTTTTATTTGAGTTACACTTGGAGTCAAAACTGTTTCTATTGGATATGGTAAGTGGTAATGGGGGCCTGGACCAGTAATTCTATTAAAGGCCCCAAATCTCTTAATTACTCCAACTTCATCTGGATTTACTATATAAAATCCACTTGCAAGCCAAAGTAGCACCACTATTCCTATCAAAATTTGAGGACCTTTACCCTTAAGATTGTCTCCAAAGGGCAACTTCTCTTTTAACTTTGAAATATCGGGTAAAGGTGGTTTATTGGACCTTGAAAATTTCTCTCTTCTCTCTTCTAGCTTATCCCAATCCCAATTCACAACATCCTCCTTTTATGGATTAAACCGTTTTTTTAATCTAATACCACGATTTCCGCTTAAATTTCTTTAAAATTATGGCAAAACCGAGGTTTGTGGTCAATCAATTTTTGGTGAAATAATCAAATTATCCATCTTGCCTAAATTACAAATAAAGATTAAATTAAAAAAAATAAAATGGATAGTAAAAAAATAAAAGGAGGCGCAAAGTGAAACAAATAACTCAAGATGTTTTTAGGGCTTACGACATAAGGGGTATTGTTGACAAGGACTTTGATGAAGAATGGGTAGAAGTATTAGGGCAAGCATGTGGTACATATTTTCAAGAAAAAGGATACAATAAGTGTGTTGTGGGGAGAGATTGTAGACACAGCTCCCCTGCATATCAAAGGGCAATGGTTAAAGGTCTGATCTCAACAGGAATAGATGTTGTAATACTTCCAATGGTCCCAACTCCAGTTTTTTATTTTTCTGTAAAACATCTAAATTTAAATGCTGGAGTAATGATCACTGCATCTCATAATCCTCCAGAGTTTAATGGGTTTAAGGTATGGGCAGGACTGGACACCATCCACACCACGGAAATACAAAATCTCTACAAAATAATGAAAGATGGTAAATTTAAAAAAGGTGAAGGTTTTGCCAGTGAATTTGACCCAATACCAATATACCTCGATGAATTAACAAAGGGAATCAAAATAGAAAATAAAGTAAAAGTAGTTGTAGATGGCGGTAATGGCACATCTGGTAACATCTGCAAAGAGCTCTTGATGCGTCTTGGTTGCGACGTACATTGCCTATATTGCGACCCAGACCCAGATTTTCCTAATCACCATCCAGATCCAACGGTTCTTGAAAATATAAAAGATTTAAGACAAAAGGTGATTGGTACAAAATCCCATCTTGGAGTAGGTTTTGATGGAGACGGTGACAGGATTGGGGTTGTTGACGAAAATGGTAATGTCCTTTATGGAGATCAAGTCCTGGCTATTTTTGCAAGGGAGGTCTTAAAGGAAAATCCAGGTGCAAAGATAATTGGAGAAGTAAAGTGCTCTCACCTACTTTACAGAGATATTCAAAATCATGGTGGAACTCCAATTATGTGGAAGACAGGGCATTCACTCATAAAGGCCAAGATGAGGGAAGAAGGGGCATTACTTGCAGGAGAAATGAGTGGACACATGTTTTTTGCTGATAGATACTATGGATATGACGATGCCATATATGCAGCTGCCAGGTTAATAGAAATCATCTCCAAAAATCCTGAAAAAAAACTGAGCACTTATCTCAGTGATTGGCCAAAGACCTACAATACTCCAGAAATCAGGATGGATTGTCCAGAAAAAATAAAATTTAAAGTAGTAGAAAAGGCAAAAGAGTATTTTAAAAATCATGCTCAAGGAGGGGAAGTCATTGATGTTGACGGAATAAGAATTAATTTTAAAGATGGATGGGGACTTATTAGGGCGTCAAATACCCAGCCAGTATTGGTTTTAAGGTTCGAGGCTGAAAGTCCAGAAAGGCTTAAGAAAATCCAGGAGTTTTTTGAAACTCCCCTAAAAAAATGGATATCAGAACTAAATGGTTAGGATAAAAAGATATCACAAAGACTCATCACCCCTTGTTTCTATGCTCAGAACCACAGGGGTGGTGCTAGTCTTTTTTGTCACAGGACTTATTTTTTGGAAAAACTATGAGTCCACTTTAGAAAAAATAACCAGTAGACAAAGGGTCTATGACCAGACCAAAACTCTGTCAAAATCCCAGAGGAAGATTTTATTGAATTTTGCCAGATATTTAAAAGACTTATATGGAATAGAGCTAAAAGTAAATATAAACAAAAAACACATCATAAAACCAGACAATCTCTCAAAGACCCTTTTTATTGGCATTTGTCCTCCAAAAAAAAAGGCTGTAATACATTTCCCTATTCTCTTAAAAAAATCACTTCCCCAAGAGTTTACAAATTATATGGAAACAGAGTATTGTAAGACATATTTATCAAAGGATACATGGCCAATTGGTCTTATTAATGGTGTGAAATTAATTTATGATCAATTGAATAATTTGAGCAATGAATAAAAATAATAAATTACCTGAGGTTTGCATCTACACAGACGGTGCATGCATTGGAAATCCAGGCCCAGGGGGCTGGGCTGCAATTTTAAAATCTGGCCCTCATTCCAAAAAAATATCAGGAGGAGAAAAATATACAACGAATAACAGGATGGAATTAACTGCAATAATAAAGGGATTAGAGGCCCTTAAAAAAAGGTGTAGTGTTAAAATATATACAGATTCAAAATATATCCATGATGCCATAAATAAAAAATGGATAGAAAAATGGATTAAATCCAATTGGTTGAATGCTGCAAAAAAACCAGTAAAAAATAGGGAACTCTGGGAGAGATTAATTGAACTTTTAAATAACCATGAGGTAAAAATTTTCTGGGTCAAGGGACATAGTGGACATACAGAAAATGAAAGATGTGATTTTCTCGCCAGACAAGAAGCAAATAAAAGAAAATAGCCATGCATAAATTAAAGTTAGACGAACTTGAAAAAATTATAAAATACAAATTCAATAATAAAGAGTTGCTTATAACTGCACTTAGCCACTCTTCTTATGCCAATGAAAATCCAAATTTTAGGGAAAACAACGAACGACTGGAATTCCTTGGAGATGCAGTACTTGAACTCTTGGTCTCTGAAGAACTATATAAAAGATTCCCAAATGCACGAGAAGGGGAACTAACCAGCACAAGGGCCTATTTGGTAAATGAAGCCTTTCTCGCCAAAATGGCCAGGGAAATTAAACTCAATCACTTTTTATTGCTTGGAAAAGGGGAAGAAAATCAAGGAGGTAGAGAGAGGGAAGCCAATTTGTGCGATGCCTTTGAGGCACTTATTGGAGCAGTTTTTTTAGATGGAGGATATGAAAAGGCAAAAAATTTTGTTAAAAATTTATTTAAAGACAAATGGCCTGCAAATTGTGTTGAAAAAGTAAAAAAAGACTACAAGAGCAAGCTACAAGAAATCACTCAGAGGATATTTAAGGAACGTCCAAAATATGTATTAATAGATAGTTTTGGTCCTGAACACGCAAAGTCATACACTGTAAAGGTTATTCTCCCTAACCAGTGGAGTTTTGAGGCAACATCAACTAGTATAAAAAAGGCTGAACAGCTTGCTGCAAAAAAGGCCACGCATGCAATAAATTTAAGTAAGTAACTTAAAATGCTTATATCATATAAATACAAATTCATATTTGTTCATATTGCAAAAACTGGGGGAACAAGTATAAGATCAGTTCTAACACCTTTTTTGCTGAGAGATCCATTTAGATGGGTGCAGTATATATTTAATCGTATTAGTGATATAACAAATCACAAAATAGGAGTTAAGTTCCCCAGACATGCAAAGATAATTGCAGCTTACGAAATACTTCCAGGGGAAATATTTAATTCTTTTTTTAAATTTGCATTTGTTAGAAATCCCTGGGACTTACAGGTAAGCTCTTATCACCATATAAAAAGGGAGCGACCCCATTTGATTGAACACATAAAATCATTTGAAGATTTTTTAAAATTTAAATTAGAAGAACCAAGGCCGTACCACTATATCTTAGACGCATCTAAAGAGCCTCAATGGTTTTCTCTTGTGGATATCAATGGAAAATGTTTGATGGACTTTATTGGAAGATATGAAAATTTAGAAAAGGATTTTAATTCTGTCCTCAAAAAAATTGGAATAAAGAAAAAAATTAAACTACCCCACAAAAGAAAGGCAAAGGATAGAGACAAAGATTACAGAAAATATTATACAGACAAAGCAGCAGAAATAGTTGAAAAACATTTTAGGATTGATATAGAAAAGTTTGGATATAAGTTCTAATCTAAAAACTTAAATCAAACAAGGAGGATTAAAGGATGTTTAGCGGCATAATGTTACTTTTGGGATTAATGTGTGTTGGACTTTTCCTATATCTTTTGCAAAAAGAAGATGGTTACACAGACGAGCAATGATTGATAATAATACCCAGAAAGCAGACCTATTTGAATCCCTTCGCCACAGGATGGTGGAAGAACAAATTATAAGGAGGGGAGTGACAAATCCCCTTGTAATAGCTGCCATGAAAAAGGTGCCCAGGCACCTTTTTGTGCCAAAAGATCTTATCCATAAAGCATATGAGGATAGACCACTGCCAATTGGACATGAGCAAACCATCTCTCAGCCCTATATTGTTGCATATATGACCCAGGCCTTGAGATTAGTTGGAGGAGAAAAGGTATTAGAGATTGGAACAGGATGTGGATATCAGGCTGCTGTATTGGCAGAAATAGCAAAGGAAGTTTATACAATAGAAAGGATTGCTGAACTGGCAGAAAAGGCAAAAAATACCCTTAAGTCTCTAAACTATAATAATGTGCATGTAGTAGTAGGGGACGGGACATTAGGTCTAGAGGAATTTGCTCCATATAATGCAATAATAGTCACTGCAGGTGGTCCAAAAATACCTAAAACACTTATTGAACAATTAAAAGTCGGTGGCTCACTGGTTATGCCTGTTGGAGAATATAAATATGGACAAACACTTACCAGGATAACCAAGGGTGTTAAAGGAAAAATAAATGAGGAAAAATTAATAGATGTGCTCTTTGTTCCTTTGATTGGAGATGAGGGATGGAAACAATAAAACAAATCTCCTCTCTTCCTCAATCTTGTGGAGTCTATTTATTTAAAAATAGCCACGACAAAGTAATCTACGTTGGAAAGGCGAAAAATATAAAAAAAAGGGTATCTCAATATTTTAGAAGCTATGTCACTTCAGATAAAACCCAGCTTTTAGTCTCAGAAATTAGCAATATTGACTTTATTTGCACCTCTACAGAAAAAGAGGCCCTTCTTTTAGAGTTTAACTTAATAAAAAAATACAGACCTAAATACAACATCCTGCTTCGGGATGATAAAGCTTATCTATTATTTAAAATAGATTTAAACCATCCATATCCCAGGATTCAAATAACTCGTAAGATTGTTAAAAAGAATAATTGCAAATATTTCGGACCATATACATCTGCAAAAGCTGCCAGACAAACTTATAAACTCCTAAATAAAATCTTTCCAATTAGAAAATGTAAAGATAGTATCTTCAAAAACAGAACAAGACCATGTCTCCAATACCATATTAAAAGATGTCTTGCTCCTTGTTGTTTGAAGGTGTCAAAAAAAGAATATATGGAGTTAATTCATGAAGTAGAGTTGTTTTTAAAGGGCAAAAATCAAAAACTTATCTCAAAACTTGAAAAAGAAATGTGGAATGCATCAGATAAATTGGAATTTGAAAAGGCAGCACAAATAAGAAACAAAATATTTGAAATAAAAAAGACCCTTGAGCAACAAAGGGTTATACTGCCTACAAATGGAGACATGGATGTATTTTCAATTGATATAAATGAGCAACTGGTGGGTGTTGGAATACTAATTCTAAGGGAAGGACGTTTAGTTGAGCAAAAAAACTTTCACTTTAGCCATGAAAAAATAAGACCCTTTGGGTTAGATAGAGAAGATGTTTTAAAAGAGATATTAAATGCTGTAATCTTTCAATTTTATACCATAAATCCCTATGTGCCAGACAAAATCTTGCTACCAATAAATCACGATTTAGACCCTCAGGTTTTGGATTTTTTACAGGTAAAAAAAGGCAAAAAAATTCAGGTGATCTCACCTACCACCAGTACACACAAAGATCTTCTTAGACTGGCAAGTTTGAACATATTTAAAGAAAACCTTCCCAAACAGATGAGGGAATTAATAGGTTTATCAAAATTACTAAAAATGGACAATATACCAAAACGAATAGAGGTGATTGATGCATCCCATATTATGGGTAAGCATACAATGGTGGGGATGATAGTATATGAACAGGGAGAGCTAAAAAAACATGAATATAGAATTTTTAAATTTGAAGATTTAGATGAGACACGGGATGATTATTTAACCTTACATCTCTGGACTCAAAAAAGATTTAAGCTGGGAGCACCATGGCCAGATTTGCTGATTATAGACGGCGGAAAGGGACAATTAAATGCAGTGAAACAGGGCTTTGAAAAATTGTTTAATGGTCCTGTTCCTTTCAAATTAATCTCAATAGCCAAGCCTAGACAAAACATGGATAGTGACAAAATATATATAATGGAAAGAAAAAATCCATTAATATTGCCAAAAAATTCAAAAGAACTTTTATTTATCCAATTTTTAAGGGACAATGTTCACAGGTTTACTATATCAAAAACCAGGGCTAAAGCCAGAAAAACAACAATTCAAAGCGATTTAACTAAGATAAAGGGCATAGGGCCAAAGACTTTTAAATTGCTAATGTCTCACTTTAACTCCCTAGATAATATTTTAAATGTTACTTGCGATGAGCTAAAAAAAATTCCAACTATTGGTAATTCACGTTCAAAACAAATATACCAGGGGTTGCAAAAGGTAAAAGAAGAGGTTAAAAGTCTTGAAAAATAATTATTTATATCTTTAAGGATAGAAAATATGGACATTAAACTGGCAAAACCTTTTATTGAAGCTACTGTTAATGTGTTATCTACCATGGCCATGATTAAACCAAAGGCAAAGAGGCCCTATATTAAAGATCATAATAAAGCATTAGGTGATGTATCTGGGATTGTTGGTTTTACAGCCAATGGGGGGAAAAAAGGAGTTATGAGTGTTTCTTTTTCAAAGAAATGTGCTATCCAGATAGTAAAAAATTTACTGAGAGATGATATTGAAAATATTATAGAAGATGTTCAGGATGCGGTGGGAGAAATAACCAACATGATTTCTGGTCAGGCTAGGACAAATTTGGCTGAAATGGGTATTACATTGGAAGGAGCTACTCCAACAGTGATAATGGGTGAAAATCACACTATAACACACATAACAAAGGACAAAATAATGGCAGTACCATTTACCACAGAATATGGAGACTTTGTAGTGGAATTTAGCATAAGTGGATAAAAAATTAAAAAAAGGAGACATAGACTATGTCAATTAACAAAAATATGAGGATCCTGGTAGTAGATGATTTTTCCACAATGAGGCGAATCATAAAAAACATCCTCAAACAACTGGGTTTTACTAATGTTGTAGATGCAGATGATGGTACAACTGCGTGGGAGATCTTAAACAAAGACAAAATTGACTTTATAATTTCTGACTGGAATATGCCCAAGATGTCAGGTATAGAACTCCTAAGAAAGGTTCGTGCTAGCGAAGAGTTTGCAGATATACCATTTTTAATGGTAACAGCTGAAGGTCAACAGGAAAACGTTATAGAAGCAGTTCAGGCAGGAGTTTCAAATTATATTGTAAAACCCTTTACTCCTGAAACCTTTGAACAAAAAATAAAAAAGATCTTTGAAAAAAAGAAATAAACATTTTTAAAATTTAGGGGCAATTTATAAATTGCCCCTACAAAAAATTGATACATGTAATTTAAATTTTCACCCCTTTTTCTCTTCTAATTAGCCCTTTTACATCTCTTTTTCAAAGTGTTTTAAATTGCCAAAAGTTTGACGACTTCTCTTTAAGATATTGCCCTAACAACTTCCTTTTGTTATAGACAAAGACTAGGTTTTATGTTCTAGGTTCTAGGTTCTATGTTCTACGTTCTAGGTTTTAAGTTTTAGGTATCTAAAACGTTGAACATTGAACTTAGAACGTTGAACAATGAACGTTGAACAATGAAAAAAATTAAATTTTATGGAGTTTAACCCATGGCAAAAAATACAGATCCCTCTGTTTTGAGGAAGGAAGCTCTAAAAACTGCCCTCTCTACCATAGAAAAAAAATATGGTCAGGGCTCAATTATGTATCTATCTGATGAGGCCCATCAAAAGGTACCTGTAATCCCAACAGGGTCCATAAGTCTTGACCTTGCCCTAGGTATTGGAGGAATTCCAAGGGGTAGGGTCATTGAAATATATGGGCCTGAGTCTTCGGGAAAGACTACTCTGGCCCTGCAAATTTTAGCAGAGGCACAAAAAAAAGGCGGTATAGGCGCATTTATAGATGCAGAACATGCACTTGATGTGACTTATGCTAAAAGAATAGGAGTAAATACAGAAGAGCTGCTCATTTCACAACCTGATTATGGTGAACAGGCCCTGGAGATATGTGACTTGTTGGTTAGATCAGGCGCTGTAGATGTAATTGTAATTGATTCAGTTGCAGCCTTAATCCCTCAGGCCGAATTAGAAGGAAATATGGGTGAGTCTCAGGTAGGGAGCCAGGCCAGACTCATGTCCCATGCAATGAGAAAATTGACAGGCTCAATCCATAGGTCTAAAACAGCAGTTATTTTTATAAATCAAATAAGGATGAAGATTGGCATGGGCGGATTTGGATATGGCTCTCCAGAGACCACTACTGGTGGTAATGCCCTAAAATTTTATTCTTCTGTGAGGATGGATATTAGAAAGATACAGACCTTAAAGGATAAAGACGAGGTCTACGGAAACAGGGTAAAGGTAAAGGTAGTAAAAAACAAGCTCGCACCTCCTTTTAGGGAGGCTGTATTTGATATATTGTACGGTCTTGGAATTTCAAAAGAAGGAGAGCTAATAGACCTTGGTGTAGAACACGGAATCATTGAAAAAAGTGGCTCATGGTATGCCTTTGGCAATGAAAGACTTGGTCAGGGAAAGGAAAATGTAAGGGCATATCTTCAGGAAAACAAAGATATTAGACAGAAAATAGAAGATGCCTTAAGAACAGCCCTTGGACTTGTTGAGCCAGATGAACAAAAAAAGGTAGAAGAGAAACCTAACGATAAGGGTTAACCAAAGAAGTGTTATTTGAAAAAAGTAAATTTTTTGGATTTTTGGTTAAAAACATAAGGAGTAGGGGCATTGATTACGTCAAAGGAAATACGCAAGAGTTTTTTGGATTTTTTTAAAAAACATGGACATACAGTGGTGCCATCATCGTCGCTGGTTCCAGTAGATGATCCAACGCTTTTGTTTACAAATGCAGGCATGGTGCAGTTTAAAAAGGTCTTTTTAGGGCAGGAAAAACGGCCATACAAAAGAGCCACATCAGCTCAAAAATGTTTAAGGGTAGGTGGAAAACACAATGACTTGGAAAATGTTGGAAGAACCAGAAGACATCACACCTTTTTTGAGATGCTGGGAAACTTTTCCTTTGGAGACTATTTTAAAGAACAGGCAATCTGGTTTGCCTGGACTTTTCTAACTAAAGAGCTAGGGCTGCCTAAAGAAAGGCTGTATGTTACAGTATACAAAGACGACGATGAAGCAGCAAACCTATGGAAAAAAATAGCAGATATTCCAGATTCAAGGATATATAGACTGGGAGAAAAAGATAATTTCTGGGCAATGGGAGAAACTGGTCCATGTGGACCTTGTTCTGAAATATTGGTTGATCAAGGACAAGACATGGCCTGTGGCCCTAATTGTGAGATAGGGGTGTGTGATTGTGACAGATATCTTGAGGTGTGGAATTTGGTATTTATGCAATATAACAGGGATGAGGATGGAAATCTTACGCCCTTGCCAAAACCCAGCATAGATACAGGTATGGGACTTGAGCGAATAAGCGCAATTTGTCAGGGAGTACATTCAAATTTTGATACAGATCTATTCAAAGGACTTATAGAATTTACCTGTTCCCTGGCAAATGTCTCTTACGGTGAGAATGAAGATATTGACACAGCCCTGAGGGTCATATCAGACCATACAAGGGCAATCTCATTTATGGTGGCAGATGGTATTTTGCCGTCAAATGAAGGAAGAGGATATATCTTAAGGAGACTTATTAGGCGTGCTTTTAGATTTGGAAGATTTTTAAAACTAAATGATCCATTCCTGGCCAAGGTAGCTGAAAAATTGACCCATGAGATGGGAGATGTATATCCAGAAATTAAAGAACACTTAGATTTTACTAAAAAAGTAGTTACTTCTGAAGAAGAAAATTTTAGTAAGACCTTAGATAGAGGTCTTGGTCTACTTCAAGAGGAACTCAATAAATTAAAGGCTAAGGGAATTTCAAAAGTCCCTGGCTCTGTCGTGTTTAAACTTTATGATACTTATGGTTTTCCAATTGACATTGTGAGGGACATAGGAGAAAAACAGGGTTTTTTTGTGGATGAAGAGGGTTTTGAAAATTATATGAAGGAACAAAGAGAAAGGTCTAAGGCAAGCTGGGCAGGTGTTTCACAAAAAGACTTTGGCTCTCTTTTTGATGCAGTAATAGCTAAAGGAATATCATGTAATTTCACAGGCTATGAAAAATTAAAAGATATGGGCCAGGTGATATCTATTTTGTCTTTAGAAGGAGAAGAGAAAAATAGTTTAAATCAAAAGGAAGAAGGCTTTGTAATCTTTGATAAAACTCCATTTTATGGAGAGTCTGGAGGACAGGTGGGTGATAGGGGAAAAATTTTAGGTGATGGATTTGAGGCAGAAGTTGTAGATACGTTAAAACCTACTCAGGATATAATTGTACATAAGGTTTTAGTTAAAAAGGGAAAGATTTCAGTATCAGATTCTGCAGAACTCATAGTAAATAGTGAGCTTAGAAAAGCAACTGCCAGAAATCACACATGTACCCACCTTTTGCACGCTGCTTTGAGGTCAGTTTTAGGAGAGCATGTAAAGCAGTCTGGTTCATATGTTGCTCCAGATAGATTGCGCTTTGATTTTTCTCATATTAAGGCTCTGACTAGAGAAGAGATTTCAAAGATAGAAGAACTGGTAAATAAATGGATTATGGATAATAGAGAGGTAGTTGTTAATATCATGCCCTATGATGAAGCAAAGAAAATAGGAGCCATTGGTCTTTTTGAAGAAAAGTACGGGGCAAATGTAAGGGTAGTGGAAGTTGAAGGGGTTTCCAAAGAGCTCTGTGGAGGTACTCATCTAAATGCTACTGGAGAGGCTGGAAGTTTTTACATTGTCCATGAAACATCTGTTGCAGCAGGTATTAGGAGGATAGAAGCAGTAGTAGGTACAAATGCACTTTTATATGTAAAAAATTTAAGGGATATATTGGGATTCCTTTCAGAATCATTAAAGGCCCCTTACGATAAATTAAAGGACAAGGTAATTGGTCTCCAAGAGGAGATAAAAAAACTTACAAAACAAAAGGAAGAATTAGCCAAAAAAACTTTATTTGCAGGAAGTGGTGATATCTTAGATGAAGTAGAACAGGTTAATGGAATTAATGTCCTTATCAAGGAGCTAGATATATCTGATGTTAAAACCATGAGAAATATTATGGATGGCATAAGAGATAGACTCAAATCAGGTATAGCGCTCCTATGTTCAAAGGATGGAAAAAAGGTTACTTTGTTACTATATGTGAGCAGGGATCTCCATGATAGATTCACAGCAAAGAATCTTATTAAGGAAATAGCAAAGGAAGTAAAAGGTGGAGGAGGGGGAAGAGAGGACCTTGCACAGGCTGGCGGAAGTTTTCCAGAAGGTTTTGAAAATGCCAAGGCTAAACTCAAAAAATTGATAGGATAGATAAGTTTAAGTGAAGGAACAAAAGTGTATGAGAAATTTTGTGGGAATTAAATTCAGGGACTATGGTCAGGTCTATTTTTTTGTAAACGACCATTTTGAACTTAAAAAAGGTGACAAGGTAGTTGTATCAACTGAAGAAGGTGTTGGACTAGGTGTTGTATGTGTTGTATCAAATAAGCCTCCTAAAAATATTGATTTATCTGAAATAAAGCCAATTGATAGATTAGCCACAAAAGATGACCTGGTTAAAGAACAGGAAAATAAGATTTTAAGCAAAGAGGCCTTTGATTTTTGTAAAAGAAATATAGAAAAGCTTGGTCTTGAGATGAAATTAGTGGATGTAGAGGTGAGGTTTGATAGGAGCAAGATTATATTTTATTTTACAGCGCCTACAAGGGTTGATTTTAGGGAACTAGTTAAGATTTTGGTGAGAAAATATCATACCAGGATTGAACTTAGACAAATTGGTGTAAGACATGAGGCACAGATGGTAGGGGGGGTTGGCACCTGTGGTAGAATTTGTTGTTGTAGATTGTTTTTAAAAAAATTTGAACCAGTTACCATCAAAATGGCCAAGGAACAACAGCTTTTTTTAAATCCTTCAAAGATTTCCGGTACCTGCGGTCGTCTTTTGTGTTGTCTGAATTTTGAAAGGGAACTCTATACTGATTTTCAAAAAAAGGCTCCAAAAATAGGTAGAAAATATGACACTCGGCTGGGGGAAGTGAAAATCCTCAGGGCCAATATATTCAGGGATTCATTAATTGTGGATACAGGCGCAGGTGTTGAAAGAGAAATTTCTTTAACTGAATGGTTTGAGATTACTGAAGGAAAAGGGGACCTTTCCCATTATAAATATCTTTTTGCACCAAGGAGCAGTAGTGATGTAAAAATATCTTCAATTAGTCTGTCACAGAGTTTTTCCTATGGAGATATTGAAGAGTTTAAAAAATTATCAGAAGAGGAGGATTACAACTTTTCAATTGAAGAGATTAATGGAATAAGGGGTAAGAAAAGAGAGCAGGGTCAAAAATATAAAGAAAAGAAGGGACAAAAAAGGTAAATCAGGGGGATATAGAAGTGAAAAAGACATTTTATGTGACAACTCCAATATATTATGTAAATGCTAAGCCACATCTTGGACATGCTTATACTACAATTTTTGCTGACACAATTTGTAGATTCCATAAACTCATGGGAGAAGAGACCTTTTTTTTAACAGGCACTGATGAACATGGCGACAAAATAGTTCAGGCAGCAGAAAGTCAAGGCAAAAATCCTCAAGAATATGTGGATGAGATAAGTAGTTTATTTAAAAATCTTTGGCCTAAACTTGATATTGAGAATGACAAATTTATCAGAACCACGGACCCCTATCACAAAGAGTGCGTACAAAGGTTTCTGCAAATAGTATATGATAAAGGGGATATATATTTTGGAGAATATGGTGGTTATTATTGTTTTGGATGCGAGAGGTTTTATACAGAAAAAGAACTTGTGGATGGAATGTGTCCAGATCACAAAAAGCCCCCTACTTACATCCATGAAGAAAACTATTTCTTTAAAATGAGTAAATATCAGGATTGGTTAAGAGAATATATCAATAATAATCCAGACTTTATTCAGCCTGAAGCATACAGGAAAGAAGTTTTATCCATGTTAAAAGAACCGATTGGTGATCTATGTATTTCAAGGCCTAAAAAGAGACTCACATGGGGCATAGAAATGCCCTTTGACAAAAATTTTGTAACCTATGTGTGGTTCGATGCATTAATTAATTATTTAAGCGCAATTGGCTGGCCAGATTCAGAAGAATTTAAAAAGTTTTGGCCTGCGTATCATATAATTGCAAAAGATATCTTAAAACCACATGCGATTTTTTGGCCAACAATGTTAAAATCTGCTGGCCTTGAAATTTATAAAGGACTAAGAGTCCATGGTTACTGGAAAGTAGATGAGACAAAGATGTCAAAAAGCCTTGGAAATGTTGTAGATCCGCTCTCTCTAAAAGATAAATATGGAGTAGATGGGTTTAGATATTTTCTTATGAGGGAGATGCATTTTGGTCATGATGGAAATTTTTCTGAAAAAAATATGATTGAAAGGTTTAATGCAGATCTTGCAAATGATATAGGAAATCTATTTAATAGAACCCTATCCATGATTAATAAATATTTTAAAGGTAAATTGAAATCCCAGATAAATATTGAAGATATTGATAGAGAACTAATCCTCACTGGAAAAAGGTCTTTAAATGACTATATAACATCTTTTGAATCATTTAATAGTGCTGAAGGATTGGAAAACTTAATGGTGTTTGTGAGAGCAGTAAATAAATACATAGATAGTGTTGCACCCTGGACCCTTTTTAAAAATAAAGATTTTGATAGACTGAACACAGTATTGTGGGTTGTGTTAATTTGTCTCAGAAAAATAGCCCTGGCACTTTGGCCTGTTATGCCATCTAGCAGTGAAAAGATGTTAAATGCTATTGGGCTTTCTTTAGATGTTAAAAATTTTGATTTTAAGAAGGAAGTTGAAGATTTTAATACATGGGAAATTCCAGATAACCTGCCAAAAAATTTAAACCTTTTTCCACGAAAAGAAATATTTAAAGAAGAGACTCAAAAAAAAGAAGCTCAAGGCTCAAAAAATAAGGAGTTGGAGAATTATATTGATTTTGATGTTTTTCAAAAAGTGGATTTAAGGGTTGGAAGGGTTGTGGATGCGGCAAAACATCCAAATGCAGATAAGCTTTTGTGTCTTAAAGTAGATCTTGGAGAGCAAAAACCTAGGTCAGTGGTTGCAGGGATAGCTAAATATTATAAACCTGATGAACTCATTGGGAAAAACGTTGTAATGGTGGCCAACTTAAAGCCCAGAAAATTAAGAGGAGAGATTTCAGAGGGCATGGTGTTGGCTGTGCACAAAAAAGATGGTTTGCAAGTGTTAGCTATTAATGGAGAAATTGATCCTGGGAGTAAGATCAGCTAATGAGACAGAGGACTGAGAGACGAATTAAAAAAATAATCTCTGTGTTATCAAAGAGGCAGAAGGACCTTACCCTTATAATTGATAATATACACGATCCCCATAATGTATCTGCAATACTCAGAAGTTGTGATGCCTTTGGGGTCCATAAAATACATCTTTACTACACAACTGAACAATTTCCTGAGCTTGGTAAAAAGAGTTCTGCCTCAGCAAGAAAATGGGTGGAGAGGGAAAAACATACAGATGCAAAAAACATGATAGAATCATTAATCCGAGAGGGGTTTAGAATTATCAGAACAGGATTTAGTGAAAAGGCAAAATCCATTTTGGAATATGATTTAACTCAACCTGTTGCAATAATCCTTGGAAATGAACATAGAGGGCTCAGTCCAGAGCTGATAGAGTTAGTTGATGATGAACTGTATATCCCAATGCAGGGGATGGTGGAGAGTTTAAATGTTTCAGTTGCAGCAGCAATCATTTTATATGAAAGCTGGAGACAAAGATGGGTTAAGGGCATGTATGATAGGCCTTCCTTTGATGATAAAACCCTCTCCAAATTAATAGAAATTTGGCTTAATAAGTGAGGATAAAGTTATGTCAGGAAATACTTTTGGCAGGGTTTTTAGATTAACTACCTTTGGGGAATCTCATGGAATCGGGCTTGGTGGTGTGATAGATGGTTGTCCACCAGGCATTAAGCTGAGTGAAGAGGATATACAAAAAGAGCTTGAAAAAAGGCGGCCAGGTAAAAATATAGGGAGTACTGCTCGTTCAGAAAAGGATAAAGTGCAGCTTTTATCTGGAATATTTGAAGGATACACCACAGGTACTCCCATTGGTTTTTTTATTAAAAATGAAGACCAGAGGCCAAAGGATTATTCCCATATAAAAGATATATTCAGACCTGGACATGCAGATTTTACCTATGAGGCAAAATATGGGATTAGAGATTATAGGGGAGGTGGTAGGTCCTCTGGAAGAGAGACTGTATCTAGAGTGGTTGGTGGTGCAATTGCTCAAAAATTTTTAAAGACAAAAGGGATTGATTTTTTTGCATACACAAAAGAATTAGGGGGCATTGCAGCTGAAGTGATATCCCCCAAAACAGCAGAAGAACTTCCTTTTTTTGCCCCTGACCCATCAGTTGTGGAATTATGGAAAGAACGGATAGAGGAGATTAAAAAACAAGGGGATTCAATTGGTGGTATTGTAGAAGTCCAGGTATCAGGGGTCCCGCCAGGACTGGGTGAGCCAGTATTTGATAAACTGGATGCAAGACTTGCCTACGCAGTTATGAGTGTTGGGGCAGTTAAGGCAGTTGAGATAGGAGCAGGCATTGAAGCAGCACACCTAACAGGTAGCCAGAATAATGATTATTTTACAAAAGATGGTTTTACATCCAATAATGCAGGTGGTATTTTAGGAGGCATCTCCAGTGGCCAGATAATAATAGTTAGGGCAGCTGTAAAACCAATTCCTTCTATTTCTATTCCGCAAAAGACCATAAACAAAAGAGGCCAGGAGGTCTCTCTTCAAATAAAGGGAAGACACGATGTGTCTGCTATCCCAAGAATAGTTCCAGTCATAAAGGCCATGGTAGCACTCACAATTGCTGATATGTATCTTTTGCAGTTTGGTTATGAAAGGGCCAGCATAGAAATGGGCGATTAACCAACCTGACATGGATATCAATATAAAATCACCTTATAAAACAATTTTGTCCTTGGCCTGGCCACAACTTCTTATGATGTTTTTTCATTTCTGGATAGGCTTTCTGGATGTATATGTGGCCGGCCTAATAGATAAATCTGTTCAAGCAGCACTTGGAATAGTTACTCAGATTTTATTTTTTCTTTTAATTGTAGCTATTTCCTTTGCAAATGGAGCTGTTTCAACTATTAGCCAATCAATTGGTGCAAATAGAGAGATTAGGGCAAAGAGATATGCAAGTCTCTCTATAATTATTGCAATATTTTCTGGTGTTATTTTGTGTTTTTTTGGATTTTTATTTAGAGATAAACTCACCTTACTCCTTGGTACACCAAAAGAAATATTTTATATATGTAGATATTTTTTAAAGGTATATGCCTTGCTTATTCCAGTATATTATTTGTTTATTGTTTCTAATGCCATATTCAGGGCAAGGAAAAATGTGTATGTGCCTTTAATTAGTATAATGATTGTGACTGTTTTAAATGGAATACTAAATTTTTCTCTTTGTTTTGGTTATTTCAACTTTCCAAAAATGGGTTTTAAAGGTCTTCCATGGGCAACCTTTATATCGGTCTCTGCGGGCTTTTTCCTAAATCTCATAGTCCTTTTAAGGGATAGATGGATTTCAAAAAAATTTATTCCGCCTTTTAAATGGATAAAAAAATTTTTCCCATATTTATGGAAGGTGAGTTGGCCAATTGGATTAAATCAATTGTTATGGCATTTTGCATACGTTATCTTGTTCTCCATAACTGCAACATTACCAAATAAAAATCTCATTGCACTTGCAGCTTTTACTGCTGGTGTTAGAATTGAATCGCTTTTATTTTTACCTGCATTTGCTTTTAACATGACTGCATCGATCCTGGTGGGACATTTTCTTGGACAAGGAGATTTTAAAGAGGCAAAGGAAGTTTCAAGAAAGATCTGGATGTTGGGACTTACATCCATCACATTTATGAGCATAATATTATGGTTTTTTATACATCCTGTATCTGCTATATTAAGTGATGATATAGGTGTTCAAATTGAAGTGGTAAATTATTTAAAATATAATATTATGGCCATCCCTTTTACTGTAACTACAATGATCTTTGGTGGTACCTTTATTGGTGCAGGGGCTACTAAACTAAATATGATATGTGTTGGTGGGTCAGTCTGGATTATCAGGGTGCCCCTTGCCTATCTCTTAGGGCATATAATTTTAAAAGAGCCAACAGGTATCTGGATATCCATGTTTTTTTCTCAGGTAGTACAAGCAATATTTATGACAGGTCTGTTTTTTAAAAATCAGCAATTCTCGGTGAGTTTGTGGAGTTAGTATTTAAGGGGTAATACAAGAAAAATGATATTTATTTTTCGCAAAGTATGGGGAAAAGGAGGATATTGAAGGTTTGGGGAAAAATTGTATTAATGTTTAAATAATTCCTTGTAATTATTATACAAAGAAGTTATAGTAGAAAAAAAATTAAGAGAGAGGAATTATTTTATGCATATAAAAAAACATTTAAGTTTTACAGCATTAAGGGAAAAATTGTCTAGTCGGGTGTTAGAGATAGAAGATAAGCGTGATCAAAGTAAGGTGAAACATAGTCTCCATGATTGTTTTATGAGTGGTTTTGCCATGATGTTTTTTCAGGATCCTTCTTTATTATCTTTTCAACGCAGGATGAAAGAGAAGCAAAATAGGAGTAATTTAGAAACAGTTTTTAAAGTAAAATCAATTCCTAAGGATAGCCAGATTAGGGAAGTTTTAGATAATAGTGATATTGATAAGTTAGAGGAAGTATTTTTAGATTATTTTAAGGCATTGCAACGAGGTAAACATTTGGAGAATTATCGATTTTGGGGAGGGAAGTATTTGATTACATTAGATGGGTCAGAGTATTTTAGTTCAGAAAAGATATGCTGTCCTGGGTGTCTTGTAAAGAGATCTAAGAGAGGTAAAGTTCGTTATTACCATCAGATTTTACAAGCAGCTTTAGTGCATCCAGACCATAGACAGGTAATTGTTTTAGCACCTGAACAAGTAAGGAATACAGATGGAACAGAGAAGCAGGATTGTGAAATAAATGCAGGGAAAAGGATATTAAATAAGATTAGACGAGCTCATCCGAAATTAGGGATTATAATAGTGGGAGATAGTCTTTATTCAAAACAGCCATTTATTCAAGAACTAAAAGATAAAAATATGAGTTATATTCTAGTAGCCAAGCCTAAGGATCATAAGTTGATGATGGAGTGGGTATCAGAACAAAAGAGAATGGGGAATGTATCGAGAATGGAATATAAGGATAAGAAAGGCCGTAAACATGTATATGAATGGATAAATGAAGTACCATTAAATGGATATGATGATACAATTTGGGTAAATTATTTTGAATATAAGATTATAGGAGAAGAGAAAGTTAATTATCGCAATAGTTGGATAACAGATATAACCCTTAGTAGAGATAATATAGAACATTTAGTAAGGGGTGGAAGATCTAGATGGAAGATAGAGAATGAGACGTTTAATACATTAAAGAATCAAGGTTATCACTTAGAACATAATTTTGGTCATGGTAAGAAGAATTTGTCAATAATTTTTTTTCTTTTAAATTTATTAGCATTTTTTGTACATCAGATATTAGAATTAACGGACCTATTATATCAGAAATGTCGAGCGAAATTTAGTTCTCGGAAAGAATACTGGAATCATTTGCGAGTGACATTTCGGATTTTGTTATTTGAGAGTTGGGAGGAATATCTGAAGTTTTTTTACTCTCCTCCATAGTAAAAAGTGTTTTGAGAGAATATTTTTTGAATTTATGGAAATAAGTTTGAGGGAGTAGTGCGTCCAAAAAGAGATTATAAGAGGATATTTTACCGAAGAGAAGTGGTATTTTATATCAAATTTTCTTAAATTTTTAATAGAGGGTAGTTTTTTGAATCTGAAAGAAGGAGATAAAACATCTAAAATGATCTAATTTGTCCCTCACCGAGAATTGCTGTTTAAAAATATATGGAGTGGATATTCAATGAAAAAAGAAATATCTTATGGTAAAATTTAGAGAGACAAAAATAGAAAATAAACATAACTTCATAAATATCTATAATAAATATCTTTATAAGCTTTTAAATTGAACTTGATTGGTTTTAGAAGGCGATTATTGTTAAAATGCTATACCAATTTTCTAAACTTCGACGCCAATTCCTTTACACCACCGTCAATATTACGGCTGTTGAATCACTTAAAGCTCGTGCCATTACTGCATTACAACGACTTACCACACCTGAGAAAAAGATTGTGCGGGTACGTGTATCTTCTATTCTGGGCAATATCCTGGAAACACCGGAGGACTTAGAAGAAGGTATTAAACGACTTAAGGAAGAACTGAATAAGCTCTTAGCGAAAGGCGTAAGGGTTGTTTTGGAGTAAAGTAATCAGTCTTAAATTTGACAGTCTTTTTAAAATAGGTTATCTTACGAGAGATTGAAAATTTAGGAGGCTTTGCCTCCAAAGGAGGAGATAATATGCGGCCAATTTCGTCTCCAGCCACTTTCAAAGACAGTTATATCGCCGAGGTTAAAGAAGAACTTGCTAAGGAAGGAATACAAATTTTCAGGGTGAGGAGATCTGTTACCGACAAGAGATCAAGGAAACTTAGGGCTCCAAAGCACATCAAACTTGTCCTTCGTGAGGCTATTCTGGCTCTCCTAAAAGAGAAAAAAACTCCTACTTATAAAGAAATCAAACAAAAAGCTCTTGAAATATATAAAGAAAAGAAACAACAAGAAGAATCTCTAATAGATAAATATTATGGTTTATGGAAAATTGAAGACGAAAAATTGATACATGAAATTGCTTTAAATGAAGAGATTTATTATGAGTCTTAATCTCAAACAATTTTATGGCCGAAAGATTCTGGTAGATAGTAATGCCTTTATCTATTTCCTCACCGGTCAAAGTCTTCTAGTCAAAGAAATTTTCCGCGCCTCCGTAAAAGGAAACCTCAAGCTTCTTATTACCGTAAGAATTCTTGATGAAGTCCTTTTTAAAATGTGCCTTTTATTGGCCAAGAACCGATATGGATTTACCAAAGATACATTAAAGAAGTTCAAAAGAAAGCCACACTTAATAATGGAATTAGCCGAAGATTGTCAAAAAATTATCAAAATGTGCGAAGATTTTAAGTTTTCAATATTAGACTTTACCTTCAAAGATTTACAGAAATTACCTAAAATAATGCACGATTACGGGCTAATAGGTAACGATGCTTTAATTGTAGGTCTAATGCAAAAGATGAATTTAAAATATCTTCTTTCGGCCGACAAAGATTTTGATGCCGTTCCATGGATTAAGAGGATAAACCCTTTGAAAGAAGAGGATGCCTGATGACTCCCAACCTCACCGATGCCATAAAAAAAATGACACTTACAGCCAGGGATTTGCTTACCCGGGAGGCAAGTGAACAACAGGAAGGCATTTATGGTTTTTTAAGGGATGGGACTCTAATTTTGTTCTAATAAAAGAACCAGATGAGGAAATTCGCAACAGTGTTGGACTATATTTTCGCCTGGTAAAGGAAAAAGACGGAGAGGCCAAGAGAAGGGCCTTTGAGAAGGCACTTGAGGAATTAAGGGAAATTATGAAGAATAAATGAGGTGTCAAAATGAATATTCAATCAATAAGACTCAAAAATTTTATGCTGTTTGAAGATCTTGCATTTCAGCCTGCAAGAATCAACCTTTTTATCGGAGCAAATGATACCGGAAAAACAATTATACTTAAACTAATTTACGCTGTAATGAGAGCCTATCAGGAATTTAAAGAAAAAGAAAAAAAGAATTTTGCAGATATTTTATCTAATAAAATCCTGTGGACCTTTATGCCTAATAGCTTGGGAAACCTTGTCAAAAAAGGAAATGAAAAGACTGAAGTGTTTTTTGATACAAGTTTGTTTAAGCTTCGGTTTTCTTTTACAAGAAAAGCAAAGGCTGAAATAAAAGATTTACAAATAGAAGAATATCAATTTTACACCTACAATACTCTTTTTATTCCACCTAAGGAAATAATTCCTATAATTGAAGCAATCCGTGTGGGGAGAGAGGAAAAAGAAAAATACTGGTTTGATGATACATACTACACTCTTGTGCAAGCCATTTCTTCTTCTCCATCTCGTGGTAAATTAAACAAAATATCCGCAGAAATGCTAAAAGTCATCAAGGGAGTAATACATTGTGATATAAAAAAGAAAGGTGAAACTTTTTACCTAAAAAGGGACAGAAATTTATACGAAATTAACCTTGTCGCAGAAGGTTTAAGAAAAATAGGCATGATAGAATGGTTGATAAGAAATAGGAGCCTTGAAGCAAGCACTTTGTTAATTATGGATGAGCCTGAATCTGGATTAAATCCGGCTTCTATAGTAACACTTGCTGAAGTTATTTACAAGCTGTCTCAAAATGTGTTTAGAAGTGTGTTTGGAGGTCATGTGTTTGTTGCTACGCATAATTTTTTCTTTCTTAAAAAAACTCATATTCTCGCCAAAAAAGATGGCAATAAAGACGCAAAAATATTTGCTTTAGAAAACAAAGACGGCAAAATCATTAAAATAGAAGCCTTACTTAAAGAGCAAATTCCTACAAACAAAATTTTAGAAGTTGCTATGGATTTATACAGTGAAGAAGTAAAAGCCGTAGTGGAGGATATACTGAAATGAGACTTGAAGAAAAAGGAGTAGCGTTGAATATCCCAGATAATTTGAAATGGGAAAAAATAGATGAAATGGGGTTTTACAGAAATATTAGCCACCTTGGGCTTAAGGCTGTTGATTTTGTTTTTTATGGACGGGAAAGGTTGGTTTTTCTTGAAATCAAAAATTTTAAGCCCAATTTAGAAGATATTAGAGATGAAAATCTGCGAAAAGAAAAAAGAAGGGAAATAATAAAAGGATTTAGCCCAGAAAAAATTAACATTCAACTGGCTAACAAATTGGTTTCTTCTATTTATATCATATTCGGCAAAAAGCTAAGAAAACCCAAGAAAATTATATTTTGTGCCCTTCTTATTTTGCCACAAGACTTGGAATGCTACCAGCCTTTTATCAATACCAGTTTGGGTAACCTGAAGACAGAGGATGAAAATCTTTTGAAGGTTAGTGTTTTAGTTTTGAATAATGTTGAGCTGGTTGAAAGGAGAATAATAAATAGTTTACTTTTGCCTGATAAAGGAAAAAGACGACGAGGTTAAATGGCAAGTTTTTGAGATAGCTTAAGGAAGATATCAGTTAACTGAGTGTTGTATTGGATCACGCTGGGCTTGAAGCGGTGTTTGAAGTTGCAAAAATTCATATTTAGCCGTATAATATACAAAAATATATCCGTCTAGGAAAAAGACCATGAATACCAAATTGACCTTACGTTTAGATGAAGATTTAATCAAAAAGGCTAAAACTTATGCGGCTAAAAGAGGAAAGTCGGTTTCTAGTTTAGTAGCTAATTATTTTTCTTTGCTTCAGGTAGAGAGAGAAAAAAAAGAAGAATTACCTCCTAAGCTAGCTTCTTTGAAGGGGATATTGAAAGATAAGAAAGTTAATGAAGATGATTACAAGAAGTATCTTGAATCAAAATACTTATGAGAATTCTTTTTGACACCAATGTAATTCTTGATGTTCTGCTTGAGCGAGAACCTTTTGTTAAGGATGCCCTTTATCTTCTGGCTAAGGTAGAACGTTCCGAAATAAACGGCTTTATCTGTGCGACTACCGTTACTACCATCTACTATTTAGTAAATAAAGCCCTGGGACAAAAGGAAGCTACTCGCCATATTAGAACCTTGCTTTCCATATTTGAGATTGCGCCTGTAAACCGGGCTGTCATTGAAGAAGCACTAAATTTAAAATTTTCTGATTTTGAAGATGCGGTGTTGTATGTATCAGCTTTAACAGTAGGGGTAGATTGCATAGTTACCAGAAACTGCTCTGATTTTAAAAGACCTAAAATACCTGTTTATGCTCCAGATGAACTGGTAAAAGTGATAGAAAGTATTAAAACATAGAGAAAATGTCATGAACAAAAAACACAATTGCGTCCCTAATGTTTACCTTTATCGGCAGAGGGATTTCGACGCCATTCCCGGAAGTCCGTTGGTGTATTGGATTATGCCGGGCGGTGAATGTCAGTAAAGATGTCACCAAAAGTTATTTTATTTTTTCCCATCAAGCAACCTTTTTAAGATGTTGTTTAGTTCCTGGATTGAGATCAACACTTAAAATAGGATCCCAATTCCGGATGTTTCCAGACCACCGCTCTGGATGTTTAGAACGGGCTTTTTTGTATACCTCTTTACGCTTGGCTAAAATCTCAATATCCAAGCCTAAGTGTCTCTGCTCAGGCGTAACAAACTTAATTTTGCTGTGATAATGTTTAAAATTATACCAATTAACAAATTCAAGACACCAATTCCTGGCTTCTTCCAGACTAGAAAATCTACATGGATACTCAGGACAATATTTTACTGTTTTAAAAAGGGACTCTATGTATGGATTATCATCACTAACATGAGGGCGACTAAAAGATGGCACTATCCCTAAATTCTGCATAGTAGCTAACATGCTTGAGCCTTTCATAGGCTTACCATTGTCTGAATGAATCACAAGCCCTTGTCCTGTAATATTTTCACAAAGCAAAGCTCTATTTAGTACTTTTGTTGCCAAGTCACTTTTTTGTTCTGAATATACCTCCCATCCTACTATCTTACGGCTATAAATATCTATGTACATGTATAAATAAAAAAACATGCCTTGGATTAATGTAGGAAGATAAGTGATATCCCAACTCCAAATCTGATTCGGCCCTGAAGCTCTATAATGTTTAGGTTTGGAATATGTCTTGGGTTTAGACCTTTGCCTGTGTGTCAATTGACCTGCTTCTCTGAGTACACGGTAAAAAGTACTTTCTGATGCAATATATTGCCCTCTGTCAGCTAACATGGGTACAATCTTATTGGGGGATAACTCTTTGAAGGTCTCTGAATTACAAATAGATAAGATCTTTTTTCTTTCTTGCTCAGACAACTTGTTAGCTGGCTTCCTGGGGACATCTTTTCTCTTATCTTCCAAAGTCCCTGCACTCTTCCATCGTTGGTAAGTCCTTATTGAAATCCCAATAAGATCACATGCTTTTTTCAAACTACACCCCTCTTTTTTGGCTTGTGTTATAGCTTTGTAAGCATATTCTTTTTGTTGTAACTCTATCTTTCGTCCTCTTGCTCCTCCAAGAAATTTTCCCATTTTTTTTTAAGCACCAATAAAGCCGTTGTCTCTGCTATAGTCTTGTCCTTTCGCCGTATTTCCCTTTCTAACTTGCAAATCTTCTGTTTTAATCTTTTCTCTTTTTTCTTGAATTCCTTATTAGAACGGTTATCAATATTTTCCAGACAGGCCTGTTTCCATTTCTCCAATGTACTCGGATATATGCCTTTTTCCCTACAAAACCTGGACACCTCAATCTCACTCATTGAGGCACATTGAAAAAGTAAATTAAGTTTTTCTTCAGCTGAAAATTTTTTATTCATTGTTTTTCCTTTTTGAGCGTTAATTTTCCATGTCATCACTGTACTATAGGGGATATTATTCTCTCTTGCAATAGCAGCAACTGTTTTTGAAGTGGTTAAAATTTGCTTAAGCACACTTTCTTTAACATCTTCAGGATAAAACATAATAAAAGACTCCTTTTCGCCCAGGTTAAAATTTTCCCTTCCCCCTAGGGGGAAGGATGATAAGATAGGAGCTCAAGAAAAGAACCCCCTTTCTTATCTCACTAAGGCGACATCTTTCCTGAGACATTGGGCGGGCCTAAGGCTGATGTTAAGAAATGGAGGTATAAAAAATGAAAAGGAAAATTTTAAAAAACAAGCCTCTTGTGGAAGCAATATTTGAAATAAGATGGGAACTCCAAGAGCCGGCACCAGGGATGAAGATTGACCCACATTATAAAATTCTGATCGGAAGAATATACGATAGAGTAAAAGACGAATATCCGTTCCACGAACAATTGCCTACTGCAACTATGCCGGACGAAATAGCAGGATATATTGTCCAGCACCGCTTCAGGAAAGATAAATGGCCTCTCATTCAAGTAGGACCTGGAATTCTTACTCTAAATGATACCGAGGGATATATATGGGAAGATTTTAAGAGAAGAATACATCATATATTACATGTGCTTCTTGAGGCATGTCCAGATGCAGAACGTAATTTAAAGATTAACTCATTATTGCTAAGATATATTGATGCTGTTGACTTTAATTATGAAGAAGATAATATTTTTTCATTTTTAGCTGAAAATTTGAAGGTAAATATAACTATATACGAAAAACTTTTTGAAGAGACAGGAGTTAGTAATTCACCATTAGGTTTTGATTTAAGATTTTCTTTTCCTGCTACAAGACCAAAAGGAGCAGTACATTTAAGATTTGCTCGGGAAAAAATTAAAAATATTGATGCCTTAATATGGGAAACTCATGTTCAATCAATTGACAATGATGCTCCTAAGGACCTAGAAGATATTAAAAAATGGGTTGGTGAAGCTCATAATTTAACAGATGATTGTTTTTTTTAAATGATAGAAGGAGAATTATTAAGGAGGTTTGAATAATGCAAAGGTTAACATTTCAAGAAGTCACAAATCGCTGTTACCCAGTTGGTGGATTTTATAGTCCAAGCACAAGCATGGAAGAAGAAATGTCAGAGGTTTTTGAATACATAATGTCTAATTTAGCTAAAATATCTTTCAGAAAGAAATTTTATCCTAATTTAGTCCCTTTATTAAGAATAGATTGGTCAACTGTTTGTCCAAATTTTGAGATTAAAAATGAAACTTTTGTTTCAGAAACTTTTGAAGATACCTTCTATGAAGAAATTGTAGAACATGATGTGGTTGTCTGTATGCCACTGAAGAAGAGATATACAGTGGAAATAAATATAAAGACAATTAGGAAGGGAGAACCAAAAATAGTTGAGCCTGAAGAAATCTTATAGGGTAAAAAAATGGAAAAGTATCCATGGTACGAAATAGTAAGATTTGATGAACCACTTTTGCAAGGTGATTTTATAGGTTCTTGTCCTGTCATTATTCCTCTTTCTCTGATAGCTATAGGGGAAGTAAAGGTAGATGTTATTGAATATGATGTAATAATTATGAGTCAATCATGTGATTTAGCCCATGGAAAACTTGATTTAGTCCTGGTTTGTCCTGTTTGGCCTTAAATGAATTTGAAAAAATAAATGATTTTTTCAAAAGTAAAAAAGGGAAGGAAGCACTAAGGCGAGGTAATGTTCCGGGATATCATTTATTGAATAAGTGTGAAATAGAAGGGTTTGAATCAGGCTATTTAGTTGTTGATTTTCGTAATGTTTATGGTGTTCCTTTTGATTTTATTGTAGAATTAGCTAAAAAAAGAGGTAAAAGGCTGCGTTTATTACCACCTTATAGAGAGCATTTGTCTCAGGCTTTTGCAAGATTTTTTATGAGGGCTAGATTACCTGTTGACATCCCTCCTTTTAAATAAAACTACATGGAAAGATGAAGTATGAAAAAGATCAATAAACATGGAAAAACATGGAAAAATGTGGAATTCCACAAAAATTTCACAAAAAAGTTTTGTGGATAACGCTTGAACAAAAAACACAATCCCATCCCGAATATTTATCTTTGTCAGCAGGGGAATAAAGCTTAGGTAAATTTTATGAATTATGAAGGATGGAGAGGAATAAATACAAAAATATAAACTGAATATAAAAGGTGGTCTTAACAATGGAAGAAAAAAGACCTTTATTACACAATGCTATTGCTTCTATTCAATTAGGGGTAGAAGATTATTTAAAATCTGAAGAAGATGAGAAAAGAGTATTGTCTGCAATTAGAAATATTTATGCAGGAGTTCTTTTGCTTTTTAAAGAAAAATTATCTTTATTGTCTCCTGAAAATTCAAATGAAGTTCTTATAAAGAAGGATTTTGACTTCAAATTGATTGAAGATAAGGTTTATGTAGTTGGGAAGGGAGAAAAGACTGTTAATTTTCACGATATCAAAAATTTTTTTAAAAAATTCAATATTAAAGTCAGTTGGAAACGATTAGAAAAAGTAAGACAAATAAGAAATAAAGTTGAGCATTATTATATTGACTCAAATGTTTTAATAAGAGAAGTAATTTGGGAATTGTTTCCTGTCATTAGAGATTTTCTTAAAGAACATTTAGGATATGAGCCTATAGAGATTTTAGGAAAGATGGCCTGGAAGACATTGTTAGAAGTAGAAGAAATATACAATAAAGAAAAAAATGAATGTATAAATGCATGGGATAAAGTTGATTTAGATGATTTATTGAAAGATATTTTTTTACAAGAATTAACGTGTCCCGAATGTTTTTCTTCATTGATTAAGCCTATTGGACAGATTGACGATATTTTAACTGCATCGTTTTTCTGTGTTTCATGTGGTTCAAAATTTCAAATTAATGAAGACGATATTGAAGAAATTCTGCAAAATTTTTATAGTTTTGAAATTTATTACTCAATGAAGAATGGAAGTGATTCTCCTGTTGAAACTTGTAGTGAATGCGGACGTAACGCTGTTTTGTTGATTGATGATGAAAATTGGCGTTGTACTATCTGTGGACAAGAATTTAATCAAAGATGTAGTAGATGTGGTTCTCTTTTTTATTCAAACGAATGGACACCTGAATGTTCTGATTGTATGAATTATTTTCTGTATAAAGATTAAAAAAAATTAATTGTTAAGTTAGCTAACTTCACAAAAAAGTAAGCATATGGATATGACAAACCACAACCCCATCCTAAATGTTTACCTTTACCGTCAAAAAGACTTTGATGCCATTCCCGGAAGCCCGTGGGTTTACTGGATTACACCTGGAATTAAGCGGGTGTTTGAGGAGCTGCCAAAGCTGGAAGAGGTGGCAAAGCCTGTTGTTGGTCTTCAAACCGGGGACAATTTTCGTTTCCTACGGTTCTGGTGGGAGGTGGGTATTGAACATATTGCTTTCGGTTGCAAAAGTCGAAAAGAAGCCATTGCCACCGGGAAAAAGTGGTTTCCCTATATGAAGGGCGGGGAATTTAAACGCTGGTGGGGTAATCAGGAATATGTGGTGAATTGGTGGAAGGATGGGGCGGAATTGCTGGCGTTTAGGCCAAGAGCTGTTATTCGTAATCCAGCCTTTTACTTCCGCCAAGGGGTGACGTGGACAGATCTTACAAGTGGGCGCTTTAGTGCCCGGCTTTCTCCTGGTGGGTTTATTTTTGATGTTTCCGGCTCTTGTTGTTTCCCTGAGGATGTAGAGTTTGTACTTGGTTTAATGAATTCTACTTTTGCTCAATATGTACTGAAACTTATAAATTCTACAGTTCATGTTCAAGTCGGCGATCTTGCCCGCCTGCCCATTCCCCGCAAATCAAGTCCCCGCCTGCGCGAGTTAGTGGAAAAGGCCATTAAGCTGGCAAAAAAAGATGCAGAAGAAGACGAAACCACCTGGGATTTTATAGCTCCGCCGGATTGGGCAGGAGGTAAGGATGAAGGCAGAAGGAGGAAAGCGGAAGGCGGAAGGATGAAGGCGGAAGGATGAAGATGGGAAAGAAAGGGGAAGATTTAAAGGAAAGGACGAAAAGGTTTGCCCTTCGCGTTATTAGATTATATGCGGCTTTACCAAAAGATAAAATTACTCAAGTAATAGGAACTCAACTCTTACGCTCTGGAACGTCAATAGGTGCTCACTATAGAGAGGGATTGAGAGCTAGATCGGATGCTGAATTTACTAGCAAAATAGAAGTGGCTTTGCAGGAACTAGAGGAAAGTATTTATTCCTTCCTGGAAGGCAGAACCCAAGAAATGTTGGGATGCCTTAGAGCGAGGTGACTACGATTTGTCCCACATGGCATTGGATTACTGGCCTGAGCGGGTAAAAGAGAAATGCAAGACGAACAAATCCTACGCCATTGCACATGGGCTGGTTGACGAGAAAGAGCTTTTGAAAGAGAATAGTTTGCGGAAAGGAAAAAAGAGGAAAAAAACTTTAGAAGGATATTTGATTAAAGATGAGTGAAGAAGCTGAAACTGAAAGGAGGCAAATTGTGCCGTGTGATAATTATAATGGCTCATAATCTTGCGCGAGGCAAATAATATAAAAATGTGATGGGAATTCAATTGTTATATTTGCATCTAAAAAATTAGATGCTTGATGCATCTTGTCTATAAATATAAGGCTGTAGGAGTAAAAATGAAAATTACAATAAGAAATTTAGCTAGAATAACAGAGGCCAATGTTGAGCTGAAGCCTTTGACTGTTTTTATTGGCAAAAATAATACCAATAAAAGCTATGTAGCTCATGTATTTTATGCATTATTTGATATGGTAAAAAAAAATTTAGGAAGCCTTTTTAGCTTTTCAGAAAAAAAAGAAATTGTTGATAGATTTAATATCTTTTTTAAGAAAGAAAAAATTTCAGGACATTTCCTTTATAGCTTAAAAAAAGAAAAAAAGGTTTTACAAAAGCTTTTAAGTTTATTTAATACCATATGGCAGCGTACTTTCCCAGATTATATAAAAAATCCTCACCTAAATACAACTATTGAAATTGATGAAAGTGAATTACTTAATCATATCTTTGAAGAGATGGATTGCCGACTTATTTTATATGATGAAAAAGATACGGCTGAGGTATTTGTATCTACATCATCTTTTCGTAAAAGAAATGTTTATTTAGGTTTATCTAGACTAAAAGAAAATGAGAAAGGAATCTTAGCAGATTTTTTGGTGAATATTGTTCAGGGATTAATAGGTTCTTATTTTAAGGTTTCATACCCTTTTTTTTATTTTCCTGCAGCTAGGACAGGGTTTTCTTTAGCGCTGGATGATATTCGGAGCGGAGCATTTGAAAAATATAGTGGCATGCCAATCACCAGATTAAGTAAGCCCACCATAGATTTTATTAAACAGTATGATGATATTAAACATGAGAGACTATTGTTTAATCCAGGAGGACAATCTAAAGAGGTAAAAGAAATTTTATTGTTTTTTGAAAAACAATTATTAGATGGTAAAATTTTATTAGAAACAACCTCAATAGAAAATTATATTTTGAGGAAATTTGTTTACCGTCCACGTGGATTTAAAGATACACCTTTAGAATTTCATTGTGTTTCATCAATGGTAACAGAATTAGCTCCTATTTATTCTGTTTTAAAAGTTTTAGGTGATATAAAAGATACTTTTTTAATTATTGAAGAACCAGAAGCTCATTTACATCCTTATGCACAACTTGAAATAGTAAAGTTGTTAGGAATGTTAGTAAGAAAGGGTGCAAGAGTTTTAATCACTACACACAGTGATTACGTTCTAAATTTTATTAATATTTTAATAAGAAGTTCTCAATTATCTGATGAAGAAAGAAAAAAATTAAACTTTAGAAGAAAAAAACAGGATTTAAGTCAATGTTTCTTAAAACCTGAAGAAGTTAGATGTTATTTCTTTAAAGAAAAGAAAAAAGAAGTTGAATTAAAGAATATTGAAATTACAGAACATGGAATAGATACTGAAACTTTTGAAGAAGTTTTAGATGAAATAGTGGGCATTTCAGAAAAAATTGATAATATTTTGTTTCAGAGGATAAAATCTAATGTGTCAAAATAAATTGCAACAACTATTAATTCAAAAAGAACACTGTAAAGAAGATAAATGTCGAATAGAGATAGACTTAAAAGATGTGGAAATTTTTGATACAGAAAATGAAAAAGGGAGGAAATTACTAAAAAAATATGGATATATAAAATATTGTGACTGTATTATTTTTATAAAAAATGAAGTATTACTGGTTGTTGAAATTCTATGTGGATCTCTGAATGAAAAGGAATTAACAGATAAAGAAAAACAAGTTAGCACATGGAAGATGATTTTACAAAAAGAGAAAATAAAATTTAATATTTTTTGTTTTATTGTCTATTTAAAACGTTCTATGAAAAAAATTTTTTTTGAAAAAAAAAAATTGAGCTTACGCAATAAAGGAATTTTACTGGAACAATTTAAACGAACCAAAAATCCTTCTATTAAACTCAGTGAACTTTTGCAGTAAGTTTTTGCATCTAAATTCAGGGAGCATTAAAAAAAATATGAGCAAAGTTACAGATGAACTTTTAAATCTTCTTAAAAAACAGATTCAGGACTACGGAATAGTTGTCTGGTATGACCCGGAGGGACATTATACAAATTTGATAGGAAACCTTAAGCTCCCAGACACAAAAATAATAAAATACCAGGGCAGTTTTTTTAAGCTGCGCTATGATATAGAACTCTATCTTGAATTTGTGGATGAAAATGGAAATATCTGTGCAAATCCAGAAGTTCCGCCAAAAATTCTTGTCTATGTTCCTTTAAGTCGTCGGGACACAGACTATGCTTTAATTGAGGTTGAGTCTTATGGCACAGTAATGGAGCCAGGAGCCTCGCATTGGCAGCGTAATACAAGGCTTAAGGTCATTGCTGAAAGGGTGTTTAAAAAAATAAGACCAGATCAAGTCTCTGATATATCAAAAAAAGTAGAAAAAAACATTTATACTCTTGAAGACCTTGATAGACTTTCAGAGCAAGATGGAGACCTGGGAAATTTAAAACTTATTTTTCAAACTTCTGTTCCAGAAGAGATATTGCTAAAATTTTTATGTTTAAAAAAATTTGATAGGAAAATTACAGACAAACATGCCTTACCAGAGCTTGGTAATTTAATTGAAACAGTAACAGGTTTTCATTTTGATTCTAATCAATCTTTATTGAAGTTTAAAGAAGAACTGGCTCGATATTTATTACTTACAGAGTTTGTTCTGAAAATAAAGGATTTGCAATCCGTTCCTGAAACACTTGATTTTATACCTATTCCTGAATCTTCTGCACAACAAAAGTTTATCTTTTGAGGGCGGGAAGACCCCGTTCGTAAGGGAGGGGATGAAAGCCCAGAGGTGCATTAGCCCAAGTTTGTCACTTTTTTTTGTAAGATATTGTAATTATTGAATTCAATCATCTTTTTCTTCACTACAAATTTATCAATTAATTTTTAAAATGCTAGATAAAGGCTTTAAAGGAAGTTCCAGGGCATTATATATCTCCAGTTGAAAAGATTCTAATTCTGTTATTTGTCTCAGATGGATTGTTTTACCTTCCTGGGTTATCATAGTGGTGGTTACTCTAATTATGGTACTTAACTCTCTTCTTATTGTTTCCCATAATTTTGAAATCCCTCTTTGTCTCAATCTCCTTTGAATAACACAAAGCAGATGATAAGCTAATATGGTTAAAAAAATATGACCTGTTATTCGTTTATCTATTCTATGATAGATTGGTCTTAATTTTAGTTCACTCTTTAAGCTCCTGAATGATGCTTCTACATTTGAAAGAAGATTGTAAATCTCCCATAATTCCTTATTACTTAGCTCTGTCCTGGAAGTTCTAAGTTTGTACGCTCCTGAAAATCTTACATGAAGTTTGTCTTTATCTCTTACTCTCCAGCAAATATCCACTGCTTTGCCATTCTCTTCCTTTACTTTAATCTCATAAAATTGCGACACACTGCTGTATTTCTCTTTTATTCTTCCTATCCTCTCCAGTACCTTCGGATAACTTTTGATTCCTACTTTTCTTGTAAGAGATTGCTTGAGCCTTTGTAAATCTTTTTCCAGGCGCAGTTGAATACGATTTTTTATTGCCTCTTCCTTTTTGGCCCTACCGCTACTTTTACAATATAAAAATACCTCTTCAGGCTCTTCTACTCGTATCGCATATACTTTGCCACTATTACTCTCATGAACTATACTTTCTTCACCTGAGGGAAGTTCTTTTACTCGTCGTCTGTCTACACATATATAATCAAGTCCTTTGGCTCTGATTAGTTTTAAATTCTCTTCTGTGGCTATACCTGCATCTATAACTACTGTAAGCTTGCCTGTAAGCGATCTTGGAGAATTTATAAAAAAATCATCTAAAATCTTCTCCAGTGTTGAGGCTTCCGACACATTACCAGGAAAAATCCTGCTGGCCTTGGGAAAACCATCTTCATCAAGTATTATACCTACTGTCACTAATGGCCTATCATTTCGTTTCTCCTTAGATAGACCTCTCTTTGACAATTCTGAGCTTGTAACCTTCCCCTCAAAATATGTATTAGTCAGATCATATAAAATAAGCTGTTCTCCAAGACCAAAAAGTTCTCTTTCTCTTTTTACCACCTTCTCTTCTATAGCTTCTTTATTGGCTATCAGCTTGTCCAGAGTCCTATATAAACTGGATAGCGATACCACTTTTGCATCAATATTCATTACCTCATCAAGCCCACTTAACCGGTGAAACCATTTATGAATTTCCCTCTCACTCCCACAATTTATCAGACTCCCAACTATAAGAACTTTTGCTCTATCTATATCCTTTCTATTAAAACCTATTTCCTTTAAAATTTTTGTAATCATAAGTTTATCATATGCCCAGGCCCCTACAACTTCTGCTCCAACACATCTGACATCTTCGTTTTTTACTGAAGCAACATCAACCATCTTCCAATGAGCCTCATGTTTTGTTTTCTCCTCACTCTTTTGAAGAGCTTTTTTTCTTATTAAACCTGCAAAACGTCTTGCAGGTTTTTCAATTTTTTCAGGGACTTTTAATAACGACAATTGTCCTTTTAATAATTCCTCAATTCTATTAGCAAGAAATTTTAACTCCTCCCTGGACAGATCCAGTTTTCCAAGGTTTAAAATAGTTCTCTGCCTGGGACCATCAGGGGTTCTGTAAGATTCTACTAATTGATGGTAGAAATAAGTTTTTCCAGATTTGGGATCGGTTTTTCTAACTTTGCGGATAAACATAGGTAAGGATTATATCAAATCGGTTTTTCTTTGTCAAGATGCGAAATATTTTTTCTACCACTACATTCAGTTTTTAAAAAATTTAATTCAATAATTCCAACAGATTATAGCATTTTGCATCACAAAATCAACCAAATTTTTTATAAAAATCTTATTATTTTGACAAACTTGGGTTAGGACCTTGAAACTAAACAACTGTGAATGTAAATTACAACCGCAGAGATGAAAACAAAAAGAGCAATAGTCTTTGAATTAAACAACTTGACAGGAGAAGAACAGATAATACATGGTATAGGGTGGATCAATTAAAACGTCCAGAGCTTACACATCTCCGAAAAGGCATAGGAGAAGATGGTGTAAAGAAAATATTTGAAATATCTGCTCAATTACATAAAGACAAAATTCAGGAAAAAGAGATAGTTGTAGATACTACAGTTCAAGAAAAAAATATTACATTTCCAACAGATACAAAATTAATGTGTAAAATTATTTCCAAATGTAGAAAAATAGCTAAAGAAGAAGGAATAGTTTTACGTAGAAGTTTTCAGGTCAAAAGATAAGAAAAAAGTCAAAAAAGCGAGAAAAAGGATTAAGATTATAGTAGGGATATTGATTAGAGAAATAAAACGTAAATTGCCAGAAGATGTTTATCCCAAGTATGTAAAACAAATAGAACTTTTTGAAAAAGTGCATTCTTAAACCAGGAGTTTATTTACATAAAGGAGTTTTAAGTTCTATTTAAAGTAAGTTTGGAAAAATTTTTAAAATAAAATTCTATAAAAAGCTTTTTTAAGCATTGACTAATATAATTGATTTTTTAACCCAAGTTTGTCAAAATAATAAGATTTTTATAAAAAATTTGGTTGATTTTGTGATGCAAAATGCTATAATCTGTTGGAATTATTGAATTAAATTTTTTAAAAACTGAATGTAGTGGTAGAAAAAATATTTCGCATCTTGACAAAGAAAAACCGATTTGATATAATCCTTACCTATGTTTATCCGCAAAGTTAGAAAAACCGATCCCAAATCTGGAAAAACTTATTTCTACCATCAATTAGTAGAATCTTACAGAACCCCTGATGGTCCCAGGCAGAGAACTATTTTAAACCTTGGAAAACTGGATCTGTCCAGGGAGGAGTTAAAATTTCTTGCTAATAGAATTGAGGAATTATTAAAAGGACAATTGTCGTTATTAAAAGTCCCTGAAAAAATTGAAAAACCTGCAAGACGTTTTGCAGGTTTAATAAGAAAAAAAGCTCTTCAAAAGAGTGAGGAGAAAACAAAACATGAGGCTCATTGGAAGATGGTTGATGTTGCTTCAGTAAAAAACGAAGATGTCAGATGTGTTGGAGCAGAAGTTGTAGGGGCCTGGGCATATGATAAACTTATGATTACAAAAATTTTAAAGGAAATAGGTTTTAATAGAAAGGATATAGATAGAGCAAAAGTTCTTATAGTTGGGAGTCTGATAAATTGTGGGAGTGAGAGGGAAATTCATAAATGGTTTCACCGGTTAAGTGGGCTTGATGAGGTAATGAATATTGATGCAAAAGTGGTATCGCTATCCAGTTTATATAGGACTCTGGACAAGCTGATAGCCAATAAAGAAGCTATAGAAGAGAAGGTGGTAAAAAGAGAAAGAGAACTTTTTGGTCTTGGAGAACAGCTTATTTTATATGATCTGACTAATACATATTTTGAGGGGAAGGTTACAAGCTCAGAATTGTCAAAGAGAGGTCTATCTAAGGAGAAACGAAATGATAGGCCATTAGTGACAGTAGGTATAATACTTGATGAAGATGGTTTTCCCAAGGCCAGCAGGATTTTTCCTGGTAATGTGTCGGAAGCCTCAACACTGGAGAAGATTTTAGATGATTTTTTTATAAATTCTCCAAGATCGCTTACAGGCAAGCTTACAGTAGTTATAGATGCAGGTATAGCCACAGAAGAGAATTTAAAACTAATCAGAGCCAAAGGACTTGATTATATATGTGTAGACAGACGACGAGTAAAAGAACTTCCCTCAGGTGAAGAAAGTATAGTTCATGAGAGTAATAGTGGCAAAGTATATGCGATACGAGTAGAAGAGCCTGAAGAGGTATTTTTATATTGTAAAAGTAGCGGTAGGGCCAAAAAGGAAGAGGCAATAAAAAATCGTATTCAACTGCGCCTGGAAAAAGATTTACAAAGGCTCAAGCAATCTCTTACAAGAAAAGTAGGAATCAAAAGTTATCCGAAGGTACTGGAGAGGATAGGAAGAATAAAAGAGAAATACAGCAGTGTGTCGCAATTTTATGAGATTAAAGTAAAGGAAGAGAATGGCAAAGCAGTGGATATTTGCTGGAGAGTAAGAGATAAAGACAAACTTCATGTAAGATTTTCAGGAGCGTACAAACTTAGAACTTCCAGGACAGAGCTAAGTAATAAGGAATTATGGGAGATTTACAATCTTCTTTCAAATGTAGAAGCATCATTCAGGAGCTTAAAGAGTGAACTAAAATTAAGACCAATCTATCATAGAATAGATAAACGAATAACAGGTCATATTTTTTTAACCATATTAGCTTATCATCTGCTTTGTGTTATTCAAAGGAGATTGAGACAAAGAGGGATTTCAAAATTATGGGAAACAATAAGAAGAGAGTTAAGTACCATAATTAGAGTAACCACCACTATGATAACCCAGGAAGGTAAAACAATCCATCTGAGACAAATAACAGAATTAGAATCTTTTCAACTGGAGATATATAATGCCCTGGAACTTCCTTTAAAGCCTTTATCTAGCATTTTAAAAATTAATTGATAAATTTGTAGTGAAGAAAAAGATGATTGAATTCAATAATTACAATATCTTACAAAAAAAAGTGACAAACTTGGGTTAACTTTATCCCGACTTTGACAGTTAGAGTAGGAAATTAGTGGAATTTGGGGGTATTTTTTTATAAAAGTTTAATCAGATCAGTTACATATATTTTTTATCAAAAAATTTTGTAGTCCTAACTTTACAATATTAATACTTTTTTATTGACTAAAAATAAAGAATTTATTAACATATCTATGCAGTCTAACTAAAGGGGGGAGTATGTTCCTTAAAGTTTCTAAGGTCAAAGGCTATGAATATGTTCGCATTGTTTATTCTTATAGAACTGAAGATAATAAAGTTAGACATAAAACCGTGGCTAATCTCGGTAGGGCCGACAAGCTCCATCTTATGTTTCCTGCTTTTGAAAAATTGTTCGAACTCTATGCCCAAAATGTTTTTACTTCTATTGATAAAATTAACACTCAAGAGGCTTGTATTAAAAATTATTCTTATATTATTATTAAAGAAATCTGGAATAAATATAAATTGGGTAATTTTTTTTCGAGTCTATTAAAAAAAAGAAGAGTTGCTTTTGATTTTGTAAAAACGGTTTTTACTTTGGTGATAAACAGATTGTTAGTAAGCGAGTTATCTAAGTTAGGGTATTTTAATAATAAAGATATGTTTTTATATCTTAATGAAGAATTATCTCTTCAGGATTTATACAAAACTTTAGATATGTTAGAAGAATGCAAAGAGGAATTAGAAGAATATTTATTTCACAGGAGTTTAAAATTAATAGATAGGGAATTAAAAGTATGTTTTTTTGATGTAACTACATTATATTTTGAGAGTAAAAAAGAAGATGAATTAAGGAAATATGGTTTAAGTAAAGATCATAAAAATAATGAAGTTCAGATAGTTCTCTCATTATTGATAGATTCTGATGGATTTCCTATAAGTTTTGATATATATGAAGGAAATAAAGCAGAAAGTAAGACGTTGTTGGACAGTCTTGATAGGCTAAAAAAGAAGTATAAATTAGAAAAAATAATCGTAGTTGCCGATAGGGGTATAAGTAATTCTTTGAATTTAAAGGAGATTAAAAAAAGGGGATATGAATATATAGTAGGATATAAGTTCAAAAATACTAAAATCCAAGATAAAATATTAGATAAAGAAGGATATGAAGTTATAACATATAATGAGAAAGAAGGAGTCTATGCATATAAGGAATTTGAGGTCCTAGAAAAAAGAAAGGTAAAGACTTCAAAAAGTTATCAAGAGATTGAATTAAATCATAAAATAGTAGCTACATATTCAGATAAAAGGACATTAAAAGACAAAAAAGAAAGAGATAAATTAATTAATAAAGTTATAAAAAAGCTTCAAAAAAATAAAATAAAAGGTAAAGAAAAATATATAGAAAAATATTGTGATGGTGGCAAAGTTAGATATAGATTAAATTTAAAGAAAATAGAAGAAGATAAAAAATATGACGGATATTATACTTTGGCGTGTTCAGATGTTAATATGCCAGCACTAAAAGTGATAAAAATCCATAAGCAAATATATAACGTTGAAAGTGCTTTTAGAGAATTAAAGACTGATTTGAATATAAGGCCTATTTATCATTACACTCCTAAAAGGATAAAAGGTCATATTATAGTCTCGTTTTTAGCCTATTTTTTATTAAAACATATAGAACATAGATTAAAATACAATAAAAAAACTCAGGACATGGTAATTACTTCAGCTGGTATAATAAATGCTTTAAAAGAGATAAATGCAATAGAAACAGACATAAATGGTAAGAAATATTATCTCAAAACCAAACATAATAAATTGGCAAGTAAGATGTTTGAAATTTTTAAAATAAAAAATATGAAACACATAATGTCTGAAGAGGAAATGAAAAAATATCTCTTTCCATCACTCTAAAGGTTTGTAGGTAAAATTCCCTCATTTTTAAAATTATAACATGCTAATATAATTGATTTTTAAACTTTTTAACTATCAAAGTCGGGTGACAAACTTGGGTTAACTTTATTAATGTCAAAGTTAGGAGGGGATAAGGTATATGGATTACGAGAAAGAAAAAGCTCAGTTGCCAAAATATACTTGCAAAGATTACAGAGAAGAGATGACTTTAATAGGGCTTAGAAAAATACTTGAAAAGCAAGATTTGGAACCAGATAAAAGAAAAGAGCTAGAGAGAGAAATTGAGCAACTCGAGAAAAAAATGGGGCTTTTATAACGAATAGGAAAATATATTTTTCCACATCCAATAGCCAAGGGCATTTAGCCCATTGGCTATTTATCTTAGTAAGAGAACAGAAGATGGAGCATCACTTATTAGTGTAGTTATTTTTTCATCTGGAAAGAATTTTTTCAAAAAAGACTTTGGGCCAAGCCATATAGCTATCAAATTATCCTGAGACATCTGGTTTACAAAATTAGGGAAAACAGATGAGTTTATAACCTCCAGCCACAAAGGAATGTCCTGTTTTAGATAATACATAAAGAGATTTTTCATGGTATTTTCTACTTTCATTTTCAGGGATTCACCTTCAGCAACTCCCACGATTTTTAATTCAGCATTATAAAGTGTCACCATCTGGTTTATAAGTTCAAGAGAATTTTGGGTAATATATTCTTGATCAAGGCAACAAACAATTTGTTTTGGGGTCTTGTTTTCCTTTACAACTAATACAGAACACAGTGCCTGATTTGCTACCTTAGAAGGAACATCCATATCATCCCATTTGCACTTATTTGTCTTATTACATCCCAGCACTATAAGAGTAGATTCATCCTCATCAGCCTGATTTAAAATTTCCTGGACTGGATTTATGCCTTTTCTAATTACTATTTTTAGAGTCTTTAATCCACCTTTACCAGTTGCCACATAGACATCATCTTTAATTTGAGAAAAGGATTTAATTTCTTCCCTTGAATAGGGACATTCCCCTTTGGGATAATAGGAAGTTATTATTTCTCTAAAGTCCAAAAGAGATTTTGCCAGATCACTCTCTTCTACTTTGCCTGTTGATTTTTTAGGGTCTAATATTCCCAGCAAAGTAATATCTGACCAAGTATTTATTGCCATTTTACCTACTTCATTGACCACATAGGAACTATAAGGATTTGTATCTACAGCTACTAAAATTCTCATAAAAATCCTCCTAAAAAAAGATAAGGTTTAATCCCAGATTATTAAAACAGGAACTGGAGTAGAGGCAAGTACATCACTTGTTGGCCTCTTTCTTCCTTTTTTATTAAGCATGGATACAACCATTCCACTACTTTTAAGTCTGTCCCCAACTACCTCAGGACTTCCCTCAATTTCCAATATCTCAGAAGGAGATATACCCCTGTCCATTAATAATTCTTTGGCTAACTGGATTTTTTTGTTTTCTGAACCATCATTAATAGCAATTTCTTTATTTTCTGAAAATTTGTAATATACTAGAGAGACATTTACCTGGGCATTTTCGTACAATTTAAGGTAAAAGTGGATTAACTTTTCTATATCCATATATTCATCCAGAAGAATATGAACTTTTTCAAATGGAGTAAGGTTTTTAACAAGTAACACAGGGGTGCTTAATTTTTTCAAAAACGAACCCTTAATGAGCTCATAGAACATGCTAGAATCAAATGAAGACAAATGACCCATTACAAAAAGGTCGTAAAAACCGCCTTCCATCTCTTTTTGCAATTCTTTTTCCTTGTCTCCTACTAATATCTTGACCTTGGTTAGGCCTCTGCAGTTACCTGCTTCTGCCTTTAGGAATGTTTCTATTTCATCCTTGGTGGTATCAACAAGGGTCCTCTCCCAGGTCTTCCTCACCCATCCGGCTCCAAATTGGAAGTGTCCTTGAGTAGGTTCTTCCACATGGATGGGTTGAATAAACATTGAAACCTTTTGAGATTGTTTGCATATATATCTTAAACTTATACTAGATGCCAGGTTGTTTTCGATAAAAATTAAGACATTCATATCCACCTTCCTTTGTTTAGATTAATTTTGTGCCTTTTTTTCTTTGATTTTTTTCTCTGCCTTAGCCACAGCTTCATGTATTTCGCTAAGTCTAAAGGGCTTTGCTAAGAAGTCTAATACCCCTTTTTGAAATGATTCTTTTGCAGTGTCCATAGTGGCAAATCCAGTTATGACTATGACTTCGGTTTCAGGTCTCATTTCTTTTACTTCAGTTAAAAATTCCATTCCATCAATCCCTTCCATCTTTAAGTCTGTTATCACAATATCAAATGGTCTTTGTTTGAATCTGGTAATAGCATCAATACTCCTTGTAAATGTCTCAACATAGTATCCTTTTTTTTCCAAAGAAGGTTTAAGGCGTTTGGTTACAATTGGTTCATCATCTAGTATTAATATTGACATTTGTTCGTTATTCATAATGATATCCCCCTCTTTTTTTATAAATTAATTTCACTATTGCCTAATTTGTGTTGTAATAAAATGTTGTGAAACTCCTTGGCAAAATAATCCACTGTCTTATCATCTGTCATTTGGACATCAAGCTGTCTAGTAAAGGCAACCAAGATTCCAAGTACCATAATTTTTTCCAGTGTTTCTTCCTTTGCCATTCCCTTTAGACGTCCAACAACTAAGTCTCCTTTTATGTCTGTTAAAAAGTCCTGTTCTGTTAAAATTCGTCCTATGAGACGTGCCCTCCTTGCCCTTTTTACATTCTCTGATACGCCTCCAAAAAACCTGAAGTAAATATAGTTACTATTGGGATCATCTGATGCAATAGTATCTATCATGGTAAAATGGTATCCCAGTCTCAAACTAATATTTGCATACTCTTTTGAAACTACAGCTAGATTTTGTCCAATAAATTTTGGGTCTGCAACATCAAAGGCAAAAGTTTTATTCATGCTGGACATAAAACTTTTAAATCCAATACCAACTGGTGAAGAAGACCATACATTTTCACTACATACCCCTTTGATAAAATACTTAAGAGGCATAGAAGATAAGTTATTTACATGTAATTGTCTGGGTTTAATAATAGCATTTTCACTAATATCAATCACTATTAAGTCTAAGGGAATATCCAGCTTTAATTTTACTGCAGCACTGCTAAGTTTAGGGTCCGTATAACAATTCTGATCAATTAATTCTTGAACTGCCTTTTCGTGGATATATCTTATGATATCATGAAATGTTTTACAATTTTCAGGTCTAAAATCATTTCCTGTGGGATCCACTAAATTAAGTGGTGAAATTCTCTTATAGATCCTTTTAAGTAGTCTATATTCCTTTGTTTCTTCAAATTTTTCCTCATTAAATTCATAATAGCATAGCTCTTTTAAATAACCATTATAAATTACATTATCAGTTGCATTTAAAGTGATCTTTTGTCCATTTTTCAATATTTTAGTTGCCTTTTTAGTATTGATTATCATTGGTATTCTAAATTCCCTGGCAATTGTAGATAAGTGTCCAATGGGTGAGCCAATATCTGTGATAATGCCATTTACCTTTTTTATGACCTTGGCAAGTAAAGGGGAAGAAAAACTTGCAACCAGTATACATTCATCTGGTACGTTCTCTAAGTCTTCCACAGAAGTTATTTTATATACCTCTCCTATTGCAATGCCTTCTTGTACAATCTCTCCCTGACCTGATAATATAACTTCAAATCTTTCTTTTATTGAATCTAAATCACATTTAAATTGTATTTTTTTTTGGTCTATTGAAAGTTGCCTGCTTTGAAGAATTATAAGGTTGTTTTGCATGTCAAAAGCAAATTCTATGTCCTGGGGATGTTTAAAATATTTTTCTAACCTCATTCCTATTTGAACTAATTTTCTTATTTGTTCATTAGTAAGACATGGTTTGTCTCTATCCTTATCTGGAACGTCCATTTTTTCTATTTTACCTGTATCTAGATTTAATTGGGACATATTTTTTTTATAGATTATATCCATACCAATTAACTCATGGGGGTATGTCCTGGAAACATAGAATTTATCTCCAGCCCTTTTTCCAGAGACCAGACCTTCTCCAAGACCATAAGTAGCTGCAATTACACATCCTTCTTCCTCAGGATTAAAAGGATCTAAAGTGTACATTACTCCACTTACCTTTGCCTGGATCATCTTTTGACATCCCACTGCCATGGCAATTTCTGATTCTAGGAAACCTTTATTTCTTCTATATTCCATAGCCCTCTCTGAATAAGTACTAGCTATAACTTCTTTATATTTATCAAGAATTTCCTCAGGAGGAACACCCAGATAACTCTCATAAATACCAGCAAAGGAGTGCTCACTGTCTTCTCCAATACAGCTACTCCTAACGGCAAAATATAGAACCGTATTTTTATAACGTTTTTTTAACTTATTGATATTTTGATTTACTTCAACTATGAGTTCCTTAGGTAGTTCAATACTTAATATGAGATTTTGTATTTTTTTTGATGCACAAGATGTTTTAATATCACCTTTTTCCCATTTATTAATTATATCTGAAATTTCACCTGCTATATTTGATTCTTTAACTATCTTTAAAAAACCTTTGGTTGTGATTGCAAAACCATCTGGTATGTTTATTGTGAGTAGATTTTTTATAACTCCCAAATGGGCATTTTTGCCACCAACTGCGTCTTCATATTCGTCGTTAATTTTATCATAAGGAAGTACGTAGTTCCCTTCTGGAATTATTATATTGCCCTTTAACTCTTCTTCTATATCAGACCTGATTTTTGCATATACTGGAAGCAGTCTAGAATATTTCCCCGGAGCTATAGCTTCTAGGTGATAAATCATTTTATAAATGCTATCAGCAAGTTTAATAGAACTGGTTTCTATGTAATGTCTGTCAAAAATATATTCTCCACTTAATTTTTCTCCCATATCAGCGATGATTTCAAGGGAAAGATTATTTTCTTTAATAAGTTGCTGAAAGTGGTCGAATAATTCAGGAAAGCTAATTTTTTTGGTTCTTCTAAATAAGTTGAAGATATTTTTTAATGACCATCCCATATTCGACCACTCCCTGTTTATTAAATTTTACCAGAGACGCATAGATTTATGCATCTCTGGTAAAACTCAAGTTGATTAATGGGCTCCACCCTTATCTTTAAATATAAATCCCATTACAAAACCAGCTAATATTGCTATAATTACGGCTAAAATACCATAAATTAAACTGTGATTAAAGGCCATATCTGATATGAATTTTGGAAATCCAGTTAATTTTACTTCAAAAGAATCCTTTTCTATATTCTCTATTTGGTGCTTATTGTTCAGATTATACACAACTATTTCATATTTTCCTGGCGGCATTTTAGGAGGTATTGATATCTCGCACCTAAATTTTTTTTCATCTCCCTTTTGAATATAACGAACTCCATCTTTATTTATATGATACAATCCCTCTTTTTCTTTTAATTTTAAAAAATCTGCTAATATTTGTTCTTTTGTATCGGGAGTTGGTTCTATTTCTATTTTTGACAAGACATTTTTATATCCCAGGCCTAACTTGCTTACAACACCAGATAAATTTGATGGAAGATATAACATATACACAGAAGGGGCATGTTTAAATGTTAGGTGTGCAACGGTCATCCAGAATATACCCCATACTTTTCCTTTTTGTTTAAAATGAGCGTCCTTTTCTGTTCCTCTTATTTCAACTATGATATCCTTATCTTTAAGAACATCTCCTGATATATGTAATTTTGCCCCATTATATTGAGCCCCTATCAATATTGTCTCAGGAGAATGAGTAAATGCCAGGATATTTTTAGATGCAATTATAAAACAACCTATTAAAATTATATAAAGGTATTTTAATTTCATGATTAGTGACCTCCTGCATAGGATAACATTAGGGAAGGTTTTGCCAGTAAGCTATAGAGCATTTTAAACATAACAAGTAACACAATAGTAGCAAGAATTATCTTGAGCTGGTCTCCTTTTAGTCTTTTAGAGATCCTTGACCCAAATTGAGCGCCTATAGTTGATCCCAATAGTAAGCAAAGTGCTAATACAAAGTCTACTGTGTGGTTAGAATATGCCTGCATTATTGTTACATTGATACATGTAAACAGGATTTGAAATAGAGATGTTCCAACCACAACGTGCATGGGCATGCGGAGGAGATAAACCATTACTGGAACCATGATAAAACCACCACCAACACCCATGATTGCAGCTAAAATTCCCACAAAAGTCCCCAAAATCAATGGCATTAGGGCAGACATAGTGACACCAGATTTTTCAAAGTGGGTTTGAAAAGGCAGGGAATTCATTAGTTTTACATAAATTGATTCCTTAGGAGTTGCAGATGTTTGTTCTAACTCCTCTCCTTCTTGTTCTTTGCTTTTTTTCAGGCTTTGCAGACTTTCAATGAACATATATGTACCAACAAATCCCAACATGATAACGTATGTTAAGTTGATTAAGAAGTCGGCATTGCCAAGGGCCCTTAAAACTTTAATTATGTGGACCCCAATATCTCCTCCAATAATTCCACCAATTAATAACAATATGCCCATTTTTATGTCCACGTTTCCCAACCTGTAATGGGCAACTGTGCCTGAGGTAGAGGCCCCAACAATTTGATTTGAATCAGATGCAGCTGCTACTGTAGGTGGGATCCCAAACATGATTAGAAGTGGAGTCATTAAAAAACCACCACCTACCCCAAAAATACCTGAAAGGAGTCCTACCAGGCCTCCGAGACCCAGGATAAGAAAGACATTTATACTGTTTCCTGCAATTGGGAGATACATGTGAAACATAATTACCACCTTCCTTTATTTTTTAACAATTTCTACACTGCACAATTTTTGTTTTTTGACTGTTTTTAACAATTCTAAAACCCACTGTTTGTAAGAAGCTCTGTTTGGTATTGATAATACCAGTAAATCTATTCCATGTTCTCTAATGAACTTTGTGCATTTTTCCAAAAAATTTCCTTTCACCCGAATGTGAACATTTTTTCCCTCCTTTTGGCTTAGGTTTAACAGGTTAATAGCCTTACTACCCCTTTTAACATTGCTATTTTCAATAGAGGAAACCTCTCCCTCCTCCACATATTCAAATAAATATACCTTTGCATTAATCCTTTCAGACAGTTGCATTGCATGCACTGCGGCCCAAAGATTAGGCTCTTTAGAAAATATAGGTACAAGTATCTGTTTCATAGTCATCTATAGGCATATTTTGTTCCAATCTGTTAACTATTTGTAATTATTGCTTTATATCTGGAAAAAGAGAAAAATTTAAATTTTGTCTATGTTTCAATATGAAAAGATATTAACACTATTAACAGTAAATAAATTTTTCTACTCATGTGAAATTGTATAGAATAACAAGAAGATTATTTAAACTGGATGTTAAAGATTAAGATTTAATGTTGTATGTTTCATTTTGAAAAAGGAGGGTAGATTTTATAGGTTGTACTTTTTCATTTTTCTCCAAAGAGTGGTCCTTGGAATTTTTAAGATAGCTGCAGTTGCTTTCTTGTCATAGCCTGTAAATTCTAAGACCCTTTTTATGTGATTTTTTTCAATTTCTTCAAGTGACATCAATAACTTAGTAGATACATTTGTAAAATTTAGGTTGGTTATATCTGAGGGTAGGTGTTCTGGTTTTATCTCTTGTCCATCGCACAGGGCAACTGCCCTCTGGATTATATTTTCCAGTTCCCTTACATTTCCTGGAAAGTCGTACTTTAAGAGTAAAGATGCTGCCTTGTTTGAAATTCCCTTGATTTGTTTGTCAAATTGTTTATTATACTTTGATATAAAGTGGGAGATCAAAACTGGAATATCCTCTGGTCGTTCTTTTAATTTTGGAAGCCTAACATTCACCACATTTAGCCTGAAGTAGAGGTCTTCTCTAAAGAGTTTTTCTTTCACAAGTGTCTTTAAATCCCTATTTGTAGCTGCAATTATTCTTATATCAAGGTCAATAGGTGTATTTGATCCCAATCTATATATTCTTTTTTCTTCAATGACCTTTAAGAGCTTTACTTGTACAGATGGAGCCATTTCTCCAATTTCATCTAGGAATAAAGTTCCTTTTTGTGCAGCTTCAATCAGACCAATCCTTCTGGAATGTGCCCCTGTAAAGGCTTCTTTTTCATGTCCAAAGAGTTCATTTGTTATAAGCTCTTCAGAAAAACCACCGCAATTTATAGAAATATATGGTCCTTTGGATCTTTTGCTAAGTTTGTGTATGGCCCTGGCCACCATTTCTTTTCCTGTTCCAGTTTCTCCTTCTATTAACACATTACAGTCTAGGGGGGCGATTTTTTTTATTATATTTGTCACATCTATCATCTTTTGGCAATTTGCAATAAATCCATCCAAAGGATTCTTATCTCTTTGATTCAGTAAATTTTTTAATTGTAAATTTTCTCTTTTTAAAAGTATTTTTTCTAAGGTGTTATTTACAGTTAGGAAGAGCTTGTTTTTGTTTAAAGGCTTTTCTAGATAGTCCTTTGCACCAATTTTTATTGCTTCAACTGCTGAATCTACTGTGGCGTGTCCTGTAACAATTATAACTTCTATGTCGGATTTTAATTTTTTTAAATAAGTTAAAACGGTTATTCCATCTAAATCAGGTAGGTTCAAATCCAAAAGAAGAAGGTCAAAATCAATTTCATTAATTGATGAGAGAAATTCTTGGGCGTTGTTATATGCATAGACCTTTAAACCCAGATTTTTTTCTAAAAGGGATTTTACTCTTTTTAGGAAGATAATTTCATCATCCACAACTGCTGTTATAATAGATGAAAAATCCCTTTTCATAATTTAATTGTGGGCATTTTGGGAATAAACTGGAAGATAAACAAAAAAGGTAGTACCTTGTCCTTGCCTGCTTTTGACCTCTATGTGGCCTCCATGTTTTTTGACTATTCCGTAGACAATTGAAAGCCCCAGGCCAGTACCTTTACCTACTGGTTTTGTGGAGAAAAAGGGATCAAAAATTCTTTCCATAACCTCTGGCGGCATACCCACACCACTGTCTTCCACTGCTATTTCAATAAAACCTTCTTTTTCTCTGGCACTTATTTTGAGGTATCCACCATTTGGCATTGCCTGTATTGCATTTAAAAACAGGTTGATAAATACCTGTTTTAAGTTGTCTTCATTACCTTTAATCTTGGGAAGGTCAGAAGGAATATTTCTTATTAGTTGGATATCTGATAGCATTAGCTGGTTTTTTATAAGTTTTATTGTAGAATCTATTAGTTTTTTAATATCTATTAGTTCTGTTATGTCTGTCTTTCTCCTCCTGGAAAAGTCCAACAGATTTTTCACAACAGAGCTGGCTCTCCTGGCCTCCTCTAAAATTTCTTGTAGCATTTCTTCTATTTCTTCTTTTGATAAGTCGTTAAAATCTTCTAAAATGGCCTCTGCAGTGAGCGATATATTGTTTAAAGGGTTGTTTAGCTCATGTGCTATACCTGAAACAAGGGTTCCTACAGCAGAGAGTTTTTTTGCCTGGATCAAGGCATTTTGTCTTTCATCCAATTCTCTGATCATTCTGTTAAAAGCACCAATTATCAATGAAAAAGAGGAAGACTGTTGTGAATCCTGTGGAATATAGGAGAAATCTCCTTTGGATATCCTCTCTGTTGTTTGTTGAATAAAAGAAATTTGTTTTAAGATAGTGCGGGTTAATATGATTAAAAGTATAATAAGAGTACTACAAAAGAGAAACATCAAAATAGATGGAATATACAGAATTTTATTTAAAGTCTTTTCAATATGTTTTTTATTTAAATTTAAAAGCTTTTCAGCAAATGTGAGCATATTTTTACCATATTTTCTTATTTGTCTTAAATCCACTTTATTTTTCTTCTTTGCAATGAGAATTAGATTTTCATAGATAGTTAAGTCATTTTCAAATCTTTTAAAATCAGAGGATAGTTCTTCAAAAATATCTTTAAATGCATCTTGATTTTTTATATTATTTATTTCGGATTTTATCTTTTTTAAATATAAAAGCACCTCATTTAAATCTTTTTTATCTATAAAATATACAAAGTTCTTCTCATATCTTCTAAGCTCTAACACATCTTCCATAAAGTCATGTGTCCTTTCTAACATAGCAAGTTGTTTTTTGAAAAAATTAATATTGTAGGCATATCCAATTAATTGAATTAGCAGAAATAGAATGGCAGTAACTGTAAAAAGTAATATTTTGATCCTTAAATCTTTCATTGTTCCTGTTTTCCCAAATGTTCTAATAGGATTATTTAAAGAATTGTATATCTACTTTTAGGTATGCTACCAAAAGAATATTGGGTTTTGTCAAGTCCAAATACAAGGGAATTTATTTTTATCAGGAATTTAAATAAGTTGATAGCCTTAGATGAGATGAGGGGACATGGCCCCCCCTTTTTTAGCAAACTAAAGTTCCGAAAGCTGCATGTTGATTTGTGTTATGACTTTCTTAGTTATTGGTAAATCCCCTAACTTTGCCTGAAAAAAAATTGAATGTTCACAGGTAATTTCCTAAATAGGTGATTAGCACACACTCCATAAGGAGGAAAATTACCTGTGAACAACAACTTCATTGCTCAATTTTCAAAAAATATCAAGTTTTCCTACACATCTTTTGATCGTGTTATCCTTCGCGGTTACATTTTAGACCTCTTCTATGAAGGAGGCGTTGTTTCTTTCCTTATATGGGCTTTGTTAAACGCTCTAATGGCGTTATGCGCATTTTCACTGACCCGCCTGCCAATCGCCTTGATACTCTTTCATTAAAACTATATACCCTGCCTTCTCTAGTTAAATACCACATATTGTCGAGGCACTGGCGGGCAGGAACCACCATTAACAACCCTAAATCGCTGGGGCTTAAAAAACCTGTTTTCTATCTACAGGCCTATTTATGGAAAGGTCTTGATGCCAATAACAAATTCCTCAATTGTTGTGCTGACGTTGATCTCTCCTCATTATGTGAGATTGAACCGAACATGTTTTCAAAACCTGTTCTTGACCACCTTAACCATAAGGTCTCTGCTCCTGATCTTAGAAAAGACAGACAACTTGCTCTCATCAAAGAATTGCTTAAAACCAAATACTCCTCTTTTGGATTTAAAAGTTGTGAACTTAAGAATGCTCTATCCAACTACTTCCGAAATTCTTCTCAAATTCGCTACGAATTGAAAAAATTAATCTCTAGAAAGATCGTCAAAAAGGCAAAAGGTATATCATTTTATGCGGTTACTAAATTTGGCTGAAAGTGGCTTTGGGCTCCAATTTGTGCTAACGACTTTTTTAAAAATCCCATAATTTCAAGGTGTTTTAAAAAGGACTTAGAACATAGGACATCACAACCATCTAATATTGAAAAGTGCTATCTCCTCATCCATCAAGGCTTAACCATCATAACTCAAGAACTTGCAATGATTTAGGCTTCTCTAAAAAACGTAAATTTTTTTCATGTTGTTAAAGAAAAAAGCATAACCTTCGCCTATTTTGATAATTTCAACAATATCCGAATATATCATACTTCAAACCCCATAATCTTCAAAGAAGAGTATTATTCGTCTGGCACATTTCCGCTTATTTTCATAGAAGAGATCTAAAATGTAACCGCGAAGGATAACACGATCCAAAGATGAGTAGGAAAACTTGATATTTTTTGAAAATTGAGCGATAAAGTTATTGTTCACAGGTAATTTGCCTCCTTATGGAGTGTGTGCTAATCACCTATTTCGGAAATTACTTGTGAACATTCAATTTTTTTCAGACAAAGTTATTGCACTTATCAATAACTAAGAAACCTATAACACAAATCAACATGCGGTTTTTCGGAATTTTAGTTTGCTAAACTAGATAAGAAAGGGGATTTACGCATATCCGGATAACCAAAACCTCTATTATTTACTTGGGGAAAATTATCTCAGATTGGGAAAGACAAAAGATGCAAAGATGGCCTTTGTCCAGGTCCTCAAACTTGACAAATCAAAAGAGACAAAATTTGCCAAATTGGCCAGAAATTATCTGGATATCCTCAAATAAAAAAGACTATCCAAGGGTCTTAGGGATTAATCCGTGGATCTATGATTTTGCTGCATACAATTTCTGGGTCCGCCCAGTTGGTTTAATCTCCTGCCTAACTATGCTCAAGTTAGTTGGATGTGAAGTTGCCCTATTAGACTGTTTATATCCAATGTGGAGAGATATTAAATGGCCTAAGCCAGTCAAATATGGCACAGGTCCATATCCTAGAGTAGAGATTCCAAAACCCTGTGGATTAGAAAATGTTCCAAGAAAATTTGCAAGATATGGGCTGGATTTTAATGCAGTTAAAGGTGCGTTGAAAAATATGTCACCACCTGATTTTGTTCTGGTGTCTACAGTTATGACCTACTGGTATCCAGGTATAATCGCTGTTATATCACTTATTAGAAAAATATTTAAAAAAACAAAAATAATAGTTGGAGGGATTTATTCGACCTTGTGTATGGATCACGCCCAAAAAAATTTAGATGTGGATTTGATTATAAAAGGGCCTATTGAAAAAGAAGAGAACTGGAATTTGCTTATGAAGTTTATGGGACTTCCTTTATGCAAAGCAAATTTTAGAATTTCTTCAGAGTTTTATTCTGAGCCATATTTTTCCATAATATTAGGGTCCAGGGGTTGCCCATTTTCCTGTGAGTATTGTGCAAGCAAAATATTATACACTAATTTTATACAAAGACCCTTTAAAGATATTTTTGAAGAATTTTTGTTTGATTATAAACGAGGTGTTAGGGACTTTGTATTTTATGACGACGCACTCTTATATCAACCAGAAAATTGGTTTATTCCTTTTTTAGAAAAAATTATTAAAAATGGCTATAATGTGAGATTTCATACTCCAAATGGGCTCCATATACGTTATTTAACCAAGGATATTTGTATCCTCATGAAAAGGGCCGGATTTAAGACCATTAGACTGGGTTTGGAGACCAGAAATTTTCTGTCCAGACTGGATAAAAAACTTACAAAGGAAGAGTGGGATATAGGGGTAAAAAATCTTTTAGAAGCAGGATTTAATAGGGAAGAAATAGGTGTCTATATCTTATTTGCACTCCCAGGGCAAAGGGATGAAGAGGTCATTTCAACCATAGAATTTGCAAAATCATTTGGGTTTAGGCCTCATCTTGCCTATTTTACTCCTATACCAGGTTCAAAATTATTTCAAAAGGCCAAATCTCATTCTCTCTACCCCATAGAGGAAGATCCAATATATCAAAATAATGCGATCTGGCCATGCTATCCAGGTGGATTTTCATGGGAAAAAAGGTCCTTTTTCAGAAAGTTATGATTAAAACAAGCATTGACACTTCATTACTAATAATGCTAAAATACTTTTTAATAAATTAAATAAAATTTTTAAAATTATACAAAGGTATTTTTCTGTAACAATGATCCAGAATAAAAATGAGATAAAAGGCGATCTTTTAAATATTATGGATGGTTTGAAAATGCTCAAACCACCATCTCCATATTGGCCCCAATCTGCTAATGTATATATATTTGAAGACATGGAAGGATTGACACTTTTTGATGTGGGATGTGGAAGCATAAGCTCCATAGAAAATCTTTTATTGATTCTTAAGAGATTGGGCTGGGATTCTATAAAAATTACAAAAATCGTGTTATCCCATGCACACCCAGATCACATGGGTGGAATGGAGCTACTTGTGCCTGAATTAAAACCAGAAACAATTATTATTCACGAGTTGGATTTTCCTTTTGCTCTGAATCCTGAAAAACTAGAATCTTCTTTTGATATACCTCTATGTAAAGAACGACTGAAAGAAAGAGGAACTGTTGAAGATCAAAGTGATACAACGGGGAATTCAGGTAAAAAAGGACCGGCTTTTGATTTGCTCAATTATTTTAAGTCAGTTAATTGTCCAATGTCATCAGTTAAGGCAAATACTATTGTAAAGGAAGGAGATTGTATAAAAATAGGGGCTTATAATTTTGAAGTTTTACATACCCCAGGTCATGCCCCTGGCCACATCTCATTATACGAGAGAAAAAAAAGATTCTTGCTTTCTGGAGACATCCTTGGAGATGTAGTACCTTGGTATTCTCCATCCTCAGGAGGAGTTATAGGATATCTCAAGAGTCTTGAAAAAATAGAAACTTTAGATATTGATTTTATTCTTCCTTCTCACGGTGATGTTATTAGTGATGCAAACAAAGTTATTAGAAAAACAAGAAAGGAACTTTTGAAAAGGGATGAGCTGATTTTAATGAATCTAAAAAAGGGTCCTAAGAATTTTCATGAACTTGTCCAAGAGTTTTTTGATTCGCCTTCAGCACAATTTTTTCCTGGGACCCCAATATTACAATGCCATCTTCAAAAATTGAGATTAGAAGGAAAGATAAAAAGCACCACTTCTCGACCACAAAAATTCTTTCTTGTTTAATTAATATAAACTCCAAAAGGGGGACCTTGGGCCCCCTTAAAAAGTCACTAGATTCAAAATCCCGAAAGTTTTATAAATCATTATGCGGTATCTGGCTCAGCCACACCAAAAACAGACCTTAAAACGTCACACATCTCTTGAAGTGTTGCATATGCCTTAACACAATCAATAATATAGGGCATTAGATTTTCGTCTTCATTCTTTGCTGCCTTTTCCAGGGCCTTGAGGGTTTTAGAAACCGCTCCATTGTCTCTTTCCTTCTTAAACTTTGCTAATGATGCCCTTTTTCTCTCTTCTGCAGTTGCCATTAACTCTGCAGGATATACTTCAGGTACACTACGATTTGTTGTGACTTCTATCTCGTGGGGTCCAGTAAAACAATTTACGCCAACAACAAATTCTTCCTGATTTTCTATTTTACGCTGTTTCTCATAAGCACTTTTTGCGATTGCCTGCTTCATGTATCCATTCTCAATAGCTGCCACTGCTCCGCCCATCTCTTCAATCTTATCAAACTCCTTTTGTGCAGCTTCTTCAATCTCGTTGGTGAGCGATTCCATAAAGTATGAGCCTGCCCAGGGATCATTCACTTCACCGACCTTTGCCTCATAAATCAGAATACGAGTTGCGTCAAAGGCTAGTTGCTGAGCTTCTAAACTATGTCCAAGCCCTAAGGGCTCATCATATGGAGGGAATACCCCGGGAATGCCACCACTCATTCCAGCAGCCATGGCACCTACCACAGCGCGTGTCAAGTTATTGAGAGGACGCTGGAGGGTTGTGCTAGAACATCCTATATGTGCTGTTGATATCTGTCTAATCATCATGCCCCTGGGATTTTTGGCACCAAATCGCTCTTTTAGCATCCTTGCCCACATCCGCCTTGCTGCCCGCTGAAATGCTATTTCTTTGTAAAATTCCATACTTCCGCCAAAACCATTAAACGTAAAGTTTGGGGCAAAAGAGTCAATGTCTAAACCTGCATCTACTCCTGTTTGCAAGTATGCTGCTCCAATTGCCATACTAAAGGCCAAATCTTGCTCTCTTGTAGCACCTGCCTCCCGCATATGGTACCCGCCAATACTTGTTACATTCATATTGGGTACATATTTTGTACAAAACACCAGAATATCACGAAATAATCTCATTGAGGGACGAGGTGGAAAGATATAGGTACCCCTGCTCACAAATTCCTTCAAAATATCATTTTGAGGAGTACCCCTTAGCTTTTCCAAGGGGATATTTCTCTTCTGTGCCAAAGCTATATACATGGCTATTATTATTGCTGCAGGAGCATTGATTGTAAAGTTAGAGGGGACTTTATCTATATCCAATTCCCCTGTATAAGCTTCATATATTATCTCAAAATCACGAAATGTGTCCACAGCCACTCCCACTCTGCCTACTTCTCCTTCTGCCCAATCACTATCAGAATCATAACCACATTGAGTAGGAAGGTCAAAGGCCATATTAGGACCGCCTTTTCTTCCCATTTTGTGCATTCTAATCAAATAGTCTCTATAATCTTCAGGAGTACCAAAGCCACCATATTTTCCAGCTCCACTTGCACCCCATTCATAACGAACTCCTGCCTTTGCTGCTAAATTTGCCAGGGCCTGCCATCTAGGGAGAGGGTCATTGCCTGCTACAAAGGGATATTGCCCTGGAAATCCAACTTGCTCTAAAAAATCAAAATCCTTGATATCTAAAGGAGTATAGAAGCGAGTAGGACACTTATCTAGTTTAAATTTTTTCATCCTTGGCTCAAGTACTCGCTTTACCCACTCTTTTTGGGCCTGCTCTAAAGATTTGAGTTTTTCCTTGTTGTTAGCCATAACTTACTCCTACCTTTATATTTAATTGTGATTTCTATCCTAAAAGTTCCCTTTATTCTATTTTTTTTAAGACTTTTCGTCAAGTTTCACTCCATATTTCTTTTTTAGTTCCACTTTTTTAATCTTTCCACTGGCTGTCATAGGGAGTTCATCAATGAATTTTATATGTCTTGGATACTTATACCTGGCTATCTTACCCTCAAGAAAATCGTAAATTTCTTCTTTTGTTAGAGTTTCTCCTTTTTTTACAACTATAAATGCCATTCCTGTTTCACCCCACTTCGCATCTGGTACTCCAATTATTGCAACGTTTTCAATTTTTGGATGACCTGCCAGAACCTTTTCAATCTCAGCAGGATATACATTTTCACCACCACTGCGATACATATCTTTGGCCCTATCTACGATGTAGAAATATCCCTCTTCATCCTGATATCCTAAGTCCCCTGTATGTAACACACCATTTCTTAGAGCTTCTGCTGTTTTTTCAGGCATATTCCAATAACCACTCATAACTGTAGGTCCTTTTGCCACTATCTCTCCAATCTGACCTGGAGGTAATTTGTTGCCCTTTTCGTCTTGAATCCAAATATCTGTAAAAAATCCTGGAAGACCTATGGAACCCTTCTTCCTCTCAACATCTTCTTTAGGTAATAGCATCATTGCGGAATTTTCTGTTTGGCCAAACCCCTGTTGCATATAGAGGCCTCTTTTCGCCAACTCATCTAATAGGCTTAAAGGTGTTCTTTCTCCTCCGCCAAAAACAACCCGTACACTGCTTACATCTATATTATCTAGGGCATTTTTTTGTAATATAAAGCGCCACATTGTGGTTAAGGCAAAAATTATTGTGGCTTTGTACCTCTCAATATCTTTAGCAAAATCTTCCGGTCTAAATGTTTGACGCATAATAAATGTGCCACCACGACAAAAGGTAGGTGTCAACGCAATGAACAATCCGCCTGAATGGAAAAGGGGAAGTTGTGCCAGAAATACATCATCAGCTCTCATATCTGAATAAAGAATGATTTGAAAATTTTTAAAATATGTCTGTTCGTGGGAAAGCACAGCCCCCTTTGGAAGCCCTGTAACTCCTGAGGTATACATTATTGCTAGAGGATCACCAAATTCTATTGGCTCTTCTGGCTCAGGCTCTTCTGTAGACATATTTTTAATCGCTTCATTATAGTCCTGTGCCCATCCACTACAATCTGGTCCTTCTGAAATACCACTTTTTACAAATAAATATTTGTCTTCTTCCACTGGCACCCTGGAACGGATAGATTCAAAATTCTTTGCCAAAACATCATGAAACACTAAAAGACGAGAGCCACAATTATTTAGCTGGTATTCAAGCTCAGGTCCTACAAGACGAAAATTCAACGGAACAAATATTAAACCAAGTTTGGCCGCTGCAAAATAAACCTCTACAAACTCTGGACAATTCAAAAGCAACACTGAAATCCTATCTCCTTTTTTCAAACCCTTTTGTTGCAAATAATGCGCAACCTGGTTTACCCTCTTATTCAGTTCTTTGTAAGTTATAGGAACATCCTCATAAATGAGAGCTGTCTTATCTGGGGTAAGCATTGCCCTCTTACTCATTATGTATCCAACATTCCATTCCATAATAATTAACTCCTCCTTGGTTTATAATAATTTCAATTTTTATTAAAAGTCCTTATTGTTTCTTAAAATGGGCACGTATCCTCTCAGCAATCTCTTTTATTGATGTCCCAGCAACAAACACCTCGGCCACTCCTATTTCCTTGAGCTTGGGTATATCTTCTTCAGGAATAATTCCACCCACTATTACTATTACATCTATGGCCTCCATCTCTTCAAGTTTTTTTATCACCTTTTTACTCAAAGGGATGTGAGCGCCTGACAAAATAGATAGACCCACTACCTCCGCATCTTCCTGTACCGCTGCCTTTGCTATTTCATCAGGACTCTGTCTAAGACCTGTATAAATTACTTCAAATCCTTCATCTCTTAATCCATAGGCTACAACTTGGGCACCACGCTCATGACCATCAAGCCCGGGTTTGGCTATTAACACTCTTATCTTCCTGTCTTCATTCATAAAATAACCTCCCTATCCTCTAGGCCCTGGTATTCTCCATATTATTAAAAATTTAAAGGGGAATATTCCCATGACGTTTGGATATCCTTTGAACCTTCTTACCCTCAAGCATCTTGAGACAGCTAATTAGATACTTCCTTGTCTCTGCTGGTTCTATTACGTCTTCTACATTTATATTAGATGAAATATCATATATAGGATTGGCATAAGTCTCTCTATATTCTTCTAATTTCTCCGCTAAAAATTCTTTTGAGACATTTTCCCCCCCATAAAATAATATAACTGACTGCTCAGCCCCCAATATCCCTGTCTCTACAATTGGCCAATATAAAACTATATCTGTGCCAAGACCAGGCAATACACCCATACCTAAATTACCACCACCATATGCCTTTCTCAAAACAAGAGATACCCTCGGAACCACTGCCTCACACAATGCATATAAAACCTTTGCTCCATGCCTAATGATTCCAGCATGTTCCTGGGCTGATCCTGGCATATAGGCTGGCGTATCTACTAACAAAATTATCGGTATATTAAAACAATCACAAAACCTTATAAATCTAGCCTGTTTGTCTGAACTGTCTACTGTCAAACAACCCGCCATATACATGGGTTGGTTCCCTATAAAACCTACTGTTTGACCATCCAATCTCCCAAATCCAACCACTATCTCTTTTGCAAATTCGGCCTTCACTTCCATAAAATCATGATCATCTACTATTTCCTTTATTACCTCCCGCATGTCATAGGGTTTGTTGGGATCTGAGGGAACCAACTCTTCTAATTTTTTACACTCTCTCTCAGGATCGTCTCCAGTCTTAACCCTGGGAGGTTTTTCATCACAATTTAATGGAAGAAAACTCAATAATTTTCTAATCTTAAGTAAACATTCCCTTTCACTTGCACACCTGAAATCACAAACTCCAGATTTTTGAGCATGGATAGCTGCTCCACCCAGTTGTTCCTTTGTAATGTCTTCTCCCAACACAGATTTCACAATTAAAGGCCCGGTAATAAACATATGACTGGTCTTATCCACCATGAAAATAAAATCTGTAAGTGCTGGAGAGTAAACTGAAATACCCCCACAACTACCCAATATCGCTGATATTTGAGGAATCACCCCTGATGCCTGGGTATTTGGATAAAAAACAGAACCACCATGCTTATCTGAAACTAGTGAAAAAAAAGAACGCTTCTGTTTCCTCAACATTTCTACATCCTGGACAGTAGGTAACCTTGCGCCTGGAGAATCATGGAGACCAATGAGAGGAACTCTCATCTCCAGGGCCCTTTCTATGGTGCGATACATTTTATAACCATGCTCTAAGCCAATAGATCCGCCCTTAACTGAGGGATCCTGGGAATAAACAAAAACTTTTCTCCCATCAATGGTACCACTTCCAGTAATAATACCGTCTGCTGGACGGCCATCTAAATGCCCCACAAGCATATTTAATTCATGAAAACTGCCAGGATCTAGAAGAATTTCCAGCCTTTCCCTGGCAGTTAGCTTTCCCTGCTCATGGAGCTTTACAGCCCATTTCCCCCTACTTGCCTCAAGTACTGTTTCTCTGGCCTTTTTCAATTGTTTAAGACGCTTTTTTAACAGTGATTTCATATGGCCATACTCCTTAACTCTACTAAATAAATCTCTTTATAACATAGAACTATTTTTACCATTTTAAAACTAAAATTTGATATTTAGTTTAAACACAATATATCAGTCATGTCAATATTTTTGTACATAAATTTATCAGTAAAACCATATAACAATATTAGATAAATCTTATATTTTAATTTTAATATTGTTTATTTATAAATTATTTAATATATAAGTAATTATATTAATTTTATATTTTATAAAATAATTATAATTTATTTTCAGTATAATTTATTTATTTTTAAAAATTAACATAAATAATAAATGAAGTAATAAAATATGGATGTGTTAGCAACTTCTAGAAAAATTTTATTTTTTACAATCGAGAAAAGAAAATATTTCTCATTTTAAAAAAAAATGATAATTTTAAAGGAAATTTTTTATTTAATATAATATAACTCAACTTATTATAGTTTATAAAATAGTTGCTGTAAATTGTCTATTTTATCTAAGATATATGGAAGTGTTATTTTAACTGGTATAATTGAAATATGTGACTGATATAAAACAACTAAAGCTATAAAAGTAATTGAAAATACCAGAGGGATTTAATTTTGGCACCTATTAATGAACTCTCAATAATCTTTAATAAAATGGATTTGAATACTTTTCTGTTTTAGAGGGTGCTGCTTCAAAATAAAAATTTTTCACTTTTAAACCCAGAAAATTTGTTACCATGTTTAACAGTATGGCATTGATGTATATGTCGATGAACCAACGGTAATTTCTGACAAGGTTAAAACCCATTATCATGTAAAACTTGTTTCAGAAATAGAAAAATTTGCTCTTTATGATGCCTTTTGTAGTAGCAGTTAAGCACGGTGAATGTCAGAAAATATGTCACGAAAAGTTATTCTATTTTTTTCCATCAAGCAACCTTTTTAAGATGTTGTTTAATTCCTGGACTGAGATCAACACTTAAAATAGAATCCCAATTCCTAATGTTCCCAGACCACCGTTCTGGATATTTAGAACGAGCATTTTTGTATACATCTTTTTTACGGCTATAAATATAGTTATCCGCACAATTTCATATAATATGGGGTGACCTTTAAAAATTTTTCTATCCAACTTTTAGCAAAACTTATTTTTTTACATAACCTATTCCATGCTTCTGATATAACCTCCTTCATCTCTTTTATATCTTTTACAAAAACTAATGAAAGCACTCTTTTTATACTTTTCCAGATATACTCAATAGGATTTAACTCTGGTGAATAAGGGGGAAGATAGACAGATAAATAGCTAACTTAGATGCCTTTTCTCTTACTACTTTACTCTTATGGGATGAAAAATTATCTATTATTGCTACTATCGCTTTATATCTCTTATTTACTTCTCTTATCTTTTCTAAAAACTTAGCTATTGATAAACCTTTTGAATCTTCTAAAAATGACTTTACACTTTCTCCTTTTATAGCATAAAAACCTATTATATTTGTCTTTAACAAAGAAAAAGTAAGTTGAAGTTGATCCTCTAATATCTTCTCTGCATCTTTTGGTTTCCTATAATCCATCGGATATGGTTTAGAAAAATGCATCTTAAGCTTATCTCTCAGAATCCTTACTACATGATCTTGTGAGTATTCTATATCAGAAGTATCTTTTATCAATGTCCTTACTTCTTTTGTGGTCCAATAGGCTCTCTTTTTAAGTAATTCCTTAAGCATTTTTAAATCTTCCCTTGACAGCCTACTTGGCCTTCTTCCCCCTTTTCCTCTTCCTTTACCTTTTATCCCTTTATAACCCTCTTGGTTCCATTCCCTTATCCATAAGTACCCTGTCGATTGGGCTATCCCACAACCGCTACAAGCCTTTTCAAAATCTATCCCTTCTTTATAAGATTTAGAAAAATAAGTTTTACCAAGATATTGTCTATCTTCTCACTCTTTAATTTTTCCTTTAGCTCTTCTATATTTTAAACCTTAATACATTTCCCTTTCATAAATATTCATTATATCAAATTGTTCCTATTATATCAAGTTCTGAAGGATACTATAAATCGTGACTAGGATATATAATTTATTGCGTATTCATTCTCACATAATACATATGATTATTTCTAACCACTACCAACATAACTGCTTTCTGAAGCCTGTATCTGATATATGCATGTATCAATTTGTTAATAGATGTTTGAGCGGTCCCTCCTATTTTATAGATCACATCACCAGGCTTAAGTCCAAGTGCTGAGGCTGGTGAATTAGGATACACATTGGTTACAAGAAGGTTCCCTTTATATTCTTTTCCCCAAAAACCCCATCTCTTTTTTATTAACCTAATCGCTTGTTTTTTAGTAAAATATACAGGTTTTAGAGGGGAGGTCTCATACAATTTGCCCATTCTAAAAAGTTTTAATTTAATAACAGATTCAGAAGTAGTATTTAATAAATACCTTATATAATCTTCTTTATCTCGAATCTGTATTCCATTTATTGAAACTATCACATCTCCAGGTTTTATTCCTTCTTTATATGCAGGAAGCCCTTTAATCACCTCAGTAACCAAGAGCCCTTCAAGGCCTTTTAATCTGAGATAAGAGGCCACTCTTGGATCCACATTTTGGCCAAAGATTCCAAGCCATACAGGTTGCACCTTGCCATAATGGAGCAGTTCATAAATAACATTTTTTGCCTTATCTATGGGAATGGCAAATCCAATTCCCTCTGCCTTTGCGTAAATGGCTGTATTAATTCCAATTACTTCACCGAGTATATTTAAAAGAGGTCCACCACTGTTTCCTGGATTAATAGCTGCATCTGTCTGAATAAATCCAAAATAGGTTCCTTGCTTTGTCCTAATAGACCTATTTAAAGCAGACACAACACCAGTTGTCACTGTATGGCTAAAACCGTAAGGATTTCCTATTGCGATCACTGTCTCTCCAACCATTAAGTCTTTAGATGTCCCCATCCTTGCCTCGGGTAATTGCCCATGTCCTCGTAATTTTAAGAGGGCTACATCAAAATCAGGATCACATCCAACTAAATCTGCCTTAAATTCTCTTCCATCTAGTAATTTTACCTTGATTTTTGAGGCACCCATAATCACATGGGCGTTTGTAAGAACCAATCTTTTTATCCCGTTAATTATTACCCCAGAGCCTAAACTCTGTTCTAAAAATTTTCGTTTATATCCTGGAAAAATATCAGAAAAAAAAGGAGAAAAAAACTCATCTCCAAAAAAATCCCTAAAAGGATTAGAATACCTCTCAACTACCTTTGCTGCTTTAATATTTACCACTGCTGGAGCAGTCTTTTCCACTGCCTGAACAACCAGATTCCTTCTCAACTCAATTCCATTCTTGCCAAAGACATTTACTGAAAACAACAAAAAAAATAGACACATAGATATAGTAACCTGTTTTTTCATTCTAAATACTCCTTAAGTTAAAAATAAAAAAAGCTCAGGACTTCTCCTGAGCTTAAAAGATAATCCTTTAAAATTCAATCTTTTATTTTACCAATCTATGTATTTACATAAAGGGATTTATTAACTTTGACCATCAAAGGCCAATCAAACCCAGTTTTATCTTTAAAAACTCATGGCTCTTAGCCGTCTTATTCTTTCCTCAATAGGTGGATGGGTGCTAAATAAACTTATCAAAGACACACCTTTAAATGGATTTACAATAAACATGTGGGCAGTTGAAGGATTACCGACACTCATTGGTATTCTGCTCGAATATGCTTCAAGTTTTTCCAATGCGCTTGCAAGATAATGGGGATTTTCACACAGCTTTGCACCAGTCTCATCTGCAAGATATTCCCTTGACCTGGAGATGGCCAGTTGTATTAGCATTGCTGCAAATGGAGCTATAATTGCCAAAATAATGGCAACAAATGGATTTGAATCTTCATCATCTCGTCCCATCCCAAATATTGCAGCCCATTTTACCATATCAGAAATAAACATTATTACACCTGCTAAAGTTGCTGCTATAGTCTGGATCAATATGTCCCTATTCTTGATATGGCCTATCTCATGGGCAAGAACCCCCATAAGCTCCTCTGGAGTAAGGAGTTCCATTATACCCCTTGTTACAGCAACAACACCATTTTTTGGGCCACGCCCTGTTGCAAAGGCGTTTGGTTGTTCAGATGGTATAATGTAAATCTTTGGCTTTGGAATCCCAGCCCTTTTTGCCAGTTCTTCAACAATGTGATGAAGCTCTGGAGCCTCGTGATAATCAACCTTCTTTGCGCGATACATTCTCAAAACAATTTTATCAGAAAACCAGTAACTTCCAACATTCATTAAAATAGCAAAGAAAAATGCAATGTAAAGTCCTTGAGTACCACCAAGGGCCTTTCCAAAAAGTAAGATAAGGACAGTTAAAACACCCAAAAAAATCCCTGTTTTTACTTGATTTTTCATATTTTTCCTCCTCTTTTTATTTTTTTATTCCTCAAATTGTATTTGAATTTTTATTTCATCTGGTTTCACCTCTTTTTTAGGGAGCTTGATCATTAAGATCCCAATATCCATAGAAGCAGATATTGAGTCCAAATCAATATCTTTTGGAAGAGAGAACTTTCTTATAAAAGGGCCATATGACCTCTCTAAAATCATGTAAGAACATCTGGGAGTTTCTTTAATCAGCCTTTTTATCCCACAAATAATAAGCTCTTCCCCTTTTAATTCAATTTGAATATCTGATTTTTCCACTCCTGGAATCTCCATTTGTATCACATAATATTTTTCTGTTTCATAAACATCAGTTGCTGGTTCCCAGGTAGTAGAGGTTGGTTCATTATTGTTGGCAAACCTTCCAAATGTCTGTTCCATAATCTTATCTGCTCTTTTTTTCATATTTTGGATTTCAACAAATAGATCCGTGGATTTAAATCTAAAAGCACCCATTTTTTTCTCCTCTTTTTTTGCTTATGGTTAATTGAATTAGTAATTAATTTAGACAAAAAGTCAACTCTTGAAAGCAAACTTAATCTTTGACATAAATATATTTTAAAGGCTATATCTAATTTTTCAATCAACTACCTTAAGAGTTAAGGAGAATGAGCCATGCAAGAATTTCCAAGGATGAAAAGATTGCCTCCTTATGTCTTTGCCACAGTAAATGAACTCAAGATGAAATTAAGAAGACAGGGAGAAGATATAATTGACTTGGGAATGGGGAACCCAGATATTTCAACCCCAAAACACATTGTAGATAAATTAGTTGAAGCAGCACAAAAGCCAACAAATCACAGGTATTCTGCATCGAGGGGGATTCCTAACTTAAGAAAGGCAATAGCAAATTGGTACAAAAGAAGATATAATGTAGATATTGATCCAGAAACCGAGGCAGTAGTGACCATTGGTGCCAAGGAAGGACTCTCTCACCTTGCCCTTGTTATGTTGAGTCCAGGAGAGGTAGTCTTTGTCCCTGATCCAACCTATCCCATTCACACCTATAGTGCAATTATAGCAGGGGCTGATGTAAGGAGAATTCCCATATCACCAGAAAGGGATTTTTTTGAAGACCTATTAACAGCCACAAAACAAACCTGGCCCCAACCAAAATTACTAATAATATCTTATCCACATAACCCCACAACAGTAGTTGTAGATCTGGACTTTTTTCAAAAAATAGTGGACTTTGCCAAGGAACACAATATCTATGTAATCCATGACTTTGCCTATGCAGACCTTGCCTTTGATGGATATAAGCCACCGAGTTTTTTACAGGCAAAGGGCGCTAAGGATGTTGGTGTGGAATTTTTCTCCCTGTCAAAAAGTTATTCCATGGCAGGATGGAGAGTTGGATTTTGTTGTGGAAATAAACAGATGGTCCATGCACTTACAAGGATTAAAAGTTATCTAGATTATGGAATATTTCAACCAATCCAAATAGCATCCATTATAGCTTTAAATGGTGATCAAAGTTGTGTGGGAAAAATTGTTGAGGAATACAGGATTAGAAGGGATACCTTAATTCAAGGACTAAACAGAATCGGATGGCATACTCCCTCACCTAAAGCAACCATGTTTGTATGGGCAAAAATCCCTGAACAATTTCAATATATGGGTTCTGTTGAATTTTCAAAGCTCTTGCTCAATGAGTGTAAAGTAGCAGTATCTCCTGGACTTGGATTTGGTCATTTTGGGGATAATTATGTGCGTTTTGCCCTTGTTGAAAATAAACACCGAATAAATCAGGCTATTCGTGGACTAAAAAAATTATTCTCATAGAGTACCTTTTAAGGGAGAAAGGATGGAAAAAGACTCTATAAACATAGGAATAGCGGGATTTGGAACAGTTGCAACTGGTCTTACAAAATTAATTTTAGGTAACAGTGATATTATTTACAGAAGACTTGGAAAAAAAATAAAAATAAAGACTATCCTGGTCAAAAACATTAATAAAAAAAGGGATTTTTTGCCCCCTGAGAGCGTGAAATTTACAGACAAAATAGACGATATAGTAAATGATCCAGAAATTGAGATAGTGGTTGAATTAATTGGTGGTACAACAGTGGCAAAAGAGGTTATTAAAAAGTCCATTTTGGCCAAAAAACACGTTGTTACAGCCAATAAGGCAGTGCTTGCAGAATATGGAAGTGAACTCTTTCAACTAGCCAAGTGGCAAAATAGTGCATTGTACTTTGAGGCAAGTGTTGGTGGTGGTATTCCAATTATTCAAACACTCAAGGAAAATCTCTCTGGAAATAAAATCATTTCATTAACTGGAATTTTAAATGGAACTGCAAATTTTATCTTATCTAAAATGTCTCAAGAAAAGTTTCCTTTTGAACAAGCCCTTAAAATTGCCCAGGATAAAGGTTATGCAGAAGCAGATCCCACTTTAGATATTGAGGGAATTGATGCTGCCCATAAACTAATTATTTTAATTATGTTGGCCTACGGAAAAAACTATCCCCTAGATAAACTCACCATTGAAGGCATTTCAAATACAGACCCTTATGATATAAAAATGGCTGAAGAGTTTGGATACACTATAAAATTAATAGCAAAAGCAAAGGACAAAGGCGGAAATTTAGAGGCAGGGGTATATCCTGTTCTTATACCTAAAAAACATATACTTGCCAAGGTAGATGGTCCTTTTAATGCGATTTTAATAGAAGGAAATGGGGTTGGACCAATAATGTTATATGGTCAAGGTGCAGGCGGTCTTCCAACTGGAAGTGCAGTGCTCTCTGATATTATGTCAATCATTAGATCCCCCTCATACAATAATACTGGATTCTATAGTGACCAGATAGAGGAAGCTTCAATATTAGAAGATATATATACCTCTTGCTGCCATTATTTTAGATTCCAGGTAGAAGATAGACCAGGTGTTTTGGCAATTTTAGCAGGTATTATGGGAGAAAGAAACATAAGTATTGCACAGGTTGTTCAAAGACAGGAAAAAAAAGGCAAATACGTCCCTGTTGTATTCCTAACCCACAGGGCACAAATAAAAAACATCAAGGATGCAATAGAAGAGATAGATAAATTATCTTTTGTAATGCCAGGGACAAAACACTATAGAATCCTCAATTAAAAAACATACAGGATGTGGAGCTAAAAAATGAAATTGGCCTTTCTAATAGCAGATGGCATGGGGGATTATCCATTAAAAGAATTAGAAGGCAAGACTCCTTTAGAAGTTGCCAATACTCCAAACATGGATAGACTTGCAAAAACTGGAAAAATTGGGCTTTGTAGGACAATTCCCCAAGGTATGGAGCCAGGCTCTGACATAGCCAACATGGCAATATTGGGCTTTGACCCCTCTTTGTATCACACAGGAAGAGGACCAATAGAAGCAGCAGCACTTAAGGTCCCTGTGGATGAGAATGACATAATTTTTAGAATGAATCTGGTAACAGTGTCAGAATTTTCAGAAAATGGTGTAATGATTGATTACAGTGCCGCTCATATAACAGATGAAGAGGCAAAAAATATAATATCTTTTTTAAAAAAAAATTTAGAAGATGATACTTGGAAGATAATAGCAGGCTTTCAATATCGCCACTTGCTTATAAGAAAAGATGGAAAAGACACTTCTCTTGAAAATACAAAGATAAATCCCCCTCATGATATCCTTGATCAATCAATAAGAAATGACTATTTTCAATATAAAAACAACAAGCAATTATTTGATATCATAATTCGTGCAAAGAAACTACTAAAAGAGAACTTTCCAGAATCAAAAGCAAATTGTATATGGCCCTGGGGACAGGGTAAAAGATTGAAGCTACCTGATTTTTTTAAAACTTATGGTTTAAAAGGAGCAGTAATATCTGCTGTGGATTTAATAAAGGGCCTTGGATATGCTTCTAATATGGAAATAATTGACGTTGAAGGGGCAACAGGACTGGTTGATACCAACTATAAGGGTAAGGCAGAGGCTGCAATAGAATTTCTTAAACAAAAGGATTTTATATTTCTTCATTTGGAAGGTCCTGATGAATGTGGGCACGCTGGGGACATTAAATGCAAAATAAAGGCCATAGAGAGATTTGATAAATACATTGTTGGTCCAATATGCAATTTTCTGGAATCTAAAAAAGGGGCATGTTTAATTTGTTGCGACCATTTAACTCCAGTATATAAACGTACCCATGTATCTGATCCTGTGCCAATACTTTTTATCAACTTCAATGCTCCAATAAATAAAACTGATCAAAAATTTTCTGAAATAAATGCTAAAAAGTCTGATTTATTTATAGAAAGAGGGGAGGATTTGATAAAATGGATATTGGAACAAATAAAATAGATGACTTTCCAAAACCTGAGGCCACATGGAAACACATAGTTTCCTATGGTGAGACAGATTGTATGAGAATAGTTTATTATGCCAACTATCTCCACTGGTTTGAACAGGCAAGGAGCCATTTTTTTAGAGAACTTGGACAAAGCTATTTAGAAATAGAAAAAAGAGGGGTGTTTTTCCCTGTAATTGAGGCATATTGTAAATATTTGAGCCCAGCAAAATATGAAGATTTAATTTTAGTTAGATGTGGAATCAAAGAGTGGGGCAAGGCATCTTTAAAATTTGTATATGAAATATATAACAAAACAGAAGATTATAAAAAAATTACAACAGGGTGGACCAAACATCCATGTATGGACAAAAAGGGAAAAATAGTAAAAGTGCCTAATTGGTTGGTTGAAATGGTGCAAAATAAAGCAATAAAATAATTTACAGCTTTTTTTGTTCTTTTCAACCGATTTTTTTACCTTTTTTAGAACTTCTCTTCCTTTTTTTAAAAAGAGGAAAGTCTTCTTTGATGGCGCCTCAACTTTTTTCAAAATTATAAAGCTGCGGAGAAGATACTGTTAGACATGGTAATGCTATGAAAAATATTACAAGTTAATTTGCTGATTAATTCATATTGTTTAAATTTTTTATATTTTTATTCCGAACTTTAAAAGGTAAATACAGAGGATCACCAACCAAGACCATCTTCCAGGAAATATAAGGCAGAGATAAATAGTAACTTTCTACTAAAGAGAAATAGCCATCAGTAAGTGCCCAAAAAAAGATGTGGGGAAGGGGAAATGCCTGAATATACGGTTCACCAACTGGTCCAACAGTGGCTGCCACCCCTTTTTGCAACATTTTGACACACCATATATTGGAATTTTTATTTTTCAGTGTTTCGCATTCCACACTTGCCATGTGATACCCAATTGCACCTTTGACCCATGTAAATGAATCTATGTAATGTCCCAGACTATACCACCCACAATATAGCGCTGCATTTTTACATTCATTTTTTTTAAAGAGTCTTTTAGTGTCTTCAAGAACTACTTTTAATAATTTTGACTTCCTAATTTCTTTGGCAGCAAGGTGTAATGAGTAGTCATAAAATGCATATCCCCCCAATTTGTTTTTGTTTTTTGGCTCTTTCCATCTTGCATCAAAATATGCAACTCCCTTAAGCCCATTTTTTTCAGCATATATGGAATCATCAATTATTCTTTTCACAATTTCTGGATCAGGTCCATCTAGCCTTGCCACAAGTAAAACATCCTTTTTTTTATATTTTAATTTGGATTTTTGATTAAGTAAAAAAAATGGATTTGGAATCCAGAAGGCTAAGGGATAATCTTTTACCTTAACTAAAGACAACTCAGAATCTACTGAGGCAGAGGTGTTTAAGTTTAAATTTAACTGCATCAATTTATTTTTCAATTTTTTAATTTTGTTTTGTAAAGACTTCTTTTGTGCTATATCTTTTTCTGATTTTAGCTGTTCTTGTAAAAGAGAAAGTTTTATCTTTAAATTTTTTAATTCTGTTTGTTGTTCAAGACTTGGAGGTATTCCTTGAACCTTTAAAGGAATTCCATGTATGAGTAAAAGACATCTTATTTTGTTCCTGGGATGTTCTTTTAAAAATTTTTGAATAGGAATTTTTATTTTTTTATTATAATCTTCTCTTGAGATCCTTTCTGAATCAGTGCACCAAATCTTTAAAAAGTTATCCTTTGGAATGTGTCTTTTATTTATATAATACACTGCAAGGGATACACTTCGCCTTGCATTCATATTAGCAACTACTAAAACTTCTTCTGGAGAAAGGTAGCAAAAAGATTTACTAGAAATAAATAAAAAACAAAGAAAACATAACACGGTGATTATTTTAGATAAACAGTTTTTCATTTTATTGTCTCCAAAAAATATCTTATCCCTTGTTCTAGCATTTGAACAGCAAGTAAGACTAATATAAGCCCCATCAATCTTTCTATTGCCCTTGTACCTCTGTCTTTTAAAAAATTTTTTAATCTTGTAAAACTAATCATAATGATAAGACATGTCAACCACGCAAGGAATATTGACAGAAAAAGTTTTAATTGTGAAGGGGTCTTTTTTGCATACAGCATAATTGCAGCAAGTAAAGATGGACCTGCAACAAAAGGGGTGGCAATGGGCACAATAAATGGGTCTTTTTCATATTGAGACAAAGGGGTGGTCTCTTCAGGAAATATTAGTTTTATAGAAATAATAAATAAGATTATTCCACCGGCTATTCTCAAAGTGGATTTATCTATAGATAGTAAGTTCAAAAAAAATGATCCAAAAAATTGAAAAATAATCATTAGAAATAGTGCAATTAACATCTCCCTAAAAATTATTTTTTGTTGTACACATGGGGGATGATCTTTTAAAATTGCGAGACAGGCAGTTGAATTGGCAAAAGGATCCATGATGAGAAAGAGAGGAATTGAGATTTCCACAATTTCTTTTAACATTTTTAAAAAGTTAAGTTAACTAATAAACTAATTATAAATTTTATATTTAATTGATCCAATACTTCCAAAAACGGAATACTTCATAGAAGATTTATTGTTAAATGGAAATGAAATTAAGTCCTTTTTTATATTTGTAAGATTTAAGTTTATTTTACCTTTAATTGAAATTATTGAATCCATAATATTTTTCTTTAGAAAAATAGAACCCCTACCATCTATTTTAAAATAAGGGGATGTAATCTTAAAACCTTTTATATTAACCTTTGTTTTAAACACATTTGTTTCTATATCATCAATATTTATCGGAATCAGCCTTTTAAAGCCATATGCATTTACTAATATCTTTAGACCTTTAATAGATGTTTTAGTCATATAATTTAAATTGTTTTTATTGATTTTAATTAATCCATTAATCTTTCCCTTTAAAGAAATATTATTATAGATGGATATAGAATAAATGTCAAAATCATTAATATATATATCAATTTTTTGAATTACAGGTTTTTTAATTATACGGTTAAAAACAGTATTTGCATAAATTATTTTTTTATCTCTATGGTATACATCTATAAATAAAGTAGTGATTTTAAACAATCCTGGACTTAAAGTTATAAGAAAATTATCATCTATATTGAGATATCTCTGGTTTAGATGAATTTTAATATTTATATTAAAATTAACTGGAAAATGATAACTTACAGATTTTATTTCAATTTTACCAGATGTTTTTTCCTTTAAAACTGAATTTAAATAAAAAGTTAAAGAATTATATGGAAAAGTGTATAAAAAAATAAAAAAACTAAAAGCAAAAAAATAAAAAATGGTTAAACATATTAATGCAAATTTTTTCATAATTTTTAAGATATTTTTTGTGTTTTTAAAAGGATACGCATTGTTATTGTGTTTACTTCACCTTTTTTTCGTCTAATATTTAACCTTTGTATAAATATATGTTTCAATTTTTTGATTGTTTTTAAAAAGTTTAAGGTTTCTTTAAGTCCAATATCTTCTAATTTAATATCCACATACTGCTCTATGTGATTATTGTCTAATTTTCTATTTGATGGGATTATTGATATCAGATTTTTTTCTATTCCAATTTGTTTTAATATATCTTGCACATCACTAACAATGCTATCAGATGTATGGATACCAAATTTGGATCCCATTTCAGTAGTAAGAAGGGATTTATAGGTTTGTTCTAAAGACAAAATTTTTTTTAATTGATTGTGACGAAGATTTGTTTGCTGTTCTAATTTAATAATTTTTTTATGTAAAGGAAGATATATAAAAAGAATAAATAAAAAAACTATACCAATACAAATGAGTAATTGTACTTTTAATAGATCTTGTTTAGAAATCAAGTTTAAATTCATAATTTTAAGAAATCTCCATTATAAAATGAATATTTTTTTTGTCTTTATCCCAATTTGCCTGTTTTAAAGAAAATTTATATGTTGTTCCTTTAGATATATTCTTCCTAAATTCTGTTATTATATCTAGGGAATTGGCTTTGCCTTTTAAAATGACTCTATTTTCATTCATGGAAAATTCTTCTATAACTAAATTTAAATCATCCGGCATACTACGTGAGATATCCTTTAAAACTATTAATGGGTCTAATTTATTTTTATTTTCATTTGATGTACTTTCTATATCTTTTATTTTTCCCCTAAATATGCTTAAATATTGTTCAATGGTCAGTTTTCTTTGGATTTTGGGAAAAGTTTTATTAAAGACCCTTTCTATTTTTTCTGTAATTTCATTATCATACTTCTTTAATAAATAAATTTGTGTGGTTAAATGAATTAATACAAATATTAGAACAAAAACTATTGAAAAAAGGTAAGGTAAAAACTTCCTATCATATAGGACTTCTCTTAAAGATACATATCCTTTTTTACTAAAATCTGCTATTTTGTCTTTCTGCTTTTTTAAACATAAACCAAGTAAAGGAATAATGTCTTTGTCTGTTTCAAAGGATATGTTATTTTCAAAGTGTATATCAAAAGCCATTAATTTAAGAGGATCTATGACCTTGAATTGCTTTTTTGACTTTATTTTCGAGATTAAGTCTGAGTTTATATTATTTGATGGAATGATAATTAAATTAATTAACTCGTGGTTTTGAATTTGGTTGAACTCTGTTTCCAAAATATATTCTATTTTTGCAAATTTTTTGTTTGTGCTAGATATACTCTTTAAATTTGCATAAACCTTTTTATAATCAAAAGTTTTGTTGTTCTTTACAATAAGATTTAAAAAATCTCCATCTTCGTAGATAAAAATAACATTGTTTAAATAAACAGAATTTAAAAAGCTTATTATACACTGAATATCCAATGTGCAGACATAAAATGAATTTGGAATTGTAGATGACAATTTTTTATATAGTGGTTCAATTATTGTTTTTTTGCATGCAATACCCAATACTTTGAAATTGTTTTTTGATTTCATTAAAAAAAGAAAATCGTATATAAAATTGTTTTCTTTTATGGGAAGCTCAGATCCCATCTCCAAAGAAATGGCCTGCTTTATATTTTCTATTCCCTTAAAAGGAAAAGTGAGTTTTCTCATCATAAAATAATTGCTGGAAAAAACAACTATAAATTCATCTATTCTGTGGTTATTTTGCTTCGATTTAAAAGGGATTTCATCTATAATATCATCAATTAATAACTTTTTTTTCTCTATAACTTTAATTGACTTTTTATCTTGTTCAATGAAAAATGAAACCACATTATCATCAGATTTAATGTAATTTAATACAATCTTTTTCATTCTAATATTCTATTTGATATAAAGTTTTTAGCTTTTTATTTTTCCTTTTTACAAATCTTATTATTGTACAATTGTATGAGCCGGACATTCCTGTAGAAACTACTTTAAAATAATTACTTGTAGTGGTCAAAATATTATAGGGAATTTCAATATCTTTATACTCTGACATATTTTTTTTTATCCATTTTACATCACATAAAATTTCTCTATAAAAAGGATTGTTTCTTTTTATTAATATCTCATCCACATACTTATTTTTTTTCTCCTGATCTACTTCATTTAAAATCAATGACATAGCAATTGGTCTAGAACATGTATTGATATTAATCAAGCCCTCATCTGAATACACAGTAAATAAGTCTTTCAAGCCGATTTTCTCTTTTTCTCCATAATATATTTTCTCGTCAACAGATGGCAAAAGTAGCATCTCGCCTAAGGTTTCAAAGGTCCCATTCTTTGATTTATATTCTCTGTCTTTGTAATATGGGTTTATAACTTCAGTTTCTTTTAATGGGTATTTTTTGGGATTTATCCAATTTTTTATTTCCCTAATTATATTATCAGCCCGATTTTCAGATATATCAAGTTCATTAACCAGTAAGTTTTTAACTACCTTTACGTATATTTCTCCCTTTTTTTTATCCACAAGATAGTTTATGGGAATTTTAGATGTTTCATCTTGAATTTTTAAATCCAGATATTCTGAATTTATATCATCTGGTAAATATCCCTGAAGGGTATTTAAATTGTTCCAGGTGCTTAATAGTGTATCACAAACTAATTTGTTTTTTTCCTTTTCCCGTGTTAAAATAACTTCTGCAATATAAAGACCAGAGATGGCCCTGTGTTTTGCAATAAAAAAATTTTTCAAAATTTGTGTTGTATTTATCTCTATATTGGCTATTTTTGTGATTTGATACAATACAATAATTAGAATAAATATAATTACCAATACAGATATTAAAACAATACCCTTATTGTTTTTCATTATATTTTATAGAAAACAGATGTTTTAATCTATGAGTCTTACCCTTTAATTCAAATGAAAATTCTATTAATATTGCCACAGGCATTGATTTCATATCATCTATATCCCAAAAATCATGTTGAAATCCGTTTTTGTCAAAAAAAAATATATTCATATTTTTAATATAATCAGCTACCTTTATCTTAAATATCCTTTTATCTTCTAAGTCTAGATTTCCAAAAGGTATTTCTATTCTATAGAGGGAGTAATCATCCTTTTCTTCATTCTTTTTTAAATGATATTCTACTTTATTTATAAAAAAGGCGTCAGGTTTATTGATCAATGAGTTAGATGTATAAAATGTAAGAATGTTAGCATCATCAAAAATTTGATTTTTTCCTTCTAATTTAAATCTCTCTATTTCCTTTGTATCTATATAAATAGATGAAATATCTCTATCAAGTAAAATGGTTAGCATATTATCCATATTAATTAATATGGTCTCTGTATCTACATTTTCTGAAAAGTCAAGTATATTAATAAATGAAATATAAAGTCCAACTAATAATATTGAACAGATTGCAAGAGACACTAATAGTTCTATCAATGTAAATCCAGCATATCTATTTATTTGTATTGTATTCATATAGTTCTAGTATTTTAAAATCATTGTTTTTATTCTGGATAACGATAGATTGACGAATTATATTGTAGAATCCAAGATCATCTTCAATATAAGTCCACATATAGTCCATTCCTGTTACATCTCCTGAAAAAGAATATACATTTGTTTTTATTGAATTAAATTTATTGAATTTAGATTCAGTAAAATGAATCAAATAATTTAAATCTTTATTTTGAAGTATAGTATCACTGATACTATTTAAAGATTCAAAAATAGCTAATACACTAATAGCTATTAATGCCATCGATACTATAAGTTCTATTAAGGTAAAGCCACGCATATTAATCATTAAATATTATATTATTTTTTAATAAAAATGGATTAACATATATAGTTATTTGGTTATGTTCTCTTTTTTTTAAATGAATAATAATGGGATTTAAATATCCAAAATTAGATACTTCAATTTTAATTGGTTCAAATGAATAAATTTTGTCTTGGTACTCAATTTGAATTTTAATATTTTTAGGTAACTTCAGCTGTATCTCTCTTTCTCGATTATCTAAATCTGGTGTAGAGATCATTTTTTTGGATAAATCAAAAAGTAGATATGAGCTCCTTTTATGGAGAATACAATTACTCCTTGTTTGTTCGATAAAAAGAGATATATTTCTTGTAGTTTTTGATAAATCTGACTCAGCAAAAGATTCTAATACCTTTGGAATACCAAATCCTAGAAACAGGGAGATAGTGAGAATTACCACCATGAGTTCAATTAGGGTGAAGCCAAATCTATTCCAATTCATAACTTTTGATATCTGCATCAAAGCCCTCTCCACCTTCTTTTCCATCTGCGCCGTATGAAATTATTTCAAAGTCAGCGTGTTCTCCAGGGCATATGTAGATGTAATTATTTCCCCAAGGATCTTTGGGAACCTTTGACAAATATCCCTTCGGTGGAAAATTTTTGGGAATCCGTCCAATTACAGGCTTTTTTACAAGCGCTTCCAATCCTTGCTCTGTGGACGGATAAAATCCATTATCCATTTTAAATTTTTTCAGTGCCATGGACAAGTTCTGTATTTGTAGTTTGGCCTTAACCACCCTGGCTTTATCTGGTTCATTCATTATTCTAGGTACAACTAAACCAGCAAGTATTCCTAAAATCACAATAACAATCATTATTTCTATTAATGTAAATCCCTTTTGTGAAGTACTCATAATAATCCCTCCTAAACCTCTGTTTTTTTTAATAACTTAATATTTATTTAACTAATTTACTCATCTCAAATATAGGAAGTAAGATAGAAATTACCACAAATCCCACAACTCCTCCTAATATTAATATGAGCATTGGCTCAAGTAATGAAGTTGCAATACTCAATTTTGAGGATATCTCTTTTTCTAATCTATCTCCAATTTTAAGTAAAAGTTCATCAAGTTTTCCAGATTCTTCACCAGCACTAACCATCTGTATAATATATGCTGGAAATAACATAGTATTTTCCATGGCATCTTTTAAATTTTTACCTTGGCTCACATCTTTTATTATCTTTTCAATTGAATTTTGGTAAATGGTATTTTGAGAAACACCTTTAACTATATGTAATGAACTAATCAAGGGAAGTCCATTTTTAAGTAACATTCCAAGTATATTTGAAAATCTTGATAATATTATTTTTTTGTATATATCTCCAATAATCCATAAAGAGAATAAATATTTATCTATTTTAGGCTTAAGTTCCGTCTGAGTATATAAGTATCTAAATAAAAATATTGTAAAAATTGGTAAAAATATTAATATTATCCAAAAAGATCTAAAAAAAGAACTTATGCATAATAATATTCTTGTTGGTAAAGGTAAAACTTGATTTAACTCTCCAAAGATCATTGTTATTTTTGGTACAACAAAGCCAAGTAAAAATATGACAACTATAATCCCAACAATTAATATAAACATGGGATACACAATAGCTGTAATTATTTTTCTCTTAAAATCAGCTGAGTTTTCCAGTAAATTTGCGATTTCCTCTAATACTATATCTAGAGATCCAGATGACTCTCCAGCCTCTATCATAGCAACAACAGATGTTGGAAAAAATTTTGAAAAATTAGAAGCTGCTTTGGCAAAAGACATACCTCCTTTGATATCTTCTAGAATCTGCATCATTGATCTTTTTAAATATCTGTTTTTAATCTGAGAAATAGTGGATTTTAGCGACAAATCCAGAGGAAGCCCTGACGAAATAAGGGTCGCTAGGTGCCTCATACAGTCCACAAACTCCATTCCACCTTTTCTAGCTAAAAGTCCATTAAGGGAAATGAATTTTGTTGCCTCCTCTGTGTGGTCTTTTTCATTTGTAGTAAAAATTTCTGTTGGGTATAGGCCTTGTGCCTTGATATTGTCCCTGGCAGCCTTTAGGTTAGAACCACTTATTATTCCTTTTTTGACCTTCCCCTTTTTGTCTATAGCTTTGTATTCAAATAAAGGCATAGATTAAATCCTACTTATCCTAATGACTTCATCTAAAGATGTTTTTCCTTTAAGGAGTAAATTTTCTATTGCATACTCTTTTAAGGTCTTCATCCCAATTTCCCTGGCCTTTTGTGAAATTATATTACTGTCATAGGTGGTAAGCAAAAGGGATTGTATTTGTTTTGTTACGTTCAATAGTTCAAACACCCCAGTTCTTCCTTTAAATCCAGTATTTATACATTTATCACATCCACCTGGTCTGTATAATTTAATATCCTTTTGTGTATTAGCACCAATTTGTTTTAATTCCTGAAGGGAAGGGGTATATTCTTCCTTGCAATTTTCGCATAAGGTTCTAATAAGTCTTTGAGCAATAATTGCACGCACTGCTGATGAGACCAAAAATGGTTCAATGCCCATATCAACAAGTCTTGTTATAGCAGAGGGCGCATCATTTGTGTGTAAGGTTGAAAGCACAAGGTGGCCTGTTAAGGCAGCTTGTATAGCTATCTTGGCAGTTTCGCTATCCCTTATCTCACCAACTAAAATCACATCAGGATCCTGCCTCACCATGGTTCTGAGGCCTTTGGCAAATGTTAGCCCAATTTTAGGATTTACTTGGGTCTGGCTGATTCCATTTATCTGGTATTCTATGGGATCCTCTATTGTTAAAATATTCTTATCAGGGGTATTTATCTCTTGTAAAGCCGCATAAAGGGTTGTGGTCTTTCCACTACCTGTTGGGCCTGTTACTAAGATTATTCCATGAGTAATAGTTATTAAGTCTTTAATCTGGTCAAGTAATTCTTCATTTAATCCTATCTCATCAAGTTTTAGCAATCGTTTGCCCTTTTCTAGTAACCTTAAGACCACCCTTTCTCCAAAAGCTGTAGGCATAGTGGAGACCCTTAAATCTAAGCTCCTGTCTCCTACCTTTATCTCTATTCTTCCATCCTGGGGAAGTCTTTTTTCTGCAATATTTAATTTTGCCATTACCTTTATTCTTGAAATCACCAATGGATGTAATTTGGGGGATAATTTAAGTTGATTATAGAGGACTCCATCTAATCTGTATCTTACACTGGTGTAGGTCTTGAAAGGTTCAAAGTGCACATCACTTGCGCCAAATCTAACTGCCTGGGTGAGTATTTGATTTACCAATTTAACAATGGGTGCTTGATCGTGATCTTCTAATAGATCGGATATGTCTTCAAGCTCTCTTAATATATCAACAGGATCTTCTTGAACAATGTTCTCTAAAGTATTTTCAAGATCCTGTTCCACCTCTCCATAGACGTAATTTATAGAGTCTAAAATTTCTTTTGAAGTACACAATATTGGAATAACCGATTTGTTGAAGAGTGCTGAAATGTCGTTTAATGGTTCAAAGTTAAAAGGATCATTTATATATACTTTTATACATGAATTATCATCTATTAAAAAAATAGGATATTTCTTTAAGTAGTGAATTGGGATCTTTTTAGTAATATTTTTTGCTTTGTCTTTAGCATAAATTTTTTCAGTATATTCAATATCTAACAAAAACGACATTATTTTAAGATATTCTTGTTCTGAAATATCCTCCCCTTTGTATAATAAATTTACCTGTGATATTATTTTCTTTAAATTATTTAAATCAAGATCTTGTTTTGTCTTTAAAATTTTCTTTTTGTATAAAATTTCAATGGGAAAATTTTCAACTAGCATGGTTTAAATAGATCCTTTTTTAACTATCCTATTTTAGTGGTAATAGTTCGGGAGGATAAATTTTAAAATCTTTTTTTATTGGTTCTACTTTGCCATTTACATTGTATTTTACACTATTTATATTTTTCATCTTTTCGTAACTGAGTTTTTTAAATTTTTCGTCTGTCTCTACTATATGAGGTGTTATAAATATCATTAAATTTTTTTTTGATTTTTTTTTGTCTATATTTTTAAAGAGATATCCAATGATTGGTATATCCCCAAGAAGGGGTACCTTTGTGTTATTGCTATTATTCTGTTCTTCTATTAATCCTGCAATAACAACTGTAGCACCATTTTTTACCTCAACAGTGGTTTCCGCTGCCCTTTTTTTAGTTATGGGTCTTAAACTAAATGTTGAAGATGTAGTTAGTGTTTCATCAACTCTACTAACTTCTTGGTAAATTTTCATTTTAACAAATCCAGAATCATTTATTTGTGGGGTAACTTTCAAAGTGATTCCGACGTCTTTATACTCAAAATTGGCGTAGTCCTGGGTATCAGTTGTTTCTATTTTGGTCTGGAAAGGTCTATTTTCTGCAACAATAACACTTGCTTCTTCGTTTTCCATCACTGTTAATTGGGGGCGAGATATAATATTTACCTGATTTTTAGTTGAAGCTGCATGGATTAGGGACCCTGCATTGTAAAATCTCTCATCAGAGGAGATTACCCCATCGTTATTTGCATCATAGGTAAAGGGAAAAGATATTATCCCAAAAGTGAAAGGAGCAAGGGTTGAGACATTTGTTATAGTCTGTTTTACTTCGTCAAAGGTAGTGCCAATGCCTCCATGTATATTTCCCATAAGGAAACTTTCATGTCCTTTTGAGCCAATTTTTCCCATTGCCTGCCAGTTTATTCCAAAATTAAAACTATTTTCACCGCTAACCTCTATTATCATGGCTTCTATAAAAACCTGTTTTCTCGGAATATCCAATTTTTCTATTATCTTTGATAAGGTCTTAAACTCCTCAGGGGTTGATGTTATTATCAGGGAATTAGTTGCCTGATCTGCAACCACTTTAATTTCTCTGGATATTATCTGTTTGGAAACCTTATCTTTACCAGATACCTTTGTGCCAGCAAGTTGCACAAGCACCTTTGCAAGGTCTATTGCACTTGCATTTTTTAATTTAACCACGTGGATATTGCCAGTTCCTTCTGAAGCTGGTTTGTCTAATTTTACTATTAGACCTTCCACTTTGGCAATTATATTAGCTGGAGCAACCACAACCACACTGTTTAGTCTATCATAAGGTATTGCAAGAAACGAAGCTATATTTCCTTTTTTGTTTTCAACACGCATTAAAGATGAAAATAATTTAGTAAGAATCTCTGCTATATCTTTGCTGGGAGTATGTTTTAGCTTAATGGTCCTAATTACTACCTCTCCCTTTGGCACGTCCACACTTTTTACAATTTGTAGAATCTTATGCACATTGGACTCAAAGTCGCAAACTATCAGTATATTAGTTGGCTTATATGTAACAGCCAGTCCTTCTCTGGAGACCATATTGACTATGGTTCGTCTCACTTCCGCAGCAGGGGCATATTTTAAAGGAATGACCCGGGTAACAAATTTGTCTCTCCTATTTATTTTGCCAGTTTCAACAGGATTATATTGCCTCCGTGCATGTGCAGTAGGAACGATTTTAATTACATATTTTCCAGGAATAGTAGCAAATCCATAGACCTGCAGTACTGATTCAAAAACCTTATAAACTTCATCTAAACTCATAGGTCTTGGGCAAATAATGGAAATTTTCTTTGAGCCAACATTGGGATCTAACACAAAATTTTTGTTTGTAACTTTTCCAATATACTCGATAAAATTCTTTAATTGCACCTCCCTAAAATTTATACTTATCTTTACATCTGAAGAAGCAAATGTAACATTAAGGAAAAACAAAAAAACTAATACAATACTGAGAATTAATTTTTTACATGTTTTCTTTACCATAATACTTATCCTATTTTATTGAATAAGATAATACTTGTTTTTGACCATTTCTTAAAATTTCAAGATCCACATGATCAATATCTTGAATTTTGGAATAGAACTGCATAACATCATCCATATTTAGCACCTGTTTTCCATTAATTGATAGGATTATATCTCCCTTTTTTAACCCTAACCCATTTTTTATAAATCTATCTCTAATTGACACAACCTTAAGTCCTTTAATTCCTGATAATGAATATGGCACCACCCTAATAAAACGAAGTAAATATGACATATTAGATAATTTCGACCTTAATAGATGCCTTGATACTATATAATTTAATTCTTTTGAAGAATCTATTTCATTTTCCAACTCCGTAAAGTCTGAGAGTAAAATTCTTTTGTCCTTATTATTTAAATTAACTATAATCTGATCCTTCATTATATCTTTTATTATTGCATCACTAAGTTTATCTCCAATGCTGTAAATACCTTCTAATTTTAGTTTTTTATCATAAATAACCGCAATCCTATCTTTTTTTAATTCAGACCATATTATACCCCTTAATTCAAAATCCTTTATATCAGCTATGGGAATTTCTTCTATCTGGGATTCAATATTTCTATTGTTATCATTGATAGATTCTATTACTTTAAATGGATTTCTTTTCAAAATAGTATTTAAATCAATATTATTTTGTTTTAGAAAATTTACTTTAAATTTATTTCTTACATTGGAATTGATGATTTCTAATTTAGTGGAATTTAATCTCAATTTATACGAAATATAATTATTTATTGTAAAAATGACAAAAAAAAGTATGATATTTACAATAAGAAAATAAAATAATAAGTTAAATTTTTTGGTATTCATTTTAAGTTAATTATTCACAAACCATTATCTCTTTTAATTTTTTATATTCTTCACATATTCCTAACTCACATGCCTTTTTAAAGTCATTACATGCCAAACTATTTTTTCCTAAGGATAAAAATAAAACTCCTCTATTAATATAACCACTTATATACTGTGGATTAATTTTAATAGCCTCAGAATAACTAGATATTGCATTATCATATTGGTGTAATTTTTCATAGGATAAACCCATATTGAGATAAATATCTGCATCTTTATTATCCAGTAACACGGCTTTTTTCAAATTTGAAATTGCATCATTATATTTACCAAGATGGAATAAAGCATAAGCTAAATTTATAAATCCATCTTTTAAATCAGGCTGGATTTTTACAGCAGCATTTAATTTTTTAACAGCAGAATCATAATCGCCTTTGTCAATATAAAGACATCCAAGGTTGTATTTTATTATTGAGTTGTTTGGTGCAATTTGTTCGACTTGTTTTAGGTCCAAAATCGACTTGTCTATTTTACCAATTAATTTAAAGACAAAAGCCCTTAATATATAATTTTTGATATTTTTGGGGTAAATTGAAATAGCTTTATTTAAGACCTTTATTGCATCATTATATTTTTTTTGTACCATCAAACAATAGGCTTTATTAAACAGAATTGAGGATTTGAAATTTGAACTGCCTTTAAATTTAGTTGTATTTTCTAACTCACTTAACACAAGGTATGCGCCTACATAATCTTTGGCAATAATAGCCTTGTTTACCTGAATCAATTTCTTTTCAAAAGTTGACGTTTTCTTGAGAGACCTTGGCGCAACACACCCAAGCTGTACAAGGATAATAAAAAAAAGTAAGTGTTTTTTACACATTGCCACTCCCAATAATTTTTATTAATTCTGATATAAAAAATAAGTTGTTATTGGACAAAAAAGTGACATAAGTTGTATGGTTAGTCAAGGTGAACTCCAAGATTTGGCTTTGCTAAAAAGGTGCCAGGCAAATAAAACTCATTCCCTGCTTTCTGCCAGAACAGACTCCTATTAACAGCAAATTTTGAGTGTTTCATATTCGTTGAACTATTCTTCTCTGATTCTCACTGTAGATATAAAGTTTTTATGCTATTAGGAATGTCCCCAAAAAGTCCGGTTGTGTTAAAAAATTTGTGTAAATTTTTTATAGAAAAAATTGGCATCATCCTTTAGGGTGAGGTGAAAGGAAAAAATAACCAAAAAAAATATGCCCTATGTCTATATTAGAATGCAAGGTTAGTTTGCCTGAAATTAAAGATTTTATCAAGGACTTAGTTTTAGTTCCTGAGAATATTTTCAAGTTGATAAAAAGAGATATTACGGACCCTATAGGGAAATTTCTGACAAAGATGATGGAAGCTGAACTTACTTTTTTAGGAAGGCAGAAATATGAGAAGATTAAAGGAAAAAGGGAAAAAAATTACAGGAATGGATATACAACTACGACATAGGAAGAATCTCAAGCAATATCAAAATCCAAAGACCTAATTCCATCCAAATATATTTATATTGTAGGAGCAATTCATAAATTGGCCCTACAGAAATTGGCCATATATTATGGGGATTTTTACTGTTGGGTGATTCATAAATAGCACTTACCAGGCTGGATTTCCCGATAAACCATAAAATACCAAAAATAACATTATTACATATTATGTACATATTCCAAATAATTTTGGAATGATATAATATTTTCGCATGTTCTATCAATATTTTTCTATAATTCTTCTCCCAACATACATACATCTGATAACAATCCTTCTCTATATTTAATACGAAATTATCCACATGTATAAAATATGAATCTATGGAAAACAAGATAAAATTAAATATGATCTTTTAACTGTATTACAAATGGTGAAAAATATCCAAGAATTATATTACCCTCTTTTTCTTAATTCAACATGGCTTTTCTTAAAAAAAAGCAAAAAGACTCTATTCAGTTTTTTCTTTTGAATTGCATACAATACACCATTTTCTTTTTCTTTAACTACTTTTATTATATATTCTTCAGATTTTTTATCTGCTTTATCTTTATCGTGTTAAGTTCTTCTACTTCACAATCTAAATAAAAGCTCAATTCACAAAAGGGAACAAAATCCACAAATACCACTTCTTTTGGTAAGGATTTATTGATGCTTTTTATATATCTTGCCATTGTTCTACTATCTACTTTAAATGGAATTTTGGCCATAATAAATTTTATTATGAATAAAAAAAGTGACTATGCGCCTCTTACTCATCTCCTTTCGCCCTTTCCTTCAATACTTCTTATCGTAAAAAAGATTCATCCACTTTATGTATTACATCTCTATTATAGATCATTTATATACTTTGAAGAGATCATTAAGGCTGCTGTGCTTCCAATAAAATCGATTAGCTCAGGAACAGAGATCCTGCCATTAAATTCTCCAAGATGGGGACCTGTTTTTAAGATAATATCCCTCTCCCCTTTTCTTATTTTGGCAAGCTCATCATCGGTTACACCCTTATTTTTTAGAAATCTTTTAAATTCATTGTCATCCATCTCTAATTGATCAGCTGTTCTAAGTATTTCATCCAAATATCTATCAACTCCCATTTCATCAATTAATCTCTCAACAAATTGATCCATCTTTGTAAAATTTAATTCTTCTAAAACATAACCACAGAATCCAGAAAAATAATTTTTTACAACAAGTTCAATTGATTTTTTAAAAAGTTCTTTGTCAAATAGGTTTCTTACATCAACAAAGGATCCATCTGGATTTATTCCCCTTTTTTCAGGACACTTCATCCTAAAATAGCTCCCAATAATGAGAAAAAATGATAACATGTGATTTCCTATTTCAGTGTATAGCCTTCTTTTATTTACTCCATCAAAGCTAATTAGATGTTCAAAATCCCTTATGCCTGATTTACCAATATTTGGATAAAGGGCTGAATCTAGCCACCTATCTAGCCTTCCACCCCTCTCCCACAAATATATTCCTCCATCATCTCGTCTTGTCCTCTGGGTTCTGTTGTGAAATAAGGGGATTACTGATGTGTGGATAATTCCGCTTGCAGTTAGCCTTCCCAAAATGTTGGCGCATTTCGAGATAATATTCAAAAACTCCCCTTCTGGGACATTGTTTTTTGAACCATCTCCATTGGGATAATAAAAATAATCTGGGGACACAAAAAAACAGATACATGGAAGTTTGAAGGACTTAAGCAAAAAGAGATATTTTCCCTTTAAACCAACCTCTCTTGGTATTTCAAATACCTGATTCCACCCACAATTTTTAAGTAATTTAATCCATTTTATCTCAAGTAGCAGGTTCTGTATATCCCCTTGGTCCTTGGAAAACTTAAACACGAGTAACTCTTTTCTATCTTTAAGTTTCCAGACAAAAGACCTTCCCATTTTGGTCCTGGAAATAGGTTCCACTTTAAGTTTCGCAAATAAAATATCATGCTCTATTTTTAAAATATCATCTGAAATCTTAATTAAATTTATATTTGGTCCTTTTATTTTTAATGGAAGTGTTCCCAAAGCAAGGGAAGCTGAAAGAGATGAGCGGTCAATAATATTTAATGAATATCTCTTTAATATATTAAGTGAAAGTCTTTTTTTATTGGCATCTTTTGTTTTTATTGATATATCTCTGAGCAAGTTTGCTGCTTCTCTGTATAAAATAGATGCAAGTTTTTGTGTATCATGACTTTTTTGTTTTAATACTTTTTCCAGTATAAATATTATTGAAGTATCTACTTTTTCAGGTGCTTCTCTTAAAAGTTCTTGAATGTTTTTTAGGACCATGTAATGGGAGGTAAAGCTACCTCCCATATAAGTTAAAATGGACTTTGATGAGTAACTATACATCTATGTCTTTCTCAATTTTATCCCCTATTTTTGAATAGATAAATATTTCTTTATCTAAGGGCATATCTATTTGTTTAAGTTTTATTAAGTGATCGTATCTTCCAAATGTATGCATTGGAATAAATAAATCAGGTTGTACCATTTGTAAAAATTTTATCCCTCCACCAAAGTTTTTAAGTCGTGGATCCATATTTGAAAAACCTATATGAATCTTCTGTAATCTTAATTCCTTTAATATCTCTTCAAAATAGCTTTTTATAAATTCCTTTTCTTCATTTTTTGTATCAGGCCAGATCCATTCAGCTAGGTCTCCTCCATAATAGATGTTTATTCCCTTAAATGAAATAAGATAAGCATTCCCAAGATCATTGCTTTCATAAGCCCTTATTTTTATGTTATCTATATTTACTTCATCTTCAGGTTCCAATATATACGTATTATTTCCAAATCTAGAAGCATAATCTGCATAAATATCATAAGATATAATAAATTTGTATTCAGATGTAAAGGGTGTAATAATATCTTCTATATCTGGATTAAAATGATCATCATGGGAATGTGAAAAAAAGACAAACAAGGGATTTGAATTAAAAGATTTTCTTAATACATCTATACCTAGTTTAGGTAAATGATCACCATGGGGAAGATCAAATAAAAAATTGCATTCTGGAAATTCAACAAAAAATGAACTGTGATATATGTATGTAATTTTAACTCTATATCCCATTTCCCTTTTCCCTATCATCTTTAAAGAGTTTATAAATTACAGAGTCTTGTAAAGCCTTCCAACTGGCTTCAATGATATTATAAGATACACCAACAGTAATCCACCTTTGTTTTTGGTCTCCAGATTCAATAAATACCCTGACCATAGACGCAGTGCCAGCAAATTCTGGGTCTTTTGGTGTGAGTACACGAACCTTGAAATCTAAAAGTTTCATCTCCTCTAGGTTGGGATAAAATCCTTCAAGTGCTTTTCTTAAGGCTTTATCAAGGGCATTTACTGGTCCTTTACCTGTGGCAGCTGTATGAGAAAGCTTTCCACCAACGCGCACCATAACAGTTGCTTCTGATATTGGCTCTTCAATCTCCTTTTGCCTTGCATCAAGCACCCTGAAACCAATTAATTCATAATATTTTCTCACCTTCCCCAATGTTTTATACAAAAGGAGCTCAAAGGATGCTTCAGCAACAGAGAATTCATAACCAAGCATCTCCAGATTTTTTACCTCTTCCAATAGTTCTAATACAATTGGATCTTCCTTTTTTAGATTGAGTCCAAATTGTTTTGCCTTAAAGATTATATTACTTTTGCCTGCAAGATCAGAGAGTAAAACCCGTTGCCTGTTTCCAACCTTTTCAGGTGGAATATGTTCATAAGTCCTTGGATTGGACATAATAGCACTAACATGTATGCCGCCTTTGTGTGCAAATGCAGACTCTCCCACATATGGTTGTCTTTTAAAAGGAGAGAGATTGGCAATTTCTGCAACAAATCTGGACAATGATGTAAGTTTTTTTAAATTGCCCTCAGGAAGGCACTTAAGACCCATTTTTAACTCTAAATTTGGGATAATTGAGCATAGATTAGCATTTCCACATCTCTCCCCATATCCATTAATTGTGCCCTGCACATGTCTTATGCCAAGATTCACTGCAACAATAGAATTTGCAACAGCGAGTTCTGCATCATTATGGACATGAATACCATACTCTGGCTCTGGAAATTCCTTTAATACCTGCTCGATAATTTCCTTTAGCTCCATTGTGAGGCATCCACCATTTGTATCACAGAGCACAATGCAGTCACTTCCAGCCTCATATGCCTTTTTTATGCAGGCCATTGTATATTCTTTATTTTCCTTATAACCATCAAAAAAATGTTCTGCATCAAAAAATACTTCTTTGGCCTTATTTTTGGCAGCTTTAATTGAGTCATAAATTATTTCCAGATTTCTATCTAAGGTGGTTTTTAATGCCTCTTTTACATGGATATCCCAGGATTTTCCAACCAGTGTAATTACCTCGGTCTGGGCATCAAGGACCTTTTTAAAGGAGTCATCAGAACTCACATTCAGCTTTGGGTGATGTGTGCTACCAAAGGCAGCTATCTTTGAATGCTTGAATTCATAGTTTTTGATTTCTTTAAAAAAGTTTTCATCTGTAGGATTAGAAGATGGCCATCCACCTTCAATATAATCAATCCCAATTTCATCTAATTTTCTTGCAATTCTGATCTTGTCTTCAGGGGAAAAATTGACTTCTTCTGCCTGAGATCCGTCCCTTAAGGTAGTATCATAAATAAAGACTTTTTCTCCCATTATAGGCTCTCCATCTGGGGTTCTTTGTCCAGACCAAATGCTTCATGCAATGTTCTAACAGCGAGTTCTGTGTATTTTTCTTCAATTAAACAGGATATCTTAATCTCTGATGTGCTAATCATCAAAATATTTATATTTTCAGATTTTAATGCACGAAATGCAATTGCTGCAACTCCAGAATGGTTTCTCATTCCAACACCAATAACAGAGACCTTTGCTACATTTTTATCATATAATATCTCTTTTGCACCAATCTCGTCCTTAATTCTTTCTATTATTTTTATAGCATCCTCCATTTCCTTTCTGCTGACAGTAAAAGTTAAATCAGTTCTACCTTCATGGGATGGGTTCTGAACTATCATATCTATAACAATATTGTGGTTAGCAAGGGGCTCGAAAATAGCTGCAGCAATCCCAGGTTCATCATAAACCCCTGTAAGTGTAATTCTTGCCTGATCTTTGTCATAAGCTATTCCTGACACAAGTACTGATTCCATAACTTCATCCTCCTTTACAACCAACGTGCCTGGCTCATCTGAAAAAGTAGATCTAACATGTATTGGCACGTTGTATTTTTTGGCAAATTCTACAGACCTTATCTGTAGTACCTTAGCACCCATTGACGCCATCTCCAACATCTCATCATAAGCAATCTTGGAAAGCTTTCTCGCTTTGGAACACACATTGGGATCTGTTGTATAGACACCATCTACATCTGTATATATTTCACAAATTTCTGCATTTAAGGCAGCTGCCAATGCCACTGCAGAGGTATCAGAACCACCCCTTCCCAGGGTTGTTAGATTTTGCTGAAAATCGCATCCTTGAAACCCTGCCACAACTAAAACATCATTTGTCTTTAATAATTCAAGAAGTTTATCTGTGTCTATATCGAGTATCCTTGCCTTACCATAGGCCTTGTCAGTGTGAATTGGGATCTGAAATCCCAATAAAGATCTGGCCTTTATGCCTGCATCTTTCAAGAGTAAAGAAAAAAGGGCTACAGCTACCTGTTCTCCTGTTGTTAACAATACATCCATTTCAGCTGGATCTGGCTTTTTAGAAAATTCCATTGCCAGTTTTATTAATCTGTCAGTTTCCCCTGCCATTGCGGATAGCACAACTACAATTTTATACCCTTTTTTTAATTTTTTCTCCACCTTGGCCTTTACTTGTTTCATCCTCTCAAGTCCAGCGACTGAAGTTCCCCCAAATTTTTGTACTATAATTTTCATGGGTTGCCTCACTCCTTTTTTCCCTTTTATTTCAACCGATATTTTTTATAACTTGCTATCCTCGAACAAATTTTTCCTTTTTATCTAAAAAATCTAACAATGGGAAAAATTTAGATCCTTTGAGTTTAATCTCCATAAATCTTCTCTTTGCTTTGAATTTAAATTCAATTAATAGATGTTCCAAGGGCCAATAAACTTTAGGTAGTCTTTCACACCACTCCACAAACACAATATTATCAGGAGAAGAAAGATATTCCAGAACTTCTTCTTCTAAATCCACACACCTATATAAGTCAACATGAATTACCTCTGGTTTAGTGGGATAGATATTAAATAAATTGAAACTGGGGCTACTTACTTCTGCTAGCTCTGAGCCAGGCAACATTTCAACAAAGAATCTGACAAATGTTGTTTTCCCTGTTCCAAGCCCTCCTTGTAAAAGATACTTTCCATGACCAATTAATGAGCTTTTTTTTGCCAATAGGTGTGCGATTTCCCTTAGTTTACAAATGTCTGTTATTTCAAATTGTCTCGCTATATACATTTTTTATTCTGTACACACTTTATAAAGTTACTTAATAAAGTTACTTACCAATTTAGAGTTGAAAATAGTACCAACATAAGTAAGTTTTTAAACTTTTTTGTCACCAGTTGCAATCTTAATTTTTTAGAAATCAATATAAATTAAATAAGACTCTTCATTTGGTTAACTTAGTCCTTTGAAAAAACTAGAATTACAAACAATGGACAAATCATTTTATAAAAAAGAATCAATTTTACTATATTTTTTTTAGTCTTTACTTTTTAATTCTATTATCATATAATATAGCTATTCCTAATTATAATATTGAAATTTTGAAAATTCTAGAGACTGAATTGTTATGAAATTATCAATTTGTGCTGTATGCACAAGGAGGTGTAAGAAAAGGTGGGAACAACTGAACGTGCGCCCTTTCAATATTTCTTTTAAACTTAACAGGTTGAAAGGAGGTCATTAATGGATGTCTATTTTATGGAAAAGGAACATCACTTGTTAAAGAGCAGTGTGTATGAATGGGCCAGGGATTATCTTGGTCCAATTGCAGAGGAAATTGATAGGACTGATAAATTTCCTGATGATATTTTTAAACAAATGGGAGAGTTGGGACTTTTAGGCATTACCATACCGCAAAAATATGGTGGAGCTGGGATGGATATCTTATCAGCTTTAATCGTGGTTGAAGAAATCTCAAGAATTTCTCCTGCAGTAGCCCTGTCCTATGGGGCACATGCTATTTTGTGTGCTGATAATATCTATAGAAATGGAACAGAGGAACAGAGACAGAAATATCTTCCACCCTTATGTTCTGGAGACAAGATTGGTGCCATGGCATTAACTGAGCCAGGTGCTGGTTCTGATGCTGTATCTATTAGTACAAAAGCGACCTTTAAAGAGAATTGCTACCTCTTAGAAGGTTCCAAGACATTTATCACAAATGGTCCTATTGCTGATATCCTTGTTGTATATGCCAAAACAAGACCTGAGTTAGGATCAAAGGGGATAAGTGCATTTATAGTTGAGAAGGAATTTCCAGGATTTTCTGTTTCCAGAACCCTTGAAAAAATGGGAATGAGGGGCTCTCCAACTGGTGAGCTCTTTTTTGATAAGTGTGTTGTTCCCAAGGAAAATTTGTTGGGCAAGGAAAACCAAGGCGTGGCAGTAATGATGTCTGGACTAGATATTGAGAGGGTATTTTTTTCAGGACTCGCAATTGGACTTGCCCAGGGTGCATTTGACCATTCCGTAAAATATGCAAAAGAGAGAGTCCAATTTGGAAAACCAATTGGAAATTTTCAACTCATTCAGTCCAAATTGGCTGATATGTATACGCAAATAGAAAGTAGTCGTATATTTTCTTATCATGTAGCTCGTTTTGCCACTGACAAAAAAAAGAAAGGTCATCGAGAACTCCATAAAAAGGCTGCAGCCTCTGTCCTCTATGCTGGTGAGATGTGTAATTATGTTGCTTCAGAGGCTGTCCAAATACACGGAGGCTACGGCTATACTCTAGAATTCCCTGTTCAGCGGTTAATGAGAGATGCCAAGTTAATGACCATTGGTGCTGGAACTTCTGAAATAAGGCGTCTGATTGTGGCTAGAGAAATTCTTAAACTATCTTAAGTAGGGATAATTTTTGATATTATTGGCAAACACTTTTTACATAACTTAATAAAGTTGTCAAAAAGAGAGGGAAATTATGAATCAAAACCAAATTGTTGAAGGCGCTCTTCTTTGGGAGCCCTCAGATGAGTTAAAACAAGAATCAAACCTGACCCATTATATGAAATGGCTAAAGGATACCAAGGGTGTGGAGTTTAAAGACTACCAAGATTGTTGGAAATGGTCTGTGACAAATATAGAAGAATTCTGGGAATCTATTTGGAACTATTTTAAAGTAAAGGCTCATAAACCATGGCAACATATTCTTAAAAATAGAAAAATGCCTGGAACAAAATGGTTTGAAGGCGCTGAAATTAATTTTGCCCAGCAGGTCTTTGAAAAGTCACACCTAAATACCCCCTGTATGATTTTTAAATCTGAAATTTCTTCATTAAAGGAAATATCATGGGAAGAGTTAAAACAACAGGTTGGCGCCCTTTCACTCGCCCTAAAGGAGATGGGAGTTGAACCTGGGGATAGGGTGGCGGCCTTTATGCCAAATATTCCTGAAACAGTTATTGCCTTTTTGGCCTGTGCTAGTATTGGAGCAATCTGGTCTAGCTGTTCTCCTGATTTTGGGGCTAAGAGTATAATTGATAGATTTAAACAAATAGAGCCCAAGGTGCTTTTTGCAGTGGACGGGTATAGGTATGGGGGAAAGGCCTTTGAGAAAATTTCTATTGTAAAGCAACTGCAAAATGCATTGGATTCTTTAGAAATAACAGTATTGGTTCCATATCTTAACCACAAGGCAAAATTAGACAGGGGAAATGTCAGGCTTTGGGATGATCTCATTAAAAAGGGAGCAGATCCCTTTTTTCATCCAGTTTCCTTTGATTTTCCCCTGTGGGTCCTTTATTCCTCTGGAACTACTGGACCTCCCAAGGCAATAGTCCACTCCCATGGTGGGATCTTATTGGAACTTTTTAAGGTCTTAGGTTTTCATGTAGATTTAAAGCCTTCAACGAGGTTTTTTTGGTACACAACTACTGGTTGGATGATGTGGAATTTCTTGATTGGGGGTCTGCTACTTGGAAGTACTATCATCTTATATGATGGTAGTCCTGCCTATCCTGACTTAAATGTGCTATGGGACTTTGCTGAAAAGACCAAAATGAATGTATTTGGTACATCTGCTGGTTATATTACCACATGTATGAAACAAGGGCTCATTCCACAAAAATCATACGATTTAAAAGATTTAATTTCTATTGGTTCTACTGCGTCTCCACTCCCTCCTGAGGGTTTTAAATGGGTATATGACAATGTTAAACAAGATGTATGGCTGGCCTCGGCAAGCGGCGGTACGGATGTGTGTACAGCATTTTTGGGAGGATGTCCTCTGCTACCTGTATATGCAGGGGAGCTCCAGTGTCGCTGTTTAGGAGTTAAGGCTGAGGCATTTGATGAAGCAGGAAATTCAATTATAGATCAAGTGGGAGAATTAGTAATAACTGAGCCCATGCCTTCAATGCCAATTTACTTCTGGAATGATCCTGAGAATAAAAAATATATAGAAAGCTATTTTAATGTCTATCCAGGAGTGTGGCGTCACGGAGACTGGGTAAAAATAACTCAACGGGGAACAGCGATAATATACGGAAGATCAGATTCCACTTTAAATCGTAAAGGAATTAGAATAGGGACAGCAGAAATATACAGGGTAGTGGAAGATATTGAGGAAGTGGTTGATAGTCTTGTTGTGGGCCTGGAGTTAGAAGGTGGTGATTACCATATTCCATTATTTGTGGTTTTAAAAAATGGTCTTACCTTAGATAATCACTTAAAGAAAAAAATTAATTCAAAAATTCGGGAAAGCTTCACTCCCAGACATGTGCCTGACAATATAATCCAGGTTCCTGCTATCCCCTATACATTAAATGGAAAAAAGATGGAAGTACCAGTTAAAAAGATTTTAATGGGCTTCCCTTTAAATAGGGCAGTAAATCTTGATGCTCTATCTAATCCTGATTCTATTAATTTTTTTATTGAACTTGCCAAAGAGTTTAAGGACAAATTTCCATTAAAAAAATTTTCATAATTTATTTTAACAGGTTATCCAAAGGAGGAGGATAATGCGAAAAGTAGGAATTGTGGAAATAGCCATAAGACCAGGCACGGAGTCGCCTGAAAATCTTTTAAATCAGGTATTTGGAGTGTGTAAAGAGGTCATGGACAAGGCGGGACTGTCCAGAGAGGACATTGGGACTGTGGTGAGTGCAGCTTCAGATGTTTTTCATGGAGGAGTTTCCTGTGCCAACGCATATTATTGGGACTCTGGTGCTGCTTTTTTAAAAAATGGATCACGCCAGGACGGAGAATCTCTCTTTGCCCTGTGGTATGCTACCTTGAGAATAGCCTCGGGTCACTATGATACAGCCCTTGTTGTTGGAATTTGTAAGGGCTCTGAAAATCCTGAAAATGATTATATTACCCATTACTTTACTGACCCATTTTATCAAAGACAAATTGGATTAAATGAAAGTATAGCTGCAGCGCTGCAAATGCAGATGTATCTAAATTCTACTAATGCAAGTGAAGAAGATTGTGCTGCTGTGGTGGTCAAAAATTTAGGAAATGCGCTAAGAAATCCATATGCCCATAAAAAGGGTAAAGTAACAATTGAAGATGTTATGAACTCTGGATATGTGTATACACCTTTAAAAAAGATGGAATGTGGACCTAAATCTGAGGGAATTGTGGCATTGTTATTGGCTTCAGAAGAAAAAGCTAAAAAATTGACAAAAAAACCTGTATGGATCATGGGTTTTGGAACAGCAATGGACAGATTTTATTTAGGAGATAGGGACTTACTAAAAGGGCAACTTACTAATGCAGCAAAAATGGCTTACCAAATGGCCAATATAAAAGACCCACTAAAAGAGATCGATTTGGCAGAAATTTGCGAGCCCTATGCTTTTCAAGAGTTACTTTGGTATGAAGAACTGGGATTTTGTGAACCAGGACAGGGGGCAAAATTTCTTCAAAGTGGAACAACTCAAATGGATGGTGAACTACCTGTTAATCCCTCAGGAGGAACTTTGGCAAATAATCCCTATGTAACACGGGGATTGATCCGTGCAGCTGAAGTTGCACTCCAGATCAGAGGAGAAGCTGGGGAACATCAAGTGGATAAACCAGTTAAAAAAGGACTGGCCCATGGAGTGCATGGTTTTGCAGGACAATGTCATTCAGTGCTTATTTTGGGAGCATAATAATTAAGGAGGAATTAATATGGCCAGAAGAGTTGGTATAATAGGGATTGGTCAAACCAAACATGGAAATCGTTCTGAGATTACTTATCCTGATTTAGTCAGAGAGGCGGTAGTTGCTGCACTTAAAGACGCCAATATTACGCCAGAAGATATTGAGGGGATTGTATTTGGAACCATGCCCTCAATGATGGAAGGTGTAGCTTTAAATCATTTATATCTAGCAGACGCCTTGTGTGCAGTGGGAAAACCAATTTTAAAGACAGAAACCTGTGGTTCCACTGGGGTATCCTTAGCATTAACTGGATATTATTGGGTGGCCTCAGGTATGGCTGATTTAATCATGGTAGTGGGCAGTGAAAAAATGCATGAGGGAGATAGCCAGGCCACAATGACTACAGTAGCTGAACCTTTTTATCTCCGTTACTTTTTATCTGGTGCTCCAGGAGTTTTTGCCCTTCAATCCCATCAATGGTCACACAGGTACAATATACCTGATAAAAAGGCGAGAGAGGCGGCTACCAAACTCTCTTATGATCACCATAAAGATGCCTTAGATAATCCTTTTGCTCATATTAAAAAGGAGCTGAGTGTTGAAGAGATCGAGAATGCAAAGGTAGTTGTCTATCCAATTAGACTCTGGGATGTGTGTCCTAACTCTGATGGGGCCTGTGCGCTAATCTTTGCCTCAGAAGAAATGGTTAAGAGATTAGGCAGAGATGCAGCCTGGATTAAAGGTGTTGGGTATAGAGGGGATGAATATTGGTTTGGTGATAGTGATAAAGTTAGATGGCAAAGTGCAATTGAAGCTGCAAAGGAAGCTTATAAAATGGCAGGCATTACAAATCCCAGAAAAGAACTGGATGTTGCTGAAATTTATAATCCTTTTACTTATCTGGAACTTGCCTTTTTGGAATGTTTTGGTTTTTCTGAGCCTGGTAAAGCCGCTGATGATACACTCAAAGGAACTTTTTCAAGAGATGGAGAACTCCCCTGTGATCCTTCAGGAGGAGTCTTGTGTACAAATCCAATTGGTGCCACAGGTCTTGTGAGAGTGGCCGAGGCATCTTTACAGGTATTGGGAAGAGCAGGTTCTCATCAAATAGATGGAGCAAAACTCGCTTTTGCACATGCAATGGGAGGAATAAGTCAATTTAATGGAGTGATGATTGTGGGTTCAGAGTAAAAAATCATTAGGAGGAAAAAGATGGATAAACATTATGGCACCTTATATAGTGAAGTAAAATTACCATTTAAATTTTCAGTTGGACCTGTTTTCTTTAAATTCTATGAGGCGTTAAAAGAAAAGAAAATCATTGGTAACACTTGTCCAAAATGTAATATGACCTTGGTTCCACCTAGATCTTTTTGTCCTGTCTGTTATGTAGAAATGGGAGATTACCAAGAAGTTTCACAGCTAGGAAAGATTGTATCATGGACAATTGTAAACCAGCCAATTCACGGTGCTTCGTTAAATGTTCCTTACATTGTTGGTCTAATCAGATTAGAGGGGACAGATTGCAATTTTCTTCATTTAATAGGAGGTATAAAGCCATCTGAATATCAAAAATTAAAACCAGGTATAAAGGTTCAAGCAAGGTGGAAAGAAAACAGAAAAGGACATCTCCTTGATATAGCCTTTTTTGAACCAATTTAAAAATTTATAAAAAGTCAGATTTGCCTATAATACATCAGGAGGATAACATGATTACCTTTGATAAAAAAGGAAATCCAATAATAGAACAAGAAGCTACTTTAATATATAACCTTTCCTTTGGACCTATATGGCATAGATTTTTTCAGGGATTTAAAAATAAAAAGATTTTGGGTACAAGATGTCCCAAATGCAAGCGTGTCCTTGTCCCTGCCAGGGGTTTTTGTCCAAGATGTTTTGTGGAGATTGACGAATGGGTGGAGATTTCTCAACAGGGAATTTTAGAAAGTTGGGTCTTAGTTAACTATGAATATTATAATATGCCAATAGAACCTCCCTATATAGTAGCATCTATTAGATTAGATGGAACTGACTGCTCTTTTATTCATATGGTCGGAGGATTTGACTTAACTAATATTGATGTTGTAAATAAACATATCAAAATTGGTGACAGAGTAGAAGCAGTATGGAGAAAAGAAAGATATGGAAATATTTTAGATATTGAATATTTTAAACCTGTCAAAATAAAGGAACACTAATATTGTGATTTTCTTTATTTCACTTCTCTCTTGAGGAAAATCTTTTCCTTAAAAGGACTTCTAGACCTCAAGACCTAGAAGTCCTTTTAAATACAATTAAGAATCAACCTTATTTTTTCACAGCTTTTTCCATCTGTCTCTGGGCTCGTCTGTACTGAGGATCTGCACATTCTGCACCATCTGTATCAATAAGTTCTAATTCCTCATAATATTTGCACTTAGATGCATCCATATTGAACATTGTCATCATACCTGCATCACCCTCTGTTACAAATACAGGTGGCTCTGCATTTAAGTCACTCCCAACCTTCAATACAGCACAGAACCCCCTCCCATCAGATGCCCATGCGTTCTCTGAAAAATGCTTACATTTACCACAGGCCTTCTCTGGTACAATTTCCCGCCCTTCTACTCCTTTTGGCTTTGATAAAGTTGACACCATCTGCTGCCGCATCTTTTCCCAAGTATCATCTTTTTGACGTCTTCTTCTTCTTATCATCTTCTCCCTCCTTTTTGTTACTGACTGACTGTCAATTTACTCATTTAAGCCTGCTGATTTATCCCACACATGATCACCTGGTTTTACAATACGTACTGCCTCACCCTTTAACTCATCTGTTCCTATCCATTCCATACACTTGGGACATTGCCTGAGGGACAAACTATCATCTATCTTGGGATTATATAAATATCTAAATTGTTTTACTTGTGCCTCATATCCACATGCTGGACATTTCATCTTCTTCCTCCTCCATAGGTTAGCAACTTTATAAATTAAACCCCGACCTAAAGGATCGGGGTTTAAAGCTTTTATTTACCCAATTCCTGAATAGTCCTTTGAATAATATTGTCTTGGGTCTTACGACTAATATCTACAAAGTGGGCACTATATCCTGCAACACGTACAATCACTTCCTGATACTTCTCTGGATCCCTTTGAGCTGCACGAAGGGTAGCATCATCTACCATATTGAACTGTACGTGGTCATTACCCAAATCTGCCCAGGTCTTCACATAGGCCTTAAAGAGCTTAAATCCCTTTTCTCCAGCAAGCTGAGTTGGAGAAAGCCTCTGATTTAAGAGGAAAGCACGACCCATGGTCACATGGTCTATTTTTCCGCATGATTTAAGCACTGCTGTTGGACCTTTTTTATCCAGACCTGGTCCAGGGGATACTCCGCCATCATACAATGCATCTCCTCTCCTGCGCCCGTTTGGTAAAGCACCAACTACGTTTGCATAATGGATATTACCACTTACGTTTTCTGGAAGTGGTGGAAATGGTTTGCCTTCTGGACCTTTGATCTCCCAGGAATGCTCACAAATATCCTTTAGACACTGTACCATAATGCTATCTACATAATCATCATCATTACCCCATTTTGGAGCATTCTTCACAAAATCAAGACGCATCTCTTCATAGCCTTCCCAATTAGCCTCTAAGGCGGTGAGAAGCTCGTCCATTGTGTATTTCTTTTCTTCATAAATTAGTTTTTTAATAGCTGCTAAACTGTCTACATTCTCTACCCAAGTAAACCAGGTAATCCAGGTATTTCCACGTTCTCCATTGAATGGATCTACTGCGTCTGTACCTGTTTCTACTGCGCGCTCATAACAGGCTGACAAAAATGGCCTAGAGAAGAACTCAGGATCCTTTACTCTACCAAACGAAACAGTACGGATTAAGATGTCCATTAACCACCTCATCTGTTTCTTCCATGCCTCATAAAACTCTTCATAGGTCTTAAATGTCCTGGGATCACCAGTTTTTGGACCCATCTGCATGTTAACAACAGGATCATAACCATTAAAAAGAGTATATTCTATAATCTTAGCTGTATTTGCTGTACAAGAGGCCATCCGAAAAGGCTGGCATCCATATTTTGTCGGAGGACAGGGAGACATACAGGCCTGATTTACCCAGAGTCGCATTTCTTTTACTGGATGTCCATGCCAGTACATTCCATTTTCTATAAGGATTGGGTCATTACGCAAATTAGGATATCCAAGACCGTGTCTAATACATTCAAATACCTCACGCATAACCTCATCTTTTACTGCTGGATGCCATCTAAAAGAAAATGTGGGGTTGGCCACACGAACCAGCCTTGCAGCCTTTAAAAGTGCCATGGTCATTCCATTACATGCATCCTTCCCGTCTTCATCTACTCCACCTATTGTCCACACCCAGGTACCTACTATACCCTGGAGACCTTCCCGTGTCCACCTCGGTGTAAAGACACCCACTTCATAAGTCCTGATCATGTATTCACCAACAAGTTCAATGGCCTCTTCCTCTGTTATACGCTTATCAATCTCTACATCCTTTTCATAATATGGTCCATGGTTATAGTCAGGTCTAGCAGGCCATGCACCTTCAAAGGTCTCATATCTACTTAAGATATTCACAAATAAGTCAAATTGTAGGGATTCCTGCAGATTCCTTGGTGGCTTGGCTGGTACACGCTCACAGGTTTCTGCTATCCTGAGCAGCTCTTCCTTCCGTTTAGGATCACTTTCAAAATTCTCAGCAATAATTCTAGCAAGCCTTGCATATCTTTCTGCATAAGTAATAGCAGCATCCAGCACAATCTGCATGGCTTCCCATCTATGAAACTTATCATAAAGAGGTAATTGGTCAGGATGAGGTGATTCCTTTAATTTATTTCTGGCCTTCTCAACCTGCTCATCTATCATATCCATTATTCCTTCAAAACCCATTTTAAAAAGCCAAGGATAGTCGCGTGTTGAATAAGTTACTGCTGAAGAAGGGGTACCCCAACCTATGGCACCACTCATAAACTTTACTGCATCCTCAGGATCAAGTGCTTTTGTTAGCAAGTCAAGCGCTGCCTTTCCTGCCCAATAATCATTTAATTCTGCTATAAGCTTTAAGTTTTCTTCTTCAGGCTCAGGAATTATTCCAGGTTCATTATAAACCTCTTCATTTATCATACTTCCAGACTGCCAGTGCCATACCATTGTGTGGGGGGCACTACCAAGATATCCCACAAGCTGGGCATGGTCTGTAATAAAAATAGGAATATTTTCCCATACATGGGCTAAGGCCTTAGCCTTTTTTAACATAATGGGGTCATCCTCATTTTCTTTCCAGGCTTCAGTAAAGAGTTTAGGAAATTCCAAGTCAATTTTAAGTCCAGGTGTGTATACGCCCCCAAGAGCCCCCTTTTTCCATACTGCCTTTCTCAAGTAATCCAGACGTTTTGAACGTTTTTTCTCTGCAACAAACCACCATTTTTGTTCTTTTTCAAGCTCTTCTACACTCTTTTCCATTTCCTTACAATGCAAGCTCCTTTCCATTTTTAACCTCCTAATTTAATTTTTAATTTAAAAGAAATAATAACCTTAAGATAACTATTTCTTCTGAAAAGATGGACAACCAGACGCATCTTTATTAGCTTCTACAGGCTGTGTTTTGTAATATGCCTGGCGAGGGTCAACTACTCTCATAACACAATCACCTGTTGAAGAATCATCTTCCAATGGAAAAAAATTCTTACATTTCTTACAGATGGTCATCCTTTTACCTCCTTTTATTTTTTATTTATTACCCTTTACCTTTCTCATCCATTAGCATCCCAATCTCCAAAACCCAAATTTGTGCTGGTATTCTGATAAACAATATTCATACCAAGGGTGTTTGTTTTTGAATAAATACCTAACAATTACTTAACAATGCAAAAATTAAAGACTTTTGAAATATAAAAGGCAACTTTATTCACAAACAAAAACATTAAATTCGGAAATGTTGACGTGATTTTTATTTAAAAACACTGTTCAATAACTGGAAATAAATAGACAATTAAAAAAATAAGTCAACTTGGCTTCTTAATGACAATATGTTCTCAATTAACGGATGTTCGGTATTTTAAAATCAGTATAGAGGAATTGTTTTTCAAATTTAATATTAAGGCGGCATCATTATGGGACATATACAGAAATTAAGTAAAATTCTTCCTTTACAAAAAAATGAGTCTCCCGACTTTGACAGTTAGAGTAGGAAATTAGTGGAATTTGGGGGTATTTTTTTATAAAAGTTTAATCAGATCAGTTACATATATTTTTTATCAAAAAATTTTGTAGTCCTAACTTTACAATATTAATACTTTTTTATTGACTAAAAATAAAGAATTTATTAACATATCTATGCAGTCTAACTAAAGGGGGGAGTATGTTCCTTAAAGTTTCTAAGGTCAAAGGCTATGAATATGTTCGCATTGTTTATTCTTATAGAACTGAAGATAATAAAGTTAGACATAAAACCGTGGCTAATCTCGGTAGGGCCGACAAGCTCCATCTTATGTTTCCTGCTTTTGAAAAATTGTTCGAACTCTATGCCCAAAATGTTTTTACTTCTATTGATAAAATTAACACTCAAGAGGCTTGTATTAAAAATTATTCTTATATTATTATTAAAGAAATCTGGAATAAATATAAATTGGGTAATTTTTTTTCGAGTCTATTAAAAAAAAGAAGAGTTGCTTTTGATTTTGTAAAAACGGTTTTTACTTTGGTGATAAACAGATTGTTAGTAAGCGAGTTATCTAAGTTAGGGTATTTTAATAATAAAGATATGTTTTTATATCTTAATGAAGAATTATCTCTTCAGGATTTATACAAAACTTTAGATATGTTAGAAGAATGCAAAGAGGAATTAGAAGAATATTTATTTCACAGGAGTTTAAAATTAATAGATAGGGAATTAAAAGTATGTTTTTTTGATGTAACTACATTATATTTTGAGAGTAAAAAAGAAGATGAATTAAGGAAATATGGTTTAAGTAAAGATCATAAAAATAATGAAGTTCAGATAGTTCTCTCATTATTGATAGATTCTGATGGATTTCCTATAAGTTTTGATATATATGAAGGAAATAAAGCAGAAAGTAAGACGTTGTTGGACAGTCTTGATAGGCTAAAAAAGAAGTATAAATTAGAAAAAATAATCGTAGTTGCCGATAGGGGTATAAGTAATTCTTTGAATTTAAAGGAGATTAAAAAAAGGGGATATGAATATATAGTAGGATATAAGTTCAAAAATACTAAAATCCAAGATAAAATATTAGATAAAGAAGGATATGAAGTTATAACATATAATGAGAAAGAAGGAGTCTATGCATATAAGGAATTTGAGGTCCTAGAAAAAAGAAAGGTAAAGACTTCAAAAAGTTATCAAGAGATTGAATTAAATCATAAAATAGTAGCTACATATTCAGATAAAAGGACATTAAAAGACAAAAAAGAAAGAGATAAATTAATTAATAAAGTTATAAAAAAGCTTCAAAAAAATAAAATAAAAGGTAAAGAAAAATATATAGAAAAATATTGTGATGGTGGCAAAGTTAGATATAGATTAAATTTAAAGAAAATAGAAGAAGATAAAAAATATGACGGATATTATACTTTGGCGTGTTCAGATGTTAATATGCCAGCACTAAAAGTGATAAAAATCCATAAGCAAATATATAACGTTGAAAGTGCTTTTAGAGAATTAAAGACTGATTTGAATATAAGGCCTATTTATCATTACACTCCTAAAAGGATAAAAGGTCATATTATAGTCTCGTTTTTAGCCTATTTTTTATTAAAACATATAGAACATAGATTAAAATACAATAAAAAAACTCAGGACATGGTAATTACTTCAGCTGGTATAATAAATGCTTTAAAAGAGATAAATGCAATAGAAACAGACATAAATGGTAAGAAATATTATCTCAAAACCAAACATAATAAATTGGCAAGTAAGATGTTTGAAATTTTTAAAATAAAAAATATGAAACACATAATGTCTGAAGAGGAAATGAAAAAATATCTCTTTCCATCACTCTAAAGGTTTGTAGGTAAAATTCCCTCATTTTTAAAATTATAACATGCTAATATAATTGATTTTTAAACTTTTTAACTATCAAAGTCGGGATTAGCATCCCAATCTCCAAAACCCAAATTTGTGCTGGTATTCTGATAAACAATATTCATACCAAGGGTGTTTGTTTTTGAATAAATACCTAACAATTACTTAACAATGCAAAAATTAAAGACTTTTGAAATATAAAAGGCAACTTTATTCACAAACAAAAACATTAAATTCGGAAATGTTGACGTGATTTTTATTTAAAAACACTGTTCAATAACTGGAAATAAATAGACAATTAAAAAAATAAGTCAACTTGGCTTCTTAATGACAATATGTTCTCAATTAACGGATGTTCGGTATTTTAAAATCAGTATAGAGGAATTGTTTTTCAAATTTAATATTAAGGCGGCATCATTATGGGACATATACAGAAATTAAGTAAAATTCTTCCTTTACAAAAAAATGAGTCTGAAATAAAAACAAATTTTATGATGCAATAATAAAACAATATCGGTGTTGGCTGGTACTAGTCCTAAAAAATTTAACCCCGACCTAAATGGTCGGGGTTAAATTTTTTATTTACCTAATTCCTGAATCGTCCTTTGAATAATATTATCTTGTGTTTTACGGCTAATATCTACAAAGTGGGCACTATATCCTGCCACACGTACAATTACTTCCTGATATTTTTCTGGATCCCTTTGAGCTGCACGAAGGGTAGCATCATCTACCATATTGAACTGTACGTGGTCATTACCCAAATCTGCCCAGGTCTTCACATAGGCCTTAAAGAGCTTAAATCCTTTTTCTCCAGCTAACTGAGTTGGAGACAGTCTCTGATTTAAGAGGAAAGCTCGCCCCATGGTCACATGGTCTATTTTTCCGCATGATTTAAGCACTGCTGTTGGACCTTTTTTATCCAGACCTGGTCCAGGGGATATTCCGCCATCATACAATGCATCTCCTCTCCTGCGCCCATTTGGTAAAGCTCCAACTACATTGGCATAATGGATATTACCACTTACGTTTTCTGGAAGTGGTGGAAATGGCCTCCCTTCTGGACCTTTAATCTCCCATGAATGCTCACAAATATCCTTTAGACACTGTACCATAATGCTGTCTACATAATCATCATCATTACCCCACTTTGGAGCATTCTTCACAAAATCAAGACGCATCTCTTCATAGCCTTCCCAATTGGCCTCTAGGGCTGTAAGTAGCTCATCCATTGTGTATTTCTTCTCTTCATAAATTAATTTCTTAATAGCTGCGAGACTATCTACATTCTCAACCCATGTAAACCAAGTAATCCACGTATTTCCACGCTCTCCATTGAATGGGTCTACTGCGTCTGTTCCTGTTTCTACTGCACGTTCATAACAGGCTGACAAAAATGGCCTAGAGAAGAACTCAGGATCTTTAACCCGTCCAAAGCATACAGTACGGATTAAGATGTCCATCAACCATCTCATCTGTTTCTTCCATGCCTCATAAAACTCTTCATAGGTCTTAAATGTCCTGGGATCACCAGTTTTTGGACCCATCTGCATGTTAACAACTGGATCATAACCATCAAAAAGGGTGTACTCTATGATTTTAGCTGTATTTGCCGTACAAGATGCCATACGGAAAGGCTGGCATCCATATTTTGTCTGAGGACAAGGAGACATACAGGCCTGATTTACCCAGAGTCGCATTTCTTTTAAGGGATGTCCATGCCAATACATCCCGTTCTGAATAAGGACTGGGTCATTACGCAAATTCGGATATCCAAGGCCGTGTCTAATACATTCAAATACCTCACGCATAACCTCATCTTTTACTGCTGGATGCCATCTAAAAGAAAATGTGGGGTTGGCAACACGAACCAACCTTGCTGCCTTCAAAAGCGCCATGGTCATTCCATTACATGCATCCTTCCCGTCTTCATCTACTCCACCTATTGTCCACACCCAGGTACCTGTAATCCCCTGAATACCTTCCCGTCCCCACCTTGGCTGAAAAATTCCAACCTCATAAGTCCTGATCATGTATTCACCAACAAGCTCAATGGCCTCTTCTTCTGTCAAACGCTTATCAATCTCTACATCCTTTTCATAATATGGTCCATGGTTATAATCAGGTCTGTTTGGCCATGCACCTTCAAAGGCCTCATATCTGTTTAAAATATTCACAAATAAGTCAAATTGAAGGGATTCCTGCAGATTCCTTGGTGGCTTGGCTGGGACACGTTCACAGGTCTCTGCTATCCTGAGTAGCTCTTCCTTCCGTGTGGGGTCAGTCTCAAAATTTTCAGCAATAATTCTAGCAAGTCTTGCATATCTCTCTGCATAAGTAATAGCAGCATCCAACACAATCTGCATGGCTTCCCATCTATGGAATTTGTCATAAAGGGGCAGTTGGTCAGGATGGGGTGATTCCTTTAATTTATTTCTGGCCTTCTCGACCTGCTCATCTATCATATCCATTATCCCTTCAAAACCCATTTTAAAGAGCCAGGGATAGTCGCGCGTAGCATAAGTTACTGCTGAGGAAGGGGTCCCCCAACCTATGGCACCACTCATAAATTTTACTGCATCCTCTGGATCAAGTGCCTTAGTTACAAGATCGAGGGCTGCCTTGCCGGCCCAATAATCATTTAATTCTGCCATTAATTTTAATGATTCTTCTTCAGGTTCTGGGATAATCCCTTGTTCATTATAAACTTCTTCGTTAACTATACTTCCAGATTGCCAATGCCATACTATTGTATGAGGAGCACTTCCAAGATATCCCACAAGCTGGGCATGGTCTGTAATAAAAATAGGGGTATTTTCCCATACATGAGCCAAGGCCTTAGCTTTTTTTAACATAATAGGGTCATCCTCATTTTCTTTCCAGGCCTCAGTAAAGAGCCTTGGAAATTCCAGGTCAATTTTAATACCCGGTGCATAGACTCCTCCTATTGCTCCTTTCTTCCATACCGCCTTTCTCAAGTAATCCAGACGTTTTGAACGTTTTTTCTCTGCAACAAACCACCATTTTTGTTCTTTTTCTAACTGTTCAACACTCTTTTCCATTTCTTTACTATAGGTGCTCTTTTCCATCTTCTCCCCCTCCTATTTAAACTTTTTAGTCTTGAAGTTAAACAACCCTAAACCCTGAATTCAATTTATTTTTGGTTAATTCTCTTCTTTTTAAATTAAAAAATTTTCACGAAATTTATTTTTATGTAACTACTGAAATATGTCCTGTGTATAGCGAGATTTACCTCAAAGCTAAATTTTAACCTTCCACCTTTTACTTTAAATAGGCAATTTTGACCGAGCGCACAGTTCCAATAATTATCAGCTCTTTATTTTTGATATGGGAGGGTATCTACATCTCCCTCCCAAAAACCTTCTCTTTTACTTAACAACCTATAAACAACTTTTCTCTATTCAAAACAATGAGCCAAATACTTTTTTGTATTTTAACTAGCATTTTCTATACCAAAACCACATAAAATATCAATTGACTCCAATATTAAATACTTATGACGAACAGTAAAAATATATAATATACATAAACATTTAATTAGGTAACTACGTCTTATTTTTAAACATAAACATTGTTTAATTGCAAAGAAATATTATATTATTTTAAAAACAAGTCAAATTGGCTTTTAATGTCAATATGACCAAAACAAATTCATTTGTCATTCTTAAAAATTATATGTTACACTAATGGAATAGGCAATAAAATATCCTTTTTCCTCAACAGATACCCTGGCTTCAGGTTCGTTAGGTACCATACCTGTCATAAAACTTTGGTTTAAATTATTGCTCTCGCCCGCAATCATTCTATTATCCTGTTCTATAGTTGCATATTCAATTGCCCCATCTATATGCCATTTTTTGTTTAATTGGATACCTGCTCCAATGGTATAAATATGTTTATCTGAATCTGGCCATACCAGGTCATAAGTGTAGTCAGGTACAGCAGTAGGCGCATAAAAATATCCCGCCCTCAAAGTTAAAATATCTGTGGCCTTCCATTCTACACCTATTTTCCATTCTGTTGTATCCTTCCAGTCCCTATCTGAATAAATTTTAGACCCTCCAAGGGCACTTTGAAACACAGGATCTTTTATTTCAACAACCTGGGTATCATTAATTGACCACTGGGTCCACACTAAGTCGCCCTCAATAGAGAACCTTGAATTAGGCGCATATCTAAGGCCCATTTGTACCTGTCTTGGAAAGTGAAGACCCAATATGTTTACATCTGTCTTATATTTATTGATTCCCAACTGAGCTAATATGGCCTTATCAGTAGGAGATATGTTTTTTAATTTTAATTCTCCACTAAAAACCATATGAGACATTCCCCTGTAGGTTAGACCAAAAGTCAATTTTTTATTTATCTTATACATTAGTCCAAAATTAAATGAATAATTACTTGTATCAGTTGCTTCTACTTCCTCCCTAACATTACCAGTCCCCCCCAGACTAGTAAGCAATTCACGCATTGGATAGGAATGTAAGTAAGTGCCAGCTACGCCATATCCAATAGAAATTCCAAATCCAAGAGATAATTTGCGGTTTACCTTAAATGCTACAGTGGGGGTAACAGCTACCCTATAATGCCACGATTTAAAAGCATTATAGGCGCCAGGATTTTCAGTTAAAGAAGGCTTCTCATTCCAAGCAGCTCTAACTCCAAAGGGAACATTTACAAGAATGCCTGCAGCGATCCTATCATTTATGGGCATACCGAATCCTATGGCCGGGGAAGTGTCCTCTAAAACATCTGTACTATCTTCATAATCTACTGGACCAGCTATAATTTCACCTCCCTTTTCCACAGTAAAGTCTCTTTGTTCTAAATGGAGATTGGCAAACAAAACACCAACAGCGAATTGGGGACCTTTTAACTGCGTTAGGCCTGCTGGATTAAAGTACATAGCATAAACATCGTTCGCATAAGCTGCATAGGCCCCTGCCAAACCTGTTGCCTTTCCTCCCTGTTCAAATCTGTCATGCATTCCACCAAAAGCTGAAGATGTTAATAAACACAAAATAAACCCAATTAACCAAAGCTTTTTCATAAAATACCTCCTCTCTCTTTTGATTATTTGTTAAATAACCCTTAAACCCCTTACCTGAATTTAACTAATTTTTGACATTAATATTTTAGGGGAATCAAGCCAATTTAAATATAGGTTCCTACATTCGGAATTTCTAATGTTATTTCAAAACGTTTTATTTATGCAAATCCTATACCAAAATAAAGACATAAAAAAGAAACGTGCCACTCGAGTAAGATAATCATTCCTGTTTTAACCGAGCACCAATACAAAAAAAACAATAAACTCCTTTTATTAAGGATCTAATTTTTAAAATTTATTTTTTCTTGATTTAAAAGATAGATCCTCCTAAAATATATTTGTTCTCTTTATAAATAATGAGAAATTAGCAATCAACATATAACTACAATCCCATTTTTTCAGCTATCTGGTATTGGATTCCAATATCCCGTCTGAGATCCAGTCTATTTCCCTTTGGATCCTCCCTTGGAATTACCCTAACTTTTCCTAGGTCATAGGCATTAAGCAGTTTGCTCCTTAGCCTTTCTGCTACAACACTTCTTGATGTATTATCTTTTACCTGTCCATTTGCAACCATGTAAATTATTCTAGTGCCGTCAGAAAAAAATCCCTTTTCTTTTGAAAATCCCATACCAGATGGAACCAGTTGTATACCCTTTTTCTTAAAATAATCAAAGTCAATTTCCACAGGCTCAAATTTAGTTACACTCCATGGATATCCCTTTTGACCATCTGGTCCACCTGGCCCTGTGACCAGGGCTATACAAATACAGATTTGGTCATCTCGTACTTCAGGTTCTATTTCATTTAAATTTCCTTTAAACATGGCTTCAATAAGGTGACCTAAATTCCTAACCCTTTTTACTACTGCCTGGAATTCAGGTTCTCCTGCCCTTATGTTAATTTCACATACCCTTATTTTGGTAGGCTTAAGCTTTCCTTCTCCATTTAGTTTAAAAGAGACAAAACATCCAGGATACAAAATGCAGGGCCTAAGCCCGCCATTTTTCATTAGATACTTAACAAGTGGAGCTGCTATAGTTTTTTTAGCCATGTCTATTAATTCTTCTGACTCAAAAGGATGAGGGGATATTGCTCCCATACCTCCAGTAATTGGATTGGTCTTATCAGATGTGCCTTCAAATCTCTCTGGATAGTCCATGGCTGTAGGGAGTACTTGGTAATTGCCATTTTTGTCCACAAATATAGTAAAACTGATTTCAACGCCCGACATGCGGGATTCAATTAAAAGAGGCCACATAGAATTCCCGAACATTTTTTTATAATTTTTCTTATAATCTTTCATTAATGTGGAATAGACATCATTTATCTCCCATGTATTTAAGATTACCCTTGCGCCTTTTCCCCCAGCGCTATAAGGATATTTAAGTACTGCTCCACCAAATTCATGAATATAGTCAAGAGAAGTAGATAAAACATCCTTATAGGATCTGGCATCTACTACACACCATTTATCTGCCACAGGAATATTCATGTCTTTACATACTTCTTTGCACTTTGCCTTATCTCCTTCTATAAATGCAAATTCTTTGGTTAATCCAACTATCTTATCTCCAAATCCTTTTTTGTCCAGCATATCTACTAAACCATTAAAGAGGAGGGCCTCTGGCAATGGAACCACATAGTCTAATTTTCTATCTTTTAATCCCTTCTCTATGGCTAGGGAGTAACTTCCAACACTGTTATCCTTAGTTTCAATAAATTCAATAGGTATGTTTTGGAGTTTTGCAAATTCAGGCATAGATGAAGTACCTCTTATTACAACCCCTGTGTAACTTCCTTTGTATAAATCACTGATAGCAGTGGATACAGTATATGCAGACAGATATGTCCTTCCATCTGTACCTGCGAACCCAATTCTTTTTTTTGATACCATTATGAACTTCACCCCTTTCTGTTTAGATTATAAACTAAAAAACAAAAAATGTAAACCTCCCCTTTTCTTAGCCAAAAATTTTTTTTCTTTTCAATGGGTTAAATAAGTGAGTTTATTAAACCAGATTAATCATTCATTATGGTAGAAAATTCTTTTAAGGTCTTTAATGTCTCTACATTGGGGTCAAGAGGAACTTGTAGGGTCTTTAAATATTCGTATTTACCAATTGTAATTAATCGTGGTCGTGGGTCTTTTTTTGCCCCTCTGTTAATAACATCTAATTTGGGTTCAATGGGCATGGATAAGTCCGCTACAATAATTTTAAAATCATCAGATTCCACTGCTTTTCTGTATGCAAATATGTTCAGATAAGAAACTGGATAAAAACCTCTACTTTTCAGCTCATTAAATAGATACTCTTTTCTTGCAGGATCGTCTGAAATTACTAAGGCCCTCTGTTTAGTCATTTTTTCCCCCTTTCTTGTTGATTTTATTTAAAAGGAGACCTTAAAATTTTTAGCCATCACTTCTTTGTTATCCAGTATAATAAAACAAAAAGCTATTTTAATTCCTTTGAACTAAGCTCAAAAAAGATAATTAGGCCCTGCTTTAATATTTGATCAAACTCGTCTTTTTGTACCAAGTTAATATCCCTTTATCAAGAAAGGCTTTACTCCTTTTTCTAAAAAATATCAAACAGGAGGAGTGAAGATACAATTAAGTCTGCCATGGTTGTCGTCTTTTATCAAATTTTCAATTAATTGTCATAATTTTCAATAAAAAAATTCAAAATTTTTTTTATTGAGGACCAAAACTGGTAAAATCTACTACTTTACGAATGAAGTATTCAGTGATATAGTTCCTGTCAATTAAGATGTTATTCTATATTTGGGGTGTAAGAAAAAATAAAAAAGGGGGTGAGTAAACATGGAGAAGAAAAAAAATGAAAAAAATGGTCAGGTGGATGTAAAGAGAAGAGATGTATTAAAACTTACTGCAACTGGTTGCCTTGCTGGACTCTTACTTAAAAATAAAAAGGCCATAGCAAGGTCAATTCAAAACCACAGTATTGCCTCAGATTTTGTGCCAGATGAAATTACTAATACAATGATCAAGCGGGCAAAAAGAATGGGTGTTGATTTGGTTTTTGACAGAGAAGTTCACTGTGCTATTTCAAATGCGGGGTATGGTGGAATTACAGGGGTGTGTTGTTTTCACTGTCAGATGGGACCATGCACAGTAGATGATTCCACTGGTTATAAAAAAGGGGCATGTGGTGCCACTGCAGATATGATTGTTGGAAAAAATTTACTAACAAGGGTGCTTGGCGGAGCTGCTGCCCATGTAGAACATATGAGGGCAGCTGCAAAGACCATTGAGGGTGTGGCAAAAGGCAAGGTCAAGGGATACAAGATTACAGATAAGAAAAAATTAGATAAAGTATATAAAGGATTAAGATGCAGAGGTAAAAATAAAGCCCTCTCAGTTGCAAAAAAGAGTTTATATGATTTAAATAGAGATAAGGGTACTCCAAATTGGCTCCATTTTAAAGCAAATAAAGAGCGAATAAAGACCTGGAAAAAACTTGGAATAATCCCAAGTGGTGCTGGTGCAACCTTTTCAGAAGCGGCCCACAGGACCCATCTTGGAGTGGATAATGATATGACCCATTTGGCCCTTGGAGCTCTCAAACTTGCCTTAGTTGATGGTTATATGGGACTTCATGGTGCATGTGATCTCCAGGACATCTTATTTGGTACTCCTAAGTTAGTGGAAGGGGAAGCAAATTTAACGGTTATTAAAGAAGATTGTATAAATATAGTGGTCAATGGACATGAGCCTATTTTGTCTGAAAAAATATTAGAATATGCGAGAAAATACAAAAATCCTCCAAAAAAAATAAATATAGTTGGCATGTGTTGTACTGGTAATGAACTCTTAATGAGAAGGGGTGTTGCCCTTGCTGGTTCTATGGTACAGCAGGAACTTGCCATATTAACCGGTGCAGTTGAAGCCATGATAGTGGATGTCCAGTGTATTATGCCAAATATAGTTGAAGTAGCAAAACACTTCCATACAAAAATAATTTCAACAAATCCACAAGCCAAGTTTACTGGCGCAACGCACATAGAGTTTGAACCAGAAAATGCAGATGAAGTTGCTGCTAAAATAGTTGATATAGCAGTTAAAAATTACAAAAACAGGGATCCTTCAAAGGTATTTATTCCAAAAAAATCACCAGAAAAATTAATGGCTGGCTTTTCTGTTGAGCAGATTATAGATCTCCTTAAGGCAGTTAATAAAAAGGATCCTTTAAAACCCCTTAAAGATGCAATTTTTTCGAATAAAATAAGAGGAGTTGTAGCAATTGTTGGATGTGTAAGCCCAAGGGTTGAATATGGGTATAGACATACCGTGCTCACCAAAAGACTTATTGAAAATGACATACTTGTTATTGGCACAGGATGTTGGTCTCATGTTGCTGCCCAAAGGGGATTTTTAAGACCAGATCCAGAATACAAGGGCGTAGGACAAGGACTAAAATCAGTATTAAAGGCAATTGCCAGGGCAAATAATTTAAAGGCCCTTCCCCCTTGTTGGCACATGGGATCATGTGTTGATAATGGCAGACTAGAGGATCTCTTAAATCCCTTGGCAGAATACTTAAAAGTAGACATTAAAGACCTTCCAGTAGCTGCTTCAGCCCCAGAATTCATTACAGAAAAGGCAGTATCTATAGGTACATGGGCGGTGTGTATGGGTGTATTAACCCATATTGGGGGACAGCCCTATGTATCTGGAAGCAAAAACATGGTAAAGCTCCTTACCAAGGATCTGGAAAAGCTCATTGGGGCAAGATTTTATGTCGAAGAAGATCCAGAAAAAACAGCCAATTATTTAATTGGATATATTAATCAAAAGAGGAAAAAACTAGGCCTTCCAGTATAAGTCCTATGTAATAACCAAAAAAATAATTTTCACCCCAGGTTTACCAATCTGGGGTGAAATTAAGCAAAAGATTCCTGTTATTTTTATTTGCATAACGTGAATTTTTTCACAAAACTTTTCTTGACAATTCTAGTAATTCATATAAGCTGCCCCAAAAAGCACCATTAATATGTGAACATAATATCAAAAAAACAGGAGGTGTATGGATGTCTAGTTTAATTATCGAGAGGCCACTACCTCATGGGGGAAGGCTTGTAGAAAGAGTGATTAGAGATAAAGAAGCTGCAAAGAAGATTATCAAAGGTTGCCCCACATATGAAATAAAGCCCACATTGCACTATGAAACAGGGGTACCTGTTCGTAATGTCTATCGTGAGATTATGTCTATTTGTTATGGTTTTTTTAGCCCAGTTGAAGGTTCTATGAAAAAGGCTGAGGTTGATAGAATTTTGAAAGAGCGTCGTTTGCTCAATGATTGGATATTCCCATATCCATTGGTCTTTGACATTAGCAAAGAGGATTATAAAAATTTAGGGGTAGAGGCGGGTGATCGTTTGGTTTTAAACCTAAAAGGAAAACCATTTGCAATTTTGGATATTGAGGAAATTTGGGAAATTGAAGATCCAGAACAGTTGGCTCACAAGACATTTGGAACTCCAGAGGACAATCCAGAGGTAGTGAAAGAGCCTTTTAATAAAAAGCATCCTGGATGGGTAATTTATCGCAGTCTACAACCAATAGTGCTTGCTGGTAAATATACCATTATCAATGAACCCAAATTTAAACCACCTTTTGATCGCTTCTGGTATCCACCAAGAAAGGCACGTGAAGAGTTTGATAAGAGAAATTGGAGAACAGTAATTGCTCATCAGACAAGGAATGTTCCTCACGTTGGTCATGAATTTTTAATGAAAAATGCTGCCTATACTGGTGATGTTGAACCATGTCATGGTATTTTGGTAAATGCAATAATTGGTGTGAAACGTCGTGGTGACTATCCTGATGAGGCAATTTTAGAAGGTCAAGAGGCTGTAACAACTGCTGGATATATTAAGGAAGATAGGCGTTTAACTTCCATGTGTTTATGGGATATGCGCTATGGTAATCCACTTGAATCCTTATTACACGGTATAATTCGTCAAAATATGGGATGTACCCATCACATGTTTGGTCGTGATCACGCTGCAGTTGGTGAATACTATGATAAGTGGTCTACTCAGATTCTTTGGACAGAGGGCATTCCAAGCTTTGGATTTCCAAAACCTCCAACAGATGTCCCTTATGGACTCCAGATCAGGCCACAAAATATGCGTGAATTCTCCTACTGCCCAACATGTAAAGAGATGGCATATAGTGAGAGCTGTGGCCATAAACGTGAGAAACTCAGTGGAAGCTTTCTAAGGGGAATGGTTGCTGAGGGTGTGCAGCCACCAGCAATTATTATGCGGCCAGAAGTATACAAGATGATTGTAAAGTGGTGGAAGCACTTTAATTATCCATTCTGCAATGAGAAATACGTAATTAACAAAGAAAAGGAATTGGAAGTGGACTTGGAAGACCTTTAATATAATTTAGGAGGTAAAAAATGGCATATTTTATAGTAGTGCTTTTAGACGATAAACGGTTTGCCAAAATAAAAGGCACCGAGTTGGAAGATAAAGTTCAATACATGTTTGGTGGGGAACTTCGTTGCTTAAATGTTGAAGTCTCTGAAGAGATGAAAGAGAGGATATTGAAAGAATTTGACACTGCTCGTATTGACTCCCGCGGAGCAATTACAGATGTACCTGTGGCCTTTTTAAGAGAACTTTTTAATCAGGTAGCAGATAAAAAGGATTTAGGAGCTGCTGCCCTTGAAGGCGTTCTTGCAAAGGTTGATGAGATTAAAGAACTAGCTGCTAAGGAATCAGAATTTTTGCCAGCACCAGAAATTGAGGTATAAATTTGTGAAATTAGGGTCAGCAAAAGTTTGCTGACGCCTTATATATGAAGATTCTTTTTAGAAAGGAATATGATTGCATAGGAAAGATTAAATTACTGTAATTTAAGTAAAATTTAAAAGGATTTAATTCTTGACAACAATATTAGACATTGCTACTTTTTTCACAAACTTTTTAAGGGTAGTATAGTATAGGTAAAGCTTATTTAGAAATTAAAAACAGGAGGTATGAGTATGCCAACCTACGTTAACCCAGAAAAATGCGATGGTTGCAAAGGCGGAGAAAAGACTGCATGTATGTACATTTGTCCAAATGACTTAATGATCTTGGATGAAAAAGAAATGAAGGCTTACAATCAGGAACCTGATCAGTGCTGGGAATGTTATTCCTGCATTAAAATTTGTCCACAAGGTGCAATTACTGCAAGGCCATATGCTGATTTTGCTCCTCTTGGCGGCACCAGTATTCCTCTCAGGAGTGCTGAGGATATCATGTGGACTATTCAGTTTAGAAATGGAGAAGTAAAGAGATTCAAATTCCCAATCAGAACTACTCCTGAAGGCTCAATTAAGCCTTATGAAGGGAAACCAGAGGCTGGAGATCTGGAGAATAATTTATATTTCAATGAAACTGAATTGAAAGTTCCAAAGGAAGTTCTAAATAAAAAATATGAGGTTCAAGAAGCTGATCTCACTAAGACATGGAAGATTGGGTAATAGATTTTGTTTTTGGGTTAAGTAAAAAACTATAAAAACTAAACTGATAAAAAAGGAGTAGAAATATGCCACAACTACCAATCAAAGATGAACCTAAAGGTATACCTCTAGCCGAACCTGAGGTAGTAGAGTTAGAGACCGACGCATTGATCGTTGGTGGTGGTATGGGGGCTTGTGGTGCAGCATATGAGGCTGTGCGTTGGGCAGATAAGTATGGGGTTAAAGTACTTTTAGTAGATAAGGCAGCAATGGAGAGGTCTGGTGCTGTTGCTCCTGGTCTTTCTGCTATTAACACCTATCTTGGTGAAAATGAGCCCGATGATTACGTAAGAATGGTAAGAAACGACCTTATGGGAATTGTTCGTGAAGACCTCATTTTTGATCTTGGTCGTCACGTTGACAATTCAGTCCATCTATTTGAGGAATGGGGACTTCCCCTTTGGGTAATGAAGGATGGAAAGAGGTTGGATGGTGCAAAGGCAAAAGCAGAGGGATTGGCAGTAAGAAATGGTGCTCAGCCGGTACGTTCTGGTCGTTGGCAGATCATGATCAATGGTGAGTCCTATAAGGTGATCGTTGCTGAAGCAGCCAAGAATGCCCTTGGTGAAGATAGGTACATTGAGAGACTTTTTATTGTTAAATTGTTACTTGATGCAAAAGAGCCAAACAGGATTGCTGGTGCTGTTGGTTTTTCTACAAGGGAAAATAAGATTTACATCATTAAAGCCAATGCTGTTTTGGTTGCCTGCGGTGGTGCTGTAAATGTTTACAGACCAAGGTCCACTGGAGAAGGTATGGGCCGTGCCTGGTATCCAGTATGGAATGCTGGTTCTACCTATGCACTTTGCGCCCAGGTTGGTGCTGAGATGACCATGATGGAAAATAGGTTCGTACCAGCAAGATTTAAAGATGGTTATGGTCCTGTTGGTGCATGGTTCTTACTCTTTAAGGCAAAAGCAACCAATGCAAAGGGTGAAGACTACTGTCAAACCAATGCAGCTATGTTAAAACCATATCAGGATCGTGGTTATGCCCTTAGTTCAGTTATTCCCACATGCCTCAGAAATCACATGATGATGAGGGAAATGAGGGAAGGCCGTGGTCCTATTTATATGGATACAGCAACTGCCCTTCAGACCACTTTTAAAGAACTCTCCAAGGCTGAACAGAAGCACTTAGAGGCTGAAGCCTGGGAAGACTTCCTTGACATGTGTCCTGGCCAGGCAAACCTCTGGGCATGTATGAATATTAAGCCAGAGGAAAAGGGCTCTGAGATTATGCCAACTGAGCCTTATCTCTTAGGTTCCCACTCTGGTTGCTGTGGTATCTGGGTATCTGGACCAGACGAGGATTGGGTACCTGAAGAGTACAAGATAAAGGCTGATAATGGAAAAGTTTATAACAGAATGACCACAGTAAACGGTCTGTTCACTGCTGCTGACGGGGTAGGTGCTTCTGGACATAAATTCTCCTCTGGTTCTCATGCTGAGGGTAGAATTGCTGGTAAGCAGCTCATTAGGTGGTGTGTAGACCACAAAGACTTCAAGCCAACCATTAAAGAGAGTGCAGAAGAACTGAAGAAAGAAATTTATCAGCCATGGTATACCTACATGGAACACAAGGATGAGTCTACTGATCCAAATGTAAATCCGAACTTCATTACCCCAAGAAACTTCATGTTCAGACTTATCAAGCACACTGACGAATATGGTGGTGGATGTGCTACTTACTACATGACTTCTGAGGCAATGTTAAAAGTAGGATTTGAACTACTTGATATGCTTGAAGAAGACTCGAAAAAGCTCGCTGCTAGAGACTTACACGAACTCATGAGGTGTTGGGAACAGTATCACAGACTATGGACTGTAAGGCTTCATATGCTCCACATTGATTTCAGGAAAGAGACCCGTTATCCTGGATTCTACTACAGGGCAGATTACATGGGGATTGATGATTCCAAATGGAGATGCTTTGTAAACTCCAAGTATGATCCTGAGAAGAAAGAGATCACTCTGTTCAAGAGACCTTATATCCAGATTATTCCTGATCCATACGCACCATAATTCATATAATGAAAACAGAGGGCAGGATCTAAAATTAGGTCCTGCCCTTTTTTGATATCTTAAGTGATCTTGAGGGAAGATTACTCCAGAGGACTAAAATTCCCTTGAGGGCACAATTAAGCATAAATTTTTAAATGGGTTTTTTGGTTGCTTAAAAAAGGAGTATAAGATAAGAGAGAAAAAGTTATGTGTCCGGGCTGATGAGAAAGATTAGGTGTATCAAGGGAGGCTAAAGGCGATTATTGGTATAAGCTCTGTTATAGGGAGGATGAAATGTCAAAAAGTATTTTAGTAATCGGGGGTGGCTTCAGCGGCATAACTGCGGCCCTAGAGGCGGCGGAAGTTGGCCATGAAGTCTATCTCGTAGAAAAAAGGCCTTTTTTGGGCGGAAGGGTGATGCAACTGAATAAATATTTCCCCAAGTTGTGTCCCCCATCCTGTGGTTTGGAGATCCAGTTTCAGAGGATCAAAAAAAATCCGAATGTAAAGGTGTTTACATTAGCTGAAGTGACATCAGTGAGTGGGAGTGCTGGTAATTATGAAGTGGCTGTTAGGATAAAGCCAAGATATACTGCTCCTCGTAGTTGTGATTTATCAGAACTTGCTGCAAAACTCGCTGCCAATGTAAAGAATGAATTTGAATTTGGTCTATCATCCAGAAAACCCCTTTATCTGGATGCCCCTTTTGCTTATCCTGGAAGATATGTTCTTGAATTAGAACATGTATCAGAAGAGGAAAAGAAGCTTTTGTCAAAGAGCCCTTTTATTAATTTAAAGGACGAAGAAAAGACTATTACTCTGAACGTTGGAAGCATTATTATTGCCACTGGTTGGAAACCCTATGATGTGACTAATCTCACAAATCTAGGAGCAGGACAGATCGCAAACTGCATATCTAATATGCAGATGGAAAGGCTTGCTTCTCCATTTGGTCCTACAAATGGTAAGATAGTAAGGCCTTCTGATGGTGCTCCACCAAAAAAGGTTGCCTTTGTTCAGTGTGCAGGATCACGGGATGAAAATCATTTACCTTATTGTTCTTATATCTGCTGCATGGCATCAATAAAGCAGGCCACCTATGTACGTGAACAATATCCTGATGCAGAAGTGACAATATTCTATATTGATTTAAGGACGCCTGGTAGATATAAAAAATTTGCTGATAAGGTATTGGCAGACGAAAAGATAAAGACCATTAAAGGCAAGGTTGCAAAGGTTGAAGAGGATATTGCTACATCAGATGTATGGGTAACAGCAGAAGACGCCATATCTGGCAATAAGATAACCGAAAAATATGATCTAGTGGTGCTGGCAACAGGTATGCAGCCATCACTTGCAGGGGAGAGTGTTCCCTTTGATGTCCAAGTGGATGAAGAGGGTTTTGTTTTTGATTCTCAGGATAAAGGTATTTTTGTAGCAGGTTGTGCAGCCGAACCTCTCGATGTTATGAAATCAGCTCAATCAGGTACTGCTGCTGCTATGAAAGCCATACAAACGGTAAGAGGGAGGTAAATATGGCCGAGAAGATCGGTATATACATAGACAAAGCAACCTTTGATCCATATTTAGACGTGGATCAATTGGTAGAAAAAATTAAGAATAGATGGGGAGATGCAACACCAGTTATTAAGGTATTTCCACTGGTAGCCAGTGATGAAGCTCGTAAGGAGATCCAAAAAGATTTAGATTCTGGTGCTATTGATGGCGTGAGCATTGTTGGACCATCTCCCAGAGAAGATACTGAGTATTTTGATTTTGGTCCAAAGGTTGTTGTTGATAGAGTAAATTTAAGAGAACAGGGGATAATGGCATATAAAAATCCAGATGGGTCTTTGCTCAAGCCAGGAGATGAAACCCCTCAACTCCTATGGGACATGGTGATGGATTACATCAACATGTCTGTTATTAAACTCCAAAAAAGTGCTGCTCCAGAAGGGGAAGCAATTGAGAGTGTGAAAAGAGTGCTTGTTTTAGGTGGTGGTTGGACGGGCATTCATGCAGCTTTAGCAGTAGCTGAGGGAGGCTATGAGGCAGTTCTGGTTGAGAAAGAGTCGGAACTTGGTGGATACGCTGCAAAGATGCTTAAGAGTTTTCCAATAAATCCACCCTATACTCAGGCAGAAGATACAAAGATAGAAGAAAAGATCCAGGCTGTTAAAAATAACAAGAAGATAAAAGTATATGTTGGGACTCAGTTGGAAAAATTAAGTGGTCAACCAGGTCAATATATTGCCTATTTAAAGACCGCTAAGGGCGAGGAAGAGGTTGAAGTTGGAGCAGTTGTAGTAGCAACTGGTTGGAAGCCCATTGAACCAAAATATTTAGAACCCTTGGGTTATGGTTCTCTAAAGAATATAGTCACTAATGTTGAATTTGAAGAAATGGCCAAAAAGGGCGAGATCAAAAGGCCTAGTGATGGGGGCGTTCCAAAGAATGTACTTTTTGTACTTGGGGCCTCAGATTTATATGAGGATATAGCTAAACAAGAAGAAGAGGAAAGAAAGAAGAAATTAGAAGAAGCAGAGGCAAAGAGTGAAGAATCATCAGAAGAAGAAGAGACAATTGAGGTAAAGTTTGAACCAATCAAGACATATAGACATCTTGAGTATACATCAGAAGTTACTTCCCTTACTGCCCTGAAACAGGCAGGATATGTAAGGGAAATGATTGAGGATTCAATTGCTTATATCATCTATGAACACATGGTGACTCCTGGAGTGTATGAACTTTACTATAAATCAGCCCAGGATGATCCAGGTATCATGCTAACCAAAGGTAGAGTGACTTCTTTTTATGCTGGGTCCAATGAAAATGTGGTTGTGAGAATTGAAGATAACCTCTTAGGAGAGACAATAGAAATTGAGGCTGATCTTGTGGTTGTTCCTACAGGATTTGTACCAACCACTGCTCTTGAGCCTGTTATAAATCTTGAATATAGGCAGGGACCAGCATTTCCTGATCTAGACCTTTTCGATGGTTATGCAGATTCAAATTATATTTGCTTTCCTTATGAAACCAGAAGAACAGGGATTTATGCTGCAGGTCCTGTAAGACAGCCAATGACACTTGCCAGGTCTGAATCTGATGCTTATGGTGCAGCACTAAAAGCAATTCAGTGTATCGAATCTGTAAACAGGGGTGTGGCTGTACATCCACGCTCTGGGGATCTATCCTATCCAAAATTCAACTTTGTAAGGTGTACTCAATGTAAAAGGTGTACTGAAGAATGTCCATTTGGTGCATTAGATGACGATGAAAAGGGAACACCAAAACCAAATATTGCAAGATGTAGAAGGTGTGGTACCTGTATGGGTGCATGTCCTGAAAGGGTTATTTCCTTTGACAATTATAGTGTTGGTCAGATTGGATCAATGATTACCTCCATTAAAGTTCCTGATAATATGGAAAAGGAAGGTCCAAGGATAGTGATCCTTGCCTGTGAAAATGATGCCTATCCAGCCCTGGATATGGCTGCAAAAAGGGGACGTAGATGGAGTCCCTATGTAAGGATTATTCCTGTACGCTGTCTTGGATCTGTTAATACAATCTGGATTGCTGATGCCATGAGTAAAGGAAATGATGGATGTCTTCTTTTAGGATGTAAATATGGAGAAGACTATCAATGTCACTTTATGAAGGGATCTGAACTGTGCAATAGAAGAATGCAAAATATTGGTGAGACATTGGATAGACTGGGTGTGGAATTAGAAAGGGTTAGGCAGGAACAGGTTGCCATAGATGACTATGATAGGATTCCTGAGATAATTGATAGTTTTGTTGAGGACATTATTAAACTGGGTCCCAATCCTTTTAAGGGATATTAGTAGGAGGGAAATATGACAATGGTAAGTCGAGTTAAACCTGATCTTGAGTTTATAAAAGAACTACAGGAAATTGGTGGGGAAAACATAAAAAAGTGTTTTCAGTGCGCCACCTGTAGTGTTGTTTGTCCCCTATCTCCAATGGACAAGTCGTTTCCACGGAAGGAAATGATTTGGGCTCAATGGGGATTAAAAGACAAATTGGTAAATGATATTGATATGTGGCTATGCCACAAGTGTGGACAGTGTAGTGAAATGTGTCCAAGGGGTGCCAAGCCTGGTGAACTTATGGCTGCTTTAAGAAACATGGCCTATAGGAATTTGACCGGACCATCTTTCTTGGGTAAATGGATGAGCTCAATAAAACACCTTCCAAAATTGATTGCTATTCCTGCAATTATTTACCTTTTAATCTGGTTTATTACAGGAAGCATCTGTGGTTCACCGTTTCCTCTAAAAGATGGACATGTAGAATATTCCCTGATCTTTCCAGGAGACTACACAATAGACCCAATATTTGGTCTGGCTGCAATTTTTGTAATTTGGAGCTTTTATAAAGGGGTTAGAAAACTGAAAGAGGTGTTTGATACACAGCCAAAGACCTTTGTAGTTGGATACACGAGGCCAAAGACAATCTGGCATGCCTTATATGAAGTAATAAAAGATGAGGTCTTGACCCACAAAAAATTTAAGGATTGTGGAGAAGAAGAGGATGATCAATTAAAATTCAAAGGCCACTTGATGTTGTTTTATGGTTTTGCAGCCCTTTTTGTAGTTACAGCTATTGTGGCATTTACCCATTGGGCAGGAAAAATCTTTTCATTCCTGCATATGGGATATCCAATGCCCTTATATAACCCAGTAAAATTGCTTGCAAATGTTGGAGCTGTCTTACTTATAATTGGACTGATAAATCTTACAAAGAGAAGATTAAATGAATCCACAAAAGATGCTTCAACTTACTATGATTGGTATCTTTTAGGTCTTATCTGGGTAGTTGCTTTAAGTGGAATTTTAAGTGAAGTTTTGAGATGGGCTAATATTGCAGGACTTGCTTATTTAGCATATTATATACACCTTGTGTCTGTATTTATGTTAATAGCATATTTACCCTGGTCTAAGTTGGGACATTTAGTCTACAGGGTTTTTGCCCTTGCATATGCAAGGATGATAGGAAGGGTATCCACAGAGGTGGATGAGCAGAAAAATAAACTTTTTGTTATATAAATAAGGAGGCTGTCATGGCAGAAGCTCGAAAAGTTTTCCCCATACAGACATTCGTGTCTTATCTGAGGGGCAAGGCAGGCAACTATAATCAGGATGTTCTGGAGTTGCTAAGTTTTGTAACACAGAAACAGGTTGATAAGGAATTAGCTCCCTTTGCATCGGCAATGTCTAAGGCCTGGATTTATGAACAACATCCAGAGCTTGCAAGACTTGGAAAGGAAGAAGTCAGGGAACTGGGAGAAAATGTATCTATCTTATCTCTTCCAGCAGATGTTAAAGAAGAAGTAGATTCAATTTTTGATAAAATAGCTGAATACAAAAAGACCATTGAAGAGCAAAAGGCAAAACTAGCTGAATATGAGGGTATTATTGAAGAAAACAAAAAGAAAATTGCAGCTTTAGAAGCCAAGGTGGCAGATTATGAGGCTCAGATGAAGGAAGAAGGAGAGAAAAAGATAATTGCTTCTGCTGCCAAGGTGGACGAGTACATTAAGAAAGTAGATGAACTCCTTGCAAAGATTGAAGAAGTGAAAAAACATGGTGTGGTAACAGTATCTGGAGAAGGTGCTGCCGCTGCTGAGGCTGAAGCAGGTGCTGCTGAAACTGGTGAAACAAAATCTTCTGAAGCAAAACCAGAATTTGGATTTGGTGGCGATCTTTCTGACGGAGAGTTTGGTTTCTAAAATTTAAAATAAATACTAAGAAAAAAAAGCCTATCCTGGCCTGAGGATAGGCTTTTTTCTAAATTCTTTTTCTCACGATGTATTAAAAAACTGTTTTTAATTTACAAAGGCCCCTAAAAAATAGATGACACTGTAACACACATCAAAAGAGTGTCGAGGAACAAGCCTTTGTGGTGCGCGTGCAGCGCATCTTTGACACGTTATTTTCTTTTGTGTTGATCCTAAAAATGCTGACGGGGGAAAGACTGACTTCTTTACCTCTGAGTAAGATGCTATTATTTTTCTGTATTGTAGCCTAAATATAATTTTTTTCCCGATCTTTTAAATGCCTCCATATTCTTCTGAGAACAATATAATAAATGCTCTAAAAGGGGTAAATGCAATAGGAACAGAATGTAGAAAATAAGAGAAATTATGGAAAAATTTAAAATAGGAACAACTTCATTTATATTCCCTGCACCAATCTTTGAAAACTGCAAAAAATTAGAACATCTAGTTGATGAAGTCTCTATTGTAATGTTTGAAACAAAATCCTGTCTAAATTACACAATTAAGGATTTACCTTATGAACTTAAAGATTTTAATTTAACATACAACATACATCTTCCTCTAGATCTTGATTGGCAAAAAGAAATATCTTTTGTGTTGGAAGATATTTCAAGACTAATAGATAAGACATTATTTTTAAATCCAACATCATATGTGCTCCATCCCCCCCAGTCAAAACAAACTTTTATTGAATTTGTAGAACAAGCCCCAAAAAGGGAATTACCTATAAATAAATTTCTCATTGAAAATATCAAAGAAAACAATTTAGTAACTATCTGGGATATTGTCCAAAATACCCCTTTAAATGTGTGTCTGGATATAGGTCATTTACTTGAGTACAATCAGTTTGCTATATTAAATCTTGATAAGATTTTTCAAAAAATAAAAATGTTGCACTTGTATACTCCTAAAAATGGGATTCATAAGTCCTTAGCGCTTCTTGATAAAAGAGGTATTTCTCTCTTACAAGAGATATTAACACAGATATCTTCTCGCACCTCTCAAATAACCTATATTTTAGAGGTGTTCAATTTTAAGGACCTGTTAAGTTCTCTGGACTTTTTTAAATCATTCTTAACAAAGCCATAAAATGGCGTATCCTGCTCCCAAAAAACAAGGGATTTTACTATCGATTTAATAGGAATATCAGTCGGGAAAAGTCTCTCTTATCCAGGTTGGTTAAACCAAATTCTTTTGCTAAGTCTAAAGCTTGTTTGTATTCCTTGTATGAGATAGTAGAACAGAGTTCTGGGAATTTGTGTGCCTCCCCACATGGCCTATATTGATCCATGATATTCAAATAAGTCTTTTTTGAGATCTCTTTTGCTATAAATTCAAGCCATTTTTCAGTCCCAGCAAGGTTATTGGGCATAAGGAGATGTCTTACAATTAATCCTTTAATTGCAATATTATTTTTATCTAATATTAAATCTCCAACTTGTTTGTGCATTGCTTTAATGGCCTTTTTAGCTATTTCTGGATAATCTTTTGCTTTTAAATATTTTAAGCTGACTTGAGGATCAAAAAATTTTGTATCAGGCATATAGATATCTACAATACCATCCAAGAGATCAATTATTTCTACCTTGTCGTAGGAACCCGTATTATAAACAATTGGAATTTTTAATCCGATCTCCCTGGCTATTTTTATAGCCTTTATTATTTGAGGGACTACATGAGAAGGAGACACTAAGTTTATATTATGTGCCCCTTTTTTTTGGAGCGCCAACATAATTTTAGCCAGGTCTTGTTCAGATATTTCATAAGAATCTTTCACAGAGTGACTTATTTCATAATTTTGACAAAATACACAACCCAAGTTGCACCCAGCAAAAAAGATTGTTCCTGAACCATTTGTTCCCACTAATGGGGATTCTTCACCAAAATGAAGATTATAAGAGGCAACATAAGCATATCTGCCAGTTTTGCAGAATCCCTTTTCCCCTTTCACTCTTTCTACATTACAATTTCTAGGACATAAGACACAAGATTTTAGATATTCAAAGCCTTTTTTAATTCTATCTTCAAAAACTTTATCCTCTAATAGGAGATAGTTAGGTTTCATGATGACTTTATACTCCTTCTACCAATTCCTTAATTGTGTTTAAGGTTGTATGTAACTTTGCAAAATTTAAAGCCATTCCTATTAATTCACACAAAATAAAAAGAAATTCTAGTTCTTGTTTTGTAATATCATATGGTTGTTCAATATAAAGTCTTAAGCTCCCTATTGATCTTCCCTGGAATATTATGGGAATGCCTATTATACTCTTTATTCCTTCCTGTTCTGCCTGTTTAGGATATTGCACTCTATGATCTTTTTGAACATCTTTAATAACAATTGGTTCTTTAATCTTAATGTATTCAAGACTCTTTTTTGGATCCACAGGACCTTTGACTAAATAATTAGCACTAAGACCATAATTTGCCAACAATTCAAGCTCATTATTTTCTTCATTTAAAATGTATATAGAACATCCTTTAACTTGTAAACTTGATGCCAGTAAACTACACATATAGGTAGCCATTGTCTCTACATCTTGAATTTCAGCAATAGCCTGAGTTATAACTTTAAAGGTTTCTATAGATATAAGAGTTTTTTGTTCCATCTTTTTCCTCCTTTTTTAGGTCAAAATAATTATTTCTTTTTCTTTTAAAGAAGATATTAGTTTAATTGAGACACTTTCTCCAAAAGTCACAATTCTTTTTCCAGGGGCCCTATTTAAAATAACAGTGGAATATTTTTTGTCTTTTACTAGATTAACAATATCTTTTGCTATACTTTCTTGTTTTGGCTTAAAAATAATATCAACTTGTTCTTCTGTAAAATTATTTTCTAAAAATAATTCCTTTAACTTAAAAAATTCATCTTCTTTTTGTCTAAAATCCGTTATTTTCTTGCCAAGAGTTTTTATTAATTCATTCTTTCCCAAGCTAAAAACACCTATTTTTGAAATAGGCGCATGGAGATGAAGAAGAGAAATATAAACAGACTTGTCACCAGCAAAACTCCTTATGGCATAATGGATAGACTTTTCATCCCGTGGTTTAAAATTATATGGAATTAAAATTCTTTTTCTGAACATCTTTCACCCCCTCCTTTTTAAGCATGGCTTTTTTTAATAATTACTATAAACATAAAACAAATAATAAAAAAAGATAGTTTAAAAAAGAAGATTGACTTTTATTAAAATTTTCTATAGAAATGAATTCAGTTGCCCGGGTGGCGGAATTTGGTAGACGCAAGGGACTTAAAATCCCTTGGGGCCTTGTCCCCGTGCCAGTTCGATTCTGGCCCCGGGCATATTATAAAAAGTGTATCTTTTTATTGCCTGCTTTCAATCAATATAAAAAGAAAATTCTCGATATCCATTTATTTTATCAGTGCCTCTTAAATAGGTTATTTCAATAAAACTTACCCAATTATTTTTTTTCATCAAAAGCACAGTGGATGTCCTAGTTCCATATTTTGGATCTTTTATAAAAATTGGACATAGAAATCTCTCAAGTTTAATGCCAACACCTGTATCAGGAAGTTTTTCATCAGGAAATGTTGTGTCATCCCTTAATATGGTAAATAACTTTTCCACTGACGGAATAGTAGTACAATCTCTCGTAAGTTGGAGAAAAAGTTCTCTCAATCTTTCACATTTTGGCCATGGCTCATTTAAAATGCCATTGCTTAGAACATGAACGCCCTTTGATAAGTGTAGAGATATTGATTTGACATTATTGAAATAATAAAGCTTTTCCTTTGTACCAAAGATAAGATTATAGCCATTGTAATTTTTTTTGGATTTTTTTAGAAGAGATAGGTAGTGCTCAGGTAAATAATTATTTATCAGAAAATTTACTACAAGTGCTCCCCGAGAATGTTTATTACGTTCTTCTCCAGGTTCTCTAAAATTTGTCAAAAGCCCTATTTTGCCATTTTGTTTGTTAATTCCAAACCAGGTGCCTCCCTGTTCCAGGTCCTTTCCTGCAAGAATATCTGGATAATCTTTCCAGAAATGGGCCCTTTCAGTTGGACGATTGTGATATTCATCCCTATTTGACAGAATTATTAAGGGATAATCATTAAAAAAATTACACGCAATTAAAGCAATACACATAATTTTTATAACAGACACTGGTTATTTGGGGGGAATATTACCCCCCTTTTATTATTCAATAGATATTCCAGCTCTAAAGCCATCGTGGGTGGCATTAATTGCTAGTGCCACTTTATTTGCATCACCAATTACTTTGTAGGGAATATTAGCCTCTTCAAGATCCTTTGCTAAAGAATTTACTGATTCAGATCCAACTGCAAGCACAACAGAATCTGCAGGTAAGAGTTTCTTTTCTCCTTTCATGTCCACATATACACCCTCCTCACTTATTTTTAATGCCTTGGTTCTTGTAAAGTGTTTGACCCCAAAAATTTTCATATCCCTCATCATTGTCCAATGAGTAGATTTTCCAATGTCTTTACCTATTGAGTCTAACATTTCAATCAGCGTTACCTCTTTTGTGCCCTTGATACAAAGTTCCCGTAGGTGTTCTGGGGGTTCTACTTGATTTACCAGTAAAAATTTTAGGTCTTCACCATCCAGTGTGCCCCTTTGAGCAAGATCAATAGCAGTCTCAACACCAACAGCTCCTCCTCCAATTATCACTACCCGCTTTCCAACATTTACTTTTCCTTCTAAAACATCCCATGCCTGATGCACCTGGGGTTGATCAACACCTTCAATGGATGGAGTAATAGGTTTTGCTCCAGTGGCAACAATTACAAAATCTGGATTTTCTCTCTTTATATCTTCCAAAGTTGCCTCTTTTTCTAATTCCACTTCCACATCGCTATTTAACAATATATTTTCAAGATGTTCAGCGAGGATTAAAAATTCTTCTCTTCCTCTTGGAAGTCCTGCAATATTCAATTGACCACCCAATCTATCTGTTTTTTCCCACAATTTTACTTTGTGACCTTTTATAGAAGCACCTAAGGCTGCCCATATCCCTCCTGGGCCACCTCCGATTACCAGGACTTTTTTAGGATGATTTGTTTTTTTTATATTTTCAAACTCTACTTCATGTCCAGCAATTGGATTTGCAAGACATTCAACAGATTTTAAGCGAAATATATGGTCAAAACATCCTTGGCCGCAGCTAACACAATGGATTATTTCATGTTCTTTTCCTTCTTTGGCCTTATTGGGTAGGTCAGGATCAGCAATTAAAGGACGACCCAATGCCACCATATCACATATATGATCAACTATGAGTTCCCTGGCAACGTCTAAGTCATGGATTCTGTGGGAGGCAATAACAGGAACCGAAACAGTTTCTTTTATTTCCCTTGCAAGATAAGCAAATCCTGCAGTAGGAACTGAGGGGGTAAGTTGAGGTACCCTAGCCTCATGCCAACCTACATTAACACAAAAAGCATCCACCCTGGCCTCTTGTTCTAATCTTTTGGCAAAGAGTTTCATATTTTCTCTACCAATTCCACCTTCCATTAGGTCATTGCCATTTATTCTAACCATTACAGGGAAATCATCACCTACTGATTCCCTGACAGATTTTAACACCTCAATTCCAAAACGCATTCTATTTTCTAAGCTTCCACCATATTCATCTTCCCTTTTGTTGGTTAAAGGGGATAAAAATGCACTTATTAAATAGCCTGTTCCAGCAAGTATTTCCACGGCGTCAAATCCTGCTTGTTTACATCTTTTTGCTGCCTTTCCGAAGTTTTCAATAATTTCTTTTATTTCTTCCTGAGTGAGCTCCCGGGGTGTCTCTCTGGTAAGTCTGCAAGGTATAGGAGAAGGACCAACAGGCTGTTCGCCATTTAAGAATAAGGAGTGATTATATCTGCCAGCATGGTTAAGTTGAATACATGCAGTGGCTCCATATTCTTTTATATCATTTGCAAGTTGTTTAAGTCCTGGAATAAAAATATCTTTGTGTGCTCCGATGCCAAATGGATTACCGGCTTTTTCGTCTACAGTAGCACAACCAACACAAATCATTCCAGCACCACCCTTGGCCCTTGCTCTATAAAATGCTCTAATCTCTTTTGAGACAAAGAAATTTTTTGCCATGTTAAGATGCATAGCAGGCATATAAATCCTGTTTTTTATCTCCATTGATCCTATTTTAATAGGTTGAAATAATGGATCTTGCATATATAAATCCTCCTTTTATAGAAATTTAGACAGGTCTACACCAACTTCCTTTGCACGCATAGCTAACCACTCATTTTCGTCCTTTGGTGGCAGGGTCCAGTTGTCTTCTTTTTTGATAAGTTCAATTGCATCAGAGGGACAGGTTGATACACAGAGTCCGCAACCAATACATCTCTGTTCTAAAACTGAATATACCCCATCTTTTTCAACAATTGCATTAACTTGACACCTTTCATCTTTGCATATTCCACATCCGCTACATTGCTCCACATCGATTTTAGCCCTATATCTTGAATTTACTGCTTCATTTACTCCCATCTCATTTATTGCAGTGAGAACCGCACAACAACATCCGCAACAATTACAAATAAAATTTGTATCATCTTGTGTATTGAAAGTTAAGTGTACAAGAGCAGCCTGTTCTGCCCTTTTTAAAATGTTATATGCTTCTTCTTTGGTGATTGGTCGTCCCCAATGATCAAATTGTTCAATAACTCCAGGAATTTTTGCGACTGCAAGGCAAACTTCCTGGGGCTTATCACAGGGTTTTCCAGCGAGGGCCTTTTCCTTTCTACATATACATTGAGCCACTCCAAAGGATTTTCCCTTTTCAATAATTTCTGAAACCTTTTCAAAGGGTAGAACCTTTTGTTCTATCTTTAAAGTTTCTTCTACTGGAAGGACTTGCATATATCTTGGAGACTTTCCCAATATCTCTTTCCCAACATAAGATAAATATTTTTCACAAAGTTTTGCAAATTCTTCATCCATTCTCTTTACCTGATATTCATATATCCCAACCATCCAGGGCATCATTTTAAATAGCTTGGTCTTTCCAAAATCCAGTCCCATTATCTGTCCTTTTTTCCACATCTCTGTCAGCTTCTTGTCCAAAAAATCTTTGTCCATTCCTGTCCTTTTAGCGATATCGTCCACTGACTCAAATTTTAATTTCAATTTACAAAAAAGTTCAGCCTCATCTGGTTCAAAAATCTTTTTTAAGATCTTGATTTCCAGACCCTCTGGAGTTGGTGGAAATCTTTGAGGCATTGAATCCAACACCTGGGCCAATTTTTTGTAAACATCTTCCATGAGCTACCCCTCCTTGTTTTTCAATATTTCCAATAAAAGTTTCTTAAACAAAAATTTTTCTCAAAAGTAAAATTTGCTAACAACTCTTCATTTGTTTGTTTTCTAATTTCAATCACGGTGAATGTCAGTAAAGATATCAATTAATGTCACCAAAAGCTATTTTATTTTTTCCCATCAAACGACCTTTTTAAGATGTTGTTTAGCTTTTGGATTGAAATCAACGCTTGTAATAGAATTTTGAAATAGGATCCCAATTCCTAATGTTCCCAGACCACCGTTCTGGATGTTTAGAACAGGCATTTTTATACACCTCTTTACGCTTGGATAAAATCTCAATCTCTAGGCCTAAATGTCTCTGTTCAGGCATAACAAATTTAATTTTGCTGTGATAATGTTTAAAATTATACACCAATTAACAAACTCAAAACACCACTTCCTGGCTTTTTCCAGACTAAAAAATATACATGGATACTCACGACAATAGTTTAGTGTTTTAAAAAGGAAGTGTATGTATGGATTATCATCGCTAACATGAGGGAGACTAAATGATGGGATTCCAAAATTCTGCATACTAGCTAACATATTTTGAAGAAAATTCCAATTCCCTCTGAGGCAAGACAATAAAAACCTGCTTTGGGGGAGGACTTCAAATTACGAACCACCATTTGTCCTATCTCAACCTTTACCAGCAATTTTACCATGGTATGAGCTTTTATACCTCTTTTTGCTGGTTCCTCACATTTTAAAAATATTTTGTATTATTTATTCTGTTAAAGTCACCAAAAATCTCCACATAACTAGGACCCTAAAATCTTCCTTCCTTGGTCTAATTTTTTGATAATAAACTGGGATGTTAAGGGCTTTTTAATGGGACATTATGAATCAACAACCGTTCTGAAAACATTTAAATTTGGAAACTTATTTAATGCACTTATCTCAAGCCAGGTACTACAAAATATTATTAAAAAGGCTGCTTGATAGGGATAAACAATAATTTTTGTTTGTGTCTTCTTTACTGACATTCACCGGTTGCCTATGGAAATCAATAGAAGTGAAATAAATTGCGGAGCACCCCTGCATACACACTTAAATTTTAGTTTCAAAAAAGCCACTTAGAATTTTCTTTCTAACAGGCTTTAATTATTGGCTATTTATTTATGCCGAGGGGCGGAATCGAACCACCGACACAGGGATTTTCAGTCCCCTGCTCTACCGACTGAGCTACCTCGGCTTGATAACATCTTTTCAATGACCCTTTGAGTGCCGAAGGGGAGACTCGAACTCCCACGGGGTACACCCCACTAGGTCCTGAACCCAGCGTGTCTACCAATTCCACCACTTCGGCGATTGATAATATAGACTATATACCAAATTTTATACTTTGGCAAGTTTTTTTTTAGAAAAAATCCAGTGAATGTCTATAAAGACCCAGCAATTCTCGGTGAGTTTGGGAAGGAAGGGTTCATGGGGTAATCCAAAAAAATAATACATTTTTTTCGTGAAGTATGGAAAAAAAGACGGTATTGAAAATTTAGAGGGAAATTGTATTAATGTTTGAATAATTATTTGTAATTATAAGACAAAAAAATTATGTTAGCAAAAAATAAAAGTAGAGAGATTCTTTTATACACATATTGTAAGAAGAATTTATCAATAATTTTTTTCTTTTAAATTTATTAGCTTTTTTTGTACATCAGATATTAGAATTAACAGACCTATTATATCAGAAATGTCGAGGGAAATTTAGTTCTCGGAAAGAATACTGGAATCATTTGCGAGTGACATTTCGGATTTTGTTATTTGAGAGTTGGGAGGAATATCTGAAGTTTTTTTACTCTCCTCCATAGTAAAAAGTGTTTTGAGAGAATATTTTTTGAATTTATGGAACCTAAAATCTGCAATTACAGTTCAATCGTAAGCAACTGATTGTTCTGGACAGAGATACCTAGATATGGAGCTGTTATGTTAAAGGATATGTCTCCCTCATTGTGACTTGGAAGGCTTTTTCAGGTAGAAGCTGCGGTCAGTGGCACTCTTTACGGGTGTGTAAAGGCACACCACTGCACATGGACTTACGCAAAATCCTATTTTGGAGGATACTCTCAAAAAAAGATTAAGCAAATTGTAATGACCGGATGGAATTTTCTATCTTTATCCAACGTTCTTTGAAAAAATAATCCCTCGATAATCGAAGGAACCATTGTCGTCCCGCATGCATCAGCCGAGCTGGAACATGGATTAGAAACATGCGGATTGTGTTGGGCTCTTCTCTAAAACCATCTTCATCGTTGAGCCACATCATCCAAACCAGTAGATTGTAAGCCAGAATACAGGTCTGGAATATGGCGGAGTTGGCCCAAAAATCCTGTGTCAAAATGCTTCCAGAGGCCATCTGTCCCTTACACCACTCAATCCAGTTTTCACTGGCCCCCCGTTGGCAATAATACCTGTGGACGTCCCAGGGACTCAGGTTCATATTTGTTACATAACAAAAATAATCATACTCAGTCTTTGTAACGCTGAAAAAAAAGCAACTAAATTTGCTCTCTATTACTTGACGTACGGCCACAAACCGGCGGGGGTGTTTCCACCTCTCACATTTGTATGTGAATTCGGTCTTCTCATAGCCAGGTCTATTTTTAACCTTGTGCCATTTCTGAGCTTCTAAAAGCTGAGTGAGTCCTCGCATCTTAACCTTGATTAAGTACAAAGCATGAGCCTCTTCTAAGTAGTCTAAAAGTTCTCCATTAAAAAAGGCGGAATCTGCACGTACAATAATTTTCCAGACTCTCCTTGGAAGCTTGGCAAAGCACTCTTGCATAAACTCTACACAACCATTGGCTGAATAAGCATCTCCGGCTCTAAACCAGTTGTGAAGACATTCCCGCGTCTCAGCAATAAAGCAAAGTAGCGGATGATATCCCCTTTGTCCTGGCTTCTTGGGGTTGTAACCCTTCTCGGCACCTTCCTGTTTCCCATACACCCCACGCACTGTAGAGTCCAAATCTAAAGTGATGCGGCTAAACCATTTTTTACCCCAAACCTTTTTGCGCACTTTTGTTTCTACATCGGAGAGCTCATTGCAATGTCGGGGATTAAACAACTTAAAAACCCGATTTATGGTAGTATAGTCAGGAAACCTTTCCCATTTAAAAAGCGACCTCAATGCTAAATCAGATCTTAGGATAAATACATGGCTCATATGCTTAGCCCCAGCTAACACTGCCATCATCAAAATCATGATAATGTCGGAAACCTTATACTGTGCGGTAGCTCCCCGCTTAATAGTAATGTGTTGCTCAAGCATCTTGGGAAGCTTCAGTTTGTCAGCAAACAGGCCCAGCAATACCAGTCCGGCGTTGCCCGTAAGATTTTTTTCAGTGAACTTAACATGGAATCTACGCATAGAATCAGTGCCTCCTTCATACTTCCTATTTGAAACACTTTATACCATTAATTCACTATATTGTCAAGCTAAACATTATCTTATGATGCAAATTTTAGGTGGAAATAAGTTTGAGGGAGTAGTGCGTCCAAAAAGAGATTATAAGTGGATATTTTACCAAAGAAAAGTGGTATTTTATATCAAATTTTCTTAAATTTTTAATAGAGGGTAGTTTTTTGAATCTGAAAGAAGGATATAAAACATCTAAAATGATCTAATTTGTCCCTCACCGAGAATTGCTGAATTGTTAACTGAATGCTTGACAAAATAAATTATTTAAGTATAAAATTCTTTTCAGAACAATATTGAATTATTGTTCAGGTGCCGAGAGGCTTAATAGGGAATCCGGTGAGAATCCGGAACCGGCCCGCGGCTGTGATAAGGGGACGAAAGCTGCAATATACCACTCTGGTTTATATACCAGGGGAAGGTGCAGCTCGCCTTGTTGAATTGCAGAAATTTTATCCAACAAGGCGAGTCCTGTTGAATTTCCTTAAGAAAAAGGTAATTCAACAGGGCAAGTAGGATGATCCTTAGAGTCAGAAGACCTGCCTGAACAAGGAAAAAATTTTCCTTCGGCGCAAGGAAAGGATACTCCTTTAGGGATAAAAACGGGAAATCCCTGAAGTCCAGGTATTAGGATTTCAGGGATTTTTTATTTATATAAAAAGTTTCAACAAAAGGAGGAGTGGTTATGAGGACAGGTGTTATTTGTTATGTTAGAACAGACACAGAAAATCTTGATCTAGACCAAGTAAAAAAGGATCTGAAAAAAATTTTTAAAGATGCAGATTTAATAGAAATCGCCCATTCTCCAGATAGTGAAGAGGATATAACCTTTGGTTGGTGGGATATGACAAGACGGGGGATGAAAAGGATCCTCCTTAGATTTGTAGAAATTGGAAAGGATATGAAGATTAGATTTACAGGTAAAGAAATGAGACTTTGTGGATAAAATATCAAGGTGGAAAACACGGAGGAAATCACGAATGAAAAAATATCTAGTAGTTTTCATCGGAATTTTAGCCATTCTTGCTTCTCAAGATACCTCTGCATATGAAAACCAGACATCATTGGAGACCATTGTGGTAACTGCCAGCAGGTACAAAGAATCTGTAAAAGAAACACCAATGAACATCCAGGTAATTGGACCAGAAGAGATAGAAGCCTCCTCAGCAAGGGATTTAGGAGAACTCCTTTCAGAAAAGGGCATTGGTACTATTAGACAATATCCTGGAACTTCAACATCTGTTGGAATTCGTGGCTTTAGAACTGAAACCCATGGAAACGACCTCCTTGGACATGTGCTTATCCTTTTGGATGGTAGACGTGCAGGAACTGGAAATGTGGCCAAAATTTTAACAAAAAACATTGAAAAAATAGAAATAATCAGAGGTCCAGGAGCAGTTCAATATGGTTCAGCTGGTATCGGTGGAGTTATAAATGTAATCACAAAAAGGGGAATAGGAAAACCCCATGCTTTTTTGGAAGGAACATTTGGAAGCTTCAATTATCAGGACGGGACCATAGGCTCTTCTGGTAAAATAAATAAATTTGACTACTCATTTTCTTATAGCCGAGGGAAAATGGACGACTATGATACAGGAGATAACACAAAGTTCAAAAATACAGGTTATGATAAAAAAGAAAACTACTCCTTTAACATTGGTTATGAATTTTTACCTGGTAACAGGATTGGTGTAATCTATACCAAATTTGATGTGGATAGAGCAGGCAACCCTTCTTATCTCAGTCAAAATGATTTAGATGATTATTCAGATAAATCCCTTAGTTCAGCAGACTTCATCTATGAGGGCACCTTCCCTTCACTTCCTCTATTTTGGAAATTTAGATACTTTCAGGGAAAAGATAGAGATAAATGGGTAGATCCCCTTATAAGTAATCCTGATGGATGGGATGATGGAATTTCCACAACAAGAAAGACAACCCATAGGGGAGCTCAAGGACAGCTTACCTTAGATATGGAATATTTTGTAATAACAGGTGGTTTTGACTGGGTCTATTACAGAATTGAATCAAGCCCCTATCAACCCAGAGAAACCAAATATAAAAATCCAGCTGGATTTATTCTGGGAAAAATCAAACTCCTTGATAATAAATTTGTCATATCTGGAGGTGCTAGATATGACAAATTCAAGGTAGAAGTGGAAAAAGGCGAAGGACATGATAAAGACAAGATACATATATGTCCCACAATAGGAGCGACATATCTTATTAATAATAACATCAAAATCAGGGCAAACTATGCCCAGGGCTATAGGATGCCAAGTGCAAAAGAACTGGCATCAGATTATTATATGTGGGGTACACACTATAGAGGCAATTCTGACCTCGATCCCGAGAGAAGTTGGACAGCAGAAGGTGGAATAGATGCTTCTTTTGAATATCTATATGCATCTTTGGGATATTTTTACACCCATTTTAAAGATAAAATCGTGACAAAATCAGATTATGTAAATCAGGTAGTAACTTATGAAAACCATGGAAAGGCAAAAATCCAAGGTATTGAAGCAAACCTTTCTTTTAATGTTGATAAATTCTTTGATTTGCCTTGTAAGATAAAGCCTTATGGAAATATTGTATATCTTTTTGATAGAAAAGATGATGAAACAGACCATGATCTAAAATACGTTGAAAAATTAACTGCCAGCTATGGATTATATGTTTCTGATAAAAAGGGTTTCTGGGCTAATTTAAATTTTGAATATCATGGAAATCAGCGGATAGATGACTGGGAGTCTGGTTGGCCAGCCCCTGTAATTAAAAAAGGAGGCTTTACCGTGGCAAATCTCACAGTTGGAAAAAAATTAACTGATATTGGGAAATTTGGGAGTCTATCTATTAAAGGAAAAATTAGAAATTTATTGGATAAAGATTATAGCTTTGTAAAAGGGTATCCCATGCCTGGTCGCTCCTTTTATATTGGGATCAGGTATGATTACTAAATAAACCTGCTAGGCCCCTACTCTCCATAAAAAGAGCGGCGATAACAGCCCCCCCTATTTCGCCGCTCTTCAATTTTTTATTACAATAAAAATTCCTTTAATTTTTCCCTTGTTTTTGTTAAAACTTCATTATATTAAAAAGCTGCTTCTATGCATAAAGTGTTATAAAGGGTTAGCCACCCAGTGCTACCTGACAATGTTTAAGTCGCTACAATTATTTAGAATAAAGATCAAGAGAGAAAAATTATGTCTTTAAAAAAATGGGAACTCCTTGAATCAAAGAAGGATAGCTCATATAGAGTTTTTGACTTAAGGACAGATAAAGCTGTATCTCCAAGAACAAAAAAGGTTTATGAATTCTATGTGCTTGAAGCAACGCCATGGGTAAATATAATTCCTCTTACACCTGACAATAATGTGGTATTTGTAAAACAATACAGACACGGTATAAGGGACTTTACCCTAGAAATCCCAGGTGGAATGGTTGAACCAGAAGATACACCTGAAGGTGCTGCTCTAAGAGAACTTAGGGAAGAAACAGGATATGTTGCAGATAAGGTAGAATTTCTAGGAAAGGTACATCCAAATCCTGCTATATTAAACAATGAATGCTATACCTATCTCGCCAGAGATGTTAAAAATACTTATAATCAACACCTAGATGAAAAAGAAGACATAGAAGTTTTATTAATACCTCTAACAAAAGTGATTGAGTTAATACAAAAACAAGAAATTACTCATAGTCTTGTAATCTGTGCCTTTACATATCTTATATTAAAATATCCTCAACTATTTAATCTATAAATACTTGACTTAGAGGAATATTTTTATCAAGGGAATAGAGGCGATTTATAGATCTATAGTCATGTATCTCTTTGATTTTTACTAAATTAACATCATCATAGCTCTTTATTATTCTTAAAAATTCCCCTAAAGTACATTTTTCTTTCTCAGAAGCTATGACAAATGCTTTTTTATCATCTTTTAACTCAACAACAAATCCTAATTTCTTTAGAGCTTCTATAAATTCTTCTACAATGAATACAGGCATTTTAGTAAGATTTGATAATTCTTCCAGGGACACTACTCCATCTCCTTTTTTAAAAACATCAAGCATATAATGGATAATTTTTAAAAATATGAGCTCTTTTAAAGCCAAATTAAAACTGCCTAATTTGTCTTTAACATTAAATCTTCCATAATTGATGTATTTAAATTCATATGCTATAACAGCTCCAATAAGCAACATAAACCAGGAAAAATATAACCATAATAATACAAGTAATACTTTTGCAAAACTACCATATATAGCATTATATTTTGGATTAAATGGTTGATAATTAATAAATATATATCTAGATATTTCCCATAAAAGAGATGAAAAAAAAGAACCTATTAAAATACTTTTACTGTCAATCCTCCCATTTGGAATATAATAAAAGATAATAAAAATTGAAAACCATACAATTAAAAAAGGTATAATTTTTAATAAAAATAAATACACATATGATATTAATGAATAAGATAATAATTTTTTAATAATGGCAATATTTAGAAGTGAAGAAGAAAATGTTGCTATAACAATCATTAATATTGGAAATAAGAGAGTAATTGAAAAATAACTTGTTATTTTTTCCTTTAATGAACGATTTTTGGGAATCTCAAATATTGCATTTAAGGTATCTTCAATAGTACCAATTAAAGACACCACTACTCCTAGTAATGTCACGACCCCCAATCCACCTAACTTTCCAGCATTTGTATTATTTATGTATGAAAGTATATTATTCACTACCTCTTCTCTACCAGCAGTAATCTTTAATAGAAAGTTATGGATAACTTCCGTGTGATGAAACCCAAGACCCTTTGAAATTGAAAAAGCAATTGCCAAAAAAGGTACAATTGAAAGCACAGTTACATATGTTAGCGCTGCAGCCCTAACACCACATTTATTTTTTTGAATAGAAAGCACAATAGATTTAATGAAATATTTGAAATTATTGATAATTTTGCTAAAATCAAATCCTTTTTCATTAAATATTTTTTTACTTAATAATTTCATACCTTTAACTCCTAAAAACCTTTGTGACATCACAAGTTTTATTTTATATTTTTTTTAAAATCTTGCAATAAAATTACTAGGAAAAATTTTTTTAGAGCATTGAAATTGTAATTTTTAAGACAATATCCAATAAAATTAAATATTGCTTTTTTAAAAAAAATTTTTAATAATTGTCACAAGTTCATCAACTAATTAATGTATAGGAGGATTTGATGGCAAATTGTTTTCCATATTTAGTGGATAACACTTTAATTGAACAAATAAAGAACTTACCCACAGAAGAGCTTTTAGACTTTTGGGAAGAGACTCAGTTTTTAGATGATCAGTTTGACCAGGGAGAAGGCGCCCCCTTTATGCTGAACATCGAATATGAAAGGGCTGTACTCTTTGAATTACAGATAAGGAAGTGGACAGGTAAACTCCCTCTCTATTTGTAAAAAAAGGGGACATAAGAGTCCCCTTTAAATTATTTTCTGCCAATGCCGTAATACTCAAATCCTATCTCTTTAACCAGTCGAGGATTATAGAGATTTCTACCGTCAAAGATAACAGGATATTTCAATAATTTTTTAATACGCCGAAAGTCTGGATTTCTAAATTGATTCCATTCAGTGACAACTGCCAGACCATCTGCGCCTTCAAGTGCTAGATAGTCCCCATCTACTATTTCAACAAGGGGATTTTCTTTAAAATACTCCCTTGCCCTGTTATTGGCCTTTGGATCAAATGCCCTTACTTTCATTCCCTTTTCAGTCAGGTATTCAATTATGGTTATAGCAGATGACTCCCGAATATCATCTGTATTCGCCTTAAATGCAAGTCCCCATATTGCAATGGTTTTCCCTTTAACTCCACCTTTGTCTAAAAAAAACTTTTCCACTTTTTTTGCCAATATCTTTTTTTGTTCTTCGTTTACTAGATGAACAGAACTAAGAAGCTTTGGATCATATCCCATCTGCTTAGCCGTGCTAATTAAAGCTTTTACATCCTTTGGAAAACATGAACCTCCATAGCCAACCCCTGGATAAATGAAGTGATATCCAATTCTGTGGTCTGCCCCAATTCCAAGTCTAACATCTGATACATCTGCACCAACCTGTTCACAAATATTCGCAATTTCATTTATAAAAGAAATTTTGGTGGCTAGCATGGCATTGGCTGCGTATTTTGTCATCTCAGCACTTCTAATACTCATGACAATTAGTTTTTCCCTGGAACGAGCAAAGGGAGCATACAGGGCCTTAAGTAATTCAGCAGTTCTAACATTATCAGTTCCAACAATAATTCTATCTGGTTTCATGAAATCAGAAACAGCATCCCCTTCCTTTAAAAATTCAGGATTTGATACAACGTCAAATTCAACATCTACCCCCCGTCTTTTGAGTTCCTCTAAAATTATAGCCCTCACTCTATCTGCAGTGCCAACTGGTACTGTGGACTTATTTACCACTATTCTATATTCATTGATATATCTGCCTATATCTCTTGCTACACCTTCCACATATCTCATGTCACAGCTGCCATCTTCCTTTGGGGGTGTTCCAACACATATAAAAATAAACAACCCTTTAGCTATTCCTTCTTTAATATCTGTTGTAAACTGGAGCCTTCCTTGTTCTAAATTCCTTTGTATCAGATCTTCCAGTCCAGGTTCAAAAATATGAACTTGACCCTGCTTCAACTTCTTTATGATATCTACATTAATATCTACACAAATTACATTATTGCCTGTCTCAGCAAAACATGCAGCCGTAACCAGACCAACATAACCAGTACCAACAATGCAAATATCCATAATTTAAGACCCCACTTAAGCTAATTTTTTTGCAAGTTCTGCAACCCTTTTCCCAAGTTTTTTTCCATTTTCCACTGTTTTTTCATCTGGTGCTCCAACGCATGCCACCCCATAATGGCCAGTTGCACTCATGGGATCCCCAACAATTATCATTCCATAAATAAGCATGGTCTGTATAATAGACATCATGGTAGTCTCTTTTCCACCTGTTAAGTCTCCAGAAGTGGCAAAGGCGGCCCCTATTTTGTTTTCCATCTTTTTTCTAATGGATACAAATTCATCAAATACTCTCTTTAAATCAGCTGCCATTACCCCAAAATATACAGGGGAGCCAGCGATTACACCTGATGCATTTAAAAAGTCCTCTTTGGTTACTTCATTAGTTGATTTTAAGTTTGCCTTAACCCCTTCAACCTCTTCTACACCCCTGGCAATAGCCTCAGCCAATTTTTTTGTGTTGCCAGTCTTAGAATAATAAAGCACCAAGATTTCCATAACCACCTCCTATTTTATAACTTGCATAATAACAAACAATCCTATACAAATTAATCCAATTTGTAAATTTATAGTATCCTTCAGAACTTGATATAATAGGAACGATTTGATATAATGAATATTTATGAAAGGGGAACGTATTAAGGTTAAAAATGCAGAAGAGCTAAAGGAAAAATTAAAGGGTGAGAAGAAAGACAATATTTTGGTAAAACTTATTTTTCTAAATCTTATAAGAGAAGGGATAGATTTTGAAAAGGCGTGTAGCGGTTGTGGGATAGCCCAATCGACAGGATACTTATGGATAAGGGAATGGAACCAAGAGGGTTATAAAGGGATAAAAGGTAAAGGAAGAGGAAAAGGGGGAGGAAGGCCAAGTAGGCTATCAGAGGAAGATTTAAAAAAGCTTAAGGAATTACTTAAAAAGAGAGCTTATTGGACTACAAAAGAAGTAAGGGCATTGATAAAAGATACTTTTGATATAGAATACTCACAAGACCATGTAGTAAGGATATTGAGAGATAAACTTAAGATGCATTTTTCCAAACCATATCCAGTAGATTATAGGAAACCAAAAGATGCAGAGACGATATTAGAGAATCAACTTCAACTTACTTTTTCTTTGTTAAAGGAGAAAGGATTTAAAGAAGAGGAGATAGCAATAGGTTTTATAGATGAAACGAGTCCGCAGAACACCGCCAATACAGTAAGGGTATGGAGTTTTGAGAAGACAAGAATTATAAAAAATACAACAAAGTTCAAGACAAACACAATAGGTTTTTATGCTATAAAAGGAGAAAGTGTAAAATCATTTTTAGAAGATTCAAAAGGTTTATCAATAGCTAAGTTTTTAGAAAAGATAAGAGAAGTGAATAAGAGATATAAAGCGATAGTGGCAATAATAGATAATTTTTCATCCCATAAGAGTAAAGTAGTAAGAGAAAAGGCATCTGAGTTAGATATTTATCTAGTCTATCTTCCCCCTTATTCACCAGAGCTAAATCCTATTGAGTATATCTGGAAAAGTATAAAAAGAGTGCTTTCATTAGTTTTTGTAAAAGATATAAAAGAGATGAAGGAGGTTATATCAGAAGCATGGAATAGGTTATGTAAAAAAATAAGTTTTGCTAAAAGCTGGATAGAAAAATTTTTAAAGGGCACCCCATATTATATGAAGTTGTGCGGATAACTATAAATACCCTAAATAAAAAAAATGTCAAATACATATCTTTTAAATATAAATGGCAAGGATACCCCAAATAAGTTAAAACACATCACAAATGCTTTAAGTCTATTTAAGGGTGAGGTCCTGGATATAAATCAGGCAGTTATATATAAGACATTATCACTAGAAATCCTGATTAAACTCCCCTCCGATATCTCTACTGACGACTTTCTTAAGGAGATATTATACACCTGCCATAAATTAAATCTCCATGTAACCTTTGAAAAAATAGAGCTTGATAAAAATTACCCCTTAAATGAGCCGCAAAAAAAAAGATATATAATAACAGCCCTTGCAAAAAACCTTACAATAAATCATTTACATTCTTTAATGAACCTGGTTTTTAAGCACGATGTAAATGTAATTTCTATCGAAAGATTATCTAAACCTAAATTAAATACAGTTGAAAATAAAGGTGTTATTTGTATAGAAATGACCCTTGAAGGAGAATCTCTTGATTTAAAAAAAATCAGGCGAGAATTTTTAATTTTATCACAAAAGGGAGATATTGACTTAGGGATACAGGAAGATACACCCTATAGACGTCATAGAAGACTTATTGCCTTTGATATGGATTCTACCCTGATACAGACAGAGGTCATTGACGAGCTTGCCAAGAAAAAAGGGGTATATGAAGAGGTCAAAAGAATTACAGAAAGAGCTATGCAAGGAGAACTTGACTTTAAAGAGAGTTTAAAAAAAAGGGTTGCTCTGCTTAAAGGATTAGAAAGACCAGTCCTTTTTGAAGTGGCAAAAAATTTGCCCTTAACTGATGGGGCATTAAAGCTAATTAAAAATCTTAAGATACTTGGATATAAAATTGCCATAATTTCAGGTGGTTTTACATTTTTTGGGGAATATTTAAAAAAAAGGTTAAACATAGATTATGTGTTTGCAAATGAACTTGAAATAAAAAACAATGTGCTAACTGGAAAGGTCCTGGGAGAAATAATAGACGGCGAAAAAAAGGCTGAAATTTTAAAAAAACTCGCCAAATCAGAAAATATATCTTTAGAGCAGGTTATAGCAGTTGGTGACGGCGCAAACGACCTTCCCATGTTAAATCTAGCAGGACTTGGCATTGCCTTTAGGGCAAAACCCATTGTAAGGCAAGGGGCAAAGCAGTCTTTAACCAATGTAGGATTAGATGCAATATTGTATTTTTTGGGAATAAGGGATAGAGAGGTAATAGTGTAGATTTACCTTTTGTCTTCTCCATATCCACCACCACCTGGTGTCTCTATCCTTAAAATTGAACCTTTTTTTAAAAACCTGTTAAATTTACCAGGCATATCTATTTTTTTTCCATCAATTATCAAGATATTTTTTCCAACCTTTCCTGAATCTCCTCCAAATAGACCATATGGGCCATGCTCTCTTCTTTCAGACAACACTGTAACTTCTGCATCTGAAAGGAGCTTTAATTCTCTGACAATACCATCTCCTCCTCTATATTTCCCTTTTCCACCAGACCCCCTTCTAATTGAATATTCAGTGACCATGAATGGATATGTAAATTCAAGGGCCTCAATGGGTGTATTCAAGGTGTTCGTCATATGGGAATGTACTGCACTCTCTCCATCTCCCCCTAAAAATCCTCCCATGCCTCCGCCTATTGTCTCATAATAGGCAAATGGCATATTTACCCTCTTATCAAGACTTCCAATAGAGACATTATTCATTGTTCCTTGACTGGCTGCAGGTATTTTTTGGGGAATAGCTTTTGCCAGTGCCCCTAATATTACATCTACAATCCTCTGAGAAGTTTCAACATTTCCACCAGCAACTGGAGCTGGAAAATTTGCATCTACAATAGTCCCCTTTTTTGTTGTTACCTTAATAGGCCTAAGCAACCCTGCATTTGTTGGTATATCTAAATCTATCAAAGATCTAAATACATATAACACTGCTGATAAAGTAATTGAATAAACACAATTTACACTCCCTGTTACTTGAGCATGGCTCTTAGAAAAATCTATTTCAACATTATCTCCTTTGATTTTTATTGTTACTTGAATTTTTATATTTTTGGTACCAAGACCATCATCGTCTAAATAATCGCAAAAATCATATTCGCCATCTTTTATATTTAAAATCAAATCTCTTAATACTTTTTCAGAATAGTCCATCATAGCATTTGAATAAAATTTTACTGTGTCAATGTCATATTTTTGCACTACTTCTAAAATCCTCTTAATACCTATTCTATTTGCCATAATTTGTGCAGAAAAATCCCCTTTTCTCTCACCAGGAGTCCTCACATTATTTAAAAAAAACTTAAGCAACTTCTTATCAATTTCACCTTTTTCCACTATTTTTAAAGGAGGAATTATAATTCCTTCCTGATACAAAGACCTAGATAGAGGCATAGACCCACAAGAAACTCCTCCAACATCTGCATGGTGTGCCCTGTTTGCAACAAAAAAATCTGGTTTATCTTTATTCGAAATAAATACCGGTGCTATAATAGTGATATCTGGAAGATGAGTACCACCTTTATAAGGATCGTTTAATATAACCATATCGCCTTCAAAAAAGTCCACATCTGAGATTGCCTGTTTAACACTCATGGCCATTGAACCAAGATGTACAGGAATATGTGCAGCCTGAGCAATCATATCTCCATTTTCATCAAATATTGCACAGGAAAAATCCTTTCGTTCTTTAATATTGGGACTAAAGGCAGTTCTGTTTAAACTCACTCCCATCTCTTCTGCTATTGAAGAGAGCCTGTTTTTAAATACTTCCAATTGTATTGGATTTACCTTCATATATATAATCCCCATTACTTGCTTAAGTAGTTATTAAAATATTTTCAAATTCATCTACTACAGCTCTAGCATCTTCAGGAATTACAATAGTAGATGAATATTCAACTATAATTGCAGGACCTTTTATTTCATTACCAGGTAAAAGTAACTCCCTATCATATACAGAGGTGTTACATTCTTTTCCAGAAAAAATTGTTTTTGTTTCTCCTAAAATGGCATTTGCCGGTATTTGTTTTGTTACAAGGTCTTTTTTCTTAAACTCTGGTTTTGGCAATTTTCCTCTTGCCCTAATTCTAATATTTACAATTTCTATTTCATGCTCAAAATTGCAATAACCATAAATCCTTTCATGTAATTTATGAAAGGATTTTATAAAATTTCCCTTAAATGGAACTAAAATTTCATAAGATTGACCTTTATATCTTATATCCAAAAACTTATTTATTACAATATCCTGTCTCTTTATTGCCTCCTCTAAAAGGTCTGAAATTGCCTTATTTTCTATCTCTTTAAAATATCCATTTAAATCTTCTATTTCCAATTGATGTTGAGGAATCATTACTGTCTTTGAATAGTCCTTTATAACATCGGCAATGAGCATGCCTATAGCTGAGAGTATTCCTGGATGTTTTGGAACAAGTACTTTTGGAATATTTAACAGCCTTGCCAAAAAGCATGCATGCATCCCCCCTGCTCCACCAAAAGAAAACAGGACAAACTCAGAAGGATTATATCCCTTTTCCACAGATATCACCCGAATGGCCTTTTCCATATTTGCATTTGCAACTCTAAGGATTCCTTCAGCAAGCTCAATTGGATTAAGTGCACCTTTTTTTGCCATGTCTTCAAAATATCCATTAAGCCTATTTACATGAAGCTTCATATATCCGCCTAAAAATCTCTCTGGAATTAATCTGCCTAGATATAAATTGGCATCAGTAACTGTTATATGTTCACCCTTTCCATAACAAATAGGTCCAGGATCTGCGCCAGCACTCTGAGGTCCGACTTTAAGTGCACCTCCTTTATCAAAATATGCAATTGAGCCGCCTCCAGCACCAACTGTATGAATATGGATCATTGGGGTCTTTATTGGAAATCCAGCTATTTCTGACTCTGTTGTGATAGGCAGGTCCTTATCTATCAAAGACACATCTGTAGATGTTCCCCCCATATCAAAGGTAATTAATCTATCAAAACCTGCTAATTTACCTATCTCAAATGCCCCAACAACTCCTCCAGCAGGACCAGACAATATGGTCCTGACAGACTCTTTCATTGCTGTTTTAGCGGAAATACTCCCCCCATTTGACTGCATTATCCTGAGTTTACTATCCCCAATATTTTGTTCAATAAAAGAAAGATATCTGGTCATTTTTGGGGATACATAACCATTTATCACAGTAGTTGACATCCTTTCATATTCTCTGAATTCAGGAAGCACTTCACTGGACAGGGAATAAAACAATCTTGTATTCTCCAACTCTTTAGATATAACTCTCTCATGTATATCATTTTTAAAGGAAAAAAGCAGACATACTGCAACTGATTCAACACCTAATGCTTTAATCTTTTGAACAATGTCCTTAACTTCATTACAATCTATATCCTCTACAACCTCTCCTTTGTAATTTATTCTTCCCCTTACTCCAAACCGCAAATCTGAAGGTATTAATGGTGGTATTTTTTTGTATTTTAAATCATATAATTTATTTCTATTCTGCCTTCCAATTTCAATCAGGTCTTCAAACCCCTTATTGGTAATTAGGGCAGTTTTTGCACCTTTTCTTTCTAATAAAGCGTTAGTTGCAACAGTTGAACCGTGGGTAATGTTTGCAGATTTGCCCTTGCAAATTAGATTGTAACCTTTTAACACTGCCCTGGCTGGATTATCAGGGGTAGATAAAATTTTATATACCTTCCACTCATCATTTATCCTATAAATAAAATCCGTAAAAGTACCACCTGTGTCCACGCCCAGGATAATCATATTTTTTTAGCTCCTTAAAAAATAGTTAGGTCTTTTTATTTAAGGCAACTTCAAATGTCAACTTGACATTATTACAAAAAAATAAATATGGTGCCCAAAAATGAGAGGATGAAAATGTTCAATTTGCCACTTCTTTTTATAACATCTTTTGTAATCACTCTATCAGGTGCCATGATGCCTGGGCCGCTTTTAACTGTAACTATTGCAAATTCTGCTAAAAAGGGCTTTTGGGAAGGTCCTCTTTTGGTTTTAGGACACGGTATATTAGAATTTATCCTGGTTATCTCTATCTTATTGGGTCTTTCCTCAATTTTAAAATCTTCTACTTTTATTATGTCAATAAGTATTATAGGTGGTTCAATTCTCATATACATGGGCTATGATATGATAAAGTCGGCTAAAAATTTAACTTTAGACACAAAGAAGATAAAAAATAAAGACAAAGGAATTTATAGTTCTTCTATTATTGCAGGAGCAATGGTAAGTCTTGCAAATCCATATTGGATACTGTGGTGGGCAACCATTGGTATGGGGTATTTGATGTCTGCAATAAAATTTAAAATAATTGGCATTGCTATATTTTTTACAGGTCATATATTGGCTGATTTAGCATGGTATTCTTTAGTATCTTTTGGTATTAGTAAGGGCAAAAAAATAATGAAAGATACCACTTATCATGTTATAATTAAACTGTGTGGAGTATTTTTAATAATATTTGGTGGATATTTTTTATATGGAATTAGAAATTATGTCTAATATTTTTAGATATCACTTAAATAGACGCAAATAACATCTTTTAATAAAAGACCAAAATACTCTGTCTGGTCTAAAGGAGATGTCCTTTAATTCTTTCGGGTATTTAAATGCCATTTTTGAATTAAAAGCAGGGTCTTTTATTAAATTTATATGCTCAAGCTTTGATCCGTATAAATTATTTAATACACTACTTTTGTAAAGAGGTATGGAATTAATATCTGCACCTATCAAATTGTAGATAGCTGTATCCATTGCAACAGCACTGGTGGATACACCGATAAGATTTAACTTTTTTTCCTCTCCATCTAAAGGTCCTGTTTTCTCCATTGCCAATATTCCATCAACTATATTAATGGATCTTGGGATAAAATTTAAAATCTTTAAAATTGAGTCTGAAAATATAGTATGATTTTGTCCAAATTTTATATGTGCTAATAATTTATTGAGTCCCACCACAAGTCCAAAGTAATTTTTCACACAAAGAGTAAGTCCCATCTGTGCATGGGCCTTTAGTTTGCATACATTTACAATTAAATCTACATCTTGTATTTCCCTTGCCAAGGAAAAATAAAATCCCTTATATCTTTTTTTATTAAAATCAATAATTTTTACAGGCAAATCTTTTGCAATCTCATATAATCCTGTTATTTTTGCTATATCCTTAGCAGAGCCAAAGGCTGGAGAATCACCAATAAAGACATTGCATCCCTGTTTTAAAAAAATTTTACTTAAATAGTATATGATAAATGGATTTGTGCAACTTATTCTAAAATTCTTTGCAGCAATAAAATTTGGCTTAATTAAGATATTTTTACATTTAATGTCAAAATAATTTAAAACATCATCTAAAGCATGTTCCAATATTTCATTATATTCATCAATTTTTAATAAAAAAACAGGTATTTTCATGGCAATTTAGTTATTTGATTAATTTTAGTCCAACTAATAGAGATACTACAGACATAATTAGTATATAAATTATTACATAATCTAGATTTAAAGTGTATAAAAATCCAATTACAAAACTCCCTAAAAAATAAGAAAGTCCAAATACTGTGTTAAATATACCATATGAATATCCCCTTTTGGCTATGGGAATAATATCTGCAATAGAAGCCCTCATAACAGTTTCATACATTGCCATAACCATACCCCAGATTATAATTCCTAAAATTAAAAAATTTATACTTTTTCTAAAGACAAAAAAGGGAATAAAAATATTTATAAATGGTATAATAAGAACTGTTTTAAGTCCAAATTTATCATATATCCTGCCTATTATTAGGGCAAAGATTGCGTCTATTCCCATTGCAAATGCGTATATAATAGGAATAAATGAATCATTTAATATATGTTGAACCTTAAAATGATAAGATATTATCTGAAAATTTACAAATCCTATTACACTAATTGCACTAAAAACAACATATATCCAAAATATAGATGGAATATCTTGTTTTCTTTTATTATCACCTAGATTTTTTTCCAACCTTTTTGGATCTTTAACTGTATGTTTTGCAATAAAGAGGACAATAAGCAAAAAAATGCAGGGAAAAATTAACATCAAAAATCCTTTTTTATAGCCAAGCCCAACATATAAAAATAAACCAAATAAAAGAGGCCCGATAATTGCTCCAATCTGGTCCATTGCTTCATGGATTCCAAAGCCAAACCCCCTTCCTATCTCTTTTGTGGCATAGGAAAGGATTACATCCCTTGCTGGGGTACGAATTCCTTTCCCAATTCTTTCTAATATAATGAAAATAGCTGCTATTTCCCAGGAATTTGAGATACCAAGCAAAGGAATAGAAATAATCATCAAATAACCCAGAATAGTAAAGGTCCAGAGGAGATTGGTTTTGTCAGTGAGATAACCAGATATAAGCCTTAGGCCATAACCAAGGAACTCTCCAATACCAGAGACAAAACCAACAATAGCAGCACTGGCACCAAGGCTGGCCATATAAGGACCAACAACACCTCTAGCGCCTTCATATATCATGTCTCCAAGTAAACTCACTAACCCAAAGATTAAAATGAGTGATAATGAAGGATTTTTCTTTAATCTTTCTAAAATCATTTTTTACCCTTTGACTTTTAATCTCTGTTTATATCAATAGACTATTTTGAATTTTTAGGTAGTTGAATATTGTATTTTTTTAATTTTCTATAAAGAGTGGTTTTATGAATCCCCAAGGATTTTGCTGTTTTTACTGGGTGGTAATTGTTTTGTTTTAAAGCATTTATAATTATTTGTTTTTCCATAAGGGATTTTGTAGATTTTATATCTAAAGCTTCATCACTCTTAGTAAAAGAAATTATTTCTTCTGGCAGGTGTTCTATATCAATTATATCACCAAAACACAATATAGATGCCCTCTCTATAATATTTTCAAGTTCTCTTATATTACCTGGCCAATTGTAGCTCATAAGTAATGATATGGCCTCTGGAGAGACTCCTTTAATATCTTTGCCAAGCACCTTATTAAAATGAGATATAAAAGTATCTACCAACAAAGGAATGTCTTCTTTTCTTTCCCTTAAAGGAGGAAGTTCTAATTTTATGACATTTATTCTATAATAAAGATCTTTTCTAAATTTTTCCTTCTCAACTAATTCTTCCAGATTTTTATTTGTAGCACAGATTATCCTTATATCCACAGATATAGTTTTATTGGAACCAATGGGTTCAAAACATCGCTCTTGAATTACTCTTAGGAGTTTAGCCTGAATGGATAAGGGCATATCCCCAATTTCGTCTAAAAATAGAGTGCCTTTATCAGCAGTTTCTAATTTTCCTTTTCTGTCTTTAACAGCTCCTGTAAATGCCCCTTTTTTAAACCCAAAAAATTCTGCTTCCAGGAGTGTTTCTGGAAGGGCGGAACAATTTACTGCAACAAAAGGTCCATCTTTTCTTGGACTCAACTCATGTATTGTCCTGGCCAAAAGTTCTTTTCCTGTGCCGGTTTCACCTAAAATTAATACAGTGGAAGGACTGTTAGAGATAGTTGGTAGTATATCAAAAATTTTTCTCATCTTAGGAGAGCGGGAGACCAAGTTTCCCACTCTATATCTTGAAGTAAGTTCTAACTTGAGATGTTCAACCTCACTTAAGTCCCGAAAGGTCTCAGCCCCTCCAATTATGTTACCATTTGGGTCTTTTAAGACTGCTGATGAAACACTAATGGGCACTCTTTCTCCAAGGGCATTTATTATAAAGCCTGTCTGACCAATAATAGGTATTTTATTTTCCATGGTCTTTCTTAAGGGGCAGCTATCCTCGCACATACTTGATTTAAACACATCTGCACAAAATCGTCCCATGGCATCTTCCCTAGAAACCTTGGTTATTCTTTCAGCTGATTTGTTAAAATAGGTTATCTTCCAATCAAGATCTACTGTAAATACTCCATCATTAATACTTTCAAGGATAGATTCTGCCAGCCCCAGAGGCAGTTTTTTCAATTTTTTTTTCATACCATATCTCCAATATATCTTTTATTTGGTAATTTCAATTTTTCTTTTTTGCAACAAAAAAGAGATAAAGAAAAATATCACAATATCCCAGCATGAATATAAAAAATATTGTCAAAAAAGCTCCAATTATCTAAAAAAATGGCTTTGACAAAATTGTGAATTTTGATTTAAGGAATCACAAAAAACAATTCTATCCATAACTGCTTTGTAGAGTAGGGTTTGGTTTGTTGTTTAACCTTCAAAAAAAGGAGTATATGAAAATGGCCTATGATCCAACCAAAATGGAGGACTGGCAAATTTCTGAGGCAGCAGAAGAAAATATGCCAACACCTGATGAGTGGCGGGAAAAATTGGGGCTTCAAAAAGACGAAATCATCCCTATGGGAAGGCTTTGTAAACTGGACTTCTTAAAGATCATTGAAAGATTAAAGGATCGTCCAGATGGAAAGTACATTGAGGTAACAGCTATCACACCAACACCTCTGGGCGAGGGAAAAACCACTACTTCTGTTGGACTTATGGAAGGTTTGGGCAAGAGAGGTAAAAATGTAGGTGGGGCCCTTCGTCAGCCCTCTGGCGGTCCAACAATGAACATCAAAGGTACTGCTGCTGGTGGTGGAAATGCTATTTTGATCCCAATGACAGAATTCTCTCTGGGCCTTACTGGAGACATAAACGACATAACAAATGCCCACAACCTGGCCATGGTGGCATTGACGGCTAGAATGCAACATGAGAGAAACTACGGCCCTGAAAAGATTGAAAAGTTATCAGGAATTCCAGCATTAAATATTGATCCTACCAGAGTAGAGATGGGCTGGGTTATTGACTTTTGCGCACAAGCCTTGAGAAATATTATTATTGGTATTGGCGGAAGATACGATGGTTTTACAATGCAATCTAAATTCGGAATCTCTGTAAGTTCAGAATGTATGGCCATTCTCTCCATTGCAAAGGATCTTGCTGACTTAAAAAAGCGTTTAAATGAAATCACTGTTGCTTTTGATAGGGATGGAAAGCCCGTGACAACCGGAGACCTTAAGGTTGGTAATGCCATGTGTGCATGGATGAGAAATACCATTAATCCAACCCTTATGTGCACAGCTGAATATCAGCCATGTATGGTTCATGCAGGACCATTTGCCAACATTGCTGTTGGACAATCCTCCATAATTGCTGATAGAATTGGTCTAAAGATGTTTGATTACCACGTAACAGAATCTGGATTTGCAGCAGACATTGGTTTTGAAAAATTCTGGAATGTAAAATGTAGATTAAGTGGATTAAAACCCCATGTATCTGTTTTGACTGTAACTATTAGGGCTCTTAAAATGCATGGTGGTGGACCAAAAGTTGTTCCTGGTAGACCCCTTCCAGAAGAATATACCAAGGAAAATGTGGAATTAGTTGAAAAGGGCTGTGAAAATATGGTCCATCTCATCAATGTAATTAGAAAATCTGGTATGAACCCAGTTGTATGTATTAATAAATTCCATACTGATACAGATGCAGAAGTTGCTGCTGTGAGAAAAATAGCAGAACAGGCTGGTGCCAGATGTGCTGTATCTGATCACTGGAGATATGGTGGTGATGGAGCCCTGGAGCTTGCTGATGCTGTTATTGATGCATGTGAAGAAGAAAGTGAATTTAAATTCTTGTATCCCCTTGAAATGAAGTTAAGGGATAGGGTTGAGATAATTGCCAAGGAAGTTTACGGAGCTGACGGCGTAACCTGGACCCCTGAAGCTGAACAAAAGGCCAAGATGTTAGAATCTGATCCAAAATATGCAGACTACATGACAATGATGGTAAAAACCCATCTTTCCCTTTCCCACGACCCAACACTAAAGGGTGTTCCAAAGGGATGGGTGCTCCCAATCAGAGATGTTCTCATCTACTCTGGAGCAAAATTCCTCTGTCCAGTTGCTGGAACAATAAGCTTGATGCCAGGTACAAGCTCCAAACCTGCATATATGAGAGTTGATGTAGATCCAAAGACTGGAAAGGTATCTGGTCTATTCTAAACTTATTAAAAACAGGGCTGTTTAAAAGACAGCCCTGTTTTGTTTTAAGAGATATCTTACTGAGGCAAGCCTTATATTTTTACTTTTATTCTCTCTCCACAACTCAAGGGCCTTAATCGTCTCCTTATATGGATGTCCAATCACAATTACTACCCCTTTTTTCATAGAATACACTTCTGCTTTATGCATCTGGAGTAGAATATATTTTATATCCTTCTTATTATCTAAAAAAACATCTCTTTTGTACACAGGCACTTCTAACAATTTTCCTAAGTTACTGGATACACTCTTTGAGGTAGTCATACTGTCAATAAAAAATAGATGTCTCTTTTTGAGCTCACTAAAAAAAACCTTCATAAGTTTAGCGTTCTGGGTAAATTTAGAACCCATGTGATTGTTAACAGCAATTATACCTGGAAAACGATTTAATGCCCTTTGAGTAAAATTTTTGACCGTGTTTTTATCCATGGTTGTGAGCAAAGCACCAGGCCCTGGATCAGACTCAGGATAACTCAATGGTTCCATTGGCATATGTAAAAGTATTGGGATTTTTAGTTTTACACAAAGGTTATAAATGTCTATTGCATGAGGGCTATAGGGCAAAATAGATAGATTTATACTGGTCCCAAACATTGATATCAACTTCTTTGCTGCGTCTAAATCCCGTCCAATATCATCTATTATAAGTATTAGTGTTCCCTTTTTAATCTGTTTTCTAATAATTGTTCCTTTGGTATTAAAAAAAATAGAATGTGTTAAAACTCCCTCTACTATAATTTTTAAAGAATTTTTATCTTTTATTAACTTTAATTCACTATCCTTAAACCAGGCCTTTAAAAACTCCATTAATTTTCTTTTAAGTACTTTGATTTTAGCCGCCCTACCGGTTATCTCTATAGACTGATAGAGATAAATATTATTTTTTATACGTCTTTTTTCTATCTTTATGTAATGAACTGAATATTTGGGAAGGGAAGAGATAACAAGGGATTGAAGTAGTGCTAGATCTACTTTTTTTATCTTTTCATCCAGGGGAAAGATTAAAGGTTCTTCATATGTCATGCCCTTTTTAAGGGACAAAACCTTTTTCTTGCTTTGTATATAATTTTTTGACTTTTTATTAGTATAATTATATTGGTGTTTACTTGGCAGATTCAAGACATATACAAGAAAGAAAAAAGTAACGCCTAATATAAAAAGGAAGCCCAGGACAATGCCCAGGCTTCCTTTTTTATTTTTATTCTTTTTTTTACTAGATCGCTTTTTTGCCATTTTTAATTAAAGGTGATACTCTTTAATCTTGGCATGATCTTTACAAGCTCAAATGCTATCCTTAACTGGTTGTCCTTTGTGAGCATCTCCTTTGCCTTTTTATTTAATTGAAATTTTTTGTTTTCTTCTTTATTCTTATTTTCAAGATGTTTCTCCAGATCTTTTTCTCGCACTTTCATGATCTTCTCCATTAATTTTTGCTGCTCATCTTTTTTAGCTACAATCAAAGGCACTTCAATATCAGGTGCAATACCCTCGGCCTGTATAGACCTTCCAGATGGGGTATAGTATTTTGCAGTGGTTAGTTTAATGGCAGAGCCATCATATAGGGGGATAATAGTCTGAACAGAACCTTTTCCAAAACTCCTTTCTCCAACAAGCAAGGCCCTGTGTTGATCCTGAAGTGCACCGGCAACAATTTCTGAGGCTGAAGCACTACCAGCATTGATTAATACAACTAAGGGACAAGTTACATCAGTTTCTTGTTTTTGAGCAGAAAAACTCATTTTACTCTCAGGAACCCTACCCTTGGTATAGACTATAAGCCCTTTTTGTAAAAATACATCTGCCACTGATACTGCCTGATCAAGCAATCCCCCTGGATTATTACGAAGGTCTAAAATAATTCCTTTTAAAGTACTCTTTTGTCTATGTATCGCATCAATTAATTCCCTGGTAGTATTTTGATTGAAATTGGTTATTCTCACATATAAATAGTCTTTTCCAAACATCTGGGATTTTACACTGTGTACAGGAATTCTATCTCTTACAATGGTAACCTCCTCAGGCACATGGGAGTCTTTGTGAAGGATGGTTAAACGAACCTTTGTGCCTTTTGGTCCTCTAATTTTCTTTACAGCCTCAAAAAGCGTAATATCATCAGTGGGCTCATCATTTATTCTTATAATAATATCTCCAGCTTTAAGGCCTGCTTTATAAGCTGGAGTATCTTCAATTGGAGATACTACAGTGAGCCTTCCATTCATTATTGTTATCTCTATCCCTATTCCGGTAAATTCACCAGAAGTTTCAATTTGCATCTCTTTAAATGCGTCTTTATCCAGGTAAAGGGAATGGGGATCTAAATTTTTCAACATTCCCTCAATGGCACCCTTAATTAACTCTTTTCTGTCTACATTTCTCACATAGCTTTTTTCTATTATACTGAGCACCTGACTAAATTGTTTTAGGGGTTCATACATCTTATCAGCAGTGGATTTAGAAGGGCTAATAGCCAAAGAACACAACAAAAATAATGTCAAAATCCATTTATTGATCTTCATAATTATCTCCACTATATTTTTGTTTAAAAACATAAAAACTATTTAAACCAATTCATAAAGCTAATTTCTATTATATTTGATTGAGATAAAAAATTCAAGGCAAATTCACGCAAACAACATGCATGAGTGTAATTATTATAGATATTGTCTCAAGAGGTTTAAAGCTTCATTTATATCAAAGGTCTTGTTTGTCCAGATCTGAAATTGGAACAATGCTTGATAGATAAACATATAAATCCCAGGAATAACTTTTATGCCTAAATTTTTTGCATCTTTTATGAGCTTGGTTTCAAGGGGATTATAAACCACATCATAGACCAATTGAAATCTGCTTAAGCCATCTTTATCTGGATAGGGGTTTTCATCTTTATAAGAAGACATTCCAATGGGAGTACAATTTATAAGGAGATCGGCGTTTGGCTTGTCTCTAAGGTCCCAGTCAATAATTTCTACGTTGAACCTTTTCTTTACCCAGTTTAATTTATCTTTATTGCGTCCTGCTACTGTGATTGATTCTATTTTATTTTTTTTCAGTCCATAAATACAGGCAAGGGCAGCTCCACCACATCCTAGAATCAGGGCAGAATCTACATCAATATCCTTAATTGGAGCCAAAAAACCATCCACATCTGTATTGTGTCCAATCTTTTTATTTTCATTAACATACACAAGATTAACTGCCCCAACTGCAGTAGCTTCATCAGTCACTTCATCTAAATAAGGGATTATTTTTTCCTTAAAAGGAATGGTTACACTAAAACCACCTATATTCAAAGTATCCACAGATACTATAAATTCAGGAAGTTTACATGGATCTATACTCCATTTAAAATATACATAAGGTAAATTAAAAAGTTTAAATCCCCAGTTATGAATTATTGGACTAAGGCTATGGGATATTGGATATCCAATTACTCCAAAAATCTTTTTATATTCGTAATCACTCGCCACTACCAATTTTATAACCCTCAAGCAATGCCTTTTTATTGTTTTCAATTACTTCTTTTTTTAAAGATGACAGGAGTTTTTCCATTGATTTCATAACTACATCCAAATCCATAGCCTTGGTTGCACCTACCCATACACCCATGGCAACCATATTGGCCATCCTGATATCTCCCAGCTTATCAGCTATATCATTTACTGGCACAACAAAGGCATTGTACTTTTCTTTATCAACTAAACTTTCATCTACTATTGAGGAATTGACAATGAGAAGGCCCTTTTCAATTAATCTTGGTTGAAATTTCTCAAGAGAAGGTTGGTTCATGATGATAAGTGTTTTTGGATAAAAGATAACAGGCGAGCCTATTTCTTCGTCAGATATAACCACAGTACAATTGGCAGTACCACCCCGCATTTCCACGCCATATACAGGCATATATGTAACATTAAGCCCTTGCTCCATTGCAGCATAGGCAAGGATATTTCCAATTAACATAACACCTTGACCGCCAAATCCTGCTATTATCACATCTTGATACATAAATCTTCACCTCTAAAATACTAAGTTTAGTGTCAAGTTAGAAATTTTTCACTTAAATCTATTTCTTATCCTCCAATTTATCCTTATATATACCCAGAGGAAAATACTTCATCATTTCTTTTTCTACCCTCATATTGGCCTCTAAGGGAGTCAAATGCCAATTAGTTGGGCAAGCAGATAAAATTTCTACAAAACCAAAGCCTAAATCCTCAAGCTGTACCATAAATGCTTTTTTTAATGCTTTTTTTGTCTTCATTAAATTTTTTATATTATTCACTGCAACGCGTGCTGAAAATGCAGTCCCTTCTAAAGAAGCGAGCATCTCTGCCATTTTTAGAGGATACCCCTCATTGGATTCACTCCTTCCATAGGGAGTTGTAGTGGTCTTTTGCCCAAGCAAGGTGGTGGGTGCCATTTGTCCACCTGTCATACCATAGACTGTGTTGTTTACAAACACAATAGTGACTCGCTCTCCCCTATTGGCACAGTGAACAATTTCTGAAAAACCAATTGCTGCCAGGTCTCCATCCCCTTGATAGGCAAATACAAAATTTTCTGGGCTTGCCCTCTTTATCCCTGTGGCAACAGCTGGAGCCCTGCCATGTGGTGCCTCCACAGTATCCACATCTATATAGTCATAGATAAAGACAGAACAACCCACTGAGCCAACGCATATACTAATATCCTGGAGTTTTAAATCATCAATTGTCTGAGCCACCAATCTGTGTATTATTCCATGGTGACAGCCAGGACAAAAATGGGTTGGAACATCCTTTAGAGATTTTGGCAAAGAAAACACCTGTTTTTCTAAAATTTCACTCATCTTATATCCCCTAATATACTTAAAACATTTTCTTTATTGGCTCTATGAAATCCTCTGGTGTGGAAACCTTTCCAGGCATATTGGCAAAAAACTCTGTTTCCCCAACACCACATATGGCCAATTTCACATCTTCAACCATCTGACCAGTGTTGTTTTCAATGGTTATAAATCTTTTTCCAGAAATAGCCAATTTCCTTAATGGTTCATATGGAAAAGGAAACAGGGTAATTGGCCTAAATACTCCCACTTTATATCCCTTTTCTCTTAATTTTCTTGCACTGGACTTGGCAATCCTGCCAATTGATCCAAAGGCAACAGCAACAACTTCTGCATCATCAACTAAAAATTCTTCCCACCTTACATCTTGCTCCATGGATTTATATTTCTTCCAAAGCTTCATATTATGTGCTTCCATTTCCCCATCACCAAGATATAAGGATTTTAATATTCTCTGTGCTCTACCTTTTTTGCCTGTTAATTTCCATTCATTGCCCTCATTTGGGTTAATAGTTCTCTCTTTCCATCTAACGATTGGTTCTTTCATTTGTCCTAAAATGGCATCTCCCAGAATAAGAACAGGATTTCTGTATTTAAATGCAAGATCAAAGGCATTAATAGTTAAATCATAACATTCTTGACAGGTAGAAGGGGCCAACACCAAGGTTCGATAATCCCCATGTCCACCACCTCTGGTGGCCTGAAAATAATCGCCTTGAGAAGGTTGAATGCCTCCTAAACCTGGTCCGCCTCTGGTAATATTTACAATCACACCTGGTATTTCACTTGCTGCCATATAAGATATACCTTCTTGTTTTAAAGAAATTCCAGGTGATGAGGAAGAAGTCATTGCACGTTTCCCACAGGCCCCAGCGCCGAGCACCATGTTTATTGAAGCTATCTCACTTTCTGCCTGCAGAAACTCTCCACCTAATTTTACTAATTCCCTTGATAGATATTCAGGGATATCACTTTGAGGAGTGATTGGATAGGCAAAGTAACACTCTACCCCGGCATCCAATGCCCCTATTGCTATTGCCTCATTACCTTTTACAAGCATTCTCTCTTTATTATTTTTATTTTTGTCCATAACTATTTTGTCCCTTTTGGTTTAATGGTTTTAAAAACCACTATGGCTCCATCTGGACATATTTCAGCGCAAAATCCACATCCACGACAATTTTCTTTTTTTTCCTCATCACAGGTAATAACCTTATACCCTTTAGAATTTATAACATTACCCTGCACCAATATATTCTCTGGACACACAGAGGTGCAAAGCAAACAACCTTTACATCTCTCTTCTCTAATTTCAATTCTAGACATAGCACTCCCAACACCTTTTTTAAAATATTTAAATTTAAATAAATAACTCCATGTGCCAATAAACGTTTTATTTCCTAGCTTAAAACAAAAATAAAAGTCAATGAACTTTTTGAAGGTTAGAACCTCTTTTTATAAAATTAACATGCAGTCACCGTAAGAAAAAAATCTAAATTTGTTTTTAATTGCATACTCATAGGCGGACAGAATAAGGTCTCTTCCTGCAAATGCAGAGACTAAAAGTAATAGAGAAGAGCGAGGGAGATGAAAATTTGTGATCATATGGTCAATCACATGAAATTTAAAGCCTGGATATATATATAAGTCTATCCAGCCCTTATATTCATCCAATTCACCTATTTTTTGGTACACCCCCTCTAAGGTTCTCACTGAAGTTGTTCCCACAGCAACTATTGGATAATTATTTTCTCTGGCACACCTTATTTTCCGGGCAGTCTCAAAATCTATCTCTACATATTCTTCATGCATTTTGTGTTCACGAATATCTTCACATCTTACTGGTTCAAAGGTCCCTGCCCCAACATAGAGGGTAATAAATGCCAAATCTATATTTTTTTCCTTTAATTTTTTTATAACCTCATTATCAAAGTGGAGTCCGGCAGTTGGAGCAGCAACAGATCCTGCCTTTTCGTCCTTTGCAAAAACAGTCTGGTATCTCACGAAATCCTGGAGTTCAGGATTCCTTTTTATATAAGGAGGCAAAGGCATAGTGCCAAACTTGTTTAATAACTCAAAAAGATTTGTTTTCCAAAAGAGTTCTACTTCACATCTGCCAAATTCGAATTTTTTCTTTATTTTTAAAAAAAAGTCATCTGAAAATAGTACTATATCTCCAGGCTTAAGGCGTTTTAGGGGTCTAAGCAGGCCTTTTACCACGCTTAAATTCCAATTTCCTTGTTTATGGACCTTGAGCAAGGGCAAAGGTGTGAGCAACAAAAATTCTATCCTGGCGCCAGTAGATTTTTTTTTACCAAAAATTCTTGCAGGAATTACCTTAGACTGATTAAACACAACAACACTATTTCCAGGTATAAAATTATGGATATCCCTGAATCTGGTTTCAAAAAAAATTTTTTTTATTCTATCCACTACTAAAAGTCTTGACTCACTACGATTTTTTAGGGGATACTGCGCAATGAGTTCTTTTGGTAAATCAAAATCATAATTGGATAAGTGAAACTTTTTTTCCATTTTAATCCTAAATTATATTAACAAAGGGGCACGGTTATGATGAAAAAAATATCATTGTTTTTTTTAGCGATTTTATTAATAAGTTGCACCCAGTTTAAAAAATTTACTCATCTTAAAGCTAGCTCAAGCAATAGCACAAAAAAATATACTAATGATTATCAAAAATCAACATCTTATGATTTTCCTGACATTCCAATCCCTAAAGAGTTGAAATTGGACCCAAAAAATTCCCTTGTCTTTGAATCAGCAACTCAAAAAGTTGGGATACTTGTGTATAAGGGAAGGGTAGATTCCTTATCTCTATTTGAGTATTTTGAATCCAAGCTCCCTCAAATGGGATGGAGGTTAAGGAGTTTTTTCAAGTATGGAAAATATATGATTTTATTCTCCAAAGAGAAGAGAGATCTGGTGATCAGGATACAGGATAAAGGTTTTACAACAGAGATATATATTTGGGTAGTTCCAAGGACAAATAGCTTGAGCAACAGTTCTCCTAATATAATTGAAGAAGAGTTAAAGCCATGATTCCAAAATATTTAGAATATTCATATCCAAGAGGTAAAGGTGTACATATAGGAATTACTGGAAGCATTGCTGCATATAAATCTTTGGATTTAATAAGAGAATTAGTAAAAAAAGAAATGAGAGTAAGTGTCAGCCTATCTCAGGCTGCGTTAAAATTTATTACACCAATTACTATTAAGGGTTTGGGAGTTGAGTGCATAACCTATGATATGTTTTCATTAGAGTCCCTTTATTCTCACCTATATCCAGGATATGATCCAGAGGTCTTTGCAATTGTTCCGGCCACAGCAAATATAATAGCAAAGATAGCCCATGGTATTGCAGATGATATAATCTCTACCCAGGCCCTTGCATTTGATAAACAAATATTAGTTGCCCCTGCTATGAATCCAAGAATGTTTAATGCCGAGCCTACAAGAGAGAATTTAGAAAAATTGAAAAATTATGGAATAAAGATTATAGAGCCGGGTGTGGGTGAAGTTGCCTGTGGCGAATACGGCAGAGGCAGACTTGCAGATCTAAGAGAAATTTATTTTCAGATTTTAAAAAGTCTTGTTCCACAAGATTTTGCTGGATATAAGATTTTAATAACCCTGGGGCCTACTAGGGAATTTTTTGACCCGGTGCGATTTTGGTCCAACCCTTCTAGTGGTAAAATGGGGGCAGCTTTAGCAACTGCTGCATGGCTTAAGGGGGCAGAGGTAACCTGTATTTCTGGGGAAACCGAGGTTTGGCTTCCTTCAGAAATTACAAAAATTGATATAATTAGTGCCCAGGATATGTTTGATGTTGCTGTAGAACTTTGGCCAGAACACAACATTGGCTGTCTATGTGCAGCAGTTTGTGATTTTAGGCCTAAAACCAAATTTACCCAAAAATTTAAAAAAGAAAAAGCACAGGACAAACTATTGATTGAAGTGGAAAAAAATCCAGATATATTAAAGACCTTGGGAGAAAAAAAGAAACAAGACCAGATGTTAATAGGTTTTGCTGCAGAGACAGAAAACAATTTTATTGAATTGGCCAAAGAAAAAATGGCTCGAAAAAATCTTGACTTTATAGTGGTAAATCAAATAAATCACAAAAATTCAGGATTCAAGAGTGACAATAATAGCGTAGTAATTATTGATAAAGTTGGAAACACTGTAGATCTTGGCACCATGGTTAAAGCTGACATAGCCTGGGAAATATGGAACAGAGTATTAAAGAGTTAAGTATTAGAAATTACCTCTGGTTGAACTCTGGCCTACAATTTCTATACCTTTCTCGAAGAAACAAAGATAAGGTAAAAAGTTATCAGGTAGACCATTTAAAAACATATGGTTTTCCCCCTTATAAGTTTGTCATCACATATTATTCTTTACATGAGGACATAGAACATTTCTCAGAGAATGGTGGTCCTAGAATAAAGTTATTTAAAGATATTTTGCGTAATTTAAACTGGGGGTCTGGATATATATTTATCCCTTTTACACAAAGATTAAAAAACACGGTAAAAGAGGTTCCCCATATTTTTTGGGCAAAAGTGGAAGATTTAAAGAAAACTTATAATGTAAGTCATATATTAATATTTGGAAGAGGTGCACAAAAAATTTTGGTTCCATCATTAAAATCTTCTTTACTCTATTTTGTTGATAAATTTAATTCATATACCATACTGGTTCTGCCCTCACCAGAGGATATGTTGCCAGATAATAGAAAGATGAAGAATATAACATGGAATTTTTTACAACATTTTAAAATGACATAAATAAAGGAAAATAAAATGGATAATGTTCTAGTAACTGGATGTGCTGGTTTTATTGGCTTTCATGTATGCAAAAACCTTCTTGAATCCAGCAGATATAAGGTGATAGGTATTGATAATTTAAATCCATATTATTCAGTTAAACTTAAACAGGATAGATTAAACCTACTCCTGGATAATAACAACTTTTCTTTCTACAAGATTTCTATTGAAGATCGTAACAGCATAGAGGACATTTTTAAAAAAAACAAGATAAGATATGTAATTCATCTTGCAGCTCAGGCTGGTGTTAGACATAGTCTAAAAGATCCCTATTCATATATTGACAGCAATATCGTTGCATTTATTAACCTTTTAGAAGGTTGCAGGCATACAGGTGTTGAGCACTTAGTTTTTGCATCATCTAGTTCGGTTTATGGGTTAAATACAAAAATGCCTTTTAGTGTTAAAGATAACGTTGATCATCCTATTTCATTATATGCTGCAACAAAAAAGGCAAATGAGTTAATGGCTCACACATATAGTTATCTTTACGCACTACCTTGTACAGGACTTCGTTTTTTCACTGTATATGGCCCTTGGGGTAGACCAGATATGGCCCTTTTTAAGTTTACCAAGGCTATTATTGAGGATAGACCTATTGATGTTTACAATTATGGCAAGATGGAAAGGGATTTTACCTATATAGACGATATTGTTGAGGGAGTAATAAAAGTAATGGGCCGCATACCAGAACCAAATCAAAAGTGGTCATCTGATAATCCTGACCCTTCATCCAGTATATGTCCCTATAAAATCTATAATATTGGTAATAATAGAAGTGTTAGTCTTGAAAGATTTATTGAGATAATTGAGAAATCTTTAGGAAAAAAGGCAAAAAAAAATTATATGGAACTACAGCCTGGAGATGTGCCAAAAACCTATGCTGACATAGAAGATTTGACTAAAGATATTGGTTTTAGACCCAAAACAAAAATAGAGGAAGGGATACCGAAATTTATAAAATGGTATATTGACTACTTTAAGGTGAAACTTTAAAGAACATAGAGGGCTAACTTTTTAAAAGCATCCAATTGGAGGAGTTCATGGATTTTAAAAAGTTAAAAAGGGAAATGGAACGATATTTTACAAAATTAATGGACAATGTAGAAGAAGGTCAAATACCGACAAAAGAAGATGTGAAAGAATTTACAAAACTTGCATTACGTATGCAGAATTTTGCTCAGGAAGATTGGTCTTATGAGGCAGAAGATTTTGCTCACCTTGCAAATCAATTAATTGGAGCTGTAAAATCTGAAGATTTACAGGAAATATATAGACTAATATCTGCACTTGAAGACGCAAAAAATTATTGCCATCGTTCATTTAGGGATTTTTAACATGAAAAATGTGGTGGCAATAGCAAATCAAAAGGGAGGAGTAGGTAAAACTACTACTGCTATAAATCTAGCTGCATCATTGGCAGCTCTGGAAAAAAAAATTTTATTAATAGATTTAGATCCCCAGGGAAATGCCAGCAGCGGCCTGGGGGTTGAGGTTGATGCTGAGAAAAATATTTATAAAGCATTATTTTCACCTGATAAAGTTCGGTCAATGATATCAGATACAAAACTTCCTTATCTTTCATTATTAGGGGCAAACCAGGATCTCATTGGTGCAGAAATAGAGCTGGTAGATAAGATAGGTAGGGAATTTTATGTCAGGGATCTAATAAAAGAAATATCACAGGATTATGAATGTATAATTATTGATTGTCCGCCATCTCTTGGCCTCTTAACTGTTAATGCATTATGTGCTGCATCAAATTTATTAATACCTCTTCAATGTGAATATTATGCTTTAGAAGGCATAGCCCATTTACTTAGAACCTATAACCTTGTCAAAACCAGATTAAATCCAAATCTAAACATTTTTGGTGTAGTACTCACTATGTTTGATAAGAGAAACAATTTATCCCATCAGGTAGCAGAGGAAGTAAAAAAATATTTTAACGAGTTAGTTTTTGACACAATAATACCTAGAAATGTCAGGCTTTCGGAGGCCCCAAGTCACGGGCTTCCTGTAATTTTATATGATGTGAGGTCAAGAGGTGCCCGAGCATATATGGAGCTGGCCAAGGAATTTTTAAAGCGTTATAGAAATAATTCAAAGTAAAAATGTTTTTTTATAAATGGTGGTTATTTATTATTAAATTTTTTTAATGTTCGCTTTTGCTTTAATTTTTTTCATCTCTAGCCTCCAATCTTTAATAGAGAAGTCAACCTTTAAACAATCTTTGGAAAAATATCTCTCTCAATTGACAAAGTTTAAGTAACCCTATATAGATACCTATCAAAAAGAAGTTTGTTATTGATAATCCAGCCAAATCTCACTTAGCTTTAGCTGGATATTTTAGAAGTAATGGCTTTTGTTAAATTTTATTATGTTTCTCATAGGAGGAGGAAACTATGTCTCAAAATGCCTTAAAGATAGGCAGAGAAGAGAAAAAGACCACCTTTATGCAAAAAGTTATGGAAATTTTGCCTGAAGGTGGAAATTTAAATCTCTGCCTTACCTGTGGAGCATGTTCCTCTGGGTGTCCAGCTTCTGGAATAGATGGAATGGATCCCAGAAAATTTTTGAGGATGGCTGCCCTTGGATTAGATGAGGAAGTAACGAAATCTGGATGGGTTTGGTGTTGTACCCAGTGCAGACGTTGTGTTCATGTCTGTCCTATGAATATAGACATCCCGAGATTGGTCTATTATGCTAGACAAACATGGCCAAGAGAGGAAAGACCAAAAGGAATTAGAGGATCCTGTGATTTTGCATTAAAGACGCCTGGAAATAGCGCTATGGGTGCCGGAACAGAAGATTTCAAGTTTGTTGTAGAAGATGTTTTAGAAGAAGTCAGGGAGACTCAACCAAAGTTTAAAGATCTGCAAGCTCCAATTGACAAACAAGGTGCATATTATTTCTTGAACCAGAATTCAAGAGAACCTGTGACAGAGCCCGACGAAATGGTTCCCCTGTGGAAGATTTTGCATATTGTGGGGGCAGATTGGACATACAGTACTCAAGGATGGGCCGCTGAGAATTATTGTATGTTCTTGTCAGATGATGAGGCGTGGGAAAAGATTGTAAGAAATAAGGTTGAGGCAGTTGAAAAACTTGGGTGTAAGGTGTGGCTCAACACTGAGTGAGGACACGAATTTTATGCATTCCTGGAAGGAATGCGCAAATTCAATATCAAAGGAAATTTTGAAGTTAAATCTATTATTCAATTATACGCCCAGTGGATAAGGGAAGGTAAACTTCCAGTATCCTCAGATTGGAATAAAGATCTTAAAATAAAATTTACTGTCCAGGATCCCTGTCAGCTCGTAAGAAAGTCTCTTGGAGACCCGGTTGCAGAAGATCTACGTTATGTTGTGAAAGCATGTGTTGGTGAGGAAAATTTTGTTGATATGCATCCAAACAAATCCAATAATTTTTGTTGTGGCGGCGGTGGTGGCTTCTTACAGGCAACTGGTTTCCAGGAGCAGAGACGACAGTTTGGAAAAATAAAGCTCAGACAAATTTTGGAAACAGGAGCCAAGTATTGTATTACCCCATGTCATAATTGCCATTCCCAAATTCATGATTTAAGTGAATATTATGAAGGCGGATTTCATGCAGTTCATTTGTGGACAATAATCTGTCTCTCCATGGGTTGCCTAGGTGAAAATGAAAGGGAGTACCTTGGTGATGATTTAAAAGAAGTTGGCCTTTAATTAATAGATTTTTAATTAAATAAAAAAGGGACATCCACATAGATGTCCCTTTTTTATTTTCAGCCTGTAAAACTCTTTTCTTGACTAATTTCTAACAGATCTTCAATTTTTATTTTACCTCTATCCAACAATCTTAACAATAAGTCAACTGGTTTGGTTTGATTGATTTCACCTGATTCATATTTATAAAAAGCTCTAATCCCCCCACCAAAAAGCAAAGAGGCGTCTTTTTGAGTAAGACCAAGTTTTTTCCTTATCTTTCTAATTTCCTTACATGTTAATAGATTATCAACCTTACGTTTAAAATCAGCAAGTTCTTTCTTAGTGGATTTTATATCCTCACTATTATAAAAGGCTTCTCCACATTCATCACAATAAAAACCAGGTTGTTTTATCGTTATTTTTTTCCCTTTATACTCAAAGATTGTATCCCGAACATCTCTTTTTATTTTACTACTGCCACAAATTGGACATTCTTTCATTTTATTTACTCCTTATTTCTTTTTAAAAGAAATAACAACTGCTCTATCTGTTAATTGAAGTTTAATATATAGTTTAATTGATTTATAACTAAAATGATAAACGTCTTGCCATAATTTATGATTTTTATAACTTGTCATGGATTTATAAAAATTTTTGTAAGTTAAACTATCCACTACTTTTAAATATCATTTTCATCAAAATTTAATGCAAAGGCTTCTCTATATGCACTACGAGTAATAAAATACTTTTTCTCTTTTATAAAATGCTGGATTGTTGAAAGGTTATAATGTGGTCGCTTTTTTTCCATATCATCCTCATTATTCTTTGAAGAAGAATAACCAATATGGTTAAAAAGTCAAGATAAAACTAGAGAAAGGAGATGAGTTGCTCAAACTTGGGTGGTAGTTGCTGAACGGAAAATTTTTAAAACCACCAAAGAGGAAAAAAACAAGTTTCTAAAAAAACCGACCGAAAAAAAGGGGTTATGGAAATTTTCCATAACCCCTTGATTTTTCTTTATGGAGCCGAGGGGAATTGAACCCCTGACCTCTTGAATGCCATTCAAGCGCTCTCCCAACTGAGCTACGGCCCCTTTACAAAAAAATATATTTATCAAAATTTTAGCCAATGTCAATATTTTTTTCTTTTTCCACAAACAAATAAATTGAACTTTTTTTTAAAAAAGTATATAACGACCCCTCATAAATACTCATAAAAAGTAAATAAAAGATGTTGCAGTTTTTGCGAATCAAAAATTTAGCACTAATACAAGACGCAGAATTAGAGTTTGCCCCAGGTCTCAATGTTATTACAGGAGAAAGTGGTGCTGGAAAATCTATTATTCTAAAGGCATTGGACTTTCTTTTGGGGGAAAACCTGCCCTGGAAAATCGTGAGACAAGGAAAAGAGAGGGCCTTTGTGGAGGCTATTTTTTCCAATCAGGAAAAGGAAGTTATAATCAGACGAGAAATCATGCCCCAATCTGCACGAAGCAGACTCTATATAAACGACAATTTAAGTTCAAGAAACAAGGTCCTAGAGCTTAGAAACAGACTAATAGTTTACACTTCTCAGCATGAGCAACATAAGTTGCTTAAATCTGATTATCATACCAAACTTTTAGATGAACATCTACCTTTAAATTTGATTCAAAAAAAAGAGTTTTTGACTAAAAAAATAGCAGCGATTCAACAGAAAATTGCTAATACACGACAACAAATAGCAGAGATAGATTCTCAGAAGGATTTTCTGGAGTATCAATTAAAAGAAATTCAAAGGGTTTCTCCAGCGCCAAATGAGGAAGAGGTGTTATTAAAAAAAAGGGAAGATCTTAAAAATAACGCAAAATTAAGAGAAAAAATAGACAAATGTCTTGAACTAATAGATTCAGATTCATCCCCCCTTTTAGACCAATTAATTGTTTTAACTGGATTGACCAAAGAAATCGCTAACTTAGATGATGATTTTAATGATTTCATTGAACCTTTAGAACAGGCCAAAGAGACAATAGTTGATTTGGAAATTAAACTAAAATCTTATCCCATTGGATTTGAACAGGTAGCTGAGTTGGAAAATATAGAATCACGTTTATTTGAAATAGAACAATTAAAAAGGAAGTTAAACAAATCTTTAGATGAGATTATAAACTTAAAGGAGATTCTTGAGAATAAGATTTCTAAAATGGATGAATTAAAACTTGAGATTAAAAAATTAGAAAAAATTAGACAAACCTATATATCAGAGCTAAAAGAGGTCATAAACTCTATTAATAATTTAAGGGCAGATATCTCACAGAGATTGGAAGGAAGAATAAAAAAAGAACTAGTTGAACTCGGCTTTCATAAGGATATTGGAATCAAATTTGATTTTTTTTCAGTTGAGTTATTGGAACAAGTTGAGGAAAAAAAAGCCAGGATCCTCTGGAGTCCTAATCCAGGTCAACCAATGCAACCAATAGAACAAACAGTTTCAGGCGGAGAGTTATCAAGATTTTTTCTTGCCCTAATAACTACAACAACAGAAGAGTTGCCAACTCTTGTATTTGACGAGATAGACACAGGTATTGGCGGGCTCACTTTAAATAAGGTGGCAAGTAAATTAAAAGAACTATCAAAAAAGCATCAAGTAATACTTGTTACCCATTGGCCACAGCTGGCCTGTTTAGCCCAAAAACATTTCAGGGTTAAAAAAGAGGTCATTAATTCGCAGACTATCAGTAGATGTGATACTTTAACTGGAGATGAAATTTTTGAAGAACTCTCAAGGATGGCGGGGGGAGGTCCACAAGGTAAAGCCCTTGCAACTCAACTTCTTTACGGAGGATAGATGAATATTATGGAGTGTGTTGATCTCCGGGTGTTGGAATTGCTTTCAATGGATGGAAAAGAATTTTTTATTTTGAAACTCTCTTCTCCAAAGTGGCCCTATAAAACTGGTCAATTTGTAATGGTAAGACCCATATCCTGGGGATACGACCCCTTTCTTCCCAGGCCTTTTTCCATAGCTAACTTAGATGAGGAAAAATTAGAGATATTTTTTCAGGTTGTTGGGAGAGGAACTAAAAAGCTCGCTGAGTTAAGACCAGATGACATGGTAAAGGTTTGGGGGCCTCTGGGCAATGGCTTTGAAATAGACGAGTCATTGCCTATACTCATTCTTGCTGGAGGAATGGGAATAGCCCCCTTTTTGGGATTAATAAAAAAACACCCCTATCCAGAAAATATTGAAATTATCTTTGGTCATAGGAAGGATATCTCTTGTTATCCCCTGAAAAATATCTCAAGAAAAATCCTATTATGGACAATCAGGGAGAGGACCAAGTCAGATCTTTTACGTTTAAAAAAAGCAATTCAAGTAAAAATAGAAGGATATTCATCAGATGGACAGATTTTTGCTTGTGGGCCCCTTCCTTTTTTGGATATGGTCCATGAGGTTTGCGTAACTAAAAAGACACAACTGCAAATTTTGTTGGAGAGGCCTATGGCTTGTGGAATAGGGGTTTGTTATGGATGTTCAATACCTGGTCCAATACCTGGTCTATTTAACAAAAATTTTCAGGTTTGCAAGCATGGTCCTGTATTTAGATGTGAAGATCTTTCTATCTTCTTTGAGCACAAAGGTTTCTAACTAGGTGAAAATTTAAATAAAGGTATTTTACTAATGGATCTATCTGTAAAAATTGGAAATTTACTTTTAAAAAATCCTATCTTAACTGCATCGGGTACCTTTGGATATGGGATAGAATTTGAAAGATTTGGAGATTTAAAAAGGCTTGGTGGCATTGTTGTAAAGGGTTTGTCTATTAACCCCAGACAAGGAAATATGGGGGATAGAATAGCTGAGACACCCTGTGGGATGCTAAACTCCATTGGATTAGAAAATATAGGAATAAGGGCTTTTTTAAATAATCTATTGCCCAGACTTCCATACAAAACCACTCCAATAATTGTAAATCTTTATGGAGAAGATATTCAGGAATTTGAAATCTTGAGCAAAATAACTTCAGAGAGGGATGAAATTGCTGCCCTTGAAGTGAACATTTCCTGTCCCAATGTAAAACAAGGAGGCATGCAATTTGGGCAGGATGAGAAAAGTGCTGCTAAGGTATGTGAAGCAGTCAAAAGACATGCAGGTTCAAAAGTTGTAATTGTAAAATTAAGCCCAAATGTATCAGACATAAAAAAAATAGCAAAGAGTGTAGAACTTGCAGGTGCAGATGCAATATCTTTGATAAATACTATTCCAGGAATGGCTGTTGATATTTATATGAGAAGACCTAAACTCACTAACGTGATTGGAGGACTATCTGGTCCTGCTATAAAACCTATTGCACTTAGAATGGTTTATGAGGTGTTGCAAATTGTGGACATACCTGTTATAGGCGTTGGCGGCATTTGTAGTGTTGAAGATGTATTTGAATTTATTTTAGTTGGGGCCCATGCAGTACAGATTGGCTCTGCAACCTTTACCAATCCTGCACTCTGTTTCGAAATAGTAGATAACCTGGAAAGTATGGCCCTTAAATTAAACATAAATAGCCTGGAAGAATACAGAGGGAAATTGAGAACTTGAATTTTAGATTCTTTATGAGTCTCTCTTAACCCTTTATTACCGCATCACTCCCCGTGTTTGGCCTATTATTTTTTTGGCAATTTATTCTCCAATACTGTCTTAGACCATCACTTATTTTTTTGATTTAAGTCTAATAGATTTTATTTTTTAGGTATAAAATTTGCTGGAGATACTAAAGTCCATTAAATAGAAGCCAAAAACCCCAAAAATATCAATCCCCTCATGGATATTTTTAATTTTAATTACGCAGACTTTTTAAGTTTTTTATTAACCCTTATGAGAGTGAGTATTGTGGTATTTTTATTGCCTTTTTTTGGTGGAAGAGCTCTACCAAACCTAGTAAAGGCATCACTTTGCATTGTTATGACCCTAGGACTTTGGCCTAATTTGACTTTTGATCCATCCTATTTCCCTTCTCATCCATTTGGGATCTCTTTGATGATTTTTGGAGAACTGATCTTAGGACTTATCTTATCGCTTATAATCAGATGTATTTTTGCTGCAACAGAAACCGCAGGTCAGATAATTGGGTTTCAGATGGGTTTTGCCATGATGAATGTAGTTGATCCATTGTCTGGAACATCTATTGAACTTACCTCTCAATTTACCTATATGATAACTCTTTTACTTTTTTTGTCATTAAATGGACACCTATATCTATTGACTGGATTTGCAAAGAGTTTTGAACTTGTTTCACCAGGCTCTATTCTTGTAAACCCAAGGGTATTTGACAGCATTGTATATTTTTCTTCCCAGATATTTGTTGTAGCAATAAAGATAGCTGCGCCAGTTATGATAGCTGAACTCTTAGTTAGTTGCTCTCTTGGAATTGTTGCCAGATTAGCGCCACAAATAAATGTCTTATTTGTGGGCTTTCCAGTTAAAATAGCTGTTGGGTTCTTTTTTTTAGGCATTATGTTTAATTTGCTGGGATATTTTTTAAGGGATATAATTTTAAATTTAGACCAAATCCTGGGTTCTGTAATGGTAAATGGGTAGATGCGTTAATGGGTTTACGGGTGTATGGGTAGATGCGTTTATGGGCGCATGAAACTTTAGTCACTCATTCACTTATTCACACATTTACACATATACCCATTAACTCATATACCCAAATCACGAGTAAAAAAGGGCTAAAAAATGCCACAAAGAGATCCGAGCAGGACGGAAAAAGCCACACCAAAACGAAGGGAAAAGGCAAGAGAAGAAGGTAATGTCCCACGGAGTGAAGAAGTTTCAAAAGTAGTGGTACTTGTTGTAGGTCTGGTGTCTCTGAGATTTTTAATTAAATTTATTGGAAAAAATATTTTTGATATATTTATATTTATATTCCATAGTTTCAATATGGAGATCTCTAAGAATTCCACTTATTATCTGCTTATCTATTGCATGCAAAAAATATTAATTATATTACTTCCTGTACTATTATTAATTGCAATTGCCAGTATTGTAGCAATTAGACTCCAGACAGGACATGTTTTTACCTCTAAAGTATTTACGCCAAAATGGGAGAATTTTAATCCAATAAACAATATAAAAAATAGATTTTTTTCCTTTAAAACTATTGTAGAAATATTAAAAAGTAGTTTTCAGGTTGTTTTAATTGGTATTGTTGCATATTTTGCTGTAAAAAATCAAATTAAATATCTTCCTTCTCTTTTTTTTGAAAATATAAGTGCTATTATCTCTAATATGCTATTTTTGATATATAAAGTAACCTGGATTTTATTAATTCCCCTAATAATTATAGCTATAATCCATTTATTTTATACAAGGTGGGATTATGAAGAGAGTATTAAAATGACCAAGCAAGAGGTCAAAGATGAACACAAACAGCTTTATGGGAGTCCTGAGATAAAGAGGGAACAGAGAAAGAGGATGCAACAGGTTATGATGTCCAGGATGATGAGTGAAGTGCCTAAAGCAGATGTTGTTATAACTAACCCAACTCATATTGCAGTTGCCTTGAGATATGAGTTAAATGAGGCTCCAGCTCCAATTGTTGTAGCAAAAGGTGCAGGTCTAATTGCTGAGAGGATAAAAAATATAGCAAAAGAGCACAATATCCCAATCAAAGAAAATAAGCTTTTGGCACAGGCATTGTATAAAAGTGTGGAAGTTGGGGAGATGATCCCAGAAGAACTCTATCAGGCTGTGGCCTCTGTATTGGCCAGTCTGGAAAAATTCAGAAAAAAATATGCAAGAAGATAATATAACCTAGTTAGAACATTGAACCAAAAAATTGACAGAGTTTTTCCTCAAAGAATATAATTAATTCTAAATCACAGGAAAAAGTTGAGTCAAAATTATGGCAAAGGAAGCAATAAAAATACCTTTTGATTTAAAGGAAATACTCAGACAAGGAGATATCCTCTTAGCTATCGGGCTGGCACTTATACTTTTTGTTATGTTGATCCCTTTGCCTCCTTTATTTTTGGACCTCATGCTCACCTTAAGTATCTCTTTTAGTTTAGTTGTATTAGTGACTGCCATGTTTGTTGAATCGCCATTAGATTTTACAGTATTTCCCTCAGTGGTTATGATAGCCACAATGCTCAGACTTGCTTTAAATGTGGCAACTACTAGAAGAATTCTTTTATATGGAGATCAGGGCTCTGCTGCAGCGGGTAAGGTTATTCAGGCCTTTGGATTTTTCGTAGTGGGTGGCAACTATGTTATTGGTTTTATAGTATTTTTGATCTTATTTGCTTTAAATAAAATGGTCATAGCCAAAGGAATGAAAAGAATAGGTGAAGTAGCAGCCCGTTTTACCTTGGATGCAATGCCTGGAAAACAGATGTCTATAGATGCAGACCTAAATGCAGGTCTAATTACTGAGGAAGAGGCCAGGAAGAGAAGGGAAGATATTAGGAGAGAGGCAGATTTTTATGGTGCAATGGATGGTGCTGGAAACTTTGTTGAAGGTGATGTTAATGCAGGTATTTTAATCACATTAATTAATATAATTGGTGGATTTTTCATTGGTGTTTTTCAAAGACATATGGATTGGCTAACAGCAGCAAAAACATATACGATCCTCACCATAGGTGATGGCCTTGTATCTATTATACCTTCTCTTATCATGTCCACAGCAGCAGGTTTTATAGTAACCAGATCTGCTGATCAGGGGAGTTTGGGCTCAGTTCTTCTTGAGCAGATAACGTTAAGCTATAGGGCTCTTTTTTTGGTATCTTCCATCCTGCTTATTTTTGGGAGTGTTCCAGGTATGCCAACAATTCCATTTTTTATTCTGGCATCCCTTATCTGTGGGCTTGGTTTCTTATCCAAAAGATATGCAGCCAGGATAGTTGAAGAGACTGCGGTTGAAGAAGCCAAAGAAAAAATAGAGACCCCCGAAGATGTTAAGTCTTTGTTGCCTTTAGATACTTTGTCCCTTGAGGTAGGGTATGGACTGATTCCACTTGTGGACGAACAACAGGATGGAAATCTTTTGATGAGGATAAGGTCATTAAGGAGACAGATAGCTTTAGAGAAGGGTGTTGTAATCCCCTCCATGCATGTGAGGGACAATTTAAATCTAAAGCCAAATCAATATGTAGTTAAGATTAAAGGGAATACAGTAGCCACCGCAGAAGTGTTACCTGATCACTATCTGGCAATGGATCCAGGTACTGCAAAGAAAAAGATAAAAGGAATCGAGACAAAAGAGCCTGCCTTTAATTTGCCTGCAATGTGGATTACTGAGGAGCAGAAAGAGGAAGCAATATTGGCAGGATACACTGTAGTAGATCCTGCAACGGTAATAGCTACTCATCTTAGTGAAATATTTAAAAAGCATTTACACGAATTCATTGGCAGACAAGAGACTCAGGAACTTCTGGATACAGTGGCAAAAGGCGCTCCAAAGGCCGTGGAAGAGTTGGTGCCCAATATATTACCCTTAGGTACAGTCCAAAAGGTACTTCAAAATCTCGTATCAGAGGGTGTATCAATAAGGGATATGCTTACAATTGTTGAAACATTAGCGGATTATGGTGTTTCCATAAAAGATCCAGATCAATTAACAGAATTTGTAAGACAGAAGCTAGCAAGAACAGTGGTAACTCCATATTTAAGTAGCACAGGTTCTTTAAAAGTGATAACTCTAGATACATCTATTGAGAAGATGATAAAAGAGCATATTAGACAGACAGATACAGGGACTTACTATCTTTCCATGCCTCCGCAACTGGCTCAAAAAATAATAAATGCTATATCTAATACCTTTGAGAAGGTGGAAGTTACAGATGGTCAGCCAGTACTTTTGACCGGCATTCAGGTAAGGCCTCATTTAGCTAAACTTCTCACACGCTTTATTCCTTATTTACCGGTTATATCTCATGGTGAAATTCCACCTGACATTAAACTGGAATCAGTTGCAGTAGTGAGGTTGAACAATGCAGGTTAAAACTTATAGAGGACACTCAAATTATGAGATTTTACAAAAGATTAAACTTGAGATGGGAGACGATGCAATTATTTTAAACACCAAGACAGAGAAGGTAAATGGGAGAAAGATATACACAATAATGGCGGCCAAGGAGGTGGACACATCTCAACAAAAGAATAAAGAGAAACCAAGGGAAAAGTTTAAGACCGAGGAGGTTTGGTACAGAGAGTGGAAGGAATTTAAGGATCATATATTTTCTTTGTTAAAGAATTCTCTAGATATTCCTTCACTATCTTCAAGGCAAAAGGCTGCTATAAGACAACTTGAGCTGGAAGGAGTTGGTCAGGACTTTATTGTAAGTTTGCTATCTTTACTTAGGAGAAACAGTAAATCTTTTATGGAAATTTTAAACAGTATGGTAAAGATCATACCAATAGATAAGTTGATAAGAACTAAGAAATGTCATGTATTTGTGGGACCCCATGGCGTTGGAAAGACCTCTTTGATTTTAAAATTGGCTTTGAGATATAAAAGAAACAATCCAGATTCTAGGATATGTCTGGTAAATGTTGATAATTATCAAGGAAAGGGAAAGCTCTTTTTAAAACACTATGCCGAATTATCAAATTTTTGTTATAAAGATTTAAATGGGCTAAGAGACGCTGCTGCACTAAAAGCAGACTTTGGGAAATTTGATAGGGTATTTATTGACACGCCAGGGCTAAGACAGGGAATGGATTTAGATGTATGGTGGGAGGAATCTCCCTTAAGTATGATTGAAGATGTGGACACTCATCTGGTTTTAAGTCCCCTGTATTCATCCCATCAAATAGACCATTATTTGGCTAGATTTCTCTCTGATAGACTCACCTCTCTTATGTGGACAAAACTGGATGAAGCATGTATATTTGGTACTATGATATATGCTGCTTTTAAGACACAATTACCTATTTCATTGATTACAAATGGGCCCCAGCTAAAAAATTCAGTTTATTCAGTAGACAAAGCCACTTTGTGGAATTTAATCTTTAAACACAAAATTTAGGAGAATTGTTTTGTTTACTTGAGAAGATTTAAAGGATAGATGGGTGAATGGGGGGACGAGGTACCAATACACCAATATCAGTGAACAGTGAACAGAAAGAGGGGTGTAGAGGCAAATTCCATATTTGCCCAATTGTAGGGGCAATTCATGAATTGCCCAGTTAATTAGTGATTAGTAAACAGGAAAAGGAGTGAACCAATACACCAATATACTAAATTAAAACTCGAAGATCATAAAGTGGAGGGTTGTTTGTGATATATTTTGAACCAAAGGGTGAAGAGACATCTTCTGAGACTACAAAAGTCCCTTTTGTAGTCTCAATAACCTCTGGTAAAGGAGGAGTGGGAAAGACTAACATATCAACAAACTTGGCATGTCTTCTAGGAGAAAAGGGCTATAATACTCTACTCTTAGATGCTGATTTGGGTCTTGGGAATGTAGATGTACTCCTTGGTATCACGCCCAAATTTAATGTCCTTCATTTACTTTCAAATGAAATATCCTTAGACAAGGTTTTATTTAAAACTGATCACAATTTTTCTATTCTTCCAGCTCCTTCAGGTGTTATGGAACTTGTGTCACTTACCCCTGGCCAGAAATTGGAATTTTTGGATGCCCTAGATCCTTTAGATAGTGAGCTGGATTTTTTTATAGTTGATACTGGTGCAGGAATAAATGACAATGTCCTTTATTTTAATATGGCAACCCAGTATCGTATAATTGTATTGACTCCAGAACCAACTTCTTTAACAGACAGCTATGCCCTTATAAAGGTTTTGAACCAACACCACGGTGTGAATGACTTTTTTATAATTATAAACATGTGTGTACATGAAAAACAGGCAAAGGAAGTGTTTAAAAGATTCTATTTGGCTTGCGATCGCTTTTTAAAAGGAGTATCTTTAAATTTTTTAGGATTTATACCAAAAGACAACAAGGTAGTTGAAGCTGTTAAATTACAGAATCCTTTTTGTAAAAAATTTCCTAAGACAAAAGCTTCTGTTGCTTTGAACAATATCCTAAATAAGTTGTTAATTTTAAAAAATAAAAAAAAACAAGTAGATGGGAACATCAAATTCTTTTGGAAAAAACTCCTATTGCAAGGCTAGCAATGACATATCAAATTACCTCAATGGGCTGTCCTCCTGGCAAGAATTAGATTCAAAGCTACAAAAAGATGTAGTGGATTCTTTGATTCAAAATGTCAAGATCATTGCTTGTAGATTCAAAAGTAAACTACCTTCCACTATCGAACTGGATGATTTGATCTCTGCTGGATGTGTTGGCCTTATGGAAGCCCTTAGAAATTTTGATGGCTCTCATAATGTCAAGTTAGAGACATTCGTTGAAAACAGAATAAAAGGGGCGATTTTAGACGAATTAAGGCGCCAGGATTTTCTCAGCAGAAAAGTTAGACAGAATGTTAAATTGGTAGAAAATGTGAAGCAAAAACTTGAGCAATCCCTTGGACGAGAACCAACTATTGAGGAAATAGCAGCAAAATCAGGTCTATCAGAGATAGAGACACAAAATTGTTTGGACATGATGAACACTAATTTGTTGATAAATTTCGATGTAGTAAGTCATATGTTAAATAATGGCGAAGACAATCCAGAAACCTTATTGGAAAAAAAAGAGATAGTCTTAGAAATTTCTCATCATATTAGCAAGTTGACAGAAAGAGAACAGTTAGTATTATCTCTTTATTATGTAGAAGAGCTAACAATGAAGGAGGTAGCTGAAGTTTTAAATATCACAGAAGGGAGGGTTTCACAACTCCATTCCCAGGCAATTAAAAAATTAAAAAAAATATTAGGTTCTAAGGGTTAAGTGTGGGTTAATGGGTTTATGGGTTTGTTGGGTTTAATCTTCTACCCATTCACTCATTATCCTCTAAAACCTCGAACTTAGAACATAGAATTAAATCTAATGTTCAACGTTCAACGTTCAATGTTCAATGTTCAACGTTCAATGTTTAAGAAATCTACAACCTAAAACATAGAACCTAGAACCTAGAACATAGAACGTAGAACATAGAACGTAGAACATAGAACGTAGAACTTTTAAAATAGGGTAAAACATGGCAGAAGAAAAGGAATTAGAGCTTGACGCAGAGGAGATAAATGCAGATTTAGATGATGTGAATGATGAAGAGGAGAAGAAAGCTCCATCAAAGGCTGAACAAAAAGTAGAGTTAGACTTAGATGACGCTCCTTTTTTAGAAGAAGAGGTTGAAGAAGAGAAGGAAGAAGAAGAAGAAGAAAAAGCTGAGGCAGAGACAGAAGAGGACAAAGAAGAGGAGGTTAAAGAAGAGCAAGAGATAGAAGATTTAAAATCAAAGCGAAAAAAGATAATTTTACTTGGAGCAACAGTAGGAATATTGATAGTTGCTGCTTTGATAGTATTTTTGTTTTTAAAAGGGGAGAAAAAAGAGCCTTCAAAACAAGAGAAAAAGATTCCAGAAAAAAAAGTTGAAGTTAAGGAAAAACCACCATCTCCAAAGCCAAAAATGATTCAGCTCACCTTAAGACCATTTTGGGTAGATTATCCAGTAGAAAATGGCCATAGGTATCTCCATATTGTGTTGATATTATCCTATGAAGAGAGTAGACTTAATTGGGAATTAACAAGGAAGAGGATAGTTATTAGAGATGCTTTATATTATTATTTAAAAAATAAAAAAATTGACTTCTTTTTAAAAAAAGAAAATATTCCTGTGTTAAAAAAGGATATATTGTCCATAATTAATCAATATCTTGTTTATGGAAGAATAAAGGAAATTTATTTAAAAGATTATTTGGTTGAATAGAAGATGTAAAAATGGCTGGTAATTTTGATTTTTCAGTTATAATATCGCAAGTGCCCCATGTGCAAAAAATGCAAGGGGATATCCAAAAAGGGCCTTTTAATCTCCAGGAAGGTCTGCAGAGGGAAATTGATAAAAAGCAAGATAAGGTTCCAAAAGAAATAGAAGAGTCAGCTAAGGGTGGCAAATTTCAGAAAGTTGGAGATGACAGACAGAGAAAAGGTAGTCAATCAAAAGAGAGGCAGAAAAAAGAAAAAAGGGAAAAAGAAAAAGATAAGAAGGCCCATAAGTTAACTGATTCAACTATTGGCAGAATTTTGGATATAAAGGTTTGATGTGGCGGATAAAATGCATATTTCTTTATATTTATTAGTAATCTCAACAATAATAGAAATAATTTTGCTTACAACAATTATTTTTATTTTTTATAGACTAAAAAAATCTGAAGACTTTATGTTGAGACTAAAACAATCCCAAAAAGAGCTCCTTGATAAGCTCACTTTTAACGAGCAAATAGAAAAGGAGCTGGTTAAGAGCTTTGAAGAAAGGCAACGGCAACTTGCATTGCTTCATTCAAAATTAGAAAAAAAGCTCAGTGAAGCAAGAGAAGTGTTAAAACAACTTGAGGAAGCATCTAATTCTCCAAAAGTTTTAAAGGAAATAATAGTAAAAGGTTATAAAAAGGGACAGAGCCTTGAGTCTTTGGCAAGAAGGACTGGTCTTAGCATAGAAGAGATTGAATGGATTTTGGAGCAAGAAGAGGTATGAAAATTAATAGACAAAGGATTTCAAGTAATTATATATACTTTGCTCCAGATAAGGGGAGAGTAAAAAAATTTAAAAAAAGGTATAGAGTCGGTGATAGATTGAGGGCAAAGGTATTAAAGCTTTTAGACAAAAAAAGGGCAATTATTCAAATAGATGGTGTAAAATTAATTGCTTTACTTAAAGAAAATTTATTACCTGGCGAATTCGTGTTACTAGAGGTAAAACAACTCTCTCCCCACATTATTTTAAAACACGCAAAAGAACATAATAAAGGTATCAGTCTTTATATCTAATCTATGACAGAGATTGTAATATCTCCCTATCATCCCTGGCTTGCTCCCCTTTCAGGGTTTAGTGACCTTCCTTTTAGACTAGTTTGTAGAAGGCAAGGTTGTGGTGTTACTGTTACTGAAATGGTGAGCGCAAAAGGTTTATTTTATAATTTTGATAATACCATGAAGTACTTGGAAACAACAGAAGAAGATTCTCCATTGGTTGTGCAACTCTTTGGTGAAGACCCAAAATGTATTGGAAATGCTATTTCTACTTTACTGAAAAAGGGATACAAATATTTTGATTTAAATGCTGGGTGTCCTGTGAAAAAGGTTACAAAGACAGGTGGCGGTGCTGCCCTGCTTAAGGATCTTAAAAGACTTAAAAATATTTTAATGAGTATGATAGATGCAGCTGGAGAAAATAGGGTTGGTGTGAAGATTAGACTTGGGTGGAATAAGGAGAGCCCTGTTTATCTTGAGATAGGTGAGATGGCAAGTGAACTAAATATTGCATGGATAGGCATTCATCCAAGATATGCCAAAGAAGGATTTTCAGGGAGAGCAAAGTGGGAATGTATAAAGAAATTAAAGGAAAATACAGATGTACCAGTAATAGCATCAGGGGATCTTTTTTCTGCTAAAGACGGAGTAAATTGTATTATCAATACAAAAGCAGATAGTGTAATGTTTGCCAGGGGAGCACTTAAAAATCCATTGATTTTTAAAGAATATAAGATGTTATTAAAAAGGTGTTCAATGTTCGCCCTTCAGGATTCAATGGTTAATGAGGAAAAATTACATGATATAAATTACTGGCTATTAAAAATTGAAGTAATCAAGACACATATAGAATTAATAAAAAAATATGGAAGGGATAAAAATCCTATATTCAGGTTAAGGGGGATACTTGCGAGATATTTGCGAGGCTTTAACAGGTCAAAATTTTATAGAGAAATGGCTGTAAAAGTAAATTCATGGGAAGAGGTGAATAGATTACTTCAAATATTAGAGGAGGATGTTAGAAATGAAAATCATTAGGGGGAAAAGGGCTGGATTTTGTATGGGAGTTGGATTGGCCCTAAAAAAATTAGATGAAACCATTTTAAAATATCCCTTGCAGAAAATATATACATGGGGACCTATAATCCATAATCCTCAAGTCGTAGAGAAATATGCTAAGAAAGGTGTAATTCCTATTCACGACATATCGGTAATTAGCCCTCATGATGTAGTGGTTATCCGTGCTCATGGAGTTCCTAAAGAATTATATCAAGAAATAGAAAAAAAAGGTGGTATTATAATTGATGCAACATGTCCCAAAGTTAAGAAAGCACAAAGATTGATTGACAAGGAATCTTCAGCCAAAATTTTACTTTTGTTTGGAGAAAAAGATCATCCTGAAGTCAGAGGACTTTTGAGTCATGCCCGAAATAATGGTATAGTTTTTTCCTCAATTGAGGAATTAAAAAAAATACATTTAGATCCTACTAAAAGTTATTTTCTGGCCTCTCAAACTACCCAGGAAAGATACGAATTTATGCAAATAGTGAAATTACTTAGAGATAAATTAGGTAAAGATTTTCCTGTGTTAGATACCATATGTGATGCCACAAGGTTAAGACAACAAGAGGCCATTGAAATAGCTAAAAAGTCAGATATGGTTATAGTGATTGGAGGATATAATAGTGGAAATACCAGGAGATTGGCACAGGTGGTGAGGGCAACTGGTACTGAATGTTATCACTTTGAAACTCCAGAAGAGATTTCCCCAGATTTGATTAAAGGTAAAAAGACAATAGGTATAACTGCTGGAGCCTCTACTCCTGAATTTATTATTGATCAACTAGAAAAATACATTCGAGATCTTCAATAATCCATTTCTTCCCTCCTTGTGGCATGTAAATTGAAACTTCTGTTACAAGGAGGGAAGGATGAAATTTTTTCCTACCAATATAAATTTGAATGCAAATACTCCATGCTCAAATTTCAAAAGTAAAATAACTCCTTCCAGTACTCCTCAATTTTTCGATCACCTAAATTTTGTTTTTACAAAACCTCCACAAAAAGCTTCTCTTTTAGAGAAAGATGTTAGTAATAATCAAATATTATTAACTTTTATATTTCTGTTCTTAATCACTTCCAATGAAAAAATATCTCAAAATAACTTGTTAAATAACGAAAAAAGTGCTCAGTTAACTGAGCTGAACAAAAAATTCTCTCCTGAACTAAGTAACTTATCCAAATTGTTTGAAAAAAGAATAGAAAATAATTCCGAATTAAAAAAACTGATAATAAAACTCCAACAATATTTACAAATCGACGAATATAATAAAATAGGAGAGGGAAATATAGAGAATATTTTAACAAGATTCTATAAAACCATTTTTGAAAGCGGTAGAAAAAAGGAAATTATTTCTAATATACAAAAAATATATGATAGTACTAATTTAGATAAGGTGGTAAATAAATTATATAAACAATTAGGTTTAGATGAAAATAATAAAAAGGTAGAAAACAGTAATGAAGCTGAATTCAAAAAAATAAACCAATTAATAAAAGATATAAATGAATATATGAAAGATAATTCTCCTAAATTACTTAGTAAAATTAGCAAATTTGTAAAAATAAATTTGACAAATAAAAAACATATAAATGTTATTGTTAAATTAGATTCAGATACAATAAAATTAAAAAATAGTCTAATTGAAGATAATTTAAAATTAATCATAGAAAAGATTGATAATATTAATGAACAGATTAAAAATATTTCACAGTATATAAGTTATCCAAATAAAAAAGGCAAATATTTGGATTTAAAAAATATAAAGAATCAGATAGTTGAATTACAAAAGAAACTTTTTAATATTACAGAAGAAAACAGAGGATTATTAGAAAAAGGTCAAATTCAAAAGACAATTGAGCAAATAGTTCATAACATTGGATCATTAAAAGATAGGTTTGATAGAATGAAAGGAGAATTATTAAAAATGGATATGGAAAATCAATTAAAGAAAAGATTGTTAGATAGCAGTGGAATAGACAAGGGTTTTAATGATTTTAATGAGTTTGCAACAGGATCTTACATAAGGTCATTTGTGTTGGACAAAGCAGATCAAGGACCATCAAGTACCGTTGATAGTAAATTTAGAGATGAGATTTTTAGACAAATTGAGATGGGAATCTTTAAAAATTTGGGAGAAGGCAGACGCGAAGTATCCATTAAACTCCATCCGCCAGAGCTTGGATTGTTGAAGGTTGTTATGCAAGTGAATAATAAAGAAGTATCCATGGTGCTCCATACAGAATATAAGGATATTGCTGATGCATTAAACAGGCACATTGCTAATTTTGAAAAGTCTTTTGAGCAACAAGGATTAAAGATAGTTAAATTAGAAGTAAAAAATGATCTTTTTTCAGGGGGAGAAAATTCTTTGAAAAATTTTACTGGATCTAGAAATCATGCCCAAAAAAATAATAATGGTTTTAAAAGACGCCATTTTGTGGGTTTAGGATTGGAAGGAGAAGAAAATATATCTGCAATAGCTCATAAGACTATACAGAGCTTTCAAGGAATGGATAGTGGTTTCTTATATGTGGTGGTTTAAACAAATTAGAGGAAGTTAAAATGAATTTAGATTATGTAGGTACTCAAAACATAATTGGTAGAGCTGAGACAGATTTTGTGAGTTCCACGCCAACTGGCCCCCAAAGTGAACTAGGAGAGGATGCTTTTTTACAACTTTTAATAACCCAGTTACAACTTCAAGATCCAACAAATCCAATGGATGATAAAGAATTAACAGCTCAGTTGGCTCAGTTTAGCAGTCTTGAGGCTCTCAATAATATTCAAGAAACAGTGGAACAAATTGCGTCTAATTTTGATAATACTAATTTCCTTTCTGGGTTAAATTTTTTGGGAACAGAGATCCGTGCCCCTGGAAATGAAATAGTAAAACAAGATGGCGAAATCTCTCAGGTTACATATCAATTAAATGGAGATTCTATCAGGACATATGTAAATATCTTTGATCAATACGGGAATATAGTTAATACTATTGAATTAGGGGCAAAGAACGAAGGTTCTTATACTTTTCAGTGGGACGGAAAGGATTTTGATGGCAATATTTTACCCGATGGACATTATTCTGTATATTTTGGAGCAGAAGGAGCTGACGAAGAACCAGTTTTAATAAATACTGAGGTAAATGGTAAAGTCGTGGGAGTTACTAAACAGGATTCAAATATAATATTGGAGTTGGAAGATGGTAGAGAAGTCTCTATGGATAAAGTAGAATCTGTTACCTATTTATCTCACGAGAATAGTGGGGAAACTGCTTCAAGTACTGAAAATTTTGATGAAAATTCTGAATTTAAAGATACCTCTGATTCTCAAGAATAAAACACATAAATGATTAATTTTAGGAGGAGGTAAGCCATGTCATTAGGTGCTGCACTTTACGCAGGAACAAGTGGCTTAGAGGTACACGGAGAAAAGATGAATGTCATAGGTCACAATCTGGCTAATGTGGGTACTATTGGATATAAGGCAAGTAGAATGGATTTTGAAGATGCTATGTATCAGTCAATTACAACTGCATCTGGTGCGGATCAAGTTGGTAGAGGAGCTTCTATTTCTGCAGTCTTAACAGATTTTTCTCAAGGATCTATGGAATCTACAAATGTTTCAACTGATTTAGCCATAAATGGTAAAGGATTTTTTATTGTGTCTCCCAAAGGAGAGGAACTTGAATATTACACCAGAGCAGGTAATTTTAGATTTGATAAGGAAGGCTATTTAGTTGATCCCCATGCCTATGTCTTGCAAGGCTGGAGGGTGGAACAGGAAAATATTGCGCAGGCAGCCACAACAACGGCCTCTGTGTCCAATGAAGGTACTTCGGTCAATACGGTTGGTTCCTACGGAGATATACGGTTGGAAAATTTTCAGTCTCCTCCTCAAGCTACGCAATATGTCCAGATAATTGCTAATTTAAATTCACAAAGCGAGGAAAAGGCAATTTCCACCACTGACCCCTTTTTTGCTATGTTTGAAAAATGGGATGCAACTCAAGATCCTGCTTTAGGAGATAACCTTTATTCCTATCAAACCACTTTAAAGGTTTACGATGAAAATGGTTCTCCCCATGATTTGACAGTATATTTTGATAAAGTTGAGGAGAATGTGTCAAATACTACTGCTGGATATCAATATTGGGAATACATGGTCACAGTAAATCCAGATGAAGACAACAGATCTTTTTGGAGTGCTACGGATACAAAAAAGGGAATTTTAATGATTGGTACTCTTACCTTCGATAGTGCTGGAAATCTTATAGGACAATCTGCATATACTATACAAGATGCTCAAGAAGATGATCCCAGCAACCCAGCGACGCAAGGCATGCAACTCAGTGGTGATCCTAATGATTTGAATACGTGGACACCTGCACAATTTAATATAGAAGGATATCCAATTCTCACGGCAAATTTCTTGGGTAATCAGGACGCAGATGCAACTAATTCACCTAATGCAAAAAATATAGCCCTAGATTTTGGCGCATATTCTCAATCACTTGCATGGACATCATCTAATGATGCCTCAACTGTAGGAACTGATGCCTCTAATTTACCAACAATTCAGGACATGAAAATAGGTGCTTTATCTGTTACTAGCTACAGCAGTCCTTCCACAACCTATACCCAGGCCCAGGATGGATATCCTGCAGGAGATTTAGAGTCTATTTCTGTTAACAGGGACGGGGTGATAACTGGCCACTACTCCAATGGACAGGTCTTGGATCTTTATGTAATCACATTGGCTAACTTTAACAATCCTGAAGGTCTAAGAAGGGAAGGAGGAAATCTCTTTATAGAAACTAAAGATTCTGGTACTGCGTTGACCGGTCTTCCAACTACTGCAGGACTTGGAAGTATTGCCTCAAATTCTCTGGAACAATCTAATGTTGATATGGCAGAAGAGTTTGTAAAGATGATTACCACTCAAAAGGGATTTCAGGCAAATGCCAGGACTATAACTACAACTAATACCCTTTTAGATGAGGTTATTAGGCTTGGTAGGTAATTTTTCTTGACAAAAAAAAGTAATGGATTAAATATAAATGCAGGCGCCAGTAGCTCAGGAGGATAGAGCGTTGGACTACGAATCCAAAGGTCGGGGGTTCAAATCCTCCCTGGCGCATCAATAATAGCTTGATTTTTTTGGTTTTGTCTTTCTTTCTTTTTGTGGAATTTGATGGAATTTTATGTCCAAATTGTCTGCACTTTGCAGGCAATTTGCAGACAATTTTTTTGGTGCACGTGTAAGTATAAACTTACACACAAAACGAGAAATTTTTCCAAATAATTTGAGAAAAAATTATTCCCAGAAGGTATAAATATGTTTTAACGCTTGAGGGGCTGCTAGACCTAATTGTTGAACAACTTCATTGGTTAAAAAAGACAAGTTATTTTTATTCTTTAATAACAAATCAAAAGTTTGGTCTTTATTTATAATCAGAATGTTATTGATGTCTTTATAAACGTTACTTGTCCATATTCCACCCATTGATGTAGGAACATGGGTATTTATTGTTGCTGGTGGGGCTGTTGATTGGTATTGACAACATGCCAATAAATTTGGATCCTCACAAACTTGGGGGTCGTAATTCCTATAATAATAACAATCCACACATTGAGCATTCATTATACCTTCACTGCAGGTACTATCAATTGTTTCGCTAAATTCTTCTTGAAGTTCTGTCTCATTTAATAGTTGATTGCCTGTGAGATAGAGCTCAACCAAAACATCATGAGTATAAGTGTGCTCAATATGGTTTGCCACACAAAAATCTTCCCATTCCAAATATACTGTAGGGCCTTTTGTCTGCTGTCTCTGTGTCCTTTTATAATCTTTAAAAAAATAAAAAGTTGGTAAAGAGTAAAAGCAAGGTTGAAGTGAAAACTTTGACGCTTGAGTTTGAAAAAAAGGAGAGGTAAAAGTAATCTCCTCTCCCTCGTCTAACGAATTTGCATTACCACTACATTGACTGACGTTACAAAAACAAGAATTTGGGGCACAGCCATTACCATTGCCCTCTACATGTGAAGTTTCATCATAAGTATAAATACTTATCTGTAACTCGTTTAATACACTGTCCAATTGATAATCTTTAAGAAAATCTCTAATAAAAGTGCCGTTATTTTCTGCAAGTTTAATATAACTCCATGAATGAATTTCTTCATCAATAACAGTAGAACAAGGTGAAGCAAAACAATCTTGTTGACACGTATCATTGCGATTATAAGGATGAGTTGTGTTTTCATCCTTATCAATAGTTGAAAATTTTATATACCCATGTTTTATCACTTCTTCTAAAGCAAAAGGATTCTCTTTCCAATTTAAAAAAGTTTTATACCATTTTCCTCCATCACCTAAATCAGCAGAATCTATCAATATACCATCTTTATTATATACATAGAATGTCTCTAAATATTTAGTGTTTTGATGGTGCTCCTTTGCAACAATAAAAGTTCCGTCTGGATTAACCCCTAAAAGAATTAAGTTATTTTCGCCAATAAAAGGGATTTGTAAATGTTGGCTCTCGTGTATCCACTCAGCCGTGGTTGGGGAATATGTGAAGGTTTCATATTCAATTATTCCCCTTGCTGAGTCTCTTTGCTTAACAAAATATATAATATTTTCATTAAGGGCATAATCAAAATTATCCTTTTCTTCTTCAAAAAGATAATCTTCATGAATCAATTGTCCTGATTGTCCAACCTGGTCAACAAAAAAGATGCCAACAGAATCTCCAGTTTTAACAAAAAAGACTAATAAAGCAGTTCCTATAAAGGGGTATTGAAAAACTCTAATAGAAGATTCTGGGTAAAGAGTAAGTAAGGATAAAATAGGATGGTCTTCTAAAGGAACAGTTTCTTTTAATTCTATCGTCTGACTCTCTTCTTTATACAGAAATCTATAAACTTGTTCATCTATTCCTAACCAAAAATATTTACCACAATCCCTTTTTTCAGTTAAATTAGCTACAACTTTGGCTATTTGTTCATCTTCAGATATAACTACTACAACTTTATCACCAACTTTAAAAGCAGACGCTGCATTTTGCAAGGAACCATTTGGCAATTCCTGGACATTATCATCACAATGGAAAAAAATTGGTATGCTTTCAAGAATCACAGATGGTTCACCTTCACCTTCTGGTTCTAGTTGGACAGTCGCTGTATTTGCTTCTGTTTGTATTGCAGTTATAACGCCATGCCTAAAATATGTGTATTGGATATAAGAGGAATTATTTTTCTGGATTCTCGCCATTATGCGCCGACTCCCATAAATTGGAAGGGAACTATTATATCTTGTTCCTTATTTAAAGCATAACTTACATTTGAATCTGAGATAATCGCCTCTTCTTTGTCACATTCAGCTACAGTTGGCCATCTACAACCCTCTATTGTGTATGTAGAACCATCCTCAAAACTTTTAAATATCCCTAGCCCATTTTTGTAAATAAAACACCTCTCACCTATTCTATATTTAGTCCAATCACTTGATTTAAGCCAATATAGGTTACCCTTAAACCATACAAGCCAGTGCAATTTCTCATTACCTATCCAACCATCATCCATATCCACCAGATATCCACCTGCTATAACATTCTCTCCATCAAGCAGGCCACATCCTTGTATTATCCCACTGGTGAAACATTTTGTTTCAAGCCATGAAGTAGCCCATACAATAGGTGCGCAATCAGTGTATCCTCTAATCCAGACATATAAGGCTATCCATTCCCCAGGGATAAAACAGGCCTGAGTTAGGTTGAATCTAATGGTGAGGTTGCCTGATCTATCAATAAAATAATTGCTTGTTCCATCTTCCTGCCAGGTCAATTTTAAGCTGTTATCTTCTGGGATATGTTGCAGCAAAGGAACAGGGTCTAAAACCCAATTACAAGGAGATATTTCAAAGCGAAATTCAGCTCTGGAAATAAGACATAATGGAGGAAGTTTAGCTCTAAAAATAAGCTGATTCCCAGGGACACGTTTTGTCCTCTGGACTGGTGTATTACCAGAATGGTCCCAATAGGTCTCAATAGTATATGATTGACTCCACCTGATTTTTTGGACTTCTGGAAGAGAACATGGAAGTTGTGGTGGATCAGAATTTATTTCTGTGTCTTCATTTTCTATATTTGCAAAATCAACTACTGCAAAGGCCTTTTCTCTATATCGTCCCTCTTCATTTGTAAAAGATGTCCTTGCCAGCCCAAAACCCAATCTGTTGAAGCGTGGCTCCATAATATTATGTCTATGAGGAGGACTATTCATCCAGCCATTAAAAAAGATATTAACAAGCTCCTCATCTGAAGGGAGCGAGTCCATTTCAATGAAGCCAATATTTTCTCCAGCACCAACCCAACTAACTCCAAAATCTTCTTACCTCTTCCAAAAAGGACGACCCAATCTATCGACATGATCTGGCGCATAATAATCATATTCCGCCATATCCTCGGCAAACCATTGAGCACAAGCATTCAGTTTTTCATCTAATTCAAGATGTTCAGGATTTGGACATTCTTCAGGATGTGTTGCCCTGGCATTATTATGGAGATCCAAAATTAAAGATCTATCCCCCTCAACTCCTGATTCTTTTTTTATATCTTCACAAGCAGGAGTAAGTAAGAGGCAGCTAACTTCTTCTTGACCTTCTGGAAGCAAAAGAGCTGTAACATCAACCCCATCACAATAATGACCTTCAGGACAGAGATAAACCACAAGCTCTACACTAGTTTCGTCTTCTATATTTTCTTCTTCTATATCATTATTGGGATAATAAACACAAATTCCAACAGGTTTCCACTCTCTAGGACACAAATAAGCGATAATTTCTTTATCTGATGATAAACTTGTCATTTGCTATTGTATCTCTGTCGCTGTCTTGATAGTTTTGGGCTGTTATTTTTAGCTGGTGTTCTCCAACTCTAAGTTCACCTAAAAAGATACGTCCATTATTATCCGTCAATCCAACAAACTGCCCATCAACAAAAACTGAAGCTCCAGGAATGATTGTTTTTGTGCAGGCGTCTTTAACTGTGAGATAAACAGGCTTTGTTTCTGTAGTGTAATCAATAACTATATTCCCAAATCTAGACCCATTCCAGGCATATACCAAAACTTTCCCTTCATTATCAGACCTTAATTTGATAGAATCATAGTAAGAAATATAATTAACTTTTAAGACACCATAGACTTTATTTGGCAAGGTAATCGTTTTTCCATTAAATAAAGGAGTGCCACCATTTCTCCCTAACCATTCCCAGCTCATAATTGAGGAAGCAGGATACATCAAACTCTCCTCTTGAGTATTTGCAAAAACAATCTCTTCTTCTACTTCTAAAGGAATATTATGTCCCTCTATTGTAACTGTCCCCATTGTGCTATCTACCTGCAGGTCTGGAAGAGAAGGAAAAGACCTTATATAAACATCTGTTTGAGGGATAAAGCGTGATGATTGGCCATTTAATCTATTATCCAGCTCAAGCAAAAGCTCTTCTTGCTCTTCTATTAATTCTTCTTTTGTAAATAGAATTGTGGTCTGACTCATGTTTGTCCCACCTTTACTTTGAGGTAGCAGCAACTATTACCTGGTATTCATCAACGTTCTTTTCAGGGATAGAAATAGCATAACGCTTGAACTGTGTTGTATATTCTATTTTGGCTAACCCAATACCATTGCTTCCACCTAACTCAGGTGTTTTTTCAGTAATAATAGAATATAGACCTTGCTGAGTGATAGACCCAAGAGAATTGCCAAGCCATTCAACGGATAAAATATTTAAGCATGGTTTGTTTAGTGTTGCCTCGTTAGAATCAATAAAAGATACAAACTCTTCTACTGTCTCTTGCCCTTGCCCTTCATCAGTCAATGTCCCATCTGTTTTGTCCACCACTACATTAAGCGCTGGATCGTAAAAAATCTTAAAATAAGCTTTTTCGCCATACCTAAAAGTTGTCTTGCCATTGTTTTTTTCATCATCTAATTCAATTACAACATCTCCGCCAGTTGCTGATGTAGTAAAGCTAATCGTTACAGATGACATATCTTAACCTCAAAAAAAGATTTTATTTTTAATGGATTGGATGTAATTTTTATAGTATTGCTGGTAACTATTCCTAAATCCTGTCCTATTTTAAATACTAGATTAGGGGCAATAAAATCAACATCAAACAAAGTCTCTATCTCATAAACATATCCGCCCTGTGCCTTATATAGTTCATATAGAGCCTTTTTGCTTGCTAAAGATGGTATTGTATATTTTTCATTAAAGACCTTTTTTAAACCACTTCCTATGGTGTAACTATTATCAGTAATAACTGAACAAACAAGCTTTCTGGCTTCTGTATAGTTAGTGATTCTGTAAAAATCATAATATGTCTTTATATCAACATCTATACTTGAACATACATCGCTTGTAATAGTTTGTCCTTCTATTGTATAATTATCGCACCCTCTCACTTCTAAGACTTCATACACAGGTTTTTGAAATATGCCTTGCCCATCCTCTAAATTAAAGCTCTCTGTTATTATTTCTTCTTGCTTTTCTGCTATTTTTTGAACAACATCTGCTGTTGTGTGAAGCTCATAATGATATTTAGAATAAACCTTTATATACGCCCATTCATAAGGTCTTACTTCTGATTTATCAGCACTTATATACACATTCTGGTCTCCACCACAAACAACTGAGACCTGGGATGCTTCTCCTATGGTTTTAGTTTTTTTTAATGAAAAAATTTTATCTAGGCTTCTGGATGGAGAATTATCTGGATAAACTAAATAAGCCTTACCGTCTGGCAAACATCTAAGTTGCCCACCTACTGCTGATGCTACTGCTTTGGCTGCATCTAAAGGATAAACATCAGTCTCATAAAACTCTTCTATTACCCAGTCATCTATATCATAAACTACATTATTACCCAAAATATCTCTTACTATTTCACTGGCCATTTTATTATGGTATTTATAACTATTTTTCGGGGAATAAGGCTCATAAAGACTGGCCATTTCTGATCGTCCCCAGAAAGATACTTTATTCCCTTTTTTGTCATATTCTATCTCATCAACTATAAAAGAAAGTGAATTATTTTGTATAATAACTTCAATTTGTGAAACTTCCATATCTTCATTTGATGCAACTTGCATTGATAGAGAAGACAAAGTCATATTTTCCGAGAAGAGTACAATTTCTATTTCCTGCACCTTATTTGTTATATCTTCACCATCAGCCTTAACAAGGATGTCTTGAGTAACTTGTTGTGGCATATAATCAACTGGATAAATGAAATCTCTCTCTACTCCTTGAAGAACCAGGTCGTTTAATAAAGACAAATCTAATTCAATCAACACATCTAAAACATTTAACGCCTTAAAATCTTTAAATACTTTATCTCTGATTTCATTTTCTAAAACACTATTGATTTGTGTAGCCAAAAGAGAATTAATTAATTTTCTATCAATTTTAATACCAGAATATTCAATTAAATTTTTATAACCTAAAATCTGCAATTACAGTTCAATCGTAAGCAACTGATTGTTCTGGACAGAGATACCTAGATATGGAGCTGTTATGTTAAAGGATATGTCTCCCTCATTGTGACTTGGAAGGCTTTTTCAGGTAGAAGCTGCGGTCAGTGGCACTCTTTACGGGTGTGTAAAGGCACACCACTGCACATGGACTTACGCAAAATCCTATTTTGGAGGATACTCTCAAAAAAAGATTAAGCAAATTGTAATGACCGGATGGAATTTTCTATCTTTATCCAACGTTCTTTGAAAAAATAATCCCTCGATAATCGAAGGAACCATTGTCGTCCCGCATGCATCAGCCGAGCTGGAACATGGATTAGAAACATGCGGATTGTGTTGGGCTCTTCTCTAAAACCATCTTCATCGTTGAGCCACATCATCCAAACCAGTAGATTGTAAGCCAGAATACAGGTCTGGAATATGGCGGAGTTGGCCCAAAAATCCTGTGTCAAAATGCTTCCAGAGGCCATCTGTCCCTTACACCACTCAATCCAGTTTTCACTGGCCCCCCGTTGGCAATAATACCTGTGGACGTCCCAGGGACTCAGGTTCATATTTGTTACATAACAAAAATAATCATACTCAGTCTTTGTAACGCTGAAAAAAAAGCAACTAAATTTGCTCTCTATTACTTGACGTACGGCCACAAACCGGCGGGGGTGTTTCCACCTCTCACATTTGTATGTGAATTCGGTCTTCTCATAGCCAGGTCTATTTTTAACCTTGTGCCATTTCTGAGCTTCTAAAAGCTGAGTGAGTCCTCGCATCTTAACCTTGATTAAGTACAAAGCATGAGCCTCTTCTAAGTAGTCTAAAAGTTCTCCATTAAAAAAGGCGGAATCTGCACGTACAATAATTTTCCAGACTCTCCTTGGAAGCTTGGCAAAGCACTCTTGCATAAACTCTACACAACCATTGGCTGAATAAGCATCTCCGGCTCTAAACCAGTTGTGAAGACATTCCCGCGTCTCAGCAATAAAGCAAAGTAGCGGATGATATCCCCTTTGTCCTGGCTTCTTGGGGTTGTAACCCTTCTCGGCACCTTCCTGTTTCCCATACACCCCACGCACTGTAGAGTCCAAATCTAAAGTGATGCGGCTAAACCATTTTTTACCCCAAACCTTTTTGCGCACTTTTGTTTCTACATCGGAGAGCTCATTGCAATGTCGGGGATTAAACAACTTAAAAACCCGATTTATGGTAGTATAGTCAGGAAACCTTTCCCATTTAAAAAGCGACCTCAATGCTAAATCAGATCTTAGGATAAATACATGGCTCATATGCTTAGCCCCAGCTAACACTGCCATCATCAAAATCATGATAATGTCGGAAACCTTATACTGTGCGGTAGCTCCCCGCTTAATAGTAATGTGTTGCTCAAGCATCTTGGGAAGCTTCAGTTTGTCAGCAAACAGGCCCAGCAATACCAGTCCGGCGTTGCCCGTAAGATTTTTTTCAGTGAACTTAACATGGAATCTACGCATAGAATCAGTGCCTCCTTCATACTTCCTATTTGAAACACTTTATACCATTAATTCACTATATTGTCAAGCTAAACATTATCTTATGATGCAAATTTTAGGTATAAGTATAATTAATAGGGATAATTTCACGAGAGTGTTTACATTTAGATAGAAATATAATATAAGTTATCCCAACCAAAATAATGGGAGGGAGAAAATGGTTGTATGCAAGCATTGTAATTCAACGCAAGTCGTCAAAAATGGTTTTGTTCGTAAAAAACAGCGGTATCTCTGCAAGAACTGTTCACGAACTTTTGTGATAGGAGATGCAAGGAGAAAAGAATCTCTGAAAGTAAAAAAAGCCCTTGCAGTTATTCTTTATTCTCTTGGTAAAGCATCATTTGGCTTTTTAGCTAAATTATTTGGAGTTTCTCGTTCATTGACTTACCGATGGATAAAAGAGGAAGCCGAATCACTTCCAGAACCAGTTATATCTAATGAGATAAAAGAAATAGAATTTGATGAGATGTGGCATTTTATCCAGTCAAAAAAAACAAAATATGGATTATCAAGGCGTTGGATCGTAGCAGAGGGCGAACTATTGCCTGGGTTATCGGCAATCGTGATGCTTCAACCTTCAGACGGTTATACAAAAAACTTGAACAATTGAAGGACTGTGTTTTTTATACAGATGATTGGGAAGCTTTTAAGAAGGTGTTGCCGCGAGAGCGCCATATAATAGGAAAAAGAGGAACAGTAACAATAGAAAGAGATAATAGCAATACAAGACATCATCTTGGACGAATGACACGTAGGACGAAAGTTGTATCTAAAAAGGAAGAAATGGTTCATGCATCAATGAAATTATGGCATGCATTAACTGATCCTGAAATTTTTGCCCAATATCAGCAAAGATTTTTATCTATCTTTAGGTGAACACTCTCAATTTCACATAGTTTATTTAAATATTTAAAATTAATTTCACTAATAAGGGTGTTAAATTTTGAGAAATTCTGGTCTTGTATAAAAGAGTTTAGGTGTGAAATAGCGGTATCTAGCTCTGTTTGATTTACAATCTTATAATTCTTCTCTTCTATAAGAGCATTATTAAAGGAAAAATCTACTCCAATTCGTTGTCTTTTCCCAAAAAGAACTACTGTCATTTTCTTACTCTACTGCTACTCTAGCTATAACAACGTTGTTAGGTTCTCTATTTGCCCCTGCTGGGACTACCTCTTTCCACCAGACTGCTTTAGCTGCTGGAATAGTTGTGAAAGTGATAGAATCTCCAATATCCCATACACCGCCCCATGTATCAGCAGGGATTTTAAAATAAGGGGCATTGACGTTACTATTAATGGGTGCATATTCTAAAGATATTGTGCCATTTGGGAGACTTCCTATTCTTGAGCCAGAAACACTAAAAGTAGTAGAGGAAATAAAAGTTATAGTCCAAGTCTCATAAATTGTTCCAACATTAAAGACTTCTATTTTACTGTCATCAAATGTCCCATTCGGGGAATTAACAGAAACATTTTCTATGCTCGGAATCAGGTCCCCTAATTCTAATCCTACGCCTCCATATACATCGTTGCTTGCTTGATAAGCAAATGGTAAAACGTCTTCTAATCTAATAATTGCAACATTCCCGCTCCAGGTATAACATCTTCTAGTATATTGCGCCCTTAACTCGCTTCCCTGATCAGGAGATGTGTCAAAATGTAGATTTATTTCTCCAGCCTCATAATCAACAGTGGCCGAGGTGAGATGTTCACCTATTATATTCCCTTGCCCATCATCCTGTGCCTCGTATTGTGTCCCACCAATCGTATATATAATTTTTAAAGTATTTGGGGTGATTGGCCTATCATTGCTACCTATAAAAAATTGATAATAGGTAACATTTAGCTGGGCATAACCTAACAAAATATCTCTATTTTCATTTTTGGTCCGCACATAAGACACATTTTGAAATAGGTCTGTTCCCAGAGGTGTATATTCTCCAATAACAAATAATCCTCCATTTGGGATAAAGACATCAGTGGATTCAAAAAGTAATTTTATTTCAGTAGCTCCTGCTGCTACATCTTCAAATAACTTCCCCCCTGCAACCCAACCTTCATTAGATAAATCGGCCTGTGTGTCTGTCTGTGTGCCTTGTTTAATATAAAACCTATCGTCTCCATTAGATGGTTTTAATATGGCTATAATAGCTCCATATGCAGGCTCGTTATTTGCGTTTCTGTTGACTATAAATTCTTTTCTATATCTTACTACACCATTTATGCGCTCTAGATATGTAACTCGTGGGAATAGATTATATTTTACATTATTTATCACTTCTTTTGTCTCATCCATGACACCGCCGTTGCTGTCGGTATCTGACACATTCAGAGATTTAAAACATTTTATATCATCCCTACTCAAGGACATAACTCCCCCCTATTTATGTTTCCGCTAAAAAGACATCCAATGTCCCGCTTGAAATAGCTTCAATCTTAAGCTGCGCATAAGATGCTCCATGAGTCTTGAACATACCATATTCTCCTAAATATTTGCCATTTTCTTGTTCATTTGTAGATGCTATAGCTATGAGTTCTGAAACTATTTTTAACCCATTTACATCTTCTAATATCACTCTCATTTGCGCTACTGATGATGGATCAGAAAAATTAAGCTTTAAAATCAGGTTTGTTAAGCCTCTTAATTCCAGTTTATCAGTAAGTTCTCCTCCAGCTAACCCACTGCCTACCTGATAAAATTTTAAAGGGATGGTAACCCCAATGAGTCCCTGGACATAATTTGATTCAGTTTGAAAGCCTAAAACCGGGACATTTTCTCTTGTTTCAGAGTCCTGAATATTTAATATCTTTAAAATCTCGTCTTGTTGAATAATAGATGTTTGCTGCCCACCTGATTCTTGCTGTTGATTAAATAACAGTAACAGTCCCATCTTATACCCCTTTTGCTAATAACTATCGTTAAAATTAACCTTCTCCTCCACCACCGCCTCCAGTATCAACGTCAAAAACACTAATCTGGTTAGCTGGTTGTTCATAAAGGCCTAAAATTTTAAGGTTTGTAATTACTTCACTTGTTTTGTCATTATTAATAGTAACATGGATATCACCCTTCTCAGCAACTGAGATAAAATGAGCATTAGCAAAAGCATTCATAGGAAGTGTAGTAACAAAAATTGAACCTCCACCTGAAACATTTTTAGGTCTGTTATGATGGTCAAAAACAGAAGGTTCTTGTTCATCAAAAAATATAGTTCCGCCAAAATAGAGAGTTATCTGTAGGATAAGTTCCAGTTCCGCCATTAAACCTGGTGGGGGGATATAAGTTGGAAATTCAGCAATAAAAACAAGACCATTTACAGTAGAGATGTCCATGTTAAGATATTCCATAACAATTTGTCCTGGGCCTTCAGATGCTGCTGGAATACTTATATTTGTGTCTTCAGCCAGCACTTTATATGGTGGTCTAAAGAAACCCTGTAAATAATTATTAGCATCAAAAGAGTCTGTTAATATATCTACACCTTCTGTGGCTTCCTGTATCTTCACGCCATGTAAGGGCAAATTAAATACTGTTCCATTTGCCATAAAGAATCCTCCTCTTTATTTTTTACACTTCTTTTAATTTAATACGCCCATAATATTTAACCTTGCTTAAATCATCAGCTATTGGATTAATAGCATTAAATTCTATTGGTGGCTTATCTTCAAATCTAAAACGCACCAACATTTGCTCGCCATGATAATCTAACACTAAATTATCAACCTGCTTTGTCATTTCTGCCAGCTCTTCAACCATCTGTCTGGTCAACCAGCCACTTTCTTCAGTAGCCACCAAATCAAAGGCTTTCTCAACATTTTTTGGCTGCAAAAATACCACTTCATCGCCCGTTATAGTGTTCTCAACATCTGCAGCCATAAAATCAAATATCTCCTCAATAACCAGATCAGGTGGTAATTCTAAGTTTCCCAGCTTAATCATTTATCTAATTTAAGCCTGCAAGACCCCTTCCTTTAGGTAGGGGATGTAGCAGGCTTGTCTTTTTTCTTTTTGTTTTGTATAATAATAAACATGAAAAAAGCATATAAATACAGAATATATCCAACACGTTCTCAGGAAACACGTATTCTCAATCAGTTCTCCATGTGTCGCTACCTCTATAATTGGGCTCTCAAAGAAAGAATAGAAGTTTACCAATCTACAAAGAAAAGCATTAACTACTACCACCAGGCAAATTGGCTTCCACAACTCAAAAAAGAACGTCCATGGTTCAAGTCTATACATTCCCAGGTTCTTCAAAACGTTCTCAAAAGACTCGATAAAGCATTTAAAGATTTCTTCCGTAGAGTCAAAAAATGTGAAATACCGGGATTTCCAAAATATAAAAAGAGAGGACAGTGGAACTCCATCACCTATCCACAATTCTATGACAGACCTGTTGTTGAAGGTAGATACGGATACATTAGAGTCCCCAAAATCGGTCAAATTAAAATTCGCTATCATAGAGAAATCCCAACTAACGCAAAGATAAAGACCCTGACTATATCCTATGAGGCTGGCAAGTGGTTTGCCTGCTTCTCCTTCGAGCAAGAGCTTGAAGTCGAGCCTAAGCAGGAACTTCCACCCATAGGGATAGACATAGGTCTTTTTGACTTTGTATATGCCAGCAATGGCCTCCATGTGCCCTGTCCGAAGCATCTGAGACGAAAAGAGCAAAATCTTAGAAAGTTGCAACGCAGGTTCTCCAGGGAGAGAAAATATACTCCCCGCTGGTATAAACTCCTCAAGGCTATTCAAAAAACTCATTACCGTATCAGATGTGCCAGGCTCGATTTTTTGCATAAGACCGTTAATCTCCTTCTGTCTCATACTGACCTCGTTGTGTGTGAAAAACTTAAAATTAAAAATATGGTCAGACGTCCTAAGCCAATACAAGATGAGAACGGTAAATATCTTCCCAATGGTGCATCCTGGAAAGCAGGTCTCAACAAGTCCATTCTTGATGCTGGTTGGAGCAAATTTTTTAATATTCTCATCTATAAAGCTTTGGAACAGGGTAAAAAAGTTTTGTTTGTAAATCCCAGGCAAACCTCACAAATTTGTAGCAATTGTGGCTGTGTAGTCTCGAAGAGTCTATCAATTCGCACTCACGTCTGTCCTGAGTGTGGTTTTGTGGCTAATCGAGACCATAACGCAGCTCTAAATATTCTGAGACTGGGGCTACAGTCTCTCCAAGCACCTTGTTAAGGTGTACGGTAGAAGCCTCGTCCTTTAGGGCGAGGAGTAGTCACTGCCTCCACAACCACCACTCCTTATTACAGGTCTAGAAGGTGGTATTGGTGGTCTTGGTGAAGTCATTTGATGAGCTTCAGGCGGTCCAGGAGTAGGCCTTATAATACGTGGTTGAGTTCTAGGTGATAACATACTCTTGGGCGATAAGATGTTCTCAATCTTAAAATTATAAAGGTCAACAGGCTCTTCAAAAAACACCTGAACCCCAATCACCTCATCGTGGTCATTTAAAACTAACGTTATCTCACAACCTCTTATACAGTCATACCTTGTTATGCTCCGCACAGCCTTCTCCTCCTTAAATGTCTTTCAAATTCGTCTATTATATCTTTCATGGCAAAGCCTTCTAATCTGGCTCCGCCAATATTGATTTCAAATTTTCTATACATTTTTGTATCAATGCCTTGCTGGCCTTTAATCTTTGGGATTTTTAGGTCTGGCAGGGAAAGAGAAGGCAAATTAAATCGCAAGTTATTTATCGCTGAAAGAAGTCCCACTCCATATTTTCTTACAGCCTCTTTCCTGACCACAAACTCTCCAGCTTCTAATAGGGCCTTTATTCTATCACCTCCACCATATCCTGGAAGCTTACCTCCTCTAAATAAGCCAACAAGACCGCCAGATTGGTGGGTTTCAACTGTCCTCTGTTCAATAGTCACAGTCACTGTTTTGTCTTTGATTTGCGACAATTTTTCCTTTAATTCTTCAATCTTCTGCTTTGCTTTATCTATATCTGCATCTATTTGGGTAATTGTTGGCTTTTCTGATATCTGCTTGAGCTGGGAATTTAAAGCTTCTAGCTTTTTTTTGTATTTTTCTAATTGAGCATTTAATGTTGTTATATTCTGTTGTAATTCTTTTGTTTTTTCCTTTTGTGTCTCTAAGCTGTCTTCTGCCTCTTCTTTTATTTGTTCATGAATTTCCTTCAGTAATTCACCAGATTCTTTAACTTTATCAATTGCTTCTTGTTGGTCCTTTAATCCTGCAGCAACATCTTGAGCTTGTCTGGCATATTTTAATGCCAGATTATAATTTTTCTGATAATATGCTTCTTTGGCCTTTTCTAATTTTTCAAAATATTCTCTTTGTTTATCAGCTTCCAACTCCTCTTGGGTCATGCTCCTGCGTCTAATCTCTCTAATCCTATCTTCAGTTGTTTCCTGAATATTTAAAATCTCTTGCTGTTGCCTTTTTATTTCTTCTGCATATTCTTTCTCTTTTTGCAGAGACTCATTTAAAAGGGCTTCTGTCTTACGTTTTCTTTCTTCAAGTCCTTTTATTATCTCTTTAATTCCCTGTATTTCTGCCTTTGTAGCCTCCTCTGCCATTAATTTACGTTTTGTCTCTAGTCTGCTGAGCTCTGATTGCCATCTAGCTAGTTCTTGTTCTAAATTTATTTTTTGCTGGTTTAACATCATCTCTTTTTTCATTTCAGCAATAGTCTTCTTTTTTTCTGCCTGGACATCTTTTTCTCCTTTTAAGGCCATTTCCCTCACTTGTTTGTTTAATTCTAACTCTGCCTTAAGGTCATTTAATCTATTTTTAAAATTGCCCCAGTTAAAAGAAGAAAAATCCCACCATAATCCAGCAAGAGTCTTGAGTCCTGCTATAATATCCATAATCCAGGCCATAAAATAAGCGCCCCAATCTCCAATAGTGCGTTTACCTACCTTGATTTCAGCTATAACTTTCCCGATATTCCAACCAATAAATGCTGCTGTTCCTATTGCACCCAACACAGAAAGGGCACTACTCAGACTTACAACAGAAGCCTTTAAAATCCCTATTTCTGTTGCAATTTGTTGGATTTGTCCAATATTTGTTATATTGCTAAAAAAGAGTCTTAAGATGTCTATTAAATTTTCAAAGGCAGGACGCAGTAACTTAAATCCTAAAAAAGCAGCTAATAGCCCTAACAATAAAGGATGCACCTTAGCTATCTCAATTGACATTTCTCTTAAAATTGAGATGAAAAAATTTACACCAGGGAGAACAAAACTTCCTAAGTTTATTCCTATTTCAGAAAGACTATTTTTTAAAAGCTGTAATTGGTTTTCTGTAGTGGCTGCCCTTGTTGCGAATTCCTTTTGCATTGCCCCCGCATATTTGCTTTTTTCAGCTATCTCAGAAAGGGCCTTTTTATAAGCGTCCATCCCATTTACTAAAAGGGCAATATCGTCCTGGAATTCCCTGCCAAAAATTTCTGTTATTACAATGGTTCGGGATTCTTTATCTAATCGTTTTAATGAATTTAAAAAGTCTAAAATTGCCTTTTGGGGATTTTCTCTTATCTGTCGGGCTAAACTTTCTGCTGTATATCCTAATACTTTGAGGGCATTTTTTGCTTTTGGAGTTAAAGTCTCAATCCCTTGCAAACGATTTAAAAGGGCATTTATAGAAGTTGCTGCAACTTCTGGAGTTTTGCCAAGCGCAAGCATTGCATCCGCTAAAGCCGCTGCTTGTTCTTTTGTAATGCCAAATTGCCTTGCTGAACCTCCAATTCTAAGCAGGACCTCAATAATATCTTTTTCTCTAGCTGCTGTGGTATTCCCAAGACGGTTTATGGCATCTCCAAAAGATTTTATTTCCTGAATAGAGAGACTAAATACATTTTTCAGCTTACCTATTGCCGTGCCTGCTTCTTCTGCGGTCATATCAAAGGCAGTTGCCATTTTAGCTGTAACTTCAGTAAATTCCTTTATATCTTCAACAGGAATACCAAGTTGACCACCTAAGGCAGCTATTTTGGCAAGTTCTTGATGGGACAGAGGGATAACACGGCCAAGTTCTAAAATCTCCTTTCTCAAATTTCTAAACTGTTCCTGAGTAGCATCCACTGTTTTTCTGACATCTGCCATTGCGGACTCAAATTTAATTGCCTGTCTGATACTAATTGCAAAAGAAGCTACAGCAGCGCCTATTTCCACAAGTTCTGCTTTTGCCATGCTAAGGGCCTGCACCCAGCCATTTGTAGATGCTTTAAGCTCCTTTATTTGTTGATTTAACCTTACCTTAGCCTGGGCAAGTTCCCCAAAAGAGAGTTTTCCTGAAGTGCTTAAATCTTTGTAAGCTTTTTTTAATTTCTCTATATCTTGAAAGATTTCAGAATGAGGTTTAATGCCAAGCAAATCTCTGGCACTGGCTATTTTTGCCTCTTCTTCAAAGGCCTTTTTAGCTTCTTTAAGTTTTTTGGTCAGAGCAGATTGAGCAGAAGCAAGATCCCTGGAAGAAATTCCAGAGGCATGGAGTTCTTTTCTTAAATTAGCAAGAGTCTCTTGTTGTTCCCTTAGTCTCTCTTTTAATTGACGAGCTGTCTTTTTGGCCTTTTCAAAATTAGAGACTAGCTCTTTTGAAGGCCTATCGGTTGTTTTTAATTCTTTTGCAAGAGATTTTATCCTCTCCTGAACTTTTGCAAATTCATCTTCTGTCTTTTTTATCTCTTTTTTAAGGCTAACAAAGGAGTTTATCTGGCCCAGTGGTTTCTTTATTTCTTTTACAAAATCAGAAAAAGATTTTTTTAGAGAAGAGAGGTTGACTTGGCTCTCTTTTGAATCTACATTAATTTTTATGGCTAGGTTTAAATCTTTCATAGCTAAAGAAAAATATAGTCTTGCTGCCTTTTTTCTTCTAATTTGTGGTTATTTAGGGGCATATCAGCATATTATGTGGGCCAAAGTTATTGTGATGATTTTTATCTATACTATTTTATTTGCCCCTGTTTTGCTTTTATTTCTTCTTCTTATTTGTGGATTATTTGGACTTGTTCCACGCATTCCAGAAACCAAGTCCATCCATATTGATAGACGTCCTGATGGCCATACATGAGTAAAAAACAACATGCTTTAGCGAGCTCTTTTCTAAAATTAGAGTTTAAATTGGAAGAAGACCTTTTACCTGAACGAAAAAATCTTTATTAACCTCGCAAAAACTTTTAATAATCTCTAACACATAAGACATCCCAATTTTAGAAATGTCTGGTTCTACACATCTTTTCAACACACCTTTAAAAAGATTAAAGTGTTCCTGGATAAACTTCACCATTTCTTTATCTGAAATGTCTTCTTCCAATTCTACAATCTTTTCAAATAAAGGGGTGAGCATCTCTATTTCTTCAATGGTCATTTCTTTTACTACAATAGTCTCATCTTCTATTTTAATCTCTTTGTATTTTCTTATCATGTCTATCCCTTTCTAGGTTCAATGTTCTATGTTCAATGTTCAATGTTCTAGGTTCTAGGTTTCTTAAACGTTGAACGTTGAACTTTGAACGTTGAACTTTAAATTAGGTTCAATGTTCAATGTTCTATATTCAATGTTCTAGGTTCTAGGTTTCTTAAACGTTGAACGTTGAACTTTGAACGTTGAACTTTAATAACAAGTTCTATGTCACTATTTCCTTCGTGATTTCAGATATTACTGCTTTTATAGCAGTTAAAGAGACCTGAATCCCTGCTTGAGAAAGCCTCTCTTTTAATCTATTCCATAGTCTTTTGCTACGCATAGCCTCCAGGAGTTCATAACCCTCCCAGGTTATACGCAAGCCCAGGCAAAAAATTTTTTGCCCAGGTCTTTGGCCCTGACATTTTGCCACTATCAATCCTGCCTCATGCAGTAACAATAGATGATATGAGACCTCTTCCTCACTGTAGCCTTCTATCTCCTTTGGCCTGAGAACATCATCTATGGACTTTTCTTCCAGGGCCTCAAGAATTTGTTTTATTAAAGCCCAATTACGCTTCATGTTTATTCCTTATTTAATCTATGTATTCCACATGATAAGCTTCAGTTTTACCCTCTGGCACTACTAAAGTTCCTTCCAGAGAAAGACTCTGAAAGTCATCCATAAGAAAGTCCACTTCACTTCCAGGTCTTAGCTTACACTTAAACACTCTCACTTTGCAGTCTTTGCCATTTGTCATGTTCTGCCCATCTAAAAGCAGGGCACATTCTATCTCTGTTACTCTTCCAGCCTTGATGCGTTTTCCTGTTACAGCTCCATAATCGTATGATAATTTAACAGTATCGCCTTTAGAAACAGCTCCAGAGGATAAAAATTTTATTAGCCCTAGCCTTGTATTTACAACATAATCATCATTTTCATTGTAAGTTGTGGTACCTGATTGGTCTTTCACCACAAGATTTGAAATATTTGTATTTCCCATATCTAACCATACATCCAGTTCAGAGACATTAAAATCCTTTCCACTAATAGATCCAGCACTGACATTTATAATTTCAATTAAACCCCTTAGAGCCAGAGCCATGTTTTCAGCATCAATATCATTGAGTTCCAGGCTTATCTTTGCTGGTTTAGGGATAATAACTGTATCCAGTGCAGAACCATAGGTATCTCTCATCTTTGACACACGCTCTTTAACTTCTGCCTCGGTTTCTGAGATTGCAAATTTGGTGGTGTTGCCAAGTAGCTTAAACTGGCCTTTTAAGTCTCTGTCTATGTAAACATCGCCTTTTCCTAAAAATCCTGCCATGTTAAGCCTCCTTATATTTTACCTAAAATCTGCAATTACAGTTCAATCGTAAGCAACTGATTGTTCTGGACAGAGATACCTAGATATGGAGCTGTTATGTTAAAGGATATGTCTCCCTCATTGTGACTTGGAAGGCTTTTTCAGGTAGAAGCTGCGGTCAGTGGCACTCTTTACGGGTGTGTAAAGGCACACCACTGCACATGGACTTACGCAAAATCCTATTTTGGAGGATACTCTCAAAAAAAGATTAAGCAAATTGTAATGACCGGATGGAATTTTCTATCTTTATCCAACGTTCTTTGAAAAAATAATCCCTCGATAATCGAAGGAACCATTGTCGTCCCGCATGCATCAGCCGAGCTGGAACATGGATTAGAAACATGCGGATTGTGTTGGGCTCTTCTCTAAAACCATCTTCATCGTTGAGCCACATCATCCAAACCAGTAGATTGTAAGCCAGAATACAGGTCTGGAATATGGCGGAGTTGGCCCAAAAATCCTGTGTCAAAATGCTTCCAGAGGCCATCTGTCCCTTACACCACTCAATCCAGTTTTCACTGGCCCCCCGTTGGCAATAATACCTGTGGACGTCCCAGGGACTCAGGTTCATATTTGTTACATAACAAAAATAATCATACTCAGTCTTTGTAACGCTGAAAAAAAAGCAACTAAATTTGCTCTCTATTACTTGACGTACGGCCACAAACCGGCGGGGGTGTTTCCACCTCTCACATTTGTATGTGAATTCGGTCTTCTCATAGCCAGGTCTATTTTTAACCTTGTGCCATTTCTGAGCTTCTAAAAGCTGAGTGAGTCCTCGCATCTTAACCTTGATTAAGTACAAAGCATGAGCCTCTTCTAAGTAGTCTAAAAGTTCTCCATTAAAAAAGGCGGAATCTGCACGTACAATAATTTTCCAGACTCTCCTTGGAAGCTTGGCAAAGCACTCTTGCATAAACTCTACACAACCATTGGCTGAATAAGCATCTCCGGCTCTAAACCAGTTGTGAAGACATTCCCGCGTCTCAGCAATAAAGCAAAGTAGCGGATGATATCCCCTTTGTCCTGGCTTCTTGGGGTTGTAACCCTTCTCGGCACCTTCCTGTTTCCCATACACCCCACGCACTGTAGAGTCCAAATCTAAAGTGATGCGGCTAAACCATTTTTTACCCCAAACCTTTTTGCGCACTTTTGTTTCTACATCGGAGAGCTCATTGCAATGTCGGGGATTAAACAACTTAAAAACCCGATTTATGGTAGTATAGTCAGGAAACCTTTCCCATTTAAAAAGCGACCTCAATGCTAAATCAGATCTTAGGATAAATACATGGCTCATATGCTTAGCCCCAGCTAACACTGCCATCATCAAAATCATGATAATGTCGGAAACCTTATACTGTGCGGTAGCTCCCCGCTTAATAGTAATGTGTTGCTCAAGCATCTTGGGAAGCTTCAGTTTGTCAGCAAACAGGCCCAGCAATACCAGTCCGGCGTTGCCCGTAAGATTTTTTTCAGTGAACTTAACATGGAATCTACGCATAGAATCAGTGCCTCCTTCATACTTCCTATTTGAAACACTTTATACCATTAATTCACTATATTGTCAAGCTAAACATTATCTTATGATGCAAATTTTAGGTTTTATTATGTTGCTGTCCCCGTCTTGTCTTTCTGAAAGGCTTCCGCCATGCATCAGAAATCCAAACGCCCTGTATATAAACATCGCCTTTTCCTAAAAATCCTGCCATTGTGTCTTCCTTTTATATTCCCCTTATTATTAAGGGCGGAACAATTCTTATATTAAGATTGTTTCCTTCTACTCTGGAATGCATAAAAAGGTTTATAGCGTCAAAAGAAGTTATATCTGTATCAGAAGATTCCAGAGAAGTTGTGTTCTGACTTTCAGATCTAAGGGAAATAGTCTGTTTAACATACGGAATATTCCCAGCATAAAAAGAGCATACTTTATATCCTGCACTATTTGGAAAGGTTGTAGAAGTTAAAATTGTTTCCGAACCACTCCAATATTTATATATCTGTAGCGTCCCATCTGGACTCAATTTTCTTAAAGAATAGCGATTTGCATTATTTACTGCTTCAACCCTAAACTCATAATGTTCAGGATTATGTACAAAATACAACGAATACACATGCACCCTATTTAACGGTTGCTCAAAGGGTAATCTTCCTTGTATGCTGCAAAAAATTCCATTGAATTTGCAAAGGATTGTGTTTTTCCAATCAGAGTCATCCACAATGACTTCTGTACCTTCAGGTATAGTCCACGACAGGGCATTAAAAATTTCTTCAGCAGAATAAAAGACATTGATAGTTGTTAAAGACCCATCCATAGAATATGGGAACAAATAAGGATTTACGCCAATACAATCGCTATCGCTGTTCTGGATGCTTTTCTCAAACCAATCTAAATTTTTGATAAACGGATTAAATTTATATGGCATCTTTTACTCCCACCACTTGCCTGTCTTCATCATTTCATATAATCTTTGTCCTCTTTGTTTTACTTGTTTAAACCATTTTGAATCCTTCATCTCTTCTGCTGCCCTTTGAAAGTCCTGTTCTTTTACTGCCTTTATCATACGCTTAAAACTACGGAACCTCGTTGGTCCAAGATTAAATCGCATATCTATTAAAACCGCCTGTCTCACATCATCTAATTTAAAGAAATTATCAAAAATTTTTGTTAAATCCGAAATGCATTCCTTGATGTCATTTTGAAGCAAATATTCTATCTCATCCTCAGACAAACCCTTGTCCTCTAAGTTTCTGCCAACACCAACAGTAAGTTTCCCTGCAGGACATCTGTAAACAAATTTCTTTTTACCCTCGTGTAAAATGAGAAGTTCTTCTATCTTTTCATAATTCATAATCACTCCTTATAAGTAATTATATGATTCTCTATTATCCCACACTTTATCAAAATCTGCTGTGCCTTCTGCAAAGAGCACAGCAATTAAATTCCCGTTTGCGTCATACTCATATTTTTCTATTTTCCACACGGGATCAGATGTAGAAGATCCAGGGTCTGCTTCCCCTTTGTATATAACATTTCCATTCGCATCGTATTCAAGTCGAAGGGTTTTACCAACAGTACTTGCACTTCCACTTGTTGTGCGCAAAGATTGAGATTGTTCATCAAAAACCCTATTAAAAATTTCTTGTGAAAGCTTCACGAGTCTCTCCTTTCACGTAATTTAATATTTGCTTTCTCAAATTGAAAATATACTGGATATTGTCTCAGTGGAGCATTTTCACTGATGCTTGGAATTTCTTCTTCCACAAATTCTATAGGAGCAACTACATTTTTGCTTATTTCTTGTCTTATTAGCTGAGCCAACTGATCTATTTCTAATATTCCAGAATAAATAAGCCCTTTCCCATCATCTTGAATGTCTGCCTGATAAATACAAATAAAAATATAAAAATCGCATTCTATCTCTCTCAAAGTATTGTCATTTTGCAATTTTGCTTTGCCTCTATCTAATAAGATATATGGACAGTTGTTTATTTCAGGCAAATCTCTCTCGTCTGCTCCCAAAAAGACTTTTATTTCTTTGGTGTATTTCTGGAAACAAAAATCTTGTATGGCCTCGCTGTTTATAATTGCATTTCTTATGTCCAATAATATCTCTGTAATCAATTTCTCATTCATGGTCTTGGCCTTACCACATCATAACAAATTAATTCCCATAATCCTCCGACCTTATTTCTCCTTTCAACCTCCCATCTGTCTGCAATAATATCATGAGGATAAACCATTTCCAGTCCCTTTTCTTCTATTTCTTTTGCCGATACATATATTGTAGCTTTAGATTCAACAGAAAGTTCTTCTTGTGAATCTAAACTACCTTCTAAAATCAAAGCTGTTATTTGATATTCTACATCGTTTCTTTTATAAGAAACAGTTTTGCCTAAATCACTAAATAGAACATCATTAACATCAGCGTTCCATATATCTTCTAATATCATCTTAAACCTTATCTAAATCTATTATAACTTTATCAGAAAGACCTGTTTTCTCTACTGCTATCTTTAGCGCCTCTACGACTTCACCTACAGTGATTTTTTTATCCTGCGAAGCCTGTTTAAAATGCATAATTTCTGCAAAAATGATATTCATTATATTCTCCATTTTTATCCTCCTCATTAGTGTTTTATTAAAAATGCCAAAAGTTGAGGCAATATTCCTGCCGATGCTCCAATAACACCTGCCACTGCATACACAGCCGACAATTTGTTTTCTAATTTACGCACCCTTTCTTCTAAACCACTATACTGCTTGTCTATACCGTCAAAACATCTATCTATCTGGTCAAATCTTCTTGTGCCATTTTGCAAACGTTCCTCTATTTTCCCAAACTCAACCTTTATCTCCATCATCATTCTTTGAAGGCAGTCCTGGCCTTCTTTCAATTCATGGATACTGGTGATTAATTGCTCCAGCCGATCATCGCTCATTTACAAACCTCACTTTTTTATTAGGTTCTATGTTCTATGTTCTATGTTTAATGTTCTATGTTCTAAGTTCTAGGTTTCTTAAACGTTGAACGTTGAACTTTGAACGTTGAACTTTAAATTAGGTTCTACGTTCTACGATGTAACGGTTGCATAAACGATAGCTGCTGGACGTCTCACCACAGGTAATGGTCTTGTCTCCAGCTTGACCCATACGCCTGAAGGATCTTCTTCTTCCCATATCTTTCTAAAGATAAAATCGCTCATAGGCTGATTTGAGCCAACTCCACCTTTTGCCTTAAGGTCAATTACTGGAGCATATGGACAATCAAATACATCATTTGTCTTAAGCTGCGCTACCAGCACAAAAGCATTTTCTGGAATATATGGGACGCTATTACCATTTTTATCTGTAAATGTGGCGTTATATTCTTCAATAGTGACACCAACCAGTCGTTCCACATCTCCCTGTTCTGCCATTCTGGCTCCTCTCTGATACTGCAATAATTTTAGAACCGCATCATTTTTTAGAAGTGCATTCATGGCCTTTTGACCACAAATAGCCTCATAACCAACCACAGGTGCTTTGACATCCTTTTCAATCAGGGCCTTCCAGTCTCTTATGTCCTCTATTGGATTACTGGAAGCATCTGTCCAATCCGTTGTTGGCAAATGAGAAGATGGCATGTTGTAATCAACTAGCACAGTTGAAAGATCAGCATCATAAATCTTTCCCTTTAGTGCCCTAGATGCCCAGAATTCCAGTGTTGTTTCTATCTTGGCCATCACTGAGTTTTGCAATTCCCTTTCAAATTTCTGCTGGAAGGTTTCTCTGGCTTTTCTTGCACCAAACTGACTTGCTATTGTTGCAACTCTGTTAAATTCTGCTGCTGCAAAAAAGGTCTTTGGGGCCAACCTGGGTGCTATGACTGTAATTGCCTTTCTATTCCCTTTATCTACAATCTGTGCAGGTTCAAAAATAGACAAGTTCTTTAACAACCCAGGGCTGCCTTCATAAATATCAAAGGTTATTTTATCGCTATCAGCAAAAGATAGATTTGGTCTAAAATATCTATCAAACAATTTTGTATTTTGTGGCTGTATATTAAAAATTGTCTTCCTAAGTGCCACTATAAAAAAATTGCTATCCATTGCTACTGGCATTTCCTTTTCCCCCTTTTTGTTTATTCAACGATTATCCCCCTATCCTGAAGTTGCAGGATAGCTGCATTTTTCTGATCATCAGTAATACCATCAGGCCAGATTAAATCAGACAATCTATATTTACCTACAAAAAATGCCTGAGCATTTACATCATTACTAGAGGCATCTACGTCCTCAACTAGAATAGCTCTGGCTATTTCTGTCCCATTAGAGGCAGAAGGGTCTAATTGCTTGTATTTGTATGTAGAAGTATTTATTCCGAGCACTGTTCCACGCTTCAGCTTTCCTGCCCCTGAAGCTATGGTTATTTGCTTTGCCAGGTGAGTTTCACTTGCGATTAAAATACTTAGTTCAGGCATTTCTTCTGTTGTTATTCCTAAAGTTCCAGCCATTTTCCCCTCCTCTTTTATTCTTGCTTATTGTCTTTACCTAACCAATTATCTACAGCTTCCTCTAATTCATCTTTTTTGCTTTTGTTTGTATCGTTGGTTTCGTTTTTTTCTTCTTTTCCAAAACCTACAGTAGGTGGATCGCTCTCCTTAAAATTATTCAGAACATCCTCTTTTTTCTGCGCTATCTTCTCTTTAAAGTCCTGATTCAATTGTTTAACTGCCTCTTCAACTGAAGTTCCTTCTTCAACGAGTTTTTTCACCAGCTCCTCTTGCCCTTCAAAAGCTGCTGACTGAATATCCAAAATCCTCTGCCTTTCCTGAGCTATTGCCTCTTGTGCGAGCTTGTTGCATAGCTCAGGATACTGCTCCTTTAATTGTTCTATGCTTTCTATTGACACTTTTTCACCCTCCTTTTCTTCGTGATTAGAATTAAAAACTTCTATTTCCAGACTTTGTTTATCTGAATCAGCAAAGGCTTTTGCCTCGGTATGCTTATCCGCCCCCAGGACACAAAAGGAACACTCTCTTAAAACAGATTGTCTAAAAATTGTTCCTGGACCTCTTAATATTTTACCATTAACTTCTGCTGATCCACCTGGTTCTACTTTCTCTATTGATAATGGCGGGATATACATACTGGCCTGCCAGGGGAAACCTTTGCGAGAAAGCTTGACAACTTCCTGTCCGTCTTCTGTGTCTTCCAGAATATAACCTTTAACCTTAACTTTTCCCTCTTTTGCTTTAATTTCCTTTGTGTATCCAACGATTCTATCTGACTCATGGTCTCTTAAAACAGGTAGTTCCTGTTTGTATATGTCTATTCCTTCTACATCTATCGCCAGATTTCCCCACCACCAATGATTGGGGATTATCTCTCCAGAGTAGACCGTCATTTCAAATGGAATACCTGGAGTGTCGTCGTCTTCATTTTTTTCGCTTAAAGCAAAAGAACAGCTAAGAGTTTCACCAAGTCTAAGCGCATCCTTTGGAACGCTGAGAAATTGTTTCTCGCCTTTCTTTTCTGTTCTTGTTTTATTATTATTTTCCCCCATTTTGTTTTCCTCCAAATATAGGATATTCCAGACCTAACTCTTGCCTTTTCTCCTGTTCTCTTTTTTGCTGTTCCAAAAGTTCTTCCCAGTCTTTGCCTTCTTCTGCTGCAATATCTGCAAGGGTTGTTGTCCCATACATAAGATTGGTCTTTTTGGCGTTTGACTCTTTAAGAGGATCTACAGAGCGCCATCCAGGCGGTGTCCAGTTGGCATTGCAATATTCATCTTTCTTTTCCAAAAAATCATAAACTGGGAATAAATTCTTTGCCCAGGCTTCCTCTAAGACGAGCTCCAAAACAGGCTGGCAAAAGTAATCTATAAGCCAGACCTGCCAGTATTTAAATAACTTAATCGCTTCGTTAATTGCAGCTCTAGCACTGGAATAGTTTGTCTTGGAGAAATCTTTCATTACCAGCTCATAAGGAAGTCCAAGACTGGCTCCAATTTCTCTTACTATCTGCTCAATAAACTTATCTAAATTAGGATTGGGCCTTTTGGGATCAGCAACCACAACATCTTCACCAGGCCTGAGATATTCAATCATCCCAGGATAAAATTGTTCCACCCTTTTAGAATCCTCTTCCTCAGTGGCCCTTATTTGATAGAAAGGAGCATTTTCAGATTTAATAAAAGCAGCAAAACAAGCAGCTATCCTTGCGGCAACTACTTCTGCCTCTCTATATCTGGACAGGTCATACATAAGGTTTAAAATTGGAGTAAACCAGGGCTCGCCTCTTGTCTGGCCTGGTCTGAGTTGCCAGTAAAGATGATAAACTAAAGGCTCACCTTTTTCGTCTCTAGCTGGGATGGTAACAAATTCCTGGTTATTATCTGAGGCGTCTCCAGGATGTGTTTTTAAGATGTAATATTTTACAGGCTCTCCATCTTTATTAAGCTCAATTCCCCGTCTTATGTCTTTTGATTTAGAAGCATTTGGTGGCGTTTCAACTCTATCTGCTTCTACAATCTCAAAACACAGACCTAAAGGAGCATAAGGCCTTTCACGATAATGTCTTACTAAAAAAATTTCGCCATCTTCTAAAATTTTGCGGATAATTAGGTGTTGAATTTCTCTAAAATGGAGTCTGGCTGTAAGGTCTAAATATTTTGAGTGCTTTTTCCAAATTTTTTTAATTTGATATTCAAGTTCTGTCTTTTGGTCAGGTGATAGACCCAGTCTTTTTTCATTGAGCTGAGGATAATAAGAAATTCCATGTCCAACTATATGGGTTGTAAAAGTATTTAATATCCCAGAGATTATTCCATTGTTACGCCTAAGCTCCCTGCTTTGATTCCGTAACACATCCAGAACAGGGAGAAGTTCACTGTCAGCAGATTCAGAAGCTCCAAGCACCCAATCAGTTCTTAAACGGTTTGCCAGTGCTGATTGATAGGATAAAATATAACGTGCAGCCTTCCGCTTTTGTCCGTAAATAGGGGCAAAAACACAAATAGCATTATCTATAAAATTTTCTATTTTTTTGACAATCTTCACAGTTTAGCCAGGCTCCTGGTTTTGCCTTCTAAAATGGCTATTTGCATCTGAAGGTTTGCCACTTCTTGTCTGAGTTCTTTAAGATTGCGCTCAACCCTGACTGAGCCAATCTCATAAGTGGCAGCCTCTTCGGCCTTTTCTAACCGTGCCTTTGTGCGTTCTAATTTGTCTTTGAGTTCTGCTAAATCTAGGTATGACATATTGCATATATATCAAAGGCAAAGTGATAAGTCTGGGGTTTTTATGGGGTTTGTGGGGTTTTTGGTTTTTGTAGGGTTTTTTTAATCCCCCCTGAGAAGACCAGGGGGGATGGATGGATTCTAGAAAACTAAGACAAATCTTGAGGCATTAGGGGTATGTTTATTAAAAACTGGCTAAAAATAACTTGCCACTGTCATCCTTATCATTCAGCTTTAAACAAATATCTTCTTTGGCAATAATATCTTGATTACCCTTTGGCAAATCAGAATCTATCAAGGTTAAAATATACTGAATATTATATTTTTTGCATATATTTTTTATAAAATTAATGTATCTAACTTTAATTCTATCATCCAGCCCCTCAAAAACTCCATCGTGATAAACAAATCTATAAAAAGACTTATTTGAATAATGAATAAGTAAGGCTAAATCAAAAGCTACACATAAAAGTTTCTTATATGTTGTTCCTTGCGATTCTGATGTTTTTATTAAATCATTTGGATTTTGATAATCAGCAGAAAATTCAATATTGCCCTTCTTGTTTAATTTTAAAGAAATTAAAGCATTTGTATCTAAAATATTCTTTAAAATTGAGTTAAATATTTTATTAATGTTAGAGTGCTTTCTCTCTGATATTTCCTTTTTTAATTTTTCAATTTTTTGTTTAAGTAATTCTCTTTTTTTCTCTATTTCTTTTTCTAATAGCAAGGATTTATCAATTGATCTAAGTTTATCCTTTATTCTTTCTATCTCTACTTTAATTTGTGTAAGTTTTCTTTGATATTCTTTAAACTTTTGATAACTATCCTTTTGGACCAACAACGATAACAAATTACTTTTTTCTTCCTCTAATGCTTTTATCTTTGCATCTACTTCTTTATATTCGTCTTTTAATCTTTGTAAATTTTGGGAAAGATATTTCTTTCTTTCTAAAGTTATTGTCTTTTGAAATTTAATTAATTCTTCATAACTTTTCTTTAGTTCTGTTGGGAAATAAATATTTAGCTCACTAAATAAGGTATTTATTTCATCTATATCAACATCATCAATGATATTTTCTAAGGACCTATTAATTTTATCTATTTCAAAGGATATTCTATATCTATCAGTATTGAGAGCTTGTAGTTTATTGTCAATTTGTTCTACTAAAATTTTATTTGTTTCCAAATCCTCTCTATAAAAATTAAATTTATCAATTAATTTTTCAACTTCTAACAACTCACTTTGTTTAATTTCTAGCAGTCCTTCAAGTTTATCTTTTTCAGAAGTATCTATTTGGGCCTCAGATTCAAGAATTTGAAGTTTTTTTTCTAATTCTTTGATCTCTTCTTCTATTTTTAACTTTTCTTCTATTAAGTCACTATTAAATCCTAACAATTCAAAAACAAAAGGTTTCCAGTTTTTGTCCTTGCCTTTGAACTTATTTAACTTAAAAACATCTAAATAATCTTGCTGAGTTCTCAAAAAATATGTGATAGACTTTCTGAAATTCCATTTTTGAAGAACATCAAAAGATAGATACTGATTTAATTGTTTTTTAGCTTTTTCAAAGGCTAAATTTTCAACATCCCACTTAATATTAGTTATAAACCCTTTAAGTTTGCTATTGTTAAGTTTGAAAGAAATCTTAGTTGGTGCATCTACGCTACGTTTTATTATTAAATATTTTCCATTATTTAATTTAAATTCTCCGTAAAAAACTTGACCAGTGAATATATCATTGCTGAATAATTTATCTTGTTTCTTATTAATCTTTGATAATAACAAAAAATCAATTACTCTAATTAATGAAGTCTTCCCAAGATTATGAGTATCTTTCTTTTTATTACTTGCAATGAAAGCGACTACAGCATTGAAATTTTCATTAAATTCAATGTTTTTAAAATTTTTATTCGCATATATTTTACTTATCTTCATTGTTCATTATTTCCATTAATCAATGTGATTGCATCTAATTCCTTTATATACTGAATTTTGTCTAAAGCATATAGAAAGGTTAAAGAGATATTAATATTATTTTTTACCTCTTTTCCTAATTCATCAACTAATAAATTCACAAGGTCATCAAGTTTAATGATATTTTCTTTTTTTAAGTGAATTAATATCTTACTAGCAATATATAAGATTGAATATTTTATATTTGTATGCTTTGTTGGAGTAATCATATTTTATGTCCCTTTTTCACTTCTTCTCCAATATCGCAATAGTAATACATATAATGTAAAAATAAGCGAACTAATCTACGATTATCCTTTAATTCGGGACTACTATTTAAAACAAAGTTATATAAATATTCTAGTATAAATTCAAATTTATCATATTGTTCTCTATGTAAAGATATTATAGCATTTATATCATCAATAGTATTTAAGTATTTATTTTTAAACTCTTTATTAATTGGATTTTTTAGAAATCCTTCTATTTGTTGAAAATAGATTAAATTCTTTTTTATTACATTATCAAAATAATTTTTACTTAATCTATTTAATTCATTTTTTTTCTCTATATCAACTCTTTTAATTTCTTTTAATACTTTACTTATTGTTTCTTTATTACTTTGGATGCTTTTGTTAAATGCATTTATAATTATCTTTAAATCACTTTCATCAAATTGAAGAGGTAAAAGCAGTTTATTTAAATCAGCAATTTTTGCTATCTCTGGATATTCCTCTAACCATAGATATATTTTTTCAAGACCAATAACCCTATTTTCTATTGATACTGCTTCCTCTAAAAATTTTTCTATTTTAGCCTCTTGAATACCACTTAACTTTCTGTTTGTAAAAAGTAAGTAATAATCAATTTCTCCATTCTTTTTGAGTTTCCTTATTGATGGAACAACATCATTTTTTAAAATGCTTTTAAAATCAGGATCAGAACAACTAGCATTTGGTCTTTGTGTATGCTTGGCCTGGATGATTATTTTCCCATCCCAAGGCTCAGATTCGCTTGGAAAACAGTTTGCTTTTCCTCTAAATTTAGCGTCTTTTCCACCGTCTTTACCCACTGAAAAGTTAATGGTTCCCATTCCTAAAATTCTTTCACAAATTAAAACGACAAGGTCTTCAAATTCCTTATCTGTTAAATTTTCGAGTGGATATTTCATATTGTTTTAAAGATTCCTCAATGTCAAAATTAAGCCCAACATTTCCTTGTTTTGAGCTTTGTTAGTCATAACTTTCTGCCTTTTTTAATAAAACTTTACTTTTCAGCACCCATTATTCTGACTTCCTTTCTTCTCTTAAAAGAAGAAATGATATCAATGCTTTGTTCAGGAACAATCTTTATATGTAAATTAGAATTAAGCGCTCTTGTTAATTTTACCATTGTATCAATTGTGAAGTTTATATTTCCCCTAAGTATTCTAGAAACATATGCTTCGGTAACACCTAATTTTCTAGCAAATTCTTTCTGTGTTATGTTAGATTCTTGCATCAGTTTGTATATCTGGACTATAAAATCTAATTTTGTTTGCTCAGCTATATAAGAATCAGTTTTTTTAATCTCTTTAAAAAAATTTTTGATTCTTTTTATCTTTTTCATCGTTAGTCCTCATCGTCTATAACTATTAATTTATCATTTCTTTTAGCAGTAAAATACTGTTGCTTTAATTTGATTGCCCGCTCCTTCTCTTTTCGTGGTGTTTTTTGCCCTTTTTTTATAAAAATGTTAGTGCATATAATAACCCTCCCTTCATCATAAAACCATAATAAACGTAACCTGCCAGATGTAAACTGCCAAATGCTATTCTCTTTATCCACTTGATGAGAAATTTCAGTTGGGAAACATCTTGGACCTTCGGGAGTCTTTGCTGCCCTGTCTAAAATAGCAACCATTTTTACTACATCTCTTTCAAAATTTTGACTCAAAAACTCCATCTCTTCTAGGACTTCACACCTATCAGCACTTGAACCAATTCCATATATTTTCCATATTTCATTCTCTATTAAAAACAAGTACATTCAACTTAACCCAGAAGTTAATTTTTTTTCTAAAAAAAAGCAAGTGTTTTTAAAATGATATTTTATGCATTATTATTTTTCAAGCTTCAATCACCCTCTCCAAACTTTTCTTTTTTACAAACCACCTTCCGCCTATTTTTATGCCTTCCAGTTTGTCTTCTTTGATCCATCTCCTAATGGTCTCCTCGCTTCTATTCATTTTTCTTGCAAGGATAGACACTTCAATTAGCTCTCTTGTTCTGAGCTTTTCACAAACTTCTTCAAAAGTCATATTTAAAGCCAATTTGTAGTCCTCCCAAGCCATGTTTGGTGTGTAACTAATGCCCCAGCCTTATTCGCTGTTCTGGGGCTGGCCTCTTGCCTGTTTTTTGTCTCTATTTGTATTGGTTTACTCAAGACCTCAATTCCACCCAGCCATTCTGCATCAACACAAGCCATTGCATATATTTCACAATCAAGGGCATGGTTCTCTCTATTGACCTTTACCCACTTTTCTTTCCCTGTCTTGCTATCTCTTCTTTTCTCCTCAGATAAAAGCTGTTTCATATACTTATCAGACACGTCCCTATGGAATAAAAAGGCCCCTGGTTCATCAGACTTTAGCTTTAGCCTATAATGCAAAGCTTCTTTAAAGGCATCGGTATCAATCAAAAAGAGAGTCAAACCGCCAATTAAAGCCTTTCCTGATGGTAATTTATCTATAACTGTCATCTTTACTCTTTTTGCCCCTTTGTGGCTCTGACCTTTGACACCAAATACAACTCCTCTACTATTGTGCCTCAGCCAATCATAAATCGCTTCTGTCATTGTAAAGCCCTGATCAAGAGCAGTTCCCCCTGTATCTATTGCAGCTCTCCAAACTCGCATTCGCTCCTCACTCCCTTCCACAGGATAAGTTCTGTTGAAAATAATCTCTTCCAAGTCCTTGAAAGACGGAGCTAAGCCAAATTCTACTAGTTGGCTTGTCTTGTCCCGTTTCCATGCCCTTACAACAAAATAAAATCCATAAGCCTGAGTATCTATTCCCATGGTCAAACAAATGGTGCCTTTTGGGACTAACCGTGGTGGAAGATTAGTTCTGTTTGTTTTTAAAATCTCAACTGGATCCACCTTAACAACAGGAGGTTCTTCCCATTCCTTTGCCAGCCAGCCGTTTACAAATACCCTATGCCTTGCAGGATCATCTTTGACCTTTAAATATTTCACCACCACATCGCCAAAAAGGAGAAAAGGGGAATATAGGCTGGAAATCCAAAATCCAAGACTTTCAGCATGTCTATTTGGTTTAGATCCATCCATCCTGGCCCATGTTCCATCTTTCAACATCCTGTTTTTATGCTGGTCTGTTATTTTTTCTTTGCAATGAATACATTCATAGTAGGCACTATCTCGTATTAAACGCATTACGCCTTCATTTTTCCCCTTTTTCTCTAACTCTTTATCCCATCTGAGTTGCTCAAACTCCAATACCTGGTAACTTCCACAATGAGGACATGGGACCCAATAAGTCAGCTTTTCCTCACAGTCCTCAAAAAACCTGCTGATTGTTCCTTCTTTAACGGTTGGAGAAGATGTCAAAACCGTCTTTTTTGTGTACATGAAGGTCTTTTGCCTCTCCATTGCCAGCTCTACCGGATCCCCTTCTTCCTTAGCATAGGTTGGATACCTTGCTACCTCATCACAAAAAACATACTCAATAGGAGTGCTGGCCAAAGACCCTGGGGACTGAGCACTTGCCAAATAAATAACACAATCGTGAAAATGCATCTCTTCAAGCTTAAATTTGTCTGCACTTGGATGTTTTTTGTCCCTAAGCCTGGGACAAGACTCTATCATCGGTTGAATTCTGGTTGTAGAAACCTTTTTAAGCGTCTTCTCTGTATCATAAACTATCAAAACAGGCCCTGGACTTTCATCTATAACCCACCCCAGACTGTTCAAAATAACTTCTGTCTTTCCAAGCTGGGTACCCCATTTTAAAACAATCATGCGAACCTTTGGATCTGAGAATGCGTCCATGACCTCCCTTAGATAAGGGACCCGTGAAGTCTTCCATCTCCCTGGCTCAGAGCTGGCAAGTCTGCTCAAAATCCTGTATTTATCCGCCCATTTGCTTACTTTTCTGCAAATGCCAGGACGCCAGGAATGCCAAATATCCTGTAAAAGCTCATTATCAGGTCTTAAGCTTGTTTTGGATCGACTTAAAACTTGCGCCATCCGCTAATCCTTCTAAAATTTCATCAACCATTTTTTGTAAAGCTTCCACCTGCTCCGCTGGACTTAACCCAAGTTTGTCACTTTTTTTTGTAAGATATTGTAATTATTGAATTCAATCATCTTTTTCTTCACTACAAATTTATCAATTAATTTTTAAAATGCTAGATAAAGGCTTTAAAGGAAGTTCCAGGGCATTATATATCTCCAGTTGAAAAGATTCTAATTCTGTTATTTGTCTCAGATGGATTGTTTTACCTTCCTGGGTTATCATAGTGGTGGTTACTCTAATTATGGTACTTAACTCTCTTCTTATTGTTTCCCATAATTTTGAAATCCCTCTTTGTCTCAATCTCCTTTGAATAACACAAAGCAGATGATAAGCTAATATGGTTAAAAAAATATGACCTGTTATTCGTTTATCTATTCTATGATAGATTGGTCTTAATTTTAGTTCACTCTTTAAGCTCCTGAATGATGCTTCTACATTTGAAAGAAGATTGTAAATCTCCCATAATTCCTTATTACTTAGCTCTGTCCTGGAAGTTCTAAGTTTGTACGCTCCTGAAAATCTTACATGAAGTTTGTCTTTATCTCTTACTCTCCAGCAAATATCCACTGCTTTGCCATTCTCTTCCTTTACTTTAATCTCATAAAATTGCGACACACTGCTGTATTTCTCTTTTATTCTTCCTATCCTCTCCAGTACCTTCGGATAACTTTTGATTCCTACTTTTCTTGTAAGAGATTGCTTGAGCCTTTGTAAATCTTTTTCCAGGCGCAGTTGAATACGATTTTTTATTGCCTCTTCCTTTTTGGCCCTACCGCTACTTTTACAATATAAAAATACCTCTTCAGGCTCTTCTACTCGTATCGCATATACTTTGCCACTATTACTCTCATGAACTATACTTTCTTCACCTGAGGGAAGTTCTTTTACTCGTCGTCTGTCTACACATATATAATCAAGTCCTTTGGCTCTGATTAGTTTTAAATTCTCTTCTGTGGCTATACCTGCATCTATAACTACTGTAAGCTTGCCTGTAAGCGATCTTGGAGAATTTATAAAAAAATCATCTAAAATCTTCTCCAGTGTTGAGGCTTCCGACACATTACCAGGAAAAATCCTGCTGGCCTTGGGAAAACCATCTTCATCAAGTATTATACCTACTGTCACTAATGGCCTATCATTTCGTTTCTCCTTAGATAGACCTCTCTTTGACAATTCTGAGCTTGTAACCTTCCCCTCAAAATATGTATTAGTCAGATCATATAAAATAAGCTGTTCTCCAAGACCAAAAAGTTCTCTTTCTCTTTTTACCACCTTCTCTTCTATAGCTTCTTTATTGGCTATCAGCTTGTCCAGAGTCCTATATAAACTGGATAGCGATACCACTTTTGCATCAATATTCATTACCTCATCAAGCCCACTTAACCGGTGAAACCATTTATGAATTTCCCTCTCACTCCCACAATTTATCAGACTCCCAACTATAAGAACTTTTGCTCTATCTATATCCTTTCTATTAAAACCTATTTCCTTTAAAATTTTTGTAATCATAAGTTTATCATATGCCCAGGCCCCTACAACTTCTGCTCCAACACATCTGACATCTTCGTTTTTTACTGAAGCAACATCAACCATCTTCCAATGAGCCTCATGTTTTGTTTTCTCCTCACTCTTTTGAAGAGCTTTTTTTCTTATTAAACCTGCAAAACGTCTTGCAGGTTTTTCAATTTTTTCAGGGACTTTTAATAACGACAATTGTCCTTTTAATAATTCCTCAATTCTATTAGCAAGAAATTTTAACTCCTCCCTGGACAGATCCAGTTTTCCAAGGTTTAAAATAGTTCTCTGCCTGGGACCATCAGGGGTTCTGTAAGATTCTACTAATTGATGGTAGAAATAAGTTTTTCCAGATTTGGGATCGGTTTTTCTAACTTTGCGGATAAACATAGGTAAGGATTATATCAAATCGGTTTTTCTTTGTCAAGATGCGAAATATTTTTTCTACCACTACATTCAGTTTTTAAAAAATTTAATTCAATAATTCCAACAGATTATAGCATTTTGCATCACAAAATCAACCAAATTTTTTATAAAAATCTTATTATTTTGACAAACTTGGGTTAAATTTTTCAACACTCCTGGAGCCTTTTTGGGCAATAATAAAAAGGCCCTTTTGGTAATAGCTATCAGCTCAGCCAGGGCATGTTCCACTTTGTCACGTGGAATCAGCTCTTTTTTGAGCCTTTTGACCTCTAGTTCCACTTTATCACCTCGAGCCTTTTCATAACGCAATCGTTCTTCCTGTAAGGTTGGCTCATTTTCATTAAGCGGTGTGTAAATGTTCTCCAACCACCACTGCAAAAATTTTTTAAGGTCCCACTTGCCCCTTCCAATTTGTGCCGACTCTGCCCCTAACCTCTTCCATGTGGTTATAGTCCTCTGGGAAACATCAAAAAGCTCAGCCAGGTCCTTAGTGGATATTACAAACATATTGTCTTTCCTCTAACCCCTTGATATTTGAAGGACTTTTTTGGCCAAAATTTTGACAAAACCTGCGCCACGTTGTGCCGTAACCTGACCCTCCCCAGGAAGGACCCGTCTTTGCATAATCTCTGATTTTGCATACTTTGCCCTATATTTACCTTGCACATTTTGTTATCTTTAAGTTTTAGTTTGTCGTCAATATTTTGACACATTCTTTTTTTTTGCCGTGTTACTTTTTTGTTAGATAATATTCATAATTATGCCAAAACTCTTTTTGGAAAACTTCTTCTATTTTTTGCTTTATGTCAGGCCAAATTTCAGGGGACTGGAAAAGCTGGGGAAATGTTACGTTTTGTGTTACTAATTTAGATATTGGTAACCAACGCTTGGTTTTTCTTTGATAGACATGGCCGCCACCCCAGGACTTTAGTTTCACTGGTATATATTTCCCCCCTTTTTGTTTGATTGGAAGATAACCACCGATAAAGGCAGATTTAATAAGCTTTCTGGGCTCTGTTTTTTTAATTCTCAATGTGACACCCTTTTTTGTTTGTCTAGCTCCAAAGTATTTGAAAGGAATAGGACCGCCTGAAATATGTATAATTGCTTCAGTGTTGTTTTTTGTGGCTCTTCTAATTTTTGTGGACCTCTTTATATCTCCTGCTTTGATATTGTATATAGAGCGAATTTTTTTACTCCCGTATGTAATAGCAGAATTAGCAGCCCTGTTTAACGCTCTGGATACAGCCTTATTAATCACATCAGCATTTAACATAGTCTCTATTTTAGACAATCCATCAATTTTTAAATTAATCTCCATTTTTAACTCCTTTTCTAGGATAGATTTTTTGTATAACAAAACTACCATTTGTTTTTTGAATTTTAAAAACTATCTCACCTTTACTGTTTAGTTCAGGTTCACAGGGCCAGCTTTGAGTATAAATAACGCCCCATTCACCATGGGGGTATGAGAATTTACCAGGTTTAAAGAGTTGGTCTTTAGTCCAACCATGGGATAATAATTTAACCAGATTTGCTTTAACCCATTTTTTTGCTTTAGGATTTGGCTTTATCATGCTATTACCGTCTTATCTTTTTAACCAATTGAAATTATTGACTCTGACCTCTCACGCATTCATAAACGGCTTTATTTTGCATTTTTGGGTCGCATGCATATATAACATTTTTTTTCTTTAAAAGAGAAATTTGAGGCCATTCTGTTTGCGTGAGGCATATTTTTGGCATATGTTCATGTCCCTTAATTTGCTTCACTGACTTCTATCTCCCATCTGGGGTTTGAGTCATAAAATTTTCTTACGATTAAACCGACTATCTGCTTGTCATCCTGCCAGAAGATTTTATTCATGGTGTCCAGGACTTGTTTCGCCAGGTTGTCAATGTCAGGTTTTTTAGCTGGTCTAATTTCGTTGTTTTGAGCTGCTATTTTTTTCCATTTAGGCCAGCTTGAAGGAATGGGTAAATAAGCGTCTATTTTGACATTAAGCGCTTGAGTAAAAGGTTTTTCTGGTCTATGCTGGTAGAGAAAATAAAGAATTTTACTCTCTTCTTGCTTTTGCTTGGAAGATTTATAAGCCTTATGAAAGCGTCCAATACGAGTAAATCTTGGCCTTTGCTGGCCTGTTGGCTCGATTGGCAGAATAATTTTTATCAAAACGGCGCCTCCTCAAGTTCTTCAAAGTTTGCAAATTCTTCACTTTCATCATTTTTTTCTTGCCTTACGGAACTAGCTGGGTTAATATCGAATCTATCAGCTAGTTCACGGATTTTTTCCTGGATTTTGCGGATCCAGGAAAGGGCTCTCTCTGGATTTCCAGAGGGAGCTTCTTTTTTTGCCAGGTCAATTTGGTAAGCAGGGTCGTCTATAACCGCATAGGATATTTCAAGCTCCCCTTGTTGAGTAATGCCAGTGATATAAATGCCATTATCTCGCAGCTCTTGATATATTTTGCCTAATTTTTCTCTTTTTTCAGCAGGAAATTCTTTTGCCAATCTTTTTTCCCTTAAATCAGGGTCTGAGGTGCCATAGTAGATCTTTGCATGTTTTTTTAACGAGTCAAAATTTTTACCAGCTATGTCTCTAAGAGACTTAGCGTTTTTGTAGAGTGGTGGCCTTGTTAGTAACATGCAGCCATCCTCCTTTCACGAGTTTTAACATACGGGCCATAAACCGACTCTAGCTGCCTTCGCCTTCCTTCACACATGGGGGCGATTAATTCTTTCATCAGGTCTATAGGCTCATGATTTGATTTATCTTTTGCTTTATCTGGCCTTTTAAACTCTAATGGCTCTCGCCGTTGTTTAGGCTTTTTTTGCGGTTGAGAACCAGGGGGGTCAGAGTGAGTTGCCTTTTTTTGCTCCTCTTTTTGCTGTTTTTTTCGCTCTTCCTCTTCCAGTATTTTTTTAGCTTTAGCAAGAATATCAGGTGGGACGGTTCTAATATCCATATCGCCAGCCAGCATATTTCGGGCAACTGCTTCTGGAGTGGCATCATTGAACTCAACCAGGTCTTTCCACTTGATTGGCGCGTTATTGTAAGCTTGCATCTCATCTTCATCGTCATAGTTGCCTTCCAGGACTTTTGAAAAATTGATTGACGTTTTAACAATCCAGTCAAAGGTTCCCCGAAATCCTCGGTCGTTATCGCCATTTAAAAAACTCGATCGTGTGGCTTTTTCAAAGAGTTGTTCCCAAATTGCCAGGTCTGGAAACTCTCTCCACCTTGCTCTGAGATGCTTGCCTCTAGAGGATCCAGGATTAAGTGCAACAAGCTTGGGTAAAGCTGACAAATTAGCCTCCACTTTTTCATTCCAGAGGTCTTTGATTTTCTTAAATGGAACAGAAACAGAGTGAGAAGAGGAAGGGGGGTCGGGTGGCGGAGTGAGTTCCACTTCGTCAGGAGTGGAACTAACCCTATCGTCAGATAGGGTATTTTTATCTTCTGTTTCTGTTTCTGTTTTTGTTTCTGTTTCTGTATAAGGGAAGCCTTCCGAAAGGCTTTTGAAAGGCTTTTGAAAGGCTTCCGAAAGGCTTCCGAAAGCCTTCTTAAAGGCTTCATTAAAAGGTTTAGGTAAGTGTTTAATAAAATTTTTAACTATATGATAATATTCAGTTTTTAAAGGAGAAGGTGGCAATTCTTCCCATAGATTTGCCCAACTTTTTAGTACATTTGGAGATTGAGGCGGATTGTATTTTACAAACCCTGGAATAAGGATTACTTGATACCTTTCATCATACTTTACCAAACCTTTTTGAGAGACTTCATAAAAGGCTTTCCGATATCTCTGAATAGGCCATCTTTTTTCTGCTGCTAATGCTTCTAAAGTTATTTTATAACAACCAATAGAATTACTAAACGGAGTAGTAAGGATATGAATAAAAACTAGCTGGGCATCATCGCTTAAAAAGGGGAACTTGTCATCGTTCCATATAAGACAATGAATTTGTCTATAACGACTCATAATTACCTCCTGATTTTTAAATTTTTTGTAAGCAAGAAAAAGTCTTCAAATACCCTTTCAAAAGCCTTCCGAAAGGCTTCCAAAAGGCTTCCAAAAGGCTTTCAAAAGGCTTCTAAAAGGCTTTCAAAAGCCTTGTCTATCTTACTTAAATTTTTAAGTAATCTTTGAAACCCTATTGAATATTTTAAAATTGGTATTAAATAGTTAATATCTTCCTGGATACTCTCAATAATATTTGAATTATAGCTTTGATACTTAGGAAAATTCGGGATAATGATATAACCTTTATCATAAAAGATTTTCCCAGCTTCCTCGAATTTTTTTAAAATCTTTCTAATTATGTCCTGTTCAAGGCCTGTATCAAATGCAATCTTTTTAAGTGGAATTTTATACACGCCTGATATTTTGACTAAAGGATTGGTTAAAAGATAAAGGAAGAGCAATTTCTCTGTTGGATCTAATTCAACAATATAATTGTCATCCCAAAAATGAGATGACACATATTTTTTTGTATAATTTGATGTGTAAGACATACTAAACTCCTTTTGTTACAAATTTTCTTTTGCTGGTTGGAAAAATTGATTTAAGATATATAATATTTGCATTTCTTTAGTCCTGAATTGCTCTTTTGCTTCTTTAATGAGTTTTTCATAAAGCTCTTGATATTCAGTAAAATCCAGAGTCACCGTTTGTCTTTCTTTATTTTCCATTATAACCTCCTCTTTTATTTGTTTTTTCTTTTTTGTATTTTTTGTGCTTCTATAAGCACATGTAGGGCATAGCCATTTATTCATATCTTTAATAACAGTGAATTGCTTACATACAGTACAAGTCCCTATTCTTTTATTAGGATTCCAACCCCATTTTTTTGCTTTATAAATTAATTCTTTTACCTTTTTCCCCATCTCACAGTTTAAGCAATACCTCTTTCCATTATTGGGATCTGCATGGAGTTGGTTATCCCTACATGCAGTGGCAGTGAGATATGCATGTAGTTTTTCGCAATAAAAACAGCGTCTTTGTTTTTCTTGTTCAATTATATCCATTCAGCTTTTCTCCATGGTTGCAATTTAAGGCCTCCTGTTGTAGAGTAAACAAAACCCCCAAAAATAATACCCCAACAGGAGACCTTCATGAGATGGATATAAAAGGAAACCCAACTAAAATGCTGGGCTCCATCCTCGACTTTCTCAAAGAAATTCTTAAAGGAGTACCAGCTATGTATATTATAACAGTTTTTTTTATATTTTCTCTTGTAGGAGCGTATCTTTTTAATGGGTCCGCTATTGGTAAGCTGTTTATAGCAGTAAGTGCATTTTGGGGTAGTATCCTGGTGATGCTCTCTCTTGATTTTATTGTTAGAAAAATCATTAATTGGAGAAAAAATTATAAGATAAAAAGATACATTCCTAACATCAAATGTGAAAAACCGCTTATTAAAATAAAAGACTCCAATTATCCCCAAATAATATGGGTAGTTTGTTATGAAAAGCCAGAATGGGAAATAGTCCCTTCTCTTCATGAGGTTCGAGGCAAACTGGACCCAAAAAGAATTAAATTCGGATTTGTTATTTGTGCTGAGTGTGGAGCGCTGTTTAAAATTGGACTTACACCAAGGGAAGATGCGGTACTGGAGTGTACCCAATGTGGTCAAAAGGTTAATGTCCTTCAGTGGTTTTCCACAATAAAAGAAATCGAAGCCGTTGCTTTGACAAAGATATGAATCAAGTTTCGTGTATTATTTTGCATATAATTATTTTAAGTCTATATACCTTTTTGATGTAGCTTGATTAGCTAATTTTCTAAGACCATCTTTTAATTTTTGGCACTGTTCAATCACATCATTTAATTCACCACGGATTTTTTGAGCTTCAGTTTGGTCGATGAGATTGTCTTCTATGGCTTCAGATACCTGCGAAGCCACATCACCCATTTCTGAGGTAAGATTGTTTACTTCTTTGAGTAGCTCTGGAATATTAGAAAAGGTAGTGCCTGGCTCTTGTGTCTCTTCATTTAATTGAGCCAGAATCCATTTTATAATGATATCGTTTCCAAGGGCCTTACAAAGGCCTGGGATTCGATGGAGTCCTGGGAAATATGAGGTTTCATTCTCTTTAAAATATTGTCTGATGCATTGATAAGGAAAACCCGTAGCCTCCGCTATCTCCTCACAGGTCTTCCCTGATTGGAGTTTAGCTAAATAAAGGGCCTGCTTTGCAGTCATAGTTTTTAAATCATATCCCATCTCATCGCTCCTTTGTTGATATATTGTTCAAAGTTTTAAAAGTGTTATTATGACTTTTAAATATATAAGGGAGAAATCGTGGATTATTCATTTGTTGAAGCTTGGGCTAAATCAAAAACAGATACTTCGCCATTAGTAAACTTATGAATCTTCACAGCCATTGGAAGAGAAGGTCTTCTTTTCCCATGTACATATCGATTAATTACTATCGGATCTAAACCACATCTTAATGCAAATTGTCTCTGGGAAATTTTGTATTTCTCAAGATATTCTTTTAAGGTCATATCGTTCCTCCTGATAGAAGGTGATTTGATTATATAATCCTTTTGGCAATATTTCAAGTCTTTTGTATATATTTTGGAATATTTACCAAAAGGCAATATTAGGGCAATAAATAATTATGATTAATTGGGATATTATTAGAAAAAGAATAAAAGAATGCTGCGAGAAAAAAGGAATAAGTTTAAGGAGTGCCTGTTTGAAAGCTGATGTGACTTATCCTAATGTCCATAGATTTGTTAGTGGTAAAAGAGCAGGAATTTCTTTAGAGGTTTTAAGTAAACTGGCAAACATTTTTGAAGTACCAGTTGGATATTTTATAGGAGAAGTTAATGCAGAAGAAATTACTGGCCGTAAACAAAATCTCACAAAAGAAGTCCACTTTGTAAAACCTAAAATTCTTTATAATGGATCTGAGAATATAGGACCTGTTGATGAGGACTATTATGCTATCCCTTTGGTTTCAGATGCTGAAGCGGGGATTTCTGGCATTATTCCTCAAGAAGAGATAAAAAGCTGGATTTTAGTTTATAGCCCTGCATTACCAGCAAGAATTAGCCAAAATTTGTTAGCCGTTAGAATCGCAGAGAATGAGTTTTCTATGGTCCCCGTTCTCCATCCAGGAGATATTATACTAGTAGATAGACAAGATTTTGTTCCAGAAGAAGGTGGCATTTACCTTGTGCGATTAGCCGAGCCAGATTGGCCTATAAGTGTAAAAAGAGTTAATTTAATTAAGAGGAATGGTCATATCCATATAGTATTTTCAAGTGATAATCCAGACAAAAAGACATATCCACCTATGATTTATGACTTTAAAGATTATGATGAAGACTTCGGAAAGGCCATAATTGGTAGAGTGGTTTGGGCGTGGAGTGACATGACGAAAAAGTAAAATCTCAATGAAAATTCCAAATAAAATTAAAATTTATCATATAATACATGTTGAAAATTTAGAAAATATCATCAAAGAAGGTTATATACTTTCCGATTACGAGATACAAAAAAGAAATAAGGAAATAACCTCTATTGGTATGGCAAAAATAAAAAAAAGAAGGTTAACAGAGCTAAAATTATCTACATATCCAGACCTGTATGTAGGACAATGTGTTCCTTTTTATTTTTGTCCAAGGTCCGTCATGCTATATATAATTTACAAAGGAAATCATCCAGAAATTAACTCGTATTGCAATCAAGAAGAAATTATTCATCTTCAAGCTGATTTTTTTAAAGTCGTTAACTATTTAAACTCCAAAAAAAGAAAATGGGTTTTCACTTTTTCTAATGCAGGATCATACCATTTTGAAGATACCAATCAGTTAGATAAGCTTAAAGACTTGAACTGGGATGCGATAAATGCTAAAGTTTGGACTAAAGTTAGAGAGGAAAAACAGGCAGAATTTTTATGCGAAGAAAAATTTGAATGGCAGCTAATAGAAAAAATTGGCGTTAAGTCTTTAAAAATTGCAAATAAGGTGAGTAATATTTTACAACATTCAAAACATAAACCTCCAATAGTAATAAAAGAGGATTGGTACTATTAGAGCCATGATACAATTTAAAAAAGGCAATATTTTAAACGAAAAAGTGGAAGCTCTTGTTAATACAGTAAATTGTGTGGGTGTAATGGGAAAAGGGATAGCCTTACAATTTAAGAAAAAATTTCCTCAAAATTATTTAGCTTATAAAAAGGCTTGTCAAGAGAAACAAGTAAAAATTGGCAAGATGTTTGTCTATAAACTTCAATTGTTTAGCAATCCTAAATATATAATCAATTTCCCCACTAAAAGACATTGGAAGGAAAAAAGCAAACTAGAATATATTAGAGCAGGCTTAAAGGATCTTGTAACAATAATAAACAAACTTAAAATAAAATCTATAGCTATCCCTCCATTGGGGTGTGGATTAGGTGGACTTGATTGGAATCTTGTAAAAGGACTTTTAGAAGAAGAATTAAAACCAATAAAAGATAAACTAGAGATTATTATATTTACTCCTCAACTAACTGACGTAACAATTTCAGTTACCAGCTCCATAAACTCAAAGCCAAAAATGACTGCTGGAAGAGCAGCTTTAATAAAATTAATAAATATATATTTAGAGGGTCTCCTTGATCCTTATATAACATTACTTGAAATTCATAAATTGATGTATTTTCTACAAGAAGCAGGTTATAATTTAAAATTAAAATTTCAAAAAGGTTATTATGGTCCTTATGCTGAAAATCTTAGACATGTATTAAATAAAATAGAAGGACATTTTATAAAAGGATATTCTGGAGATGAAAATCCCTATAACACCATTGAATTAACTCCTATGGCACTAGAAATGGCGGAAAAGATTCTTGTTAAGAATGTTGATCTTCAAAAAAAATTGAGTAAGGTTGTTAATTTGGTGGAAGGCTTTGAAAGCCCCTTTGGCTTAGAGTTGTTAGCTACGACCCACTGGGTTATAGTACATGAAAATGTCAATCCCACTGTGGAATCTGTAAGCAAGGCATTCTCTCAATGGAATTATAGAAAGAAAAAATTTACCGATAGACAAATTAAATTAGCTATTGATACTCTCAGAAGATCAAATTTTATTTTTTCCAAAGAGCTAAAACAATAGAAACTATAGTGGTAATAATAAAACCTATTGCTGAGACTTTAAAAGTTAACGACATGATTGGATAATTAAAAGCATCCTTTAAAAGGGTACCGCAAAGTGTAAGTCCAAATAGTTGGGTTGTCATTAATGTAAACTTAACCCATTTTTTCTCTTTAAGAATTTCTTGAAGTTCTTTCTTTATCTTCTCTATAAGTAATTGAGTTTCATAATAACGTGTTATTTCATTAACTCTTGCCTGGATGACTTTGCGAAATTCTCTATTATTTAAAGCTTGCTCAAATTTTTTTAAAATTTGAGGTTCTTCATTAGAAAGTCTTAACCACAGATACAAAGCAAGCGAATATTTGATAAACTCTTGAGGCTCATCTTTATCCTTATTAAAGTCCATGTTTTCTACCAATTTCTAAAAGAGGCTGAAAAATCTCGTGAATATCTATATCTTGATAGATTTTAGAATGATAACCTTTATCATCTTGATATTTTTCGTCTAGACCTTCACCATAAATTCGATGAGGTTCCTTTGTGAGGGATAAAAAGAGGATCTGGGCTATTCTTGGACTCCTACCATTTTTTAATGGTATTTTAATTGTAAATTCTGACTGATTAGTTAATAAAATAGGGCAATTCCCCTGATAGCCAGGATTAATATAAGTTGCTTGAAATGATAACCCTAATCTGGTGATACTGCTTCTTGGTAAAATTATTCCTGCAATATAAGAAGGTAAAACAAGCTTTTCATAAATAGAAATAATTATACTTTCTTTAGGTTTAAACTCAATAACATCTTTAATTTCTTTATAGACTTGATACTCTTCTGGTATCTCTTCTCCTAAGATGTATGTCTCCTCAGGGAAATTATACCTAAGAATTTTTCCTCCCAAAGTTAAATCAACTGTAGCTGGTGGAGTTCTTTCTTCTCTTGAATCAAAAGGCTCTATTATAAGTTCTCCTTGTTTAACAAGCTTGTAAACTTCAATAGTTGGTAAAAGTGTCATTTCTTTCCCTTAAAAGGCTTTTATAATGTAATTTATTTTTTATTATGTTGTTCTATTTTTCACAATTACTTCGCATTTACTTTTACCCATTTATTTTCATAAGTCAACTAGGATATTTTTTATAACCCTACCTAAAAAAACTTAAAAGACTTAGTCAGCTTATTATTTTCTTCTCTCAAGCAAGTCAACCCCACAGACAAACTAGATTTTTTGTTTTTGTATATCAATTATGGATAATAACATCTTGACAAATATAACCATTTGGTAATATATTATCTCTCAACACCGCAGCGGAACCACCTCTGGGTGACACCACGTGAAAAGCTGGGTGTAGGGGATGAGGTCAGCTCAACCGAAGGCATAGCCTCGGAAGGGCAGAGAGGTAAACCTAAAACAAAAGGAGATTAAAAATGCAAAATAAAAAGTTCAAAATCAAATTCATAGAGCCGTGGGCAAAATGTTTTGCCACGGAAATAGGAGAATTGAAGGATAATGTCTTAGAGATACCTATAGATACTTGGAACGTTATAAATACTGTTCCAACGAGTCACTTGGCTAAAAGATGGAATACACAAAATAGCTATGCAAAAGTTAAAGAGATAAGAGACTAAAAGGAGGCTTTATGTTACCAAATAAAGTAGAGGAAAACAATTCTGTCCTTCCTTCAGTAGTAAATATTGAAGATTATGCCATGCCTGTTGAGTCATTAAAGAAACAAGTCAGTTTAATTCAACAAGCTATGAAATCCGTAATGAAGAAAGATGAACATTATGGAGTGGTTCCTGGGACTAAAAAACCTACTTTGCTCAAGCCTGGAGCGGAGAAGCTGTGTCTCCTTTTCAGGCTGTCTCCAAAATACGAGATAATTAGAGAAGTGAGAACAAATGACCATATCGCTTATACTGTCAAATGTGACCTTTACCATGTCCCTTCTCAAAATTTTGTTGCCTCTGGTGTTGGTAGTTGTAACTCCAGAGAGTCCAAATACCTATATCGCTGGGAAAATACAGGAAAGTTGGTCCCTAAAAAATACTGGGAGACCAGGGATAAAGATTTGCTGGGGGGAGAGGAGTTTGAACCCAAAAAAGTGGGAGATAAATATATGATTTTCAAAAAGGTGGTAAATGAGAATCCCTGGGACCTGGATAATACTCTTATCAAAATGGCTTGTAAGAGAGCGCTGGTTGCTGCTGTATTAAATGCTACCTAAAATTTGCATCATAAGATAATGTTTAGCTTGACAATATAGTGAATTAATGGTATAAAGTGTTTCAAATAGGAAGTATGAAGGAGGCACTGATTCTATGCGTAGATTCCATGTTAAGTTCACTGAAAAAAATCTTACGGGCAACGCCGGACTGGTATTGCTGGGCCTGTTTGCTGACAAACTGAAGCTTCCCAAGATGCTTGAGCAACACATTACTATTAAGCGGGGAGCTACCGCACAGTATAAGGTTTCCGACATTATCATGATTTTGATGATGGCAGTGTTAGCTGGGGCTAAGCATATGAGCCATGTATTTATCCTAAGATCTGATTTAGCATTGAGGTCGCTTTTTAAATGGGAAAGGTTTCCTGACTATACTACCATAAATCGGGTTTTTAAGTTGTTTAATCCCCGACATTGCAATGAGCTCTCCGATGTAGAAACAAAAGTGCGCAAAAAGGTTTGGGGTAAAAAATGGTTTAGCCGCATCACTTTAGATTTGGACTCTACAGTGCGTGGGGTGTATGGGAAACAGGAAGGTGCCGAGAAGGGTTACAACCCCAAGAAGCCAGGACAAAGGGGATATCATCCGCTCCTTTGCTTTATTGCTGAGACGCGGGAATGTCTTCACAACTGGTTTAGAGCCGGAGATGCTTATTCAGCCAATGGTTGTGTAGAGTTTATGCAAGAGTGCTTTGCCAAGCTTCCAAGGAGAGTCTGGAAAATTATTGTACGTGCAGATTCCGCCTTTTTTAATGGAGAACTTTTAGACTACTTAGAAGAGGCTCATGCTTTGTACTTAATCAAGGTTAAGATGCGAGGACTCACTCAGCTTTTAGAAGCTCAGAAATGGCACAAGGTTAAAAATAGACCTGGCTATGAGAAGACCGAATTCACATACAAATGTGAGAGGTGGAAACACCCCCGCCGGTTTGTGGCCGTACGTCAAGTAATAGAGAGCAAATTTAGTTGCTTTTTTTTCAGCGTTACAAAGACTGAGTATGATTATTTTTGTTATGTAACAAATATGAACCTGAGTCCCTGGGACGTCCACAGGTATTATTGCCAACGGGGGGCCAGTGAAAACTGGATTGAGTGGTGTAAGGGACAGATGGCCTCTGGAAGCATTTTGACACAGGATTTTTGGGCCAACTCCGCCATATTCCAGACCTGTATTCTGGCTTACAATCTACTGGTTTGGATGATGTGGCTCAACGATGAAGATGGTTTTAGAGAAGAGCCCAACACAATCCGCATGTTTCTAATCCATGTTCCAGCTCGGCTGATGCATGCGGGACGACAATGGTTCCTTCGATTATCGAGGGATTATTTTTTCAAAGAACGTTGGATAAAGATAGAAAATTCCATCCGGTCATTACAATTTGCTTAATCTTTTTTTGAGAGTATCCTCCAAAATAGGATTTTGCGTAAGTCCATGTGCAGTGGTGTGCCTTTACACACCCGTAAAGAGTGCCACTGACCGCAGCTTCTACCTGAAAAAGCCTTCCAAGTCACAATGAGGGAGACATATCCTTTAACATAACAGCTCCATATCTAGGTATCTCTGTCCAGAACAATCAGTTGCTTACGATTGAACTGTAATTGCAGATTTTAGGTGCTACTGCTGCTAGTGATATATTTACTCAAGACCTAGAAGATATGGAATTGGATTTGTCTTCTCCCCAACCATCTAATCAATCCAAAACTACTTCTGAGACTAATCAATAATCTTCTCTCAAAGAAAAAAACGATAAAGTTACTCAATCGCAGTTAAAAATGATGTGGGTGCTGTTCAATAAATTAGGCATAACAAATAGGGATGAAAGACTTGCCAATGTATCAAATATAATAGGCAGAGAAATAAGCTCCTCTAATGACTTAACAAAAGAGGAGGCTAGCAGAGTGATTGAAGAACTTAAAACCGCTGAAGAGGCTATGGAGTAAAAAAATGACTAGAAAAGAGCTTATACAAGAACTCAGGCAACGGGGAATAGATAAGGTCTATGGCCGTGCTCTGTCCCGCTGCCTTAAATCAGAGCTAGAGAGTTATTATCATAGGCTCCAGGAAGAGGCAACTATGCCCCACTTATCTGTATCCCAAATAAACATGTATCTCCGTTGTGGCCTTCAGTATTTCTATCGTTATGTGATGGGTATGAAGCTCCCCCCAGCTGGAGCCATGGTATTGGGTGGTGGAGTACATAAAGTAATTGAAGAAGACTACAAAGAAAAAAAAGAAAAGGGGCAAAACAAGGCCTTATCAGAAAAGCAAGATATGTTTGTTGAAGAGTTTAAGGAAAGGATCAAAGAGGCTGAACTTAGAGAAGATGAAAAACCCGAGGAGATGGAAAAGCAGGGCGTGGGTCTTATTAAAGTCCATCATGAGGAAGTGGCTATTGCAACAGAGCCCCTGGAAGTAGAACAACCTTTTGAAATCCACTTTGAGGGCAAAGACTATTCTTTAATCGGTCGAATAGATCTGGTTACCATAGAAGGAGTAATAGACCATAAAACAGCTTCCAGAAAATTCAATCAAAATCAGGTAGAGACAGATCTACAACTGCCCATCTATAGCTTTGTAACAGGGATTAATGACGTTGGCTTTGATGTTTTAGTGAAGACCAAAAAGCCAGCAGTCCAGAAGATCAGGGCAAAATGTGATGAGGCCAAAGCTAAAAGGGTAAAAGCTTATATAGCCAAAGTGGCAGAAGCTATTGAAAGGCAGGTATTTCTCCCTGCCCAGCCAGGCTCTTGGGTATGCTCGCCCAAGTGGTGTGGGTATTGGGAAATTTGTCATAAGGATTTGGGATAAAAGATAGGAGGCTTTTGGATGGATTTTAACGAAGTTTTAAAGAAGATGAAAAAGATCCATGAAGCAAAAAATCATGATTATTCCAGAGATGGGGAGTTTGGGAATTTTAAAGAGAGTGAGAAGATAGGAATCCCTGCATGGAAAGGTGCTTTTGTGCGATTGCAGGACAAATATACCAGAGCATGTAATTTAATATCTGGAAAAGAGGCAAAAGTAAAAGATGAGAAGCTGGAAGACACCTTATTGGATTTGGCCAATTATGCAGTAATAGTTTTATGTTTGCTTAAAAATCAAACAAGAGATGATGTAGTAGGGGCAATTCATGAATTGCCCCTACGTGATGAATTAGCCAAGAGGTAAATATATATGAGTAAAGTCGTAATAGATGCAATAGAAAAAGAAATAGCAAAAAAACAGAAGCAACTGGCTAAAGTGAAGCGTGAGGTGGATATATGGATTAATGGATATAGTTATCTTGTTGAAGGCCAGATTAGTGCGATAGAAGAAGCAAAAGAAGCCAATAAGAAAGGAGATTACAAAAAAGCATTAGGGATATTAGAAACATTTCAGAAGAAGCGAGTTGAAATAATTAGAATATTACAAAAGGATAGTACAGAATTATTTGATGAGGTGTTTCGGCTAGAGAGCGAAATAAAAGAATTAGAGACTGAATTGTATCGCCTTAGAAGGGGCAATTCATGAATTGCCCCTACGTGATGAATTAGCCAAAAGATAAATATAAAGGAATCTTAATGATATGCAGAATATGTTCATCACAAATGTTTTTATGTGCATATAAAAATTTTAATTATACATGGTCAGGGTTTATCTGTCCCAATTGTGGCAGGATAGTAACCGTAAAACCAAGGAGAAATAGAGATGATCGCAGAAAAAATTTTAAACGCAATATTCGCAATAGATGCCATGGCTCATGAATTTACCCCTGAACAATGGGAAAAGATAAGACTTATTAGAGAAGAGTTAAAAGATGCCCATGTTACAGCGTTTGAGATGGAAAAGAGGATGCCAATTAATGTGATATTAAAAACAGATACGCAGATTTTAGATAAGGATATAGATAAAATGCCAGCATATATAGAGGTAGTAAGTCATGGCTAGTGTCAAGATATTAAAAAAACAATCTAAAAAACAGAAAAACAAGATACAGGGTGAATGCAAAAATACCCTGAATGTTGTGTTATCCTTTGTTGAGGTGGGAATAAATGATATTCATGAAAAATCAAAATTAAATAAAAAAGAGCAACACCAATTAAAAAAAATAAAGCGCTGGCTGAAGGAAAGCTGGGGATATATCCATTTGCCATCCTTCAGCCAGACACACAGAAAAAGAGCAGACCAAAAAATCCAGGCAATCCAAAGTATCTTAACTCATTATTGGAGTCAATCCAAAGACGATTTGGACGGTGTAGGCATTTATGCCACCATGTGGATCTTAATTTCAATGTTGGTGGATGATGCCCCAAGAATTGTTTGGGCAAAAGTTCCCAGGGAGTGGCAATATCTTCAAACCACTATAGCCACATGGACATCGCATCTTTTAAAATTGACCAAAACTCCAGACAAGGCAGAAGAGGTTGGCGGGGCAATTGCCCTGTCAGCCTGGGACGTTTTGTTGTTGCCACTAAAGAAAAAAATATCTATGGGAAAAATAAATGAACACCAAAGAAATTAAAGAAATAATCATTCAGGCTTTACAAGAAATAAATTTTGTTTGGCCTCGCTGGCTGCCAACAAAGATGGCTAGTCGTTATTCTGGTTTGTCTGAAAAGACCTTACGCAACCTTTACAAAACAGGGGATATTTACGCTACTTCTATTGGTGGAGGCAAACTTTTATTTGATAAAGAATCTATAGATCAATTTATGTTAAGAGAAAAAGCAGTAATTAACGCCCATGTTGACAAACTTAAAAAATCTCTTTTACTATAAAAAACATGAAGCTTTTTAAAAGAAAAAATGGATATTGGTATATACGTTTTGCAAGAGGCAAAGAGAAGTCTCTTAAGACTAAGGATAAAAAATTAGCGGAGAAATTATTTCGTGCACTATATAAAGAAGCACTTGAGGGAAAACTTATTTTACTAGAAAAATATCAAAAAATTACTCTCCAAAATTTTATAAAGGAATACTTGGAATATTCTGCCTCGATTAAATCCCATGCTACTTACAAAAGAGATAAAATAGCACTTAAAAAATTGTTAGATTTTTTAGGAGATATTCCATTAAAAATAATAACTCCAAAAAAAATAGAGGAATTTCATACTTTTTTGTTACGAAAAGGGCATAAGCCCTCTGGAGTAAATGTAGAAATAAGACATATTAAAGCAGCTTTTAACAAAGCAGTTTTCTGGGGATATCTTAAATCAAATCCTTATGGTAAAATAAAACTTTTAAAAGTTCCTAAACGTCCGCCTAAATTTTTAAAAGAACAAGAAATTGAGTTAATCCTAAAGTCAATAGATGACCAGAATTTTAAAGAGTTAATCATTTGTTATCTTGAAACAGGATGTAGGAGACAAGAACTTCTAAATCTTAGAAAGGAAGATGTTGACTTACAAAATGGTTTTATACGAGTTAAAGGGAAAGGGGATAAAATAAGATTAATCCCCTTGACTAAAACTGTTAAAAAAATCCTCCAAAAAAGGCTATCGACGGTAAAGGGGGAACAATTATTTTTATATCACCCAGATACAGTAACACATAAATGGATTAAGTTGATGAGAAAATTAGGATTAAATTATAGATTACATGATCTGAGACATACTACTGCCTCTTATTTGGCCATTCAAGGGATCCCTTTAAAATTTATTCAAGAATTGTTAGGACATTCCGATATTACAACAACACAAATATATGCACACTTACGACCAGAAGATTTACAGTCCGCTTTAAATATTTCTATTCTTTCAAAGTCAAAAAATGCAGGCAAAATGCAGGCATGCCCTTTAAAAATTCTTAAATAATAATAAAAATCATATTACTACGAATCCAAAGGTCGGGGGTTCAAATCCTCCCTGGCGCATCCCTCCCTTAATCAGGACTTTCCCTTTTTTAAAGAAAATTTTGTTAATTAGTCGATGCTTAAAAAATATATAATTTACTGAAAATACTTTACAAAATGTTTGTTATAATGTAATATAAACGACCAGAAAATGTTTAAAACAGGTAAAAAGGTGGTAGAAAAGAATAAAAAAATGGAAGGGAAATTATATGCAGACATGTATGCCAAAGCGTAGAATACCACATTTGATATGTGGAGATTTATTAGATTTTATTAATCCTGATGATCCTTTGATAATTTTATCTAAAAAAATTCCATGGAAAGAATTTGATAAAGCATTTGCGAGTAAATATAGTAAGCGGGGTCGTCCTGCCAAATCTACTAGATTGATGGTTGGACTTTTAATGTTAAAACACTTGTATAATTTAAGTGATGCAAAAGTAGTGCAGATGTGGACACAGAATCCATATTTTCAAGCTTTTTGTGGAGAAAGTAGATTTAGATGGTCTCCTCCATGTGCTCCATCAGAGCTTACACATTTCCGAAAACGCATAGGAGAAGATGGTGTAAAGAAAATATTTGAAATATCTGCTCAATTACATAAAGACAAAATTCAAGAAAAAGAGATAGTTGTAGATACTACAGTTCAAGAGAAAAATATTACATTTCCAACAGATACAAAGTTAATGTGTAAAATTATTTCCAAATGTAGAAAAATAGCTAAAGAAGAAGGAATAGTTTTACGTAGAAGTTTTAGAAGAGAGTTACCTGAGTTGTTAAAAAAAATAAGATTTAACAAGAGGTCAAAGGATAAGAAAAAAGTTAAAAAAGCCAGAAAAAGGATTAAGACTATAGCTGGGATATTGATTAGAGAAATAAAACGTAAATTGCCAGAAGATGTTTATCCCAAGTATGTAAAACAAATAGAACTATTTGAAAAAGTGCATTCTCAAAAGAAAAAAGATAAAAATAAAATTTATAGTCTTCATGAACCAGGAGTCTATTGCATAAGCAAAGGTAAAGAACATAAGAAATATGAATTCGGTTCAAAGGCAGCTATAGCAATGACAAAAAATAGTGGAGTAATAGTTGCTGCAGTAAATTTTGAAAGAAATCAATATGATGGTCATACATTGCCAAAAGTATTGTGTCAAACAGAGGAGATAGTAGGAAAAAGACCAGAGGTGGCCATTTGTGATAGGGGATTTAAAGGTAAAAGCAAAATAGGCTCAACAAAAATTATTATCCCAAAGAGTCCTAAAAAGAAAGCAACACCCTATCAAAAATCCAAGATGCGTAAGAGATTTAGACGAAGGGCGGCGATAGAACCAGTAATAGGCCATCTAAAATCAGATTTTCGTTTAGCCAGAAACTTTCTAAAAGGGACAATAGGAGATACAATCAATTTACTGTTGGCAGCAGCAGCTTATAACTTCAAAAAGCTGATGGATCAGCTTGCCTTTTTTTTGTTTCTTTTTATTTTTCGTCCTTTTTTTACAAAAAAATATCAAAATTAAGAGCCGATGAATGAATCTTGAGCTTAATCTAAAGTGAGTATGGAAAAAATTTTAGAATAAAATTTAATAAAAGGCTTTTTTTAAGCATCGACTACCTATGAGGAATTGAAACTACCAGTTAAAGCAGTAAGATATTATGGCGCCAGGGGTTTTTACATTACCTATGAGGAATTGAAACTTCAATCCCTTCAATTCCCTCTTCTGGTTTTGCAGCTGGTTTTTACATTACCTATGAGGAATTGAAACATAAACTAGTAACAACATTCAGACCACATATAAAAGGTTTTTACATTACCTATGAGGAATTGAAACTAAGCTTTTTGAAATAGAGAGTGTTTACATTTAGATAGAAATATAATATAAGTTATCCCAACCAAAATAATGGGAGGGAGAAAATGGTTGTATGCAAGCATTGTAATTCAACGCAAGTCGTCAAAAATGGTTTTGTTCGTAAAAAACAGCGGTATCTTTGCAAGAACTGTTCACGAACTTTTGTGATAGGAGATGCAAGGAGAAAAGAATCTCTGAAAGTAAAAAAAGCCCTTGCAGTTATTCTTTATTCTCTTGGTAAAGCATCATTTGGCTTTTTAGCTAAATTATTTGGAGTTTCTCGTTCATTGACTTACCGATGGATAAAAGAGGAAGCCGAATCACTTCCAGAACCAGTTATATCTAATGAGATAAAAGAAATAGAATTTGATGAGATGTGGCATTTTATCCAGTCAAAAAAAACAAAATATGGATTATCAAGGCGTTGGATCGTAGCAGAGGGCGAACTATTGCCTGGGTTATTGGCAATCGTGATGCTTCAACCTTCAGACGGTTACACAAAAAACTTGAACAATTGAAGGACTGTGTTTTTTATACAGATGATTGGGAAGCTTTTAAGAAGGTATTGCCGCGAGAGCGCCATATAATAGGAAAAAGAGGAACAGTAACAATAGAAAGAGATAATAGCAATACAAGACATCATCTTGGACGAATGACACGTAGGACGAAAGTTGTATCTAAAAAGGAAGAAATGGTTCATGCATCAATGAAATTATGGCATGCATTAACTGATCCTGAAATTTTTGCCCAATATCAGCAAAGATTTTTATCTATCTTTAGGTGAACACTCTCTGTTTTTTTTGACTGGATAAAATGCCACATCTCATCAAATTCTATTTCTTTTATCTCATTAGATATAACTGGTTCTGGAAGTGATTCGGCTTCCTCTTTTATCCATCGGTAAGTCAATGAACGAGAAACTCCAAATGTCTTGCCTCAGACGGAATTGGAATTTTCCTCAAAGTGTGTTAGCAAGAATTAAACTTTGAGGAGGAAAGTGATGAGTAAAAAAAGAAGACATTACACCCCAGAAAAAAAAGTGATAATTTTGAAGAAAAATTTATTGGAAAACGTGCCTGTATCGGATGTATGTGATGAATATAATATACATCCTACACTTTTTTATAGATGGCAGAAGGAATTTTTTGAAAAAGGTAGCATGGTCTTTGAAAAAGAAAAAAAGGGTCATGTTTCTAGATTAGAGAAAAAGATTGCTGCTTTAGAAGACAGACTTTCTCAAAAGAATGAAGTGTTGGCTGAGCTCATGGAAGAATATGTAAGTTTAAAAAAAAATTTTGGGGAAATTTATAAGGATATGTGGGTGGCACACGATATTAGAGATAATGTAGTGGATTTTGTTAATTATTGGTCTAAAAAAACCGAAATCAAAATCAGTAACTTTATAAGGTGGATTGGCATAGGTACAAGCAAGTTCTATGATTGGAAGAAAAGATATGGAAAGGTCAACGAGCATAACTCATGGATACCACGGGATTTCTGGCTTGAAGAGTGGGAGAAAGAGGCTATTATTAAATATTTTTTAGAACATCCCAATGAAGGCTATAGAAGATTAACCTTCATGATGATAGATGAAGATGTGGTGGCTGTTAGTCCAAGTAGTGTATATAGGGTACTTAGTAAAGAAGGATATTTACGGAGGTGGAATAATAAATCATCGAGAAAAGGAAAGGGTTTTAAGAATGCCAAAGGCCCTCACGAACACTGGCATATAGATATATCCTATTTGAATATCAGAGGGACTTTTTATTATTTGTGTAGTATTTTAGATGGTTATAGTCGATATATCGTGCATTGGGAGATAAGGGAGAAAATGAGAGAAGCAGATGTGGAGATAATACTTCAAAGGGCAAAGGAGAAATTTCCAGACAATAGTCCTCGTATAATATCTGATAACGGTCCTCAATTTATTGCAAAAGATTTTAAGGAGTTTATCCGAGTAATGGGAATGAGTCATGTACGCACTTCTCCTTATTATCCTCAGAGCAATGGAAAAATAGAGAGATGGCATCAAAGTTTAAAGAAAGAGTGTATACGGGTCCACTGCCCTATCTCCCTCAGTGATGCCAGGAGAATAGTAGGTGATTTTGTAGAATACTACAATTCTAAACGTCTTCATAGTGCCCTAGGATACATAACGCCAAAAGATAAGCTTGAAGGAAAAGATAAAGAGATATTTGAAGAACGAGATCGTAAACTTTATGAGGCTAGAGAACGTAGAAAAGTAATGCGTCAAAAGAGAAAAAAATTATGCTTAAGGTAGAATACAAAAAAATAATAGTCCCTTCGCCAGAGGTAAAGGAAGAGTCGGCGTCCCCCCGCCGTCGGCACCTTCAGAATCAACACACGAAAAAGGGGTGTCAAGGATGCGCCAAAGGCGCACCTGAAAGGCTTGTCCTTGACAACCCTTTGATGTGTGTTACAGGGACTTCTATCTTTTATACGCCTTTTGGGAAATTAAAATTAGCTTATTTTTATCCGGGAAAATTCCATTTCACGCTGAACCAAGACAATACTTGGGATAAACATCTTCTGGCAATTTACGTTTTATTTCTCTAATCAATATCCCAGCTATAGTCTTAATCCTTTTTCTGGCTTTTTTAACTTTTTTCTTATCCTTTGACCTCTTGTTAAATCTTATTTTTTTTAACAACTCAGGTAACTCTCTTCTAAAACTTCTACGTAAAACTATTCCTTCTTCTTTAGCTATTTTTCTACATTTGGAAATAATTTTACACATTAACTTTGTATCTGTTGGAAATGTAATATTTTTCTCTTGAACTGTAGTATCTACAACTATCTCTTTTTCTTGAATTTTGTCTTTATGTAATTGAGCAGATATTTCAAATATTTTCTTTACACCATCTTCTCCTATGCGTTTTCGGAAATGTGTAAGCTCTGATGGAGCACATGGAGGAGACCATCTAAATCTACTTTCTCCACAAAAAGCTTGAAAATATGGATTCTGTGTCCACATCTGCACTACTTTTGCATCACTTAAATTATACAAGTGTTTTAACATTAAAAGTCCAACCATCAATCTAGTAGATTTGGCAGGACGACCCCGCTTACTATATTTACTCGCAAATGCTTTATCAAATTCTTTCCATGGAATTTTTTTAGATAAAATTATCAAAGGATCATCAGGATTAATAAAATCTAATAAATCTCCACATATCAAATGTGGTATTCTACGCTTTGGCATACATGTCTGCATATAATTTCCCTTCCATTTTTTTATTCTTTTCTACCACCTTTTTACCTGTTTTAAACATTTTCTGGTCGTTTATATTACATTATAACAAACATTTTGTAAAGTATTTTCAGTAAATTATATATTTTTTAAGCATCGACTAGGTAATGTAAAAACTTGTCGGGTCGAGGTGAGGGAAAGGCAAGGGAGTTATGTTTCAATTCCTCATAGGTAATGTAAAAACTACGATACCACAAAGCCTTTGCTGTCTTGTATCTCTATGTTTCAATTCCTCATAGGTAATGTAAAAACGCAAAACAAGTCCTTCAACATGGACAAAACTACTAAGTTTCAATTCCTCATAGGTAATGTAAAAACAATAATCCAAGTCGTATTGGACGTCGCCACTTTCTTGTTTCAATTCCTCATAGGTAATGTAAAAACCCAAATGCCTTACAATTGGAAGGTAGTGGGAAGATTGTTTCAATTCCTCATAGGTAATGTAAAAACGCAGCAGTTGTTTGAGATGTTGATGCCTTCTGGTGGGTTTCAATTCCTCATAGGTAATGTAAAAACGACATCTTTTACCCCCAACATGACAAAAAACCGCACTTGTTTCAATTCCTCATAGGTAATGTAAAAACTTTTTACTATCAACATACTAACTCCTTATTTAAGTTGTTTCAATTCCTCATAGGTAATGTAAAAACGAAATAATAGAAACACATAGAATCACAACACTAGCCAGTTTCAATTCCTCATAGGTAATGTAAAAACTGGGAAGAATATTTTGGCAGCTCAAGCAGGGTCCCGTTTCAATTCCTCATAGGTAATGTAAAAACCTTGTGCCAAAGCGATCCTGGCTTTAAATATGGGAAGTTTCAATTCCTCATAGGTAATGTAAAAACTTTTTACTATCAACATACTAACTCCTTATTTAAGTTGTTTCAATTCCTCATAGGTAATGTAAAAACGAAATAATAGAAACACATAGAATCACAACACTAGCCAGTTTCAATTCCTCATAGGTAATGTAAAAACCTTTAATAGTTCTCCAAAAATTTTTGTGGGGATAGAGTTTCAATTCCTCATAGGTAATGTAAAAACACAGAGAGGGTTTTGTCAGAAGGATTTGTCAGTACAAGTTTCAATTCCTCATAGGTAATGTAAAAACGTGTTATGGGCTTGTTTAAAGTGTCATATTTAGCCGGTTTCAATTCCTCATAGGTAATGTAAAAACGTTAGAGATTCCGTTGTCTGATTTGGTTGCATTGTCGTTTCAATTCCTCATAGGTAATGTAAAAACACCTACCAGTAAGTAACTAACCGAACGGTAAGTAACGTTTCAATTCCTCATAGGTAATGTAAAAACTCAAGCGATGATAGAAAAACAAAACACACAATCAAAGTTTCAATTCCTCATAGGTAATGTAAAAACGGAATGTCGCTGTGCGGCAAATATAAACAAACAGAAAAGTTTCAATTCCTCATAGGTAATGTAAAAACATTTAATCTGTTGTCCTTCCGTTTGAATAATTTCAGGTTTCAATTCCTCATAGGTAATGTAAAAACTTCAAAGACGATTTGAACATAAAATAAAGCTTATTAGTTTCAATTCCTCATAGGTAATGTAAAAACAAAACTGGGAAGGGTTTGGGTATCACTACATCTTTTGTTTCAATTCCTCATAGGTAATGTAAAAACAGAGTATTATTTATCGTTTCTTTGTGGCCTATGCAAGTTTCAATTCCTCATAGGTAATGTAAAAACGGCTCTTGCTTTAATAAAGCCATGTCCACTTCATATTTAGTTTCAATTCCTCATAGGTAATGTAAAAACACGATTTACAGTTGTCGAAACTATTTGGCTGAAGAGGTTTCAATTCCTCATAGGTAATGTAAAAACATCTCATAAAGGTTTTTTAATTGTAAAAAAAAGATAGTTTCAATTCCTCATAGGTAATGTAAAAACAGGTGGAAGGCTTTCTAAAGAGCAAAAAGATTGGTGTTTCAATTCCTCATAGGTAATGTAAAAACTACGGTCTCTACAAAAAGGTTAGAATCGTCAGAGCTTGTTTCAATTCCTCATAGGTAATGTAAAAACAAAAAAAGAACAAGAATTTTTAACCCTATTAGAATAGTTTCAATTCCTCATAGGTAATGTAAAAACAAATTTTGCTATATTTATCAATCCCATTTTTTTTAAGTTTCAATTCCTCATAGGTAATGTAAAAACAAACACCAATATTCTTGGATGCATCTATACCGTATGCGTTTCAATTCCTCATAGGTAATGTAAAAACTGTAGACTCAACATGGAGCTGCTCGCCATCAGTGATGTTTCAATTCCTCATAGGTAATGTAAAAACAACCCATTGCCAAAATAACAAAACCGTCTCTGGTCAGTTTCAATTCCTCATAGGTAATGTAAAAACTGTCTTTAGATGTCCAAAAATATCTCACATTAGAGCCGTTTCAATTCCTCATAGGTAATGTAAAAACGATTTTATCTTTGATATAGCGCTTAATGTCTTTACTGTTTCAATTCCTCATAGGTAATGTAAAAACAGACATATCTTAAAAGAGTCCTGTTTAAATTTGTTAAGTTTCAATTCCTCATAGGTAATGTAAAAACGGATTTGAAGAGGCAAAGAGAACAATTTTAGATTATTGTTTCAATTCCTCATAGGTAATGTAAAAACTACAAGAGGTAATTGTTGTCTTTCTGTTGATACTAAGTTTCAATTCCTCATAGGTTGTTAAAGTCAATCAAAAATCCCCATGTTAGGGCCCTTAAAATTCCCCACCCTATTTAGACTAATTTTTAGATTTATTTAACTCCTTCATTCTATAACTTTTACCTAATATTTTTATTATATGAGAATGATGGACAATTCTATCTACAATAGCAGATGCAAGGACAGCATCGCCAAATATATTAGCCCATTCTTCAAAAGGGCGGTTAGTGGTGATTATAATAGATCCATTTTCATAACGTCTTCTAATAACTTCAAAGAATTCATCTACAGAATTTTGAGGAATTTTCTTAAACCCTATTTCATCAATTATGAGTAGGTCCACTTTAAGCAGGTCTTTTAGGACAGCATAATAAGTACCATCGCCCCTAGCAGACATAAGCTTTGAAACAATATCATTAGCATGAACAAAATAGACTTTATAGCCCTGTTTTAGGGCTTCAATTCCCAATGCATTGGCAAGATGAGTTTTCCCCACACCAGGATTTCCCATAAAAATAATATTCTTTTTTTCCTGAATAAAACGGCAAGAAGCCAAATCAAGTATTTGTTTTTTATTTAATTCTGGCTGATATGTAAAATCATAGGTTTCAATAGTTTTGGAAGTATCTAGTTTGGATTTATTTAGTCTTTTATTATAAGAATTTGAACGCCTGTTGGCATATTCATCTTCAATTAATAACTCAAGAAAATCTATATAACTTAATTGATTTTCTATGGCATACTTATTTCTAGATTCTAAAGTCTTAACAATACCGGAGAGTTTAAGATTTTGTATTTTCTTTTTTAATTGATTCATTTGAAAGCCCCCCACTAATTTCTATCATAATCTCTAAGATTATTACCATACCCGCCACCTATAGCAGATGTATCTATTTCAGCAGGAGTTTCAAATAACCCTTGTTCACAAATCTTCTTCACTGATTTAAAAGAGTAACAACCAAATTTATCTGCTCTAATGCATGCAGAATTTATTATGGAATCACTGTAATATCTACGTAAAGAAAGAACACCCTGAATAAGCCTAAGATATTCATTAGGCTTGTGGCTCTTTAAATTCTTGAAAAAAGAAACAGCACCCATGCCTATCTGACTACACTGTTGTTCATAATATTCTGAACTTCTTCGTTGTTTCCTCTTAGGTATATGTTCTTCTCTTGTTATAAAATTGCCAGTGCCTTTATCAATTGGATGGACTGCTATTTCATTATGTTCTCTATCATAGATTTTTAAAATATCTCTACCTGCTTTAATGGTTACTTCCTCACCTACATATTTATAAGGGACTGAGTAATAGTTATATCTATAAGAAACATGACCATATCTGTTAACTCGTCTGTTTTCTATTACATATGTTTCATATCTCTTTGGCGGAAGACTTATCATACAAGGCTTTTCTTTATTCTTAAACTCTTCTGCAGGTATCTTTCTCGTAGTACCGTGAATCCTCTTATTACAAGTGTTTTCCATCCATTCTTTGAGTTTTTTCCTGGCAGTTTCTAAATCTTTTGTTTCAAGAGATTTTAGAAAGTTATTTTTTACATACTTAATTGCTGATTCAACCTTGCCTTTTTCCTCAGGTCTTCTTACTTTGCAAGTAATTGGACTGCTACCATAATAAGAAAGCATGTTAGCATATTCATGCTGGATCTCAGGTTCATAAAAATTGGCCTTTAAAACACCAGATTTAAGATTATCTATCTTTACTATCTGAGGTACTGCTCCAAAGTATTCAAAAGCATTTATATGACACCTGATAAATGTAGGAACATTCTGGCTTGTTACCAATTCATAATAATCATATCTACTAAAGCTTAGCCTCATACAGAATATCCAGGTCTTGACCTTTTTCCCACCATAGTTAAAATAACCAGCATAACCAAAATCTACTTGAGCTTCTTTACCAGGTGGGGAAACTATAGGGACATAAGTATCTCTAGGGCCCTTTAGTTTCCTCACATATTTTTTCACCCCGCTATAAGAAATATCTACACCTTTTTCTGTTAGTTTCTGATGAATTAATACTCCTGAAAACCCCTTCTCAAGATAGCCAATAATCTCTTCTTTATAAGTGTCTAATTTACTTTTTCTCTTCATAACAGGAGTCTTTATTTCCCCATTTTTCACCCTATCTCGTATTTTGCGGACAGTCTTTCGGTCAATGCCAAGATCTCTAGCTATAGCTGAAATACTCTTACCGTGCTCAAGCATTGTTTTTACAGTGTAATACATAGCTACCCCCTTCATCTTTATTTCACCTCCGAATAAAATATTTTCAGAGGTGATTATCATATCAGGTGGGGAATTTTAAGGGCCTTTTCCTGGGGAATTTATTTTACCTTTGACACATAGGTAATGTAAAAACTCCTATTTCTATTGGTATGGCGTATGCAAGTAGTAGGTTTCAATTCCTCATAGGTAATGTAAAAACCCAAAATAGTATGTGGCTATATTTCAAATATAGCCCGTTTCAATTCCTCATAGGTAATGTAAAAACAACTTTCCCTGATAGTATAATCAATAGAGATTTGGAGTTTCAATTCCTCATAGGTAATGTAAAAACCTTACTGACTCCAGACTTGGATGATTTCTTGGAGTGGTTTCAATTCCTCATAGGTAATGTAAAAACTGTCCACATTCCGAGCCTACATGGAAGTATATATGATGTTTCAATTCCTCATAGGTAATGTAAAAACAATTGAAGATTTAGCTGAATAAAAGGAGATATAAAAGTTTCAATTCCTCATAGGTAATGTAAAAACTGGATGGTATTGGCCTACTGGTGTCTTTGGAGTTGGGTTTCAATTCCTCATAGGTAATGTAAAAACCTGTAGGTTGCCTGTCCTTTACATCAGGCGGTAAGGGTTTCAATTCCTCATAGGTAATGTAAAAACTATGGATGAAGAATTTTTGAAGAAATTAGATAAAGCTGTTTCAATTCCTCATAGGTAATGTAAAAACAGCCATTAAAAAAGTATCTTATGATGTTTATTGTAAGTTTCAATTCCTCATAGGTAATGTAAAAACATGCGACAACATCGGATTTAGCGGATTATCTTGCAGGTTTCAATTCCTCATAGGTAATGTAAAAACTAAGGAAAAGAGGATTATTCGTTCTTATCTTTCTGGGTTTCAATTCCTCATAGGTAATGTAAAAACTAAAAAACAAATAATTAATGCATTAAAAGATATAGGTTTCAATTCCTCATAGGTAATGTAAAAACACAGTCTTTGGATGTGCTTAAGTCCTATGCTTTCCTGTTTCAATTCCTCATAGGTAATGTAAAAACGAGTATCATCTTCTAATTCAAAATCAAGTACTCCCCAGTTTCAATTCCTCATAGGTAATGTAAAAACCTGGAATTCTGCCCTCTGCCATTCAAAGGGCTAAGTTTCAATTCCTCATAGGTAATGTAAAAACGAGAAAGCGCAGGATCCCCACCCTTGACCATAACCTGTTTCAATTCCTCATAGGTAATGTAAAAACTACAATATATAAATAAAACCTAAAATTTGCATCATAAGATAATGTTTAGCTTGACAATATAGTGAATTAATGGTATAAAGTGTTTCAAATAGGAAGTATGAAGGAGGCACTGATTCTATGCGTAGATTCCATGTTAAGTTCACTGAAAAAAATCTTACGGGCAACGCCGGACTGGTATTGCTGGGCCTGTTTGCTGACAAACTGAAGCTTCCCAAGATGCTTGAGCAACACATTACTATTAAGCGGGGAGCTACCGCACAGTATAAGGTTTCCGACATTATCATGATTTTGATGATGGCAGTGTTAGCTGGGGCTAAGCATATGAGCCATGTATTTATCCTAAGATCTGATTTAGCATTGAGGTCGCTTTTTAAATGGGAAAGGTTTCCTGACTATACTACCATAAATCGGGTTTTTAAGTTGTTTAATCCCCGACATTGCAATGAGCTCTCCGATGTAGAAACAAAAGTGCGCAAAAAGGTTTGGGGTAAAAAATGGTTTAGCCGCATCACTTTAGATTTGGACTCTACAGTGCGTGGGGTGTATGGGAAACAGGAAGGTGCCGAGAAGGGTTACAACCCCAAGAAGCCAGGACAAAGGGGATATCATCCGCTACTTTGCTTTATTGCTGAGACGCGGGAATGTCTTCACAACTGGTTTAGAGCCGGAGATGCTTATTCAGCCAATGGTTGTGTAGAGTTTATGCAAGAGTGCTTTGCCAAGCTTCCAAGGAGAGTCTGGAAAATTATTGTACGTGCAGATTCCGCCTTTTTTAATGGAGAACTTTTAGACTACTTAGAAGAGGCTCATGCTTTGTACTTAATCAAGGTTAAGATGCGAGGACTCACTCAGCTTTTAGAAGCTCAGAAATGGCACAAGGTTAAAAATAGACCTGGCTATGAGAAGACCGAATTCACATACAAATGTGAAAGGTGGAAGCACCCCCGCCGGTTTGTGGCCGTACGTCAAGTAATAGAGAGCAAATTTAGTTGCTTTTTTTTCAGCGTTACAAAGACTGAGTATGATTATTTTTGTTATGTAACAAATATGAACCTGAGTCCCTGGGACGTCCACAGGTATTATTGCCAACGGGGGGCCAGTGAAAACTGGATTGAGTGGTGTAAGGGACAGATGGCCTCTGGAAGCATTTTGACACAGGATTTTTGGGCCAACTCCGCCATATTCCAGACCTGTATTCTGGCTTACAATCTACTGGTTTGGATGATGTGGCTCAACGATGAAGATGGTTTTAGAGAAGAGCCCAACACAATCCGCATGTTTCTAATCCATGTTCCAGCTCGGCTGATGCATGCGGGACGACAATGGTTCCTTCGATTATCGAGGGATTATTTTTTCAAAGAACGTTGGATAAAGATAGAAAATTCCATCCGGTCATTACAATTTGCTTAATCTTTTTTTGAGAGTATCCTCCAAAATAGGATTTTGCGTAAGTCCATGTGCAGTGGTGTGCCTTTACACACCCGTAAAGAGAGCCACTGACCGCAGCTTCTACCTGAAAAAGCCTTCCAAGTCACAATGAGGGAGACATATCCTTTAACATAACAGCTCCATATCTAGGTATCTCTGTCCAGAACAATCAGTTGCTTACGATTGAACTGTAATTGCAGATTTTAGGTAAAATTAGAACAGTTAAACAAGTTTCAATTCCTCATAGGTAATGTAAAAACCAGAATTACAAACACAAAAACAAAATAAAAATATTAGTTTCAATTCCTCATAGGTAATGTAAAAACTTTCTGATACAGGGACTATGACTATGACAAAGTCTGGGTTTCAATTCCTCATAGGTAATGTAAAAACATATGAAGACAATTACGATTTCTTTAGGTTATGATTGTTTCAATTCCTCATAGGTAATGTAAAAACTAGGTGTGGTAATGTAATTACAACACAATGTTCGGAGTTTCAATTCCTCATAAGTAATGTAAAAACGGCGATATAAAGTGGATCACTGATGATTATGCAACCCTGTTTCAATTCCTCATAGGTAATGTAAAAACCCAGAGTGTGGGCACTTATCACTATCCTTTATGGAGGGTTTCAATTCCTCATAGGTAATGTAAAAACTGGGAGTTTTAAATGCGCAGAGGTCTCTTCTGCCAAGTTTCAATTCCTCATAGGTAATGTAAAAACCGATGAATAAAGAGATTATTGGAGCATCTACATGGACGTTTCAATTCCTCATAGGTAATGTAAAAACGTCTTTTGAGGGAAAAGACATTTTTGTCGTTTTCTCGTTTCAATTCCTCATAGGTGAGAGTGTTTACATTTAGATAGAAATATAATATAAGTTATCCCAACCAAAATAATGGGAGGGAGAAAATGGTTGTATGCAAGCATTGTAATTCAACGCAAGTCGTCAAAAATGGTTTTGTTCGTAAAAAACAGCGGTATCTCTGCAAGAACTGTTCACGAACTTTTGTGATAGGAGATGCAAGGAGAAAAGAATCTCTGAAAGTAAAAAAAGCTCTTGCAGTTATTCTTTATTCTCTTGGTAAAGCATCATTTGGCTTTTTAGCTAAATTATTTGGAGTTTCTCGTTCATTGACTTACCGATGGATAAAAGAGGAAGCCGAATCACTTCCAGAACCAGTTATATCTAATGAGATAAAAGAAATAGAATTTGATGAGATGTGGCATTTTATCCAGTCAAAAAAAACAAAATATGGATTATCAAGGCGTTGGATCGTAGCAGAGGGCGAACTATTGCCTGGGTTATTGGCAATCGTGATGCTTCAACCTTCAGACGGTTATACAAAAAACTTGAACAATTGAAGGACTGTGTTTTTTATACAGATGATTGGGAAGCTTTTAAGAAGGTATTGCCGCGAGAGCGCCATATAATAGGAAAAAGAGGAACAGTAACAATAGAAAGAGATAATAGCAATACAAGACATCATCTTGGACGAATGACACGTAGGACGAAAGTTGTATCTAAAAAGGAAGAAATGGTTCATGCATCAATGAAATTATGGCATGCATTAACTGATCCTGAAATTTTTGCCCAATATCAGCAAAGATTTTTATCTATCTTTAGGTGAACACTCTCTCATAGGTAATGTAAAAACTTGAGCAGAAAAAACAAGTATGGGAGCAGTTATTAAAGTTTCAATTCCTCATAGGTAATGTAAAAACCCCGATTGCAAACTTATGTAGCCAAGGAAAATAACTGTTTCAATTCCTCATAGGTAATGTAAAAACCTCTTTTTACCCTTTCTTATCCTTCTTGCAATAGAAGTTTCAATTCCTCATAGGTAATGTAAAAAACCTGGAAATATGACTATAGATTGGGGAGAAGGTGAGGTGTTTCAATTCCTCATAGGTAATGTAAAAAACTATTTATGGACACACAATCAATATTGATTTTTGTAAGTTTCAATTCCTCATAGGTAATGTAAAAAACTCTTTGCGACATTCTCACCCCCCTGAACTGCACCGAAGTTTCAATTCCTCATAGGTAATGTAAAAAACTCATGGATCAGTTTACCCGATTCAAACAGGAGGTGAGTTTCAATTCCTCATAGGTAATGTAAAAAACAGTTAATTTAGAAGATTTAAAAGATTTTACTCCAAGGTTTCAATTCCTCATAGGTAATGTAAAAAACGGCCTAGGAAGAAGCTAGAGTTTGGCGTCTTTGCCAGTTTCAATTCCTCATAGGTAATGTAAAAAACGCAGGCAATATGGCTCAGATATTTTCAAATCTCTAGTTTCAATTCCTCATAGGTAATGTAAAAAACCATAACGGGCAGCGCTTCGCGGGCCGAAAAGGCCAGTTTCAATTCCTCATAGGTAATGTAAAAAACTTGAATGTTGCGAAATACTTTACAATGGAGTGCCTTTGTTTCAATTCCTCATAGGTAATGTAAAAAACAAGTATAAATTTTGTTGTTCTCTTTTATATAAACCTCGTTTCAATTCCTCATAGGTAATGTAAAAAACTTGTGTAAGAGAAGGAATTCCCTCTGGGGAAAAACAGTTTCAATTCCTCATAGGTAATGTAAAAAACAGGGGACTTTAGCCCAGGGCAAATCATCTTATACGGGTTTCAATTCCTCATAGGTAATGTAAAAAACCACGGAAATATTTAAAAAAATTTTTTATCCTATTAAAAAATTCCTCTTGTTGAGCATTTTTTCAGGTGTAAATATCAACTTTTTTCCGTCATAGCAAGCAGTTTTTTACACCATCTCAGACTGACAGAAGTTTGTGACTACTCCTCGCCCTAAAGGACGAGGCTTCTACCCTACACCTTAACAAGGTGCTCGGAGAGACTGTAGCCCCAGTCTCAGAATATTTAGAGCTGCGTTATGGTCTCGATTAGCCACAAAACCACACTCAGGACAGACGTGAGTGCGAATTGATAGACTCTTCGAGACTACACAGCCACAATTGCTACAAATTTGTGAGGTTTGCCTGGGATTTACAAACAAAACTTTTTTACCCTGTTCCAAAGCTTTATAGATGAGAATATCAAAAAATTTGCTCCAACCAGCATCAAGAATGGATTTGTTGAGACCTGCTTTCCAGGATGCACCATTGGGAAGATATTTACCGTTCTCATCTTGTATTGGCTTAGGACGTCTGACCATATTTTTAACTTTAAGTTTTTCACACACAACGAGGTCAGTATGAGACAGAAGGAAATTAACGGTCTTATGCAAAAAATCGAGCCTAGCACATCTGATACGGTAATGAGTTTTTTGAATAGCCTTGAGGAGTTTATACCAGCGGGGAGTATATTTTCTCTCCCTGGAGAACCTGCGTTGCAACTTTCTAAAATTTTGCTCTTTTCGTCTCAGATGCTTCGGACAGGGCACATGGAGGCCATTGCTGGCATATACAAAGTCAAGAAGACCCATGTCTATCCCTATGGGTGGAAGTTCCTGCTTAGGCTCAACTTCAAGCTCTTGCTCGAAGGAGAAGCAGGCAAACCACTTGCCAGCCTCATAGGATATAGTGAGGGTCTTTATCTTTGCGTTAGTTGGGATTTCTCTATGATAGCGAATTTTAATTTGACCGATTTTGGGGACTCTAATGTATCCGTATCTACCTTCAACAACAGGTCTATCATAGAATTGTGGATAGGTGATGGAATTCCACTGTCCTCTCTTTTTGTATTTTGGAAATCCCGGTATTTCACCTTTTTTGACTCTACGAAAGAAATCTTTAAATGCTTTATCGAGTCTTTTGAGGACGTTTTGAAGAACCTGGGAAGGTATCGACTTGAACCATGGACGTTCTTTTTTGAGTTGTGGAAGCCAATTTGCCTGGTGGTAGTAGTTAATGCTTTTCTTTGTAGATTGGTAAACTTCTATTCTTTCTTTGAGAGCCCAGTTATAGAGGTAACGAGACATGGAGAACTGATTGAGAATACGTGTTTCCTGAGAACGTGTTGGATATATTCTGTATTTATATGCTTTTTTCATGTTCATCATTATACAAAACAAAAAGAAAAAAGATAAGCCTGCTACATCCCATACCTAAAGGAAGGGGTCTTGCAGGCTTAAATTAGATAAATTATAATGTCCAAAGTAGATATTTGATAATTCAGGATCACAGCTTTCTGCTAAACCCCTCGCCCTCCTTATAAGATGACTCAAACATGTCTGCCTGGAATTAACCCACTTCTTATAAAACACCATAACCATCACTAACAAGTATCCCTTCCCATTGCCCTATTAACTCTTTAAATGCTTCTTTTGAACGTCTCTTAAGAACCATAAAAAAGCAATCGTACTATTTACCATCACCCATAACCAGTATAAATCCCCACACTTATACCCCGTCGTTTCATCTACATGATTCACTTTTGATGACCTAGCCTTGTCCCGAATCGCTTTATAATGAGGTAAAATAGCTTCTGAACCACGGTTCATTACTTTCTGGATTGCTCCAAGACTGATACACAGCCCAAGCACTGAATGGCAAAAACCCTGAACCATCCGACGACTATTTCCGGCTATCCCACCAAGTTCAACTATAAACGCCGAAAGATGAGAACCATACCCTGTCCGGTATTCCGAAGGAACATAACCTTTTTGCTCCCTACCTCATGACTTGCACTTCCCTTTATAAAGATGAAAATGGGATACTTCCAGTTGAATCTTAGGTAATTCAATATGCTGATGGGTGTAATAATGCTCAATATCTTTAAATTCACAACAACCGCACTTACACCGCTCAGGATAAATATGTTCTTCCTTTGTGGGCTCCAATAACTGCTGCCTTACTCCACCATGACCTTTCTTCCTCTTCCCTGCCTTTCCCTTTTCTTTGTTTGCCCTTGGCCTACGATAAGGATTATCTGATGACGGAGGTTGATTTGAATTGGAAGAGTTACGCTTTGATAGTTTTTCAACACCCCTTTCAAGTTTCTTCACTCGTTCCGAAAATTCGGCTATCCTCTTTTCACGCTCAATTATAAAACGCCGAACCGATGAGGGGGTTGCCTTCCAGTCTTCTTCTGAAAAAGGCTATCCCAAAGCTTCTGCCCTTGATGAAATATCAACAGTGACTGTTTTTCTCTTTTTCAATTTTTTCTCCTAAAATCACTACTTTCTTTACACTAAAAAACACCCTCTGTAAAACAAAAATTTATCCCCCATTATGACATCCTGTGAACGTTTACGACAGAAGTTTATAAAAATTTAGAATCTTCCTTTTTATCATTTCCTAACACTTCACGTTTACTATAAAGCAAACTTCTAAATGAGTAAATTATTACAGAATCGCCATCTTCTTTAACCAGGATTTCATTTATCTCACTTTTTAACTTTTCTAACCTAGCGCGAGTAATCTCACCTTCAAAAACAGAATTTTGCACCCATTCTAAATATCTCCTGCACAATTTTAACATCTTATTGCATCTTTTTTGATTAACATCATAATATAAAATAACAAACATTTTACCATTCCATTACAAAGGGTTTATAATCTTCATCACCAATAAGGTATTTCTCTAACTTATAAAGTTCTAGCCTTATAAGCCTTCTGTAACTTACTTTTTTATTTATTTTTCTATAGGTTATGGTCCTAGACAAAAACTCTTCCATCTTTTCCAATATTTTTCTTCGTCCCTTATCTGACAATATTATCTTTTCAAGACCTTTATCAAAATCTTTTCTAGTTATTATACCATGTTTTATTAGAGAAATTAACAATCTATCACCAATCACTACCTTAAATATTTCTGCTATATCTAGATTAAGAGAAAATCTTCTAAAATTAGTAGTATGCAAAAAACCAATTCTAGGATCAAGATGGGTTTGATATATTTCACTTAAGACATAAGTATATATTAGGCTATTTACAAAACTAATAAGAGTATTCAAATAGTCCTGTGGAGGACGACGAGTCCTTTTGTTAAAACAAAAATCTTTATTATCAAGAATTTTATTAAAACTATTATAATATATTCCTTTAGCTTTGCCTTCAAAGCTCATAAGCTCTTCTATGCTAATACATTTTTCTACATTCACAAGAACTTCTTCCAACATATTTATCTCAAGGTCAAGATCATATTCTCTACGTTTATAGTATTTAAGTATTTTTAGACTATTTTTAATAGCCCCTTCTACAAATCTTTTAGCCAAATACAAACGCTTATTGCTATCATCATAAGACCGCACCTGATTTAAAATCATAAACCCCGAATTATAGTGTTCTCTGGGATAAAAACTTCCAGAATAGTACCCATAATAATTAAAATAATGTAAAATAATTTCTTTTTGAGTTAAAAAATTTAACAATTTTGTATTAAAAGAAACCTCTCCAAATATGAAAATTTCTTTAATATTCTCTACAGGGAGAAACTTCTTTTTACCGTCTTTTGTTTCAAAAAATAGAGTATTATCCCTTCTTTTTAGGTGTCCACTGGAAAAGATATAAAGTGTTTCTCTCATTTGACTAGCTCCAACAAAATTCTAAATAAGAACATTTTTTACATTTAGAAGTAAATTTCTTTTTTGGAGATTTATCCCGAGAAATTAATTTATGTATATCTACTAAATATTTCTCCAGCTTTGAGATAGAACCTTCGTCTAATTCAACAGTAAAAATCTTTTTGGACCTAGGGATATGAATTTCTCCTTTTACAGAATACCCTTTTTTACTTAATTCTAAAAGATAATATAAAAGCTGAGCTTTAGCTGCTTCTAAAAATTTTTCACTCTTTTTTACTTCTATCAAGGTAAAAGTTCCATCCTTATTTCTTATAAAATCTATCTTACCTCCTTCTATTAAGATTTCTTTTTTTTCTCGCTTATAACTATCAGATGCAATTAATCTACCAATAGCCAAAAACTCATTATATTGATTGCCTGTAATTTGGCGTGACATTAGCCAGGCCTGTCTTGGGCAGAATAAGTAAGCTTCTATTAGAGAACCTGTAATTTTAAAGTTATTAACCATAATTTTTACCAAAATAATGTTTCTTTTTTAAAATCTTCTTTTTCATCTATAAGCCCCAATTCCTCGCTGTATTTAAGATAAATAACATAGATGTTATTTGTTATTAACTTATCGTTTAATTCAATTACAAATTTTTCCTCACTTATAATTCCTTCTTTTAAAAATTTATAAAAAAGATTTCTATTTAAATTTACCAATAATTTTTCGGCTTCAATAAAATTATAATTTTGCAATAACTCTTTATACTCATTATAGAAAGCAACTGGTAAAACTTTAATATCTGTAAATCTACTATAAAATTTCTCTTCTCCTTCTTTACAGTAAGAAAAAGGCATTAATGTTTTTAATGACTCATCAAACAACTTGATTGTTTCATCAAAAAGTTTTTGTTCTTGTTCTGTCCAAGATGGATAAACTGTATCCAATAACTCCTGTAAAATCTTCTCGTCAAGATTATCATTTATTTTTGATAATACAGATACAGTCGCTTGAATTTTTTCTATAGGATAAACAAATTTATCATTTTTGCCTCCAATTTCACATAAATATATAGGAGAGATTTCTTTTTTTGCTTTTCTATTTACTCTTCCAAATCTTTGAACTAAAGCATCCAAAGGTGCTGGCTCTGTAATCATTACATCATAATCAATATCAAGACTAACCTCTATTGTTTGAGTACCCACAAGAACTTTTGTATTTTCATCTTGAAGTTTTTGTTCTTTAATATTCCTATCTTTTTGATTAAATCTTCCATGAACTAGAACAATATCGTCTTTTTTAAATAAGTTAGTGTTTAAAATTTTTTTATATACCTCTTGAGCACGTGAAACAGTATTGCATACAAAAATATATTTTTTTGATTTATCATAATTAGTTAAGAACTCATTTTGCAAAAAATTAATGATATCTCCTTTATATAATATTATTTTATGTCTTTTTAAATTAGAAAGTAAATTATCGTCAGCATAAATAACAGTATCTATTTCAAGATAATTTTTTATAATTTCAATCATAAAGGTTGGTAATGTTGCAGTCATTATAAAAATGTCGTTATAAAAGTATTTCTTTAAAAATCTTAACATTACAATAAGTTGAGCAAATGTTTGAACATCATAAGCGTGAATCTCATCAAATATTAATTTAGCTCCAGAGAGAAAAAACAATCCCTTTTCAAAGCCTTTTATTCCAAAAAAATACTTTAACAACTGAAATGGAGTTGCAACAATTACTGGAGAAAGCAAGGTTTTATACTGCGCTACCAATTTTTTTATCTTTTTATTTCGTTTAATATTCTCTTCTTTAGAATTCACATCTGTGAAATATTCAGAGATATAATGAGAAATATTACCATGTAATAAACCTACAATATTTGAGAATTCTTTTTCTTTATTGGACACTTCAAAATCCATATAATTCACCAATCTTTTGTGCATTGCATTGATTGAAGCAGTATAAGGTAACACATAAAATACCCTGCCTTGCTTTTTCTCCAATACATTTTTTAACCATCCTAATGCTGACTCTGTCTTCCCTGATCCTGTTGGTGCAATCAATATTGATGAAGTATTTGCTTTAAAACTTTCTTTTTGGTGTTTATAAAGTCTATATTTAGCTTTAAAAGCATCAATAAATTTAAAATTACCTTTATTTAAAAGATAAATTTTCTTTATTTTAGCGGAACCAAGATGATCTGAAATTTTTAGTCCAGCCCATAGCATAAGATTTTGAAAATATTCTTCACTTAAAAAATTACACGAAAAATTACAATACTTATTAATAGGGTTTTTTAACGTATCAACTTTTATTGGTTCTTCTTTTAACGTATAAGGAATGTTGAATAATTTTCTTTTTTGTTCAAACAAACTTAAATATTCATTTAAAACTTCTTTGGAAAAATTGTGTTTGAGATTCTCTAAAAAATCTTTTGGGTGATATTTTATTTTATTTTTCCATTGCGTTTGATATTCAAATTCAAGATCTTCCTCATTTATTAAGGATTTTTTTAACTCATCAAAACTTTTATGATGTGCCAAGATTGCTTTTGCAATTAAATCTTGTTTCCATTCCGGAATATCTAATTTATAAACAAATGGAATAGAATAGATTTCATGTCTCTGACCTTGCCAGTAATTTTTTTCTCCTTTTAATTTCTTTTGAAATTCTGAATGCATTTTCCCAAAATCATGAAAAAATATAGCACAAAAAAGTAACTCCCAAAATCTTTTTAAGTTAGTAAGTTCAGACGCAACAGGTAAAGAATTTTTTAATTGTTTGAATATAACTAAATCATCATTGATATGTTCAGAAAGTGTTGTTCCATCAGACTTTGCTAAAATAAAATCAATAAGTTTTTTTTCACTCATCTTTTAAAATTCTTGCCATAGAACATCCCAGTCTTTTTCACTATCATAAAAACCATTTGCTTTAGCACTTACAAATCCACTTTTATAATCTAAGACTGTATAAGGTTCTGTTCCTATATTCCTTCTTGGTATCGTGTTAGAAAAATATTTTGGTAAAGCCTGAATAATTCCTGGGATAAGACCATATTTAAGAGGAACAATTGTTCCTTTTAATTTATCTAAAATATTTTTCTCTACTACTTCCAGTTCAACAATCTCATTAACACTTGCCAAATCAGAACTTCTACCTATCAATACAGGGAACTTAGGTTTTTTTAGCCAATCAACTATATATCTAGAATCAGTATACAAGAAAAGCTCTGTATCAAATAAAATTTCTCTTTTTATTACATTTGATTTTATTTCCCTTAATTTCCCGTACTTGATTTGATAAATTGTCTCTAAATCAGTAGCTTTAGTTTTATATAAAAACACGTATCCAATTTTTTCAACTTCAGGAATAAAATAAGAACCTTTAGCAGCTGAAATTAAACCTATAATTGTAGATAATGGTGGTACAGGTAAAGTAGGTTGATAGTTCGTAATCAAATTTGGATACCTAAAAGAGGCTGTCCAACTTGAAATATTTACCCTATAGACTTTCATTTGCACCTCTTCAGATTTTTAATTCATTGACAAATTTATCAATAATTTCGTTTACTGCCCCATATTTAATTTTATTTTCATCTTGTAATTTTACAAATTCATCATTTAATTCATCCATAAATCCAGATCTTTTGCCAACATAAATTTTACCTTCAATATCATCCTGATATTCCCTAATTACTTCCTTTAGAGCATCAATTGAAAACACAGGTTTACCAAGTTCTTCTTTAGCAAGATGAGAAAAAGGATGATTTCCAGAGGCAAATTTGCACAATATTATTAGTTTAGGCGTTACATCAGCCATATTTGTTGTTTGCTTAGCACCGCCAGATATATATTTTAAAGCAGAGATTGTATCTTTTATTCTTTTTAATCTTTCTGAATCATCAATTCTAATTAATTTAATTGGGTTCCCTTTCTTGTCTTTTAGGTAAGGGTCATCAATTTCTATTGCTCCTTTTTGTAAATACAATTTCCTCATCTCTTCATTAATATTCTGAAAACCTGATCTTTCTATAGGTGAAAATGTGCCTACCATATCAATATCAATTGAAAACATTCCTTTCATAACAGCACAATATTCATCTTTTCCATAAGGGACTGCATCTCCTTCCTGCCTGGACATAGAGGACCAAAACTGAACAATTGGATTGTAATTAACCGCTATTAAAGCAGAATTTTTTAAGGGCGAAACTCTTGTAAGAGTTGCATTAACAGATTTTTCTTTGCCGGTATCAGGGTCAATTATTTTTTTCTTTCCAGCTCTCATATAACCAAACATATCATCATCAGGATAAATCATAGGATCAGCCTCTGTGTAAGCAATTCTTTTTTCTCTAATTATTGGAGACATATTCCAATTAAATTTTTTCTCCAATGTTTCTCTCCACCAATATCTCCATGCCTGTCCAGAGACATAAGGATATTCTTTGCCATTTTTCCTTATTTTTTTTGTCATTACAGCATTATCAAGATGTGTTGATGTGTCATTTCCGGCATTGTTTAAAGCTGCTACATCAACATCAATCATTACAAATCCTTGAATAGTCTTCATTTTTATACCTCCTTTAAAATTCTGTTAACTCTTCTTCTGGCTCTGTAAAATTTATTTCTTCAACATTGATTCCTTCAATATTTTTTTTATGAAGTAGTTCATAAAGGTAAATAATAAGTATATCTCTAATCTCAGACCAGTAAGTTCCATCAGGAAACAAATAATTTACATATTCTTCCAGGGTGATAAGTGGCTCTTTTTCTCCATTTAGGTAGTGCTTTTTTATAAGTGAAATAATAACAGCCCTTAATTGAAAAGCCTTACTGGCACTCTCAATCATAGTTAAATATTTTTTGAAATTATTGTCATCTTTTTTAGCAATCTCAATTATTGAATTTCCAAGCTTTTTGATAAGTTGGATCTGCTCAGCATTCATATTCTTAACCTCCTTTAAGTAGTAGTCGAACATTAACGTACTTACGTTTTTATGTTTTAAAAAACACTCTCTGTAAAACTTTCTAAAAGTGGGCACCAAATTTACTCCATTTAATAATTTTTCAACTATTTCATTTTTATTATCTTTATAGTCCTTATAGTCAATTTCATCATTTTTTTTATCTCTCCATACTTCATTTATATCATCCCATTCTGCTTTATTAATTTTGTAATGTTTATTAAAAAATAAATACCAATCTTTTTTACATGATTTTAACACCTTATTGAGATAACTAAAAACAGGACTAGGCAAAATATAAATCTCACAATTAGGTTTAGCGGCATAATTAGTAAAATAATATAATTGTAATGTTTCTCTTTCACAGTTGAAATTAATTATTAAATCTGTAGCCATATTAAAAAGAGCATTTTTGGGATTTTTAAAATCAGATTGTAAAATGCCATCTGAAATACCTTGAGAAAGCTTGTTTAAATTTGTTTTAATTACCTTCTCTGTCCAATAATTGATGGTCTTCTCATTAGTTAAATGAAGCAGTGCAAGGTTTCCCCCCATTTGGAGAACGGAAAGAGGTAAAAAAAATAGTTTAACAATACAATCTTTACAAATTAAAATACCCTCTTCATGACAATGGTGGTAATTAACAAACGCCCCTGACCCGGAAAGGGGATAAATATCTCTACCAGATCTAAAAAGCTTTTCCTCTTTTCCGCATATTCTACAATTTCCAAAAGAAACAGAGCTGTTTCCTTTTCCATGTAAGTCATTGAAAAAATCCATTGTTTCCTGTTTTGCTCTTTTTCTTTTATGAACATTTGTTATGTTTGAATTAAGTTGAAGAGAATCAAGTTTGCCTTTCCAATTATGAATAAACCAATCACTTACCATATCTATGAGATCTATAATAGATTTATTTTTAAAAACTCTTTTTAATTCTTCAATTACTGCATTACCTGCATCAACAAATGGATCACCTGTAATCATAAACATATTTTTATACCTCTTTTTCCTTTTTAAAACACCATGCTTCTTTTTTCAAAAAACTCCTTCTGCCATCTATAAAAAAGTGTAGGATGTATATTATATTCATCACATACATTTGATACGGGCACATTTTCCAGTAGATTTTTCTTCAAAATCATCACTTTTTCTTGTGGGAGTGTCATGTCTTCTTTTCTTACTCATGATTTTCCTCCTCAAAATTTAGTCTTAGCTAACATACTTTGAGGAAAATTCCAATTCCGTCTGAGGTAAGACAATTTTACCCTCCAAAAAATATTTCTTATTTGTAACAGCGAGTAACATTATTTTACAATTTTTAATCTAATCTTAATAACGCATTTATTCCCTTTTCATCCATCTATCTATTACTTCCCACATCCCAAATCCCATGGAATTTCTTTCTCCAAGTCCTGTATCATAGGCAAATTTCAAAAACTCTGGCTCTCCTGACAGTTCAAACACTCCTTTCCAGCCCTCGATCACTGCGCCTTTTTCTCTATTTCCATACCAAATAGCGGCCTTCTTTATTTGAATAGGCTCAATCCTTAGCTCATAGGGGCACTCTTCTTTTTTTAAAGCAACCCATTTTTTTTGTAGATTTTTGCTAATTGACTCGGAAAATCTATCTCCTGGAGGGCAGAGTTTATATTTTCCATCATCTCCAGTAGAACGCATGGCGATTGGATTTAGGGATTTAATTTTAATTTTAGGCCCAAACCTTTTAGGTGGTAACACTGCAATGGAGTTTAAAAAAACTTTGTTCTCACCCAAAAAAAACTCATCTCCTGTTATAAAATTTCCGGCTACTTGCTCTAAAATCCAATTTACAGGAGATGAGATATAAAAGCTAATTTTTGGAGGAAATGAAAACATATTATTTTTCTTATCTAACCTTCCTTTTTCCAATATTGAAGAAAAAGTAAAAAGTTTAAATTTTCTCTTTTCATATCTAAAACCTTCATTATGAAGCCAAATAGCGGAAGGACCATCTAATAGATTGTAGATTAAACCTTGTAGGGTCCTTAAAAAACCCTTTTTAAGATGAATAAGACCATTTGAATTCAATTCAACTTTTATTCTCATACAATCTCCATAAGTACAGTTTTTATTTTATGCTATAAAATTTATTTTTGGTTTTCAATAGTTGGAGCTAAAAATTTAATTGTCAGTTGAAAAAAAAATCTACTCTTCCTTATATTGTTTCCAAAAAAGTTAGAAGGAAAAAGAAGAAGATTATGAGTATAGCCGTAGGTTGAGCCTGCTTAAATTCTATCTTCCTATACTCATCAAGAACTGTTGAATCATAGTAAGCAATTCTCAATTGAATATGTATGCCAAAGATTCAATTGGTACTAGAAAAAATATTTTTGTACAAAATAAAATAAATTTTATTATTTTTGGATCAAAAAATAAATAAAGAATGGGGTACCTATGATTGAACTTATAACACCAATTGGTATTTCTGTTGAGGGGAGCATTATTCTTGAAATTATATCACATATAATTAAAAAACTTCCTCCTAAAAAAAAGGACCCCCAGAATATATATTTATTGTTTGCCCCAACTAACAATCTTACTACATGAGGAATGATAAGTCCTACCAAACATATTGGACCAGTTAAACTAACAATTGCCCCAATGATTAGTGATGATGAAAAAATAAAAATAAAATAATAAAAAGTAATATTCACTCCTCTAGAAAGAGCAATCTCATCACCCATTGCAATAAAATTAAGTTTAGATAGATTAAAAAATATAAGCAATATTCCAACACAAAACATAGGCAATATATTTTTAATACTGGTAAATCCCAAAATATCAATTGAACCAATAAGCCAATGAAGTATCTCCTTAGTTTGGGTGAAATTTGCAAAATACTGACATAATATAATTAGTCCAATAAACATAAGATTTAATGCAAATCCTGCCATAATCAATGAATGGGAATTAACAGTAGAAGTATTTTTTTTAGAAATAAAATATATAACATAGACTGTAAATATTGCTCCTAAAAATGCTAAAATAGATTGAAAGGATATATATGAATAGGTCAATGAATTTATGCCCAGAAGGATGCTTATCACAGTCCCACAAGATGCTCCAGTAGATATCCCCAAGATAAATGGAGAAGATAAAGGATTTTTGAAAATTGCTTGAAAAACCATTCCACACACTGCAAGTCCTCCACCTGCAATTATACACAAGATTATCCTGGGAATCCTTATTGTAATTAATATGCTTGCTTCCACACTTTCCCAATTTTCCAGTGCATAAACTAAATTAATGTGTTCTCTCCCAACAACCATTCCACCAAAAATTGTAGCAATAAAAAAAAGAAAGAATAAGAAAGTCTTTCCTTTTATTATGGTCTGGGAGAGTTCATATTCTTCTAAACTCATATTTTAGTATACCATGGGTAAATATTTTTTATAGGTTTCATCTAAATTATATATGTTTTGCGGGAAAACAATATGAAAGGTTGTTAATTTGCCAGGATGGCTGTGGACATATATACGACCCCCATAAAGCCTCACCAGCCTTTTAACTAAAAATAGACCAATGCCATTTCGTTTTTCTGGTTTTGTTGTGAAAAAGGGTATAAATATTTTTCGTATCTCTTCTTCTTTTATCCCAGGACCATTATCTTCTAATTGAATAAAAATCCTTTTTTTTCTTATAAAACATCTAACAGTAATTGTTTTTTCTTTATTTGGAGTATTGTTCTGTTCAAGAGCATCTATACTATTTAAAATTAAATTTTCTAAAATAGAACGTAAATGTTCTTTGTTGATTTGTAAAATGAAATTATCTTCAATTTCCATATTAAATTTAATTTTGTTTTTTCTCAAAGTTTCAAAGTTTGATTCATATATATCTAACAGAATCTCATTTAAATTTGTTATGTTACTAGTGTCTCTTTTTAATTTTGTATAGTTATTAATAAAATAAGTTAAAAACATAATTCTATTTAACGCTCTTAAACACACATTAATCTGTTTTTTTAATTTTAATAATAATGAATTATTATATACAATCTTTGTTATATCTTCAGAAACTGATTTATCAATTTTATCAATCGTTAAATACCGCATTACTTTTTCCATACTATCATCAACATTAGAAGGTATTTCCTGAATTATTTTTTCAAGTACCATTTTAGGACCTTGTATGGCATTTTTAATTTCCTGGATAAATCCACCTATTAAATAATTTTCTGTGATCTGTTTATCTTCTTCAATTACAGAAACCAATGATTCTTTACTTTGAGATAAAATATCAGGTAAGAATATTTTGCTCGTTTTGCTTTCAAACAATATAATAGATGTATCAAATATATCTTCAATAATATCTTCTCTTATTTTTTCTGGAGAGTCTACTTCATATACTATTTTTCCTTTTTTCAAAAAAAATATTCTCTGACAAAACCTGATTGCCATGTTGATGTCATGGAAAACAATAACTATGGTCTTCTTCTGTGTTTTATTAAGTGAATATAAAATGTTTAATACCTTTGTTTGATAATTTATATCCAAATTGGATACAGGTTCATCAAGTAGCAATATTTCAGTATCTTGAGCAAAACAGGTTGCTATAGCGACTCTTTGTAACTCTCCTGTAGATATTTCAGTCAATTTTCTATCTGCAATGTGTTCAATTTCAGTGAGTTCTATTGCCTTTTCAACTGCTTCTTTATCCTGTTTGGATAATATATTAAAAGGACCTAAATAAGGAAAGCGACCAGATAAAATAGTTTCATACACAGTAAAAGGAAAATAAACAGGCATATATTGAGGAACAAAACCAATTAATTTTGCCCTATCCCTTGGTTTATATTGAGTTATTGGTTTTTTATTTATAAAGATTTTACCAGAGTGGGGAGAGAGAATACCAGATAAAACCTTTAAAAGAGTGGTTTTGCCACTTCCATTAGGACCAAGTATTCCTACTATTTCCTCTTTTTTAATAGTTAAACTAATATCACGTAAAACATCTTTATAATTATATCTAAAGCTAACTTTTTCTAATTGTATCATTTTTTTTATTTTTTACCGTAAATACAATTTATAAAATCCCTGGCAATAAATGGAATTCGTGGCCCTGGAATTGTTATGTATGGTTTAGATAAAACATAAATCCTTTTATATCTAACTGCATTAATTTGACCTAGTTTAGACCATAATAGTAAAGACTTTTTCGGGTCTATACCGAGATTTATGCTAGAAGCTTCAATAATTATATCAGGATTTCTAGCAAGAATTTCTTCCAATGATACCTTTACATAAGGTTTGTCTATATCTTGAAAAATATTTTGAACCCTACATAATTTCAATATCTCTCCTAAAAAACTTTTATCAGTTGCTATCCATATATCTTTTAATTTATTTATTTCTCGGTAAACAACTAAAAGTACTCTAAATCTATACTTTTTATCTATTTTATCCAATTTACTTAAAACCCTATTAAGTCCCATTTTTATATTATTTATCAATAAATTAGCTTTTTTCTCTATTTTAAAAGCCTTTCCAATTGTATAAATTGAATTGTAAATATCAGATAAAGAATTGTACGTAACTTCTATATACCTTATATTCATTTTTTTACAAAATGTTTTTAATCTGGAATTTCCTTTTAATAAAACTACACATGTTGGCTGGAGAAGTGTAATTTTCTCTAAATTAAAGTTAAAATTACCTCCAATGCGGATTTTTTCCCTTGCTTCTTTAGGATAATTACAAAAGTCTGTCACCCCTACCACATACTCACCTAAATCCAGAGCAAAAAGTATTTCTGTGGTCGATGGAGCAGTTGATACAATCTTCTCACGGGCCAGAGATGAAGATGGTAATAAAAATAATATGAAGACAACCAGGAAGGTTTTTAACTTCCACATTAAACTTCTATTATTTTTAAATATCTATAGTAACTATCAATATTATAAACTGCAGCCAAAGGATTGTGTCCAAGCAACCTGTCTTTTACAGCTAGTACGGTGCTGGGTGATTCTGAATACTTTAAAAATAGCGTGTCATGTCCAACACAGAGACCTAAAAGTATATTTAAATCTGTTTTTTCTGAATTTAAGACCATTGCCTGCAATATAGGATTGCACATAGACTCATAAGTTCCAATAGCTATTTTCTGGTCATCAGAAATCCCAATGACTTCTTTTGGAACTGAACCAACCTTGCACACCACAGAAACTACTTCAAATCCTAAATTTGAATATAACTTTTCCACAACCTTGGCTTCATTTCTTAAGCCCACACAAAATGCTATTCCCAGCCGTTTAAAGTTCATTTTTTTTGCATATTCTGCTATTTCCAGCACCCTTGGCTTCAGGGGATATAGTTTTTCATATCCCTTGTCCCTATTTCCATAACATTCTGCTTCTTGTAAAGAGGCATTTTTAGCTAAAAGATAAATATCTTCTTTTTTGTATTCCTTTATGCTCTTTTCAATTAAGTCTTTTTTTAGAATTGTGGGACAATTTTTGGGGTGCTTCCCTTTACCTTTTTCTTTATCACATCTGCAAATCCTTTCTGAAATTTTTATTGAACATGTTGCACAAGTAGGTTTTAATTCCATTTTCAAAGCTCCTTTTATTATTTTGAAACTAAACTTTTTTTAAAAACTTAGCAAGGAGTTTTGTATTTTGAAATTGGTTAATTTTATGGGTTTTTAAAACAGAAACAAGCCACTCTTCATCTTCAGGAACCTCATCTATTTCTAAGTAATTGCCAATAGTTCCTACACAAAAAGGTAAATGACTGTCTGTATTAAACACTTCCTTAAGATTCCATTTATCCCTTACCTCATTATATAAATCAATTTTAACCGGTTTAAAAAACTCATTTTTTTGTCTCTTATACCCGGTAAGCAGAATATTAATAGAGTTCATTTCTATTCCATGTATATGTGGGAATATCTTTTCTTCATCAAAATCAAGATAATCACTCCATCTAAATAAATGGGCAACAAATATGAAACTCTTGGATATATCCAGAGAGGGGGTATTTAAAAGTTCGTCAAAAGAAATCATAAAAGGAATATTTAATCCTTTATTTTTTGTTATAATCACTAGATCAATTCCTTCTCTCAGGGTAACTTCCAGCCCTGCATACAATTTAATTTGAGGAAATTCATTTTGAAGTTCCTTGATTTCCATTTCATTCCATTGTATTTGATGTTCTGTTATTACAAGGGCGTCAAACCCCCTTTTTACAGCTAAAAAGCAAGCATCCTGGGGAGTTAGATGGGAACAGGGGGAATATCTGGTTGTGTGGAGATGCAAGTCAATTATCACAATTCCTCCTTAAAATTTTTTTAATTTTTTTAAATCAATTATTTTTGGAGTGCAAGAGATGAAAATAGGAAGAAATGATCCATGTCCCTGTGGCAGTGGCTTAAAATATAAAAAGTGTTGTATGAGAAAAGACAAAGCAGCGCGGTCTTTTCAGGATTTAAAGGACCTTTATTGGAAAAAATATAAGATCAGGCTCAAAGAAAAAAAAGATATTCTAGGAATAAAAAAGGCTGGAGAGCTGGTGGTTAAGACCCTTGACATGGTGGAAAAAGAAATCCGTCCAGGGATTACAACTGATTATATTAATACTCTGGTTCATGAATTCACTATCTCCCATGGTGGTATACCTGCACCATTAAATTACAATGGATTTCCCAAAAGCGTGTGTGTTTCTGTAAACGAAGTTATATGTCATGGTATTCCTGGTGAAAGGGTGCTTAAAGAAGGCGACATTGTGAATGTGGATGTAACTACCAGGTTAAATGGTTATTATGCTGATGCCAATAAGACCTTTTTTGTTGGTAAAGTTTCTGAGGATGCTAAAAAAATTGTTCATGTTGCCAGGGGATCTTTAAAAAGGGGACTTGGTCAGGTGAAGCCAGGAAATACTATAGGCGATATTGGCTGGGCAATCCAGCAATATGCAGAAAGAGAGCAGGGATGTTCAGTGGTCAGGGAGATGGTAGGACATGGAGTAGGCTTTGAATTTCATGAGCCACCTCAAGTCCCTCATTTTGGGAAAAAAGGACACGGTATAATTCTGGTTCCTGGGATGGTATTTACTATTGAGCCAATGATTAATCTTGGCAAGAAAGACCTTGTTATACTTCCAGATAAATGGACAGCAGTGACCAAGGACGGATCACTTTCCGCCCAATTTGAGCAAACCGTGGTGGTTACAGAAACAGGATATGAAAGTTTGACCCCTTATGAGTTGTAAACAAGGTGGAAAACGCATAAACTTATGCGTTTTCCACCAAGGTCTCTATTAAATTTATTCTTTTTTCATGCCTTCCGCCCTCAAACTCCTCTTCCAAAAAAGAATCCACAATACTTACTGCTAAATCAGATCCAATTACCCTTGCCCCTAAACACAAAACATTTGCATTATTATGTCTTCTGCTCATTCTTGCCATATACTCATTAACACAAAGGGCGGCCCTAATCCCCTTAATCCTGTTTGCTGAAATTGACATTCCTATTCCTGAGCCACAAATAAGTATCCCCAGACAAGAATTATCTAAAACCTGTTGGCAAAGCTTATAAGCAAATTCAGGGTAGTTACAGGACTCTTCACTGTGACAACCAACATCTAAACTCTCATACCCTTTGCCTTCTAAATACTTCTTTAACTCCTCTTTTATAGAATAACCCGCATGATCTGAGCCAATAATAATTTTCTTTTTCATATCTTCCCTGATAACATATGGTTCTTTACATTATTAATAAAGTATTAGGCTTAATTTATAAATCTTCTATTCTCTTCTTAACGATTTGACTCTTTAACTCTTCAATCTGTTTTTCAAGAGAAGCTATTTCTTTTTCAAGAAATTCAATCTGATTTTTAGTAAGTTCAATTTGTTCCTGTTGTTTTTCATCACCTTCTTCAAGGTTGTAATAAAGTTTTCCTAAGTTAATATATTCCCTATCCAGTCTCTTTTTTAAATCTTTTATTTCCCATCCTCTAAGGCTTCTTATTATGTTAAAATGTACTTCACTAATAATAGCCTTAATACTTAAAGGAATTGATTTTAAGACAGAAGGCTTCATGGTGCTGGTGCAAACGTTTTCTTTTGACATAGAGCTCTCCTTTTTTTGTTTGTTTTAATTTGTCCTTTAATAAACACCTCTTTAATAATATTTGATGGGATTTTTAGATTAAAATCCTTTAGATCAAATTTGTCCTTCACGCATGTCTTCCTTTTTATTTTGAAAACCATCTCACCAAGGTTAGCATCTCTTAAAAGGACCTTTGAGTCGTCAAATATATCTATCCCTATACCGCCACTGTGCCAGATAAATACCCTGTTCTGCTCGTAATATAGTTTTATCTCTTTGACTAAGTTATCACAAAAATAATATTTAATCCCATCAGAAAGTTGTTCTATTTTTTTGGGAGTAGTCATAAATGTTTTCCATTCACCAGTCAATAATTTTAGCAGAAATTCAGGCGGTATTTTTACGTTTATTCCAAAATACATTAATATCTCTTTAGAATTATTTATAATATAAAGTTTTTTTTCTCTTATACAAAGTATTTGAACTAAATTTTTTTCTATTTTGAGAACATATAGGGTAGTTCCAAAAGGAGATTTTATTTCCACAAGCCATGGAAACCACTTATTTCCCTTAAGATAAAACTTACCCCTAAAATTTTGTTTTCTAGAAAAAAAATAAATTACACCTTGAATCTCATATGCCTGACATATGTCATTTTTTTTTGACGTCCTGTATTTTTTCAGAAGATCTTCAGGTGAGGGCCTGATATATGTTTTTTTCAAACCAGCGCAACTGCATGTAAGTAATAATAAGACAGAAAGACTAATAATTCCTTTTATTTTTATTAGTTCCATATAAGGGAGAAAATATTTTATTATTTAAGTGCCTTTAATTTTTTTTTGATTTTAGAAGGGTCCTCGGGCTTATTTAATAAGGCATTTTTATACCCCTTTTTTGCTTCTTTTAAATTTTTAATCTTTACAGCAATATCTCCATAGTGTTCCCATATTGTGGGATCTAGTTTTGTGTTTTGCACGGCCTTTTTTATATATTCCCAGGCCTTTTTGTACTCTTTTGTTTTATAGTAATACCAGGCTAAAGAATCTAAAAAATATCCATTATTTGGTTCAATTAAAAGGGCCTTTTTTACAAGTTCATAACCTCTTTTTAAATCCGTTCCCATATCAATAAGGGTGTATCCTATAAAATTCAAGGCAGAGGCGTCATCAGGATCTTTTTTTAATATTTTTTCCATAATAGACAGTGATTTATTTATGTCTTTTAGTTTATAATAAATAGTACCCAATTGAAAAAGAAGTTTTTTATCTCCTGGATTTTGTTTTAAACCTTCTTCTATTATTTCTTTTGCCTTGTTAAATTTTTTATCTAACATATATATATCGCTTAAAAAAATCCTTAATTTTTTGTTATTTGTATATTTTTTTAGTTGTTGTTCCAAAATTTTCTCTGCAACACTATATTGTTTATCATATATTAAGATTTTTATTTTAAGGTCCAATGCATTTAAATAAATATTACTATCTTCAGGAATTTCATTAATTGCTTTAATAGCTCCATCTTTATCTTTGTACTTTTTTAATTTTATTATTGCATTAAAATATGAAATCTGAGGATACTCATCTTTAAAATTCTCTATTGTCTTAATTAATCCTTCTGCCTGGTCGTAAAGACCTTCATTTAAAAACATTGCTATTACATCTATTAAATCCTTTGGATCTGACAGATAGTCCTGGGCAATTGAATATGCTTTGTCTATGTTTCCAAGTTTAATATTTATCTCTATCACTCTAAATATTAACTGTTTATTTGTAAATCCTCGTGAAATTAATTTTGAATATATCTTTTCAGCAGATACTAAATCATTTTCAAGTTCATATAAATAAGCGAGTTCAGCCCAACCTCTCAAAAATTTTGGATTTAACTCTGTAGCTTTTTTAAAATGGTATATGGCTTTTTTTCTGTTATTTAAATTTACATAACATTTTCCTAAAACAAAATGGGTCCTATAAGTTCTATTTTTCTGCGGAATTTCTAACAAGTATTTAATAGCTCTATTGAAATTTTTTTCTTGAAATAATAGATTGGCTATCTTTTCCTTTGCAAGGTAATCTTTTGGATGTTCCTTAATATATATTTTTAAAAGGGAATAGGCATTGTAATTTTCCTTTTCATAGGTATAAACATCTGCCAAAAAAAATATCAAATCCCTATTTCCGGGATTTTTTTGCAAGCCAGCTTTTAATATATCCTCTGCATCTTTGATTTTAGTCTTAGATATAAGAAGACGAGCATATTCTAAATAAAATTCTGGGTCAGGTCTATAACTAATAGCTTTTTTTAGAGAGTCTTCAGCCTCCTTGTACTTTTTTTGTTTTGCTAGATCTAAAAATTTCAAATAATGGTATGTAGCTAAAGCATCTACATTAAGTGGTGTGGTCGTAAATAGAACATTATTTTTTTTCAAACCACACCCAGCCACTAACAACACAAGAATAATAGTAATTATTTTTTTTCTTCCCATAGTTTCACCAACTTTTGGTATACAAAATTCCCAATTTGAAGTCCTACTTCAATAAATTCTGGTCCATAGATTTGGCCTGTATCTGTCCTAAAGGTATCTGAAATTGACTTAATTATTTCAATGCCTTTGGGAAATCTTTCAATTATTTTTTCTAAAGGCCATTCCTCATAGTCACAGATTTCCCACAGAGTGGTGGTAAAATTATCTGGCCCCCATCTAAATTTATCCGCATCATATAAGACATCACTCAGTAGCTTGGCCTCAGCAGATGAGGGAGGCTCAAGTAGTTTAAAGGCTTCGTGGGTTTTTATTGCATAATAGATGGCTTGTTTTTCTTCATCAGACAGAGGAAAATCTCTGATTATCTTCATGGCCAGATCTGCCCCTTTCTCAGCATGATCTGGTTCTAGCCTGCAGATATCGTGCATAAGTCCACTTAGTTGCGCAAGTAGCACCAGGTGCCTACAATAGGCAACATCATTTGGAAAATGTTCTATTAAAACCAATGCCCCAGCTTCTATAGCAACTTTTTTTGAATGGTTAATGCCATGTCCAAACTCATCATGTAAAAAAGGCAATACATCTTCACGACACCTTATAATAAGGGGATGATCAAAAAAGAGTTCTTTTGAATAGGAAAGTTCTGCTGGAAAATGTTCGTAAAAACTCAGATTGAATTTAGAAGCATAGGCCTTGGTCTCGTTTTTTAAAATTTCTAATATTTTATTCTTCATGAATCCAATCTTTTGAAAAGTCTTTTATAGATGATGAAAAATGCTCCTTTAATTTCTGGAGCAATCTATTTTCTATCTGTCTTACCCTTTCCCTGGTGATCCCATATTTCTCACCTAATTCCCTCAAGGTCAAGGGGTTTGATGCAAGTAATCTTAAATAAAGGATATCTTTTTCCTTTTCATTAAGTTTTGGCTCTATTTCTTTTATTTTCTTTTTTAGATGTTCAGATATTTCCTGTTTGGCGAACCTCTCTTCAATACTGGCCTCTAAAGCTGGAACCATATCCAGATGGGTAACATTTGAATCTTCACTACCAAAAGGAGTATCTAAAGACATATCTTGATGTGCCATCCTCTGGGCCATTTCTATTACTTCTTTTTCATCAACATCCAGCCTTTCAGATAGGATTTCCACATCGGGCTTAACTCCCAATTTTTGTAGTTCTTGACGCTCTTTGTTTAAATTATAGAAGAGCTTTCTCTGATTTTGAGTAGTTCCGATTTTAACAAGTCTCCAGTTATCCATTATAAATTTAAGGATATAAGCCTTTATCCAGAAGGACGCATAATAGGAAAACTTAATACCTTTTTCTGGATCAAACTTCTCTACTGCCTTTAAAAGACCTACATTACCCTCCTGAATTAGCTCTAAGAGGTTTTGCATCCACTTTCTTTGAAATTCCATGGCTATTTTTACTACAAGCCTAAGGTGTGAGGTGACTAATTTTAAGGCAGCTTCTTTGTCCTTTTTGTATTTTACCCTTTTTGCCAGCTCCAGCTCCTCTTCAGGACTTAAAACTGGAAACTTCATAACCTCTTTTATATATTTTGCTACAGCATCCTGAACCGCAGGAGTTTTTGACGAAGATAGTACAGGAAGACTGGCCGTTAAATCATTTGCTTTCTCTGATAAAATTTCAGGTTGGACAAAAGTTGAAGCTTGATTGTCTTGTTTTCTTGGGTTATTGTCTTTTAATCTTGTCATAATCTTCTAAATAAGGAGATATTTTATGTGGTTTAAAAAAATAATCTTTACTCTGTGTCTTTTTCTCATATCCTTTTCCTTAGCATATTCTAACTCAGTGGTAGAGGTCAACTCAAATAATCTTCTTTCAATAATAGCAAATTCAAAGGGAAAGGTGTTAATAGTTAATTTCTGGGCATCCTGGTGCCCCTATTGTAAAAAAGAAACAAAGGAACTCACTCAGTTAAGGGAACAATATGACAGAAATAAATTAGAGATCTTAGGTATTTCCTTTGATTCAAGTAAACATAATTTTACTCATTTTTTAAAAAAATACAAAATCAATTATCCCTGTTACCTGGCATCAGATTCCAGGATCAGTATGATGTTCAATGTATATGGTATTCCAGCAACCATTGTCTATGATAAAGATGGACGGGTGGCTAAACAATTTCCAGGATATGTGGAAATAGATGAGTTGAAAAAAATTATTGATGGGCTTATTTCAAAATAAATTATGGGACAATTAATTTTAAGAAAGGCCATAATTCACGACGTAGAAGGTATCCATGCCCTTCTTCTTACCTTTGGAAATAAGGGAAAACTCCTTCCCAGGTCCCTTAGTGATTTATATTCAAAGATAAGGGATTTTTTTGTTGTAGTAGATAGCCATGGTAATGTTTATGGATGTGGAGCACTGGCAATAATCTGGAAGGACCTTGCAGAAATCAGATCTGTTGCAGTGCGCGAAGATGTCCAAAAAAAAGGCTGGGGCAAAAGGATTGTAGAGGCATGCCTCAGTGAAGCACTCACCCTGGGTATCTATAGGGTATTTGTCCTTACCTATGAAAAGAGATTTTTTGCTAAATTTGGTTTTGTAGAAGTAGATAAAAAAGATCTTCATGAAAAAATCTGGATTGATTGTTTTAATTGTCCTAAATATCCAGATAACTGTGATGAAATTGCTATGATAGTTAATTTGTAATTGCCTTTGAAAAAGGAGGGGGGTGTCTTATGAATAAAAAATTAAAATTAGTTATTGGGGAAGATGAAATAAAAAAAAGGATACAAGAACTTGGTCGAGAAATCTCCAACAATTATAAAAATATCTCCCATCCACTTGTGTGTATATGTGTACTTAAAGGCGCAGTTATATTTTTTTCTGATTTAATTAGGGAACTTAACATAGATGTGGAATTGGATTTTGTCAGGCTGTCAAGCTACAGAGACAAAACATCTCCTGATGAAAAACTCTTGTTTACAAAAGATGTGGAATTATCGCTCAAAGATAGATACGTTCTTATAATAGAGGACATAATTGATACAGGTGCAACTATTGCCTATTTAAAAAAGGTTTTAGAAGCACGTGGCCCAGTCAGTGTAAAGGTATGCTCTCTGATCCATAAGGTAGAGAGGAGAAAAAAGAAAGTGGATATTGATTTTTATGGATTTAAAATAGAAAAAGGTTTTTTGGTTGGTTATGGACTTGACTGCGCTGAAAAATATAGAAATTTAAAAGGAATTTATGAATTGATTGACCCTTAATTGAAGTGGAGCACAGCATGATTATAACTTGTCCAAAGTGCAATACTAAGTATAGACTTAAAGAGGAATTATTAAAACCTGAAGGAACAAAATTAAAATGTTCTAAATGTAAACATATATTTACTTTTTATCCAGAAAAAGAAAAAGATTCCAAAGAGTCTGTTAATGAGAAAAAACAGGCAAAGGCTGAAGAAAAAATAAAATTATCCTTAGAAGAGCCTACAATTGATAAAAAAAGTTCAAAAAAAATAAAAAATATAATAATTGCACTAGTAGTGGTAATACTTATTTCTGGGACAGTGGGATATTTTTATCCCCTTATTTTTAAAAAAATTCCCTTTTTATCCCATAAAAAGGAATTAAAACAAATTAGTACTAATGCAACTAAAATTGAGTCCGTGAAAAAGATAGATCTTAAGGATATAAAGCAATATATTGTGGACAATGAAAGAATCGGAAAAATACTTGTTATTGAAGGTAGAGCTGTTAATAGATTTGATAAACCAAAGGAACTTATTAAAATCAAAGCTACTTTATATGATAGTAAGGGTACACCTATTGCCCAAAAGGCTATTTTATGCGGAAATAAACTCTCTCTTTTTCAACTCCAGTCATGGACAAAGGACCATTTGGAAAAGGAATTAAATTCAAAGGTAGGTGTACTTATGAAAAACACCAATCTTCAACCAGGGATGGGAGTAGATTTTATGGTGTTATTCTACAATCCCCCTGAAAATGTATCTGAATATGGGCTTGAGGTAATCCAGGCAATGGATGTAGAAGAAAAAAAGTAATCAATTAAAATGAGCAAAAATATGAAATATAACATTTATTTATGAAGAAAAAGGGTTATATATGCTCTTTTTGTGGAGCCAGGTTTATAAAATGGCAGGGTCAATGCTCCCGGTGTGGCCATTGGGGAACCCTTGAAGAGATAAAAGAAAGTTCCCAAAAAAATGATTTAACCCCTCCTCAATCAGAAATAGTTCCAGTATCTTTAAAGGAAATATCCAAGGAGAACATAAAGTTCCTCTCCTCAGGTTCTACTATATTTGATCAATTTTTAGGAAAGGGCATGGTTGCAGGGAGCGTGATTTTATTTGCTGGAGAACCTGGCGTTGGAAAATCCACATTTTTAATGCAGCTTTTATCAGGTTTTATTAAATCTGGATTAAGGGGACTTTATGTATCTGGGGAAGAATCCTTGTATCAACTAAAATTAAGGGCCGATAGACTGGGTATTTGTGATGAAAAATTTAAACTTCTCTGCACCCAAGATCTAAGCCCTATAATATCCATTATGAGAGATAAAAATAGCCCAAATTTCATTGTAATAGACTCAATACAGACCATAAAGTCCCCCCAGACCTCAGGAAGTGTGGGGGGAGTGTCACAAATAAAAGAAGTGGCATCAAAACTCTATGAAGAGGCCAAGAAAAAAGAAATTGTGGTCTTAATAGTAAGCCATATTACAAAAGAAGGACAAATAGCAGGACCAAAGCTTTTAGAACATATGGTAGATGTGGTTTTGTACATGGAAGGTGATAGGCTGAGCTCATACAGGCTCTTGAAAATAACAAAAAATAGGTTTGGTCCAAGTAATAATATCCTTGTGCTGGAAATGGAATCAGAAGGGCTTAAAATAGTAAAAGATCCTTCTACGTTTTTTTTGACTTCTAGAGATTTAAGTGCTTCTGGGAGTTCTTTGGTCATGGCAATGGAAGGAAAGCGGCCCTTTGTTATTGAAATCCAGGCCCTTGTGACAAAGGGTTTTGGACAGAATCCAAGAAGAACTGCCCTTGGGATTGATTTAAATAGGCTATATTTGCTTATTGCAATTTTGGAAAAAAGGCTTGCTCTTAGATTCTATGAGATGGATGTGTATGTAAAAATAAGCGCTGGCATAAAAATATCAGACCCTGCTATGGATCTTGGAATTTGCTCGGCCTTGATTTCTTCTTATTTTGATATCCCTGTGCCTGATAGGGCTATTTTTTGGGGAGAGGTAGATTTAAACGGATTTATTCGCCCATCATTTGGTGAGGAGAAACGGCTCTCTCAGGCAACTAATCTGAATTTTTCAAAAATAATATGTCCAAGGTCAAAATATGTAGCTGAATATCCCAAAGATAAAATATTTTGTCTATCAAATATAAAGGAGCTCACTTCTCTTCAATTTTACAATAAATAGTGTTTAGATCGTAGGGCATGTCCCTAACCTTGTTCAACTATAATTGACTCAACTAAAACCCTGGCTATCCCTTTTTTAAAATAACCAAGTTTCTTTGCCCCTTCCATAGTAAGGTCAATGATCCTTCCTTTTACAAATGGTCCCCTATCATTTACTCTGACAATAATAGACCTTCCATTTTCTAAGTTAGTAACCTTTACGTACCAGGGAAGTGGCAGATATTTATGGGCAGCTGTTAATTGATGGGGATCAAATAACTCTCCATTGGCAGTCATATGTCCACCCTTTTGTCTCAATGTCTCATACCCATACCATGAGGCATATCCAATTTCCCTGTAATTTTTTGCCTGATTAATTGACATGGGTACATATCTTTTCCCAAAAACAACATAGGGAGAATTTTTTACCTTTCCCTCCCTTATTGCAACTTTTGGTGGTAGGCCTCCAATGTTTTTTATTTCAGGATGGGTCAGGGGAAGATTAAAGGGCGCCTTTACCACTGTATAACTAAATTTCCCAACCTTATACACTACTTTTCCTGCAAATACTGTTGTTTTTACTGTAAATTTTGTGAGGTTATAAGTAGTTTTTACAGTGGCTTTTGTAACTTTGTAAGGAAGTGTTACAACACTACAAGATTGTAAGTATAAAGAGCATAGGATTATATAGATTAAATAACACCTTCTCATGATTTCATAAAAATAAGTACTAAAATGGCCAATATAATTCTATATATACCAAAGGGACGTAAAGTAGTCTTGCCAAGTAAATGAATAAACCCCTTCACAGCTACATAGGCAGATATAAATGATACCACAAAACCCACTGCCAGAACAATTAGATCATTTGAAGAAAAGATCTCAAAATTTTTAAAAAGTTCAAAGGAGGTAGCAGCCACCATAATGGGAACTGCTGCAATAAAAGAGTATTCAGCTGCCAATTTTCTGCTTGCACCAAGTATCATAGCACCCATGATAGTTGCAGCAGATCTTGAAAATCCAGGCCAAAGTGCAAGACATTGAAAAAATCCTATTCCTAAGGCAAGATATGGGGTTATTTCATCTAAAGATTGATATTTTTCCCTTTTATTCAATCCTTCAACAACAAAAATCATAATTGCCCCTACAAAAAGGGCAATGGCCACACTCTTTGGAAAAAATAAATATTGTTTTATTGTTTTTTCAAATAACAGACCTAAAATTGATGCAGGGAGAGATGTTAAAAACAAAAGGAATAATCCATTAATTCCACTGAATTTTTTTCCGCTGGGCCTAATTAATCCAAAAAATCTTTCCCAATATATACAAACAACCGATAAAATTGCGCCCAGTTGTATGACTACCTCAAATATCTTTGCCTTTTCCCCTGTAAATTTTAATAGTTCGCCAGCAATTATAAGGTGTCCTGTTGAAGAGATAGGTAAAAATTCTGTTAACCCTTCAATAATGCCCATTATTGTTGATTTTAATAAAATATCCATGAGCCAAATTTTATAGGTGGATAAAACCCATTACGTCAACAAAAATTTGACAAATTTGCAAAATATCTCACTTGCCTATGTTAAGTATATTTTTTATTGAAAAAAAACAATCTTTTGCAGGACTGTTATGGATAGTTTTAATCTAAAGCACATGAGAATAACCAGCCCTTTTTTAGGAGAAAGAAGATATAAAAAATTATCATATCCAATAAAGGTTGGAATCTATACCTTGATTGAGAATAGGGATGCAAAATTATTTTTTGATCTAAATGGCGAGATAAAATTTATACATAGTAAAATCCCTGATTGGATTCATCCAAATGAATTTATCAAAAGGACAAAGACCAATGATTTTATCTATTATTCATCAGGGGAATATTATGGGGGCATCTATGATGCAACAGGAGAATATTATATTCCATGTTTTCAGTACCCATCAAATAATCTGTGGCAAAAAGATATAAGAGGAATTGTTGGATTTGCTAAATCCTTATGGCAAAATGTTGTTGTAGAATTAAAAAATTTTTCTATCAAGGATATTCCCCAAAAAATTAGACCAGAGATAGAAAAAATAATAAATATAGATGACATGTATCTAAAAAAAAGGGCTGAGCTTTTAAAAAAAATTTATGGTACTAATATAACTGTCCTTCCACCAGATACAAGACATGTAGATTATGAAGTAATACCAATTATTATATCAGATGGATGTCTTTACCATTGTAAATTTTGCAGGGTAAAATCAAAGGATAAATTTTCAGAAAGGTCAAAACAAGATATTTTAGAACAAATAAGACGTATAAAACAGTTTTATGGTAATGATATAAAAAATTATTCGAACCTTTTTTTAGGTCTACATGATGCATTGAATTGTTCCTTTGATACCATAAAATTTAGTATAGAGAATGCCTGGGAGATATTGCAAATAGAAAATTCTTATGTAAAAGATAAAAATATATTTTTATTTGCCAGTGTTGAATCTTTTTTAAAGGCTGGTTTAGATGTATTTGAATATTTGAATAAAATTTCAGATACAAAAATTTTTATTAATATTGGTCTGGAATCTATGCACGATGATACTCTTAGAAGGATTGGTAAACCCATTAATTCAACTCTTGTTAGAAAGAGTTTTGAAAAAATGGTGTATGTAAATAAAAAATATATAAATATTGAGGTAACGGCCAATTTTTTACTGGATTTATCTTTTCCAGAAAAGCATTTTGATTTAATGATAACTTTAATTAGAGAAACTGTTAAACGTCCTTTTTATAAAGGCACAATCTATTTATCTCCTTTACGTACTGATGATAAAAGGAAGATATTAAATAAATTAATGGAATTAAAGAGATATAGCTTTTTGCCTATGTATCTTTACATAATTCAGAGGTTTTAAAGAGAAAAAAAAATGGATTATATTGGACTAGCCAACTTTAAAATTTCTAAAAGCTCTAATTCATCTATCTACAAAATTTGTTCTAATCGTTGGAACTATCTTGACAAGATTCAAGATAATTAGATATCCAAAATATTAATATCTGCTATTGAAATCAACCAATCTGTAAGGAAAAAAGTATATGAAAAATCTAATAAAATTTATTTGGATTTTATTGGGATTGCTTTTGTTAATTGGGGGCTGTGCAGGCAATAATAATGACCATGTTGTCAATCATGTAGCTGGGAAGGTAATTCAAAGTTATGTAGCCAATGCAACCGTATGTGTTGACTCAAATGAGAATAGGGTCTGTGATCCTGGTGAAACCTTTACTAAGACAGATGAAAATGGATATTTCTCATTATCCATTCCTGTTGGTGTTTCTGGCATGCTTTTGTCTCAGGGAGGGATTGTTAAATCAACTGGACAAGCTGCCCTTAACTTACTTGCTCCTGTGGGTGCCAAAAACATCACTCCCTTGACTACTATTGTAGCATTAAATCCAAATCTTAAATCTATGATTGAGGAACTTGGCGACTCTTATGACACTGATATTGCAAATCCAGATGGAGTTAAGGGAAAATTATTGAGACTGGCCTTGTGTGTAGAAACTCTTTTATACAATCTCAAAAACCAGCTTCAACTTGAACCTGAAAAACAAATGGAGTTATTGGCCAGTGTTGCTACGGAACTAGGAGATACTAGTTTACAGAGTGATAACAATATTATCCACGCCTTTGACAAGGGGATAAGAGATGCACTGGGCATCAATGCTACTATTAGTGCTATAACCTCTAGTATTCAAAATATTCTTGATAATGTTGGAGAAGGAAAAGTTAAAGAAGAAAATGTTTTGACTGGGTTAAAGGATATTGTTTATGCAAATGCTTTTCCCCTACTAGATCCAATAAACCAACTCATTCCTGTTCCCAATGATATTATTTGGTCTCATACTAATGGTACAGTGATCTTACCTACCAATTCGACAAATGCTGCAAAAAATAACCTATATGCTATTATAAACAAACTTAAAATTAAGGGTCTAAGTTGCAATGCTCCAATTGCTATTCCCCTTAGTACTACAACTCTACTTGATAAAGACTCTGTAAAGAGTAATATTTATCTAATCAATATAAATAGTTTGGTTAAGAATATCTATTTTGCCTTAAGTCAAATGGGAGTTCAACCTTCAGGTACTGATTTAGCTAGTATAGTAGCATCATTATCGCAATTAAATTCTAATGATTTAAAGACGTTAATTAAGAGTTTGAATTTAGAAGATTTAGACATAGAGAATATTAAATTAGTACAAGATGGGAATTACCTGAAGATATTTCCGTTAAAGCCTTTTGCTCCTGGCACCCAATATCTAATTTTGCTCCGGTCAGGAATAAAATTGGAATCAGGAACAAAATTGATATCTAGTATGACATTTGACTTTTTAAAATCCTCTTCTGAAATAACTTTTGAAGATTTAAAGGAGTTAGAGCCCTTAAGACAAGCTTACTTACCTATTTTTGCACTTCTTAGCGCCTATGGAATTAACAAAGACAATATATTGGAATTCTTTACATTTACTACAGCAGACAAGACTTTGAGCTTACACGACTTTGGGTTAATTTCCCCGGGCCTCAACAAAACAAATTTAAAATATTTTAAAATTACAGGACTTGATTTATCAAAAGTAACATCAGAATACTATCAAATAAACAGTAGCATTGCTTCTCTCACTTCTCTTGCAAATGTAAATGCTTCCTCATTTAGTTCCTTTGATATTACAACACTAACAAATAATAGACCTACCATTTTACCTGTTCCTTATATAGTAATGAATGGTAATTTATACTCGGATTCAGTGGTGGTATTTCAACATGGATTAGGAGATTCAAAAGAAGATGCCCAAATTTTAGCAAAAAAAATAACAAATTTACCGATAATTGCTATGGATTTACCAAAACATGGTGCTAGAAGCACTGACCCAACTCATTCTGGAGCAGATTATTTAACTGATAATATTGGACAGGATAGAATCAATCTATATCAATCTTATTTTGATATAGAAATGTTTTTAAATCTAATAAAAGAAGGAAAATTTGATATAGATGGAGATGGAAATCCTGATCAACCTAAAAATATATATTATGTCGGCCAATCACTTGGCGCTATTGCTGGCTCTGTTGCAACATCTTTAAATAGCAATATTATTACTAAGGTTGTTTTAAATGTTGGTGGTGGTAATTTTTCTGTACTTATTGACCAGGCTTCAAATAAGCTCATCCATAGACTTATAGAAGGTATGGGGATTAGTAAAAACAATACTGAATATTTTCTCACTTTAGGTATCTTACAGCTACTTCTAGATCCATCAGATCCAGTTTATCTTTCTAAAGACACTATCAAAGACAAAGTGATGTTACAGACTTCCTATCACGACACTGTTGTTCCCAATATCTCAAATGAAATCCTTGCCAACACACTTGGCTTTGACCAACCTATTATCATTACACCAGGTTCTTTTGATCCCACTAACTTTAACTCCTGGTTCATGTTTAAAGGAAATGGAAATAAAGATTGGATAACCCATGGAATATTACTTGGTGTCCATCCAGAATATTATCCAGAGGCTGCTGATTATTTAGATATTAATAATTTAAAATGGGCATATAATAAGGTAAATAATTTTATAATTAATTATTTACACTAAAAATTAGGAAGTATTTAGAAAAAAGGCCTATTTAAAGGAAATACCATATTATCTGAAATTATGCGAAAAATTATAATTCCGTCATGAGACCAGGATATTTTATTTGTATATGCCCTGACTTTGAAGTGATATCTGATTTCATTAACAATACCCTTAATATATTTTCGGGCAATTGGGAAAAAAAATTAGTCTGGGGAGATGAAGATCAAAGTGATATCTTTTTTAACTACCTGAGATCGTCAAGTTTAATAAATACAAAACAGGCAATAATATTAAGATATGCAGAAAAATTGCCTGAGAAATTCTGGAATAAATTATCAAAATTTTTAAATAGATTTAATCCAGATGTATGTCCTTTTTTATGTATAGAATCTGAATGGAACAAGGGCAAACCTCCAGATATAAAATTTTTAAAAAATAAAAAATATTATAAATTTGCACAAAAAAAGGGGTGGATACTTCGTAGTCCTGGAGTAGATGAACAATTTTTAACAGATTATATAAATAAATGGTCAAAGGAAAACAAAATTAAGATTTCATATGAAGTAATGTCACAGTTAAGAGAAGTCTTACCTAAAGATTTGTCAGCCATTAAAAATGAGTTAAAAAAATTAGAAGCATTAAATAAAGATGCAATAACTGTAAAAGATTTAAATGTAATATCGCCATCCTTTGAATACAATGTATTTGACCTGATAAATTCTATAGAGGGAGTGGTACCTAAAGAAAAGGTTTGGGAAACAATTATTTTTAAAGAGATAAATTCACACGAATCAATTATTCCTATATTAAAATTATTTATTAGAGAAGCTAAAATATTATGGCAATTACTTCAAGGGGAATCTGTTTATTTACCTATGTGGGTTAAAACAAAAAAGATTAATATTGCCAAAAAACTTGGTCCAAAAAAAATTATCGAGATTTACAATATAGTATTGGAAGCAGAACTAAAATTAAAAACATCAAATATTAGTCCAAATATAATTTTTGAGAATCTAATTGCATCAATGCAAAATATTTTTAAAGGTCTATAAATCTATATATGAAAGAAAAAAAGGAAAAAACTCACTATATTGGACATAGAAAACGTTTAAAACAAAAATTTTTACAAGAATCTAAATTATTTTATGACTATGAAGTGCTTGAATTACTACTTAGTTATGGTCTTCCACGAAAAGATACAAAGTCTATTGCAAAGCAACTTTTAAATAAATTCAACAATCTAAAAGGTGTTATCTTTGCCCCTGACCATGAATTATTAGAAGTAAATGGGATATCTACTGGCCTTTTGACATTTATTAAAGTTTTAAGGGAATTAATAACTAGAATTGAAGAACAGGATCTTATTAATAAAGATGCTATAAAAAATCCCAAAGAAGTCTTTTTATATTTGAGACATACATTGGGTTTATTAGACAAAGAACACTTTTACCTGTTATTACTGAATAGTAAAAATAAAATAATTTCTCTGGAAGAAATTGCACAGGGCACAGTGAATTATTTAAATCTATATCCTAGAGAAATTGTTGAAGTCATATTAAAAAAAAGGGCAGTAGGAGTAATTTTTATACACAATCACCCAGGTGGAGACTCTTCACCGTCCAAGGAAGACCTGGAAATTACAAAGAAATTCAAGAAGCTTTTAAAAGAAATTGACGTGACCTTACTAGATCATATTATTATTTCCAAAGATAACTATTTTAGTTTTAAAGAAAATAATGTAATTTAACACCTGAATTTTATTTGTAAATTTTCTTCAACTTGACCATTATAGCAAATAATTATAGCTTCCAATTCAAAAACTTAAACAAAATTATTTGCACTTTTAAAAATTGACATTATATTAATGTTAAATTAACCAAAATCAAATTATTAGTATATAGGATAACTGAAAATAATAGAGGAGAGATAAATGAACGAGAAAAATGGAGTAAACCAGGGGCCTATCCAGGTAAATGGCCAGGGGGGTGGAAACCAAGAACAAAACCCTCAATATCCATCAGGACCACAACCTTCCTTTGAAATCCCAACTAAGCTACCCTTACTTGCTTTGAGAGATATTGTAGTTTTTAATTATATGATTATTCCGCTTTTTATTGGCAGAGAAAAATCTATTAAGGCTATTGAAGCTGCCATTAACGAGAATCAAAGATATATTTTTATTGCCACTCAAAAAGATGAAAAAGTTGATGATCCCAAAATAAAAGATGTCTATCAGGTAGGTACTCTATCTATTATAATGAGAATGTTAAAAATGCCCGATGGAAAATTGAGGATTCTGGTTCAGGGGCTGACCAGGGCCAGGATAAAACGAGCTATTCAAGAAGAACCATTTAATATGGTAGAAGTGGAGATCATTCGTGAACAACCAGTCACAGATTACAGCGCCCAGGTTGAAGCGCAAATGAGAACAGCCAGGGAACAAAGTGAGAAGATCATATCCCTTAGGGGAATGGACCCCACTGAAATGATGGCTATATTAAACAGTATTGATGATCCTGGTAGATTGGCGGATTTAATTGCTTCAAACTTAAGAATGCCCACAGATGTTGCTCAATCTATCTTAGAATGCATGGATCCAGTTAAAAGGCTGGAGCTAGTTAATAAGCAACTCATGAAGGAAGTGGAAGTTGCTGTTCTGCAAAACAAAATTCAGGCAATGGCCAAGGAAGGCATGGATAAGGCCCAAAGGGAATTTTTCTTAAGGGAACAACTTAAGGCCATAAAATCAGAACTTGGCGAAGATGATTCTGAAGAACAAGAATTTGAGGAACTCAGACAGGCCATTGAAAAATCTGGCATGCCAAAGAACGTAAAAAAAGAGGCCTTAAAACAACTAAATAGACTGGAAAACATGCATCCCGACTCTTCAGAAGCTACTGTAATTCGAACCTATCTGGACTGGCTTATTGAACTACCTTGGAAAAAAGTATCTAAGGATGAGTTAGATATAAAAAAGGCTAAAAGGATACTGGATGAAGACCATTATGATCTAAAACAGGTAAAGGAAAGGATCCTGGAATATCTTTCTGTTCGAAAATTAAACCCCAAAATGAAAGGGCCTATTTTGTGTTTTGTTGGACCGCCAGGAGTTGGTAAAACATCGTTAGGTAAATCCATTGCCAGAAGTTTAAAAAGAAAGTTCGTGCGTATGTCCCTAGGTGGCATGAGAGATGAAGCAGAGATCAGGGGACATAGAAGAACCTATATTGGTGCCATGCCTGGGAGGATAATCCAGGGCATAAAAGAAGCAGGAACAAAAAATCCTGTATTCATGTTAGATGAAATAGACAAAGTAGGAACAGATTTTAGGGGTGACCCTTCTTCAGCCTTGCTGGAAGTATTGGACCCAGAACAAAATCATTCATTTACTGATCACTATTTAAATGTCCCATTTGATCTATCTAAGGTGATGTTTATCTGTACTGCAAATATGCTGGATACTATACCCCCAGCCTTGCTTGACAGGATGGAAGTAATCAGAATACCAGGATATACAGAACAAGAAAAAATAAGGATTGCAAAACAATATCTGATCCCAAGACAATTAAAAGAGCATGGTTTAAAAGAGAATACCATATCCTTCAATGAAGATGCACTTAAAGTAATCATAAAAAATTATACAAGAGAGGCTGGACTTAGAAATCTGGAGAGACAAATAGCCACTATATGTAGAAAAGTGGCAAGAAAAATTGCAGAAGGTACAAAAAAGAAAAAATTTTTACTTCTCCCAACTAATGTCCATAAATACCTTGGCGCACCAAAATTTTTAGAAGAGGAGAGAGAAAAAGAGCTGCCAGCAGGTGTTGCCCTGGGACTTGCCTGGACCCCATCTGGCGGAGAGATATTACATATAGAAGTTTTAACCATGCCAGGTAAAGGGAAACTGATACTTACAGGGCAGTTAGGCGATGTGATGAAAGAAAGTGCCCAGGCTGCAGTGAGTTATGCAAGATCCCGTGCATCTCACCTAAACCTATCTGAAGACTTTGCAGAAAAAAAAGATATTCACATCCATGTTCCGGCAGGTGCCATTCCAAAGGATGGTCCATCAGCTGGTATAACCCTTGTGATGGCCCTTTTATCTGCACTTACAAACATTCCCTTGAGTAATGAAATCGCCATGACTGGGGAAATTACCTTGCGGGGAAGGATCCTGCCAGTTGGAGGCATCAAGGAAAAAATCCTGGCAGCAGTTGCAGCAGGTATAAAAAAGGTAATCTTACCAAAGCAAAATATAAAAGATCTAGAGGAAATTCCTAAAGAACTCACAAAAAAAATTGAGATAATTCCAGTAGAACACATAGATGAGGTATGGGAGATTGTTAAAAAAGAAAATGGCCAGGTGATACAAGATGACAAAAAAGAAAGTTAAAGTTCTGGTATTAACTGGTTATGGAACAAATTGTGAGAGGGAGAGTGGATACGCAGCTAAGATGGCTGGTTCAGATGATGTTACAATTTCTCATTTTGCTGAAATTGTTCAGGAAAAAGTAAAAATTGAAGATTACAATTTTCTTGTGTTTCCAGGTGGTTTTCTAGATGGAGATCACCTGGGAGCTGCTCAAGCTGCTGCAATTAGAATTAGATATACAAAGACCAAATCTGGTAAATCAATTCTTGAACAAATAAAAAGAGTACACGAAAAAGGCGGTATCATACTTGGAATATGTAATGGCTTTCAACTACTTACAAAGCTAGGGCTTTTGCCTGCTGCAGATGATAACTATTTTGAAAGACAGGTGAGTCTAAGCTATAATGATTCTGCTAGGTTTGAAGATAGATGGGTATTTTTAAAGGTAAATCCAAATAGCAGATGCGTGTTTTTAAAAGACCTTGAATCTGTATATTTGCCAGTTAGACATGGAGAAGGCAAAGTAGTTCCCAGAAATGAAGAGATTTTAAAAAAAATAGAGGAGCAAAACCTAATTGCCATTCAATATACAGATGAAAAGGGAGAAGTGACAGAAGAATATCCCTATAACCCAAATGGATCGCCTATGGGTATTGCTGGTCTAACTGACCCAACAGGGAGGATTTTTGGACTTATGCCCCATCCAGAGGCGTATAACCACCCAACAAATCATCCTAAATGGACAAGAGAGGGGATATCTAATCAAGTAACCGGAATTTCTATCTTTAAAAATGGAGTTGAATATCTGAGAAAAATCTAAAAATATGTCCAGTGTTTATTCATTAAATTATTCCTTTTATATGGAGATGGCCATAGAAGAGGCAAAAAAGGCTTTTTTTGAAGAAGAAGTTCCAGTTGGGGCAATAGTAATAACTGAGGATGGGGAGGTAGTTGCCCGTGCCCATAATAAAAGTATTGCAACCAGTGATCCAACAGCACATGCAGAGATTCTGGCAATAAGAGAGGCAGGCAGGAAATTATCAAACTACCGATTGACAAAATGTGTGGTTATATGCACACTAGAACCGTGCATTATGTGTATGGGGGCTCTAATTAATGCCAGGATAAAAGGACTTATATTTGGTACTAGGGATCCAAAGGCAGGGGCTGTGGTTTCAAAAATTGATTTTTTCAATGAAGTTAGATGGATAAACCATAAATTTTGGATAAAAGAAGGGATTTTGGCTGATAGATGCAGCAAAATCCTTAAAAGATTTTTTAAAGAAAAACGAAAAATTCTCAACTCAACAACTACTTGTGGTGATGCTTTAAACCGGTGAATATCATAAATAAAAGTGTTAAATAAAAGGGAGAGGTACCGAAGTCAGGTCATAACGGGCCCGACTCGAAATCGGGTGGGCGATGAGAGTCGCCTCGTGGGTTCGAATCCCACCCTCTCCGTTATAATAAAAGAGTTATGAAAAGAACTATATTTTTTTCAGTAATTTTCTTTGCGGCCTTGTCTTTTGGTATTTGCTTTGCGCAAACCAATTCAACCTACAAAAAGTCAAATAAGAATCAACAAATTATTAAAAACGATGAAAAAGTGCCAATTTGTGTTGATTATAAAAGCGCAGACAAATTGGGCAGGATATTTGGACTAAAACTAGAAGAGAAGATTATTGTCTCTAATTTATTTAAATTAATCAAAGATAAAGGGAAGTGTTTTAAAATTAACATTAGATCTAAACAGGAATTTAACAATTCTCCTTTATTCCGCTCGATTATTTCAATTGTATGGACCTTTTACTATGGAGAAGATGTGCTTAGTAGTTTTTTAGGGCAGGAAATTACCATCTTAGATCCGAAAAATCTGGACTTAGAAGCAGAAAATATTCTCGCTTTAACAAGAAATATCACAAAAGAGTATGGCTATCTTCTCCCATAATATCCTATCTTTGAAATTGTCAAGGCCCGAACCGAAAAAAAAGTAAATTATATAAAATTAACATGATTAACTCTATCTTAATTTCTTAAAAATTTGTCTTGACTTTTGGGGGCATTACAATTGTATCTGATTTTAAAAAGGCCATGGAAGTGGCAAATGATCTGGCACCTGAACACTTAAAACTCCATATAAGGAATCGCTGGAAAATTATTCCTGAAATAAAAAATGCAGGTTGTGTATTTTTAGGTGAGAATACCCCAGAACCAGGAGGCGATTATTTTGCAGGTCAAAATCATGTTTTGCCTCCTACATCTACTGCAAAATTTTCTTCTGGACTTTCTGTGGAAACCTTTTATAAAAAAACCCACTTCATATGGGCGTCAAAAGATTATATAAAGAAAAACAGCTCCAAAATTGTCAGATTGGCGAGATTAGAAGGCTTAGATGCACATGCAAAGAGTGCTGAGATAAGAAATAAATGATGCTGGAGGAAACTAAGTGAAGATAGTAATAAAGACAGAAATTACTGAACATTCTTTAGTCAGCAGGGGTAAAGTTAGGGACATATATGAAATTGATATGGATAAGCTCCTGATTGTCACTACTGACAGGATGTCTGCATTTGACGTAGTATTACCTGACCCTATCCCCTATAAAGGGGTTATTTTAAATTTACTTACCATTTTTTGGATGGAAAAATTTAAATACCTACTGTCAAATCACCTGATTGAGACTGATGTTAAAAATTTTCCTCATAATTTAAAAAAGTATGAAGATGAGTTGGAAAACAGGGCATTAATTGTAAAAAAAGCAAAACCGTTGGAAATAGAATGTATTGTTAGGGGATATATAACAGGATCTGGCTGGAAAGACTATTTAAAAACAGGTACAGTTTGTGGACATAAATTGCCTGACGGGCTTGTTGAATCAGAAAAACTCCCTACACCTATATTCACTCCATCAACAAAGGCAGAGATTGGTGAACACGATATCAATATAACACTTACACAAGCTGCAGAAAAAATAGGTGAAAACAATTTCAAACCGGTCCAAGACATATCAATTAAAATATACAATAGTGCCAGTGAATATGCATTTTCTAAAGGCATTATAATAGCTGATACAAAATTTGAATTTGGAGTTATTGATGGAAAGTTAGTGTTAATATATGAGATCCTAACCCCTGACTCTTCCAGGTTCTGGCCAAAGGATGAATATGAAAAAGGACGTGCACAAAAAAGTTTTGACAAGCAATATTTAAGGGATTGGTTGAGTAAAAATTGGGACCAAAAATCCCCTCCCCCCCGCCTGCCAAAGGATATTATAGAAAACACAAAAAATAAATATTTAGAAGCCTATTTTAGACTCACTGGCGAAAAATTATTCTAACATTGGAGGATAAATGGACACTTTGTATTCTTTAATACTACTAGTAATTATTTGGGTGGTTCTTGGCATTGTGTTTAATAAGCTTGGAATTGGGGGATGAGGAGGGAAAAATAGCTGTAGTATACAGCAAAAGAAAAAGACAAAATAAATAAAAATGCAACTTCCGCCACGAATTGGATTCTTTTTAGCAACATCAGGGCACAGTGGTGTTGATAGGTTAATGAAAAACTTGATTCCTTCTATTGCAAAGAGGGGATATCAAGTTGAATTAATTAAAATCAAAAATCATGGTCCTAATTTGAATCTAATAGAACCAAATATTAAAATTAATAGTCTCAACACTCAACACGTATATTCCAGTTTTTTTCATCTGATTAGATATCTCTCAAAAAATCCACCTGAGATTTTATTAACAGATAAGGACCGTGTTAATAGAACTGCTATCATAGCAAAACTAATAACCAGAGCAAAAACAAAACTATTTGTTCGATGTGGTACTACTGTTTCCATAAACCTGGCATCTAGGGGAATAATAGACAGATTAATACAGAAAAATTCCATGAGGACATTGTATAGATTTGCTAATAAAGTATTGGTTCCTGCTAAATCAGTTGCTGAAGATATGGCAAGTTACACTGGATTAGATCTTGAATATATAAAAAGTGTTCCTTCTCCTGTTGTAAGCGATGATATATTTAAAAAAGAATTTCCCATTCCCAATCATCCCTGGTATTTAAAAAAGTCTCACCCAATAATATTGGGAGTTGGAGAACTTTGTAAAAGAAAAGACTTTGAAACACTTATAAAATCATTTAAAATTTTAATGCAACATATTGAATGTAAATTAGTAATTTTAGGAAAAGGAAAACAAAAAGATTATCTTCAAAGGTTAATTAATAAATTAGAGCTTAAAAAGCATGTAGACTTGCCTGGATTTGTGAATGATCCTTATTCCTATATGGCCCACGCAAATGTATTTGTCTCAAGCTCGTTATGGGAAGGTTCCAGCTTTGTATTAGTAGAGGCCCTAGCTGTTGGCACCCCAGTTGTTTCCACCAATTGTCCAGGTGGCCATGAGGATGTCCTAGAAAAAGGGAAATTTGGCAGATTAGTTCCAGTTAAAGACCCAGAAAAAATGGCACAAGCCATATTGGAGACATTAAAAAATCCCCCTGACCCCGAATTTATAAAACAGGCTGCAAGGCCCTACACAATTTCCGCAAGCACTGATGCATATTTGAAGGTATTTGGCTTGCCACCTTTTTGGAATAACTGATTATGAAAAGAGTGGATATAGCAGTGTTTACCCCATCCTTTGGAAGCGGCGGTGCAGAAAAGATGACAATAAATTTATGTAGGGGATTTAGTGAAGCTGATATGCGTGTAGATCTATTGACAAAAAATTCAAATATTCCCTTTAAAAAACTCCTTAACAAACATATTAGAATTATTGAATTAAAAAAAAATAAAGACCTGGTGGCACAACTTACCAATTATCTAAAAATAAATAAACCAAAGGTGCTTTTATCCACCAAAGGTGGTGACAAAGAGGCAATAGAAGCAAAATTTAAAGGGAAGTTAGATGTAAAGGTAGTTTTACGCCATGGAACCACTTTTTCAAAAAGGGATGAAGGAAAATTTTTTTTAAAAAGAATTATTTTACACCACAAATTAAAAAAGATTTTTCCTAAGGCCGATTTAATAGTAGCAGTTTCAAAGGGAGTTGCTGAGGATATAATCAAGATTACAAAAATCCCAGAACAAAAGGTAAAGGTTCTTCCAAATCCTACGGTTGTCCCAGAGATGTTTGAAATGGCAAAACAAAATATAGACCACCCATGGTTTGTTGAAAAAAAATATCCAATAATTTTGGGAGCTGGTGGTTTTAGAAAATCAAAAGACTTTCCCACCTTAATTAAGGCATTTAAACTGGTAAGATCTAAGATTCCAGCAAAACTAGTCATATTAGGAGATGGACGACAAAGAAAAAAAATTGAGTCCCTGGTCTATGAGTTAGACCTAACCAATGATGTATGGCTCCCAGGATTTAAAGAAAATCCATACTCATTTATGAAACAGGCCGATATATTTGTGTTATCATCAATATGGGAAGGATCACCAAATGTACTTATTGAGGCTATGGCCCTTGGTACTCCAGTAGTTTCCACTGACTGTCCAAGTGGTCCACGGGAAATCTTAGAAGATGGAAAGTATGGGAAATTGGTGCCCTGTAAGGAGCCTCAAAAATTGGCTACAGCTATTTTGGACACTTTAAAAAATCCTATCAACTCTGATTTATTGAAAAAAGCAGTAGAAAAATACTCCCTTGAAAATAGCACTAATGCCTATCTAATGGCCTTTGGGTTTTGTTAAAAATGTGGATTATCTTTTGAGCCCTTTTTTTCCAATCCAACTCTTTTGCCTTTTCATATGCATTTTGCGCAAGTTGTAGGGCAAATTTAGGATCCTTTGATAATTTCTCTATAGCCTTAAGCCATGCATTAATATCAGAGGGAGGGACCAAAAGGGCCTCTTTTTCATTGGTTACAAGCTCTCGCATTGGTTTTAAATCACTTGCTATTATAGCCCTTCCAGCAGCCATTGATTCAACTAATTTAATAGGGGAAAAGGAGTTAACATACTCTAAGTCTTCTTGATAAGGAATTATGGATATTTCTGCCCTATTGTATATCTTGGGAATGTCTCTATGGGGGATAAATCCCAACACCTCAACATTTTCTGGCCAATTTTTATTTCCTGCAACATTACCTGCTATAATTATTTTTAAACCCTTTTGAGCCAGTTTTTGAACTATATTTAAGCCCTTTTGAGGAGTCAATGTGCCTAAATGTATCAAAGTGGGATGTTTAAACCTCTGAGGAGTTAATTTTTTAACCTTTGAAAAAGATCGTATATTCACACCACTAGGTAATACTTCAACTTTACTTAATGGTATGCTTTCTTTTAATAATAGTTCTTTAAGAGAATTACTGATGGCAACTACTTTTAAAACAATTCCTCTATTTAGACCATGTCTTAAATTGACCATAAAGTTATCTTCGTATAATTGATCGAATTCATGGGCCTCAAATACATGGGGTATACTGAATTTTATTAGAGCATTACTTATTCTAAATGAACGGGTATAGACATGAGAATGATTTAATTTGTTCTTATAAAGAATAACAAAAGGAACATATTTAAAAATCTTCCATCGCGAATGTAAAAAAGTGGAAAATTTAATAGGCAGGTGGGGAGTTACTCCAAAATCACATAATCTCCTTTTATAAGGAATGTCCGATTTATAAGGAGATATAAGTAGAGTAAAATTTTTATTTATGCTGTAAATACCATTAGCAGTATTCAAAGTCTGAATGAGATTTGCTCTATTTCTATGTAATTTAGCGGTACTGATATATATAATTTTGCTCATTAAACTCACCTTTATTTTAGCACTTTAAATAAAATAAGAGTGCCCCTTTTTTTACTCTTCCATCTTTTCAATTCTTGAAATTGACTTGAATTCTTAATAAGATCAAGGGATATTCTATTAGAGCTTTTCTCGTCCCATATATAATAGTCAATGTTTCGCTTTAAAATTAGATCAGGTTTTAACTTTTTTTCATATAAAAGACACTTAATTGGAAAACATGTTACAGATGAATAATTTAAATTTGCATAAAAAAATATAAGAGGAAGTCTCTTAATTGACCCTCCGATTTTAACAAGTTTTTTATACTGCTCTATTTTTGCTATATATTGTCCAATCTCTCTATATATTTTATTATCTTGATTTCTATAACTTAAAAATATCTTAGGAAAGGTTGATATTAATACAAATAGTAATAAAGTTATAGTTGAATATCTTAACTTTTCTTTAGCTTTCATATCAAAAAATCTAATTATACTCTTCACTCCATATGCAATAAAAATAAATGAAGGTAATATAAATATGGCCATATACCTAGTTGCAATTACCCAGGTATATAGTGTTTGTACATATAAGACTAAAAATGCTCCAATTAAATTAAAAAAATAAAAAGATATTATCTCATTCTTAATTTTATTCCTAATTGAATAGATTCCTATACAAAAAATTATAAAGAATGGCAAATACATGGTTCTAATTATCTTTATTAATATGCCTCCAAAAGCTATCCACCATAAAAGGTCTTTAGCAATAGAAGAAAAAAAACGAAAATTTTTGCACTTATCTATATCTTCAAAATTTTTTAATACTTCCCTTAATTCTTTGTAATTTTGAATAGTATAATTTATGCGAGTTTCAATTTTTTCATAGGGTAGTATTTTTAATATAGAAATATCCAAATATAATGATAAGAGATAAATCAATGTAATGAAGATACAAAAAGCTATACCAACAGTAATGAGAAATTTCTTGTCATATTTAATGGTTTTTAAAAGAAAAATAAAAGAAATTAATAAATATACACATCCCTCTACTCTTGCCCAAGCACCAATTATAAAACAAATAAAGGAAAATAAAAGATAACACCAATTTTTATTATTGAGATAAATTGTAAAAAAATAAAAACCGCTTAGGGAAAAGAACCAAAAAACTGGGTCTCTTATCACCTTGTGGGAATAGATTATAAACGAAGGCATACACGCAAAAATAAACAGGGTCAAAAATAGGGTTTTATCATCAAAAAATCTTTTTAGTAAAAAATACAAGGGAATAAAACTTAACATACTGAACACAAGAGAGACCATAATACCTGATAAAATCCAATTATGGGTAACTAGATAAAACAAAAAAATAAATATAGGATATGGAGACAAATATGGATAACAGGCAGTAACTAACTGGAACTTTCCTAGATACAGTGCTTTTGCCTGTTGAATATACCAAATTCCATCAGGGTTTAATACTGGATCTAATAGATGAGAATATATCCGACAAAAAAATCCAAATATAAATATACTCAAAAAATATAAGACTTGGTTATTTGCAAATATATTCTTTTTAAATTTCATAATAAATAAAGTATTTCATGCATACTTTCGATGTTATGGCTTGTAACTTACTAATAAGCATTAGTCAATTGGTAGTTGGGCTCAAAAAAAAACCAAAAACTTTTACTTGTCAAACTTACAAATTTATAATAAAAGAAGACTTCGTTTTTCGGAGAGGTGTCCGAGCTGGCCGAAGGAGCACGATTGGAAATCGTGTGTACCGGAAATACCGGTACCGAGGGTTCGAATCCCTCCCTCTCCGTAAAAATTTAAGGAGCCAGACGGCAGAGGCGCTGTGAACCCCGTCAGGCCCGAAAGGGAGCAGCGGTAGCAGGTCTGCCTCTGGGTGTCTGGTTCCTTATAAAAAGGGGACACATCTTCTGTGTCCCCTTTTTCTTTGGTGTGTTTCTAGACAATCAACAGGTTCTTTGTTAATTTCCTTCTAGTTTATAAAAAAACAATTTTTTTCCAGGAGAATCAATATGTTAGATTTAAAATTCATTCAAAAAAATCCAGAGGTCGTCCAAGCGGCTATCAGAAAAAGAAGAATGGACTTAAATATACAGGACTTTTTAAAGCTTGATGAAAAGAGAAAGTCTATAATTCAAGAGGTAGAAAAACTCAGAAATCAGTTAAATACAGAATCAAAGGAAGTTGGCAAACTCAAGGCAAAAGGACAAGATGTCTCAGAAAAAGTCAAAAAATTATCTTTAATTTCAGATAAAATAAAAGAACTGGAAAAGGAAAAAAAGAAAGTTGAAAAAGAGCTCTTTGACTTTAGGGCTCAAATTCCCAATATCCCTGCCAAAGATGTCCCAGAGGGAGATTCTGATGAGGACAATGTGGAAATTAAAAAATGGGGAACTAAACCAGAATTTGACTTTGAGCCAAAACCACATTGGGATATTGGTACCAACCTTAAAGGACTGGACTTTGAAAGGGCAGCTAAGCTAGCTGGATCTAGGTTTGCTCTATATTTTGGATGGGCAGCAAGGTTAGAGAGGGCCCTTATCAATTTTATGCTAGATGTGCAGACAAAGGAAAATGGCTATACAGAAGTATTACCACCCTTTTTGGTTAACAGTGAAACAATGTTTGGAACTGGACAATTGCCAAAATTTGAGGAAGATCTATTTAAGATCAAAGATTGGGACTATTATTTAATCCCAACAGCTGAAGTACCTGTTACAAATATCTACAGAAATGAAGTATTAGATGAAGATGATTTGCCAATTGCATATACTGCTTATACCCCTTGTTTTAGGTCAGAAGCAGGTTCCTATGGTAAGGATACAAAAGGGCTGATTAGACAACACCAATTTAATAAAGTAGAGCTGGTAAGATTTGTCCATCCCGATAAATCTTACCAGGAACTGGAATTACTTTTGTCCCATGCTGAGTCAATTTTGCAAAAGCTAGGGCTGCACTATAGGGTCGTGGTTCTTTGCACAGGTGACCTTGGTTTTTCAGCGGCAAAGACATATGACATTGAAGTATGGCTTCCTGGCCAGAATACATATAGGGAAATTTCTTCTTGTTCCAATTTTGAAGATTTTCAGGCAAGGCGTGCCAATATTAAATTCAAACCCAAAAATTCAAAGAAAAAAGAATTTGTCCACACTTTAAATGGATCAGGCCTTGCAGTTGGAAGGACCTTAGTTGCTATATTGGAAAATTATCAAAGAGAAGATGGATCTATTATAATTCCAGAAGTACTAAGACCATATATGGATGGAATAGAGATAATCTCCTGTCCAGAAAAATAAAAATATGGCTAAAATAAAAAATCTCCTCTTAGATAGAGATGGTACTATAATTGTTGAAAAACATTATCTAGGAAATCCAGATGATGTAGAACTCTTACCCAATGCAAAAGAGGCACTGAAAAAATTCACTCAAAGAGGGATCGAGCTATTTATTGTCACAAACCAATCAGGAATAGGAAGAGGATATTATCAGACAGAGGATTTTTTTGCAGTACAAAATAGATTATACGATATTTTAAATGAGTATAATGTAAAAATTAAAGATATAGAATTTTGTCCTCACACACCGACTGATAAGTGCACATGTAGAAAACCTGCCATTGGAATGTGGCAAAATTTGAAAAAAAAATATGGATTATTAGAAAATGAGACTGCAATTGTTGGAGATAAATTGTCTGATATCTATTTTGGAATCAATGCAGGCCTATTAGTTAAAGTATTGGTACTTACAGGATATGGATTAAGTGAAAAGGAAAAGTACTCAAACATAAAAATTGATATAATAGCTAAAGACCTTTTAGATTTGTATTACCTGTTACAAGAACAAAGGTTAATATAATTATGAACAAAATATCTAATGATTATAATTCAGGATGGTATTATTTTAAAAGGACATTATCTTACTTTAAACCCTATGTACCACGAATTATATTGTCTATAATCTCTATGATCATTGTTGCTGGTTGTACAGCCTATGCAGCATATCTTGTACAACCAGCATTAGATAAAATCTTCATAGAAAAAAACAAAGAGGCCCTAAAAACTATTCCCATTCTGGTTATTTTGATTTTTGCCTTTAAAGGAATATTTAGATTAATTCAAAGTTATCAATTACAATTTTGTGCGATGAAGGTGTTAGAGACCTTAAGAAACCAACTCTATGAAAAAATGATAAGACTACCTATTACATTCTTTGAGGAAAATAGAGTTGGAATGTTAATGTCAAGGATAATAAACGATGTAAATCTACTACGAAATAGCGTGCCTGAAATCGTAAACCTGGCAAAAGAATTTTTTACTGTAATAGGACTTACCTTTGTTGCATTTTATCGAGATCCCTATCTTGCTACCTGGGCCATAGTGGTGCTCCCAATTGCCCTTTATCCAATAGTTTATTTTGGAAGAAAATTGAGAAAATTAGGTAGAAAAAACCAGGAAAAAATTGCAGACATCTCCAATATATTGCAGGAAATATTTAGTGGTATAAAAGTGGTTAAGGCCTTTGCCATGGAAAAAAAGGAGACAAAAACATTTGAAGTTCAGAATAGAAAACTAATAAAAATTGCCCTAAAAAGCATTTTTTACAATTCCCTATCTTCTCCTGTGATGGAATTTATTGGTTCCCTTGGAATTGGATTGGTTATATGGTATGGAGGTACCCAGGTAATAGCTGGCCATTCAACCCCAGGTACTTTTTTTTCATTCTTAACTGCAGTTATGATGTTATATGATCCTGTAAAGAGATTAAATAAATCAAATATGGTATTACAAAGGGCTATTGCTGGCGCAGAAAGGGTGTTCCAGGTACTAGATTCAGAAGAAATCTCAATTGAAGATGAAGGGGATCTAGAACTTAAGCCTCCTTTTAAGGAGTTAAAATTTATAGATGTATGGTTTAAATATCAAAATACTCCTGATTGGGCACTTCAAGACATTAACCTAGAAATTGCTCCTGGGGAAAAGCTTGCTATTGTTGGACCATCAGGTGCAGGTAAGACCACACTTATAAATCTAATCCCAAGATTCTACGATCCAATAAAGGGGAAAATAGTCTTAAATGGAAATGATATAAGAAAATATACCCTTAGTTCCCTTAGAAGGTTTATTGGGATAGTTTCTCAGGAGACCATACTTTTTAATGCCTCCATTAAAGATAACATTACTTACGGAATTTTTGACGTTGATGAAGAACAAATTATTAGAGTTGCAAAGATAGCCTATGCCCATGATTTTATATCTGCTCTGCCAGATGGATATGACACAATAGTTGGGGAAAGGGGAGTTAGATTATCTGGGGGTGAAAAACAGCGGATAACAATTGCCAGGGCACTTTTAAAAGACCCTCCTCTATTAATTTTAGACGAGGCAACTAGTTCATTGGACACAGAATCTGAAAGGATTGTTCAAAATGCACTGGATAATCTCATGAAAAATAGAACTTCAATTATTATTGCCCACAGATTATCTACAATCTTAAGCGCAGATAGAATTGCTGTTATGGAAAACGGACAAATAATAGATATTGGCCCACATAAGGAGATATTAAAAAGATGTAAACTTTATCAAAAATTATATGAAATGCAATTTAAAGATGAATAAAAGTCTATGAAAAAAATTTTAATGTGCATTTTTTTAATTTACGTATTACCTTATACACATTTATTTGCATCTCCCCCTATTCTATTTTTTGAAAAAAAAATAAAAAAAATCAGGAGAAATTATACATTATATAAAGTAAAAAAAGGAGAACATATATATTCTATACTCAGAAAATTAAAATTACCTAAGACTGAATTTGGTAAATATATCAAAAAAATAAAACAATTAAATCCAGATATAAAAGATATAAATAAACTATATGCAGGTCAGATAATAAAATTACCCAAAATTCACACCATCAGACGTAGATGTAGAAAATGTTTAAATGGTTTTGTCATACCTCCTTCATTAAAGGACCTGACTATAAAAGAATTAAAAAAGAAGTACCCCTTTTACGAACAAAAATATACTGTAAAAAAAGGGGACACATTAGCAAAATTACTTAAAATAATAGGCAAAATTCCCAATTATTTAATTTATAATGAATATTTATTTATTTTTAAAAAACTCAATCCCCATATAAAAAATATAAACAATTTACCACAAGGCGTTGAAATTATAATACCCTCTAGAAATCCAAAAATTAAACAGATTACAGAACATAAAAAAACAAATAGTTTTAATAATATTATACTCTGTTTATTAAAAAAATTGGGATTTAGTATTTATAAAAAAGATATAATTATATTTCCAATAAAAAGAGGATGGATACAAATTGACACATCTAAATCTCCCATATTAGAAGAGACAGACGGAAAAAAGATAATATTGGCTAATGATCTAAATACATATGAAAAATACAAAAAAATTGAAGATTCAAATATTTCTGTATGTTTTATAAGAGATTTATCCATTTATGACTCTCTGATAAAAATATTTAATTACACAAAAAGGTTTAAAATCTGGCCCAAAAAACAAAATTTAATAATTACTAATAACTTTTTTGTCGCAGAATTAAAAGGAGACATACAGATCTTAAAATATTCTAGTCAATCAAGTACAAAAGATATCTCCTATTATATATTTTTTCTAAACGAAAAAAATTGTACCTATACCGAAAACTTAGCATATTCTTTTTTATTAAAAAACAAGATATTTGTTTATTTTTGGTGCAATAAAAAAAGTAATTTTATTTCATGTACAGATAATATTGACAAAAATATTTATGTCCCTAAGATTTCAGTTAATAGTAATATTGAGGCAATAAACTTAAGTAGATTTTTGGAAAATATTAAAATCAATATAAATAATAGTTTAACCCTTTTTTTGCCAATAATTAAGCTTAAAATGAAAGGCAATAGAATTATTTATCTCTTTGAATATAATGTACCAGAATTAGTTGCCATCTTAAGGGCAAAGGGTTATAATTGTTTTACCCACTAACTTTTAAACAAAGTGAAACATGCAATGAAAAAAAATTTATTGTTTCTAGTCCTATTAATATTAGTTCTATCAATTGTTTCTATTTTTCAAAGTTCCCCAACCAATGGTTCTAATAATAAAATCTCTGCCTTATTTATAAGGATCACAGGCACTATTAATCCGGCTCAAGTTGATCTTTTGGAGCACGGTTTTAAGGTTGCCACCACAAATAATTATGACCTCATAATAATTGGCCTGGATACCCCAGGTGGGCTTGCTAAATCCATGAGGGAGATGGTCAAAATAATTCTAAATTCTCATATTCCTGTGGTAGTTTGGGTAGGACCAAAAGGGGCACAGGCTGCATCTGCAGGGGTATTTTTAGTAGCTGCATCAGATATTGCAGCCATGGCACCCAACACAAGTATTGGTGCTGCTTCTCCAGTTGCAATGGGTGGAAAAGACGCACCTAAGACTTTGGAGAAAAAGATAAAAAATGACCTCATGAGCCTTATTAGGTCTATGGCAAGGGAAAAGGACAGAAATTTCATGTGGTATGAAAGGGCCATAGATACGGCTGAATCTTTAAATGCACAGGAAGCTGCAATAAACAGGGTGATAGATATAATTGCTGTCTCCCCTACTGATCTCATGGTACAAATAGGCAAAAAGGGCATTTTGAAAAATGGGGAATTGGTTAAATTTGACAAAAACAGCTATAAAATTATAAAATTTTCTCCATCCCTTCGATATAAATTTCTCTCATGGCTCGTAGATCCCCAAATTGCGTATTTACTTTTATTAGGTGGAATTGCTGGCCTTTTTTTTGAGTTGTCCCATCCAGGTGTAATATTTCCAGGAGTCTTTGGTTCCATATGTCTTTTACTTGCCCTGTACGCTCTCTCTGTTTTACCAACAAATGTGGCTGGGCTCCTACTTATTTTACTTGGATTTGTCCTGTTTATATTGGAGATAAAAATAATTAGTTATGGTCTCTTAACCGTTGGCGGACTTGTGTGTATGTTTCTTGGATCCACTATCTTATTTAGATACGACTCTGGGATAAGTGGCCCTGGTTATTCAACCATATTACCATCTCTACTTGTAATTGGTGCCCTTGTAATTTGGGTACTTTATCTTGTTACAAAAGTCCAATTAAAACCTAAAAAACTTGGGATTGAAGGGCTGGTTGGAATGATAGGTGAGGTAATAGAATGGAGGGAGAACAAAGGGAAGATAAAAATCAGAGGTGAAATCTGGAAGGCAGAAACAACAAGAGGAAATAATAATCTATCTGAAGGGACAAAAGTAAGGGTAGTTAATACACTTGGTTTGACATTAATTGTTGAACCTATACAAACCTAAATAACATAAGGAGGACTGAAATGTTTTCATTACTGCCAATCTTAATAATAGCCTTTTTGTTTTTGGCGTCAGCTATTAAGGTCATAAATGAATATGAAAGGGCTGTAGTATTCAGACTTGGAAGAATTTTAAAAGCAAAAGGACCTGGTTTGATCATACTTATTCCAGTTGTGGATAAAATGATTAAGGTCTCTTTAAGAATTATTACCCTGGATGTACCTTCTCAGGATGTTATTACAAAGGACAATGTGAGTGTTAAAATTAATGCAGTTGTATATTTCAGAGTTGTTGACCCTGTAAAGGCAGTAATAGAAGTGGAAGACTTTATGTTTGCCACTACCCAACTTGCCCAGACAACCCTAAGATCTATTTGTGGGTCAGTGGAACTTGATGAAATTTTAACCCATAGAGACAAGATCAACTCCCAGATTCAGGATATCTTAGATGAACATACAGACCCCTGGGGAATTAAGGTAACCAATGTTGAATTAAAACACATAGATTTGCCACAGGATATGCAAAGGGCTATGGCTAGACAGGCAGAGGCTGAAAGGGAACGTAGATACAAAATAATTAGTGCAGAAGGCGAATATCAAGCTGCTGAAAAATTAGCACAGGCTGCTGAAATAATCGCCAAAAGGCCCATAGCACTCCAGCTCAGATATTTGCAGACATTAAGGGAAATGTCCTATGAAAGTAATTCCACTACTATTTTACCTATCCCTTTGGATTTATTTAAAAATTTAACACCAGTAAATAATGAAACTTATATTACCAAAGAGTAAAAATTATTGACTAGGATTGGCTTTAAAAATATCTTTGAATGCAAAAAAAAGGAGTAGTAAAGATATGGCTGAAAAAAGATATTGTCCCTATTGCCACCAAGAAATGGAGTATTGGCTCGCCCCACCAGAAACAGGTTGGGGGTATATATACGTGTGTTTCAACAACCAGTGCACTTTTTATAGAAATTCTTCAGATAACATTTTAAACAAAGGCGAAGACCAGAGACATTTTGCAGCTAGATATGGAGAAGATCCTGCTAATAATTTTCATCCAATAAATATACTCGCATATAATCCATTTGTTAAATTAGAGGAAAAGAAATAGATCCTCTTTGGCGCACCTCTTTTCTTTCTTAAAAAAACTGTCCTATGAAAAAAGGACAAAGGGGATTTTTAAACTCTCTTTAAAATACTTAAAATAAGATGGAGATTTTATAATGGAACAGGAATTGAGAAGTTTAATTGATGCAATCTCACCAATAGATTCTAACATATTTCAAAAGGCTAAAGAACATACAGCACAGTTAGTAATGCCTCCAAGGGCTCTTGGGAGGCTACATGAAATTTCTGAAAGGATTTGTGCTATCCAAAGGACATTAAATCCAGATGTTTCCCAAAAACAAGTTATAGTCTTTGCCGGAGATCACGGCATTGTTGAAGAAGGGGTTTCAGCCTTTCCACAAGTAGTAACCTTAGAGATGGTGCGTTGTTTTGTAAAAGGCGGTGCTGGAATTAGTGTTATTAGCAGGTTTGTTGGTGCCGAGGTTATGGTTGTAGATATGGGTATTATTCCTGATTTTATTCCTGAAAACCAGGAAGAAGCAGCAATATTCAAAGAGAACAAAGTTGCAAGAGGGACAAAGAACTTTGCAAAAGGCCCTGCAATGACAAGAAATCAAGCTCTCCAGTCCATATTAAATGGCTTTAATATAGCACAAGAAGCTATTTCTAAGGGCATAAACATAATTGCAACTGGTGATATGGGGATTGGGAATACAACACCCTCTTCTGCCATTGGATGTGTATATACAGGAGAAAGCGCAGAAGTAATGGTTGGTCCAGGTACAGGAATTGACCAGGAAGGTATCAAAAAAAAGATAGCTGCTGTTAAAAAAGGACTGGATGTAAACAAGCCAGACCCAAAAGACCCAATAGAGGTGCTCTCAAAGGTAGGTGGTTTTGAGATCGGCGGAATTGCTGGATGTATCCTGGCCTGCGCCTACCACAAAATACCTGTTATGATTGATGGTTTTATCTCTACTGCAGGTGCACTCATTGCCAAGGCACTGTGTCCTTCTAGTGTTGAATACATGTTTGCAGGACACAAATCAGAAGAACCAGGTCACATAGCCATGCTAAAATATCTTGGATTAACTCCCCTCCTTGACCTTGGTATGAGGCTTGGTGAAGGAACAGGTGGAGCCCTTGCCATGAACATTGTGGACGCAGCATGCCATGTGTTTAATGAAGTCATGACATTTGACCAAGCTGGAGTACATGAAAAAGAAAATTAAAATATGTACAGAAAAAAAATCAAAGAATATCTGCCACTCTATCTTGTCATAGACAGGGCATCTTGCCAAAATAAAGACATGTTTTTTGTATTGGAACAGGCAATAAAAGGTGGTGTTACAATAGTACAGCTTAGAGAAAAAGAGATATCAGCTAGAGAATTTGTTGAGCTTGCAATAAAGACAAAAGATTTTCTATCTAAATACAATATTCCTTTAATTATAAATGACAGAATAGATGTGGCTCTTGCCTCTAAGGCAGAGGGTGTACATGTTGGGCAGGAAGATATTCATCCAAATTACGTTAGAGAAATAGTGGGAGATGATCTAATAATTGGACTTAGTGTAAATAACGAAGAACATGTTAAGGAAGCAAATGAACTGGATATAGATTATGTGGGCATTGGGCCTGTTTTTAAAACATTAACCAAAAAAGACCCAAAGCCCACTTTATATCCCCACGGAGTTAAAAGACTCTTAAAACTAATCCAAAAACCAAGTGTGGCAATTGGTGGAATTAATATAGAAAATTGTAAAGAAGTAGTAAAAACAGGAGTTAATGGAATTGCTGTAGTCTCTGCAATATGCAAACACAATGACCCTTTTTTAGCTGCAAGCAAGTTAAAAACATGTATTACTCACCATGATCTAAAAAATTAGATATTATACTTGAGCACAAAGATATAAAATTTTCCACACTCACCTCAAGAGGGCCTTGATTTTTAAAAACAATTTTATTTTTTGCTTCAACATCAAAGGAGTATCTGTTTAACCTCTGTTTCAGTATATTCATATTTTCTCTATTTCTATGTGTAAGCCTCTTTTTTATTGTTTCATAATCAGCAGTAACGTAGATAGTATAAACATTTTTAAAATTTTCTTCAAAAAATGATATTGTTTTTCTTGATACTGAAATAAAATTACAACAATCTTCTTTTATTAAATATTCAGGAATCCCATAAAAATATCCGTAACTCTTCCATGTTACAAGAAAAAAATTTGATTGCATAAGTATATTAAACCCTTGTTCACACACAAAAAAATTGTCTTCAAATTCATCTGGGGGTCTGGTTATATATCTCTTAACAAAATTTACACGAGGATAAGAAGCAAAATATTTTCTTGCCTCCCGAATTAGTGTATCCTTACCGGCTCCACTTGGACCACAAATCAATATTATGTTCTTCATAGATTGATTCTTCTTAAAAATTGTTGACAAATTCACCTCTCTGAGACTACAACTTTGTGAAAATTTTCTCTATCAAGAGATATACAAGGAGTCAAATGGAGATTTTATCAACCTTTTGTAAGGAGGAGTGCAATGAACATACTTATTTTTGGGCCAAATGGCAGTGGGAAGGGTACGCAAGGCTCATTACTTAAAAAAAAGTTTAACTTAGCCCACATAGAGTCAGGCGCAATCTTTAGGGATCACATAAAAAATGGTACTGAGCTTGGGAAAAAGGCCAAAGAATACATAGACAAAGGAGAGCTGGTACCAGATGAGATCACTATTCCCATGGTCCTTGAGACATTAAAAGAAAAAGGCAAAGATGGATGGCTGTTAGATGGGTTCCCAAGAAATATAACTCAGGCCAAGAAGTTATGGGAAGCCCTTCAAGAGGCTGGAATGAAGTTAGATTATGTAGTTGAGATTAAACTGGATAGGGAAACTGCAAAAAACAGAATCATGGGAAGAAGACTATGTGAAAATGACCCAAATCACCCAAACAATATCTATATTGATGCAATCAAGCCAAATGGCGACAGGTGCAGGATATGCGGCGGTGCATTAAAAACAAGATCTGATGACCAGGACGAGGCTGCAATAAACAAAAGACATGACATCTATTATGACACTGAAACTGGAACCCTGGCTGCTGCCTATTTCTTCAAAAAACTTGCTGAAGAAGGAAAGACAAAATATGTAGAAGTGGATGGTTCAAAAGATATTGAAACAATTAAACAAGATCTTTTGTCAAAAATCCAAGGTTAAGAAAATGAGGGGCGAGCTTACGCCCCCTTTTTTAATCTTCATTTAATTCTGGTATATTTTTAAAGAATTCTAAAGATTCGGGATTTCTTAAGGCATCTTTATTTTTTACCTCTTCATTGTGGATCACCTTCTTAACTGCAATCTCCACCTTCTTCATATTTAGGGTATAGGGGATATCTGGAACTTCGATAATCTTATCTGGTACATGCCTTGGTGATGCATTATTTCTAATTGCGCTTTTTATCCTTTTCTTTAACTCATCATCTAATTTATATCCTGGGTTCATTTTAACAAAAAGTATTACCCTTACATCATTTTTCCAATTTTGACCCACCACAAGACTATCTTCGATCTCCTCAAATTGCTCCACCTGACGATAAATCTCAGCAGTTCCAATCCTAACTCCCCCAGGATTTAGAGTAGCATCAGACCTTCCGTATATAATCACCCCTCCCCTATCATTTATCTCTATAAAATCTCCATGACGCCAGACACCAGGAAATACGTTAAAATAGGCATCATGATATTTTTTTCCATCTGGATCATTCCAAAAATAAAGGGGCATAGAGGGAAATGCAGCTGTGCATACAAGCTCACCCTTTTGATTGTAAACAGGCTTTCCATTTTCATCATATGCATATACCTTCATCCCAAGTCCCCTACATTGGAGCTCTCCTGAATAAACAGGAAGCATTGGATTTCCTAGGGCAAAGCAACCATTTAAATCTGTCCCGCCTGAAATGGATGAGAGCTGCAGATCACCTTTTACTGCATCATACACATATTCAAAACCCTCTTCTGGTAGAGGTGAGCCTGTTGACAAAAGAGCCCTAAGAGATGATAGGTCAAACTCATCCTTTGGACGCACCTTTGCATTTTGAAGTGCAGATATATATCCAGCACTTGTCCCAAAAACAGTTAAGGATATATCCTCAGCCATTTCCCATAAAACCCTTGGACTTGGATAAAATGGATTTCCATCATAAAGCACAATTGTTGCGCCTACAGCCAGGGAACTAACTAGCCAATTCCACATCATCCATCCACAGGTTGTAAAGTAAAAGATCTTATCATCCCGTGTTAGATCGGTATGCAAAATAAGTTCTTTTAAATGGTTTATTAGCACACCACCAGCACCTTGAACCATACATTTAGGAAGTCCAGTGGTTCCAGAGGAATACATAATATAGTGGGGGTGAGAAAAGGAAAGCTGGACAAAATCAATAGATGGATCACTTTCACTGGATTTAAATTCATCTAAAAATACCCCATTTTTTATACCAGAAATATCAGGATTTTCTTTTAAAAAAGGAACTACCACCACCTTTTCAATGGAATCTATTTGTTTTAGCACCTCAATAACTCTGGATATAGAATCTATTTTTTTGCCTTTATAGCTGTATCCATCTGCTGTAAATAAAACCCTTGGTTTTATTTGACCAAATCTATCTAAAACTCCTTTGATTCCAAAGTCAGGTGAACATGAAGACCATGTAGCACCTAAAGATGCAGCTGCCAGCATTGCAATTATTGTCTCAGGGATATTTGGCATATATCCAACCACTCTATCCCCTGGCCTTAAATCTAATTGCTTTAAGGCCTTTGCCACCCTGGCAACTTCTCTATTTAACTCCTTGTATGTAAGGGTTCGTTTTTCTCTATCTTCTGCAAAGGCTATTATTGCCAGATTATCGTCATTATATCTTAGTAAATTTTCAGCAAAATTCATCTGAGCACCAGAAAACCATTTTGCTCCTGGCATTTTATAAGGGTCATCTACAACCTCGTCATAACCCTTTGAATTCAAAATTTTCACAAAATCCCATAGAGCAGCCCAAAAATCACCAATATCAGTAACAGACCACTCCCACAGCTCACTATAAGTTGAAAAAGATTTTTTATATCTTTCATTAACATAAGCCATAAATTTAAACATATTGGAATTTTTTATTCTATCTTCAGAAGGCGTCCACAGTAATTTGCCCATCTCCTCCCCCTTTTCAAAAGTTGGTTAAAAAATACAACTCTAACCTTCATAGAGCACGGCCAAAATAGTGGCAGATTCCTTTTTAGCAGCAAGCATATGGGGATAATTTGAGAGATAATACAGAGAATCCCCTGGTTTTAACTCAAAACGGTCATCGCCTATTTTCGCAATTACCTCTCCATCTAACACGAATATAAACTCCTCTCCGTCGTGAATTGAGGTCTCTTCATCGGGATTTTCCTTTAATTTTACAATAAGTGGCTCCATATGTTTACCCTTAACATCAGGTGCTAAAGACACATAGGAGTAGAGTTCCCTCTGTCCCTTGGGGGTTGTGGACCTGACAATTTTTTTTCTTTGTTCTGGAGATGTGAGGCAATAGGGCTTATCACCACCTTCACCTAAAAATTCACCAAGCCCTCTTTCAAGCACCTTGGATAATTTTATAATCATCCCCAGTTGAGGTTGAATTTTGCCCTGTTCTACATTTTCAAGAAGCTCTTTATCAAAGCCTGTTTGTTTTGAAAGTTCATCTAGACTAAGCCCCTTTTCTTCCCTGATCTTTTTTATTGTTTTTCCAATATCCACTATTTCTCTTTGTTCTTGCTCTTTTATCTCACCTGTTAAAGACTCAAAATAATCTACATTAATATATGGTTTGTCCTGTGCCATATACACTCCTTATTTTTTCTCACTAATTGTATATTTTAAAGGTTTTTTTTATGGACTTATTATTGATTCTGGAACCTTTGGCTCTTTTGCCCAGCCATCAGGTATCTTTTGCCCATCCTTTTCTCCTAATTTCTTTTTTCTCTCAGCTAAACCAGGTCTGGCAAATTCTGGATGACCCTGTTTTTCTGTCCTGCCATTGACAACTGCCTCTGAACGGAGTCTTCTTTTTAAGGTCTTTTCCATCATCTTTCCAAGCCAGAGTACCTTATCTACATCATAACCATGTTCAATACCCATCTCATCAACCATTACAAGGAGGTCCTCAAGACATATAAGGCCAACATACCTTTCATCTTTATAATAATATTCTCCAGTGCCTGGTACTGGTCTATCATCCAAAAAATTAGCAGGTTGACCGCCTATACCACCTAAGGTTCCTTCAAAATGGGTAATTCCTGCCTGAAGTGCAGCGAGGACTGATGCTGAACCAATTCTTTTTGTTTCATGGAAGTGGGCTATATGCACATCTGGATTTGGTATTTCATCTAAAATCATTGAAAAATATCTATACACATCTGGAGGAGATGCACTTCCATCATGGTCTGCGTGTTCCACATCATGAGCTCCAATCTCAAACCATCGTTTTGTAAACTCCACAGCCTCTTTTAACTCAGTTGCACCACTAATTGGACTGCCCCAGATAGTGCTAACAGTGCCGCACATCTTTATACCAACATCTGAACATTTTTTAATACATCTTTCTGCCTCTTTCCAGTATTCAGGCAAGGTAGTCCCAGAATTTGCATAGTGATGTTGTTCATCTGTAGATACCATCATGATTAACCTATCTGGGCCAATCCCACGCTGATGTAATTCAATAGCCCTATCAACTGCCTTTTCACGTATAGTGACACAGGTAAAGGTTATGTCATCAGGATTGATTCCTCTTTTTGCACACCTTTTTTTAAACCTCTCACCCCTAAAATAGGCAAGTACTTCTTCTGCATCTCTAAATTGTGGCATAATATATGGATTACCAAGATTGGTGAGTTCAATATGTCTGCAACCAGCAAAAATTATTTGTTCTGCATAGTATATCTTGGCCTCGGTTGAGATAAATTTTTCCTCGTGTTGAAAACCATCCCTTACAGTTATGTCGCCTATTACCACTTTTTTAGGCATTCTTGGAAAAACTTTCCAGAGATCATATTTTGACATAATATCCTCCTTAAAATCTAAAATTACCAAAAGAGGGTTCTTCAATTGGTTTTATTAAACTTACCTCAAATGCCATGGATAGCCATTTTCTTATTTCAGAAAATTTTAAGATCCTATCATTAAGCAATCTTGCTCCACAATAAAATGGATGGGCTTCTCTATCATATTTTTCTATCATTTTTTTATAAAAAGCATCTTCTTCTTCTTTTGTCATAGGCTTGCCCTTTGCGGCCCTTTTTCTTTTTTCAATTGAGAGCAAGACTCCAGCCGCACTCTTCCCACTCATAACCGAGGTCCTGGCCCTCATTGTTGCAAATAAAAAATGAGGTCTATAAGCCCTACCACACATACCATAATTTGCTGCTCCATGATCAGGACCTATGACGAGTTGAATTTTAGGCACCTGAGCACATGACACTGCCCTCACCATATCGGCCCCATACTTTCCAATTCCCATGTGTTCTGCCTCAGAACCAACCATATATCCTGGAGAATTTTGAATAAACAAAAGGGGAATCTTTTCGTAGGAACACCTTACAATCCATTCTGTGGCCTTTTTTGCAGCTTCAACAAAAATTATTCCCACTCCATTTGACGCAATTACCCCAATAGGTATTCCATCTATTCTAATTTTACCCGTGACTATATTTTCTCCTTTACCTGGTGCAAACCTCCTTTTATATTCCAAAAATTCACCACCATCGGCTATTGCGCGAATAAAGGCCCTAACATCAACGCCTTTGCTCACCTGAGCTGGCAGAATTTGATATATTTCTTCTACTGGTACCTTTGGAGGTCTTTTTTCAAATCTGTGGCAGTGAATCTTTTGAGGCGGCTCCATTGACAATATTTCCCTGACTTTTTGTATACCTTCTTCCTGAGTCTTACAAAAATAATCAGCACCTCCAGAGATCCTTGTATGTACATCAGCACCACCTAAGGCCTCGGCTGTTATTTCTTCTCCTGTGGCCATCTTGACCAAGGGTGGACCACCCAAAAAAGAATATGCCAATTTTTCTACCATAACTGCCTGACATGCCATAAAGACAATATATGCGCCTCCTGCAGTGTTTCCACCAGTACTCATGGTTACCTGTTTAAGGCCTTTAGCAGACATTCTAGCCATGTTATAAAACATGGCTCCAAAGTGATCTTCTCCAGGAAACACATCCGCCTGCATTGGGAGAAAAGCACCCCCAGAATCTGCAATATACACACAATTTATACCACACTTTTCAGCAATTGCCTGGGCACGCAAATGTTTTTTTACAGTAATAGGAAAGTAGGTTCCTGCTTTTACCCGCGAGTCATTGGCAATTATCATTGTCCAATTACCATGAATCTTCCCAATTCCTGTAACTAATCCAGCACAGGGTACATCTTCAACCTCTGGATAATTCATTCCAAAACCAGCTATCCTGCTCAGCTCATAAAATTCAGTTCCTGGATCAATTAATAAATTTATTAATTCCCTAACAGGTCTTTTACCCTGTTTTTTTAATCTCAAAACCGCCTTTTCTCCTCCTGGCCACAGAGCTTTTTTTACAAGTTCATCTAATTTTTCTTCTTCCTTTCGCCAAAAGAGCATATTACTTGTTCTTTCATCCATTTTACATTCCTCTTTTATGTGTGTATTTGAACTGTGTATATCACACAACTTAACACTTATTTTATTTACCTTTATAATTTGGCTTTCTTTTTTCCTTAAAGGCCCTTAGCCCTTCTAACCTATCTTCTGTGGGGATGGTTATCCAATAGGCATTGGACTCAATTGCAAGACCAGTATTAATGTCAACTTCTATGCCCTTATTTATTGCATACTTTGCCTGTTCAATGGCAATTGGCCCTGTTTCACAGATTTCCCTGGCCAATTTTTCACATTCTGAAAGGAGGTTATCTAGGGTGCATATTTTATTAACCAGTCCAATATCAAGTGCCTCTTTTGCACTTACCCTTTTGCCTGTAAAAATAAGTTCCTTTGCCTTTGCTACCCCAACAATTCTAGGTAGACGCTGGGTTCCCCCCGCACCTGGGATAATGGCCAATCTTGTCTCAGTTAGACCCAGAGTAGCATTTTCTGATGCTATACGGATATCGCAAGCAAGAGCCAGCTCTGTACCGCCACCCAGTGCAACGCCATTTACAGCAGCAATAACAGGCTTGGGAAGATTTTCAATATCAGTAAAAAGGTTTCTCACAGTATAAATAAATTCCTTCACCTTTTCTTCTGGCATAGTTGCCCTTTCTTTTAGATCTGCACCAGCACAAAATGCCCTGTCACCAGCACCTGTTATTATAACAACACGTACATCTCTTCTAAATCTAATAGAGTCAATTTCTCTTTTTAAAGCATGTAATAGGTCAAAATTTAAAGCATTCATTATCTGGGGACGATTTAAAGTTAAAATACATATCTGATCTTTTTCTTGTTTCAGTAAAATTTCTTCTTTCATAACAATCCTCTCTATTTAACAACCAATATATCTTGATATTACAATCCTCTGTATTTCAGAGGTACCCTCTCCTATGTCCAATATCTTTTGATCTCTATAAAACCTTTCAACATCATATTCCTTCATCAGGCCATATCCACCATGAATTTGAACAGCCCGATCAACTACTCGTCCCATAAGCTCAGAACAATATAATTTTGCCATTGCAGCATATTTGGCAAAGGGTCTATTATGGTCTCTAAGCCAACAGGCCTTATAAAGGAGATTTCTGGCGCACTCAATCTCTGTTGCACAATCTGCCAATTTAAAGGCAACGGCCTGAAATTTCGAGATTGGTTGACCAAATTGTACCCTCTCTTTTGCATATTTAAGGGCCTTTTCATAGGCACCTTCTGCTCCACCAAGACCCATTGCAGCAATTGATAATCTGCCACCATCTAAGGTCATAAGCATTTGCTTAAACCCATCTCCCCGTTTTCCCAACATATTTTCTTCAGAGACCCTTACATTATCAAAATAAAGCTCAGCTGTGTTTGATGCCCTCCACATCATTTTCCCGTGAATTGTCTTTGCAGTAAAACCTTTGGTGCCATGTTCAACTAAAAAACAAGTATATTCTGGTTTACCATCTTCCCTTGTACCTGTAACCGTCTGAACAGTAACTCCCATGGATATTGGGCTTGATCCATTAGTTATAAAAATCTTAGATCCATTTATAATCCATTCATTTCCATCCTTGACTGCTGTAGTCTTGGTACCTCCAGCATCAGAACCTGCCTCTGGCTCAGTTAGCCCAAATCCCCACAATCCTTCTCCAGAACACAATTTTGGCAGATACTTATTTTTTTGTTCTTCTGTTCCAAAATAATAAATTGGACCAATACCAAGGGAATTTCCTGCCGCAACTGTGGCAGCCTGAGAAGCATCAACCTTTGCTAATTCTTCAACAGCAATGATGTAGGATAGATAATCAAGTCCCTGGCCCCCATATTTCTCAGATACAAACATTCCAAAAAGACCAATTTCTCCCATCTTTCTTGTTATTTCAACAGAAAACTCCTCCTTTTCATCGAGCTCCCTAGCTACAGGGGCAATCTCTTTTAAGGCAAATTTCCTAACTTCCTTTCTTATCATTTCTTGTTCTTTAGTAAGGTCAAAGTCCATACCCCCTCCTTAAAATTATAAGGTTTTACAATCCATTAGACCTGTCTCTTCATTGTTATTTAAAAAATTAGAACATTTCTTTAGTTTGTTTAAATCAACTCCTGTATAAATATTGAGCTCATTTAAAAGATTAACAGCCTCTTCTGTGGAAATATTAATATAACTTTTGTCTAAAAAAGGACATCCACCCAGATAACCAAAGGAAGTATCAAATCTTTTAATTCCAAATTTAAGACTCTCATACATATTAACAATACCTAAATTCATTTTAGAGTGAAAATGCATTGAGATAATATTTGAATCTACTTTTTTCAAAATATTTTCAAAAAATTTACTGATTAAAATAGGGTTAGCCTTTGCAGTTGTGTCAGCAAACACTATTTCATCTACTCCTACGTCTAAATAAATATCAACGATTTCTAGAACATCCTCTAATGACACATCACAACTTTTCACGTATCCAAAACAACATTGAATACTTCCTCTTATATAGAGGCCACTTTTTTTAGCAATCAATAACATATCTTTTAAACTAACTATAGAGTCTTTTTTCGACATTCCAGTATTTTTTAAATTAAAATCATTACTGGCAGATATTGATATTTCAACGCCTTTAGCACCAACAGATAATGCCCTTTCTAACCCCTTTTTATTTAAAACTAAGTTAGTTAAAATCAAATCAGTGTTTCTAAAATATTTTACTATCTCTTCTGCGTCTTTAAATTGAGGGACTTTTTTGGGATTTACAAATGAAGTTATTTGAATATTTTTAAGACCAGCTTCTATCAGGTTTTCAATTATTTTAATTTTATTTGAGGTTGGGATAAAAGAGGGATAAGACTGTAGTCCATCTCTTGGGCCAACTTCAGTAAGGAACACCTCAGAAAGGGGGAGATGATAGTTCACTTGATTCTCCCTGAGCTTTTATAAATTAAAGTAATTAGAATTTTAAATTAAAATTAGTTTATAAAAGTATACCATTTTTGTCAACATAAGAGTAAATTAACGATAACAGAACTAAATTAATACTATATGTGAAGTTTTTTGGTTAAGAATTTTTTCTCTTGACAGAAAATATAAAAAACCTTAACAGATTTTTTCAGACGGGCCATTAGCTCAATTGGCAGAGCAACGGACTCTTAATCCGGAGGTTGAAGGTTCGACTCCTTCATGGCCCATCAATAATTTCATTAAAGTAAAAGAGTTTAATCTTTCATTCTAACAGTAAGGTTGGAAAAAAGTTGGAAAAATTTTTTTATCCAACCCGGTCCCTGATTTTCTGTGAGTGATCAGGGATATGTTTGTTTACCGCATGCCCCCGGCTTTATCGGTGGGATTTATTACGTTGAAATTCAACAATTCTACCGTTATTTCGAGCTGAAAAAAATCTCTTATAGATTTCCTTGAACACCTCTTAATTCATGCAAATATGGTGCTGAGGTATATGAATGTAAGCTTTCACAATAAAAGAGAATTTTTTGCAAATAAAATGAGAAAAATAAGGATAAGTGGTGTTGGGGGTTGGGCTTAATGAGCTAGTCCAGAGTGAAGCATTATTATATGGAACTCTTTTAAAATTTCTTTTATGTTGTCAATTAATTTTGTAAACGAGTACATGGCATAAATTAAAACCCCCAAAAATCACATTTGAGCCAGTATTGTCTGGTGTAACAGCTTGTGCCTTATTTAAAAACAGGACTTTCAGAGTTAATTTAGAAAATTTTGCTAAAACCCGCGTCAATTAAGGGTTTGGAGCACTTCTTTAAGAAGTAAAACCTATCATATTTTATTAATTTTTCATTATTTTTTGTAGTTTTTTCAAGGAAAATCTAATTTTTTTCTTGCAATTGTAGAACCTAATCTATTACAGTATTTTTATGGTACCTTTATACAAAAGGAAAATTAAAGGTAGAACCTATTGGTATTTGAGAGAAACTGTCAGAAAAGGTAAAAAGGTTAAAGTACTTCGGCACACCAGACAGTATTCTTAAAAGACTTAAAAAAGCTGAATCATCTGGTGTACCTCTGAGGATCCAAAGTGAGGAATTTGGATCAGTGTTCATCGATAATGAGTTAGAAAATCAAAACTATTAAAAATCGTTTTATAAGAGTCTGCAAGAAACTTCATATAGGCACTCAAAATTACCATCTTGAACTCACATCAGATAAAAAACCATATCCTTCAGAAAAAATCAATATGAGATCAAGAAAACAGAATCAAACTTTGGTCGTTAAATAATAGTTACTGATAATATTAAGTGGAGTCCAGAAAAAATAGTCCAGGCCTCCCTTGACCGTTGGATTATAGAGAGAAGGAATTTCTCGATAGGAAATCCTCAGTATCAGGTCAACCTATATACCATTGGACAGACAACAAGGTACGCTGTCATCTTCTCACCTGTGTAATTGCCCTCACTAAGATACGACAAATAATCACACAATGGTAGAAGTATGTGGATTATTGTAGAATTTGAATGTTAACTTGTTTTAATACTGGGTAGGATTATCCACTCTTTTGTACGATCTTTTATAAATTTATACGGCAAGACAAAATCATAACTTGAAAGTACTATTTTTTTTAGAGGTGAAATTATTTCACAATGAATATAAACTTTTTTATATATTATAGAATAATGACCTGTCAGTATTAAGTCTACCTTTATTTTTTTGTTTAATTTATTGAGATTTCTCGTTAATATAAATTCTCCTTTTCCGGGCTCTATTCTAATATCTTTTTTATTTAATCTTAAATCTATAAGATTATAACCCAGGTGGGATAGCTTTGTGCTAATCAAATAAGGTATTAAACGGCCAAGTGCATTGGATAATTCGAGACTCTCATTATTACTAAATGTTGTAATTAAAATAGTTTTATTTTTTATATTTAAATCTTTTAGTTTTTTGTTTAGATACTGAGCAGCAATATAACTTTTCTTTAGGATAAGGTCATTATCATCAGGTGGTATTGCCTTGTAAGATGGTGAATTTTCTTTTCTGGTATACTTAATTGTTGTGCATGATATAAAGAATAGACAAAGGAATGTAAATATTACTATAATATAAATAAATATTTTACTTTTGTTGTACATGCTCATTAATCCTGGAAGATGTCAAATTTTTAAGTTTATTTTTTTTACATGTTTGTACCTTTAAATAATCTTTTTTGGGTTTGTAAATCCCATTTATTATATGGAGTTATTCCTATTATTTTCTTAAAGGTTTCCATTGCCTTTTGTGTTTCTTTTCCCCATATTCCATCTATTTTCAAATTATATAATCCCAGCTCTTTTAATCTTTTTTGTATTAATTTTATATCATCCTTATTAAATTTTGATAATATTTTGACACCTAATTCAATTGGCCCACCCTCTATTTTTGCTTTTGTTATTTTTTCTTTTTTCTTTTTTTTGAGTTCTTTTATCCTTTCAGGAAGTATCAGAGATTGATACTCCTCAGGTAAAAAAAGTGTAAAAGAAATAGAGGATAACACTACATTATTCTGGAGAGAAATTATTTTTAGCGTGATAAACAATAAATTATTATTAATTTGGACATAAGTTCCAGTTAACATTGTATTGCTTTTATATTTAGATAGGATTAAAGACAGATCTCTACTTAAAGCAAATTCTCCCCTTTTCTTTTTAATTAATAGAGAATAATTTCTCAACCTTATTTCTTTAACTTTATACCCTTCCCTTGTAAAATAAGATGCTATACCTTCCTGAATTATTCTTGCCAGTTTACAGGTAATATTAAAATTGTTTAAGTCAGTCAAGGTAGTTATTAATAATGTATCATATTTTGACAAACTGATGTTTTTTTCAAGGTTCCTAGATATCATTTGTATTACATCCGAAACATTAAATGTTTTTAAGTCAAAGAAAGACACCTCTTCACCTGGATTAATATATTTTTCTTGTTGAATTATAAAATAGTCTGGTTTTTTACACAAACATATTCTAGAATTTATTATAAATACAAATGACATGATAAAAAAGAAAAAAACTTTAGTTCTCATAAGTACTCCTCTTACTTATCTACTAATCTATAAACTTTATAGTCTGATTCTAGAGGCATCTTTTTATATATAGTAAGTTTCAATTTGTAATCATTTATTACAGTTATATCATTACTTAAATTTAAAACTGATGAATCTCTAAAAATAATACATCCTTGATAATACAAACTTGTATTAATAATTACTTCTTTTTTACTTGACATAATATAAGAATCAAAAGTTACTAAAAAATTGGCATCACTTTTTTTTGAAATTCTAAAATTTTCTTTTACCATTGCAGTAGCTAGGAGCTCTCTATAATTTTTTTCAAATAGTGTGTTTTTTCCATAACTAATGTATACACTCTTGACCGGGGTTGAAAAATTTGATGCTACGGTCTTAGATATGGATTTAGCTACAATACCTGCCAATTTTGCCCATGCCTTTGATGGAGAGGTTTCTTTGGTAATATAAAAATATGACCCGGTGGTGATGAAACCTCGTATGGGTGGGTAAGAAGGTTTTATACAGGAACAATAAAACAAACTCACTATAACCAATGAAATGATTCTGTAATTTCTTATGCTCATAGCTATTAAATTCCTTTTATTTTTTAAAATTCGGATTTTTCTTCGTTTTCTTTAGATATTAATATTTTTTTACAATGAATTTACTGAAAATATGCGAAAATTGAGTATAATATTAAATATTTATTTAATTTTTTATTAGTTAAATAAATCTCTTGAAATTTTCAAAAATATGAGTAATATTTATTCCACTACGGAGAGGTGGCCGAGCGGTCGAAGGCGGTAGTCTTGAAAACTACTGAGGGTTTACAGCCCTCCGGGGGTTCGAATCCCTCCCTCTCCGTCTCCCTACCTCTCTACCATCTTGTCTTAAATGGAGTTTTTTAAAGCTTAACCTAAGGATTCAAATCCGCTATTTAACTAGGAGGAATTAATGGTGGATATAGCTATTTTGATTGGAAGTATTTCAGATAGAGAAAAGCTGATTCCATGTGTGGAAATACTGGAAAAATTGGGTATTAGTTATAAATTTCATGTAACATCTGCCCACAGGACCCCTGAGAGAACTGAAAATTTAATCAGAGATTTAGAGGAAAGGGGGTGCAAGGTGTTTATTTGTGCAGCTGGTCTTGCTGCCCACTTAGCTGGAGCAGTTGCTGCAAGGACAATAAGACCTGTTATTGGAGTTCCAATCAATGCATCTTCTTTAGGTGGAATGGATTCTCTTCTTTCCACTGTGCAAATGCCTCCTGGATATCCAGTCGCAACCGTTGCCATTGACAAGATTGGAGCTAAAAATGCAGCTTATCTTGCCGCCCAAATCCTGGCTATTTATGATTTTGAATTAGAGAAAAAATTAAAAGAGTTAAGGGAAGAGATGAGCCGAGTAGTAGAAGAGGCGAATAAAAAATTATAAATTATTTCAATATGTTAAATAAAAATTACAAAAAAACTTTTTTTGATCTTTACAATTAAAAAATTGAGTTTATATTAATAAGCGTACATGGAAAGGGGTGATAAGGGTGATTAGTAAGGTAATTTTGTTGGCACTCGCAATTAGAGAGTGCTAATAATAAATAAAGATAATAGAAACTACAAAATAAAACGGAGGTGGAGGCTATGAAGTTAAAACCATTACATGATCGTGTGTTGGTAAAGCGTTTAGAGGAAGAGGAAAAAACAAAAGGTGGAATTATCATCCCTGATACTGCAAAGGAAAAGCCAATTAAAGGTGAAGTAATCGCCGTAGGTCCTGGGAGACTTACTGATGATGGAAAGAGGATTGAGATGTCTGTAAAGGTTGGGGACAAGGTAATGTTTAGTAAATATGCAGGAACCGAGGTAAAGATTGAAGGTGAAGAATATCTCATCATGAGAGAAGATGATATTGTTGCTATTATTGAAAATTAAATTTTAAAAGGAGGTGGGTAATATGCCTGCAAAGGAAATCCTATATAGTGAAACTGCGAGAGCAAAATTAAAGGCTGGAGTTGATAAACTTGCAAATGCTGTAAAAGTAACTTTGGGTCCAAAGGGTAGGAATGTAGTGATTGAAAAGTCTTTTGGATCCCCAGTTATCACAAAAGATGGTGTTACAGTTGCAAAAGAGATTGAACTGGAAGATAAATTTGAAAACATGGGTGCGCAAATGGTAAAGGAAGTTGCCAGCAAGACATCTGATATTGCTGGTGACGGTACCACTACAGCAACCATCCTTGCCCAGAAGATTTTCAATGAAGGCATTAAGTTAGTTGCTGCTGGTAGAAATCCCATGATCATCAAGAGGGGTATTGATAAGGCTGTTGATGCAGTAGTCAAAAAACTAGAAGAAATTTCTGTTCCAACCAGAGATGAAAAAGACATTGCACAGGTAGGTACAATTTCTGCCAATAATGATTCTGCAATAGGAAATCTTATTGCAGATGCAATGAGTAAGGTTGGCAAAGAGGGAGTTATTACCGTAGAAGAAGCAAAGGGTCTTGAGAATACCCTTGAGTTTGTTGAAGGTATGCAGTTTGATAGAGGTTATTTATCTCCATATTTCGTAACCAATGCTGACAAAATGACATGTGAGCTGGAAAATGCATATATCTTAATCCATGAGAAAAAGATATCTGCAATGAAGGACCTCCTTCCTGTATTAGAGCAGGTTGCAAAACAGGGTAAGCCCTTGTTGATTATTGCTGAAGATGTGGAAGGTGAAGCCCTTGCTACATTGGTTGTAAATAAACTTAGGGGAACTTTACAGGTATGTGCTGTAAAAGCGCCTGGTTTTGGAGAGAGAAGAAAGGCAATGTTGCAGGACATTGCTATCTTAACTGGTGGTCAGGTGATTTCAGAAGATCTTGGCATTAAGCTTGAGAACGCTACTCTAAATGACCTTGGTGAGGCCAAGAAAATAATTGTTGATAAAGAAAATACCACAATAATTGATGGTGCAGGAAAACCAGAAGACATCAAAGCCAGGGTCAATCAGATCAGAGCTGAAATTGAAGAAACCACTTCTGATTATGATAAAGAGAAATTACAGGAACGTCTGGCCAAGTTGGTTGGTGGTGTTGCCGTAATTAATGTTGGTGCTGCAACTGAGACCGAGATGAAGGAAAAAAAGGCCAGGGTAGAAGACGCGCTCAATGCAACCAGGGCAGCTGTTGAAGAAGGTATTGTTCCTGGTGGTGGTGTAGCCCTTATCAGATGCCTTGAAGCTGTTGAAGCTGTAAAGGCTGCTGATGAAGATGAGAAAGCGGGTATTGAAATTGTCAAATTAGCCCTTACAGAGCCTTTGCGTCAGATCTGCGCAAATGCAGGTTATGAAGGCTCCTTAGTGGTGGAAAAGGTAAAATCTGAGAAAGGCGCCTTTGGATTTAATGCAGCTACTGGTGAATATGAGGACCTTCTCAAGGCTGGTGTAATTGATCCAAAGAAAGTAACCAGGATTGCCTTGCAGAATGCGTCTTCTATTGCATCCTTGCTCTTGACAACTGAGGCTGCAATTTGCGAAAAACCAGAAGAAAAAGATAAAAACATGCCTGCACCTGGCGCTGGAATGGGCGGCATGTATTAATAGATATGCAAAGAGAAAAACAAAAAAGGCTGGTCTTGAGACCAGCCTTTTTTGTTTATTGATTTGTTTTAAAAGGAGGAGGGATATATGCTTCAAATAGAAGAGTATAAATTTGGATTTATGAAGATATCAGGAAAAACTTATACCCATGATCTGAAAATTATAGAAGATTCCATCATCCCTAACTGGTGGCGAAGTGAAGGACACAGGGTGTTACAAAAAGATATAAAAGATATACTTGAACACGGCGTGGAAATTATTATTATTGGTCAGGGCGATCCTGGCTTGATGAAAGTAGATCCTTCCCTTAAAAATTATTTGAAAAAACAAAAAATTAAACTTATAGAAAAACCAACAAAAGATGCCATCTCTGAATTTAACAGATTATCTAAAGAAGGTAAAAAGGTCGGTGCTGGATTTCATCTAACCTGTTAATATTTAATTGTTTAGTGCTATATAAAAAAACAGGAGAAAATCCTTTTATGGAAACAGTATTGATAATTGGTGGATGTAAAAGTGGTAAAAGTAGATTTGCTTTAGAACTAGCAGGCAATTATTCAAACCAAAAGAAGATCTATATTGCCACCTCCATTGTTTGTGATGAGGAAATGGAAGACAGGGTGAAAAAGCATAAAAAAGAGAGGGGAGATGAGTGGGAGACTTTAGAATGTGCCTATGATTTGCCAGATACACTAAATAGTGTCGTGATTAAGGGATACATAGTATTGGTAGATTGCCTTACAATGTGGGTCAATAATCTCTTTTACAAGGGGCTTACTATTCAGGAAATTGAGGTTGAGATAGAAAAACTTTTGGAAGTAATTGGGAAAAATAGAGGGTTGTTAATCCTTGTATCCAATGAAGTTGGACTTGGAATTGTCCCATTAAATGAATTCACTAGAAAATACAGGGATGTTGTGGGAATTATGCATCAAAAAGTAGCAAAAATGGTAGATAAAGTATACTTTGTTACCTGTGGAATTCCAAATCTTATAAAAGGTTAAAAAATGAATAATTTTCTTGGAGCACTACTCTTTTTGACCACTTTGCCTCTTCCTAGAAAGACCAACCTGGAATTTATGCCTGATAAAATAAGGCCTTATTTCCCATTAGTTGGTCTTTTGTTAGGGCTTATAGTGGCCAGTTTTGATTTTTTTATGTCTCATATTTTTCCAAATAGCACAGTAGCCTGGTTAGACGTTATAATGTTAATATTTTTAACAGGTGCACTTCACTTGGATGGGCTGGCCGATACTGCTGATGGGATATTTAGTCACAAGTCCATGGAAGATAAGCTGAAAATAATGAAAGATTCCAGGATTGGTACAATGGGGGTCCTGGCTATTGTATGCGTTCTTGGAATAAAATATTTTGGTATAAAGGGTATAGATAATAACAGATTATTAATCATTTCGTTAATACCTGCATATTCTAGGACCTCTATGGTTATTGCAATGAAATTTTTGGGATATTGTAGGGATATAGGTACTGCTAAAGGATTTTTTGCATCAAATGTAAAATTAAATGAATTTATTCTATTTGCATGTATAATTTTTATTTCCCTTTGTCTGGGGAAAGATTTCTTTTTGTTGAACAGTGTTTTTTTTATATCAACATTTTTAATTATTTTTTATTATAAAAAGACCATGGGATGCATAACTGGAGATACATTAGGTTGTATGTGTGAGGTTATTGAATCTATTTTATTTTTGGTTTTAAGTTAAACTAAACAACTTAATATTCATTAATGTATGTTACATGGAGTTATTAAATGCGAATCTTTATAGGAATTCCTTTTCCCGAGGAATACAAAAAAAATTTAAAAAAAATAAAAAACAAATGGGTAAATAACTTGTTGTCTAAGGTTAAGTGGACAGAAGAAAAAAATTTTCATCTCACTTTATTTTTTATTGGTGAAGTTGATGCAAAAAAAGTAGAGGAAATAAAATCTACCCTTGAAAATGTTACGATAGCCCCTTTTCTTTTTCAGGCAGGAGGTGGTGGATATTTTCCTGATATCAAAAGACCACGCGTTCTTTGGGTAGGAACTAAAAAAGGATATAGAGAATGTATAAAACTCGCAGAAAAAATTTCTTCATCTTTACAATATATTGGAATTAAGGGAGATGATAGACCATTTAAGCCGCATCTCACTATAGGACGGATAAAAAATGCTAGTTTAAAAGACAATTGGAAGGAGCTATTAAAATATTTAAATGAACTCACCTGGCCCCAGATAACCATTCATAGATTCATTTTATGGCAAAGCATTTTAAAGCCAACTGGACCTGTTTATAGACCTATAAAAGAATTTGAGTTAAAATAATTCTATGTATAATCTCCCCTATTCAATCTAGCCCTTTCAGAGATGGCCATTATTTTTAATTCATTTACAATATTAGTTGCCCCTTCGCTGGAATCTATATCATTACTATTTAAGTCCTTCTCTATTTGAGTCAGTTCATCTATAAGGGAGTTGAGAGTGTTTTCTGATTCCCTTAGATTCCCACAAGATAGATTGTGGGAATATTTTTCCCATTGATCTAAAGTGGATTCTATTTTATCCATGATCTTTATATGGTCTTGATTTTGATTTAATCTTAAGGCAGCCTCTAGTTCCTTAAGTTCAATTGGAGTTGAGGAAATTTGAGGTTTGAGCATTTTTTCTTGTTTTTCTTCAATTTGTTTTTTAAGGAAAATATCAAAGTCTTGATTAGATGCTTTTTGCTTGGTTTTATCTGTTTGTTGGGATATATTTTTTTCAATGTCATTGAAATTAATTTTATGCATTTCCTTTCCTTTTAGATAAGGTAAAGTTTTTTGTATCAGGAATTTATTTCTTGGTTCTATCAGTTTTAATTTTAGAAAGCAAGATTTTTGCCAGGATTAACGAATAAAAGGGAGGTCATTTTTGACCCCTATAGTTAAGGCTGCGGAAATTATAAAAAAAGGAGGAGTTGTTATTTTTCCAACCGAGACCTTGTATGGCCTTGGCACAAATGCTCTTAATCAAGATGCTATAAAGAGGATTTTTGAGATAAAAATTAGGCCCATGCAAAAGGTATTACCAGTTATAATTGGTGATATATCACAACTTAAGATGTTGGTAGATAGAACAGATAACATACCCCTGGACTTAATTTTGGATAAATTTTGGCCAGGTCCCCTCTCAATATTATTTTCTGGAAAGACTAATTTGCCTAAAGGTGTTGTTAACCAAGAAGGTTATGTGTGTATTAGGCTTACCTCTCATCCTGTAGCCAGGAATTTATGTCTTGCTTCAGGATATCCTCTAGTTGCAACCAGTGCAAATTTATCTGGCAAACCATCACCTAGATTGTTTGATGAAATCAATAAAGGACTTCTGAAAAAGGTAGATATGGCAATTAATTTATACCCACAACCTTCAGGAAGGAAACCTTCAACAATTATTAAATTTGTTGGAGATAAAACCATAAAGATAATTAGACACGGAGCTATTTCTATTAATAATTTAAAAAAAGCTGGTTTAAATATAAAATAAATTTTATTTAAGGGTGATTTGTGATCAGTGTGTGTGATCTGTTGTCCACTCACACTGACCACTCATCTCTTCTTAATTTATCACCTTCAACACTGGATATACTGAGTTTTTATTATATACTCCTTAAAGTCGCCCCTTTTTTCGTTTTTATGGAGTTTATTTCATGGACGTACCATTAAGAGCCATGCCTCAGAGATTGCTATAGTTATTATCATGTAGGGGAATGCTACTTTCATAAATCCCCCAAAAGTGGTCCTGTAGCCTTTTGATTCAGCTATACCAATTGTTACAACATTTGCTGATGCACCTATTATAGTTCCATTTCCACCAAAACATGCACCTAAGGCAAGAGCCCACCACAGGGTGTTATGTGCCTCGGGAATTACATTTGAGAGATAAGCTACAATTGGCAACATAGTTGCTGTAAAAGGGATATTGTCCACAAAAGCAGACATAATAGCTGCAACCCACAAGATAAAGGTACAGGCAGCTACAAAATTCCCCTTTGACAGCTTTAAGATCCAATCTGCAATTAGATCTAGAAGGCCTGTAGATTCAACTGCAGAAACCAACATAAAAAGGAATATAAAGAACATAAGGGTTGGCCACTCAATGTCTTTTTCAATTAGCTCAATTAGATCAATCTTGTCCATGATTATAGCGATAGTTACCAAAACAGCTGCACCAAAAAGTGCAGCTATAGAGACTTCCATATGCCAAATAGATTCAGTCAAAAATAGAAAAATAACAAAGGCCAAAACCCCTCCACCATAGCTAAGGAGCTTGGCGTCGGTTATTTTATATTTTTCTTTTAACTTTAAAATAAATTCATCCACATTTTCTATCCTTGCCATGGCAAATTCTTTGCCCCATATAAATTTAGTATACACAATAAGTACTACCATACAAATGAGACATAGAGGGGCCAGGGCCTCAACAAATTTTACAAAGCTAAGTCCTGCATAAGAGCCAATCAAGATGTTTGGTGGATCACCAATAAGTGTTGCTGTACCACCAATATTTGAGGCTAAAACAAGAGGGATTAATAGGTGAAGTGGATTTATATTGAGTGCTACACATATCTCAATAGCAACACCAGTTAAAAGGAGCATGGTGGTTACATTGTCTAAAAATGCAGAAGTAAAAGCAGTAAAGAACATTAGGATTATAGATAATAAAAAGAAGTTTCCCTTTGCCAGACTATATGATTTATAGGCGCACCATTGAAAGATACCAGTATGTTTAAGTACACCGATTATTATCATCATTCCCATAAGAAGGAATATAACATTCATATCAATAGAAACAATTGCTGCTTCATAAGTAAGAATATGAAATTCAGGGTTAAAGGTTCCAATAGTATAAGACAAAATTAGCATTGTTGCCGCACCAAGCATAGCTGCTATTGTCCTGTGGAGCAACTCAAAACCAATAATCACATAAACAAGGAAGAAAATCACAGATGAGATCCAGAATGCAGGTCCAAGCACCCTTTTAAGAATGATATCACCGCTAAAATATAAATTTTTATCCTTTATGGCCAGATTTTTGGGGTCTAATTTTAATATTTCAGTCTGGTAGCTGGCCTTGGATATTTCCAGTTTTATATGCAAGGATTTTTGCTGCTCTTTTGAGATAAAAAATCTTGATAAAAATTTTCCATTTTCAGCAGTTTCAAGCTCATCCATCATGTTATTGCCTAAAAATATCTTTACTTCTGCTTCTCCAACAGGCTCGCCATGGGTATTTTTAATAATTCCAGCTAAATTTACACAGAGAGCATCCTTGTCTGGATGTTTAGAAGGGCTCACCTGTCCATGACTGGCTAGGGCCAATGAAGAATAGATTAAAATTAACAATAGAAATAAAAAAGGGATCTTTTTCATAGAGTCCTCCTCGTGTTTTAGAAAATTTTGAAAGTATGCTCCTACTTGGGAATTTTTTCTACATGCCAAAACTCTTTTCTCTTATTGGATATCAAGGATATCAATCCTCAAATATTATTTTCCGTTTATCCTACAATAGGATGATGATTTATCAATGTCTATAATTTTTATTCCTTTTACATATTCCTTGGTTGAATAACGAGTAATATTTTCAAGCTTATATGTTATTTCCTTTATTCTCTCTACCTGTTTTTTTAGTGCTAGACAATTTTTATTGGTGGGATTATCGTCTAGAATCTCTTCTATAATAAGTAGAATATTTTGAAGTGGCTGATTCATTTCATGGCAAGTGGCTCCAGCCATTTCCAACACACCCTGCAATTTTTCTCTCATTAGTCTTTCCTGAGCTGCTTTTTTAAGCTCTGTTACATCTCTTGCAACTGCTATTAAGCAATCTTTATTGTCATATTTTATCTTATGTGCTGACCATAATACATCAATTATTGAATCATCTTTTTTTCTAAATTGTACTTCTGCATTGCATATTTTCCCATATTTTTTTAAGATCTCATGAAGTTCGTCTCTTTGTTTAGGATCTGCCCATATTCCAAGTTCAATGGAACTTTTTCCAATAACTTCTTCTCTACTATATCCTGTAGTATCTAAAAATGCAGCATTTACTTCAAGATAAATGCCTTCAACTAGAGTTGATATCACAATCCAGTCTGGCGACAATTGAAATGCCTTTTCAAACTTTTCTTCAGATCTCTTTAGCTCTTCTTTTATAAGTTCCTCTTCTGTATTATCCAGAAAAAAACCTAAAACCGATTCTTCACCATTAAATAAAATAGAGCACACGCTTTCTAAAATATATTTTATCTGACCATTTTTATTTTTTATTTTATTTACAAAAGGTCTATCTCTTTTACCTTTTAACATAGAAATTGCAGATTCTCTAACTCTTTCTCTATCTTGTTCACATATTAACTCATTGGGCCTTATTTTTTTTAATTCTTTAAAAGTATAACCCGTGATTTTTTCAAATTGGGGATTTACATATTTAAATCGTCTTTTAGAAATGATGTATATACCGATGGGTGAATGCTTAAAAAGAAGAGAAACTATTTGAGAATTTAGCTGAGGTCGTAATTCCAATTTTTTTTTAATATTCGCCGTGTTTTCCATAAAAATACATAGACCTCCGTCTATATCTATAAATAAAAAGGATAAAAATTCATGTTAATTTTTTATTTTAAGTAATAAACTTTTCCCATGAACTGGATTTAAAAAATCTTTTTCCATGGGTGAGCGTAAATAAAGGAACATTTAATTTGTTTGCAATTTGAACTGATTTTTCAGGACTGAGGCTAAAAAGTCCTGTTGCCAACCCATCAGCAATACAAGCACTTTTAGCTATCACACTGCAGCTAACTGTCCTTTGCGGAGATAAGGCCATTTCTTTATCAATTATGTGAAACAACTTTTTGGAAGAGTTAAAATAATTTCTATAATTCCCAGATGTGGCAATTGCAAGGTTGGAGAGGCCTATGATTTGAATAAAGCCTTTTTCCCTATATGGGTCTTCAATCCCTATCCTCCATGACCTATGTCCATCCTTGTCTCCAATTGTCCTGATGTCACCGCCAGCATCTATTACCGCGTGTTTAATCCCGCATTTTATGAGAAGTTCTGCACCTTTATCCACAATATATCCTTTTGCTATTCCATCTAAAGTGATTTTTGCTCCCTTTGCCATGGTTATTTTTTTTGGGGAAAAAGATATATTTTGCCATCCCACCCATGGCAGGACTTCTTCAATGTCTTTTATTTCTGGAAAATGTCCATGAATTTTTATTTCATTTTCTATTAATTCTAAAAGAGGTAGAATTGTGATATCAAATTTGTTTGAAGATAATTTTGATATTGATTTTGCTTTTAATAATAAATCATAAAGTTCAGGAGGTACATCATCCAATCGTTTGTTTTCATTAAGAAATCCCACATAGCTATTTGGATCAAATCTTGTAAATAAATCTATAAGTTGTTTCATCCTGGAAAAGGCCTTGGATTGCGCATCTATTGCCCTGTCCTCAGATTCATCATAAATAGTAATTGTGACATAAGTATTCATCATAGGTAGGGTTCGAGATACTTTTTTTAATTTAGAAATATTATGGCCAAATACTGGTTCTAATCTAAGAAAAGTAGCAGTACCAGCTATAGTCAATAATCCAATGACTTTAAGACAACCCCTTCTGGTATATTTATTTTCTAACATGATCTTAATCTCCAATTTTTTCCGTCTGTTTTTGACTGTTATTTAAGTTATATTTAAGTTCTATGTCAAGGAATATTGGTCCTCTAAATTCTTATTGTATTAATTGAAATATTTTTTTATAATAATTTTTAATAACCAATAGATGGAACAAAGAGGTGGAAATATGAAAAATTTTGAGGTGAAAAAGAGTATTGAAGAGATAAATAAAAAAATAAAAGAAGGAAAGGCTGTAGTAGTCACAGCTGAAGAAATGGTGGATATAGTAAAATCTGAAGGTGTAAAAAATGCCTTTAAAAAAGTAGATGTAGTCACTACTGGCACCTTTGGGGTGATGTGTTCTTCTGGGGCATTTATAAACTTCGGACATACCAAACCCAAAATTAAGGCATCAAAAGTGTGGTTAAATGAGGTGGAGGCATATGCTGGCATAGCTGCAGTAGACTGTTTTATTGGTGCAGCCCAGGTACAGGAAGATGACCCTTTAAATAAAGTTCACCCTGGCAGGTTTAAATATGGTGGTGGACATGTAATTGAGGACCTGATCGCAGGAAGACAAATAAGATTAAAGGCCAAGGCATACGGAACTGATTGTTACCCTTTAAAAGAGTACGAAACAGTAGTTACTATAAATGATCTAAGAGATGCTTTTTTGTATAATCCTAGAAATGCCTATCAAAATTATAACTGTGCTGTAAATCTCTCAGATAAGACCATTTATACATACATGGGGGTCTTAAGACCAAATCTTGGAAATGCCACATTTTCTACATCAGGTCAATTGAGTCCACTTTTAAATGATCCTTTTTACTGGACAATTGGGGTAGGCACCAAGATTTTTCTGGGCGGCGGACTTGGCATTGTTACATGGAGAGGAACACAACACAATCCAAAAGTATTAAGGGGAGAAAATGGGATTGTCAAAGAAGGTGCTGGTACTCTAGCAGTCACAGGTGATATGAAACAGATGTCTCCACGATATATCAGAGGAGTTTCTATGCTAGGCTATGGATGTTCCCTTATGGTAGGCATTGGAATACCAATTCCGATAATAAATGAAGAAATGGCCTTTTTTACAGGACAATCAGACGCAGATATCTATTGTCAGGTAATAGATTATGGTATAGATTATCCTAATGGTATGGATAGGTCATTGGGAGAGGTGAGTTATAAGGAACTTAGATCTGGAAAAATAAATATAATGGGAAAAGAAATACCAACAGCTCCTTTGTCCAGTTATTTTATGGCAAGGGAGATTGCTGTAACATTAAAAGAATGGATTGTAAAAAATAAATTTACCTTGGGTGTTCCACAACTTCCTCTTCCAACAGTGGAATTTAAGGGATCAATTGATGTTAATAGTTGATAGGTTTTACAGAGATTTTACTTCTACCCCCAGATGGATTACTTACAGGGTAAAAATAGAATCATCTGATTTATATATCAGGACTAATGGAGATTTTTCTTCTTTTGTTAAGAAAAAGCTCATCAAACTGAGAAAAGATGTAAAAACAGAAATTAAAAGATGTCCTGATTTTTTGACCTCTTTTAGACCTTTATCTCCCAGATTGTCACATGTTCCTAAGGTGGTCAAATTAATGTATGATGCTTCAAAAAAGGCTGGTGTTGGCCCAATGGCTGCTGTAGCCGGGGCTATTGCCCATATAATTGGTGAGGAACTTTCAAAAAAGAGCCAAGAAGTTATTGTTGAAAATGGAGGAGATATATACATAAATGTTAAAAAAGAAATAAAGACAACTATTTTTGCTGGAGATTCTCCCTTTTCAGGTAAGATTGGGTTAAAGATTTTTCCAGATCTATCCCCTGTTGGAGTATGTACCTCTTCTGGTAGTGTTGGTCATTCTTTAAGTTTTGGAAGGGCTGATGGATTTACGGTAATATCAAAGGATACTGCGCTAGCTGACGCAGTTGCAACTGCTGGCGCAAATAAGATAAGATCCAAAAGGGATGTAGAAAATGCAATATCTTTTGCTATGTCAATACCAGGGGTGCTAGGAACAGTTGCTATTTATAAAGATGTAATTGGAGCCAAAGGGTTAATTGAACTTTGTGAAATTTAAAAAGAGAGATTTTAGTGATGAATAAAAAAAATATAAAGAAAAATGTATTGTTGATTTTCAACAAGGATGTTATGTATAATCCTGTAATTTACAAGCTTGCAGCAGATTTCAAAATAATATTTAATGTGTTAGAGGCAAAGATACTTCCACGTCAGGAAGGACGGCTTATTTTACAGCTCATTGGAACAGAGGAACAAATTGAAAGAGGAGTTAATTATCTTTTAGATGAAGGGGTAAAGGTTGAAATACTTGCTGATAAAATCAAAAGGGATGAAGAGGTTTGTGTACATTGTGGCGCATGCCTTGCAGTGTGTAGGTCTGATGCACTTTCTTATGATTCTAAAAGTGCAAAAATTTTATTTACACCAGAGCACTGCGTGGCCTGCGGACAATGTGAATTGGTTTGTCCAGTAGGAGCGGTAAAAACAGCGTCTATAGATATGGAACTAACATAAATTTAAAAGGAAACAAATATGGAAGAATACCTTGAATTTGAAGATATACACCCAAATGGATCGCCCTTAGAAAGGATTTTAGATAAAAGTAATTTTAGAAAAGAATACAGAATTCCCAGAGATGATGATCTAAAGATTTTTATTGGAGAAAAACTTTATAAAGTCTCAAATTTATCTTCTCATGGATTTCAGATGATGGCAGAGGATATAGAAAACATGACCCCAGGGACCAAAGTAGATTTCAAATTATTTTTTGACAATCATGAAATAAATGGTGTAGGTATAATTCAGTATATTGAAAAAATTGATTTAGACCTTTATGTTATTGGGATAAAAATAGAGATGTTTTTAGAAAAATCACAGGAAGAAGAATATGAAAAGTATGTAGAAAGGCTGCGAAACAAAGTGTTAAACTCAAATGTTGATGATAAATTAGCATGACCAGGTGTTTTTTAATTGGATTTTAAATTTAAATAAATATGAATTACCAATAAATGGAAAAACAAATGTCCAATGGTAAAAAAAGTCTTTTAGAAGAGCTTCTAACAGCAACAAATGGGGATTCAAAGGAAGCGAAGGATTTATTAGATTTTATTGAAGATTTAGCCTCTGATATACAGAAAAAAAGCATTAAAAGAAATAAAGAAGTAAGTAAAATAGATTCTTGTAAAAAAAAGAGAGTTATTAAAAGGACTTACTATTTGAGAGAAGAATTAATATCTCTTCTAAATAAAGCTGAAGATAAGTTGAAGCAAATAAAGGAGTCTAACAAAGATTTTCCAAAAAAAAGGGTGACAAAGTCAAGAATAGTGAATTTGGCTCTTGAGCTCCTGCTCAGTGATTTTGCCAATAAAGGGGAAGAAAGCTTTTTATTTAAACGCCTTTTTTTTAAAAATGTGGAGAAAGATTAATGGTTATTATTGAATGTCCCAAATGTAAACACAAACACAAGATTCCTGATGAGAAAGTACCAATTACCCCGAAGATTGCAAGGTGTAAGCTTTGTGGGCATAGATTCCCATTAAATCTGAAACAAAATGACAGTTCTGTCAGAAAGTTAGGGGTATGTATAAGTAAAGGTGGAGTGGGAAAGACCACTACAGCGGTAAACATAGCGGCTGGCCTGGCCCTTGGAGGATACAAAGTGCTTTTAGTGGATACAGATACCCAGGGACAATGTAGTTTTTTACTTGGAGTTAAACCACCAGCAGGACTCACTGAACTAGTATTAGAGGAACTTCCCCCAGAAAAATGTCTTTATAAGGCAAGGGAGAATTTATACCTTCTTGCTGGAGGAAGAGGCCTTGCTGGAGTTAAACGACTAATAGATAGAGAGTATTTTGGGGGGGAAAGGACACTTTCTGAAGCGCTTGAAAAAATTCATAAAGACTTTGATTATGTGATTGTAGATACTTCTCCAGGTTGGGATGCTTTGTCTGTAAATGTAATGTTTTATGTAAATGAGGCACTCATACCAGTTTCTCTAGAAATTATGACTATTCAAGCTTTAGCCAATTTTTTAAAGACAATTGCTGGAATTCAAAAATATAGACCTGAATTTGAAGTTAAATATATAGTACCTACTTTTTTTGACCTAAGGGTGAAAAAAAAGACCACGGCTATGCTGGAAAAATTAAAGTCTCTGTACCCAGATAAAATATGTGATCCTATTAGATATAATAACCTGCTTTCCCAGGCCCCTATGTATGGAAAGACAATTTTTGAGTACGCTCCAGGCAGCAAGGGTGCTCAAGACTATAAAAAACTTGTAAAACGAATATCCAATAATCCAGAGTTGTTTAAGTGATTGGAATTCAGTAAAAATCCAAAAATTGTTTAACATAAACTTAAGCCAATTTCTTTTCTGGATGTTGATGGGGGACATCACCATATGGATGGACATGAAAGTGTTGATGTAAAATAGACCTGTGGGTTTCTATAAGTCTTCCTTTTTCCATAAGGTATAAGGAATTGGTCGTCCTGTACAAAAAATCCCAGTCATGGGAGACTATCACAAAATCCATTGGAAGATCATTTATGAGATTTATTATAGTCTCTCTTGTGGCTGGGGCAAGGCCTGTTGTTGGCTCATCTAACAATAATACCCTTGGTTTCATTGCAATAATAGTGGCCAGAGAAAGTAATTTTTTTTCACCCCCCGACAACTTTGTGGTAATTCTATCTTCCATTCCCGATAATCCCACCACCTCAAGTGCCCACATTGCCCTTTGTTTGGCCCTATCCGGGGAAAGTCCAAGGTTGAGTGGGCCAAATGCCACATCCTCTAACACTGTTGGCGAAAATAGCTGGTCATCTGGGTTTTGAAATACAAGTCCGATTTCTTTTCTTAATTTAGTAAATTGTTTTGAGCTCTTTATTTGTTCTCCATGAAAAAATATGTCCCCTTTTTGGGGTGTTATCAGTCCTACACAAAGGTGTAAAAGAGTGGTTTTGCCTTCCCCATTTGCCCCAATTATTCCGATTCTTTGATTTTGTTCTATTTTAAAATCTAAGCCTTTTAGCACATAATCTTCTGTTGAGGAATATTTAAAATATATACCCCTTAGCTCTAAAATTGGTTGCATCAAATTAGCTCCTCTATCAGGTCAGTGAAAAAGCAAGACAACGTTTAATATATGCTACTATCTCCAGAAATTTTGAATATAACTGCTAAAATTAGAAATTACAATAAAAAATAAGGACAGGTAGGCGATTATTATATCGTTTTTTGATAATGTGAGATCTTGAAGGGAATAAAATCTGCCATTAAATCCCCTGAGCATCATGGCATTATACACCCTTTTCCCCCTCTCATAGCTCTTTATCAGCACCATTGCCAGCATATAGGAATAGGTTCTGTAAGTATGAAGGTTGGTTTTTGGATGAAAATTTCTAACTCTGGCTGCATTTAGCATCTTTGAAAATTCTTCAAAAATTACACTTATGTATCTGTAGGTTAAAAGCAACAATAGAATAAATTTAGGAGGAAATTTTAATCTATAAAGTCCGTGACCTAATATTGGAACTGAAGTGGTATTTATAAAACATATAATAGTAAGCACTGCACTATTTGCCTTAAGTGTTATTAAAATAGCCTGATATATGCCTTCATATGAAGCAGACAATCCGTGAATATGAAATATCTCCCTGCCTGGTGTTGAAAAGGGTAGAAAAAACCACAGAAAAACAACAAAGGAATTAACTACCAGGACTCTTTTTGTCACCTTTAGCACTGAAAGTCTGGCAATAAATATACTTATCATTAAAAAGACAAGAATGACACCACAGGTAGTAATATTATTTGAAAGAATTACACTTATTATTATTAAAAACGCTAATGTAGTCTTGACCCTGGGATCAGCGTTATGGAAAATCGAGTTTCCATTATTGAATTCATCGTCAAACATATCTTTTATCCCTTTGATTTAAAATAGAGGATTATACCCATAAGGCCAAATATATACCCTATCCCACCAAGGATATCCCTAAATCCAATCTTTGGCCTATTCAACTCTGCAATATCTCTTTTAATTGGGGAAAGCTCTTCTATTAAAACCTTTTTAAAAATTTTCTCCAATTTTTTATAATCAACTGAAGATGGTTCCACTTCCCCTTCTATGTCTTCATCTACTCCCATTGTATCCTCAATATCACTCTCTTGTTTCTCAAATGAGTATTCATCTTTTTTTACTATCCAAAAATTTTTGTGTCCCATGCATGCTCTACATACCACCTTGATATCAACAGGATTCTTTAAAAGCTCTTCTGGGATGTGAAAGAAAAAATTACCTTTTTTATCGCCTTTTCCCTGATATATTAATTTATCTTTTGCATAAACCTTATAAGTCCCTTCAACAACAGGTTCTCCTGTTGAGAATTTAGCAGAACACTTTATAGTCTTGCCTTCTATATAACAAAACACATCCACCCTGTGTGCCCAGCATATAGTTGAACTTAAGATAAATAATATTAATATTGTTAAAACATTTTGTTTTTTCATAAGTGATCCCCTGGTTACAGATTCTTTTAAATTTTGAATTTAGACTCTGTAACATTATTTGTGTAAATTCAAATTAAGAGTGATCTGTTATTACTGTCTGTCATTTGTTGTCCACTCACACAGATCACTCACACTGATCACTAATATCCCCTTATTTTTCACCCTTATCACCCTGGGGATATACACACTTTTTGTTACATACTCAAAATTTATGGAGCTTTGTTTTACTTAGATATCCAACATCTCAGGTTTCACTCTGTATATAAAATCTATTGTTACTCCAGTGATAATTCCCTCTATAATCATAATGGGGATATGGGCTACCAGGATAGTCTTGGCTGCCTGGGAAAAATTTTCTCCACAAAAATAGAGACATAGGGCTACCATCACACCAGAAAGTAATATGCTTATAGATCCGCTCAAAAATCCGCCAATTATTCTAAATTTTCTTTGTTCTGATATACAAATATTTTTAAACAAAAGAAATACAATTAGAGCTGGCAAAGCCATATTGGCGGTGTTTGCGCCCAGGACAATAATTCCCCCAAACTGAAAAAATATGGCCTGGAGTAAGAGGGCAACTAAAATTGATGGAAAGGCCCCGAAACCAAGTAATATACCCAAAAGTCCATTTAATACGAGATGGACACTTGTTGGCCCAAGAGGGACATGTATTAATGATGCAACGAAAAATGCAGAAGTCAAAACAGCCATTAAAGGCACCTGATAGGGCCTGATTTTTTTTAGTCCTATCACGGTGCCAGTCAATGTAATGGCTGCTCCTGCAATTAAAATAGGGGGGGTGAGTACTCCTTCAGAAATATGCATTTAAGTGTCCTTTATCTATTCTTTTTAAAGGATGAAAACTTGACCCAGATAACTCCACCAACCTCTACATCCTTATCAACACCATTATTTTTTAATTTGTAATCAGCAGTGGTAAGAGCGGAAAATCCCCACCAACCAGGTAAGGGAGCGGCATAGGTAAAAACGCCATTATCGTCTGTAAGTATTACTTGAGTTATCATATATTCTGAAGGAGCCTTAAGTCTTGATTTTTTGTTATAATATTCCACTTCCACTTCACAATTTGGCACTGGTTTTCCATTTTTTAATACCTTTCCCTGAAATACATTTCCTCTATAAAGCCCAAATGGTCTGGTTATGGGAACAATTTCCACCTCAAGACCCAATGGTGTCGCCCATCCCTCTTCTTCGCCAAATGCGCCAATATAGGTCTTGGTGATGTGTTTTATGAATTTGTCTTCAGCAGGTTCCCAATATGGTTTTGGAACCATGTAAATACAATAAACACCAGGTTTTTTAGGATGAAATGTTGTCTTGTATGCGCGATGATCTAGAAATTTTATTGGCTTAAGCTTAGAGAGCAGATTTTCTTTGTCAGAAGTTGTTAAATTTACTGCCCATGCCTCATCAAGTGTTAAATCCATTGCATTTTGTTCAAAAGGGTGCATAAATGCAAAGAACAACCTGGTTTTCCTGTGAGCCTGATCCAGCATGGTTTTTTTTGACATAATAGTGCCAAAATGAGCGAAACATAATGATGGAACAAGTAAAAATAAAAACAAAATAATAATTCTTTTTAAAGTTTTGCTTAATAACATCACTAATCCTCCTTTGTCTTTTGAATATAATTAATTTGTAATTCGTGTTACGAATATGTGTGTAAATAAATTAAAAAATAATGTCAATAGACAAAAAAATTTTTTAATAATTTTTTAAAACTTGATTTTTTGTCTTGGCTAAACTAGATATCAAATGGTCAGGCAAAGGGGGAGACATTTATGGAAAAAATAGTGGTTGCTGTTTTTGGAAGGGATAGACCTGGTATTGTTTGTAAAATAGCTTCAATTTTAGCAGATCATGGATGTAATATTGAGGATATTTCTCAGACAGTGCTTCAGGGTGAATTTTGTGGGATGTTTGTGGTGTCTCTGGGCAAAGGTGTTACAATTAGTAAACTTCAGGATATACTTAATGAAGAGTTGAAAGAAGAGAATCTTATTGCACATACAAAGCCTTTAGAATCCTCCAATTCCCAAGTTAATGTTGAGACAGAACCTTTTGTAGTTGTGAGCATAGGTAAAGATAGAGTTGGTTTGATCGCCGCCATCACTTGTATTATGTATGAATATGGGGTTAATATTTCTAACCTGAAATTTGTAAATAGAACTTCTGCGTTCCCCCAAAAGACATTGACCATCTATGAAGTTGATATTCCAAAGGATTTAAAACTCTCAGACTTTACAACTAACCTAAAAAAAAGAGCCCAAGAATTGGGTTTGGAGATTACTGTGCAACACAAAAAAATTTTTGAAGAAATAGGTAGGATATAGTGGAGAAACCAGATGTTGAGTGAAAGTGAAGTGCTCCAGCTGTTAGAAATGGTGAAAAATGAGCATCTGGATGTTAGAACAGTAACCCTGGGAATAAGTCTTTTTGATTGTGTGAGCCATTTAATAGATGATTTTAGAAACAGGATTTATGAAAAGATAATGAAGGTGGCTGAGAATTTTGTCTTCACCTGTAATTCAATTGGAGAAAAATACGGAATTGCAATTGTGAATAAGAGGATATCTGTTAGTCCCATAGGGGTTTGTGGTGGTTGTTTTAATGAAAAAGAACTTGTCTTAGTGGCAAAGACATTGGATCGAGTGGCAGAAAAAGTGGGAGTAGATTTTATTGGAGGATTTACATCCCTTGTAGAAAAAGGAATGACGCCTGGAGACAAAAATTTAATAGGGGCTATTCCCTATGCACTGTCTGAGACTCAAAGGGTATGTTCTTCCGTAAATGTTGCTTCTTCTAAAGCTGGTATAAATATGGATGCAGTGTATATGATGGGAAATGCCATAAAAATGGCTGCTGATTTATCTGCAGATAGAGATGGAATAAGTTGCGCAAAACTCTGTGTATTTGCCAATATCCCAGAGGACATACCATTTATGGCTGGTGCTTATCTTGGAACAGGGGAACCAGATGCAGTTATAAATGTTGGTGTAAGCGGTCCTGGGGTGGTAAAAAAGGCGATTGACAGGGCTATTGAGAACGATCCCCAATTGAATTTGGGGAGGCTTTCCGAGATAATTAAAAGGACGGCATATAAGGTTACAAGGGTAGGGGAAATAATTGGAAGGGAAGTAGCAGAGAAACTTGGTGTTTCCTTTGGAATAGTTGATTTATCCCTGGCCCCTACGCCCAATGTTGGTGACAGTGTAGGAGAGATCTTTCAGAGCCTAGGACTAAAAAGTATTGGAGTTCCAGGGTCCACTGCTGCCCTAGCCCTTATAAATGATGCAGTGAAAAAAGGTGGTTCCTTTGCCAGTTCCCATGTAGGCGGCTTATCAGGTGCCTTTATCCCTGTTAGTGAAGATTTAAATATAGCAAATGCTGTGGCCAATAAATTTCTCTCTCTGGAAAAATTAGAGGCCCTAACCAGTGTATGTTCTGTTGGGTTAGACATGATTGCAATTCCAGGGGATGTTCCTGCAGAGACCATTTCCGCCATCATAGCAGATGAAATGGCCATTGGTGTTATAAACAAAAAGACTACTGCAGTGAGGATTATCCCTGTACCAGGGAAAAAGGCAGGAGATAAGGCCTATTTTGGGGGACTTCTTGGGGAAGCCACAATTTGTGAGGTGAGCCATCCAGGCTGCTCAGATGAATTTATTAAAAGGGGCGGCAGAATTCCCGCACCAATTCAGAGTTTAACTAATTAAAAAAAGGAGGTTTTAATGGCTAAGGATAATGTAATATTTTTAGAGAAAGAATCCATGTCCAAGAATAAAGATAAAGGTCCAGAAGAGCTTTTAAAAGAAGTAAAAAAAGATATGGGAAAGGTTGCTTTAATTATTTCCATTATGGCTGTGATGTTAATGGTGGTTTTTTATTTTAGTATGAAGCTTACTGTTGGCACTATTGAAAAGAAAATGGCTGAATTATATCCAGTAAAGAAACAGGTGGTCATTCTTGATAAAACTGTAGGTGATTTACAATCCAGGATGAAAAAAATTGAAAAACTCCCAGAAGAAACCAGAAAGATGATATATGGAGATATATTAAATGAAATTTCGCAAAAAACTGAATATCTCTCTCAGCATTTAAAAGGCTCTCAGAGGGATAAATTGATGGAGGTAAAGAGGATATTGCAGGAACTTGAGACAAGTCTTAAATAAATAATTTTTTGATATAGAAAAATGCATAAAAATTTATTTTTTGGTTGACAATTTTTTATATTTAAATAAAGCTAACCAAGGTTTATTGGTTTGTTTTGTTAATTTTTTATTTTCATTGTTAGGAGAGTTTTTTATGAAGAGGTTGTATGTTGGAAATCTTCCTTTTTCTTCAAAAGAGGAAGAGGTAAAGGAACTTTTTTCTCAATTTGGCGAGGTTACAGATGTTAACTTAATTAAGGATCGCCAAACAGGAAGGCCCAGGGGATTTGGTTTTGTTGAGATGAAAAAAGAAGATGCCCAAAAAGCAATGGAAAGTTTGGATGGAACTGAATTTGGTGGTAGACGACTTAGGGTAAATGAGGCAAGAGCCAGAAGATAATACATAAGAAGAGACAATGCTGGGCAAAAGCCGCCTTTAATAGGATTATTGAAGGCGGCTTTTTTGTTACCTGCTGCATATTCGTATATTCTTTATGGAGGTCATATTAAATGGATGTTAGACAATATGTAATTGACGATTTATCATGTAGGGAATCTTGGAGGCTATTAAAAATAATGGCTGAATTTGTGGAGGGTTTTGATACTTTAAATGAGATTGGTGCAGCAGTAAGTATATTTGGATCGGCCAGGGTCAAACCTAAAGACCCTGTCTATAAATTAACTTACAACATAGCTAAAAAACTTGCACAAGCAGGATATTCTATAATTACTGGTGGTGGTCCTGGAGTTATGGAGGCAGCAAACAAAGGTGCAAAGGAGGGAAATAGTAAATCAATAGGTCTGCACATTCATCTTCCTTTAGAACAAAAACCAAATAATTATATTGATACAAGACTGAATTTTAAATATTTTTTTGTAAGAAAGGTGATGTTTATTAAATATGCAATGGCTTATGTGGTGATGCCAGGAGGATTTGGCACATTAGATGAGCTAAGTGAGGCTTTGGTATTAACTCAAACCAAAAGGATTAAACCCTTTCCAGTAATTTTGGTGGATAAAGAGTTCTGGGACCCCTTAATTGATTGGTTTAAAAACAAACTCCTTGCCAGAAATTATATAAAAGAAGGCGACTTAGAGATATTTTTTACTCTAGATGACCCTGATGAGGTGGTGAGTTTGATTAAGAGGTTGGTGATTATTTAAAGAAAGAGGCAGAGGAATCTCCGCCTCTTTCTTTCTCCCATACATTAACTACAGCTTATCTGCATACTGCCACTTGTGCTATTTGCTGTGCAGGTGGTACCAGCGGCTGGTCCTGTGCATGTTGCATTACCGCTGATTTCTCCATCTGTACCAACTGTGAGAGTTATACTACTTGTGTTAGTAGTTGATGTGGGATATTGACCTGTACAATTAGTGGCACTAGCATTATCAGCCAGGTATCCAGCACACATACTAATGGCATTTCTCAAATCAGCTTCACAGGCCTTTTTCGCAGCATTTACCCGATATTTTCCAAATTGAGGAATGGCGATTGCAGCTAAAATACCAATAATTGCAATTACAATGAGTAATTCCACCAAAGTAAAACCTTTCTCTTTTCTCATAACACACCTCCTTATTTTATTCAGATTTGTTAAATATTTCAATTTTTTTTAGCAAAAATCATGCCATTCTATAAATCGTTTAGAAATAGTGATTTAGATTTATAGGATTTGTGAGTTTCTTAAAGGTTCTAAGTTCCATGTTCTATGTTCTAGGTTCCTTAAACGTAGAACGTTGAACTTTGAACAATTTAACTCTCAACCCTATACCCCTCTAACCCTCGTAATTATGTTCTAAAAATATTTTTGAGCGTAAACATTTTTTGTCAATTTTTGCCAATTTTTGTAAACTCTCCCAAAAATTATCTCGCATTTATCCCTTTACATTTCCCCAAATCCCACCTATTTTTTTCCCACCTACAATTTGGAGGATCCATCAAATGCAAGTATATGAAAAAATCGAAGATGCACTTCCTAAGATTAACACAGGCTCTGTTCTGTCTATTGGAAATTTTGATGGAGTGCATATTGGACATAGGGCGCTTATTGAAAAATTAGTCAATAAATCTAAAGAGCTGAATGTACCTTCAGTAATTCTCACCTTTGAACCCCATCCTTTAAAAGTTATAGCAGGTAAGTGTCCACCAGTAATTACTCCTATTAAACAAAAATTGGAACTTTTACAGCAATTAGGAATTGATATAACAATATGTCTTGAATTCACAAAGGATCTGGCTGCTGTTAGTGCTGAAGATTTTGTAATGAAGTACTTAATTCCTTTAAATGTAAGAGAAATAATCGTTGGATATGATTATAGATTTGGCAAAAATAGGCAAGGCGATTATTCTCTTATAAAAAAACTTGGACAAAAGTTGGGTTTTGATGTGCATCAAGTAGGTCCAGTTTATTTTGAAGATGAAATAGTTAGTTCTACTCGAATCAGGACACTGGTACAGGAAGGAAAGGTTAAGGATGTTGTACCAATGTTGGGTAGATATTATCAAGTGTTTGGAAAAGTAGTAGAGGGTCATAAGAGGGGAGGGAGGCTCCTTGGCATTCCAACAGCAAATTTAAACCTAATTGATGAGCTTGTTCCAAAAACTGGAGTGTATGCGGTTTTTGCTGAATTTGAAGGCAAAAGACTTAAAGGAGTTGCAAATGTTGGGTATAACCCAACTTTTGGAAATCAAGTGCTATCTGTTGAAGTACATATCTTTGATTTTAACAAAGAGATATATGGAGAAGAATTAAGGGTACATTTTGTAGATAGAATTAGGTCTGAAAAGAAGTTCTCTAGCATTGATGAGTTAAAAAATCAGATATTAAATGACATAGAAAAGGCCAAAGATATTTTAAAAAATGGATAAGGGAATTTTACATATCTATAGAAACGTGCCCTATGGCAGGGAGACGTTACTCAGTTCGATTTATTTTGCAAAGATGTTGGACATTGAGCTATTTATCTATATTCCACAATTTCAGAAATTTAATATGTATTTTGAACATGAAGTTGTACAGGTTACACTGGATGATAGCTATTTAAATGAATTGGACAAGGCTAAAGAAAGGATTGATGGTGTGTTAAAACAGGAAGATTATGAGGCTACGTATCTAAAAATTAAAGAATTTAGTGCCTCCTCACTTCCAGATTTACCAACGGATTTTTCTTTTATGACCTGTCCAAGGGTAATAAAAGGTCTCTTAAATAAAATCTATCCAGGCCAAATTGGACCTATTGTAAGGAAAATTCTACTAAATGCTAGGTTCCCAGTTTATCTCCCTTGCCTTATTTTTAAACCCTGGAAGTCAATTATTGTGATGTTTGGCGGATCTAAAACAAGTGTTAAAGCTGCATCCTTAGGACTTAAAATAGCAAAAAGGTCTGGGATTCCTCTTTATTTTTTTACTCAAAATGAAAAACAAGATTATAAATCCTATAAAGAAATATTAAAATTAAATGAAGAGACAAAAAATATTTTTTCTTATATCCAACACTGGTATTTTTTCGACCAAGGGGATTTTAAGGAAAATCTTTTTAATATCCCCCATGACTCCCTTATAGTTGCAGGATTATTTGGTCACGGCCTTATCAAAGGACTTGCATTTGGCGGAAAGCTGGAACTTATGCAATCCATTCTTCCAAATAATTTTTTGTTGGTAGGTCCTAACTTTGATGAACAAGCTACGTTTTTAAGGTTTTAAAAAATGGAATATATTATCTTAAGGATGAAATCTGTATGGCTCAGTTTAAAGGAGGTATACAGAGGTATATCTTCTATTAGACTCATGATGATTAGTGTTATCCTGGGTATATTAGCAGGTTTAGGCGCTGCTCTATTTTTTCTTGGAATTGAATGGACAAAATTTAAGCTCATCCACCAGCTTGCAGGTATAGCAGTACCAGGACCAAGTGGAGAAGAAATTTTTAAAGGTAAAATAGGCCAGTTTAGACCCTGGTTAATACCTATATTTACCACTTTAGTAGGACTTATTACTGGAATTTTAGTTAAAATATTCATTCCCTATGCCCAACAAGACCATATAACAGATGGCACAGACACAATAACCAAGGCATTTCATCAAAATGAAGGGCGAATAAATCCATTAGTCACTTTTTTAAAAGGACTAACTGCAGTATTTACCATTGGAAGTGGCGGTAGTGCAGGAAGAGAAGGACCTATCACCTTAATTGGAGGAGGTATTGGTTCATATCTTGGCTCCATTCTAAAATTATCCCCAAAGGAAAGGAGGATATTATTACTGGCTGGTGCAGGTGGCGGACTTGGAGCTATTTTCAGGGCACCCCTTGGAGGGGCCATCACAGCTGTTGAAATAATCTACAAAGAAGATTTTGAGAGCGAGGCCCTTCTGCCTGCTATTATTTCATCGGTTATAGCATATACGGTATTTACTTTAATTTATGGCAATCATCCAATATTTGAGATACCACATTTTTATTTTAATCCTAAAGAGCTGCCCTTTTATTTAATCCTCGCCTTATTTTGTGCATTTTGCGGTTATCTCTATGTAAAGACATTCTTTTTTATCAAGTATTCAATTTTTCAAAAAATAAAAAAGCGTTCTGGACTGATTATAACATGTGGACTTGGTGGTCTAATCATGGGCATGTTAGGTATGTTTATGCCCTTTGTATTAAGTGGTGGCTATGGTTATCTGGAAATGGCCATATGGGGGAAACTATCCCTTTTATCAATGATTTGTTTTATGATAGCCAAGACCATTGCAACCTCTGTAACCATTGGTTCTGAGATGAGTGGAGGTATGTTTGCCCCTACTCTTTTTGTAGGCGGAATGGCAGGGGGGGTAATTGGGACCTATGCACATATGCATTATCCCCAACTTGTTGCCCATCCAGGGGCCTTTGTACTAGTTGGAATGGCATCATTTTTCGCAGGTGCTGGCTCTGCTCCTATTGGTCCTTTCATTTTAGTGTGTGAGCTCACCCAGGGCTATAGCCTCCTTGCACCCCTTATGTTTTGTTCTGCAATATGTATATTTTTTAACAGAAAGATTTCTATCTATGAAAATCAGCTGGATAATAAATTTCAATCTCCAGCGCATTCTGGGGAATTATTTGTGGATATTTTAAGCAATCACAAAGTGGAAGAATTACTGGATGAACTTGATCCTGTTTATGTAGTACCTGAAGATATGAAATTTTCTGATTTTAAGAAAAAAATTTTTATTAATACCACCCAGTACTCTTTCCCAGTAGTTGACAAGAATGGCAAATTAACAGGTATATTTTCGAGCTCTGACTTCAGACATGTACTATTTAATCCTGAGATAGAAGAATTAGTCATTATAAAAGATATTGCAGTTTCAGATGTGGTTGTGACATATCCCGATGAAACCTTAAATAGGGCTTTAGATAAACTGACTCAAAAAAATATTGATGCCTTGCCAGTGTTATCTGACAAAGATAACGGTAAAATTTTGGGCCTTCTAAGAAGAAAGTCAATAATTATATTCTACAATAAGCTAATAGAAAAACTCAAATCAACTAAATTGTGAGTTAGGATTATAGATGGAAATTTTCTTGTCCTCAAATGTTCGACGATCTACTAAATTTTTTTTATATCTCATAGCAATTGGCATTATAGCTGGCATTGGCTCAATAATCTTTCAATTTTTTTGCGACGCTGGGATGCACTATATTCTTGATATGTTAGCTGGTTACAGGCCTGGTGGGCCGAAAGGTGAGATCTCTATTTTTCATCATACTTCTGTTCCCTTTAAGCGGTGGATGCTTCTTATTTTACCCACACTTGGTGGCATTGTGAGTGGATTTATTGTTTATACCTTTGCCCCAGAGGCAGAGGGTCATGGAACTGATGCTGCTATAGAAGCATATCATAAAAAGGGGGGATTAATTCGTCCTCAGGTGCCTATTGTAAAGACAATTGCCTCAGCTATTACATTAACGTCAGGGGGATCTGGGGGTAGAGAAGGTCCAATTGCCCAAATTGGGGCTGGTTTTGGTTCATATCTAGCCACAAAACTCAAACTCTCACCCAATGAGAGAAGAATTATGATGGCAGCGGGGATTGGAGCGGGAGTTGGAAGCATTTTCAGGGCACCACTGGCTGGTGCCCTATTTGCTGCTGAAGTACTTTATAAGGATCCTGACTTTGAGCCTGATGTACTCATCCCTGCTGGGATCTCTTCTATTGTGGCCTATTGTGTTTTTTGCATGGTCTTTGGTTTTGGCTCCCTTTTTGAGTCCTCACCTTATTTTTTTAAAAATCCATTAGAATTAGGTCCCTATGTGTTACTTGCTTTAATTTTAAGTGGCATGAGCTTTTTATATGTTAAAACATTTTATACAACCCATGATTTTTTTAGGGAACTAAATCTTCCAAATTGGCTAAAACCTGGTATAGGCGGATTTCTTACTGGAATAATAGGATTTTTCCTACCAGAAACCCTTTCTTTTGGATATGGAGTACTTCAAAAGGCCCTTTTTAACAATGTAAGTTTATATATGTTAATAGGCGTTGCATTTGGCAAAATCCTTACTACTTCCTTTAGCATTGCATCAGGGGGCTCTGGAGGAGTATATGGTCCATCAATAGTAATAGGTGGGTGTCTTGGAGGGGCAGTTGGAATATTATTCAACCATCTCATGCCAGAAATAATAATATCACCGCAAGCCATGGTAATCCTTGGCATGGCAGGATTTTTTTCTGCTGTATCAAATGCTCCAATCTCCACAATTATTTTTGTCAGTGAAATGACTAATTCTTACGAGTTACTACTTCCAAGTTTTTTAGTGTGTCTGTTATGTTACAATTTTTCTAAATCATGGACAATTTACAGAGAACAAGTGAAAAACAGAACTGCGTCGCCTGCTCATGCTGGAGAATTTTTCTTTGATATTTTAAAATCCTATTATGTAAAAGACATAAAAAATTTAATTAGAACTGTAAATACAGTGCCAGAAAATATGACCTTTGCTGAATTTAAAAAATTTTTTGCAAATACAAATCAGCAATATTTCCCAGTAGTAAATAAACATGGAGAATTGGTTGGTATTTTCTCCAACACAGACTTTAGGAGTATATTATTTACAGAAGGTATAGAACATTTAATTATAGTCAAAGATATCGCTACCACAGATATAATCACGACTAATTTTAAAGAAGACTTACACACAGTTATGAAAAAATTCACTCAAAAAAATTTAGATAGTTTGCCAGTGGTAGACACAAAGAATCCTAAACAACTATTGGGAATGTTAAGAAGACGGGAAGTCATTGCATTTTACAACCAAAAGGTAGAAGAAATAACTATGAAGTCCAAAAAAGAGTGAATCCTCAGAATAAATCTGAAACAGGTGCATAACATTCTTGAAAGGGTCAATTCTGTGGGGGATGAAAATTGGCATTAATTGGTGATTAAGCATTGACCTTTTTAAGATAAAGCTGTTATAATTGTATTATATCCATAAAAATGGGGAAGGTTATGCAAAAATTAATGAATAAAAAAAATAAAAGGTATTGGGGTCGAAGGGCTCCATTTTATTTGATTAAGGATCTAAATTGCGCGTTGGCAACTCAGGAAGTTTTACAGGACATGATAGGAATAAGAAAAGACAATCTTTTAAGAGCCTGTACAGGACTGGAAGGTGGAGTAGTAGCGAGTGGTTCTACTTGCGGTGTGGTTACCGGAGGAGCATTAGGATTGGCATTGATGTATGACGAATTACTTACTCAACACAGCACACTTACAGAAGTAGAAGTATTATATTTAGTTGGAGAATATGTTAGATGGTTTGAGAATTGTTTTGGCTCTTCACTTTGTAGAAAGAGAAGTGGTGTAAATTTTTATTCACTTTTAGGTCAGTTACATTATTTTTTTCCAGGCAAAAGTCTTGCGAAGTGTTTATGGCACATAAAGGGTGCCATAGGATACTTACAAACTCAGCAAGAAAAGAAACTGCCAAAAATATCATTAAACCAAAAAGAATCCCTCAATCAACCAATACATTGTGCTCAAGTAGTTTTAAAAGGGATTAAAGATCGTACTGGAATAAGTGATCCCCTTCTTGAACGGTTGTGTTTTGTTTTTGATGGGGGAGTTGGCCTCCAAGGTGGAATTTGTGGGGCCCTTGCCGGTGCAATTTTAGGTATAAATTTAGTTATTGGCTTAAATATTCGAGAGATTTCATATTTGCATACAATTAAGGCTTTTATTGTTGGTCATATTAATATACTCAGAGATAAACCTTTAGGTAGTCCTGAGACGTTTAGCGTAGGTAAAAATGTTGTTCAAAGATTTAGAGAGAAAGCGGGTTCACTGGAATGTCGTGAAATAACCAACAAAACCTTTTCTAATTGGAATGATTTTCAGCTCCATATTTTTTCCTCTGATAAATGCAAAAAAATAATAGAGTTTGCTATCAATGAAGGAGCTTCAGCTATAAAAAAGTTGATCTAAGAAGTGTCTTCTTATCAAATTCTGGTTAAAGTTAAAGGATAACATCCATTATGAAGATAAAAAACTACTCAAAAATCAACAAATTATCTTTTCTTTTTGTTTTATTTATAAGTCTTTTAATACCTATAATTGTAAGATTCATTGAACTTCCCAAATGGCAAAATAAAGCCTATGAAATCAATGGTGAAAAATTAATGGCCACCCATGATGCATATTATTTCATGGCATCTGCTATAGGAACAAGCAGAAATCCTAATGAACCATTGGGAATAATTACAAGGTATATTTCAAAAATAACAAATATTCCTGTAGGCAAGATGGCATTTTATATTCCAGGAATATTTTGTTCCCTTTTAGTAATTCCTTTAGTCATACTTGCCCACAAAAACAATATGCTGGAATGTGCAATTGTGGCTAGCATTTTGGGGTCCTGTTGTCTTGGGTATTTAGGGCGAAGTAGGCTGGGATTTTTTGACACCGACTTTGGTGTACTTGCCCTATTTGTTGCATTTTGTTGTACCATAATCATTTGGCTTGAAAACAGGCCAAAAGGTCAAATACCTCAGCACTTATCAGACCTAAAACTGCCTATTATTATAGGTCTTATTGGATATTGTTATATTTGGTTTTATGGAAGTGGAAGATCCCTTATTTTTTTCACTATTGTACTATGTATTATTTCTCTTATGATCTTAAACCATAAAGAAAGACTTTTCTTCTTTGATTCCCTTTATGGAATCATTGTAATATACATATTTACCTTTGGTATTATAAGCGGAATAGGTACTATATCCTTGCTAACAATCTACAGAAAAAGTGCAAAAAGTGTTGACAGCAAAATAGAGTGGTGGATTTTAGTTTTAGGGGCAATAGCAGCATCTATTGAAGGTTCAGTACACATGATTATATTGAGTGGATTTATTAAATTGTTAAAGTATTCCAAAATACTGTCTTACTATACTGGGACGTCTAAAAACTATTCTCTGCAACTACCTAGTGTAGTTCAAAGCATAAAAGAGGCACAGAATCTAAAGTTTTCCGAAGCAGTTATAAGAATGAGTTATAATTGGCCTACCTTTTTAATTGGAGTGTTAGGTCTCTTTTACCTAGTAATAAAAAAGCCATCACATCTTATATTCCTTGTATTTTTATTATTGGGGATTTTATCAATAAAGCTTGGAAATAGATTTGCTATGTACGGAGGAGTAGCAACAGGCGTAGGACTTGGATTTGGAATTGGACTGATGTTTAAAAACATGTTATCAAATACAGGGAGATGGCTTTTACAAATTGTACTGTCTCTTTTGGTGTTAATACCTATTTTACAGATATCTTTTAATTTCACACCTAGTCCTATTTTTCCTAAAATCTATGCCCAAACTTTTGTAGAAGCTGCCAAAATAGTGCCCAAAAATGGGAGGCTCTGGCAATGGTGGGACTATGGTTATGCATGTCAGTACTACGCAAAAAGGCCCTCCTTTGCAGATGGTGGGGTTCATGACGGTCCTTTTTTATATCCACTGGCGCTTGTCCACACATCAAATTCTCCACTTCTTGCAAGCAATCTCATTAAATATATCACTAAGAGCCAGTTAATTGATTATAATGAAAATAAAGAAAAATATAATAAAGAGAAAAAGAATATACCTTTAATATGGAGGATTTATTTAGCAGATCCAATTTCTCAACTGGATAAGATGGGTCCAGAGAAAGCTCACTTATTTATAAAGAATTTAAAAGAGAAAGAACTAAATATTACAAACATTCCTCCACAATATCTGGTATTTTCATGGGAGAATTTAAAATTGGCATATTGGATAAGTTATTTTGGTTCCTGGGATATAGTTACAGGTACACCATTTCCTGGTAAAATTCAAAGTCTCCAAGGTAAAATAAATATAAATACAGGGGATGGTATTGTAATGGTAAATAACAAAAGCATAAAATTAGATGGATTAATTATTGTGGATAAAAAGGGAAAGGTACATGAATATCGCTGGTATACTGGCTCTGATATTTACGGCATATTAAACACTATATCAAAGGAAATGTTCTTAATGGACTCGATAATGTACTTCTCTAATATGGTTCAGATGCTTTTAAAAGATCCTTCTATATTCAAATCCAATTTTCAATTGGTAATAGACCACTCTCCTTGGACACGGGTATACAAGATTATGTAATGCCCCAAAAAGTCAAGACAAATTTTTAGGAAATTAAGGTAGAGTTAATCATGTTAACTTTATTATTCCTGCAACCTTGTGGATGGAGGCTATATGTCCCAGAGTGGCAGAAGAGATGAATTTCCCCAAAATCACGTTTATAGCAGGACCAAGGAGAGCCACCATGAGTATTAAAAGCATAAGGCGTCCTGTGGAGGAGACAGGGATAATAGAAAGGGCCTCAATGTCCCGGCGCAGGCCACAAAAGGCCACCAATAGTCCAAGCAAGATAAAGACCACTACAATTCCGTACTAGAGGATCGGCTCCAAAATCTCCTGACGAAAGGTCCCTGAATTTACAGCCACCTTTGAATAGCCAAGAACTTTGTAGTTTGGTTCAAAGCGGAGCTTTCCCTCCAAAATCCAATTAGGTCTGCGGAAAATAAATCTCTTAACACCTATCCTTATTTTTAAAAGAATCTTTATTCTTCCTCGCTAACTACATCCTCTGGAGCAGTATATGCCTCAATTCCCAGTTTTTTTGCAACCTCATACGCTTTTGGTTCTATCATTGGGGATATCACTAATTTACGACTTACTTTTTTCCCTTGCTGTTTTTCAAAAAATTTCACTTTTCTATCAAATATATACATATCTGCTTTACTCATTGAAGACTTTATTTCTATTACCCAAACCTCGCCATTTTTAATAACAACATCTAGCTCTATTTGATCAGGATGTCCAAAGACCTCTCCTTTTTCATCATAGCTTAAATAATTTTCTACTTTTAAATCGGTTAATTCGCTTAAAACTGCTTCGATTGCCTCTCTAAAGGCCTTTTCGCTATTTATTCCCCATCTTGCACCAAGTGCTCCAATGGTTCTGTCTATTCTTTTATCTACTCTATGAATTTCTTTGAGCAAGGTCTCCCACCTCTGATCTGACTCTTGTTTTAATTCTCTCCACTTACGCTCAGATTCTTCTTTCAATTCCTGCCATTTACGTTCTGATTCTCTCCACTTACGTTCTGATTCTTCTTTCAATTCCTGCCATTTACGTTCTGATTCTCTCCATTTACGTTCTGACTCTTCTTTCAATTCCTGCCATTTACGTTCTGATTCTCTCCATTTACGTTCTGATTCTTCTTTCAATTCCTGCCACTTACGCTCTGATTTCTCCCACTTACGTTCTGATTCTTCTTTCAATTCCTGCCACTTACGCTCTGATTTCTCCCACTTACGTTCTGATTCTTCTTTCAATTCCTGCCACTTACGCTCTGACTCTTCTTTAAGTTCTCTCCATCTTTGTTCTGATTCTTTTTTTAACTCATGGAATTCTTTCAATAAAATTTCAAACTTAGATTCTGTTTCCTTTTTGTCTGCAAAAATATCAATTAACTTGTTCCACAATATCAACTTCACCTCAGGATGTTTCTCTAAAATGTGTGGGATCTCTTCATAAATTAATTTTTTTACTTCCTCTGTTAAATTTTCTTCGTAAATCATAAGTGTTGGCCTCCCTTATCAGTACTTCGGTTGTGTCAAGAATTTTGTGTAAAAATTTTATTAATATTTTTTAGGTTAATCAAAGAATTTTGCATCATCCCTATAGGGTGAGATTGCCAGTACAGCTCCATTTTAAGGCTTATAAAAGAAAGTAATAACTAGCAACTTGTCTCTCCTCCTATTATTTCCATACTTTTTGTTCTTCTTTTAAACTCTTTATGCAACCTTTCTATTATATTGGTACTTCTTATTGATACCCATTCTTCATAAGGAAATGAATAAAATGTTGTACAACACTTAAAACTTTTTTTCTAAACTCCTTACTGCTGAAGGGATTATTTTTTCCCATTTTTGTTTGAATTTCATAAAAACCTCATAAGATTCTTTTTAAGATGCAGCATAAATATATCTCTTAAAGCATCTGCTACTTCTTTTTTATACTTTTTAGGCACTTTATATAGCACATTTCTCATAACATGAACTAGACATCTCTGAATTTTGGAATTTATAAATTCTTCTTTAAAAACCCTTTCTAAACCACTAAGACCATCCATTACTCCTAATTTTATATCTGAGCCTTTAAGGCCTCTGGATTTTAAATCCTTAAAAAATTCTCGCCAGGAAGATGCGCTCTCTTTATCTCCCATTTGAAAACCTAACACCTTTTTTATTCCCTTATCATTTACTCCTATTGCTACTAATATGGGTAAACTCTCTATGCTATTGCCTATTCGAATTTTAAAATTAACTCCATCTACAAATAAATATTTTATTTTTTCTCGGGATAAATCCCGATTTCGCCATCTCTCTATTGCTTCCTTTAATTCTTTAGTACAGTTAGATACTTGACTATGACTTATTTTATAGCCCAATAAATGCTTAGAAATCATAGATAACGTTCTTGTGCTTAGGCCTGTTAAAAACAACAAGGAGATATCTCTGCTAAGTTCTTCCTCCTGTCTTTTATACTTGGGAATAATTCTACTATTAAATTTACCAAGTCTATCTCTAGGAACTTGAACCCTTATCCCTCCTATTCCTTTTATTGCAAATGTCTTAGTTGTATATCCATTCCTGTAATTCCTTTCCCTTTTTCCTTTAATCCTCTCATATTTCTACCTTCCTAAAAAAATAGCAAGTTCAACTTCCATCATCTTTGTCAGAAACTTCCCTATGGGGTCCTTAATATCTCTTCTTATCAACTTAAAAATATTCTCAGGAACTAAAACTAAGTCCTTGATAAAATCCTTAATTTCAGGCAAACTAATCTTGCATTCGAATATAGACAGAGGGCATCCTCCTTTATGGGTTTTTTAAGTTACCTAAAATCTGCAATTACAGTTCAATCGTAAGCAACTGATTGTTCTGGACAGAGATACCTAGATATGGAGCTGTTATGTTAAAGGATATGTCTCCCTCATTGTGACTTGGAAGGCTTTTTCAGGTAGAAGCTGCGGTCAGTGGCACTCTTTACGGGTGTGTAAAGGCACACCACTGCACATGGACTTACGCAAAATCCTATTTTGGAGGATACTCTCAAAAAAAGATTAAGCAAATTGTAATGACCGGATGGAATTTTCTATCTTTATCCAACGTTCTTTGAAAAAATAATCCCTCGATAATCGAAGGAACCATTGTCGTCCCGCATGCATCAGCCGAGCTGGAACATGGATTAGAAACATGCGGATTGTGTTGGGCTCTTCTCTAAAACCATCTTCATCGTTGAGCCACATCATCCAAACCAGTAGATTGTAAGCCAGAATACAGGTCTGGAATATGGCGGAGTTGGCCCAAAAATCCTGTGTCAAAATGCTTCCAGAGGCCATCTGTCCCTTACACCACTCAATCCAGTTTTCACTGGCCCCCCGTTGGCAATAATACCTGTGGACGTCCCAGGGACTCAGGTTCATATTTGTTACATAACAAAAATAATCATACTCAGTCTTTGTAACGCTGAAAAAAAAGCAACTAAATTTGCTCTCTATTACTTGACGTACGGCCACAAACCGGCGGGGGTGTTTCCACCTCTCACATTTGTATGTGAATTCGGTCTTCTCATAGCCAGGTCTATTTTTAACCTTGTGCCATTTCTGAGCTTCTAAAAGCTGAGTGAGTCCTCGCATCTTAACCTTGATTAAGTACAAAGCATGAGCCTCTTCTAAGTAGTCTAAAAGTTCTCCATTAAAAAAGGCGGAATCTGCACGTACAATAATTTTCCAGACTCTCCTTGGAAGCTTGGCAAAGCACTCTTGCATAAACTCTACACAACCATTGGCTGAATAAGCATCTCCGGCTCTAAACCAGTTGTGAAGACATTCCCGCGTCTCAGCAATAAAGCAAAGGAGCGGATGATATCCCCTTTGTCCTGGCTTCTTGGGGTTGTAACCCTTCTCGGCACCTTCCTGTTTCCCATACACCCCACGCACTGTAGAGTCCAAATCTAAAGTGATGCGGCTAAACCATTTTTTACCCCAAACCTTTTTGCGCACTTTTGTTTCTACATCGGAGAGCTCATTGCAATGTCGGGGATTAAACAACTTAAAAACCCGATTTATGGTAGTATAGTCAGGAAACCTTTCCCATTTAAAAAGCGACCTCAATGCTAAATCAGATCTTAGGATAAATACATGGCTCATATGCTTAGCCCCAGCTAACACTGCCATCATCAAAATCATGATAATGTCGGAAACCTTATACTGTGCGGTAGCTCCCCGCTTAATAGTAATGTGTTGCTCAAGCATCTTGGGAAGCTTCAGTTTGTCAGCAAACAGGCCCAGCAATACCAGTCCGGCGTTGCCCGTAAGATTTTTTTCAGTGAACTTAACATGGAATCTACGCATAGAATCAGTGCCTCCTTCATACTTCCTATTTGAAACACTTTATACCATTAATTCACTATATTGTCAAGCTAAACATTATCTTATGATGCAAATTTTAGGAAGTTATTTTTTCCTTTCACCTCACTCTAAAGGATGATGCCCATTTTTTCTACAAAAAATTTACACAAATTTTTTTACACTACCGTTACTTCTACCTCCATGGTGAAGCTAATCGTGTTATATTTTAGTTCTTAATCTATCTTTATTATTTTTTCAACGTGATTGTTGATTTTAAAAAAGTTAAAAAAGGGGACACGCAAATAATGCACCATTTAAAAGACAGAATGTCAAGGCGATTGGCAGGGGGGTCAGTGAAAATGCGCATAACGCCATTAGAGCGTTTAACAAAACCCATAGATTTAAGGAAAGAAGCAATGCCTCCTTCATAGAAGAGGTCTAAAATGTAACCGCGAAGGATAGCACGATCAAAAGATGTGGAGAAAAACTTATTATTTTTTGAAAATTGAGCAATGAAGTTGTTGTTCACAGGTAATTTTCCTTCTTACATGGAGTGTTTGCTCATCACCTATTTAGGAAATTACCCGTGAACATTTAATTTTTTTTCAAACAAAGTTATGAGATTTATCAATAACTCAGAACTCATAATACAAACCAACATGCAGTTTTCGGAACTTTAGTTTGCTATAAGACATGGGACATCTAAAAAACTACCATTTCACACTCAAGCCGACCCAGAACGTCCTCGGCCAGGCGACTGCATAGTTGTTTGTACCATAGCCATGCCAAACTGCCTGACTGTAATGCTTATCAAATAGATTATCGACACTAAACGTCAGCTTGTATTCAGTCTTCTTTGTATCTTTGATGTTATAGGAAAGTGCCATATCTACCACATCGTAGCCACCATATTTAAACTGATTCAAATTATCTATGTAATATTCTCCCACATGGCGCCACTTGGCCCTGATTCTAAGGCCACAGGGGAAAGAATACTCTGCACCCAGATTTGTTATATTTTCAGGAATTCCTTTGATTTCCTTTCCCTCCAATTGTGGATCAGGATTTTCCCGCACTTCAGTATCAATAAGAGACGCATCCCCAAAAATCTTGAGGCCTGTCACTGGGTTAAGCTTTACGGCCAATTCTATTCCTTTTCTCCTTGTCTTGCCAACATTTCTATAATGGCCAGACCCAGGTGGGTCTTCTTGGATCTCATTAGTCGTATCAAGGATATATGCAGATAGGTCAACCCATAACATCTCCAGAGGGGTATAGGTCAACCCTACTTCGTATTGCTTAATTTCTACAGGGTCCACATCGATTGTGGGATCATATTTTGCTTCTCCTTTGGGCAATGCAAATCCTTCGGAATAACTTGCGCGGAAATCAAGGGGATCCAACACGCGAGAACGAAATCCAACCTTAGGACTCAGGTGATTGTAATTATTCATATCGTGTTTGAATCCTACGCTTCCCGGGTCATGATTGGTGTAACTTCCCCCGAAATCATCATAACGCAGCCCTAGTTGCGGCCGAAAATAACGGGAGATATCCATATCAACCTTGGCAAATAGAGAAAACGTCTTGATTATAAATTCCCTGTCCTGAGTTTTAGCTATCCTAACCCGATTACTGGTATTCCATCGAAGCCAGTCGGTATCTTCATAATAATATTCAACACCAACAATACCAAGACAGGGGATTGAGAACAGGCTGGAGTCAAAATTCAAACTCATCCCTGTACCATACACTTTCCGATCGTAATTTCTTTCTGTTTGACCACCAGGATTGTATCCGAATTTGGCAAAACGGGTAAAATCCTGTTGCGTCAAATAAAGCCAGTAGAGAAGCCTAAATTTATCTGTCAAATCATAACCGAGGTCTAGCCTTTGCGTATAAAATTCTTTTTTTCCACCGTCATCCTCGGCATTAACCGCTTGTTTCTTAGCCTTGTCTTCATCTTTAAATTGGTCTTTAGGGATATACCCAGGTGCATGCCAATCCGACCCATGAAACCTAAACGACAAACTTGCGTCCAACTTATCGGTAAGGTCATATGAAAATCTGGTAGAAAAGTTTCCTTTAAGCCATCTTGAATTTTCCTGATAGCCATCTGTCCGGTAGAATTGGAAGGCAATATTATTATAAAGGCCCGAACCAAGACCAAGTTTGGTTCCAAACGCTCCTTGAACATCAAAAGTAGCAAATGATCCATACTCACCTTTAACTATGTTATATATTCCCCTTTTTCTCGTAAAAAAAGAAAGAGTCCCAGCCCTGGCAAAATTTCCCGACAGAACCGAAGATGGCCCTTTGTAAACTTCAAGTCTCTCCACCTCTAGCGGTATAATAACATTCATGTCAGCATAGCCATCCGCATGGGATTCTCCTTCATTCAGTGGAATCCCATCTATGTAAATTGCCGCATCACCTCCATGGCCACAACTTCTAAACCCTCTCATGGAGAAACTATTTGCAACCCCTCCTTGATTGTAATTGCCAATTTCAACGCCGGGAACCTCCTTGAGTATATCTGAGGTCCTGTCAAGCCTCAGATTCTCAAATTGATCAGATCTGATTACATTTATTGTACCTGGATTATAGGAATAGGGTATTGCCTCTCCTTTGACGGTTATATCCTCCAATTTGATACTTTTCTTGTTTTCGGCCCCGAAGACAACCGATTGAATCAATAATCCATAAAGAAATAGCTGAAAAACAAAATAACTTATCCTCTTCATTTCCTCACCTCCTTTTAATATTTTATTTCGAACATTATATAGGCACGGTAGTTCTCATAATCAGCATCCGGATTTCCCGGGGTGTCAAATTGATATTTGGCACCGATTAGCCATTGCCCTGGTTTGGTCAATTTTATATTTGCAATGCCATTTCTGTCTGTCTTGGTTTCTACAGGATATTTTTTCGCAGGTCTGTATCCTTCGTATATACCAAATACACTGACATCTTTGATTGGCTTTGCCTTGTAAAGCACAAGCAGAGGGATACTTTGCCCAGACTTTAAGCTCGTTGGATCTTTTTGGGGCACAATTTCTATCCTATATCCCAAAATCATCTTGTATGAATCTGAAGCCTTTCCAACTCTCAAAAAGGTCTTCACAGATTTAAAATATTTGCCACCTTCAACAACATTTTTTTTTCTGCTTTTGGGTCCAGACACCCAGCCTTCTGTTGTCTTTGACCAATATGTGGGCATAATGCTTTCTGTACCAATTATGTAAGTTCCCTCTCCAAAGACAGGTACTATGCTCCATGCTGCCTTTGGTTCAACCCTTGAATAGGCAAGAGGAATCCGCTGACCATCAGGAGTGATCAAGTTAAGCCGGTATTTGGTGATATCTGGTGTCTCCACCGTGCCAAAATAACTATGGCCACAACTGAAAGCCATTTTTACCAATGAATTTTTATGGGGATAGAATGTATCTGGAACGATCCAATAATCATGAGCCAAAACGGCTGAACTCATGATACAAAAAATGAACAAACATAACATTAATAAGTCCGACTTGCGCATATCTACCTCCTTTTAGCTTACTGTTTTTTTAGTTTACTGATCCTGCCCACATAAAAAGCTACAAATGCCGATTTCCTTTACAGGAAAATAAATTTTTGTGACCTAAGTTATAAAATATCACATTTTGTAATACTTTTTTTATTTTTTTGTTATTTTTTATACAAAACAAAAAAACATGTCAAGAATAATTGAGGATGTTAGAATAAAAAATTTGGTAGTGAGAAGGTGCCAGACTAATAATGAAAGTTTTACATCAAAAATCTTATAGTTAAAAAAGGGGACATGCAAATAATGCACCACTAATTTTCCACTTCTCTTTTCCTGTTCACTGTCCACTAAAATTAAAAATTTGAAAAAAAATTTTACGTTTTTTTTTTACACAAAGTTATGAGACTTCTCAATAACTCAAAACTCATAAGCGCAAGCGCATAAATTCTCATAATAAATCTTAACAAAAAAGCTTTTGGGTTTGTGTGGTTACTTTCCAAAAACTAATCGACTGTCTACAAAAGAAATATTATAGGTATTTATACGATTACGTTTAATATAAACCAACATACAGTTTTCAGAATTTTAGTTTGTTAGCCCTATGGGAGAGATCCTGTTTAAAACGCATAATTTGCCCTTCACTTTCTTAGGCCTACCCTTTTTAAGATTAATTAAATTGACATTTTTGGGCCTCCTTATATAGTAGGAACCCAATTTAAACAATAAAGGGGTGAGTTGTTATGAAGATCGCAATAGCTGGAAAAGGCGGTGTGGGTAAGACCACAATTGCCGCATGGCTTGGAGATTATTTAAATAGGCAAAAAAAACAGGTCTGGTTAATAGATGCCGATACAGCTATTTCTTTAGGTCCTGCCTTAGGACTTTCTTTAGATGAGGTGCCAACACCACTTGTTAATAATAAAAAGTTAATTCAAGAAAGGGTGGGCACTGGTGTGTTTATTAATCTAAATCCAGATGTTAAGGACCTGCCTCAGAAACTGGCCAAAGATGTCAGAGGGATGAAGCTTTTGGTCATGGGCACCATTTCAGGCGCTGGTGCAGGGTGTGGTTGTGCTGCTAATGCCCTTTTAAAAGCCCTGTTGGCATATATGATTTTAAGAAGTTCTCAATGGATGATAGTGGACCTGGAAGCTGGAGTAGAACATCTAGGTAGAGGCACAATTACCAGTGTTGATGGCCTTGTTGTTGTTAGTGAACCAAGTATTAGGGGACTTCAGACCGCTTCCAATATATCCAGGCTGGCAAAAGAGTTGGGTCTTAAAAAACAGGTGCTAGTTTTAAATAGGGCAGATGATGATTTTAAGTTGCCAGAAAATATACCCCTTCCAAAACTGGTAGCAAAGGTTCCTTATCTTGAGTCTTTAGCAGAGCGCCAAAAATCATCTTCATGTGTTTTGGACCTGCCTGATCTGGATGTAATAGATAAAATTTGTGAAAAAATAATTCAGGAGATCAAAAAATAAGGAGAATTAAACCATGGCCTATACAATAGCCTTTTCAGGAAAAGGTGGAGTTGGCAAGACAACCCTTTGTGGCCTTCTCATTAGATATATGTTAGAGACTGGCAAGCATCCAATCTTAGTGGTAGATGCTGATTCCAACTATAATCTAAACGAGGTACTTGGTGTGGAAGTGGAAACCACCCTTGGAGATATCAGGGAACAGATGAAAAGAGGTGAGGTGCCAGTTGGAATGACAAAGGATAGATTCATGGACACAAAGCTGGAAGAGTCCATTATCGAGACAGACAATTTTGATCTAGTAGTTATGGGCAGACCTGAAGGACAGGGGTGTTATTGTGCTGCAAATACATTGCTTACTAATTTTTTGACCAGATTAGTTGGAAATTATGACTACATCGTAATAGACAATGAGGCCGGGATGGAGCATATAAGTAGGCTCACCACAAAGGACGTTGACGCCCTGGTCGTGGTATCAGACACATCAAAGAGAGGGCTTCAGGCAGCAAAGAGGATAAATGAACTTGCAAGCTCCCTACATGTGGTAATTGGCAGGGGATATCTTGTATTGAATAATGTGGAAGGAGAACTCTCAGATGGTGTAAAAAAATATATTGACGATATTGGTCTGGAATTTTTGGGATGTGTTATGAAAGATCCTTTAATTCAGGAATACGACATGGAGGGAAAACCTACTTTTGAAATTCCTGAAGACTCAGTTGCCCTTAAGAGTGCCTATGAAGTCTTTAAAAAGATCGTCTAATTAAAAGTTATTCATATTATGAGTTATCCTGATAAATTGTTTATCTATTATATTAGGGGAAAGGTTACAAAAGAGTTTGATCGGCCAGATTATATTGGTTGTTGGCTAGAATCTGGAGATAGTTTTTTGTTTTTTTCAAAATCCCATGATGAATTAATTGATGAGCTTGTGGAAAAAGATAAAAAACTGGAATTAAAAGACAGGTTTGAAGTAGATTATTTTGATTGGATTGGGGGCAAGATAAACTCCTTTGAGGTAGGAGGAATCAAGATTATCCCGATCTGGGAGAATGTTAATAGAATAAACCAAAAAGATATTGTCCTGGATCCAGGGGTAGTATTTGGATCTGGCCAGCATGCAACAACACATAACTGCCTTATTGCTATTGACTATGTTTTTACTAAAGACAAAAACATCAAACAGGTTTTAGACCTTGGATGTGGAACAGGTATTTTGTCTCTTTTTTGTGCCAGATTAGGGGCAGAGAAGATTTTAGCTGTTGATTTAAATCCACTTGCAGTAAAGGCTGTAAAAAAAAATATAATCTTGAATAAATTGGAAAATAAGATCCTGCCTATCTGGGGCAGTGCATTGAATTTTTCTCCTATAAAGTCTCATCTTTTAGTTGCCAACATGCACTTTGATGTGATATGTCAAGTAACAACTTTGTATAACTTAAATAATTTTAGATGGTTAATTCTATCTGGAATCTTTCCTCATCAAGTGAGGGAAATAAAAAATATTCTTTTTAGAAAAGGAGTAAAAATAGATAGGGTGATTGGACACTCAAGTGGATGGCCTACTATAATTGGGGGACAGAGGTGATGGAAAAATTAAAGAGCTGGTGTATCGAACTCCCTGTGCCAAAGCCCTCTTTAGATGATAATAGTGGAGACCTTGATAGGCTACAGAGGGCATTAAAAAAAGAAACATCAATAGCCAGGGTCACTTCTCCTTTAATCTTATTAAAAGACCTTCCATCTAAATTAAGGGCTAGTGGATTTCAGATTAAATGCGCCCTTTTTAGGGATAGATTGGGTTATTATTTAACAGGAATAAAGGGAAAAGATGAAAAAGGATTTTTAGGGGTAGGAGTTGATCTTGGTACTACCAGATATGTTGTATCTATAATGGACTTAGAATCCAAACAGGAACTTTGTAGTGGAAATTACTTAAATCCTCAAGCAAAGGTTGGTCCAGATATCTTGACCAGGATACATTATGCTGAAGATCCAAAGGGAAGGGAAGAGATAAGAGAATTGATCGTCCAAGATTTAGATGAAAAAATAAAGATGTTATGTGAAAAAGCTGGAGTAGATGTTGAGGATATAGTGAATGTGGCAATTGCAGGAAATACAGCAATGACCCACCTTTTTTTGGGGATTGAACCAAACTGGATTATAAGGGAACCCTATATCCCCCCTTTGAATAGATTGGATCTTTTCTCAGCAGAGGAGGTCGGATTACATCTTGGCAAAGGCACAAAGGTGTTTTTGTTTCCAAATATCGGGAGCTATTTTGGAGGAGACCTTTTAGCTGGTCTTATTGAATGTCAGATGCATAAAAATGAGGAGATAGCTCTTTTTGTAGATGTGGGCACTAATGCTGAAGTGGTTTTAGGAAATTCCCAGTGGCTTGTTGCCTGTGCTGGAGCTGCAGGACCAGCCTTAGAGGGTGGTGTTAGCAAGATAGGAAAACAGGCAGCACCTGGAGTAATTGATAAGGTAAAATATGATTCTGTGAAGAAAAAATTTGAGTATACCACTATTGAAAATAGGCCTCCTATTGGGATTTGTGGCTCTGGGATGATAGATCTGGCTGCTGAGCTTTTTGTAAATGGTCTTTTAGATATCAGGGGAAAATTTGTAAGAGATAGAGAGAAAAGCCTATTTGTTGAAAAAGATGAGATACTCTATCTCAAGTTAGTAGATAAAAGTGAATCTGGCACAGGCGAAGATTTGCTCATATCCCAGCCTGAGATAGACAGTTTAATAAGGTCAAAGGCTGCCATGTACACAATTTTAGAGACCCTGGCAGAGACTGTGGGGATTTCCCTATCTCAAATATCTAAATTTTATGTAGGTGGCACCTTTGGGAATTTTATTAATCCAAAATCAGCTATTACCATTGGTATGCTTCCTGATCTCCCTTTAGATAGATTTGTACCCCTTGGAAATACCTCTCTTAAGGGTGCAAAAAAATTATTAATTGAGCCTGGCTGTTTTGATGAACTTTTTATGTTAGAAGAAAAAATCACTTATATTGAGCTCAATGTAAATCAGGAATTTATGAATAAATTTAGTGGGGCAAAATTTTTGCCTCATACAGATTTAACAAAATTTCCATCAGTTAAGTTAAAAAATAAAATATAAAATTTTTTAAAAAAAGGGTATTTCCCTTGTTACAACAAAAAAGGGGGTATATATGCCTAAGGTAAAATTTCTTCCTCACGGAAGGGAAGTGGAGGTAGATGTAGGGACCTCTGTTATCAGGGCAGCACTACTTGCAGGGGTGCACATAAATGCGTCCTGTGGTGGTAATGGTGTTTGTGGAAAATGCAGGGTCAAAATTGAAAAAGGGAGTGTTAAAGGTGGAATTAGTGAAAAGTTGAGTAAGGAAGATATAGAAGAAGGATATAGACTTGCCTGTCTGTCAGAAATTTTAGAGGATTTAGAGGTCCGTGTTCCAATTGAATCTGAGATGGATGAGAGTGTCTTAAATATCCAGGCATCCCCGAGAAAAAGGGCAGCAATAAAACAGCTTGACTTGATTGATTTTAAAGAAAAGGGCATGTTTTTGCCTCCTGTTGAAAAGCGATATTTAGAACTACCTCCTCCAAGCCATGAAGACAATTCTGCAGATGTTACAAGGCTTGTGAACTTTTTAAAACTTAAGCACAACGAACATAGACTTGAAGTCGATTTTTCAGTCATCAAAAAGATAGCAAAGGTACTTAGAGAGTCAGATTTTAAGGTAACTGCCACCCTTGCAAGGTCTGTTAGGGAGGATGGAAAGACCAGAATATTGAATGTCCAGCCAGGAGACGTGACAAATAGAAACTTTGCAATTGCAATAGATATTGGGACTACGACCATTTATGGTCAGGTCTTGGATTTAAATAGTGGGGACGTGCTTGCTGAATATGGGGATTTTAATGCACAGATGAGTTATGGAGAGGATGTTATAAACAGGATCGTATATGCAGAAAAAGGAAATGGCTTAGAAGAGTTGAATCAGGCAGTTTTAAGGACAATAAATAAGGTAATTGGAAAGATAATGAAAAAGTCTGGGGTATCTCATGATGAGATATCAACTATAACCCTGGCTGGAAATACTACGATGACACACCTTTTTTTAAAGCTTGATCCCAGGTATATTAGGCGGGCACCATATGTCCCTACATGTACCCTGTATCCACCTCTAAACGCCAGAGAGCTTGGTTTAGATGTGGGTGAACATGTAATTGCCCTTTTATATCCTTCAGTATCCAGCTATGTGGGTGGGGATATAGTTGCAGGGATTATGGGATCTATGGTTTATAAAGAACCTGAACTCACACTGTATGTTGATATTGGAACAAATGCTGAGATTGTAATTGGTAATAAGGATTGGATGGCATGTGCTGCCTGTTCTGCAGGACCTGCCTTTGAAGGTGGAGGGATGAAATTTGGTGTTAGGGCAGAAAAAGGAGCCATTGAAGATTTTTCTATTGATCCAGTTACTTTAGAACCAATGGTCTTTACAATTGGGAATGCAAAGCCCATTGGGATATGTGGATCTGGGCTTATTACTACAGTTGCTACTTTGTTTGAAGTGGGAGTTATTGACAATAGGGGAAAATTCAACAGGGATTTGGATACCCCAAGGATCAGACAAAATGAGGGTATCTGGGAATATGTGCTTTGTTGGGCTGATGAGAGTGGTATTGATAGAGATATTACACTTCAGGAACCAGATATTGACAATCTAATACGTGCCAAAGGGGCAATTTATAGTGGTTGCATGACCTTACTCAAAGAAGTTGGCCTATCAATCTCTGATTTAGACAGGATAATAATAGCTGGTGGATTTGGAAGCTACATTGATTTAGAAAAGGCCATTACCATAGGTCTGTTGCCTGAGATGGATACAAGCAAGATTACCTATCTTGGAAACGGTTCTTTGCTTGGGGCAAAGATGAGTTCTTTAAACAATCAAATCAGGCGGGATGTGGTAGAAGTAGTTAAAAAAATGACCAATTTTGAACTCTCAGAAACACCATCTTATATGGATAACTATGTAGCATCTTTATTTTTACCACACACAGATCTAAATCTTTTTCCAAAAGTTAATGAAAGATTAAAAGAAACGAGGAAGATTCTTGGCCGAATAAGAGAAAAATAAAATTATTTAAAGTCTAGTTGGGTTATATGTTGACAATCTTGAGAATTAAAGCTAATTGCATATCAAAAATTTGCAGCTAAATGGTTTTTAACAAGTTAGAACTTTTTTGTTAATATTTTTAAAGGGAAGGAGTGCTTATGGGCTTTGAGATCATTAAAGAAAACTATTCAGGAGCGATCAAGGAAGTCACCATTGGGACCGGTGACAAGGCCCTGAAATTGGGGGGACAGACATGTCTGCCCTTTTACACATTTGAGGGAGACATTCCCAATAAACCCAAAATAGCCATGGAAGTTTGGGACATGGAACCCCCGGAGTGGCCTGATTCAGCAAAGGAACCATTTAAAGATTGTTTAAATGACCCTGCAAAGTGGGCTAAAAAGTGTGTTGAACAGTATGGAGCAGATGCCATTGCCCTGCAGCTTAGATCCATTGATCCAAATGACAAAAATGCATCTGCTGAAGATGCAGTTGCGACTGTAAAAAGTGTATTAGATGCAGTTGATGTACCGGTAATTGTGTGGGGATGCTCAAATGTGGAAAAGGATGCTGAGGTCTTAAAGAAGATAGGTGAAGAGTGCGAGGGAAAGAATTTGGCAATAGGCCCAATTGAAGATGCAAATCACAAACAAATTGGTGCCTCTGTAATGGGTTTTAACCATACAGCTATTGCATCTTCTCCAATTGATATTAATCTAGCGAAGCAGATTAATATCTTGTTGGAGAATCTGGGTTTGCCCCTTGACAGGGTAATTATTGATCCAACAACTGGTGGCTTGGGTTATGGTTTAGAATATTCCTACTCAGTCATGGAAAGAATCATGCTTGCTGCCATGACCTTTGGTGATGATAAATTACAGAATCCCATTATAAATAATCTCTCATTTGAAGTCTGGAAGTGTAAAGAGGCAAAAGATACAGTAGAGACTGCCCCACTTTTAGGAGATCCTGAGAGAAGGGGTATTTTAATGGAGAGTGTGACTGCAATAAGTTATTTGATTGCAGGATCCTCTCTTCTTATTTTGCGTCACCCTGAAACTGTGAAATTGGTTAGAGCATATATTGATTTAATGATTGATGGCGGGATGGCGACTGAAATAGCACCAATAGAAAAGTTACTCCCAGGGGTAAGTATTGATTATGCACAATATTCACCAGAGCCAGATCTAAAAATAGAAGAAGAGAAAAAGGCTGCAGCACCAGCAGCTAAAAAGGAAGCAGCACCACCTAAGGAGGAAGAGAAAAAAGAGCCAGAGAAAGAGGTAGAAGAAAAGAAAGAGAAAGAGAAAGAGGTAGAAGAAAAGAAAGAAGAAAAGGCAGAGGAAAAGAAAGAAGAGGTGAAGAAAGAAGAAAAAGCTGTTGAACCAAAGGAAAAAGCACCAGCTACTGGTGTAGCAGTTGATGAAGAAAAACTGGCTGAAATGATAAAACAAGGAGTACAGGAGGTGTTAAAAGAGCTTAATATCATTAAACCTGAAGTAGATAAAGAGGCTGAAAAGGCAGAAAAATTAAAGAAAATTGAAGAAGAAAAGGCTAAGGCAGAAGAGGCCAAGAAAAAAGAAGAAGAGGAATATAAAAAGAAGATTGAACAAGATATTGAGGCAGTAAGAAAGAAATATGAAGAGCTCAAAAAGGGACAAAAAGAGGAAGAAAAACAGGTATATCCAGAAAATGTACCCACAAGCGGCCCAGAAAGGCAACTTTATGAATTAAATTTAATCCACAAAAGGGCTGCATAATAAATAAAATAAAAAAAGGAGATGGATATGTCTAAATTAGTGGCATTTGCATGTATACAGGGTGCATATAATATAGTATCAAAGGTAGAGGGGCGTTATAAAAGGATCCTTGAGACATATGAAGCATCCACAAAGGTTGGATTTCCAAATACAGCATATTATTTACCAGTAATTTATTCTTTAACAGGACACAAGGTTGAGAAATTGGAAGATATGAAGAAACCTTTGGAGTTTGCAAGGCAACTCCTTCCACCTCATGTTAAGGGACACCATCATGTGCCCTATTTAGGTCCCCTACTAGATGCAGGTATGGCTGCAATTTTTGCATTTGAGATTGATGAGGCATTAAATTACCTGGAAAAGCCAGATTTTTACCTGCATTCTGAGGAAATAGACGAAGAAAATGGAAAGATATGGTTAGGGGCAGCTGACGATATTATTTTCAGGAAAAGGGGAGTTGAGTTTGTTGATGGTTCTGCACCTGGTTTTGCAGCAATAGTTGGTGCTGCTCCAGATATAGAGACTGCCAAGATGATTGTTGAAGATTATCAGCAAAAAAATCTTTACATATTCTTAGCAGCAAATCAAAACGGGACCACAGTTGCCGAACAATTACTTGAGGCTGGAGTACAGATTGGATGGAATACACGTATTGTTCCATTTGGCCCTGAAATTTCAGCCGCAGTTTTTGCCCTTGGTTTTGCCAATAGGGTGGCAATGGCATTTGGAGGTGTGCAACCTGGCGATTATCAAAAGATTTTGCTATACAATAAAAACCGTGTATTTGCATTTATTAACGCTTTAGGTGATGTAAATGCAGAATGGGCTGCAGCAGCTGGTGGAGCAGTTAACTGGGGATTTCCAACAATAGCTGATACAGATATACCTGAGATATTACCTTATGGGGTATGTACTTATGAGCACGTGGTCGCCAATGTTCCCCATGACCAGATCGTTCAAAAGTCAATTGAGGTCAGGGGACTTAAGGTCACAGTATCCAAGGTGGATATACCATGCGCATTTGGTCCTGCATACGAAGGTGAGAGGGTAAGAAAGGGAGATCTCTTCTGCCAAATGGGCGGTGGTAAGACCCAGTGTACAGAACTTGTCCAGATGGCAAATATGAATGAGATTGAAGATGGGAAAGTAGAGGTTATTGGTAAGGATGTACCAGATCTAAAAGAAGGGGACGTACTGCCACTTGGGATTTATGTACAGGTTGCTGGTAGGGAATTCCAGGAAGACTTCGAGCCTATTTTAGAGAGGCAAATCCATCATTTGGTAAACTACATCCAGGGTGTAATGCATATAGGTCAAAGGGATATATCCTGGGTAAGGGTATCAAAAGCAGCAGTTGAAAAAGGATTTACCTTAAAAGATATAGGTGTGGTTCTTCATGCAAAATTCCATCAAGATTTTGGGAAGATTTTAGATAAGGTGCAGGTAACCTTATATACAAATAAGGAAGATGTAGATAAAATAACTGCTAAGGCCAGGGCAGTTTACAAATATCGTGATGAACGTGTTGAGAAGATGAGAGATGAAGACGTAGAAATTTACTATTCCTGCACATTGTGTCAGTCCTTTGCTCCAAACCATGTATGTACAGTATCTCCAGAGAGGACAGGTCTTTGTGGAGCATATAACTGGATGGATTGTAAGGCATCTTATGAAATCAATCCAACTGGTCCAAACCAGCCCATTGAAAAGGGTGAATGTTTAGATCCATGGAAAGGTGAATGGAAGGGTGTTAATGAATTTGTCTATAAGGCATCAAAAGGTGGTATTTCCAGTTATACCTTTTACTCAATTTTAGATAGACCAATGACCACCTGTGGATGTTGTGAGTGTATTGCAGCAGTCTTGCCACAGTGTAATGGTGTAATGACAGTAAACAGAGAATATCAAGGTCCGACTCCATGTGGTATGCCATTTACTACACTGGCAGGAACAGTTGGGGGTGGAGCCCAAACTCCAGGTTTTGTTGGACATTCCAAGTTTAATATTACCCAGAGAAAATTCCTGCGTGGTGATGGTCCAAAGGATAAACCTGATGGCGGACTCTTAAGACTTGTATGGATGCCAAAGATGTTAAAAGAAGAGCTCAGAGAGAGGCTAATTAAAAGAGGAGAAGAGCTTGGTATTCCTGATTTAATAGATAGAATCGCAGATGAGACTGTTGGCACAACTGAAGAAGAGATCCTGCCATTCTTAAAAGAAAAGAAACATCCAGCTTTAGAGCTTGAGCCAATGGTTGCTGGCTAATAGGGGGTGGCTATAGGGGGCAAAATAGGCCCCCCTTGATTATTCGAAATAAAAAAGGGTTAATACCCTAAGATAATTATTGTTAAGGAGAGTAAAATGGGTCTAACAGGAATTCAAATATTTAAGCTTCTTCCACAGACAAATTGTAAGGAATGTGGGTGTGCTACATGTCTTGCTTTTGCCATGAATTTGGCAGCTGGGAAGGCTGAGTTGGATCAGTGTCCATATGTGTCTGATGAGGCCAGGGAAAAATTGGCTGAAGCATCAGCACCTCCAGTACGTTCAGTAATGTTAGGTAAAGGTGTGAGGCAGGTAAAAATTGGAGGCGAGACTGTTGAATATAGACATGAGAAGACATTTGTTGGACCAACTGCAATTGCGGCTCTGGTAACTTCTGATATTGGTGAGGATGAGCTTAAAAATAAGTTAAAGGTGTGGAATGCCTTTCAATATGAAAGGGTAGGTCTTAATTTGCGTCCTGAGTTGATTGCATTAAAGGATGTAAATGGAAACAAAGATGAATTCGCCGCAAAAGCCAAGCTAATCGCAGAGACCTCAGAATTTAATTTGATATTAATGTCTGAAAACAAAGAAGTTATGGAAGCTGCGTTAGAGGTTACAAAGTTTAAAAGACCTCTTATTTATGCAGCAACAAAGGACAATGTAGAAGATTATGGTAACCTGGCAAAGGAAAATAATGTCCCAATTGCTGTTAAGGCAGATTCAATAGAAAATTTGATTTCTTTAACAGAAAAATTGGCAGAAATGGATCTTAAGGACCTAGTAATTGACACAGGTGCCAGGGAGCCAAAACAGGCATTTATAGATCAGGTAGCAATCAGACGTGCGGCAGTAAGGCAGAAAAACAGGGCTCTGGGATATCCAACTATTACATTTCCATGTGAAATGGCCTCAAACTTAGATGTAGAGACTATTATAGCAGCCACATTTATAGCCAAATATGGTGGGATTGTCGTACTTTCAGATTTTCAACCAGAATCCTTATTCCCATTACTGTTGCAGCGTTTAAACATCTTTACAGATCCACAGAGGCCAATGACAGTTACACAGGGTATTTATGAAATTGGTAAGCCAGATGAGAATTCGCCAGTACTCGTTACCTCTAACTTTGCTCTTACTTACTTTATTGTATCTGGTGAAGTTGAGGCATCAAAGGTAGGTAGCTGGTTGCTTATCAAAGATACAGAAGGTCTATCAGTACTTACTGCTTGGGCTGCAGGTAAATTCTCTGGTGATGAGGTAGGATTGTTTGTAAAGAAATCTGGAATTGATCAAAAGGTAAAGCATAAGGAACTTATTATTCCTGGTTATGCTGCTGCAATAGTTGGTGAATTAGAGGAAGAGCTGCCGGATTGGAAGATAATAGTTGGACCAAGAGAGGCTGCGCATCTGCCAGCATTTTTAAAAGCAAGGCAATAAGTAGGTATGATTTAAGGGCAACCTAAAGGGGAGGTTGCCCTTTTTTTTGTAACAGAATAAATAGGTAAAGGGGTTTTGATATGACAATGTTACTTTTTGGAGAGAGTTTAAATGTAATGGTAAAAAGGATAGGCAGGGCTTTTAAAGAACGGGATAAAAAGCCCATCCAGGAAGAAGCCCTTTTTCAAAAAGAAAAGGGCATGGACTATATTGATTTAAATATTGGCCCTGCAAAAAAGGATGGACCAGATCTTATGCAGTGGGTGGTTGAAACAGTTCAGGAAGTTGTAGATCTGCCTCTTCTTTTAGATACTACAAATATTGATGCAATCGAGGCTGGTCTAAAGGTTTGTGACAAACCACCAATTATTAATTCAATTATGTGCAGACCTGAAAGGTATGAAAAGATGTTACCCCTGGCTGCTGAATATAATGCAGATTTTGTGGCACTTATGTGGGGACCTGAAGGACTTCCAAGGGATGAACATGAAAGGGTAGCCCTTTGTGTTGAACTTTTAACAGCGGCAAATGCAGCTGGTATACCCAATGAAAAAATCTGGGTTGACGGAGTTGTAACCCCTGTAAATGTTCAACAAGACCATGCTCTTAAGCTCCTTAAATTTTATGAGATGTTATATGGCGAGGTAGCTGAGATGTTTCCAGGTGTGAGGTCCACATGTGGTCTTTCCAATGTGTCAAATGGGGCACCTGATCACTTACGGCCAATCTTAAATCAGACCTATGGTGTAATGCTCATGAAAAACGGAATGCAGTCAATTATTACTGATCCAAAAGACGACATATTAAATGCTATAGCAAGGGGTGAACGCCAGGATATAGTAGATGTTATCTATCAAACAATGGACGGTAATGAGCCAAAATTGGATGATCTCCCAAAAGAGCTTCAGGACTATGTAAAGACCACAAATGTCCTCCTTGGAAAAACTTTATACTCGGATTCCTGGTTAGAACTATAAATTTTTTTAGCTTCAATAAAAATTAAAAACCCTGTCCTTATTTACGTAAGGATAGGGTTTTTTTATAAGTGGATTTTCTGAAGATTTTTTGATATCATTTTATTGTTTTCACTTTTTTTGGGAGGATAATTTTATGCCTAGAATAGATGATTACAAAATGGCCAGGGCAAAAGCTATTGAAGAGTTAAAAAATGAGAGCTTTAAATACCTGGCAAATAGAAGTGGATTTAATATATCTGGCGAAAATAAAATGGAGATACCTTTTCTAGGGAGTATATATGAGCTTTCGTACCCTGATTTTCAATTTAAGAATAGAGAAGATGCAAATCAGGAGATTCCATTACCTGAACAGATATTAATATTACATTATTTACAGGGCAAAAAGCCCCTTGATATTTATGATGAATGGATTTCATATAGGGAAATACCAGGTGCGAGTTTTTATTTTGGGCCATTTACTGCCAGGGCAATAACTCCAATGGTAAAGGTCTTTGGAAATAATTTAGAGCTTTTTGAAAAAAGCTTTAATGTTTTAGACGGAAAAAGGATAAATGAAGGAGATATTGGATTTCTATATTACTTTTTTCCTTTTGTGCCTGTTAAATTGATCTTGTGGAAAGGAGATGAAGAATTCCCTCCATCTGGAAATATACTTTTTGATGCTAGTATATCAAATATTCTGTCCCCAGAGGATGTGGCATGGCTATCAGGAATGATTGTGTATAAATTAATTGGTATATCGAGAAATCTTTAAAAAAGGAGGAAAAGTCCCTGATGGATGTAAAAAAGGTCTATTATATTGAAGGCGATGGAATAGGTCCTGAAATATTTAGGGCAGCCAAAATGGTAATTAATAGGGCGGTGGATGTAACCTTTGGAGGGACAAAAAAGATTGAGTGGATAGAACTACTTGCAGGTGAAAAGGCATATAAAGAAACAGGTTCATATCTTCCTGAAGAAACACTCAAAACACTTAGAGAAGATGCCAAAGTAGCCATAAAAGGTCCTTTGACTACCCCTGTAGGCACGGGTTTTAGGAGTCTAAATGTGACACTTAGACAGACCTTTGATTTATATGCCTGTATTAGACCTGTTCGTTATTTTAAAGGACTCGAGACACCTGTGAAACATCCAGAGCTGGTGGATATGGTTATTTTTAGGGAAAATACAGAAGATGTGTATGCTGGGATTGAGTGGGAAGCCAAAAGCCATGAGGCAAAGAAATTAATTGAATTTATGAAAGATGAATTAGGTGTGGATGTTGACGGTAGTGCAGCAATAGGAATTAAACCTATAACTGAAAAAGGGTCAAAGAGACTTATTAGAAAGGCTCTCAGGTATGCCATAGAAAATAAGAGAAAAAGCGTTACCTTTATGCACAAGGGTAATATAATGAAATTTACAGAAGGGGCATTCTGTAAATGGGGTTACGAGGTTATTGAAGAAGATAAGTTTAAAAGATTTTGTGTTAAAGAAGGTGAGGAAAGTAATGGTGAGGACAAAATTGTAATAAAAGATAGGATAGCTGATAATATGTTCCAGCAGGTTTTAACCCGTCCAGCAGAATACGATATAATTGCCACGACTAATTTAAATGGAGACTACATATCAGATGCCCTGGCAGCTCAAGTAGGAGGACTTGGCTTGGCTCCTGGAGCAAATATTGGAGATGATCTGGCATTATTTGAGCCCACCCATGGTTCAGTTCCTAAAAGAGCTGGGACTGACACAGCCAATCCATGCAGTTTGATATTATCTGGTGGAATGATGTTAGAATACATGGGATGGAAGGATGCTTCTTTTAAGATACAAAAAGCTATTGAAAAGGCTATTTTTAAAAAAGAAGTAACTCAGGATCTGGCAAGGCTTATGGATGGGGCAAAGGTTGTAGGATGTAAGAGATTTGGGGAAATTATAGCAGAAAATATAGAATAACAGTATGATGGCCTGGGTTTGTTATTTACAAACTTAGGCCGAATAATTTTTATAATAACAATGCTGTTTATATAAAACAAGGTTCTTCCTATCAGAGCTATTCTTCTGGACTGATTAAGAGATCATCCCTTAGTTACGATAAAGCCAGTTGAAAAAACTACTTCAGTAGGGAGGGAAGTGATGTGAACATAAAAGAGAGAATGAAATATAGCAAGTATGAGAAAATAATAATAGCTTTTGTAGAAAAAGGAGGAATTATAATTACTTATAGTAGAGATAATAACCTTATTAAAATGCTTAATAGGTTATTATACAAACAACTTGCAATAAAAAAGAATTGTTTGATATCCTGTTATTCAAAAAAAGAATTAGTTTCCAAGATTAATGCGGAATTAAAGCTCAAACATAAAGTGATTTTATTTTTAGATAGAGTTTTTGATGGCTCTCAAACTACAAATTTATTAAGTTTTGTAAAGGAGAGCTATAAAGAAAAAGTATTCATTATAATGATAACCGATGAAGTGGAGAAAGAGGTTTTAATAAAATTTTACGAAATGGGGGTCAATAATTTTATAACAAGACCCTATAGCATGAATACCCTTATAGAAAAGATTGCCTTTACAGTAAAACCACCAACTAAGCTGGGGAAGATGATAGAAGAGGCAAAGGACTATTTAAATAAAGATAATTTAGAAGAAGCATTAAAAAAATGTGAAGAGATACTTAAGATAAAGCCAAATAGTCCAGCGGCCCTTATGATCAAGGGAGATATTTACAAAAAAATGCACGAGATAGAAAGGGCCAAAGAGTGTTATTTAATGGCACATAATGATCGGAAACTTTATTTAGAGCCATTAAAGAGACTAGTTGAAATTTGTAAAGAGACTGGTGATAAAAAGTCCCTTTTAGAATATCTAAAAAAATTAGATAAACTTAGTCCCCTCAATGTGGAGAGAAAGGTGGAAATTGGAACTATTTCTCTGGAATTAGGAGATAAGGAACAAGGAGAAAGATATTTAGATAGCGCCATAAGCCTTGCTACAAAACAACTAAAAGAAGAAATAGGGAATCTCGCATTAAAAATCGCGGATACACTTATGGAGATAGATACATCTCTTGCAGAAAAATATTATAGAAAGGCCTTGGATGTTAAAAAGATCCTTGATGTTAGTGACATTGAGACCTTAAATAGGCTGGGAATTTGTCTCAGACAACAAAAAAAGCCGGAATTGGCAATAGAAGAGTACAAAAGGGCCTTAAAAATAGATCCAGCTAATGAAAGAATCATGTATAATATGTCAATGGCATATTTAGAGGCAGGGGACGTGGAAAAGGCCAAAGGAATACTTAATGTACTTCTTAGGAGAAATCCTGATTTTGGTGAGGACAATGAGATTGTGTTATATAATATGGGTATGATCTTTTATAAAGCAAAAGACATGGAAAAGGCAATGGAATTTTTTAAAAAGTCTCTAAAAGCAAATCCAGATTACGAACTGCCCAAAAAGATTTTAAATAAAATTTTGAATAAATAACAATGTAAAATAAATAAAAATATAGACTCTTATTTTTTATCAAATCTAATAATACTTAAATCTGAGTTTAAATCATGTGGATGAGTTATATTTGTTATTAATTTAAGATAATACTCACTTAAATAATCATTAAATTTTTTGTACAACCGTTCAAATATATTTTTTGCCATATGCAGATCTCCTTTTGACAACAAATCTAGAGCTCTTTCAAAATCATTTATATCATCATTGGTTAAATCTAAATCAGTAATCAATTCATATAGCTTTACTGGTGAAGTTTTTCCTTTAACAATTACTTTTCCAATATATCTAATGAGAAAATCCTCTCGAGATAATTTTTTTGCTGTATATTCTGTCATTAATACATTGGTATTAAAATATTTATTAAGACCTTCAACTCTACTGGCTAAATTTACTGTATCTCCTATTGCAGTGTAATCAAATCTAGTTTTTGTACCCAAGTTACCAACCACTGCTTCACCAGTATTTATTCCAATGCCAACTCTTATTTGGGGGTAACCTTTCTTATTATAAATATCATTAAAATCTTTTACACATTCAATAATTTCTTTTGCCGATTTAACAGCTGCTTTTGCATGATCAGGAAGGTCAACAGGTACATTAAAAAGTGCCATTATTGCATCGCCTATATATTTATCTAACATTCCTTTATTTTTCAAAATAATATCCGTAACAGGACCAAAAAAGCTGTTTAACAGATTCACAAGATCTTCAGGGTTTAAATTTTCAGATATATATGTGAAGTCTCTAATATCCAAAAAAAGTACTGTAACTACCCTTTTCTCTCCCCCTAATTTGAGTTTTTCTGGAGATCTTAAAACCTCATTTACAAGTTCTTTAGCTATATAACTACTAAAGGCCTTTTTTAGATATCTAGATCTCTGTTCAATTACAAAATTTCTATAGGACTCAAGGAGAACAAAAGATAAAATAAACTGAACAAATGGATATATAGTAGCAATTCTTATATTATATGCTGAAAATAAATAAATATTAAAAAAAACATAAAGCACGCCAAATACAAAAAAATTCAAAAGAGAAAGAAGGGTATTTTTAGTCTTCATAGAAATAGTTGTAAGTATAACAGGAATAATAAGTAGGGATAAAATATCTATTAAATAGACATAAGTATTTCTGACAAGATAAAAATTTTGTAATATATTTGATGCCATTGTACAATGTACTTCAGTGCCTGGGAAATTGGGATCAGTTGGTGTAGGAACCAGATCACCTACAGCTTTTTCCGTTACACCCAAAAAAATCAATTTGTCTTTTAGAATATCTTTACTAACATGTCCTTGTAAAATGTCTATTGCAGATACATGTGGTATTGTATGTCCTTTTCCATAAAAATTTATAAGTAAACTTCCAGTATTTGATACAGGAATTTTTTTGTTATCAACCTTTAACTCAACAACTCCATATTTATCTATAATTACAAATATTGGCTGGGACAGGTAATTTGATATAGCTGCAAGAGATAAGGATGGCATTAAATATCCTTCAAAGGCTGCTATTAAATGCAATCTCCTCAATATTCCATCACTGTCAGGGAACACAGAAAAAAAACCCTTTCCAACACCAGCCGATGAAATAGGATAGATATTTGTTTCAGCTGTAGGAAAATTCTTGATAGGAATGGTATCGACCTCTCCTATCACTTGAATATTTTCAATACAATAATCAGGTAAATTTTTATTTGCTATATCCTTTTCATTTTTTTTCTCCTGACTTCTAAAGAAAAATCCCAACACCACTTTTTTTGAATCAGAAATAGCCTTTGTCAATATCTCGTCATCTTTTTTATTTGAATATTCAGAAAAGACCATATCCAAAGCTATGGTTTTAGCACCTAATTTATCTATTTTTTTTATTAACTGAGCAATAACACTGCGTTTCCAGGGCCACCTCCCAATCTTGTCTATACTTTTGCCGTCTATTTCAACTAATAGCACCTTGTTTGAAGGTTTCACTGTTTTTCTAAATCTAAATTTTACATCTTGTATCCTATCATCTATTGTTTGAAAAAATTCAAATTGTTCAAAATATAAAAAATAGCCACACAAAATTACAAAACAACATATAAAAAGATATATCCAATATTTTCTCATTTAAATATTACTTTTTCTTTTCTTTTGCCTTATTTATAAGTACCTTAATTTGATTTTTATATTTACCCTGTGGGAACAATTTATTATATAATTTAAAGTATCTATTAGCCATATCTAAATCTTTTATTTCTAAATAGATGAAACCCAGGTGGAAAATTGCATCTTCATAAAATTTGGTATCTTTATAATCAGTTGCAACTGTTTTTAAATGATCAATAGCTGAAGTATAATTATTTAAAAATTTGGTATCTATAATGGATTTTTGAAATAATATCTCGGCCTTTACATCTGAATTTGATGTGAATAAAAATGCTATATCAAGATATTTTAACGCTTCTTTAAATTGTTTTTTATCAACCAAATAACTTGTATAATTAATATTCCATCTGGCAATGATTTCCGGAAGTTCCTTTAATTTTTTCATCTCTTTTGGCACTACAATTCCCGTTACCTCATATAACATCTCATACATATTCCTCAATGTTTGGTCTTTTTCATAATTAATAGGTTGAATAGGAGCAATATTGACACCACTTTGTGACATTTCTTTTGATAGAATATCAACAGCTGAATTTAAATTTTTTAAAGTCACTACCCCCTCTTTAGTAAAAAGAACAGACGCGTTATCCTTAGAATATACAATAAATTCTGTTCCCTTGACACCTGCAACTCCGCCACCACTAACTACCTTAAATGCTTCATTGGGTTTTAACTTATGTATAATAGATCTAAAAACTCCACTTTTGATCTTCACTTTTGTTTTATCTTTTATTATTATATGACTATTTGGACCAATATACAGGGTATCTCCTTTTTTTGTTTTTATCTGTAAAGTGGAATTGGAGTCTGTTTTAATTATATCTCCTACATATATCCTTTGTTTTAACTGGATAGTACTATTATTTACTTTAGGACAACCCTTATATAAGATAACACGTCCAAATGGTATCTTTAACCATCCTCCATATCCAACAGATGTACAACAAAAAATAAATATCAATAGATTCACATATCTTTTCATAATAAAACTCCTTTTACAGATATTTGCCTGTGATTGATCTAGGATTGTTTTTTATCTCCACGGGAGAACCTTTTGCAATTATTTCTCCTCCAAATTCACCACCGCCAGGACCTAAATCAAACACATAATCACTTGCCCTAATCACATCTAAATTGTGTTCAATTACTATCACACTTGCCCCTTTATCCACTAGTTGATGGAGAACTTCAATGAGTTTTCCAACTTCATGCATGTGCAATCCAGTAGTTGGTTCATCTAAGATGTATAGATTCCCAGGCAAATTTCTTTTGCTTAGTTCCCTACTTATCTTTATCCTCTGTGCCTCGCCACCAGAGAGTGTAGTGGCAGGTTGACCCAACTTTATATATTCAAGCCCCACTGCTTCTAATATTTCTAATTTTCTCTTTAATACCTGGTGGTTTTCAAAAAATTTCTTTGCCTGTCTTACAGTTAAATCTAGCACTTCTGCAATATTAAGTCCTTTATATCTTATATCTAATGTCTCTTTATTATATCTTTTTCCTTTACAAACATCGCATTTAACATAAACATCTGGTAAAAAATGCATCTGTATCTTAATGTAGCCCTCTCCTTCACACCTCTCACATCTCCCACCTTTTAGGTTAAAACTAAATCTTCCTGGTTTATAGCCCCTTTGTCTTGCCTCCTTTGTCTTTGAGAATATTTCACGTATATGATCAAATACTTTGGTATATGTAGCAGGGTTGGAGCGTGGTGTCCTTCCAATTGGAGATTGGTCTATAAAAATTACATTTTCAATCTTCTCCACCCCCTCTATGCCCTGAATCTTTCCTGGATTTTCAACAGCCTGTCCCTTTGATAAGAGCAGGTGTTTATACAAAGTATCACAAATTAAAGAACTCTTTCCTGATCCTGAAACTCCAGTAACACATACCAGAACTCCAAGGGGAATGTCTATATCAATATTTTTCAAATTATTTGTACTAACACCCTTTAATTTTAAAAATCCCCTTGGAATCCTATTTTTAGATATAAAATTAATTTTTAAATCCCCTCGCAAATACTTTCCTGTCAATGTGCTTGCTTTATACAGTCCATCTAAATCTCCAAAATACACCACTTCCCCACCAAACATACCTGAACCTGGTCCTAATTCAATAATATAATCAGCTTCATTAATTGTATCTTTGTCGTGTTCAACAACAATTACACTATTTCCTTTATCTTTTAATTCTTTTAGGGATTTTAATAATCTTTTATTATCTCTTGGATGTAATCCTATGCTTGGTTCATCTAAGACATATATAATACCTTCCAGTCCAGAACCCAGCTGCCCAGCCAGCCTGATCCTCTGGGCCTCGCCTCCCGATAATGTGGACATTTCCCTTGATAATGAAAGATAATCAAGTCCTACCTGAGTCAAAAATTTGAGTCTTGATTTTATCTCCTTTATAAGGGGGTCTGCTATCTTTGATTCCATCCCCATGAATTTAATGGTATTCACCCACTCATATAAGCGCCTAATAGACCATGAACATACATCAAATATTGAAGCCCCATATATTTTTACAGACAGAGCCTCTTGTTTTAATCTACTCCCCTTACACACTGGACAGATGACCTTATGTCTATACTTTGAGAACTCATCCCTCCACATAGAACTTCCTATATAATTTTTACCCTTTTCAATGAGAGAAATCACACCTTCCCACCCAATCCCTCTATCACCAAAAAAAATTTTATCTTGAATCTCCTTTGACAACTCACCAAAGCCTTTTTTTAGGTCCTCTCCATATTTTTCAAAAATTTTTATCAAAAAGGGTTTAACTTTTGAGAATAGTCTGGGTTTTCTTAAGGGCAATATAGCTCCCTCTAAAACAGAAAGTCCTTTATTTGGAACCATAAGGTCTATATCAAATTGTTCAACTGCTCCAATTCCAAGGCAATGGGCACAAGCCCCTTGTGGACTGTTAAAAGAAAAAAGTTGTGGAGTTAATTTCGGAAAATTCCTGTTACATCTAGGACAAACTGCCTCTGTTGAATAGAAAACTTCATCACCCTCTATATATTTAATTACAACCTTCCCATCTCCCAATTTTAAGGCCAACTCTATTGAATCAGATAGCCTCTTTCTGATATTGTCTCTTAAAATGAGCCTATCTACTACTACTGAGATACTGTGTTTTTTGTTTTTATCTAGCTCTGGGGTATTGTCCAAAAGGTATAAATGACCATCAACATACACTCTTACAAATCCTTGAGATCTGAGTTTTTTAAAAAGGTCTACAAAACTTCCTTTTTTATATTCTACTAAAGGTGCCAGGATCATAAATTTATACATCTGTTTTTGCGATAAAATAGAATCTATAATCTCATCAACACTTTGGGATTTGACTTCAATACCACAATCTGGACAATATATCTTCCCTACCCTGGCAAACAATACCCTTAGATAATCATATATCTCTGTAACAGTTCCAACAGTGGATCTTGGATTTTTTAAAATATTGTGTTGCTCAATTGCTATAGAAGGGGTAAGTCCTTCTATTTTTTCCACTTTTGGCTTTTCAAGTTGAGGTAGAAATTGACGGGCATAGGGTGATAGGGATTCCACATAACGCCTCTGTCCTTCTGCATAAATAATATCAAATGCCAGAGTAGATTTACCTGACCCACTTGGTCCACATATTACTATAAATTTATCCTTTGGGATATCAATATTAATAGATTTTAAATTGTGATGGGTGGCATTTCTAATTTTTATAAATCGGACCATTCTGAGAAGTCCCTGAAAGATATCTTTTGAGGAAATATTTAGATTAAGTTCTGGGTTCAATGTTCAAGGTTCTGGGTTCCTTAAACATTGAACATTGAACGTTGAACGTTGAACTATGTTATCCCCAACTACTATGACTAATTATCGGACAAGAGGGAATCTCTGTGTTGAATGTATGCATTTCTAACAGCAATATATGGATCCATTGCTGAAGATTTTAAATCTTCATATTCTCCAAGGTGAAGAGATAAATAGTTTAACTTTTCTCCTCCTTTAATTCCATAGGAAGCATAGGCTGGTTCAACATAAGTAATAGGATTTAAAAAATAATCTCCAATAGTCCCTACACCATCTCTTAAAGAAGATGGTCCAAAAACTGGCAACACAAGATATATTCCATGACCAAGGCCCCATTTACCTAGGGTAAGGCCAGTATCTGCTTTAGGTGGTTTTTTTAAGGACTTAATTCCAGAAGCAGGGTCTAAAAGCCCCCCAAAGCCCAGAGCGGTGTTTATTATCAAACGACAAGTGGCCTTAAAAAAGTTTACAAACTTAAATTCTAAAATGTAATTAACAGCTCTAATAGGATATTTTATATTTGTAAATGCCCTGGATATACCTTGTCTGAAGTTTAGAGGTACTATCTCTGAATATGTTTTTGCTACAGGTTTAAAAAAATAAAAATACAATTTATCATTTATTTTAAACATGACACGGTTGACAGATTCTAAAGGATCACTCACTGTTTTTGTGTTTTCCTCACTGTATTCAGACTCTATTTCTGAGATAATGTCGTCATAGTTTGAGTCATTTTTTATTGCAAATGCAAAATTAGAAAAAGAAAAAATTAAGAATATTATACAAAAAACAATTTTTTTATTAATCCGCATAGAATATTCCTTTATTGCACATAAGATAAATAGATCTTATTTTAAAACAACCAGTATTAAATTTTTTCTTACACTTAATATCCTTTAACTTAACCCTTAACTCATCAATAACTTCTTTAGGTGATTTTTTTAACAACATATCTTTAAACTGACTTCTATAATTTTTTATTAAACTAACTCCTTCTACATATACATCATAAATTTTCCATTTTTTCCCTAAGAATACAAATCTATAATTTACAGGTATGTATTTATCTTGATATTTTATTTCTGTTCTTACTTCGGCCTTTCTACTGGAAAATATTGTCTGGTCAATGATTTTAATATTATCTTTTGGAAATTTTTTAATATCTTCAACATGAGTTAAAATTTTGTCAAAATAATTTTGCGCAAGTAATTCAATAAAGAGACACTCAAATTCTTTTTGTTGAGCCTTTGATAACTCCCTATAATGTCTTCCTAAAACCATTCTGGACATTATGTCAAAGGCAAAGATGTCCTTTGCAAGGTCAATTAATTTATTTTCAAATTCCAATTTGTACTCTGTTGAATTAGTCGGATTATCATAGGTTTTAAAAACTTCAAGGGTTTTATCAATATATTTTTTTAATGTATCAGAAGGCTCATTGGCAAAAGATGCAGAAGAAAAGAGAAAAAAGAAAATAAAAATAAATATTCCTATTCGTTGCATAAACAAATCTCCCCTTATTTTTTTACATTGCCAAAGACATATTTGCTCACAAGTTCCTCAAAATCTACTGGTGGTTCAGTATCAACAATAATGTCGCCAGGAGAAAGATATATATCGGATCCACCAGGTGAGATACTTATATATTTGTCGCCTATTAGGCCATTTGTTTTAATAGAAGCAATAGAGTCGTCGCTCAATTTTATATCTTTTCTAATCTCCATTACAACTATTACATAAAAGTCCTTTGGGTTTAAAATAATATCCTTTACTCTACCTACCTCTACTCCAGATATTCTAACTTCATTTCCTGTTTTAAGACCTGTTATATTACTGAACCTGGCTTTTATTGAATAATACTTACTCCCAATAAGCTCCATTTTTCCCAGTTTTATGGTTAAATATCCAACACAAAGAAGGGAAATAAAAACAAAGATTCCTGCTGTTAATTCAATATAATATTTTTTATCACCCATAGCTAAAATCCCTCATTTTTTCCCACAAAGTAATTTTACAAGCAAAATCCTACTTTCCTTTGCCTCATCTATTAATTGTTTTAAAGACTTTTCCTTGTCTACTAATGTATATCCTCCATAGATAGCAAACTCTACACATGAGTCGGAATATGAATTTGAATGCATAAAATCTCTATGTTTGAGATTATTTTCAATCATTTTAAAATGAGTTTTTATTTTCGCTGGTTCTGTCTCATTCACTAGTGAAACCACCTTGTTAATCCCATATTTACCCATTGCCACAATCATAGACCCACAACTTTTTCTGCATGTTGAAGCTATCTCACAAACAATATTATATGGAGTAATATAACCAACTTTTTCTATAAGATCATTGTATCTATCGATTTCAAACAAAATAAAGGAGATTCTTCTGGCTTTTTCTCTTCTTATTTTTTCAAAAAATTTCTCAAAATCTCGACTTGTCATCATTCCAGCAGCGTCATTTTTGAGAAATTCCAGGCTATTTATGAATTCATGTACAACAGGATGGACACAATTTTCAAGTTCCATTGGTGTTCCTTCAAAGATAATTTTGCCTTCATCAATCACTGCAATTCTGCTGGAGATATAAAACACGTGTGGCACATCGTGGCTGACCAATACCGCAGTAAAGCCGAATTCCCGCTGTTTTCTGAGTATCATCTCCAACACACTATTTCTACGAATGGGATCAAGACCAGTAGTTGGCTCATCAAATAAGACCACCTTTGGATCAGTAACCACAGCTCGTGCAAGGGCCACTCTCTTTTGCATACCCCCAGAAAGTTGAGATGGATATTTATTTTCCTGTCCTGCAATATCCAAGGTCTCCATAACATTTAAGACCCTTTTTTTAATTTCTTTATCTGACATATTGGTGGTTTCCACTAGGGGAAGAGCAATATTTTCATAAATTGTCATGGAGTCAAAAAGGGCATTATTTTGAAACATAAAATTGATTTCTTTCTTTAATTTCTTCCACTTAGATTTGGGCATATTATGTATAGAATGCCCTCTATAGAGGATATCTCCTCTATCTGGTTTATCTAGACCAATCATTAGTTTTAGAGTAACACTCTTTCCCACCCCACTTTTTCCAATAATAGTGGTAATTTCAGAAGGATATACCTTTAAATTTACGCCATTTAAAACAATTTTATTGCCGTATCTCTTATGAACATTCCTAAATTCAATAAGTGGAGTCTTCATATTAAATCTAACCTGGTTTTATAATAAAAAAGAGGTAAGCACATAATCTCCAACCAAAACAAGAACACAGGAAATTACAACTGCATCAGTGGTAGCAGAACTAACACCTCTGGCACCAAATCCATCTTTTCTTTTATGGACAAAATACCCCTGATAACAGCAAATTGTAATTATTAAGATACCAAAGAGTATTGCCTTGTAAAATCCGTCCATAATATCTTTCATATCAACCAAATTTTCCATTTTTGAAAAATATGTTCCTGAATCTATTCCCAGGAGAAGTACCCCCGTTATATAGCCACCAATTATACCTATTACATCAAAAATTGAGGTCAAAAGAGGAACACATATAATGGAAGCCACAATCCTGGGAGAAAATAGATACCTGATAGAATTAATATTCATGGTTTCTAAGGCATCTATTTGCTCACTAATTCTCATAATTCCAATCTCTGCAGTTATTGCAGATCCTGCCCTTCCTATAACCATAATTGCAGTTAAAACAGGGCCCAGCTCCCGAATTATAGACAAGGCCACAGCAGCACCTAAAACACCTTCTGACGCAAACTTTACAAGGGTATAATAACCCTGCAGTCCTAGTACCATGCCTGTAAACAGGCCAATTAAAGAAATTACAAATATTGATTTAAATCCTATAAAATAAATGTGGTGGAGAATTTTTTGTATCTGAAAAGGTGGTGTTAAGGAAAACCCTACTCCTTTTAGAAAAAAAATAAAGATACACCCCAGTTCTCTAATAAAACCTACTGCTAATTTTCCCAGATATCTTATAAAATCAACAAATAGACCAGTTGGCTCTCTCATAGGTATATACCTTTTTCAGTTAATAAAATCAGTGATAAGCAGGATAAGTGTGCTTGATACTAATGTTTTTTTATATACTCGTCAACAAAGTCTCAGATGGCTTTTATAAATTTATAAAGATCTTGACTTTAACATATGTTACAACTAATGGATAAAAATTATAACACTAGTCAATTAATAGAATAAATTTATTAAGAGGTGAAATTATGTTTGAAGATATTCCAAGGCCCTGGTTAGACCATTATGATGAAGATGTAAGACCTCATATTGAATATGAACATCTTCCTGTTTTTGGTCATCTAATGAGATCTGCAAAAAAATATCCTGACAGGATGGCAGTTATTTTCCAAAACAAAAAAATTTCATATAAAAAGCTAAATTATTTAACTGATTTAATTGCAACCAACCTAAGAAACCAGGGAATTAAAAAAGGGGACAAGGTTGCAATAATGCTCCCAAATCTCCCCCAGACTATTATAACCTATTTTGGAGTACTCAAAGCTGGGGCAATAGCTGTTATGACAAATCCATTGTACATGGAAAAAGAACTTACCCATCACCTAGGTGACTCTGAAAGTCGTTTTTTAATTGCACTTGATAGGTTATGGCCTAAGTTAGAATCATTACTTCCAAAATTTTCCCTTGAAAAGATATTTTTTACATCAATATCAGAAAGTCTCTCCTTTCCCTTAAATCTACTCTATCCCATTAAAGCCAGAAGGGAAGGCACTTATATTAAAGTTCCATATAATGGTAAAAACATTCTCAAATGGAAATCACTTTTAAAAAAGACTGCTGTAAGGGAACCAGAATACATAGATCCATCTAGTGACCTTGCCCTCCTTCAATACACTGGTGGGACCACTGGTTTCCCAAAAGGAGTTATGTTAACCCATGACAATTTAACAGCCAATATTCAGCAGGCAGCCGAGGTATTAAATAATATTGGAGGAGAAAGACATGAGGTTTTTCTCTCTTTACTTCCTTTTTTTCACGTATACGGCATTACTGTATGCCTCAATCTTCCCACCCTCCTTGGGGCAACGACTATTCCCTATCCCCAGTTTGTACCCCAGGAGGTTTTAAAGGCCATACATAAATATAGACCAACTATTTTCCCCTCTACACCTGCAATATTTAAAGTACTCTTAGAACAAAAAAACATAAATCAGTTCGACCTCACATCCATAAATTATTGTGTAACAGGCTCTGCTCCCATGCCAAAAGAATTATCTAAAAAATTTAAAGAAATCACTGGTGCTGAAATAATAGAAGGTTTTGGACTAACTGAGGCTTCTCCCATTACCCATTTAAATCCCCTTAAAGGCAAAAAAAAGATTGGGTCAATAGGCCTTCCATTTCCAGATACAGATGCTGCAATTGTGGATACTAAGACAGGTACAAAATTACTTCCTTTAAATAAACCTGGGGAACTAATAATCAGAGGCCCTCAGGTAATGAAGGGATACTGGAAAAAGCCAGAAGAGACTAAAAAGACCTTAAAAAATGGATGGCTTTACACTGGAGATATTGCCTATATGGACGAGGAGGGATACTTTTTCATTGTTGACAGAAAAAAGGATCTAATAATTTCAGCGGGATATAATATCTACCCAAGAGAGATAGAGGAAGTTTTATACGAACATCCAAAGGTGGCTGATGCTGCTGTAATAGGGGTTAGTCATAAAACAAGAGGCGAAATAGTTAAGGCATATATTGTCCCAAAACCTGGTGTTACCTTAAAAAAGAGAGAAATAATTTCTTTTTGTAGACAAAAATTGGCAAATTACAAAGTGCCAAGACAGATTGAGATTAGAGATGAACTGCCAAAGACCATAATAGGTAAAGTTCTAAAAAAAGAGTTAAGAAAAGAACTAGATAACAAAGCTTTAACCGAGGATGATCTGGATTTTAAAGAAGATGATAGGGGTAATGAGAATTAAAAGCATACCTAAAATATGCTAAATAGATTTAATATCTCATGAAATCTGTGAAAACAAAAAAAATAGAAGAACTCAAGAAAATTTTAATAGATTTTTTTAAAGACAAAGGTGTAAAGATTTATTTGTTTGGCTCAAGGGCAAGGGGTGATAATTCAATATTTTCTGATGTTGATATTGGAATTATCTCAGACAATGATATTTCTAAGGATATTGTTTATTTAAGAGAATTGTTAGAAGAAAGTTCTATTCCTTATAAAATAGATATTGTGGATCTATCTAAAAATGATAGACTATATAAAATAGTGTTACAAGAAGGAATAAGATGGCTTTAAAGAGTTTGATAAGTAGTTAAGATGGTTTTGACCTTTAAAAAAAATGCTTATTGATGTTATTAAAGCTCGCCCTTGAGCTGAATTTTATAGTTTCTCCTTTCAAGATAGTTTCCCAGTAAAATAGAACTAAATATTACAAGGGGTATGGATATAAGCAATCTTATAATACTGAATTTTATACCCATAAAAGAGGCTTCAAAAATGGTCATAGGGATCCTGCAAATTGCCGAGGCCCCAATGTAAGTAAAGATAACAGATAATTTTGCACCTTTTTTAAATAGGGTATAGGCAACAGGAAATGCTACATAGAGTCCACCAACTGTTGTTCCTGCAAGGAGTATCATCCAGAAATAACTCATCATACCAGAACCTTTACCTAAGTGTTTTTCCACTTTTTCTTTTTTAACCCATACTTCAAAAAGCCCAATTAAGATAAATGCACAGGGTAAAATTTTTAACATGTCTATTGCAAAAGTTGTAAAATTAAGTCCTATTTGTTTTCCTGGCTGAAAATTCATGATAAAAGATATCACGATGAATAAAAAATACAGAACAATAAATGTGGTTTTAATAAAATTGTTTTGTTTTTTCATATCAACTCTCCAAAGAAAAATCCAATTGCAATAGCAACAATGATGCTTATAATAAAGCTAATTAAATTTCTAATAATTGTAACTCTGGCGCCAAAATATTCTTTTTCCACAGGATAGCTAAGCACTCCTACCATCATAAGCGTAGTAGTAAAAGCACCGAGTACCATATAACTTACACCTTTTTTTAATAAAATGCCACATAAAGGATATGCAATGAATCCTGGCATGAATGTAATAGAGCCAAAAATAGAAGCCAATGTTACACTAAAAAACTTATTTTTTGCACCCAGATAATTTATTATCATCTTATCTGGAACTAAAAAAAGTACAATTGAAACTAAAATAAGCATAATCAAAAAAGCAGGTAATATATTCATGAATTTTTTATATGCTACATAAATTGCCTTAATGGTTTTATCTTTATCAAAAATAAAGGATATTATTAGTGCACATATTGTAATACTAAGTAAATAATAAAACATATAAATTCCTTTTATTTAATTAGATAAAATATTAAACATTCCATCTCTTTCAACAGGTATGAATCCACACCCTTCTATCATTTCTACTAATTCTTTTTTTGTAAGTACATTGGGTGACTTAGCACCTGCCATGTGGCCAATTTTCTCTTCTACCACTGTTCCGTCAAAATCATCCGCTCCAAAGTAAAGTGCACTTTGGGCAAGTTTTAGACCAAGCATTACCCAATAACTCTTTATGTGTGGAATATTATCCAGCATAAGCCTTGAGATGGCTATGGTCTTTAGGGTTTCTATCCCTAAGACAGACTTTTTAACCTTAATTTTGCTATTTTTTGGTAAAAAAGGAAGGGGTATATAACATACAAATCCATTGGTTTTGTCTTGAAGGTTCCTTAACTTGTCTAAGTGGTCTATTCTATGGACAATTGCTTCTATGTGACCAAAGAGCATGGTACAGTTTGTCTTTATTCCAAGGCTATGGGCAATTTCCATTATTTCCAACCACCTTGTGCCACTTATTTTTTCAGGACAGATCTTGTTTCTTATCTCAGGGTCAAAGATCTCTGCCCCTCCACCAGGCATCATATCAAGCCCTGCTTTTTTTAACTCTATTAAAACCTCATCAACCTTTAGACCTGAAATTTTTGATAGGTGGTCAATTTCAACTGCAGTAAAACATTTTAAGGTAGCCTTGGGTCTTAATTTTTTTATTAATTTTAGCATGTTAATATAGTAGGAAAAAGGAAAATCTGGATGACAGCCACCAACTATATGGATTTCTTTTATTGCTAGAGAAAGACCCTTTATTTTTCTTTCTATATCTTCAAGAGTAAGTTGAAATGAACCTTTTTCTCCTTTTTTTCTGGAAAAAACACAAAACTTACATTGATTAACACAGACATTTGTGTAATTTATATGTTGGTTTAAGACATAGGTTGTTTTTTTTCCGTGTAAACTTTCCCTTTTTAAGTTAGCAAGATATCCTAAAAATAATGGATCCTGGATATTATATAGTTTCAGGGCCTCCTTTTTTGTAATTCTTTGGTTGTTTATAATTTTTTCAAAGATATCTTCAATCTTGTATTTTTTGATTTTTTCTTGCATGATCTTAATTCCTGTTAATTGCATTGAAAGGATTTTAGGAGCAAACTTTTAAAAGTCAACAAAAATTTAGGAGAAAGGTCTTATGGGAAAACTTAAATTTGCTGTATCTCCTTGCCCAAATGATACCTATATCTTTGGGGGACTCTTTTTAAAAAAAGTGAGTTTTCCTTTTGACATAGAGTTTGTATTAGAAGATGTGGAAAGGCTTAATAAGTTTTGCCTTCATGGCCAATATGATGTACTTAAGGTAAGTGCTGCTATTTATTCTCAGGTAAAGGATAAATATGTTCTCCTTAGATGTGGTGGTGCAATTAGCAGGGGTTGTGGTCCTGTAGTTGTATCAAAAAAAGATTTCACTCTATCTCAAATACAAAATAGGACTATAGGGATTCCTGGGAAAAATACAACTGCCTTTTATATATTTAAAAAGGCCGTCCCTGATTTTAAAGGTAAAATTATAGAGCTCAGATATGATAAGATTATTTCCTCTATATTAGAGGAAAAGATAGATGCGGGAATACTCATCCATGAAGCCCGTTTTACCTATGGGGAATATGGTCTGAAGTTGATAATTGACCTTGGCAAATGGTGGGAACATACCACAAACTATCCCATTCCCTTGGGTTGCATTCTGGCAAAAAAGGAACTAGGAGAAAAGGTAATTGGACAAATTGAAGATGCTATAAAGAGAAGTATTGAATATGCAGAGAAAAATTTAGATGATATCTGGCCATTTATTAAACAAAATGGGCAGGAGATGGATGATAGAGTAATAAAAAGACATATTGAGACCTTTGTGAATGAATTTTCAAAAGATATTGGAACAGATGGAATGGCTGCAATTGAATTCCTGACTTCTTGATTTTGGGAATAATATACTCTGCGGATATCTTCCATTGACAATAGAGGGCTTAGGAGGCCTAAGTCTCAAGTATGTTTCTGCGAGGGCTTAACAAGGAGTTCTTCCTTATCTCTTGACTTAAGGGCAGATAAGGTTAGGGGATAAAGATGATTTTCTTTGTGAAATAACTTTTAATAGTTTGATATCCATTTGTGTATAAGCATCTTTTGACAACAACTCTATATTTTTTAAAGTATCATCTAAGGTCTGTCCAGAAATACCATCATATGAAGTAAGGGATATTCCTTTTTTGGCAAGAGAGATGGAATTTAGCGCACTTGATATAGCCATAAGCACTTTTAAAGAACAACCAGGCTTTGCTCCGTCACATAAAATTCCAAACATAGATACAATGTGATTATTAACTGCCCTTTTTGCTATTTCCTTATTGTTAGTCATAAGAAAAGATATAGCTGCTGCAACACCTCCACCAGCAGATAGACCACAACTACAAACCGGGGTAATTCTTCCCATGTGAGATTTTAATTTCGAGGTAAATAAATGAGATAAACAAACTGATTTTAAAAAATTTTGCTCTGATATTTTTAAATGAGATTTTACGACCCATACGGGAACAGTCGCTACTATTCCATTATTTCCACTCCCAGCCGAGCTCATAGCTGGATATGGACATCCTCCCATTCTGGCATCAACCGCTGCAACTACATATTTTTTAATCTCTGTCTCAAGATCTTCTTTTTTAGAATCTCTATAGTCTAAAAATGTTTTTGTCACATTATACCCCCATTTGCCGTTTAGTCCTTCCATAGCCAGATTAACATTCATTTCAACTCCTTTTTTCAAAAAATCAAGGTCCTTAGTGGAGAGTTTATCTAAGAGATCAAACAAGTCATCACAAGAGGTCTCTTTTAAAATATCAATAACATTTAACTCATTTTGTTTATGATTAGAGAAGTGTTTATCCTTTGTGAGAAGTTCATTTCCATTTAATTTTATGGAAATAAGGTTATTGTGAAGGCCTGAGATAACTGCTTCAGATGTATTAGATCCCCCTTTAATTTTTGCCCTACAATAAATACCTCTCTTTTTCTCATCAATCAAAATTGACACTTTGTTTAAAGAAACTAGCTGACGAGCCTTTTGTATGTCAGTGTCAGTATGGGATGAGAAAATTTCTAAATCTTTTGTTGGGTCCCCAGCAATAGCCCCTAAAGCAGCTGCCATATGCACTCCTCTTTCTTGTATGCTACCAGGCAAAAAAACCCCTTTTGCATTTTTATAAAGACCAGGAGATAAAGTTACTTCAATCTCTTCAACAACCCTATCTGGAATCGCCAAGGCTGCGTGAGCACAACTAAGGGCAATACATACTGGTTCTGTGCAACCCAAAGCTGGTCTTATCTCAGCCTGCAAAAACTCCTTTATGTTTAACATATCTTTCCTCCCTTATTCATCCAAAAAATTAATCAATATAATATTTTCAAGTATAAAAAAGCATATTTGACTTTAGTTAAAGAAAATTTATAATTTTTTCCAATTGATTTCACGACTAAATAATATGAGTGATATTGCATTAATTTTTCTTTTTGAAAAGAAGAATAAATATTCTATCAATGCATTGCTTGGTGCCCTGGAAACAAAAAGTTATCTGGACAAAGTTGATATTTTTTTATCCAATAATAAAACCATCTTTAAGCTCTTACCTGAACTTTTTTCAAAATACAAAAAAATAGCTATTGCTTATTCTTTCTTTACCTCTCAAATTGAAGAAGTAATAAATTGCCTAAAACAAATCAAGGCAAGATGGTCTGATATTTTTTTTATAGCAGGTGGACCACATGCAAGTGGAGACCCCAAATCTTGTTTAGCCCTGGGTTTTGATATTGTGGTGAAAGGAGAGGGAGAACAAACAATTGTAGATATTGTAGACTATTTAAATGAAAGAATGTCGCTAGAAAAAATAGGATCTATTTATTACAAAGGAAAGGAATATATAAATTTTACTAGACAAAAAAAGAGTGTAGATTTAGACGAATATTCGCCCTTTAGTGTAAAGTTTAAAAGATTTGGACCTATTGAAATAACCAGGGGATGTCCTTTTGGGTGCTTTTTTTGTCAGACCTCTTATATTTTTGGGAAAAGGCCAAGACACAGGTCTATTGACTCTATACTCAAAGCTGTAGAAATCTTATACAAAAGAGGCATGAATGACATAAGATTTGTAACTCCAAACGCATTTTCCTATGGCTCTTTAGACGGAAAAAATATTAATTTTAAAAAATTAGAAGAATTACTGAGAGGGATTAGGACAATAATAAAAAATAATGGAAGAATCTTTTTTGGTAGCTTTCCCTCAGAGGTAAGACCTGAACATGTGAATGAACAGACTATTGAATTAGTAAAGAAATATGCAAATAACAATAACCTGGTTATAGGATGTCAATCTGGAAGTGAGAGGATTCTTGAGTTATGTCATAGAGGGCATACTGTTTTAGATGTATTCAAAGCAGCAAAATTATGTGTAAAAAACAAATTAATACCTAAAATTGATTTTATTTTTGGATTGCCAGGAGAAGAACAAAAGGATATAGATGAAACCATTAAAGTCATGAAGGAGCTAACAAAAATAGGGGCCAAGATACACGCACACACATTTATGCCCTTGCCAGGCACTCCTTTTGGCAAAATGAGAACTGGAGACATTACTCCTTATTTCCAATTTATTAATCATGCAAAAGCCAGGGGACTTATTTTTGGAGAATTTGAAACCCAAAAAAGGATGGCTGAAAAAATAAAGGGAATAATTGGGAGAATTACCTATGGATAATCTTTTAAACAAATATTGTCCTGAAATATTATCTACAATAAATCTTCTTGCCCAGGTACAGGATGTGGATCTGTTATTGGAAAAAATTTTAACAGAGGCCAGAAGATTGACCAATGCTGATGCTGGCTCTATATACCAAAAAGATTCTAATTATCTTTATTTAAAATACGCCCAAAACGAAACAAAGGAGAAAGAACTTCCACCTAACAAAAAACTTATATATGAGACTTTTTCATTTCCAGCAGACAAAACATCTATTGCTGGTTATGTGGCAGTAACAAAAGAACCTCTGAACATAGATGATGTATATGCAATTCCTGATGATCTTCCTTATAAATTCAACAAAGAAGTAGACAAAAATTCCAACTATAGGACTAAATCTATGCTAACCATTCCACTATTAAACCCAAAAAAAGAAGTAGTGGGAGTATTACAATTAATAAATGCAAAAGATCCATTATCAGGAAAAATTATTGCTTTTGATCCTGCATTTGTTCCATTGGTTACATTATTAGGTGAGTGTGCTTCCATTGTTCTTGAACGAGCAAGTTTGTTAAGGACTATTGTGCTTAGAATGATAAAAATGGCAGAATTAAGGGATCCCAAAGAAACAGGCATGCACGTTAATCGGGTTGGAGAATATTCCGCAATTCTTTATGAGGCCTGGGCATACCAAAATAATGTGACAGAGAAAAAGATAGATAGAAATAAAGATATAATTAGAATTGCAGCCATGTTACATGATGTAGGAAAAGTGGCAATTTCAGATACAATTTTAAAAAAAGAATCAAAATTAACAGATGAAGAATATGAACACATAAAAAAACACACCTATATAGGAGCAAAACTATTTGAAAATCCTACTTCTGAGATTGAAAAAATAGCCAGATTAATAGCCTTAGAACATCATGAGAGATGGGATGGAGATGGATATCCAGGAAAAATTAATGAAATTAATGGTAAAATTATAAAGATAGGTCCAAAAAAAGGAGAAGAAATTTCTATTTGGGGACGTATAGTTTGTTTAGCCGATGTCTATGATGCCCTATCTTCCAAAAGATGTTATAAAGACATGTGGCCTGAAGAAAAGGTGTTAGAAGAAATAGCCAGACAAAAAGGTAAACAATTTGATCCCCACTTGGTTGATATATTTTTTGAGAATATAGACTTGATAAATATGGCGAAAAAGAGATACAGAGAGTAAATTGGAGAAAAATGAATGGAAATTCCTGTTATAGGCTTTGATGAAGTTATAAAAAGGCTGACAAATACATCATATTCCCATCAAAATTTTTATATTGCCATGTATTCTTCATGGCTGGGAGGGATAACTCTTAATCCACGCCTTATGGTCATCCCAATTGACGACCACATGGTCCATAGGGGTGATGGGGCATTTGAAGTGTTTAAATGTATTAATGGTAATATTTATCAATTAGATGCCCATTTTGAGAGACTGGAAAACTCCCTCAATAAACTCCAATTAACTCCCCCTTATCCTTTGGAAAAGATTAAGCAAATAGTCATTAAAACCGTAAAGGTCAGTGGAGAAAAAAATTGTGTTATACGACTTTACATATCAAGGGGACCAGGGGATTTTTCACCCAATCCAGCAAAATCTATAGGACCACAACTCTATGTGGTAATAACTAAATTAGTACAATTAGAAAAAAGAAAAAGAACAATAGGATGTTCCTTAAAAATAAGTAAAGTGCCATCCAAGGGTCCTTTTTTTGCTGCCATAAAATCCTGTAATTATCTCCAAAACGTCCTCATGGAACTGGAGTGTTCTCAATTAGGGGTGGATTATGTCGTAAATACAACAGAAAAAGGAAAAATAGGAGAAGGAGCTACTGAAAATTTTGCTATAATTACAAAAGATAAAAGATTTTTAACTCCCTCCTTTGATCATATTTTAAAAGGTACTACAATTTTACGGGCTATTCATTTTGCAAAACAAATGGTAGATTCAGGACTTCTAAAGGAAGCTACTACTTGTAACCTATATGTGGAAGATTTCAAAAAAGCTGAAGAAATCTTGGTTTTTGGTACAACTATAGATGTATTACCTATCACTACTTTTGAAGAAAATCCTGTAGGAGACGGTAAACCTGGAAAATTCTATAAACTTTTTTTTGAAAAATTTATAGAAGATCAAACAAAAAATAAAAGACTTCTTACTCCTGTATGGTGATTGTGGTTCAAATAAGATTATTCTGTAGAAATTTCAAATGACAATGTTTCTATACCTAAAAATTTTTTAAAATTCCTCTTTACTTCTGAGGGGTAATTATAAAGAAATATAGTTTTCAACAATCCATTTGGTAAAAGGATAGCTCGCTGTAAAGGCGGGTGATACTGCATTTAATATATGGACAGATGTATCATCTCCTTGGACTTTAAAATCCATTACCAATTTTCTTGACTTTATGTCTAATAACTGGGCTCTAATTCCTGGAAGACCCCATTTATTGAATTTTGTTCTATTAATATTTTTTACCAGTCTTAATGCCTGATTAATTAAATAATTTTTATTATATTTTTTTATTTCTTCAAAGGCTAAATTCCTAAACCCAAAGGAGTTAGTCAAAAAAAGTATTCCTTCCCACTTTAATATCTCTAAAAATTCATTTATTTTAAACCTGCTTAAGCCTTTGTAATTTTCCCTCCAAAATGCTGGAATTGCTGTAGGACCTATTTTTATAGTACCATCCACTTTGACTGTATAATGCACGCCTAAAAATGGATTTTTTATATTTGGAACAGGGTATATATTGGTATTTATTGGTTTATCTAAACCGGTATATTCTAAATAAATTCCTTTGAAAGGAATTATTATATAATTTTCAGCAAATCCAAAATCTCTTGCAATTTCATCTGCATATAGACCTGCAGCATTTATCAATTTTTTGTAGTTAAATTGATATTCACCTGCTTTTATAGCATTATTATCTATTTTTGACTTGTAAGATAAATTAAAATAAAAATCAACTCCTGATTGTTCTAACTTTTTCTTTAAAAATATTAATATCTCTTTTGGATTTATAGTAGCTGTTAAAGGTGACCATAATGCCTTTTTATATGTTTTTGCATTGGGTTCATACATCTCTAATTCTTTTTGATCTATTAAATACAATTTAACATTATTTTTATCTCCTCTTTTTTTGAGTTCATATAAAGTTTGCAGATCCTCTTCATTTTGGCAAACAACAATTTTTCCGCATTTGTTTATCTGCAATTTATTTTCTTCACAAAACTTTCTCCAATATAAACAACCATCTTTAGTAAATTTTGCTTTTAATGAGTCTGCTGAGTAATAAAAACCCGCATGCAAAACCCCGCTATTTCTACCTGATGCATGAAAACCTATATCTCGCTCTTTATCTATAACTGCTATTTTTGAGTTTGGAAATTTTTCGAGTAGATTCTTAGCTAATGTCAGCCCAATTATACCACAACCTATAATAATGAAATCATAATGTTTTTTCATATGCTAAAAAATTCCTTTGCATTGTTACTCAATATTTTCCATGTGGTATTTACATCCATGTTTTTTATTTCTGCTATTTTTTTTGCAGTATATACTACATAACCTGGTTCATTCCTTTTTCCCCTAAAGGGGTGGGGTGTTAAAAAGGGTGAATCAGTTTCAACAACCATTCTTTCAAGAGGGATTTGGGATACTGCTTTTTGTAATTTTTCTGATTTTTTAAAGGTAATAGGTCCTGGAATTGAAATCATCCATCCATTTTTCAATATCTTTTCCCCAAGTTCTATATCTTTTGTAAAACAATGCCATATTAATGGCCGATCTTTAAATCCCATGTCTTCTAATATTTTCAATGTATCTGATTCAGCCTCTCTGCAATGGATAACAACTGGAATATCTAATTGTTTGGCAACTTCAAGTTGTAGTTTAAATACTTTTATCTGGTCTGTTTTTTGAGAATAATTTCTATAAAAATCAAGCCCAATTTCGCCAACCGCCCTTAATCTTGAATTCTGTTTAAATATCTCTATCATACTGTTTATATCTTTTTCATCTACTTTAGACGCTTCATGGGGATGGATTCCAAGGGTGAAATATATATTTTGATAGTTTTCAAACAATTTTCTTTTGTTATTATATGAGTCTATGTCTAAAAATACATTTACAATATATGTTACTCCTTTTAATTCAGCCCTTTTTATTACTGCATCTAAATCTTCAGAAAAATTTTCAAGATCTAAATGGGCATGGGTATCAATTCCCTCTGCTGGTAATATAAGATTATCAACTATCTTTTTTTTCATAAATAATACCTCACACCTTTAATAAAGATATGAAGGGGCGATTTATTCGCCCCTTTATGCAAAATTAATTATTTTCAGTAATTTAATATTTTATTTGCTATTTAAATATTTTTCCTGGGGAAATACTGGCAGGTATCTATAAGAGAGAGAGATTATAATTGCAGCATAGGCTATTACCATAACTGATGTTGCCCATTCTGTCCAATTTGGAATGTATATATACCACTTATCAAATGGCATAACAGGAATTGCAAGGGTCTGTACAGTGAAAACAAATCTATTTATAATTATTCCTGTACATGTAAGTATTCCTGCAATATAGAGAAGTGCTGGTATTTGTCTAAGTCTGGGAATAATCAACATAATAGCAGGTATAACTCCGCATATTCCAAGTTCTGTCCAAAGTAGCCATTTTCCATAAACCTCATTATACATTTGATCAAAGGTAAATCCCATTTTAGGGAGTATTCCCGTTGCCCAGCCATAGGTATCTAGGATCTTAAAAAATATATAGATAACGAGCAATATCCCAGATATTTTACCCATTAAGTCTTTGACTGAGTATGAAACCAATTTCTTTTTTGTGAGTTTTTCAATTACAGTGCATATTAATACTGTAAAAAGTGGTCCAGATGCAATTGCAGATAACACAAAGAGAAAGAAGGTCCATGGCCAGATAAAAAATCCTTCCCTAAAAGCAAATGGTCTTCCAAATAGTACTCCATACATTCCACCTAGTGATCCCTGGTGAAAAAAGGACAAAAAGGTACCCACTGCTGCAAATAAAGGCATAAATACATGAAAATTATGTGCCATATGATGACAAAAGGGATTTTTATTTATCTGTCTATTTTCCAATATAATTGGCAGATATTCTATTGTGAGAACCATGAGATAACATGTTATACAAAAAATTACTTCTGTTAACATTGAGTGGACATTTGGATGCCAATAGCCAAACCAAGCCCGTAGTGGTTGTCCAATATCCAGGGCCAAGATCATCATTGCTCCTGAATAACACAAAAATCCTATTATAACAGCAAGGTTTATAATGTGTTTTAGCTCATCTATCCTCAGGATATATCTCAAAAATCCACTGAAAAATGCACCAGCTCCAAGGGCGATTACAGCAAGATCAAAGGTTATCCAGAGGCCAAATCCAAAGTAACTATTAAGACCTGTAACTCCTAACCCTTTCCATAAAATCTTTATGGCAGCAACAATACCTATAAATAAAATCAAGAGCAAAAAAAACATCCAGGCCATAAACTTTGGAAAGGAGCACCTATCTACACCTTCTGGGATAAATTTTTCATCTATCATATTATTTTACCCCTTTTGTTTTTGGTGTTTTATTTCATTATCAGCTTGTTCTCTCACCCATTTTCTCCTGCTTATGTAGTATACCTGGGGTTCTGTCCCCAGTTTTTCCAATAATCTAAAAGCATATTTACTTTTGATAAGTTGTGCTACCTTGTGTTTGGGATTATTTAGATTTCCAAAATAAATTGCCCCAGTTGGACATGCCTCAGCACAAGCTGGCTGATATGCATCCTCTTCCAGATCTAAAGGATTTTTGCCTTCAGCCCTTGCCTTTTCCTTTGCCCGCTGAAACCTATGATGACAGAAGGTGCATTTTTCAACTACACCCCTTGGTCTTGTGGACACAAATGGAGTTAAAGACTTTTCCATACCTTCTGGCCACACTGGATCATACCAATTAAATACCCTTGCATGATAAGGACATCCCGCCATACAGTACCTGCAACCTATACACCTTGGATATATCTGGGAAACAATTCCGCCTTCTTCATCTTTAGTAGTAGCTACAACTGGACATACTGAGGCACATAGAGGGTTTCCACATTGCATACATGGCCTAGGTAGATATGCCTCGTCATAATCCTGGCCTGTTTTTCCATTTGTTAATTTGTAAACAATTAACCAATGTACTGTCCTTAATCTGTCAAAGGGCTTTGTTGCTGGTGGTATGTTGTTTTCTGCTTGACAGGCTACAACGCATGCACCACATCCTGTACACTTATCTATGTCTATGACCATTCCCCATCTAACTTCAAACTCGTGATGAATTTGCATAAGTCCTGACATAGTTTAACTCCACTTTAAATTTTTGAAACATTCACATTAGTTGGGGACCAATAAAATGATCCAGTTTTCTCATCTCTTTTTAAAATAAAAAGATCTGCTATATTCTCTCCAATATCTTTGTTAAATACATCTTCTATGTTTCTTCCAAAACCCATTAAAATAGCAATTGCTCCGTATGTAATCCCTGACTTTGTCTTTATCTTTGCTATTATTTCCCCAGATTCTGTTTTTACCGTTACCAAGTCATTTTCATTCAAATGATAATTTTGTGCAGTAGTCGGATTGATGTAGGCTATAGAATATTTACCTGCTATTTCATCTTCATATATCACATCTAAAGCAAATGGATATAGACCCACTAAATCACTACCTACTTTACTAATACTAATTGGAATAAGTTCTAAACTATTTTTCATATCTGATTTATCTGATAAAAATATATCTTCAAGTCTTTTATCCCAGATTTTAATCCCATATTGTTTTTCAATGGTCTCGTCAGTCCACACATATCCTTGTTTTAATTTATCAATACCAACTCCCAGGTACTCAGATTTTGTCCTTACTATGTCAATAAAAGATGAAACTCCAAGATTTATATCTAATTTTTTTCCTATTTCTATAAATAGATCTGCAGGATTAGGTATATCTGAATCAACAATTTTATCAGCAACGGTGTAGTTGGCGACCCCTGATCCAAAAGGAGTAAAACAGTCATCCAGCTTTTCTAGAAAATACGGAGTTGGTATAATTAAATCGCATTGTTTTGCAGTTTCATTCATAAAAGGAGAAAAACAAACCTTAAAAGGTATATTAAGAAGGGCACCTCTTATTTCTTTTGGTGAACTATAAAATGGATTTGTTTCGTAAAATATAGCTGTTTTTACTTTGGAAATTTTTTTTGTTTTTATCAAATCTATCAAATCATTTTTTAATACTTCTTTATGTTCCATGGAACTTGAGATTATTTGTGGAGGATTTGGAATACATCTAATACCACCTTTTTTGTTAATTCTGTCTAAAAGGATATTTAGCATAAGAGCGGCCAATATATTTTTAATATCACCACTTCCATTTGTTGTTGATCCAGCAATTACAAGAGGACTTTTGGCCTTTTTTAAAGCTATGGCTATTTCTTTTATGTCTGATACACTACATCCAATTTCTTTTGAAACTAATAAAGGATCATATTTATAAGCCAAAAATTCTGTAAAATCTTCTATTCCATAGATTTGAGGTACATTGTTAGATATTTTTATTAAATATGAGGCAATGGCAAATAAAAATTTATAAATATCTCTTTCTGATATTAAAATGGATTTTTTGCATACTACAGATGTATTATTTTTAAAAGGTCCAACAAAATATATTTTTATATTGTTTTTACCAAAGACTTTTTGATTTCTAACATATGTTCCCCAATTATCTAAAAAATTACATCCTGCTATAAGTAGTATGTCTGAATTTTCAATATCAAATCCAATTTCACCACTTCCGTTTAAAAGATCATACCATGCCTTAAAATATTTTTGTCTATCAGATGGTTGATAAAAAAATAGTTTTGAGCCAAGCCGAGAAATTAGCGCAGAAAAAATTTCATTGCAAGAAGATGTATCATCTCCACTAACAAACAAAATAGAATCTTTTTTCCTTTGAGATGCTTTTAATTTAAACATTAATATTTCTTTTGCTTTATCTATAGATATATCCCTAAATTTGCCATTTTTGTCCTTGAGCTTGGCATTTTTTACCCTTGATGGGGAATACATTAAAGCACAGCTAGATGCCCCTAATGGATCAATTCCTCCTAAAGATAAGGGATGTTTCTCATTACCTGATATTGTACAAGGTCTATTCCCAACGAGATTTACAAAAATACCATAGGGAGTGTTTCCTAACTTGACAACAGAACTTTTTTTAACGAGTTCCCCTTTGGGTATTCTTGGAATCCAGGGCCAATTTTGTGACCAAATAGAGATATCATCTGCCAATTTCCAAGGAATTGGAGTAAACAGAGAGCCTATGGCACCACCCACTGCAAATTTTATAAAATCTCTTCTATGTAAAGCCATAACTTGTGCTCCTTGTCCTTGATGTAACTATTTATGACAAATATAACATGCATTGGATGCGTTGTTTTTTGCATGACACCTTTCGCACTGATACATCTTCATTGTATATTTTGAATAACCTGTTATTTTGTTTTCAAAATATGGAGGTAATGTCTTTGAATTACCAACATCTGGATGACAGGTTTTACAATCATATTTTTGGTGGGCTATGTGGGAAAAATATACGTTATCTGGCTGTTTTTGATAAATTTTCCAGGGAACTTCCCTGTTTTTCTTGACATACTCTTCCACAAAGAGTTTTTCATCAGGTGTTCCTGTTATGGGTTCTGCATGGCAGCCTGCACATGATTCAAGAGATGGAATACCATTATATGAACCGTCATCTCTAAAATAGTGGCATGCACTGCAATCGCCTAATTGTTCAAGGTGGGCTTTGTGAGAGAAATTAAAAGGTTGTTCTTGTTTTGAAAAAATTATATTTGGAAAAATCCACCACCCAATAACCAGGGCAGTAAGAAATCCGAGGAAAAAGGGAGTAAGTCCTGATCTTTTTTTCTTATTCACCCTAAAACCTCCAATTTTTTGAAGAAATGTTTATTGTTTTTTGTATTTATATAAATTTCTGACAGTTAGACATGAAATTAGTTGGTTGTCAAGAGAAAAAGCAAAATTAACTTTTGCTCTTGGTGAATACTTTTTTTGATAAATTATACATCTTTAAGCATCGCCTAATATAGGCAATATCACCCGAAATGTGCTCCCTTTGCCAGGAGTACTTCTAACTTCTATTTTCCCTCCTAAATCATCAACTATACTTTTTACCATTGATAAACCCAGGCCAGTGCCTGAAATTTCTTTTGTATGTTCATTTTTTATTCTATAAAATTTATTAAAAATCTTATCTAACTCTTTTTTATCAATTCCAATTCCTGTATCTTTCACCTCAACTATTCCCTTATTATCCATTTTTTTTGTAATAATGGATATTTTTCCTTTCTCAGGCGTATATTTTATGGCATTGTTAACAAGATTATCGAAAAGGATCTTCAGTGCCCTGGGATCGGCCTTTATTTTAAAATCCCCATTTACATCTAATTCCAAGCTTATGTCCTGGTTTTTGAGCTCTGCCTGATCTTTCCAATCCTCAAAAAGGGATCTTAAAAATTTTCCAATATAAATCTCTTTAATATCCACATAGACCTTTCCAGATTCTATTTTAGATAGGTCAAGAAGTTTTTCTATGAGCTCAGTAAGTCTTCTGGTCCTCTGCTTTGCCTTTTCAAGTATCCTTTTATCGGCCTTAAATTCAGGATCTTCAAAAAGATCCTGCAAAACCATTGCAATTTGTTCATGAATTGTAGAAAGACTCCCTCTGAGCTCATGAGATACTCTGGCCACAAACTCAGACTTTAGTTGATCCAATTTTTTTAATGGAGTTATATCCACAGAAATTATCACATACCCCAGAAATTTTCCGCTTTTTGTAACTATACTATTCTTTTTCACCAGAAGATACAACTCATCGGATATCTTAAATTCCTTTGAGCCACCTTCATTTTCGCTTATTTCTGTAGTAATGAAATCTATTATTGCAGGATCCTGGATGTAATAAGATATATTCTTACCAAGTTCAATATCCTCAGGTACATTAAAATGTTTTATGAATGTAGGATTTATAAGCACCACTTCCATTTTGTTGTTGGTTACCAAAACGCCATTTGGAAGTACTTCTAAGATTGTCTTTAATCTACTTTTTTCAGTAATTAAATCTAAAAGTGCCTCTTGTTTTTCCCTGTCTAATCTCTCCTTTTCTCTCTTTAACCTTATATTTTCAATAGCCTTACCAACAACAAGTAATATATGTTCTTTGTCAAAAGGTTTTGATATAAAGTCATAAGCACCTTGCTTCATTGATTCCACAGCAATTTCTAATGTGGCAAAACCAGTAATAACAATTACCATTGTCTCAGGAGATTTTTGTTTTATAATCTTTAACACATCCATTCCATCTATTCCAGGCATTTTAAGGTCCAATAACACTAAATCCATAGTCTGGTTTTTCATTATATCCAATGCAACTTCACCTGATTCTGCTACATATACTTCACAATCAAGTCTTTTTAAAATCCTTTTAAGACCTATCCTTATATATTCTTCATCATCTACCACTAAGATTTTGATTGACTCCATCTTAAATTACTCCACATTTAAATAGAAATCTCTTGATTAAATTTTTATTGTGAGACAGGAAGATCTATTTCAAAACATGCACCACCATCTTCTTTATTATAAGCAAATATTTTTCCCCCATGACCTTCAATAATCCTGTAAGCAATGCTTAGACCGAGTCCAACTCCTTCCCCCTGTTTTTTTGTGGAAAAAAATGGATCAAAGATATTGGGTAGAATATTTTCGGGAATACCTGGGCCAGTATCGCAAAATAAGATCTTAATTGTATTTTTCTCTTTCAAAAAATTTGTCTTAATGCTTAAGACCCCTTTACCTTCCATTGCCTGGGCTGCATTCCAGATAATATTCATAAAAACATGATTTAATTGCTGGAGATCTCCTTTTATTTCTGGGATGTTTTCCTCATATTCTTTAACAATATCTATTAACTTAAACAAAGGATGCTTTTCCAGCAAGAAAATAGTTCTATCAATGGCCTTATGTATATCCACAAAATCATCTTTGCTTTGTGAGGGTCGTGAAAACTCCAAAAGTTCTTTAACTATATCTTTACACCTTCTGGCGTTTTCAAGTATCCTATTTAAATCTTCTTTGATGGGTTCATCTAAATCTTCCTCTAGCAATAGTTCGGTAAAAAGAATTATACTACTTATAGGATTATTTAATTGATGGGCTACTCCTGCGGCTAAATTCCCAATAGCTGCCATTTTTGAGGATTGATAGAGTTGCATCCTGGTTTCTTCTAATTCTTTTTCCATCTTCAGGCTCTCACGAAGGTCTCTAAAAAATCCAATAGTCGCAACTTCTACGCCATTTTCATAGACAATAGAAGCATTTAATTCAACTGGAATAATTTCTCCATTTTTTGCAACCAGTTCCACTTTATATGATTTTAATTTTCCAGGACCTCCATATTCCTTACTTCTGAGTTTTTTCATAACCTCCCTTGCACCATCTCCAGGATATAGATCTCTAATATCAACAGAGTTTAATGCCTCATCCCTTTTATAACCCAATATTTTTGAGGCAGCATCATTAAAAATAAAGATTTTTCCCTTTTTATCTGCAGCTATAACTGCATCAACTGCACTTAATATTAAATTATGTAAAAATGTATTAGAAAGATACAATTTTTTTTCAAGCTTTCCTATCTTTGTTATATCAAAATCCAATTTGACCATACATGGATCACAGTCTGTACCAACTAAAGGAAATAATGTAACTTCATCCTCTAGATAAAGATTATTAAAGTCTTTTCTTTTTTCTTCACCATCTAGAAGTTGTATTATTTTACAATTAGAACAAGGGCTGTCTATACCATAATAAACCTGGTAACACTTTTTCCCCACCATATCCTCGCCATAAATATCTTTAGCAAAATCATTTGCCGCAACAATTCTAAGGTCAGGAGATATAACTACTAGCTCTCTCGGAATAGAATTAACTATTGCAACTAAATATTCTTTTTCCTTTTCTGAGATCATTTTTTTACCTTCTATCTAAATACTTTTTTATTCACCCTATCTATGAACTGGATATGTGAATAACCTTTTTCTTTTGCCTTATCATATTCTATATAGGCAATATTTAAACATTTTTCACAACAATTTAAAGGGGCTTCTATTGCAAGACAATTTTTTACCCGACTGGAAGTGGTTTCAATTTTTAATACTCCCCTGCAATTTTCACAATCCAGTAAATATTCCCTCTGTCTCTCAACAATATAAGAAGTATCATAAAATATCTCTTTATTTCTTACAATCCAATTTCCATCTTTTTCTAGGGTTATATCTGATTGTGGAGGGGAAAAATAATTTCTATAGGCACTTTCGCATGTTCTTTTTATTTGTGCCATGGTATGTTTACCCATTTCAAAATTTTTGGGATTATAATCTGGTTCTTTCACATAGGAATAGTCCAACCCAGCAAGTGCGAGTACTATTCCCAGATTAACATAAGGCAGGGCACCTTGAATTGAATATCCACCTTCTAATACCACTAAATCTGGTTTTAACATTTCACTTAGTTTTGCATACCCCTGGGCAGAAAAGTTCATATTTGTTATAGGGTCTGAAAAGTGATTGTCCTGGCCAGCAGAATTCACTACTAAATCTGGAGCAAAGTCCTGTAAAATAGGCAGGACAACGTTCTCCATGGCATATAAAAAACCTTTATCACTTGTAAGTGGCGGAAGAGGGATATTAATGGTCTTGCCCTTTGCCTTTGGTCCTCCTATCTCAGAAGTAAAACCTGTGCCAGGATATAGTGTCCTACCATCTTGATGGAGAGAAATATAAAGTGTATCTGGATCATGCCAGTATATATCCTGGCTACCGTCTCCATGATGACAATCTGTATCCACTATTGCCACTTTTTTTATTCCATATTTTTCCCGTAAGTATTCTATCATTATAGCTTCTATATTGATATTACAAAATCCCCGACCACCATGAACTACCTTCATTGCATGGTGTCCTGGAGGTCTGACCAAGGCAAAGGCCTTATCTTCCTTTTTCTCCATAACCAGTTTTCCAGCTTTAATACACCCGCCTGCTGAAATTAGGTGGGAATCTGTTATGTTGCTTGAGACATCAGGAAAACAAAAATGAACTCTTTCTACATCCTCTGTTGAGGCTAATTCTGGCTTATATTCCCTAATTCCAGGAATATCAAAAATACCTTCTTCCTGTAATTGATCCATGGTATATAATAATCTTTCCTGTCTTTCTGGATGGGTTGGAGAAATAGCCCAATCAAAGGCAGGAAAAAAAACCACACCTAGCTTATTTTTTACCTGTTGCATACACACCTCACCACCTTTTCATAATCTTTACATATCCTGGGTTTTACCTGGCATTTTACCCTAATATCCTGTCCTACTGTAAATACATCATTTACCATATTCATTGAGCTCTCAAAAATTATCTCTAATTCAGATAAGTCTATATCCCAGCCCAAATTTTCCTTTATATATTTTGACATATATTTTCTTATATCCTCTTTTGCTATTTTAAGATTATAATTTTTAGAAACATTTTCTTTTATTCCAAGGACAGGAATAGTCATTATTTTCTTTTCTGTATCTGCAAAAAGTTCAGCCTGCATTGTTGGTCTAGCTATTGCGGCACCTATGGCATTTGCTACACCAAAGTGTTCTGGCACTATAACTGGAAGTCCAAATACCTTTTCAACATATTTTTTTAATATATTTGCAGGCCCACCCATTAAATAGATCTTTTTTGGTTCTATTTTCCTGAATTTTAAAAGTTCCTGTATTGTATATATTGGTCGCTCATTAATTTCCTCAATAAACTCAAATACCTCTTTTTTTAAAATTTCACACCCCTGTTCCACAATTCTATTTGGAGTGTCTTCAGAAGAACTTTTAAGATCTTCATTTATTTTACGCATACCCTTAAAAGAGGCATCTCTATCTCCGTATGTTTCATCACTTATGCAATTTAAGGCATCTAAAAATGCAGGTACATCTCCACCCTTTGCCATACAAGGACCTAATCTCTTTGGTCCAATTTCTATTTTGCTTCCTTTTACTCTCACAGCAGAGTCACCACCAAGACCAATGGATTTTACCTTCATTGCACGAACTAATGTAGGCCTTTCCTTTAACCGCACATTTTCAGGTTCAATTAAAGGGACCCCTGCTGCAAATACCCCAATGTCTGTAGTGGTTCCACCTACGTCTAAGACAATGGCATCTTCTGTAATATCACATAAACCAAAGATTCCCATGACACTTGCTGCTGGACCTGAAAAAATACTTTCAACAGGAATACGTTTAGCAGTATTATAGGGCATGGTGCCCCCATCGGCCTTTAGGATGTTTAATTGAGGAGAAAGTTTGAACTCCTTTAAGCACCTTTTTACAGAATTCAGAAATTTATCAAAAATAGGCCATACAGCACTGTTGTAATATGCAGTTGCAATTCTCCGTGGAAAATTTAGTTGACCTGATAACTTATGACCAAGGGTAACAAAATCTGCTTTTTCTTGAATCAATTCTGCGATTTTTTCTTCATGTACAGGATTTCTGGGAGAAAATTTTGAGACAACTGAAAAAACCTTGACTCCATAATCTAGTAAATTTGAAATTACCTTATTTGCATGGGAGATATCCAGTGGCTGTATTTCTGTTCCCCTGTGATCCAGACCTCCTGGTATAACTTTATAATAGTTTCCAATGGAAAATTTATGGGGATCAATCCCAGGTCCAGCACTCACTAACACTCCCACAGGTTCTAACAAATCCTGAACAATTGCATTTGTGCATAAAGTGGTACTTAAGTTAAATCTCTTGATTTCAACACCTTTTTCCTGAGATAATATTTCTGAAATAGCCTGTCTAATTGAGCCCAACAGGTCATCTGGGTCTGTGGGAATTTTAACATATGCCCTAACTCCCACTTCACTATCAATGAGTACCCCATCAGTATGGGTACCCCCTACATCAATTCCAAATAACATGTCCCTATTCTCCATTTTTATGGGTTATAAAATTTATAAATACAATCAATTATATAATCCTGAACTTCTTTGTCCAAATATGGATGCATTGGAAGGGCCATTATATTTTCTGATACCCATTCACTTATTTTCATGTCTCCTTGGCTGTATCCAAGATACTCAAATACCTTTTGCAAATGAAGGGGTTTTTTGTAATAAATTGCTGTTGGTACACCTTTTTGTTTTAAAAATTCACATAACCCATCCCTATTATCAGCCAATATACAATATTGGGCATATACAGATTGAACCTCTTCTGGCACATATTGAGGTTTTATGTCAGCAATATCTTTTAGACCATCTCTATATCTTTTGGCAACCTCTTGTCTTCTCGCAATTTCTTCATCAAAGACCTCCATCTTTGCCAGAAGAACTGCAGCCTGAATAGTATCCAGCCTAGCATTTAAACCCAGCCTAAGATTCTCATACTTGTCTTCTCCCTGACCATGAACCCTTATGGATTGTAGAATACGGGCGTACTTTTCTGAATTAGTAAAAACAGCACCTCCGTCCCCGTAACATCCTAAGGGCTTTGCTGGAAAAAAAGATGTGCATCCAATATCACCAAAGGAACAAACTCTATTTAAATGATACTTTCCACCAAAAGACTGGGCTCCGTCTTCTATTAAAATCAAATTATTTTCCTGGGCAATTTTTTCTAACTCTCTGTAAGGCGCAGATACACCAAATATATCAACGGCAATAATAGCCTTTGGATAATATTCTCTAGAATCTTTTTTAATTATCTGGGGAATAGGATAAATAGCTGAATTCTTTTGTTTTACAGCCAAAATGGCCTTTTTTAGATTTTCAGGGTCAATGTTAAAGGTATGGGGGTCAATATCCACAAATACTGGTATTGCTCCACTAAGTGCAATTACCTCTGCTGTTGCAAAAAAAGTAAATGGAGTGGTGAACACTATATCGCCATTGCCAATATCTAAGGCCATTAAACTCATAAGCAGGGCATCTGTTCCTGAAGAACAACAGATGCAGTGTTTGGTACCAACATAGGTTGCAAGAACCTCTTCTAGTTCATATACCTCTGGCCCAAATATGAATTTACCATGTTCAAGCACTCTGCATATATTGTCCTTTACCTTTTTTTCAATTCTTTTATACTGAGCTTTAAGGTCAATAAAGGGAATATTCATTGAATTCTCCTAACCCAATTTTTTCATATATTATCAGGAGTTAGGTTTTAGAGTCAAGAAATAATTTAGAGTCAAAATTATTAACAGATTAATAATTTGCTTAGATATGTATTTGTAATACTTGTTTTTTTAATAAAAAGGAAATATAGCCAAAGCAATATGGTTTTCATGTGTTAATATATTTTTCAAATAGCCTCATTTTTTAATTGACATTACAAAGGAAGTATGAAAAGTTCTTCTCATTGGTAACACTTTAGTGTAACTTTTAATTTTATTTTTTTAGGAGATTTTTTATGAAAAATTTGTATGTGGGAAATATTCCTTACAGTGCAAGAGAAGAACAGGTAATGGAACTTTTTGCTGAGTATGGAGAGGTTCACTCCTTCAACCTTATCAGGGACAGAGAAACTGGTAGGTCTAGGGGATTTGGTTTTGTGGAGATGGACACAGAAAGTGCTAATAGAGCAATCGAAGGTCTCAATGGAAAAGAACTTGATGGGCGAAGGCTGAGAGTAAACGAAGCAAGATCTAGAAGATAAAAAATATATCTGAATTTCTGTGTTAAAAGCCACCTCTTTATGGAGGTGGCTTTTTTATTTTTATTAAGTGCAATTGTTAGTGAATTTTTAGAATTAGGATTTGCCAGGTAATAGAAGCAAAATGTTATAATACATTAAATTAATCTAATTATCCATCATGGAAAATCGCTGCCTTCAAAAAATAGAGTTGAAAATCCTTAGAAGAATGATTAATAGAAATGTATTTGTAATACCAATTTTTTCAGGGACTGTTTCTCTTTTTCTTTTTTTGTTAATTTTTTCCAACTTAAGATATATATTTTTTACATAGTGTTAGGGGAGTCAACTTTTTATAACCAAAATTTCCTTCAATGAAAAAAAGTCCTTTAGAATACATATTAAAACGATTATTATCTGGAGAATTTGTCTCTGGAGAGGAAATAGCACAAAACTTAAATATCTCAAGGACATGGGTATGGAATCAGATTAAAATATTAAAACAGCTTGGCTTTAAGATAGAATCTTCAGCTAAAAAGGGTTATCGGCTCATCTCAACTCCAGATGTATTGATTCCACCACTTATAAAACCATATTTGAGAACAGAGAAACTTGGGAAAAAAATTTATTTTTTTGAGGAGCTTTCATCAACTCAAGACAAGGCAAGGCAACTTGCTGAAGAGAACAAAAGTGAGGGAACGCTTATTTTGTGCGAGAGACAACTTAATGGACGAGGAAGACGGGGAAGAAAGTGGGTTCATATCCCTCAAAAATCTCTCTCATTTTCCATAATTTTAAGGCCTAAACTTTCTCCTTCAGAAGTTATGCAACTTCCTCTGGTAGCAGGTGTTGCTATCTGTAAAGCAATAAATGTATATACAAATCTAGGAGCAGAACTAAAATGGCCAAATGATGTATTAATTAATAACAAAAAGGTTGTGGGCATACTAGCTGAAATGTCTGGAGATACAGATTTTGTTGATTATGTTATCTTAGGCATTGGTATTAACGTAAACCTGGATAAAGCAGACATTCCCCCTGAACTACGAGATTATACTACATCCCTTTATTTAGAAGGAGGGAGATTTCTAAAAAGGGCACATCTTTTAGGAAATATATTAATGTATATTGAATACTGGTACAATATTTATCTTAAGGAAGGTTTTAAATCTATAAGAACGAAATGGATAGAGCTTAGCAACACAATAAACAAAAATGTTATAGTATTTTTTAAAGACAAAGAACTTTATGGAAAGGCCATTGACCTAGATGAAAATGGCAATTTAATTGTTTTAGATGAAAAAAATAAAATTCACAATATAATATATGGGGATGTTACTATACGTACTAATTGAACATAATTAAAAAAGGAGTTGGCTGCTATGCACTATTTTACAGTAAAAGATAATAGATTATGGGCTGAAGAGGTATTAGTCGAAGATATTGTAAATGAATATGGGACTCCTATTTATATCTATTCTGCAAGGACTTTAAAAAGGCATTATCATGCATTTGATTCAGCATTTTATGCTATACCCCACATAATATGTTTTTCAGTCAAATGTAATTCAAATATACACGTGCTTAAAACTTTAAAAGAAGAAGGCGCAGGGGCAGATATTGTATCAGGTGGAGAACTATATAGAGCACTTAGGGCAGAAATCGACCCCCAAAAAATAGTATTCTCAGGTGTTGGGAAACAGGAGCATGAAATAAAAGAAGCACTTTTTGCTGATATTTTAATGTTTAATGTTGAATCCTTAGACGAATTAGTAAAGATTAATGAAATAGCTCTCTCTTTAAACAAAAAGGCCAGGATCAGTTTTAGGATAAATCCAGATATAGACCCCAAAACACATCCATATATATCCACAGGGCTGAAAGAAAATAAATTTGGCATTGATATAAACGATGCAATATACGCATACAAGTCTGCCAAGGAATTAAAAGGAGTAGAGCCAATTGGTATAGATTGCCACATAGGTTCCCAACTAACTGAAATATCGCCTTTTTTGGATGCCTTGGAAAAATTAAAGGTGTTATATACAGAATTAAAGGAAATTGGTATAAATATAAAATACTTAGACCTTGGAGGAGGTCTTGGCATACAATACAAAGAAGAAGAGCCACCCCATCCAAAGGAATTTGGAGAAGCCTTATCAAAATCGCTAACAGGATACCCCTTCACACTTATACTTGAACCTGGAAGAGTTATTGCTGGCAATGCAGGAGTTTTAATTACAAGGGTGATTTACACAAAGGAGACTGAAAATAAAAATTTCCTTATTGTTGATGCTGGAATGAATGATTTGATAAGACCTGCCTTATATGGCTCATATCATAGAATTTCAGAAGTCACTTCAAAGGGAAGACCTCCTAAAAAATATGATGTTGTTGGCCCAATTTGTGAGAGTGGAGATTTTTTGGCCAAGGATAGGGAACTTCCAGAGATCCACGCTGGAGAACTACTCTGTGTTTATTCTGCTGGTGCCTATGGATTTGTCATGTCTTCTCAATATAATTCAAGGCCAAGGGCTGCTGAGGTTATGGTATCTGGTGATAGTTTTTATCTAATAAGGGAAAGAGAAACATACAGGGACCTTACATATTTGGAGGAAAAAATTAATTTTTAATGTATAAATAAACTTAATCAGGTTGGTGTAAAATTTTTTGTAATTTAAATCAAAAAAGCAGGGGATTGCGATGAAAAGCAACAAGTTTTCAACGTCTTCAGGATTAATTTGTGTAGCAATTTTGTTATTATTTGCTACTCAAGGTCTTACAAAAGGTGTTACAAATTGTGAATCCTGCCACGCAAAAATTTCACCCGGGATAATTAAAGATTTTCACAAAAGTAAAATGTCCAAGGCTGGATTAAATTGTGCTACTTGTCATGGCAGAGCCCACAAATCTGCTTCTGATGCTAATAAAGCCCTGCTGCCCACTATTTCAACCTGTAAGAAATGTCACAGAAAACAAGTAAAACAGTACATGAGTGGAAAGCATGCCCTGGGTCTTTTGCCTATTTCAGCTTTTCCAGATTTTGCCCACAAACATCCAAAAGCTTTTATTGCAGGACAAAAAGGATGTAATGGTTGTCACAACCTTGGAATCACAGACAAACACGTAAGAAATAATGAATTCAGAAAATATTATAAATACGGCATGGATTGTCAAAACTGCCATACAAGGCATGCTTTTTCTGTTAAAGAGGCAAAAGAACCTGAAACATGCGCAAGTTGCCATACTGGCTTTGATCATGCCCAGTGGGAATTCTGGTCACATTCCAGACACGGCATAGCATATCTTACTGATAGAAAATCTCATAGAGGTCCTACATGTCAGGATTGTCACATGCCAGATGGTAACCACAGGGTAATGTCTGGATGGGGATTTTTAGCCCTGAGATTACCTGAAAAAGATAAGGAATGGCTGGGTTATCGGGTTACAATTTTAAAGGCCCTTGGTGTATTAGACAAAAAGGGAAAACCTACGCCTAGGCTTGAACTCGTGAAAAAGGTAAATATGGCAAGGTTAGATGAAGCTAGTTTTAAGGCTGAGAGGACTAAGATGTTAAAGAGGTGTGAAAAATGCCATTCTGCCAATTTTGCAGAAAATAATCTAAAAAATGCAGACCTGATGATTAAGGCTGCTGATAAGATCTTTGCAGAGGCAATTGAATTGGTAGCAGGTCTTTACAAAGACGGAATTATTCCCAAAAAGACCAATATGGCAACCTGGCCTTATCCAGATCTTTTGACTTTTTACGAAGTGAATACACCTATTGAACAAAAACTATATGAAATGTTCATGGACTATCGTATGAAGACCTTCCAGGCAGCATTTCATATTAATCCCGATTATACAACCTGGTACGGCTATGCAAAAATGAAAGAAACCCTTGTTGAAATGAAACATCTGGCAGAGCAGATGAGAAAGAAAAGAGATAATGAATAAGCTAAAACTCCCTCTTTTCTCTTTGAAGAGGAGAGAGGGAGTTTTTAAATCATCCACCACGGTACAAGGGAAATATTACCAGGTAATTTGTCTATCTTATCACCTGCATAAATAATGATTTTTCCAATTACATCATTATCCAATATTTTCCCCAGTTTTAAGAGAGAATTGGCATCACTAAAGCTAATTTTGGATTTATATTTTACCTCAATAGCAATTATTCTTTTTTCAATTTCCAGAAGAAAATCAACTTCTATCTCCTTTCCTCCTAGAGTTCTAAAATAATAGAGCCTTCCCCCTAAATTAATACTTAAGGAATACAAATTTTGAAACACGAAATTTTCAAATAATTGGGCATAAAATCTATCTGGGATACTATTTGCATCTTTAAAACCTGCCAGGGCACATATCAGTCCTGTATCCATAAAAAATCCTTTTGGTGCCTTGATTAACCTTTTAGGAATGTTTTTAAAAAAAGGACGCAACCTGTAAAAAATATTGCCTGTTTCTAAAAGGTTAACATATCTGCTGGCTGTAGATGTTGAAATTCCAGCATCACGAGCAGCTTCATTTTGCTTTAATATATTTGCACATCTTAAAGCTAACACTTCCATAAACCTGTGAAAATCTGATAAATTGGCTATTTGAGATAGATCTCTGAGATCCCTTTCAAGATAAGTAACAATATAACCCTGCCACCAAAGAGAAATTTCTAAGCAAGAAGTAAAAGAAGTTACTGGAGGGATTAACCCCCTGAAAAGAAAAAATTTTAGATCTTCTGATTTATCTTGACTTCCAATATCCTGGGGAGGTGAAAAATCACAGCTAATAAAATCACAGAGCCAGGAAGACTTTTGTTTATATTCAGAGAGAGAAAATGGAAGTAGTTCAAAATAAATTGCCCTTCCAGCTAGACTTTCACAAACCTTTTTCATCAAAAGGAGATTAGCAGAGCCTGAAAGGACAAAATGTCTGGTTTTATCTTTATCTACAAGAAGTTTGATGTAAGGAAAAATTTCTGGTGCCTTTTGAACCTCATCAACAACGAGATTCTTATCACTACTTAGTAGCTCTTCTGGATTAGTACGAGCTAAATCTAACACACCTGGATCATCAAAGGAAAAATAGGCCCATTTATTAAATGGTGGCTCATTTAGCAAAAGAGTACTCTTTCCCACCTGACGAGCACCAGAAAGCACTATCACAGGTGTGGTGTTTAAACCCTGCCGCATCAAATCTGCTAATTTACGTTTTTTGTATGATATATTTTGTTTCATGACATGAAACATTATATACCATAAGGTGAAACAAAATGCAAAAAATTTGTAAATGAAATTTTAATGGATCCGGTTCCTTGAAATCTACTTCAATCTATCAATAGATGCATCAAAGTATTTGCCAACACCGTATTCCCTTCTTCTGAAAAATTTCTCTGGATCAGGGCCAATTATCTGCATCTCAGGATGTTTTTTCTGCTCTTCCAGGGCTATTTTCATCTCCTTTGTGCAGCCTGTTGAAAAAGTAGCATCTTTACCAGCCCAGATTGGAGGCACCTTCATCCCCATAAGTTCAAAGCTCTTTTCAATGTCTGAGACAGTTTGAAAACGCCAGATATCTATAAGGCCACTTCTCTGGACTATTTCCCACATATACATAAGATCATCACCATCCATACCAGGTTCAAAGTGTTCAGCTGGATTTATAATGTATGTGGAATCCAGTTTTTCCCTTAAATAATTTACAAAGGTGTTAAGTACCCTGATGGCCATCTTGGTCTGTCCTGGAATACTACCAACAATTGCGCTGTAAAACATCACTTTTTGACCTCTGGCCTTTGCCTTTTTCATCTCCTCTATAATTGTTTTTGCCTTTGCAACTATCTCTTTTTCAGTTATTTTTCTAACCCGTGGACTCTTTTCTTTAAAAGAAAAACTTACTATTCCCTCATCATCCCTATAAAGTGCTATGATATCCCTTGTAAAAAAATGGGAGTTTAGAATAAGTCTTCTGTAGTTTCCATTTCCCTTGGCAATGATAAGGTCTGATTCCTTCCATGCCCTGGCAAAGGTCACCGAGGTCCTATATAAATTTAGTCTCTCCCTTGTTCCATCAGATATAACTACCAGTCTGGCTTCATTTAGATGTTTTAATAGCTCTTTTTTTGAAATCTCTTTATCTTCAATAAACCGTGCATCTTCCAAGAGATGCTGTAGAACTTTACAATTATCAACATCCCAAAAGGTGGGATAATCAAAATAAAATCCCTCTTTTAAGGCCAAAATTACTCTATGTCCCATTTTTATGAGACCTTTTGCAATAAGGACATCAAAGACAAGTCCACCGCTGGAATTTGGTAAATACAATATTGTAAGTTCAGGCTCTGTTTGTGCTTTTGGAAAAAGTCCCTTTTCCAGAATACCTTCAAACCCCTGCATTTGATTTAAGACAGAATTCACCTTTGAAAAATCATTTTTCTTCCATATATCTTCGTATAGAGATAAACAAAAGAGTCTTTTTAGTTCAATTAAATTTAATTTATTCCTAAGTTCTTGAATATTTTTACACTCTAGTACGTCAATTGGACACACACCCACAAAATCTAAAAATTCCTGAGAGGATAAAAAAGAATAGGCTCTTTCATTGTATTTGGATTTTCGCTTTGAATATGGGTCTATTTGTGCAGATTGGGTCAAGATTATGGTCAACATCCTTTTGTTTAATCTAGAGGGAATAATAAATGGAGAACGATATGCCTTTTGAAACTTGTGCTTGCACAAAGTTATTATTTTACGTCTGGAATAGTCATCTTTTACAATGTGATATATGAGTCTCACCAGGTTTTTCCATAAATTTCTATATTCTTTTTTTAATTCGTCATCTTGCTGGGACCTGAGCAGGATCCTGAGCATTGAATCTGAACAGGGAACAAAAACCTGATTTTCATCTAAATCTACCATAAATCGCATTTGTTCAGGAGAGGCATTTTCATATGGATTTGCAAGGTATTCAATGTTGTTTTCAGTCATAAAATGAAGTAACCACGCATCAAGATATGGATTTTTACCATAATAGAGGTCTAAAACTGAACTGAGTTTTGGTATTGGAAACACCTAACACCTCCAAAAGAATAATAGACCATGTTGAAATTTATGGGACAAAAAATATTTAAATTGTTTCTAACCATCTATCAAAAGCTTCAAGAGCCCTTTGGACAATGAGTTCTCTTTTTTTGGATTTTTTTGCACGAACATTTATAGGTTTAATCAGGCCAAAATTCACATTCATGGGTTGAAAATCCTTGACATTGCGCCTAAGATGAGCCATCAACCCACCAATTGCAGTCTCTTCAGGGGGAAGGTTTATATCTTCACCTGCCAATTTTTTTGACAAAATTATGCCCAATACAAGTCCACACGCAGCAGATTCCACATATCCTTCCACCCCGGTTATTTGACCAGCGAGATAAACATCTTTTAACTCCTTAACTTCTAAATAAGGAGTCAGAATTTTTGGGCTGTTTACATATGTATTTCTATGAATACTTCCAAGTCTTAAAAACTCTGCATTTTCAAGACCTGGAATCATCCTAAAAATCCTTTTTTGCTCTTTGTATGTGAGCTTGGTCTGAAACCCAACCATGTTGAACATGGTTTTTTCTCTATTTTCAGCCCTGAGCTGGACCACAGCAAAGGGCCTTTTTCCAGTCCTTGGGTCTATTAACCCAACTGGCTTAAGGGGACCATAGGCAAGGGTAAGCTCTCCCCTCTCTGCCATGACCTCAATTGGAAGACATCCTTCAAAGTGGATTTCTTTTTCAAAGCTTTTAAGTTTTACTTTTTCCCCCTTTATTAACTCCTCTCTAAACTTATAATATTCCTCTTCTGTCATAGGACAATTTACATAGTCTGTGCTCTCTTCATCATATCTTGAGCCCCAAAACACCTTATCCCAATTTATAGACTCAGCACTTACAATTGGGGCAATGGCATCATAGAAATAGAGCTGTTTTCCTCCAATTTTTCCAAGCAAATCCTTAGCTAGGGGCTCAGATATTAAAGGTCCTGCCGATATAACAACCACATCAAAGCCAGTTAAATTGGGGTCTTTAATGGATGTTATCTCTTCTCGCACTATTTCTACATTTGTGAATGATTCCAATTTATTGGTAATATAGTCTGCAAAATGCTCCCTATCAACTGCCAGAGATTTTCCCGCTGGAACCTCTGTTTTATAAGCAGCTTCCATGATCAGAGAATTTAATTTTGTCATCTCATGTTTTAATAGACCAACTGCACTGGTTAGCTCTTTTGAACGGAGAGAATTTGAGCACACAAGTTCAGCTAGTTTGTCTGATTTATGGGCAGGAGTAAATTTCTTTGGTCTCATCTCAAATATACTAATCCTATGCCCTTGTTTTGATAAAAGATTCGCCACTTCAACTCCAGCAAGACCGCCGCCTATAATTGCAATTTTCTTTTTCACAATGATAGTCATAATGTAAACACTTTAAAGTTTACCTGTTTAAAGAGTTTGTAACATCCCTTAATCTTTCTCTAACAGTTATTAAATACCGTGCCATCTTTCCCCTGTGGTCTGCAAAAATAGAATCATGGGCACCTCTTAATACTACTAAGGGATCGTATGTACATATCTTATCCATGGCATCAAATGCCAGCTGCAAATTATCTTTACCACCCCTGCTCTCTATTTCAGGATATAGGTAGGTCAAAACATGTAAAAAGTCCCTTAAAACAAGTATAACTCCCTGAGTGTAGTAAATTCTATTATCTAATTCTAGATATTTTACTTTTTCATTAGGTTCGACAAGCAGCCCCAGAGGCTGATCTAAAAATTCTGGGCTTAATATAAAACTAAAAAGAGAATAGAGTTTATCACTCCTCACATTATACACTGCATCACCCTCAAGCAATCTCTTTTCATATCTTCTTACCATCTCAATGCCTTTCTTGTATTGATTTTCTGAAGAAGGAAACCACCAGCTATCCGGGGTATAGGCAAAATATTCTTCCCTGGCCTTTTTGAGGTCCTCATCTTCAGCGCCTGCTCCACCGTATTTGGCAAAGTTTGTTGCAAAGAAATTTACTAACATCCTGGTAGCAAAGATAACTCCTCTTTGTCTGTTACTTCTATTATCAAGCCATGCAGTAGGCGAGATAATAATATCATTTACTGACCATCCAAGTCTTGAATGTAATTCTTTATTTAATCTATTTATTATTGCCTCACAAAGGGCGACTCCTTTTTTGGCTGGGGGAGAAGAGGAAGAAGTGGTCTTCATTAAATTCACAATTGTATTATCCAGTTTTGGAAATTCTGTTGGGTCTATAAGTTTATAGAGACTATTTCCTGACCAGAGGAGTCCCAGGCCAAGTGGCCATATTAAAACAACAATTAATGCCAGGATAACCAGATATTTGACCCACCATACCATTTCTTTTGCCGGCAAAGGAGGAACCCTTTTTGCAATCTTTTTTTTATTTATAGCCTTTTTCTTTGATGATTTTACTGAACTCTTTTTTTTATCTTGCATAATCAAACTCTCCTTTAAACTTTTTGTTTTTCCTAAAAAATCAAATTGAGCCCTTGATACCTCAGTTCATATTGATTATGCTTTTTAGCTCAAATTAAGAAAAATCACAAGGAATAAAGGGTCTTATTATGAGAAAATTTTCATACCCGTTAATTATCTTTTGTATGGTATTTTTATGAACCATGTTGGTTTTAGCAAAAGTCTATCTCCTCCCAAAGAGAATAGTATTATAACTGATATACTTAAATTTTTTTAAAAAGGTTATCCCAAATTTCCTATAACTGTCTAAGTCGGGAGATATTATGTAAGGAAGGCTCCTCTATGCTTATCCCATCTAATAACTCTTCTATTGTTGAAAAAGCTTTTGCAAAGTCTCCTGAAGGTGATAGTGTATGACTTAACAGAGTTACGTCTAAAAAGAAACAGGTGGTTTCAAACTTAGAATTAAATTGGATTCCTTAAGTCTTTTTCATGTCCTCTCGTTTGAGTCTATATTTCAAAAAAATGATTTTGAAAATATTTCAATGTTTTTCAAAACAATAATGGTGATTAGAAACTCTTAAAAAAGATCATCTCAGTTTAACCTCTCACTCTAAAAACTAATTCCTAATTCCATAAAAGGACCTGCTAACTCAATGTCTGAATCCACATCAGTGTAGTCAATTTCTATTTTTTCATATCTGTATCCTCCACTTAAAAATAATGGACCAAAGGGATGTAATTTGATCCTTCCTATCAAATCATAGTATTTGCTTCCAGAATAAGCAACACCCCTGCCTTCTGTTTCTATGGTGAGCCATTTAACTGGTTTTACCTGGATGCCTATATATAACATTGGGATTGGAATAGTAGTTGACTTTGTTTCCGATAAAGATAAATTTGGCTGTTGAATTTTGCCATAAAAGTCAATTATTTTTAAATTTAATCCAGCTTCTACATTTAAGATTCCAAGGGATAATGTGTTTAAAAAAGGAATACCATAATAGAGGGCAATATCATATTGATTTAATTCTAATTCAGATTTATATGGTATATTAGCCTGAAATGTGACATTTCCAAATTTAAAAGAATTGGACTTTATTCCATATCCATCAAAATCCATTGGAGAATACATTAAATAGATATTTGGTATAAATAGGGGCATATCTATCTTTGCCCTTGCCAGTAATTTACTCTCTGTGTCGTATCGTAATTCATTATCCACACTTAATTGCTCACCCTTATAAGAAAAATATCCATTTGGATCCTGCTGCCATAGGCCCAAACTTACCTCAGCCCCTATTGCAAAAGCCACTGATGGAAGATTAAGTAAAATCAATAAAATAAATACAATAATTACATTTCTCAATTTCATAAAGTTCCCTCCTTTTTAAAAAACTAATGGCCTTTAAAAATTTCTTTTAAAACCTTTTCAAGTTCCTTTATTGTATAAGGTTTTTTAAGTGAACCCTTGAATCCATACTTTTTATAATTTACCATAGCTGGATCATGTGTATATCCGCTGGATACAATTCCAACTACATCTGGATCGATCTTAAGTAGCTCTTTAATTACCTCTTCTCCTCCTTTTCCGCCAGGTATTGTAAGATCTAAAATTACTAACCTAAATTTTTCGCCCCTGTTTAAAGCATCTTGATATAAATTTATGGCTTCATCTCCATGGGTAGCTAAAACAATTTCTTCAAATCCAAGGTGTTTTAAAAGTTCTGTTGTTACTTCAGCAATCATTACGTCGTCTTCTAATAAAAGAACTTTTCCTGAAAATTGAATTTTCCCATTTTCCTTCAACTTCTCATCTCCTTCTATATCTTTTGTGTCTAAGGCAGGGATAAAGATTCTAAAGGTTGTCCCAATACCCAAGCTTGATTCAACGAGGATTTCTCCGTTATGAGCTTTTATCAAAGAGTAACATATAGCAAGTCCAAGGCCATGTCCTTTTTCTTTGGTAGTAAAAAAAGGATCAAAAATTTTATCCATTTTGTCTTCAGAAATTCCTTGACCATTATCTGTAATAGCTATTTCAACATATCTTCCTGGATTGAGAATTTTATTCCCCATCTTTGTCCTTGTTTTAATTTCCCTAGTTCGCACATAAATATTGATTCTTGGATTCTCCACTTGTTCACATGCCTGTTTTGCATTAATTATTATATTTTGGAGTATCTGTGATATTTGAATAGGAGCAATATTAACTTTATACAATGGTTCAATTATATCCACATTCCATCTAATATTAGAGCCAGTTAAAACAAATTGCACTGTTTCTTTTACTATTTTTCTAAGAGATGTCACTTCTTTTGAGGGGGAACCCTTTTTGGAAAAACTAAGCAGTTGAGACACCAGGGAGGATGCGTGATTTACTGCCTTTTCAATAAGATCCAACCTCTTTCTAATATCAATTATAGAATGAGAATATTTCATTAAAGAAATATTGCCCATTATTGAAGTTAAAATGTTATTAAAATCATGAGCAATGCCGCCTGCAAACAAACTTAAGGCCTCTAGGGTTTGTCTCTTTAAAATTTCTTTTTCCAATATCTTTTTTTCTGTAACATCTATACCAACATGAAGAACACCTCTTGCTTTTCCATCTTTGCCCCTAAGACACGTACAATACCATGATATAACTTTTTTGTCTCCCTTTTTAGTAACAACCTTTGATTCTCCCCCTTCTATAGGAATTCCTGTAGCCATTACGTTATGTACTAGTTGTAGCATCCTTTTTCTATATTCTTCATCAGGATAAATAAGTTCCCATCCACGGACAGTCCCCAAAACTTCTCTTCTTAGATATCCTGTAATTTTCTCTGCAGCCCTGTTTCCAAATAACAGTTTGTGGTCTTTGTCTGTAACTAAAATTAATACATTGACAACATCCATAAGTCCCCTTTGAAACATAATTGATCGATCAATTTTTTTTAATAAATCCACTTCAACCGATATATCTGAAAAAACCATCACAACTCCCAGAATATTCCCCTGATCATCTTTAATTGGCGCTGCACTGTCTTTAATTGGTATTTCTCTTCCATTTCTGGAAATCAGTACTGTGTGGTTCGCAAGTCCAACTACAGTGCCCTGATTAATAACTTTTTTTACAGGAGCCTCGACGCGCTTTCTGGTAACTTCATTTAAAATAACGAAAACCTCATCAATATTTTTTCCCTTTGCTTCGTCCTCACTCCATCCTGTAAGCCTGCATGCAACTTCATTCATAATCTCTATTTTCCCATGAGAATCTGTGACAATAACTCCATCTCCAATGGATCGCAAAGTTACTTCCCTTCTTCTGGTCAGTAATAGCAATTCTTCTTCATATTTTTTTAATTCCTGCAACATAAAATTATACTGTTTTGCTAAAAATCCTAATTCATCTTGTCCTAGTTCTGGAATTTTTTGGGAGAAATTCCTTTGAGACACAGAAGATAAACCCTTTGCCAATTTATTTATTCTATTAATTATTATCCTTTGGATAAGCACAATTAAAAGAACACACAAAAACAAAATAATTAGTCCAAATTGAGCGAGTGAGTGTAACATGGAATTTTTTAATTTTTGATATACAAACTTAGGAGTAACAAATACATGGACAGATCCAATTTTTTCTTTTTTGTGTCCTGTATTAATCCAAATATCAGCATAGTTGTATATGAGATTCTCTGTGTCTAGCTTTTTAAAATCAGATATCCTTTTAATCTGCCAATTTTCGTCCCTGCTGAGACCTGCAAAAAGTAAATTATCTTCATCTAATAGGACTATTGCATACACATCTTTATCTACCATCTCTCCCCTTAAGAGTCTAATGGCACCTTTTTTATCCATATTCCATAAAGGTCCTATTGCACTGACTTTTAGTCTTTTTATGAATAATTTCGTCTTTTTATTAATAGAATTGAAAACATTATTTTTTGAATAGTTGTAGAAAAATAGCCCCCCGCCCATATATACTATTAATAAAATCAATACCACCCAGAAAACTATTTTTGTTTTCAAAGAGTTAAATATATAATCTGCCATTGTCTGTCCTTAGTATTTACATAATATTATATTTTTGATAACAAAAAATATAATAAACATTTTTAACCAGGGGGTCAAGTTATTGTAATGAAATACTTTTTTAAGCTAATAAAATGGTTAGTTCCAGGAGTTATAATCACTTACTCAATGATTTTCGCTCGAAGTTTGAGTACTCAAAAAATTCTCCTTTTGACTTTGAACTGGTCGCCATATGTTGGAGAAGAATTTCCTAACAACGGTAGTGTCTATCTATTAGTAAAAAAGGCTTTTGAAAAAATGGGATATTTGGTTGAAATAGAATTTAAGCCCTGGAACAGGGTTATAGCTATTGCCAGAAAAGGGAAAGTTGATGCTTTTTTCCCAGTATATTATTCTAAAGAGAGAACAAAATATTTTTATATGTCAAATCCTGTATTTGGTGGACCGATTGTCTTTTTGACAAGAAGAGAATATCCCATAACACATAGGAATATAGAAGCACTAAAAACATATAGAATCGGACTGGTGAAGGGTTATGTTAATACAGAAGAAATTGATCAAGCAAATTTTCTTAAAAAGGATTTTGCTCCAAATGACCTGATAAATATCAAAAAATTGATAAAAGGAAGGGTGGATCTGATAGTAATAGATAAATATGTGGCATATTATTTAATAAAGAAATATTTTCCAAACCATATTAGTAAATTAAAGGTTTTATCTCCTAGTATTGAATATAAAAATCTATATGTTTGTTTTCCTAAAAAAAGAAAAAATTCTAAAAAACTTTTACAAGACTTTAATACAGGTCTGTCTCAGTTAAAAAAAGACGGAACAGTAGATAAGATATTCAATAATTGGAAAAAAGTTCTAAGTAAAGAGGTGCTAATTGAGGACATGAATAACTAGGGACAAAAAACTGTCCCTAGTTTCAATTTACTTATATTCATGTGTACCTAAAATTACATCAATGCCAAATGTTTCTTTAATTTTTTTTGCCATTTCCTCAGGTTTGTAGTAAGGACATGGTGGAAAAGACCCTGCAAGACAGGAACTAAAATAAATTGCATCTGGTTTTATTTCAGATAACTTCATGGACATCTTTGTATTGGGTATTACTGTTTTTCCCGGACATTCACACCTTATCCAGAACACTACATTAGAGGGTTCATCAAACTTTCCTTCTCCCAGTGCTGCTGCTTTAAGGCACCTCCATTCTCCAGGACATCCATATCCTGAATCTACATATTTGCCACAATAAACTACTGCTACCTTTTTCATTTCAAAACCTCCTATAAATTAAGAGTTATAACCAAAGACCTAAAACTTTAATCTTTTCCTTTACAAGGTTATACTAACTGGTTAATTTTCAATTTTCAAATATATATTCATTTAATGGAATAGTAAAGTCTTTTGAAGAAAAAGGTATTGATATGCCTTATCTAGGTGCCCACATGTCCATTAGTGGAGGAATCCACAAGGCAATTGATAGAATTAAAAAAGTTAATGGCACAGCCCTGCAGATATTTTCTAAAAATCAAAGGCAATGGAAAGCACGACCCTTGGATGGAAATACTATTGAAATTTTCAAACATAAGTGGCGTGAATGGGGAAGTTATGAGATCGCAATCCATACATCATATCTAATAAATTTAGCGGCCAAAAATAAAGAAATTCGAAAAAAATCTATTTATGGACTAATAGATGAATTAAATAGGGCATCTCAACTTGGAATAAAATATGTTGTTGCACATCCAGGATCTCATGGTGGTGATGGAACAGACCCTGGCTTAAAAAGAGTGGTTAATTCAATTGAATCTGCAATAGAGGAAAGTGGCCCAGATAATGTATTAATTCTTCTTGAGACCACGTCAGGACAGGGAAATAGTTTAGGAAGTCGATTTGAAGAATTCGCGTATATTATAAAAAAATGTAAATATTCAGACAGACTGGGTGTATGTATTGATACTGCCCACATATTTCAGGCAGGATACGATATAAGGGATGAGATGAGCTATAAAAGGACTATAGAGCTTATTGATAAATTAATAGGGCTTGATAAAATACGATTTTTTCACTTAAATGATTCTAAAACAGAATTAGGATCCAAAGTAGATAGGCATGAACATATAGGGCAAGGAAAAATAGGGCTCTCAGGATTTAGAAACCTTTTAAATGACCCTTTATTTAAAAACCATTCCATGGTATTGGAAACTCCAAAAGGAAAGGACCTTAAAGAAGATAAAAGGAATTTAAAGGTATTAAATAGCCTTATAAACTATTAAACCTCACTGCTTAACCGAAATCTTTTCAGCCATTCTCCTACCAATGAATTCCTTACTTCTTAATCCTATTTTTTTATCTCTATCCCATCCAAATACATTTCTGCAATCTGTTCAATTACCTGTTCTAAAGAAAGCCCTTTGTCAGGTTTGAACCAAAAATATAACCAATGGATAGCGCTGATAATTGTAAAGGTCATAACCGTTGGATCAAATTTTTTTATCAATCCTTGATCCATAAGCTCTTTTAAAAAATCCCTGAGTTGATGCACATTTTCTGTTTCTTTATCCAGAATAACCCTTTTTTTTTCTGGTGAAAGAAATTCTATTTCATGCAGCAGAATCTTGTTGAAATTTTTGTTTTTAAGATATGTTGTGGCATATTCTAACATTATGTCTTTAAGTTTTTCTTTTAAAGGGACATCTAAATTTTTGTTCCTGGAAATTGCCCTTTTCATATTGCTTATGAGTTCATCAGCACCTCTTAAGCATATTTTAAATAAAATTTCTTCTTTGTTGGTAAAATGATGATATAAAGCCGCCTTTGAAATTCCTACCTTTTGAGAAATCTCTCTGGTAGTTGCTTTCTCATAACCCTTTTTATAGAAAAGTTTCTGAGCAACCTTTAATATTTCAATAGCTGTGTCATGGAAGTTATCCCTTTTATCAGGCATATTTAGAATTCCTTTTTTGTAAATTGTAAATTGAAAAATAAAATTGAAAAATAAAAAAAATTTTATAATAATAATCCTGGTCCATTTTTTTACTGGTCGCCCATTAAAAAACATGTTTTGGAAAATGTCAATGATTATAGTTATCCGCACAATTTCATATAATATGGGGTGACCTTTAAAAATTTTTCTATCCAACTTTTAGCAAAACTTAGTTTTTTACATAACCTATTCCATGCTTCTGATATAACCTCCTCCATCTCTTTTATATCTTTTACAAAAACTAATGAAAGCACTCTTTTTATACTTTTCCAGATATACTCAATAGGATTTAATTTTGGTGAATAAGGGGGAAGATAGACTAGATAATTAACAAACTAAAGTTCCGAAAACTGGATGTTGATTTGTGTTATGAATTTCTTAGTTATTGATAAGTCCCATAACTTTGCCTGAAAAAAAAATTGAATGTTCACAGGTAATTTCCTAAATAGGTGATTAGTCAACACTCCATAAGGAGGAAAATTACCTGTGAACAACAACTTTATCGCTCAATTTTCAAAAAATATCAAGTTTTCTACACATCTTTTGATCGTGTTATTCTTCGCGGTTACATTGTAGACCTCTTCTATGAAGCAGGCGTTGCTTCTTTCCTTAAATCTATGGGTTTTGTTAAACGCTCTAATGGCGTTATGCGCATTTCCACTGACCCGCCTGCCAATAGCCTTGACATTCAGTCTTTTAAAGGACTTATTGATATTGCACTGCTTAGTCTAGTTAACTACCTCATATTATTGGTGAGGCACTGGCGGGCAGGAACCACCATTAACAACCCTAAATCGCTGGGGCTTAAAAAACCTGTTCTCTATCTACAGGCCTATTTATGGAAAGGTCTTGATGCCAATAACAAATTCCTCAATTGTTGTGCTGACGTTGATCTCTCCTCATTATGTGAAGTTGAACCGGACATGTTTTCAAAACCTGTTCTTGACCACCTTAACCATAAGGTCCCTGCTCCTGATCTCAGAAAAGACAGACAACTTGCTCTCATCAAAGAATTGCTTAAAACCAAATATTCCTCTTTTGGATTTAAAACTTCTGAACTCAGAAATGCTCTATCCAACTACTTCCGAAATTCCTCTCAAATTCGCTATGAATTGAAAAATTAATCTCTAGAAAGATAGTCAAAAAGGCAAAAGGTAAATCATTTTATGTGGTTACTAAATTTGGCTGGAAGTGGCTTTGGGCTACAATTTGTGCTAACGACTTTTTTAAAAATCCCATAATTTCAAGGTGTTTTAAAAAGGACTTACAAGGTGTTTTAAAAAGGACTTAGAACATAATGTATCACAACCATCTAATATTGAAAAGTCCTATCTCCTCATCCATCAAGGCTTAACCCTCATTACTCAAGAACTTGCAATGATTTAGGCTCCTCTAAAAAACGTAAATTTTTTTCACGTTTTTAAAGAGAAAAGCTTAATTAGCCATAAGTACTGGATTAAAAAGACTGGCAAAAAAAATATACTCTAAAAACGCCACCAGGAAGGTTTACTGGGAGGGTGGAGGGAAAACTCCGTCTTCCCTCTTGACATACTTATCATGGATGTCCCCTTTTTTGTCCCTTTTTTGTCCCCGTCAACTTTTATTCAATTCCTTGCAAGTCCTTTACAACGACCACATCTGTAACTTTTTTAAAATCTTTTAAATTTTCTGTGTAAAGAATTGATATTCCATTCTCTAACATAGTAGCTATTATTACAACATCCCAAAAATTTACACCTTTTATACCTTTCTTAGAAGAAAGGATGAGGCTTTTTCTCAAAATAAGCTCTGTGACAGGAAGGACAATGAATATATCAGAAGATAACATTTGTTCAATTTCTTCCTTTGCTTCTTCTGGGGTCAATGGTGCTTCTATACCTCCAAAGATTCGCGTAAGAGAAACATAAAACTCACCCACAATTTGAGTTGAAATAAATCCCTGAAGTTCCTTTCTCTTGATTTTCTCTATTAACCGAAGAGCCTTTTTATAATTTGTCCTTGTTGTATCAATTGAAGAAACAAGAACATTTGTATCCAAAAATATTTTACTCATAAAGGTTTTCTCTTGTAAATTCTCTTATCCCTAAAGCCCTTGGTCTTGGCCATTGTATAGTTTTCTTTTGAATCCCTATTGTCTCTTGGAGCGCTTTTCTAATCAATTCTGTAACCGTGATATTCTTTCTTTTTGCTTCCTCTACTAAAGCGATTTTCTCTCTTAGGGGAATTCGTATGGTAATGGTAACCTTCGGTTCCATTCCTTCATTAATCTTTGCTCTTGTTTTCATTTTTTTACCTCCTAAAAATTGCACTTTTAGTATAATACAAATTTGCACAAAATCAAGTTTTTGGATTTAAAAAATGTGCATTATTTGCATGTCCCCTTTTCCTTTTAATCCGCATGTTTCTAATCCATGTTCCAGCTCGGCTGATGCATGCGGGACGACAATGGTTCCTTCGATTATCGAGGGATTATTTTTTCAAAGAACGTTGGATAAAGATAGAAAATTCCATCCGGTCATTACAATTTGCTTAATCTTTTTTTGAGAGTATCCTCCAAAATAGGATTTTGCGTAAGTCCATGTGCAGTGGTGTGCCTTTACACACCCGTAAAGAGTGCCACTGACCGCAGCTTCTACCTGAAAAAGCCTTCCAAGTCACAATGAGGGAGACATATCCTTTAACATAACAGCTCCATATCTAGGTATCTCTGTCCAGAACAATCAGTTGCTTACGATTGAACTGTAATTGCAGATTTTAGGTCTAAGATTATTACCATACCCGCCACCTATAGCAGATGTATCTATTTCAGCAGGAGTTTCAAATAACCCTTGTTCACAAATCTTCTTCACTGATTTAAAAGAGTAACAACCAAATTTATCTGCTCTAATACATGCAGAATTTATTATGGAATCACTGTAATATCTACGTAAAGAAAGAACACCCTGAATAAGCCTAAGATATTCATTAGGTTTGTGGCTCTTTAAATTCCTGAAAAAAGAAACAGCACCCATGCCTATCTGGCTACACTGTTGTTCATAATATTCTGAACTTCTTCGTTGTTTTCTTTTAGGTATATGTTCTTCTCTTGTTATAAAATTGCCAGTGCCTTTATCAATTGGATGGAGAGCTATTTCATTATGTTCTCTATCATAGATTTTTAAAATATCTCTACCAGCTTTAATGGTTACTTCCTCACCTACATATTTATAAGGGACTGAGTAATAGTTATATCTATAAGAAACATGACCATATCTATTGACTCGTCTCTTTTCTATTGCATAAGTTTCATATCTCTTTGCTGGAAGGTTTATCATAAAAGGCTTTTCTTTATTTTTAAATTCTTCTGCAGGTATCTTTCTCGTAGTACTGTGAATCCTCTTATTACAAGTGTTTTCCATCCATTCTTTGAGTTTTTTCCTGGCAGTTTCTAAATCTTTTGTTTCAAGAGATTTTAGAAAGTTATTTTTTACATACTTAATTGCTGATTCTACCTTGCCTTTTTCCTCAGGTCTTCTTACTTTGCAAGTAATTGGACTGCTACCATAATAAGAAAGCATGTTAGCATATTCATGCTGGACTCAGGTTCATAAAAATTGGCCTTTAAAACACCAGATTTAAGATTATCTATCTTTACTATCTCAGGTACTGCTCCAAAGTATTCAAAAGCATTTATATGACACCTGATAAATGTAGAAACATTCTGGCTTGTTACCAATTCATAATAATCATATCTACTAAAGCTTAGCCTCATACAGAATATCCAGGTCTTGACCTTTTTCCCTCCATAGTTAAAATAACCAGCATAACCAAAATCTACTTGAGCTTCTTTACCAGGTGGGGAAACTATAGGGACATAAGTATCTCTATGGCCCTTTAGTTTCCTCACATATTTTTTCACCCCGCTATATGAAATATCTACACCTTTTTCTGTTAGTTTCTGATGAATTAATACTCCTGAAAACCCCTTCTCAAGATAGCCAATAATCTCTTCTTTATAAGTGTCTAATTTACTTTTTCTCTTTATAACAGGAGTCTTTATTTCCCCATTTTTCACCCTATCTCGTATTTTGCGGACAGTCTTTCGGTCAATGCCAAGATCTCTTGCTATTGCTGAAATACTTTTACCATGCTCAAGCATTGTTTTTACAGTGTAATACATAGCTACCCCCTTCATCTTTATTTCACCTCCGAATAAAATATTTTCAGAGGTGATTATCATATCAGGTGGGGAATTTTAAGGGCCTTTTCCTGAGGAATTTATTTTACCTTTGACACTGTAATTGCAGATTTTAGGTTTTAATTTTTATATGAGAATTATACACTATCCAGTCTGCAATGTCAGAAACAAGTAATAGCATCTTCTACTAAATAATAAAGTTTATCCTGCTTTAACACTTCTATTCCCAATAAATTCTCAAGATGTACATATATTTCATGTTAGAAGAGAAGATTTTCTATAGTAACTGCATGAACCCTTATGCCTATCACTACATGTACCACAATAACTGACTATTTATTGATTTTAGAACCACAAATTGACAGGTATCATATTTAGATATATATTGTTGATATCAAAAAAATTAATTAAGAGGTAAAGTATGAGTAAAAAAGCTCTGACATTGCGTTTGCCTTATGATCTATATGAAGAAACAAAAAAGATTGCTGAAAAAAAGAGGAAATCTTATACAGCTTTTATTCTTGAGTTACTGGAAGAAAAATTAAAAGAAGAAAGGAAAAAAAGTTTGTTCGATGCCTTTACTTTAGTCGCAAAGGATATTGAAGAGGCAGATGTGGAATATGCTTTTGCATCTCAAAGAGAAGTAGTGGTTAAAAATGATTAAAAAAGTAAGGCGGGGAGAAATTTGGTTGGTTAACTGGAATCCATGTAGAGGTTCAGAACAACAAGGCTTTAGACCGGCTGTTATTGTGCAAACTGATGCTGCTAATTTAAACCCCAATTATCCAAATACAATAGTTGTCGCCATAAGCACAAAAGGTAAGGCTGTACCTTTCCATATTACAGTAGAACCTTCGTTGCAAAATGGATTAAAGAAAAGATCTTATATTAAAGCCGAACAATTGTTAACTATTTCAAAAGAAAGACTTGTTAAATGTATAGGATTGCTTGAAAAAGAAATTATGTTTCAACTAGAACAGGCTATAAAAATGGTTTTGGAGCTAACTTAAAAAAGATAAGGATATATCCACTCTAGGCAAATTAAAAGTAAAAAGGAAATTTCAGTGCCTAATTTCCCTCTTTTCTTATTATGTTTTTTGACGAAATTTTTCTTAAAAATAAGAAAAAACTTCCATCTTAACGACATATGGTTGTCGTTTTCTGGTTGTTCAAGTAGTTTAAAAAAAATAAAAATAACCCTGAAGGATAAAACTTAATGATTAATAAAACTTATAGGGAAAGCAGAAGAATAAAAAAAGAAAGATTTGATGTCAGGATAAAAGTGGGACTTTTCTCCCTTAAGACGAGTGTTTGTCTTAGGGGACTGGGAGATGGTGGTAAGAAGGTTAGTTCCTGCACCTGGTGGAGGGCTATGGATGGTCAAAAACTGCCAGGTGAGGCTGGCCATCCTGAAAAGGCGGACTACAAATACCCCACCCAAAACTGCTCTAATGTGCAGTTTTGTTAACCAGGATATTAAACAAATGATAAACGGATATCACTACATTAAAAGTAAACAGATTAATTGGGCACTTAATAGAGGACTTAAGCTTCAGGGAAGTAAAAGAGATAGAGGAGAAAAGGCTTATACAATGACCCTGGAAGAAAATCTTTTTGAGCCTTTACTTGATACAGTAAAGGAACAATTTAAAAAAGGTAAAGGTGGAGAGTTAGAAGGAGATCCCTGTCCCATGCAGGCTGTTCATTCATCTGTCGCTCTTGTAGTAAATGTATTTCAATATTGGATAAAAATTAATGATTATTCGTCCATTATTGAAGCTCTTGGATTTCCAAAAATAGAATGTGAATATTGTAAGTTTGAGAAAAAATTTCCTGTTTGTCGTGAAACTCCACCTCACTTAGATGTAGTATTCTCCTGTAAAAATGAAAAAGAAATCATTATTGCCATAGAAAGTAAATTTACAGAACCCTATTCTTCCAGGGGGAAAAAAGAAGAGATGCACGATGCGTATTTTGAAAATAATCTTTTTTATCTCTGGGAAGATATTCCTCATGTGAAAAAACTTGCAGAAAAAATTAGGATAGAAAAGACTTCTGGCTTTAACTATCTTTATGCTGACCAGCTTATAAAACATCTTCTTGGATTAAAAAAACAATATAAGAAAAAAGATTTTTATCTTGTCTATCTTTGGTACAATATACCTGGGGAGGAAGGATATTTCCACGAGCAGGAAATAAAAGAAATTGGGGGAATTTTCAAGGCAGATGGAATTAACTTCCAAACAATTACCTATCAGGAACTTCTCTTTAAGTTAGCAGAAAATTGTAGGGAAACTCATGCCAGATATATTGAATATCTTACAGAGAGGTATTTATAATGGGTACTATACAGTACAAATTTTGGTAGGACACTCTCACCTTTACCACGGTGGGATAAAACCTTCCCATGTTCTTTTTCTTTCAGAAAATGGACGCTCTGCCTGGTGTTTATATCCACTTTTAGAATCTTTCAATAAGGATTGTAAATCCTCTTCACATAAAGTGTGGATTTGCGATCCTTTTACATTTATAGAGGACGCCATGCTAGTGTCAGGCCTTTTTGTCAGAAAAGATAAAGAGTTATTAAAACTAGCTCAACATTCTAATAAAGAGATATTAACAGCTCAACATGTAGAAATAACAGAAGTTTTATCGGAAAAACAAAGAGAGACTCTTTACGAAAGAAGCAAAAGTATCTCTTGGTATCCTTTAAAAAAAATATGTGTCTCGGTATTTGTTGGATCTTCTATAAAAAACATATCAAAACTTGAAGAATATAAAGACTTGGAGTTTGAAGTGGGTGCTTCTTTTTACAGGAGAAGTTACAATCCTTTTTCTGATGATTTTAAAACTACAGATGACACTAAATCTTCGGACTTTTCCCTTTATTTAGAAAGATTGAAAAGTAGAAATTTTAGAAGATAAAATAAATGGTTCCGGAAGGGAAAACAAATTTTTTATACTTTTCAGATCTTTTGCCTTCAAAATACCCAATATTTTGGCGTAACTTAGCTGAAATACTACAACAAGCTGAAATTAATTACAATTTTTTAGCCCATACAAAGGATATATGGTGCAGAGATTATATGCCTGTTCAAATAGATAAAAATGAATTTATCCAGTTCAAGTATGATCCAGATTATTTGAAAGGTTGGACGAAGCCGCTAAAGTGGCAGGCAATTTTACATAATTTTAGCAAACTAAAGTTCCGAAAACTGCATGTTGATTTGTGTTATGACTTTCTTAGTTATTGATAAGTCCCATAACTTTGCCTGAAAAAAAATTGAATGTTCACAGGTAATTTCCTAAATAGGTGATTAGCACACACTCCATAAGGAGGAAAATTACCTGTGAACAACAACTTCATTGCTCAATTTTCAAAAAATATCAAGTTTTCTTCCACATCTTTTGATCGTGTTATTCTTTGCGGTTACATTTTAGACCTCTTCTATGAAAGAGGCGTTGCTTCTTTCCTTAAATCTATGGGCTTTGTTAACGATCTAATGGCGTTATGCCCATTTTCACTGACCCGCCTGCCAATCGCCTAGATACTCTTTCATTAAAACTACAAACTTGCTATACCCTCCCTTCTCTAGTTAAATACCACTTATTGTCGAGGCACTGGCGGGCAGGAACCACCATTAACAACCCTAAATCGCTGGGGCTTAAAAAACCTGAACATTTCCTACTTTAGAAAATTAATGAACTTTACATTGTTCCTTATTTTTTATAAGATTCATCTGATTAGTATGCGACTCCTTTATATCTAAATGGCTAATAAATAGCTTTGGAGAAAATTAATGAGTCGGAAATATATTCAAATAGTTTCAATTCTTTTTTTAGGTATTGCAGCAGGATTTTTAGGTGGTTATTTATTTAAACAGAGTTCAAAATTAAAAGAAGTAAATAGAATTGTCACCCCTCCTAAAAATGCAACTATGAAATCCAAGCCTCAAAAGACAATTGAGGAAAAAAGCAAAATTTTTAAAAAGGATGTCTTAGCATCAATTACTAAAAGTGATAATGGATCTTCTCTCAAAAATGAGGAAACCATATCAAAAAATATGGAAAAAAAGAGTAATATTAAGAAATGGATAACTGAATACATAATTACCCCCTATTTTATTGAAGATCTCGTAGAATTTATTTTAAACAATTATCAATTAGCTGGAACTGAACATAATCCCACTGATAAGCCGAAGTTAACCATCTCTTTGAGGGCACTTAATGCTAGATACGGTATGGAATTAATAGGATTTAAAATTGAAGCTCCTTCTGTTGAAAAGGCGAGAAAGAAAATCTTACAGAAAATAATGGATCCTGATCTCCTTAAAACACAATATGACCATTTTATTGAGATGTTTATAAATGAATTAATAGAAAGTGCTCAGGAAACAGTTAAAGTTTTTAGAGAAGATGATAAAATTGTTGAACGCCAATTAACGAAAGAGCAAATTAAGACCCTTTTAATATTGGTGTCTGACTATGTGGATGATTTATCCAAAGTACTAACAACTATCTCAGAAGATAGTCACTTACTTACAAAGTTGGATAATTACCTCAAGGAAGAAGCTAAAAGCATGCATTATAATTTCATATTGAACCAGATTACAAATAATTATAAGATGGAAATGGAAAAATTAAATGGAAATACAAGTGATAAAGTAGGTAGAGAAAGAATTTTAGCTGAATTGAAAAAAAAGAGAGAACTAGCCTTGAAAAATTACGAAATATCTATCAAAAGGCGGGAGCGACTGAGAACAAAAATTATAGACATAATTAGAAAAAAGAATCCAGAATTGAGTTTTAATTCCTCTGAAATACTCTATATATGTGAATGGGTGCACCGTAGAATAGTGGAGGGCCAATCTCTGGACAAAATAAAACAAATTGCCACTATTTTTAATCTCGCAGCTGAGCAAATGAGACAAAGAGCAATGGAGTTATGATTTTTTATAGGTATAAATAAAAGAGTTGAGGTTTATTTTTAAATAACTATGTGTAATGGAAATTACATTTCTAAGAAAAACCATAAAAATGATACATTATTTGATTTTGTAAAATATACCTCTCTCCAGTCTAACTGGCTGGATTTTTCCTTCATTTAACAAAATTCTTAAATACTTATTTAATTCTTTTTCAGATATATTAAGTATAGTGCTCAAATCCTCTACTGTGCATGGCCTTCTTTTTATAGTTTCAAAAATAGCAGATTCTATGTCCCTTCTATATGATATTCTCCTTTTGGCCCTTGGTATAGAAGAAATTATCTTTACATTTTGCATATTAAAAATCTTTAAAACATTCGTAAGCTCATTATAGTCAGCACCCTTTAAATTATCTACTGTACCAGGTCTATCAAGTGTGTTTATTTGAACTTCATCGGGGTTTATTTTTTTTATTATTTTTTTTAAGAGAAGAAGTTCTTCTAAGTTGTCGTTATAGCCAGGAAGAATAAATACTTCTAACCAAATTTTTTTTGCAAATTCCTCTCTAAAACAAACAAGACCATCAATATAGGATTTTAGTTTTAACTCCTTATGTGGTCTATTTATTTTTTTAAATACATCATCAGTTGCTGCATCAAGAGATGGAAGTACTAAATCTGCATTTAATAACTCTTGTCTAACTTTAGTCTCATAGAAAAGGGTACCATTTGTTAATACTGCAACTGGCAAATTTGGCTTTATATGTTTTATAAAAGCTATTACTTCTCCAATTTTATTATTTAAGGTTGGTTCACCAGAGCCTGAAAAAGTAACATAATCTGGATCGGAATTGTTTTTAAAATAATGGGTCAATTCTTCTTTAACTAAATCAATGGGTACATATTCTTTTCTCTTTAGAGTTAGATCTGTAGTTTTACCAATTTCACAATAAACACAATTTAAAGAACAGACCTTTTTGGGGACAAGATCAACACCTAAAGACATCCCGAGGCGTCTCGATGGAACTGGACCAAAGATATATTTATACATAAATTAATTTGGATAATACTTTATTACTAGATTTTCTTCAAAATTAAGTTTTCCCTGCTCACACAAATAATTTAAATGTGCCTGTGCCTCACCTGTTGCAAACCACCTTTGCCCCATGGGAAACTCATCCCAGGATTTATAATCCATATCCCAGCTCATAAAAGATGCCACACCATAAGCACTAAGTCCCGGATGCTCAAGGACAATTTCTAACACCTCGTTAAGCCTCCTTTTGTGATGTAAAAAAAGCTCATCTATTCTGGACTTTAAATCGGAGAATATCCTTCTGTGTCCTGGCAAAACTAACTCTACCTCAAGATCCCTTACCTTTTTTAAACTCCTTAAATAATCTTGAAGAGGTCTCGAGTTAGGTTTCCACTGAGAAATATTAGGAGTTATGTCTAACAGGATATGATCGCCTGATATAAATATTCTTTTTTGCTCTTCAAAAAGACACATATGCCCCTGTGTGTGACCAGGAGTATGTATAATACGAAATTTAAAATTGCCAAGATCAAACAGGTCCCCATCTTGGATATCATGATAGTTAACTTTACCAATTGGTCTATATCTATACCCTGGATGTCCCATTTTTGCTTCGTCTAGTCTATCCAAAGGCATACCCAATTTCTTTGCAAATTCTATCATTTTTTCCCAATCTGTTGGATTATTTATAATTTCACCGTCAAAGGAATTTATCCATACTTCAAACCCTCTTTTATTTAACTTAACGCCCAATCCACTATGATCTGCATGCATATGTGTAATTATTAGTTTTGTATTTTGTGGAGAAAAGTTTAACTTATCTATTGCTGAAAAGAGAATATTTTCAGCTTCAGGATGATTTAGACCTGTATCTATAATTAGATTGTAGTTTTTACCTTTGATAAAATAAGAATTTAGATATTTTAAAGGATTTTTTGGCATTGGAATTTGTATGTTAAATACATTATCAATTATCTCTTTCATATTTTATTACCCCTTTTAAGTATCTAAAAAATCTTTTAGATCTTGTCTTTTTATATATACAGTTCCCTGGAATATAGCCAGTATATCTCCTGAATCATGGAACACATCTATTTTATAAGTCGCCAATTTTGGATTTCTGGATAGCTCAACAGCTTCAGCATAGATAGTCCCACTTGATACTGCTTTTAAAAAAGATATAGTTGCATTTATTGCTAAAGCCACTTGTCCATGGGAATTGGATGCAATAGCAAATGCATAATCAGCCAATGCAAATAATACAGCGCCATGTACAATATTTACACCATTTAGATGTTCTTTTCTTAAATTAAGTTTTACCTTTGCCCTGCCCTTTGATACCTCCACTATTTCAATACCAACATATTTTGCAAACCTATCCCGTGTGGAAAAAAAATCTCTTATGTCTTTCATAGATCCTCTCCTATTAATCTAAAACAAATCTTGTCTCCAATTTGAAAGCCATATTTTTTTGCAAGGTTTTGCTTATTTATTGCAAGCTCTAAATATCCTTGCGATCCATCTAAAATACCTATTTCTCCATCTGGTATATTTTGATAGGCATCCACTATATGGATTTTTTTTCCTTCAGGTATAAGAAAAATTTCATAATTGCGTAATTTTTCTTTTATATTTTGTTCTATATTTAATACACAATTTCCAAATCTATCAATATGTAGTATTATTGAATTACTATTTTTATTTATTTTAAAATCAGGAATATCTATTTTTTTTATGGTATTTACATCTATCGTATGAGATATTTCTGATATATCTTGTCCATTTGCAATATAGGTTGCTAATGGAGCAAAAACATCCCTCCCATGAAAGGTATTGGACATACTTTTTATACCAGCTTTATCTATAAATTCCTCCATATCCAGTACAAAAATATCATTTGGAGATAAGTAAGATTTTATAACAAGAGACAAGATTCCGTTATCAGGGGCAAGGACAATTTTTTTATCTTTTTTTAAGATTAAAATATCTCTATCGGTTCCTACACCTGGGTCAATCACAACAAGGGTAATTGAATTTTCAGGGAGGTATTTCCACGAAGCTTTTAGAAAAAAACTTCCATGCAATGGATTATGAGGGAGAACACTGTGAGATATATCTATTATTTGGGCATTTACATTTTGAGAAGCTAAAACACATTTTACCTGTCCCACGTAAACGTCTTCAAGACCAAAATCTGTTAAGAGGCAAAAAATTGGTCTGATCTTCGTCCTCCCTATTGTTAGGCTTTATTTCATGACATCCCTTATCAGGAATAAGCATTTTACCTGTAAAACATAACAGATAATCACATAATCCCACATATTTTTCAACAAAATAAACTCCCTTTACCAAAGTACTAACGGATGATTCTATCTTTAGTTTTTTTTCACTGTTTTCTAATTTTTTATAATTGGCACTGCAAGTTTTGATGGGCGAGATACTGTGAGTCCATCAGCCTGTGTATTTAATTCTATTCCAAATTTTTTCAGAAGACTAAATATCTATCACATTCTTCAATCATCTCAGCATTTCTTGCCTGGGTAACAAATTGTTTAAACCCTACTCCAGGCACATCTTTTCCTTCCAATCCATTTGCCCTAAAACTCACATCACAAACAAATAGCTTTGCAACATCTACCAGTTCTTTAAATCTCTCTTCTTGAGTCAAAAGAACACCTTTCCCTGTAAAAAATATTTCTACATCAATACACTTTTTATTCGCCGCCTTAGCCGCATTGATTACATAATCTAAATATTTATTATCCCTCACCATAATTCCTAGTTTTGGCATAACCAAGCCCCTTCTGTATGATATTTTCACCACCAACAAATTACCTTTTCATGGGCAAACACTTCATCTATAAATTTATCCCAGTCAACATCGTCCTGATATAAGATAAAGATATCTCTCTCATTTCCAGATACAACATCCATCAACTTTTTTGTTGTATCATCTGGTTCTGATTTTAAAACATGTAAGACTTTCATAAATCCTCCTATTAAAAAGGAATAACAATATCAGCTTCTTTTAATATCTGTCCAATCTCATGCAATGTAGCATATTTAAATCCGTATTTCTCTACATTGGCCTTGTTATTTGAATACCTCTCGCCTTCCATCTCATCTAAAAATTTCATATTTTCTTCATATGCCTCGTGCATATCTATTTCATGGTCTAAAACAATCATCTTAACAGATGGAATCTCTAAGAGTGCACCTAAACTTGAGCGCAGGGCCTCATATTGTTGTTCTTTATCTCTCACAATAACAGCAAGCTTTTTCATATACATCCTCCAAATATTAAAGTGCCCTCTGAAAATACAAAGTATTTACTTCAGCAGAAAGGCAACCGCGCTCCAGCTTCTTAAAGGGCACCTGCTCTAAATTTGATTATTTTACCCGAATAAGATACCTCGTAAATCCTCCAGGATCGTCTTCATATCCCAAAAACTCATATCCGTGCTTTTCACAAAAAGAAGGAATGTCATTTTTTGATCCTGGGTCAGTCCCAAGGACCTCTAAAATTTCTCCCGACTTCATATCCTTTAACGTCTTTTTTGTCTTTAACATGGGCATGGGACAACTAAGCCCCCTAGCATCTAAGGTTTTATCAACATTCACATCTGGTAAAGCCATATCTAAACCTCCTATTAATTTTTGTTCAAATGAGATTACATAAAATTGTAAATACTGTCAACAAATCTATCTTTTTTACAGCGAATTTTGAGAAGGTTTTATAATAACCATTTACAAAAATTATTTTTATTTTTAGTTACGTGCATAATTTCCTATAATATAGGATGTCCTTTAAAAATTTTTCTATCCAGCTTTTAGCAAAGCCTATTTTTTACATAATCTATTCCCTGGTTAAGTACTTGCTAACTTGGTTAAATCCCACATAGGAAGGAATATTGCGAGGGCAAAAAAACCAACTACAGCTGCCAGACCTACAATTAAAATTGGGCCTAAATTAGCAGACATCTTGGCAACTGCATATTCTACTTCTTCATCATAATGTTTTGAAATTTCAGATAACATCTCATCTAAATTTCCTGTCTCTTCTCCAACTGCCACCATGGAGATTACCATTGGAGTGAAAAATTTTGCAGAACCCAGTGGCCCTGAAATTCCCATACCTTCCCTTAATTTTTCCTTTAGCTTTGAGAACTCTTTAGAAATCGCAGCATTTCCAATTGTTGATGATAAAATGTCAAGGGCATTTAATACACTTATGCCGCTGGCTTGTAATATCGCAAAAATACTAGAAAATCTAGACATTGCCGCCTTTTGAAAAACCGGGCCTAATATTGGCATTTTTAATAAGAAGCTATCTCTAACCAGTTTGCCCTTTTCTGTCCTGAAATAAAAGCCAAGACCAAATACCAGAACAAGCACGCCTAGGACACACAAATACCAGTAACCAGTTAAAAAATGGTAAAGGGCTATTGCGATTTTTGTGGGAAGGGGTAGAGAAATTTTCGCGCTTTTAAAAATTCTAACAAATTTCGGAATCACAAAGGTAAGTAAAAAGAAAAATGCACCAGTTAAAGCCACAGATACGATTATTGGATATTGAAGTGCAGATTTAATATCTTGTTTGATCTTGTATTCATGCTCCAATAAATAACAGATCCTGTCCATAACCTCCACCAAGGCACCACTAGTTTCCCCAGCCCTGATCATTGCACAATATAAATCGGAAAATATATCTGGATGGGAGGAAAAGGCTTGATATAAGGTTTTACCCTCTTTAATATCCTCTTGCATTTTTTTTATAACATTTTTTAGTTTTAAATTTTCTACCTGTTTTTCCAAGATAGAGAGAATTTCAACAACAGATATACCTGCCCTAAACATTGTGCGAAATTGTTTGGTAAACATTATAAGCTCTGGGGCCTTTACAGAAGAAAATTTTGCCCTTAATTCGTCCAGATATGAGTACCCTCTATCGTGGATTTGCTTTTTAACCTCTTCAGGGAAAAGTCCTCTTTCAAAGAGGATGCTCTCTGCTTTATCAGAAGATTCTGCAGTTATAATACCCTTTACCACTTCGCCTTTTTCATTAATTGCCCTATATACAAATTCCATAATCTTTACGAGATAATAACTTTAATTGCTTCTTCTGGAGTTGTAAGCCCCTGTTTTACTTTATCCAACACATCGTCTTTAAGGGTTCTTAATTTACCTGCGTCAACAAGTTCTCTTATAATCCTTTTAGATGATACATTTTGCATTGTAAGTTCCTGGACTTGCTCGTCATTTTTTAAAATTTCATATACACCCATCCTACCAATAAATCCAGTAAAGTGACATTGGGCACATCCTTTACCTTTTTTGTATTTTATATCATCTTTATCCAGACCTAAAAATTGCAGTAATTTTGGATCAGGGGAATACTCTTCCTCACAGTATGGACATATACGTCTAACAAGCCTTTGTGCAATAGACACAAGCAAAGTAGAAGCCACTAAAAAGGGCTCTATACCCATATCGCAAAGCCTGGTTATTGCGCTTGTTGCATCGTTTGTATGAACCGTGGACAACAGCTTATGACCAGTTAGAGCGGCCTGGACAGCTATCTCTGCAGTTTCCCTATCCCTTATTTCTCCAACCATAACAACGTCTGGGTCCTGTCTGAGGATTGACCTGAGCCCACTCGCAAAAGTCATCCCAGCCTTTCTATTGAGTTGTACCTGTCTTACATTCTTCATCCTGTACTCAACTGGATCTTCAAGGGTAATAATATTTATTTCAGGTTTATTTATCATATTTAAAATTGTATATAGAGTAGTGGACTTTCCACTTCCAGTAGGTCCAGTGGCCAGGATCATGCCATGGGGACTTTTTATAACTTCTTCAATAATTTTCCTATTTCTCTCATCAAAACCAAGCTGCTCCAGGGTATACATGCGTCTGCTCATATCCAGCAATCTTAGCACTACATTTTCACCATAAATAGTAGGAAGGGTGGAAACCCTGACATTTATTTCCTTGTTCTCAAGCCTTATTGTAAATCTACCGTCCTGGGGTATTCTGGTGTTGGCTATATCCAAATTTGCAAGTATCTTGATCCTTGAGGCTATGGCCAAAAACATTTTTTTTGGCGGAGCTGGTCTTTCATACAATATTCCATCTATCCTGAATCTCACCTGGATCCTATTTCTTTCAGGTGAGATATGAACATCACTTGCCTTTTCTTTAACTGCCTGGGACAAAATAGAGTTAACTAATTTAATAACTGGAGCTTCTTCAGCAAGCCCAGCCAAATTTGATATATCAAGTTCTCCTTCAATATCTGTTTCATCCCCACTAAAGACCTCTAATTTATCAATTTCATCAATAACCTTTGTTAAATCCCGTTCTGTTCCATATAGGGTATTTAAAAGCTGATCTATTTGAGATGGACTACATACTACAGGATCAACTTCTTTATCTGTATATATTTCCACCTCATCTACGGCCTCTAAATCCAAGGGATCCTCCATCCCCAAAACCAGGACCCTATCTTTTAGGGCCAAAGGCACCACCCTATTTCTAGAGGCAATCTCATATGGCAAAATCTTTTGAAGAGAAGGGTCCAAAGAATAGCGCTCAGGGACAAAAAAGGGTATATTTAATTGCCGACTAAGCGCCCTAACCAACTCTTCTTCCTTTACGATCCCAGATTTAACTAGGTATTCCCCTAGTTTTTGGTTTTGTGGTTTTTCCTTTAGAGCCTGCTGTAATTCTTTAGCACTTAACACACCCTCTTCAATTAAGATTTCACCTAATTTTTTTCTCTTCATATAACAGCCGATAAATTTATTTTTTTAAAAGATAAAAAAGTCTTTTGTGATTTTCACAGGCCTCTTTGAAATCTATGGCACAACCCTTTTCGTAAAATTTTAGTGCCTTATTTAAGTATCCTAATTTTTCAAGGACTTGACCTTTTAAGTTTAAAGCATAACCAAAATTTGAATCCAAAAGCAGTGCCCTGTTTATGTAAAAAAGGGCGTCTTTCAATTTGTTTTTATTATAATATGCTAAAGAAATATTGTAATAAGCCTTTTTTTGACCAGGGTCTAAATCAACGGCAATCTGGGCACACCTTAGCACCTCATCCCAATTTTTCTTTTTAATAAAACCTGTACTTTTTTTAAGCCAATTAGCGGCCTTTTTATCCCCTGTTTTATTGAATATTTTTTGCACATCTTGTAGAGATATACCAGAATCTAAAAGCTCTTGTTCTAATCTGTCTTTATTCTTTAATATTGTTGGGGTAATGAAAATCAAAATATCCTCAAATTCTCTGCTTTTACTATCCCCTTTAAAGAGATAGCCAAACAAGGGCAGATCTTTTAAAACTGGAATGCCCGACACTGTATCTCTAAGGGTCTGTTTGCTAAGACCTGATATAACAATTGTCTCTCCATCTGAAACAACTAATGATGTCTGAGTTTCTTTTTTATTTATTGTGGGATTTCCATCAACAGTCCTGGAAAAATCCACCTCGTCCTTTTTTACCTTAATATCCATTTTCAAATATTTATCAGCTATCACATGGGGAGTTACTTCTAACCTCAAAACTGCGTCTTCAAATTCAACTTCTCTGTTCCCATCTTCATCTATTGTTACATAGGGTACCTTTTGGCCACTTTCTGTAAAGGCCATCTGATTGTCCAGTGTGGTCAATGAAGGACTTGATAAAATGTGGACCTGTCCTTTCTCTTCCAGAGCAGAGAGCTGCATCTCCAAAATATTATGGGCAGGATTTCCAATTAAGATATTCAATCCCCCACCTTTTGCAGTTGATGATGGAGATGCAATACTGCTAATTGGAAATTGTACGCCAAAACCTGTGTCACTTTTTCCTGTTCCAAATGTATCTGTGCTAGTAGAGGTTCCTCCAGTTTCACTAGAACTGCTTACTGGACCAGACAATTTGAGTTGATTTATACCATTTATTGAAGTTGCCCATCTACCACCCCATTGAATCCCCAACTCTCTGGCCACATTTTTATTTGCCTCTACAATATAGGCCTTTAGGTGTATCTGATTTGTAGGCTTATCTAAGACCTTAATAAGCTTCATTATCTTTTTTAGGTCAGGTTCTATGGCAGAAATCACTAAAGAATTTGTATGACTGTCTACTAAAATATTCCCTCTTGTCTTACCCTTTTTATCCTTAGTTAAAAGACCCATAAGCAACTTTTGCAACTTTTCAGCGTCTGCAAAATTAATTTTTATTACCCTTGTTAAAAGGGGGGCTGCCTCAAGCATGGCCTTTGCCTGCTCTTGTTTTTTTGCCTCAATGGACTCAACTGCCAATTCTGCAGCTAGATCTTCCTTTGACACAACCCTGATTATCTTTCCATCAACACTATAGGTCAAACCATGAGATTTAAGGAGGGACAAAAAAACCTGGTCCCAGGGCTGTTTTACAATATCAACATCTATTCTACCTTTTATATTTTGAGTAGTAATAATATTTACATTTGCTGTCTTTGCAAGTGCATGTATTATGGCCTTAATAGAGGCATCTCTCATCTTTAAAGTAACCGGTATTTTAGGCAAAATATCTTTTTTTTCAATTTTTTTTATCTTTTTCTTCTCATCATGAAGGCCTTTTTCTATATCAACAGCTGATATAGTAGCCTTTGGAGATGACCCTAAGTGACCTTTGGCATAGGTCTTCCATTTGTCAAGATAGTGATCTTTCTCAACCTTGGGTGTGGCACACCCAATTATCAAAACTATTAAACCTGCGAACAAAAATATTATCCTTTCTCTCATAGTATAAACTTTAGATTAATTTGTTTTTATGTTATCAACAAAAGGTACAATGATAAAATTACTTTTACCTGGCCCTTTAATAATTACCTTGTCTTCCAAAATAGTCCAGACCCTAAATCCCCTTTCTTTTAGCTCATCTCCTTCACCATATTCTCTCCCATTTATTATGGCAAATCTCCTATCCCCTGAAACAACAAACCCTTTATATTCAAAAGAAATTTTGGGGTTAATATTTTGAGTATCCCTGTTAAATTTTTTTGATTTGAAATACATAAATGGATCATGTATATTTTTTTCAATTAGAGCATAAATTACCCTCTCTTGATTTGACAGATTAATCTTGTTTGCTATAGCAATCGAACTTCTTTTTAAGGATTCCATATTCACTTTTGTCAAAGAAAAATTTTTCTTTTTATGTTCAAATAAATAATTCCAAATTCCATATAAGAGTGCTATTATTGCCATTGCTACAATTATTTTTTCTCTTTTATTCATAGATTTTAAACTCTAATCTTAACTTTTAAATTAATACTTACTCTCTTTATGTCACTTTCAATATTTATATACTTAATTTCAGCAATATAGCCTTCTTTAATTAAAAAATTTATCCATTTTATAAAATCTACATATTTCCCCTTTAAAAAAAAGTTAAGAGTTATATAATTATTTTCTACAGTCCTTTTTTTGAGTTCTGGATAAACAGAAAGTACATTTAAATTAAATTGTGGAGATATATTTAACACTTTATCCTTAAATGCAATTAAGGAAATCTTTCTGGACTTAAGTTCAATATTTTTGTTTAATTGTTCCAGCTTAGTTTTAAACTGAATATAAAACGGAACTAGATTATTATGAACCTCAAGTCTTTGTTTTAATTTATTTATTTCATGTCGAGTATATTGAATTTGTTTATTTGTGGGTATTATAAAAAAAATCACCAATATTAAAATCAAACTCATAAAAATTATAAGAGTCAATGCCAGGCTTTTTAAATCAATTAATTCAAAAATTTTTTTCATAAATTTTTATAATTCCCTTCTATCACTTAAAACTTACTTCCAAGGAAAAAGAATTATATCTATGTCCAGAGTAAAATGCATCTTTTTCCTTTGATATAGTGATATCTTTAACTAGGGGAGATTTTTTTAATGACAGAATATAATTTGCTATTTTCAATTTTGCCATATTGTTAGCTTTTATTGCTACATCAATTTTTAATGTTTCTTTTTTTACATCCATATCCAATCTTGTCCATTTTATATCATCAGGAGTAAATCTGGAGAGTTCCTTAATTATTGAGATGGGTTTATATGCTCTAGCTACTGTCTTGGCCTTTTTTTTGGCTTCATTTAATTTTTCAGCTAGTTGTCTTAGTTTATTTTCATCTATAAGTGGCTTTATATGGGCTATCTTGTGCTGATAAACTTTATATACATCTTTTTCTTTTTTTAGTTGTGCAGATAGATAAAAATAGTAACCTGCAAGACAAACAGTCAAAAAGACAAAAAATGTGGAGATTGAAGTGGATATAATTTTTTTTATCCTTTGTTTTTGTCTATCTAACCTTGTAAATAAAAAATTAAACTGGTCTTTATCCTGAATACAACAACCAAGCACTGGTGCATAGTCAGCTTCCTTTATTTTTGGAACACTTATATTTCCCCAAGTCTCAACCAGCCCTTCAGTCAATGGCCATAGTCTTTTTACTTCTATCCCAAGGATATCTTGTATTTCCTTTAATATCTCATCTGGAAGATCTACAATTCCAGATATATAAATCTTCTTTATGTCGGAATGTTGAATGGATGATATGTAAAAGTCCATTGTCCTTCTGATCTGCAAAATCAACCTTTGAAGGGTTGAAGAGACTGTTTTTTTAAATTCCAGATCTTCCAGTTCACTTTTGTAAAATTCTTTTTGAACCTCACCCCCAGCTAAATGCGAAAAATAATTTTTTACATCCTCGTGGGTAAGGGTATGCTGCTTGGTTTTTGTTTTTATGTCACCATTTTTTGCATCATCTAGAGCTAACTCTATATCTGGTTGTGACTCAATCTTTTCAATAATTTCGTTTGCAAATGATACAAAGCCAGTCTTTATATTTCTATTAAAGACAAGATATCCCCCTTTGTAAATATCTATCCTGGACCAATCAGTACCCAAGAATAAATGGGCTACAGTCCCATTATCTTTAAATAAATTAGACAAGGCAAGGTGATATGCACTGATTCCCAGTGGCTCCATGTTCACCTTTTTTACAAACTCAGCCATTTCCTCTAATTGAGCTTTTTCAACAACATAGGAAAATACTTCTAATTGTTCTACATCACCCTGTTTTTTTTCGCCTATTATTGAATAGTCATAGATGTTCTTAGTTACTTTGCCTTTTGATTCCTTTTTTAAAGCGAGAAAAATAAGGTTCTCTATTTTTGATTTGTTTACTTTGGGAATTGTAAAATAAAAGGTTTCTACGTATTTTGAGGATATTAGTAACCAAAAAAAGGGTCTTGAAAATTCTTTTTTAAGTCCCTTTAATATTTTATTTAACCACCTCTGAAACTTAACATTATTTTTATCTATTTTCTCTGGAAAGATTTTTTCTTCTAATTTTACTAAAGCAAATCCATTTTTTTTCTTCTCACTAACTGCTATAATAACACTATTTGATCTAATATCTATGGTAATATTTGCATTGTGTCTTCTGCGTTGTAGCAGATTATAACTAATATATTTACCCTTCATTTTGTCTAACATATTAATAAAAAAAGAGTTACCCATTTAATATCAATACTCCACTCTCTTCGAAATTGAGGCGATTATAATTATCTTCTTCTTATTCTGATATTAGTCCCATTAAAATTTTTTTCATTTTTAACATCTTGCTTAATTATTTTAATTTTTTCTTTTATTTTTTCTTTTTTATAAGTATTAACCTTTGTTTCTTGTGTATCCTTCGCCCCTTTTGGTGGCTCATATTTGAGCCCGTATAGCTGTGTATTCATTAAAAAAAATATTAATACCAAAATTATCCATCTCATTTATAAATACTCCTTAATATAATGCCCCAAATGCACTCTTTTTATCTTCACCTTGTAAATCACTACCAAGTGACAATGCAAATTCACTAAAACTAACAAAGGTCTGACTATCTAAAGATTTAATATCTCCATATGCATGGAGTGCAACCTCTGGCCTTGAATGGTTATCATTGTTTAAATAAAAACTGTCCCCATCTGGAGATGTAAAACCTGTAAGTCTAATTGTTGCTCCATCAGATAGGAGTTTTGCTTCATTAACATCTGGATTTAAAATCCAGTAATCAATACCTTCCTGGGGCTGAGGATTTTCAGAAACAGGGACATTACAAATTAAAGTAAAAAAGTCAACATCAGGATTCCAATTATTTAAATCCCATAATGGCCACTTTATCTCAGTTATAGATACATCACTGTAAGTAGGATTGTAGGCCGTTCTATTGGTATTGTTATATAAAGAATCAGGAATGTGTAGCTCATCATTCGCAGTTGAAGCATCCCCATAAAAGATTTTTACATCATTTATTTTTTTGCCGTTTATCTTCTTTTCTTCAATCCTAACCACTAAAGTAGATAGATCTTCCAACCTTCCACTATAATCCCAGCTATCTCCCTTTAATTTTTCATCATCGTCTAAATCCTTGTATGCTATCCACTCCCTTTTAACTGCGCCATTAACTACTTTTTGTCTCCACAAAACAAGAAGGAGTTTGTCATTTAATTCATTCTGCGTTCCAAATTCAGGTTTAATGCCATTTGGTATATAATCGTTTTCACAATTTTGTTTTTTCTCATATACCATAAAAGACACGCCATATCCCTCATATAGTCCAGGGTATTGTTCACTTTCATGCCACCTAAAATTGAGTCCAGTAGCTCCATATTTAAGTTCGTATCCCCAGCCAACCTTTACCTGGGCTGTATATGAGAGTAATTTGTGGTGATTTGCCCAATACTCCTCTATTTCATTAAATTTAAAACTTTTAAAAGGAAGGATTAATTCCTTATATGGATTTGATACAAAGCCCAAAAACAAAATTGTTCCCTCATCTCCCACTGCATAAATCCCAACATCTGGATCACCCCAAACTTCATTTAAATTTCTATTGGTAACACTGGACAAATCCACCTTATTCCAAGAGGGGCTATCCTTTGGAAGTTTATATAATAATGTCCCTCTGTCACCAACAACATAAACAATATCTCCACACGTCTGCCCCCATACACCATTTAATTTCTCGTTTGTTCCAGAAGTTTGTTTGGACCAATCCCAATAGCTCCCACCATTATCATTATGATAAATTTTACCATCATTTCCAACTACATATATGTCATTTAAAGAAGATCCCCAAATGCTATTAAAGGATTCTAGAGAATTAAATTTTTTATAATATGAGAATAAAGATGGTTTTTCTCTATAAATAAAACCCTCATTATCTTTGTTTTTTCCACATATAAATATAGAAATTTGACCGTTATTATCATATTCCCAACTCTTTCTAAAATGCCAATCTTTCCAAAGTACCAAATCATATGGTCTCCAGCGTACATCACCCTCAAAAAGATAATCTTTATAACAACCTGTAGCAGGGTTCCAACATCCCTCACATCCTTTACACCTCATTCTAGGCCACTTACCCGCCGATTTATTCCACTTAAATGGGCTAGATCCAAAATCACCGTATGTAGTTATATGATTCCAATCAGTGCCCCACACTGCATATAAATCATTTGGAGTATAAGTTATTTTTGATCCATCTTCTTTTGTCATTAAATTCCTTTTCCATATTTCATCTCCGTCCATTTCACCCAACAATATTTCACCATTATCACCTACCGCTACCATCTTTTCTGAACCCTTATCTCCAAACCCATATATATCCCTTAATGTGACATTAACAGGACTATCCATTCTCTGCCACTCATTTCCATCAAAATGCAAGATTGTACCTTTAGACCCAACTGCGTACACATTGTCCCAACTGTTTCCCCATATGGCGTGTAAATCCTCATTTGTATTAGAATCCATCAACGTAGGATTAAAATCTATTTTAAGGTTTAAATCATAAAAAGTTGCCCATCTTTTGCTCCATCCATGATTTGATCCTATATCTGCGTCTGTAGTTACCTGTCCACCATTACCAATTAGAGAAGTATCCCAATTTGATAAATCATCAAAGGTATCCTGGCCTCCATCCTCATCGCTTAAAGCCAGCACTTGAGTTCCTCCACCAGGAGAATAATATTCATCAGTTATGGGCACATAATAGGATATTTTTCTGGATGAAGACAAAAATGAAAAAGAACCAACTCTACCTATGGATTCTATATAGGCACTGGCCCTTAAGACCACTGGAGTATTTTCATCTATGTGGATGGTATGAAAGGGAAAATGTTCCTTTTTAAGTTCAGTAAGGATAATAGAACCCTGCTTTTTAAAATGATAAAAGTATGTCTCGCCATTTATTTCAATATATCCATTCCTTTTAGGTAAAACCGAGAATTGTTTATCATCTCCATCTAAAGTCAAGTCACATCCATCATAAATATCCTGGGAATATTTTGGATGAAATGCAAAATATACAGGTGTATCCTTCTGAGCACTTAAGGGATTATCCAGACGGACAGTTGCATTGCTCTGACTCACTTTCTGGCCATTTGTGTAATGATACACACTATCTCCAATTTTAAGATATCCCTCATCAGGAAAATCTACCTGATGGGGGATAGAACCAGGAGCATCTAAAGTTATTTCCATTGCATTATCATAGGATTGCGGTAATCTAAAGAAAAAAGGATAAATGTGTAAAGTAAATGAGCTTCCATCGTCAAATGAATATGTTGAATTATCTAATGATTCCAAAATATCAATTTTATCTGTACTATTTTGTCCATGCAAATATCTTGCTGCAGCATATCTATAACCTGCTTCAGCAATGTACTGAGCTCTCTCTCCTGTAATAATAGAGGGCTGAATAAAAAGGGCTGTAGAGGACATAATGTATAGCCCCCCTGCAAGAAGCAGGGAGATAACCATTACAACTACTATATATAAGAGTACAGAGCCATTTTGTTTTTTTAACATATTTATGACCCAGGCCCATTATGTGTATCATTAAACCATGGATTAACAGAAAAAGATATACCTATCGGCGGATTGGTATCTAAAGTTATCCCCACATCAATTCTAGCTAAATCTGAAATTGCATCTGAAAGAATCCAATTGGAATCATCGGCCTTTTTGGGTGACAAATTAAAACTACTTACTTTATCCAAAAGTACATATCCAAAATTTTCATTTGGATATGTAGAATTAAGACTCATTTTTATTTCATTATCCACCAGAGCAATGGCGTAATGAGTATTGTCCCTTAAATAAGAGATCTTGTCTGAGGAACCCCCGTCTATTCTATGGAGTTCTTTTAGCTCTCTATAAATCCTGGAAACAGCAATATTCAACTTTAATGCAGATTCTATATATTGCCTGTTTTGAATATAACTCTTCATAACATCTATAAGTCCAACGGTAGAAAACAGGGTAATTATTCCTACAATAATTAAGACCAGTACAATCTCAAGTAAAGTAAAACCAGAACTATTTTTCATTGTGTATAAAGATTTACAAGGGTAATATTATCTTTTTTTAACACAACCTTTAAAAATTTGTGCTCCCCACTGGAATCTGTTGTCTCTTTATTTGTTGCATCAAAGACTATATATTTTGTATCAACAGATATGGAAGGATCAACACTATGCACAACATCTGCAATATCATTTTTAAAATCATCCAGATTCAAATTAGATTGTTCAATTAGAGAACGATAATGTGCATTCACCCTTTCCATGGCATCAATTATAATCCCATTTTGTTTTAGCATTAGCACTGGTTGAACGCTTGATTTAGAATGTGCAAAGATAAGGGTGTACACTACAGTCCCTAAAATTCCTGCAACAACTATGGTTATAATAAGCTCAATTAATGTAAATCCTGAATTATTTAATAAACCCTGTTTCTTGAGTGACATTGATAATCTTTCCTGAGTTAAACTGAATCTCTCCACCAAATGGAGATTGGAGAGATAAGTCGCTATATGGCCTACCCAAACTATCAAATACAAGCAAAAAATTATTTACAACAAGCTGGCATGAAACATATTCTTGATCCATACCAGGAAGGAGTATTTTTTCATTTTCATCTATCTGATGATTTGCATTTAAATCACAAAAACCCATATACCCTCCCTGCTCAAAAGATATTCCACAAATATAATCTGAATTCATTGCACTTAGTTGTGCATATCTTATGTGATTTTTTATCTCGTCCAGGGTGATTTGCTTCTTATCCCCAAAATCCACCCTCGACGAGACAACAGCAGCTATCACCCCAATTATTATAAGAACACCAATTATTTCCAGAAGGGTGAAGCCAGATTTTAAACAACTTATTTTCATATTAAATGAAACTTAACAAATCATATAGCAAATAGCATTAAGAATTAGGCTTGGTAAAATTTCCAGTTACGCTCTCTCCATCAGGAGTTGTTACTGTAATAGTTATCTGATTGTTACCGCTACCACCACCGCTACAAGTTAGAGTGTAACCATCATAACCGTCCATTTTAACGGAACTATTACAGTTGGCTACATCTAACTCGTTCCAAGTAGCATTGGCATCCCCATTATTTTTTAAAAGTTTTTGCGCATATTCCATAGACAATGCAGACTGAGCACTAGCCACAAGATTTTGAGCTGCTTTTTTCTTTGCCTCTTCTTGCAAACCGATAAATTTTGGTACCGCAACTGCTGCCAAAATCCCCAAGATAATAAGCACTGCAATAATTTCAATTAGTGTAAAACCCTTTTGCCTGTTTTTTCTCCTGTCCATAAAAACCTCCTTGATCTTATTTTATTTTTTATATTAATATTATTTACCTCATTTATTGACACTATATATATATTGATTAATGATGTCAAATAAAAAAGACAGTTTTAAAAATAGCAAAAAACCCCTTATAATGAATATAATTTTAACTAAAGTCTCATTTAAAAGCAACAAAAAAAATTTATTAACAGGTATTTTAATAGGAAATAACCAGTCCTCTAAAGACTCAGCGGCCTTAATTGTATGTCATGGATTTTCAGGCACAAAAGAAGGTGGTGGCAAGGCCATATCCATGGCAAAATACTTTTCCTCCCACAATATAACCACCCTGTTATTTGATTTTTCTGGAAATGGTGAGAGCGATGGTAAATTTGAAGATATAACTCTAAGTGGGCAGATACAAGACCTAAATGTCGCTATTAATTTCATAAAGGACCTTGGCTTCAATAAAATTTTTGTCATGGGAAGGAGTTTTGGGGGCACCACTGCAATATGTTATACTGGATATCACAAACCTCACTATGTGAAAGGAGTAATATGCGTAAATTCTGTAGCCAGACCTTATGAATTATTTTCTAAGGTTAGGACCAAAAGGGATGGTGACAAAGTTGTTTTAAAGGCAGATGAAAAGCAAGTTATTATTAAAAATGATTTTTTTGAGGACTTAAAAAAATGGGATATATTATCCCTGGCAAAAAAAATATCACCAATACCTCTATTGATTATACAGGGTGATAGAGATGAGGTAGTTGATCCAAAGGAGGCACAAATGTTGTATAATAGTGCAAGAGACCCAAAAGAATTAAAAATAATAAAGGGTGGTGACCATACATTTACTGATAATTATAAGCCCATGTGGGAAGCTACCCTTAAATTTATTTTAAAATTATCAAATTAAATATTACATAAACATAGCTTCTCTATTACTAACATAAATAAAAACCAAAAAAAGCACAAATATAATATGCACACCAAAGGCTCCTACAAGAGGTGGAACTATACCATGTTTTCCTAAAATTGTTCCAACTACAAATAGCCCATAAAATAAAAAGGTAATAACTAACGAGATTGCAAGATTTACAGGAAGGTTTTCACATTTTCTACCGATGTACACAGATAATATCCCCAAAACAATCAAAGACAAACTATATGATATTTTAGAGTACCACACTGTAGTTATTGACTCAACATTAGTACCTGTTACTTTTAATTCTTTAATAAGGCCCCTTAATTTCCATAATGGAATTGATTCAATGTCCTTAGATGTTATATTTAATATAACGTCCATGTCTTTGTCATATATCACAAAAGAATTTCTATTCTCCACAAAAAATTCATTAGGACGAGATAATAATACCTTTGATAGAACTAATTTGTCTTTTAATATTTTCACTTTTTTTGCTAAAAAAGCAGTCTTTATATTTGAAAAATTTGGATCTATTTCATAGATTTCTATGTGGGTACCTTCTCTTTTCTTGGTATCTAAAGTCCAAATATGGCCTATAAACTTATCTTTTCTAAACCAAAAATCCTTTATAATCTTATTTTTCCTGATTTTCTTTTTACCCAGGTTATCCCATATTTCATTTGTTTTATTAGTTGCAATTACTCCGACATATTGAGAAAAAAATAGATAAATAAGAGAAAAGAAAAAAGAATAAAATATTAAAAATAATATTACATTTCCAATAAATATACCCCCTCCTTCTAAGGCTTCCCATTCCCTATGTTTTTTCATTAAAGTAAATTGAATAATCAATGTTATAAAAAATACCAGTGGAAATATCTGGGATATTATTAATGGTATTTTCCACAAAAAATACTTTATAATAATTTCAAAAGGAACAGATTTATTTAAAAAATTATCCAGTCTATCAAATATATCTACTAAAAGATAAATTGATAAGCAGGATAAAATACATATACCAAGATAAAAAATGTTATTTTTTATAAGGTATTTGTGTATTAGTCTCATCAAAAAAATTAATTCCTTGTTGAAAATTTAATTTTCTCTTTTTCTGCAAGATAAAAAATCAAAAAAGTAGATACAAAAAATAAGATATTTGGTGTCCAGATTCCAACTGAGGGTATTAGAACTCCTCCTTCCACCAGACTCTTGCCCAGGGCAAAAAGTGCATAATAACCAAAAAATACAATTACAACAATAATAGTCCCATAGAACTTCTTCATTCCCTCTAAAATCCAACCAAGGGGTATTGCCAAAAAACCAAGTATTAAACATGATATTGGAATTGCTATTCGTTTATGTTTCTCTTCTATCAGTTCAGTGTAATAACTGGATTTATTTTGGGAATATTTTGATATCTTTTTCTGCAACATGTGATAAGACATGTATTTAGGCTTATCTGTATTGATTTTAAGAGATTTTAGAATTCTGTTTAAATCAAGTTTGATTTCATATTTTTTAAAGGAAATATATGATCCCTGCCCATCAAATGGTTTTTCATATATTTTACCATTTAAGATAGAAAAATATAAAACCTTTTTTTTGGGAAGCCACTTTAAAAACCCCTTTGGAGCAATAATTATTACCTTTTTCTCATTATCCAGCCCCTGTTTAATAAATATATTAGTCAAGACCTCGCTGTCTTGCGAGACATTTTGGGCATATATAACAAAACCTGGTAGTTTTAAATTAAACATACCTGGTTTTATAGAGAGCTTTGTCTTTTTCTGGGCAAGGTCTATTAAATAAGCGTTAAATCTATCCATACCCCATGAGATACCGTAAAAAGAAATATAGAAGTTGATCCCTGTAATGAGCAGCAGCATGAAAACGGGACATGGCAAGATATTGTAAAGGGACACCCCGCCACTTCTAAGTGCAACTAATTCATTATCTGTACTCATGCGCTGAAAGGTCAAAAATAGGGCAAGCATGCCAGCAACTGGCATGAGTACAAACAAAAAGAATGGGGATAAATACATTATCAAAAAAAATATATCTTTAAGTGAAATGTCTAAAGAGATAAGTATCTTACCTAGTTGAATAAGCCTTCCAATTAAAATAATTGAAATAAATACCGCAAGACACACAAAAAAGACCTGCAATATCTCAAAACACATCTTGCGGTATAGAAGTTTTAACTTCATAACTTATTTATCTTGTTTATCCTGTTTTAAAAAGACCCTTATTAAGTATTCCTCTTCTTTTGGATTTAGATTAAACCTAAAGGAAGCCTCTTTGATTAATTCTTCATCCTTTTTATTACCTTTGTTTTCAGAAATCCAGGTAATTGCATCCCTTAATTTTTTTTCTTCAGGTATAATAGTGGACATATTTTGCACCTCCTAAAAACTATAACTATTTTTTAACTCCACTTTTTGTTAAAATTTCAAATTACTAAGCCCCTTCCTTATTAATCATGTTGAAATAAAGAGTTAATCCATCTAACCAAAATTGGCAACCCCAACTTATCTCTAATGAAAATTTTGATAAATTTTTACTTTATTTTTTAGACTTTACCACTTAAACTTCACTTTAAATATTTTTTGACTACCTTTGAAGAATCACTTCACTTTAAATCCAGATAGATAACTGATATGGTTCTAACAACTTCGTCTGGAATAAATTTGTTTTTATAAATTCCTTAAGAAGGAGGAGAAGGATTAATGCTTTCTATAGACAGAAGGTTTTTTTCCAGCTTTAATTGGTCTCTTTTAGGGATTATTATTTTACTTTTTATAATAGGAGTAATAAATTTGTATTCTGCTAGTACTCTCAAGGTAAAATCTGGTATCAAATTAATTCCTTATTTTAAGAAACAGCTAATGTGGGGATCTATTGCTTTTATTGGTTATATCATTTTTTTGGCCTTAAATTATAGAAAATTCAGGCAAATGGTCCTTCCATTTTATATTTCAATTGTTATTCTTTTAATTTTAGTTCTACTTATTGGAAAGACAAATTATGGTGCAACAAGATGGTTGGATCTTGGTTTTTTTAATTTTCAGCCCACAGAATTAGTTAAATTAAGTATTATATTGTGGACAGCAAATTATTTATCAGAACAGGTGGGTCCTTTAGGTATAAAAGATTGTATTAAGATTGGCATTGTTATGGGAGTACCAGTTTTACTTATTGTAAAACAACCAGATCTTGGCTCGGGTATTAACGTGTTACTTTTAGTTGGAGGCATGATGTTGTTTTATGGAATTGAGAAAAGGATTTTAATATCAATTTTAATACTGGTAACTCTATTGTGTCCTATTGTCTGGAATCATATGCATGAATATCAAAAAGACAGAATTAGAGTGCTCTTTAACTCGGAAAAATATAAAAATAGTAAAGGATACAATATTATTCAATCTAAGATTGCTGTTGGATCAGGGGGTTTTTGGGGAAAGGGTTTTCTTAAAGGGACCCAAAGTAAACTAAGATTTTTGCCAGAAAAACATACAGATTTTGTGTTTGCTGTATTTGCAGAAGAATGGGGATTTGTGGGTTCTGTTTGTTTGGTTTCCCTATGTTGCCTGTTCTTATATCAGATAGCCAGAGTAATAGAACATGCAAAGGACAGTTTTGGAAGATATATTACTGTAGGTGTATTCTTTTATTTTTTCTGGCAATTCTTTATAAATATGGGAATGGTTCTCGGCATATTGCCAGTTGTGGGGATTCCCCTTCCATTTTTGAGTTATGGAGGATCCTCTTTAATAGTCAATTTTTGTCTCCTTGGATTGGTTTCTAATGTGTCAATGAGACGATTTGTATTTAAGGAATGATTCATTTATTATTTTTTCAAAAGTCTTTTTAGTATACAATTCTGGATATATATGAATTTTTAAGTTTAATGCATAAATTTTGAAATCTGTGAGTTCCATTAATTTAACAGCGTCTTTTTGGGTAGTTATTATGTCTGCCTTATATTTTAAGGCCAGTTTTTCCAAAAAGCAAATGTCCTTTTTAGTATATTTGTAGTGATCAGGATATTTGATAAATTTAATGGGTAATTTATTCATAAACTCTTTTGTAGTTCTATATACCTTATCTGAATTTCCTATTCCTACAATTAATATATACCTTTTGAGTATTTTTTTGTAAATAAAATTGAGATTTTTAGCGTCAGTAAGAGATGAAATTTTGGTTTTAAATAAAAAGATAGGTTTTTTATAAGTACCAAGTCTTTTCTTTACTATCTCTTCTACCTCTTCTCTTTTCTGTCCTGTTATGTTCACCATTAACACATTGGCCCTATTAATTGATTTTTCCCCCTCCCGCCATGAACCGTATGGAATCACCTTATTCCAATACCTGGTTAAATCATCTATAGTAAATAAGATGATATCTAAATGTCTTTTTAATTTTATATATTGAAAACCATCATCTAAAATAGCTATATCAGGCTTTAATTTTTTCCACGCAGCAAATATACCTCTTTCTCTTTTGGGATCTACCACTATATTTGCGAAGGGACATAGCCTTTTTAACATCAGTGGTTCATCCCCTGTAAAACAAACTGGATCTGTTTTTTTTACAAAGAAAGGATATTTCGGTGGTCTGCCTTTATATCCTCTGGTAATAAGAGTAGGTACTAAGTTTAGTTGATGAAAAAACTTTAAGAGATATTCACATAGAGGTGTTTTGCCAGTCCCACCCCAATTGATATTCCCTATGGAAATAGTAAACATGGGCGGCGAAACCTGTGAAATTAAATTTGATGTGTAATACTTATATCTCACAGACATACCTAATTGGTATATCCGTGAGAGGGATTTTAAAATGTTTTTCATAAATTTAATTAATCTCTGGAAGTACCAAGAAACCTGAGCAAAAGCAGAAATAGGTTTATAAAGTCCAGGTAAAGGGTGAGTGCACCTAAAATTGTGCCTTTTTGTAAAGTGGATTTTCTGTCTAAAGGAGCATTTTCTCCCATTTGTTTTAATTTTTGAGTATCATAAGCAGTGAGTCCTACAAATACAAGAATACCAATTACACTTATCAAAAATTCCATCTGGGTAGAATGGAAAAATATATTAATTAGAGAGGCAATAATCACCCCAATAAGTCCCATAAATAAAAAGCTACCCCAAGAGCTTAGATCTTTAGAAGTAGTAAATCCATAAAGAGACATTGTTCCAAACATTCCACTGCAAATAAAAAAAGTCTTCATTATAGATGTCTTAGTGTAAATGAGGAAAATTGTAGACAGGGTTATACCGTTTAAACCACTATAGAGTATAAAAAGTAGTGTCGCCACATTTGCAGATAATTTTGAGATGGCACCACTAATTGTCACAACTAAAATGAGTTCACCTATTAAAATGCCCATGAAAAGTAGTTGATTTTGCAAAAAAATTGATATTAGAACGGAGCTCGAGGAGATTACGTAGGAAAGGTAACCTGTGATCAATAGTCCAATACTCATCCAAAGGTACACTCCCCTTAAAAAGGTGTTAGTTGCTACCTGAGTTGTTGTGTAAATTTTTGGCTGAACCATATACATCCTCCTATTTTTTTATGTGTTAAGATGTACAATGGATTGTCATAAAACTAATAATCCCTAGAATTATACTTTGGAGAAAATAAATACCTAATCACATCTCTAACTATTGGCCCGGCTCCTGAAGCACCGTGTCCACCATGTTCAACTAAACAAACAATAACATAGCACCTGTTGCCTTTAATTGCAAATGATGCCATCCATGCGTGATCTCTCTTTTCATAAGAGATTTCTTCTACATCTTTTCCTCTGTCTTCATCTGATTTTATTGAAATGACCTGAGCAGTTCCTGTTTTGGCGCCTATAACAATACCCTTGGTTTTTAAAATAGTGGCAGTACCGTATCTTTCTTCTACCGTTGCAACCATAATTTTTTTTAGTTCATTTAAATAAGTTTGTCTCACTGGAAGTTTCCCCTGTAAATAAGTCCTTTCTCCATAAATAATCTTTGGTTTTAATATCTTTCCGCCATTTACAATTGAACAAATTAGCCTGGCAATTTGAATTGGAGTAACTAATACATACCCTTGACCAATTGAAACATTTAAAGTTTCTCCTTTTTGCCATGGCACATGAAATCTCTTTAATTTCCATTCTCTTGTTGGAATCAAGCCAGAATTCTCTCCAAGTAACTTTATTCCTGTCCTCTTTCCAAGTCCACACTGCTTGGCAAAATTAGCAATCCCATCTATGCCTAATTTTTCTCCGAGCTTGTAAAAATAAACATCACATGATTGCTTTATTGCTTCTTTAAAATTGACCCATCCATGACCCCATTTTTTCCAGCATCTAAATACACGATTTCCCAGTTTATAAAAACCAGGACAATATTCTCTATGTTTTTTTATATCTTTAATTTCATTCATTGCTAACATCGCTACAACTAATTTAAAAACAGAGCCTGGAGGATAAGCAGAAGAAATTGCCCTATTTTGCAATGGATGAAATTTATTTGACACTAATTTAATCCATTCCTTTTTAGAGAGACCTTTAGATAATTTGGTGGGATCAAAACTAGGAACACTAACCAAAGCCAGAATATCCCCTGAAAAGGGCTCCATTACCACACATGCACCAGCCTTATTTTCCATTTGTTTGTATATATAAGTTTCTAGATCAAAATCCAAGGTGAGCCTTAATGGCTTTCCCTGTTTCCCTCTTTCAACAACTTTTTCTGACAATATACGTCCCCAGGCATCCACTTCTAACTTCTTCTTACCCTTGATTCCTCTAAGATCTTTCTCGAATACCCTTTCAAGCCCTGCCTTTCCCACAATATCTCCTAGCTTTAAATAAGGAAATTTTATCAGATCCTTTTCTGATGGTTCTCCTACATATCCGAGCACATGGGCACCTATTTTTCCAAAAGGATAAACCCGCATTGGATGGGGAATAATTACCACTCCTGGCAGTTCACTTAACCTAACATCAATTTTACATATGTCTTCAAAAGAAAGATCTCTTAAAATAATAATTGGATTAAAGGGTTTTACACCCTTTTTTTTTCCAAGATTGAACATATTCATTAATTCATCTGTGTCTCTATTTATGAGATATGCCACCTTTTTAATTGAATTTTCACATTGATTTTCTTTATAACAATCTTCTCTAATTATACCTATTGCATATCCAGGTAAGTTCTGGGCAACAATTCTAAGATATCTATCGTATATAATACCACGAGGTGTATATATATCTTCAAATCTAATTCTATTTTTTTTTGATAATAGATTATAATAACTTCCTTTTAATATTTGCAAATGCCAAAGACGAATGATAACTAATAAAAATAAAATAAAAATACATATGTATATAATTTTCATCCTATCAGAGATAATATCTTCTCCATTTTTATTATACATGAACGATAATTCCCTAACCTTTAAACTAAATCTATTTCTGTTCTTTTAAAAAAATATTTATTATAAAAATATGAATAAATCCACCACAATAAGGGAAATGATATAAAATTTTTAAAACTTATAGAATAAATAAAATAAGGATCTATATAAAGATCTGAAAGATTAGCTATTGTGGTTATAGACAAATAATAAATTGGAAAGAATATAAAAGATAAAAGAATTATAAAAAAAATACTTTCAGGTTTAAAGAATTCTTTAAGAAAAAAATAAAAAGAAATTAGGCTCATATAGTATAAAAGTATACTTCCAAAAGGCAAATCTGTATATCCTTCTAAAATTAATATACACAATAAGCCATATAATAACCCACTTAAATATTTATTCTTTTGTAAAAACAAAATTATTGCTGGAAGATATGGGTCTGTATGGAAATAAGACTTAAATAAAATACCAAAAATTAATAGTATGAACCACCAAACAAAATCCAATAACATTATTTGTGTAAAACCTTGTTATTAAAGCTTAAATTAATAACCTTTTTAATTTTTTTTCAAATTAGTTTAGTTTCATAGTGGCACCTGGATTATATTTAATTAAATATTTACGCAGTTCTGTTTTTTTGCTTCAGCTTAGTCGAGTACTTTTTTGGCACATAAAATTCTCTGATACACAGAAATAGTTAAAAGCAGGTTGTATAATATCGTACCGTACAAAAGCAAAGTATTGTGGTTAAATAAAGGTAACAAAAGGGTTAATATCAAAATAAATATAACTCTTTTGGCTCGTTCCATTAATCCCACATTACATGTGCCCCCAAGCCCTTCTATCCTAGCCTTGGTGTAACTAAATAAAAGGGTTAAACACAGGGCTATAAACAATAAGAGTGTCAAGAGGATTCTATGTTGTGTGTGTAATGCAATTATCCAAAGGCCCAAAAGGTAGAAAAAATCAGATAACCTATCCACCGTGGAATCTAAAAATGCTCCGAACTTTTCTATGCGGCCTTTATTACGAGCAAATTGACCATCCAGGCTATCACAGATTGCAGATAGTAAAATCAACATAGCTCCTAGGTATTCTGAAAGATAAAAACCTAAAGGTACAAATAAGGCTACAATTCCCCCTAGTATAGTTATTCTATTGGGATTTATATCTTTTTTTTTAATTTTGGATAAAATAAACCTTTCCAAAACAGTGTAATAGATGTTTCCTAAAAAACTGTTTCTAAGAGACATCATTCCTCCTTTTATGCTATTTTAAACCTTTTTTCCAAATACTACCATATAAATTACACTTTCTTCCTCCCCATCCAGTCCAACTAATTGATTGACTTCATCATCAAAAAATGCCCCTACAGGACAACTTCCTAGAGTCATTGCTTCTCCTGCTATTATCATGTTCTGGGCTATGTGACCTGCGTCAAGTAGAATATATCTGAGACCTCGGTGTCCATATTTTGCCATATTGCGTCTAAAAATTGCTGACATAATGACTGTAAAACTCCCTTTAGCAACAAAATCCTGTCTGGCGCATGCGTAAATTAGTTTATTACTAAAATCTCCCTTTTTTATTAATTCCAACACATGATCTTTTGGAAAGTAATGATATATGCCCTTGTCAAGTCCCTGAACATTAAAAGAAACAATGTATATTTCAATGGGATAAAGGGCTCCTGCAGAAGGGACATTTCTATAATAAAACTTGCCTCTTTTCTCTCTAACTCCGTATCCTGCCCATAGAATCGTTGATAGTTCTTTTAATGGTATTACCTGATCTTTAAATTCTCTCCAGGATCTTCTTTTGTTAATTATGGATAATAAATCAACATTTAACCGACGGTGAGTGGGAAGAATATAAATTTTAGAATTTGGATAACTTTTAAAAACACCAGCGGGGGATATCCTGGATTTTTTTAAAGAGTGAATTTTGTCTCTTCTAAATTTTGTCTTTTGAATATATTGCCAACCCAGACTATTTTTTAATTCTGGCATGATTATTCCTTATGTTAAAAACTATTGGTACCCTTGTTTATAAGTCAATTTTTTTCAATTTCTTGATAAAATTTTTAAGAAGAATTGACCAGAGAATGATATATGAAATACCGGCAAACACTATCCAGATAATGTAATGATTTTTTCCAGATACAATAATGTTGTGTAGGGATCCGGCTAAAAATATACACAAGATCAAATCTGGAAATACACCTATAAGGGTACCCAATAAATATTTGAAAAATTTTATATCTGATAGTGCGGCAGTTACACTTATTACTGTATACCCAATGGGTAACATCCTTAAAATAGCGATTGAAGTGAGACCATCTTCACTAATAATTTTATTCAATTTTTTTATTTTTTTCTTGGAGAGCAAATACTGTTTGGCGCTGGTTCCAAGAGATCTCACAATAAAAAAAGTAACAACGGCACTTAAAAAACATCCAACTAGAGAAATTATAAGACCTTTTACAATACCAATAAAAAGGGCTGTGGCAGTGGATAAGACTGTGACTGGAAACATGGTCATACCAGCCACGATAAATGCAAACAGAAGTGATGGATATAAAAAAGGCGACCTTTGCATTTTCAATAATAGGTTCCTCAAGTTCTGGGGTTCAATAAAATGGGAAAAAGGAGGAATGTGCCATAAAAAGGCAAAAATAATGATAAATAGGGCAATAAGCAACACTGAGTATTCGCCCTTTTTCATTGGATATTACCTCATAATTATCTATAATGAACATAAAGAAGGAAGTAAGTGTAACTCTCTTACCCTTTCTACTGTCTTGTCTACATGCCATCCACTTATTTAAAGTTAAAATGATTTTCTCACTCACATTTCCAATGTCCTTACATCCGTCCAACTTTGAGAAAGACATTGTTTTGAGAAAGCTAGCAATAGGGGAAAAAAAGGTCAATTAAATATTTTGATCTCTTATTTTTGCAAGATTAAAGGAAAGGTAAATCAGATTAGTAGAAAAATCTACATAATCAACTATTACATCTTTTGGAACTAAAATCCTGGCAGGGGCAAAATTTACAATAGCCTTGATTCCAGCCTCAACAATATGATTTGCAGCCCTCTGTGCCCTATCCGGCGGTGTAGTCAAAATGGCAATCTCTATGTTGAGTTCTTTTGCCTTTTCTCTTATGCGCCTAGTACAAATAATTTCTAATTCACCAACCTTTTCTCCTATTTTAAATGGATCACAGTCAAAAGCACCTACGATCCTAAATCCCCTGTAGAAAAGCGCTTTGTGTCTCATTATTGCGCGACCTAAATTACCCATGCCCACAATGGCACAATTCCAAACATGATCAAGGCCTAAAAAGTGTTTTATTGAACTGATTAAATCCTTTATAATATATCCAACTCCTCTAACTCCAAACTCTCCGAAATAAGCCAAATCTTTTCTTATTTGAGAAGGATTCACTCCACACAGAGACGCCAGTTTACTCGATGAAACAACATCTTCACCCTCCTTGGCTAAATCTTCTAACACCTGGAGATAAATAGCCATTCTATATATGGTAACTTTAGGAATTTTCTCTTTTTTCATCATTGTAATATTGGTGTTTGAGAAAAAAATCACAAATTAATAACAAAAAAAGAGGGGGACTTTGTCCCCCTCTTATGTTTTTTTAAATCCATTATAGATATGGGTTAGCAAAGAGTATAATTAAATCAATAACAAGAGTATAAATAGCCAGAGACTCAATCATTGCAAGACCAATGAGCATTGTTACTGTGATTTTTCCACTAACGTCTGGATTTCTGGCAGTACCTTCACATGCGCCTCTTAGACCAAAACCCATTCCAATTCCACATCCAAGGGCGGCAAGACCCATACCAATTGCAGTACCAATGGCAATCATTGAAACTACTTGAGGTGCAACAGTTCCCTCAGCTGCAAAGGCCGCAGAAGCAGCACAAAGAACAGCTACTACATTTAAGAGAGTGAACAAAACCTTACGCATAACCAAACTCCTCCTTCTAAAAATTATATTTTGTTAAAAAGGCCTACTAAGACCATTTCCCCCTAAAAAATTAATGTGCCTCTTCAAAGGTCATCTTGAAGTAAATCATTGACAACATAAAGAATATAAAGGCCTGAATTGTATCAGCTAGTCCATATAAAAAGTATATTGGCAAAGTAGCTACAACTGGAAGCAACATAAAGAAAAGCATTAGAACCAATTCTTCACCAAATATATTTCCAAAAAGACGAACAGTGAGAGAAAGTGGCCGTGCCAGGTGGCTCAAAATTTCTATAGGCAACATTAAAGGAATCAACCAGGCAATTGGACCTGTAAAATGTTTGATATACTTCGCACCATGTTCTTTTATTCCCAAAATATTGTACCAAATAAACACGGTGAGTGCCATTGCAGCATTGGTGTTTAAATTCGCTGTGGGGGCATTACACCCTGGAAAAAGGCCAATAAAATTACAAAATAAAATAAAAATAAAAAGTGTCATAAGGAGCGGGAATACTCTCCCACCTTCAGGGCCCATATTTTCATACACAAAATCTTCCATGCCGCCTACTATAATTTCCCAAAAATTCTGGAGCCCCCTTGGCACCATAGATAACCTCCTGGTCCCCAACCAGGCAAGGCAAATCAAAATTAACATTACCAGCCAAGTATAAAGGATGTGCTGAGGGACTAAACTATGACCGTGCTTATCTACAAGTCCCAAAAGATCCATTAGTTTTTCAAGAAGTAATACGTGAGGAGCTACTTCTGACATAACCATCTGCCTCCTTGTGGTTAGTGGTAATAATATATTTTACTATCCAAAAAATTGTACCCATTACTATTGTTGAAAGCCCTATTACAAGGGGATAAATTGGCATTTTCAGAAAAACTATAGTTATCAACAAAATTATTCCTGTAAAAATCAATTTGGAATAAAAACTAACTAACAAAGAAAAAATAGATGATTTAGCGTCTTTATTCACAACCAAATGGGGCAAAATTCTAGCCAAAACTATAAAATTCAAAGATACTAGTAATCCTCCAATTAAAAAGGAACAGGCCCACTTAAGGCCCTGAAAAAGAGTAAAGTATAAAATACCACTTATAAGAAGAATAAATTCTACCATTATTATCCACTTTATCACAGGTTCTGTAGCTTCACGAGGAATTTGAAAATTATCTGTTTTTTTTATTTTTCCTTTTTGTGTTTGCGATGCCATGAATTCCTTTAATCTCCATATACATATTTTTATAACCAGCCGCTATTCCAAAGAGTAAAAAAATTATTGTCATAATCGGCTTGGTGCCAAGCCATTTATCCAAAAAATAACCTATAGCTAGCCCCACAAAAGTTGCTGTAACCAGATGAATTCCAACAATACTTGCTTTCATTAAACTACTTATATATTCGTTATCCCACTTTTTTAAAAACATCCCTTGTTCCTTCGTTCACAAACTTCTTAAAACCTCTTAGCACAGCAAAAAAACAAAGTCAACTCAATGTAAAGTAAATAGCAAAATTCTTATATGTTAACAAGTGTAAGGACTTAGAAGAATTAGATAAAGACGCTTACAAAATCTCTATTGTTGTTATATTTGGAAATGATAATGAAAAAATTATTTGATAAAAGAAAAAAAATGGTATAAACATTATACTTAGGTGTCTAGGTAAAGGCGTATTAAATGAACTAAATGAAGAAATCTCTGATTAAAAAATAGTAGGAGGTAAAAAATGGGAAAGGTTAGAGAAATTACTTTAGTCTCAATTATCTGTGTGCTGGTTATAATTTCAGGTTGTTCTCTTTTTAAAAAGAAAAAAGTAGTTACTACTGCTCCTGAACAAAAAGTTGTTACACCTAAAGAGGTTGTAAAGACCAAACCAAAACCACAACCAATTGTTCAGAAAAAATCTCCTCCACCACCAACCCCAGAGGAAATATACAGAATGAATTATCACAAGCTGCCAACATCTCACACTGTGGTAAAAGGAGAGTGCTTATGGTGGATTGCAGAGTATAAACAGATCTATAATGACCCCTTTATGTGGCCTTTAATTTATAAGGCAAATAGAGACAAAATTAAAGATCCTGATTTGATTTACCCTGGTCAGGTATTCAGAATTCCAAGGGAATTTTCTTTAGAAGAATTAAAAATAAGCAGAAAGTCTGCTGGGGCACCTCGGCCATATCTTCCACCAAAAAATGCAAATATCCCAGCTAATTTGAGGGTAAAGCTTAACTGGGAATTTTAAAAAAGTTCCAGTTATTACCCGCCTTACAATTAAAAGGGGTCGTGCATGACCCCTAGTGTTACAAACATGCTTTTGTAATTTTTTAATTAGGATTCAAAAAGATCTCGTGCATTTATGGGATCTTCGAAATTCTTTCTACAGAAACATCAATGAGGTAGGAGCAAAGTATGAGTTATTCATTTTTACATCTAAAATCTTTAGGTACGCGTCTTGAATTAGTAAATCCTGAAAAACCTAATCTTTTCAGAGAATTATATCCTTATAAAAAAGTCTGTAGAATCAGTTTTGATGATACCTTTGTATTGCCAAGACCTGCCGAGCCAATGGTTATAACAGACACTACTTTTAGAGATGGGCAACAGGCACGTCCTCCTTATACGGTAGAACAAATCAGCAAAATATTTGACTTTCTCCACGAACTGGGGGGCAGAAGTGGACTTATCAGACAATCAGAATTTTTTCTCTATTCAAAAAAGGACAAAAAAGCGGTAGAAGAATGTCTGGCTAAAGAATATAGGTATCCCCAAATTACAGGCTGGATAAGATGTAATAAGGATGATTTAAAGTTGGTGAAACAAATGGGGTTAAAAGAGACAGGGATGCTTACTTCTGTCTCTGATTATCATATATATCTAAAGCTCGGCAAAGACAGAAAAAAGGCCATGGAGGATTATTTAGAAGTAATAGAAATGGCCTTAGAACTTGGAATTATTCCCCGTTGTCATTTTGAAGACATAACAAGGGCTGATATTTACGGTTTTTGTATCCCTTTTGCTCAAAAATTAATGGATCTTTCAAAGCAAAGTGGTTTGCCAGTGAAAATAAGGCTTTGTGATACAATGGGATATGGAGTACCTTATCCTGGTGCTGCTTTACCAAGAAGTGTTGGTAAAATCATCAGGGCATTTACAGATGAGGCAGAAGTCCCTGGGAAATGGCTAGAGTGGCATGGACACAATGATTTCCATAAGGCACTAATTAATGCCTCAACTGCCTGGCTTTATGGGTGCTCTGCAGCCAATGGGACATTATTGGGTTTTGGAGAAAGAACTGGGAATCCACCAGTTGAAGGGCTGGTAATTGAATATATATCGATTACAGGGGACGACGATGCCGCAAATACTCACGTAATAAGTGAAATTGCAGAATATTTTCAAAAAGAACTAAAATACAATATACCGCCCAATTATCCATTTGTTGGGAGAGATTTCAATGCAACTAGTGCGGGAATACATGTTGATGGACTTGTCAAAAACGAAGAGATTTACAATATTTTTGATACAAAACACATTTTGGGAAGGGAAGTTCCTATTATCATTACAGATAAATCAGGCCGTGCTGGAATTGCCTACTGGCTAAATCACCACCTTAAATTAACTGATGAGAAAAAAATCACCAAAAATCATCCAGCAGTGGGCAAAATCTATAAAAAAATTATGGAACAATACAATAGAGGTAGAACCACATCCATGTCCCATGAAGAGATGATGGCTCTGGCAAAGAGATATCTCCCGGAATTGTTTCCTTCAGAATTTGATTATCTCAAGGAAACTGCTCACAGAATTGCAGCCAAAATTATTAACAAGTTATGTGATGGTATAACAAAGTTAGATAAGGGAAGCATACAGGATAAATTTAGTGAGCTCTTGGTAAATTACCCATTTATTCAATTTGCTTATCTCACTGATCAAAATGGCAAGTTGTTCACCTGGGTAATAAGTCATCCTGAAGACAGGTCTAAGTTTAAACAATTGGTGGAAGGTGAAGATTTATCTGATAGAGAGTGGTTTAAGGTGCCTATGCAAACAGGGAAAATGTATATTACGGATTTCTACAGATCCGTTTATACTGGAAAATTGTGCCTTACTGTAGCCTCTCCCATTATTAATGAAGAAGGAGACATAATAGGGGTTTTTGGTGCTGATATTAGATTTGAAGAGCTTTTAAAAATACACAAGGAATTGGAAGAGGAGGAGCAATTAGAAGAGAGTCTATAATAAATTGGCTGGGTCAGAAAAAAAATTCTTTTAAACCAAAATCTGCAATTACACTTCAAGCGTAAGCAACTGATTGTTCTGCACAGAGGTAACTAGATATGGAGCTGTTATGTTAAACAAAAATAATCATACTTACTCTTTGTAACGCTGAAAAAAAGCAATCACATTTGCTCTCTATTACTTTACGTACAGCCACAAAGCGGCAGGGGTGTTTCCACTTCGCACATTTGTATGTGAATTCGGTCTTCTCATAGCCAGGTCTATTTTTAACCTTGGGCCCTTTCTGAGCTTCTAAAAGGTGAGTGAGTCGTTGCGTCTTAACCTTGATGAACTACAGTGCATGAGACCCTTTTAGGTAGTCTAAGAGTTCTCCATTAAAAAACGCAGAATCTGCATGTACAATAACTTTCCAGGTTCTCTTTGGAAGCTTGGCAAAGCACTCTTGCAAAAACTCAACACAAACATTGGCAGAATAAGCATCTCAGGCTCGAAACCAGTAGTGAAGACATTCCCGAGTCTCGGCAATAAAGCAAAGTAGCGAATGATATCCTCTTTGTCCTGGCTTCTTGGGGTTGTAGCCCTTCTCGGCACCTTCTAACAGTGCCATCATCAAAATCATGATAATGTCAGAAACTTTATATTGTGCAGTAGCCCCCCTTAATAGTAATGTGTTACTCAAGCATCTGGGAAGCTTCAGTTTGTCAGCGGACAGGCCCAGCAATACCATTTCAGCGTTGCCCGTAAGATTTTTTTCAGTGAACTTAACACGAAATCCACGCATAGAATCAGTGCCTTCTAATACTTCGTAATAGCAAGAATTTATACCATTAATTCACCATATTATCAAGTAAAATATCACTTTAAGTTGCAAATTTTAAGTATTTATTTATCTGAAAAGATAAAAGATGAGGAGGTTTTTTTAATTTTTTATTGTCAAGGGAAGCAATAGATAATGCTCCAATTAAAGAATTTGTCAAAATCACCTCATCCATACAAAACATCTCATCAGGGAAAATTTGTTTTTCAATTATTTTATATCCAAGGGTTTTCAAAAAATTTACAACTTTCTCAAGCATGATCCCCTTTAAAAAATATTTAGAATATGGCAGATAAGCAACGTCATTTTTAATTAAAATTATATTTGTTGAGTTTCCCTCTGAAATTGATCCATCAGGATTTAAGATAATTGCCTCTTCATAATTTTTGTCATGCGCCCATTTTCTTGCATTTTCATAATAGAAATAGTTTAAAGTTTTAAAATTTGCAATAGGCGTAAACCTTTGTTCAGGATAAATTCCAACATTTAGCCCCCATCTCACATTAAAATCTATTCTAGGTGTATATTCTCTAGCACTTACAATGAAAACATAGTCATAGGGTGGTGTATTTGTGGTTCCTTTTCCAGCAATTATTTTTACTGCTGATACCTTTTCTTTGAGTGCATTTTTTGAAATAAGTTCTTTAATTATTAAATGAAAATCAATTTTAGGAAATGGAAGGCCTATTAGTTTTTTCCATCCATTTTCTAGTCTCTTTAGATGTTCATCTAAAAATAAAATATTTTCTTTCTCCACTCGAATTGTCTCAAAAAGCCCCATACCGTATTGAAATGCAAGTAAATTGGCCTTGATTTGAGCTAAATTTTCTTGAACAAATTTACCATTTACCCATGCCCAGTTATTAAAAGGACTCTTTTTAGAAATTGATCTCTTTTTTAAAACAGAGAAAAAACTCTCACCTTTATGTAGGGTCTCTTCGTATTCCAATATAGGGTCTGAATCATAGACAATCCCCCCACCAACAGAAAATATGAGTTTATTCCCAATCACAGTAGCTGTTCTGATAGCAATGGATAGATCCATTGTATTGTGAAAGCTTATATAACCTATACTGCCTGTATAAATATGTCTTTTGTTTGGCTCTAATTCCTCAATTATCTCCATTGCCCTTATTTTTGGGCATCCTGTTATTGAACCTCCAGGAAAAGTTGCCTTGATCAAATCTATTGAATCTACGTCTTTAATTAATCTCCCTGTTATAATGGAAATTAGATGGAATACATTTTGGTATTTTTCTACCCTCTTATGCTCAACTACTTTTACACTACCAGGTTCGCACACCTTTCCTATGTCGTTTCTCAAAAGGTCTACTATCATAGAGAGTTCAGCATCATCTTTTATACTGTTTTTTAAATCATTTAACAATTGTTCATCCTGTGTTTTAGTTTTACCTCTAGGTCTTGTACCTTTTATGGGTCTTGTTTCTACATATCTTTGATTTTGAAATAAAAATCTTTCCGGAGATGTGGAGATAATTTGATGATCAGATGCATTTATGTATGCAAAAAATGGTGCTGGATTTAAATTAAATAATTCTATAAAAAATTCAAAAGCATCTCCATAAAAGGAACAAGTAAATCTCTGGGACAGATTAACCTGATATATGTGACCCCTGACAATATAATCTTTTATCTTATTTATTGCATCTATATATTCGTCTTTAAGAAAATTTGAATATAGTTTACTATCTGAATAAAATCCCTTTGTCTCTATTTTTTTTGAACTTATTATGTTTAATATTTCATTTTGATTAAATATATATTTATTATCATTGATATTAAATTTAGGCGTAATCAAATAAATATGTTTTGTTTTAATATCTTCAATAATAACATATTTTGGACAATATAAAACTATATCTGGAAAATGTAAATCATCAATACACAGTGATGGTAAATCTTCAATTTGATCTTTAAGATCATAAGATAAATATCCAAGTAGTCCATATTTAAAAGGTGAATTAAAGGTGTTTATGGTATCATCAAATTCAAAATGTTTAATAATCTGCTTTAATACAATAAAAGGAGAACTTTTAAATGTAAACCTGTTATTATTTATAGTTAGCTGTATTTGATCTGTTTTAGTCTTGATTTTGATCCATGGTCTTATTCCCATAATATTAAAATTTGCGCAGTCGTGATCTCCTCCGCTAAGGAGTAATACAAAGCCAGCTTCATTAGAAAATTTTTTTGCTATGTCCAAAAAATTTAAGTTATTATCAATTGTGGTTATTTGTAAGTTGGTTATTTTAGGAATGTTTTTAAGATATTCCATAGACACTCCTTGGTTATTTATAACTTATATACTTAAGAAAATTTTTAGCGAGTTTTTGTCCATATTCAGTTAAAAAGCTCTCAGGATGAAATTGTACTCCAAACAATGGATAATCTGGATGGCTAATGGCCATAATTACTCCATCTTCAGATCTAGCATCAACTTTAAGGGGAGTTGTTTTTGGCATTTCAATACATAGAGAGTGGTATCTGGCTACTTTAAAGGGAGATGGGATATTTTTAAAAAGTCCCTTTTGGTTGTGATATGTTTTAGAAGTCTTTCCATGAACTGGAATGGGAGATTTAATTGTCTTTCCCATAAAACATTCGTTTATACACTGCATTCCAAGACAAACGCCCAAAATTGGTATTTTTTTATAGAAGTTTTTTATAACTTCTTTAGATATACCAGCATCTTTGGGTTCCTTTGGGCCTGGGGAAATAATAATTGCCTCGGGAGACATTTTTTTAATATCTGAAACTGTTATTTTATCGTTTCTATATACGGTTATATTTGAATACATTGTGGAGAAAAGCTGGACAAGATTGTAGGTAAAAGAATCGTAGTTGTCTATAAATAGAAGCATGGTAAAAGCCTCCGTATTTTTTATTGGTAATAAAAGAGGGGACCACCCATGAGCCTGGGTGGCCCCCTAGAGGCCTGACATAACTCATGTCCAAAACATTATTAGTTTTTTTTTTGAAAAAAAAACTTAATTTTTTTTTCAAAAAAGTCAATTTTTTCTCCATGCTCAAGTGAAAAGGATATTCCCACCACAATGAGAAAAGCTAGATAATTGCAAAAAAAATAAGAAATACTTTCCTTTCTGAAGAGTGAACACTATTAGAGTGTTGTTTTATTGTTATATATTTTTTATAAACAACTCAGACAAAAATTTTCCTGGTTATAGCTTACTTCATATGTTTTTAAGACCTGTTCTCCACATTTAGCACCCCCTATAAGAAAACAACAACATTTGTAAAGAATATCAAATAAAAAAAGAAGCTTTGTTAGGGCTAGCATAAAAACACAAAATAAGATATAAACCTTTTCGTTGAACCCAAAATGTATAAAAATATTTGGAGAAATTATGATGAAAAAAAATTACAAAAAAATATTACTCACGGTGTTTATTTTATTTATTTTTTTTACAAAGGGGTATTGTTATAAACTTTCTTATGCCAAAATTTGTGAGGACATAGTAAATGGTCAGCCTAACTTTTGCGGCGTCGTATTATCATCATCGATTAAAAAAATTTATTGTTATACTTTATTTGAACAAATTAAAAAGGAGAATTTTATCTATCATGTATGGTATTTTAGGGATAAATTGATGTCTAAAGTAAAATTAAAACTCAAACCACCAGTGTGGGCTACTTTTAGCAGGATATACATTAGGGAGTCTGATATTGGACCATGGCGAGTTGAAATAATTGATGAAAATGGAAAGTTAATTCATATATTGCGATTTAGCGTGGTGGAATAAAATGAATAAGTTATTAAATGTTATATTATCAACAATTACTTTAAAAGACATTCTAGATATTTTAATAAACAGCTATATTTTGTTCAGGATCTACGTGTTATTTTACGGAACCGCTATTTTTAGGGTGTTAATAGGGGTTGTGTTGCTCTTTATATGTCAAAGATTATCTTCATATGCTGGTTTAATTATGACCAGTTATATATTACAGGGAATTATTACTGTGGCCTTATTTGTTATAATTATTGGCTTTAGACACGAGTTAAGGGGTATCTTACAGACAAAGAAGATAGGAGATATTTTTTGGAGAGTTAAAATAAGACGTGTCAAAAAATCTCATTTATATGATGTTATTGGAAGTGTATTTTCCTTATCTGAAAAAAAAGTTGGTGCATTAATTGTAATACCTGGGAAAAATAGTGTAAATCCATTTATATCTGGAGGTGTGAAGATAGATTCATTGATAAGTAAGGAATTAATAGAAAGTATATTCATGTCCAAAGGTCCTTTGCATGACGGTGCTATTGTTCTTGAAGATGGAAAGATTCAAAAGGCGGGAGTTATTTTACCTTTATCTGAAAGGGAAGATTTGCCGCCATACTACGGCACAAGGCACAGAGCCGCTCTTGGATTGAGTGAGGTTTGTGACGCACTTGTTATTTTAGTCTCAGAAGAAAGAGGGAGTGTATCAATTGCTATTAGTGGAGAAATTTTTCAAATATACGATAACAAAGACCTGGATTTAATCTTGAATAGTCATTTAGGCGATAGAGTTAAAAATAAATCAAAAAAGGGTTATATATCTTATTCTTTTGCTGCCATTATGTGTTTTTTTATAGTTACTGGTGTGTGGTTTACTTTTACTAGAGGAGAAACTTCAATTGCATCATTAAATATACCTGTAGAGATTATGAAGGGATCGTCAAATATTGATATAGTAACTACTACTCCAAACACTATAAAACTAACATTAACTGGTCCTAGGGTCATTCTTCGTTCCATTAATAAAAATGATATTGATTTGTTTCTTAAAGTAAAAGATCAGGAACCAGGCACATATTTGTATGATATTACAGAAAAAAATATATCATTACCACCTGGTATAAAAATAGTAAAAATAGAACCTTCTAGGATAAAAATAAAATTAGATAAAATAGTTTCTAAGCTATTACCTATTCAAGTAGATTGGGCGGGTAAGTTGCCTAAAGATATTTTAATTCCTGATGTAAAAGTTGTTCCTGATAAAGTTCATATAATAGGTCCTAAGACTTTGTTAGATTCAATCTCCACTATTTACACAGAAAAAGTCAAAGTTGATAATATAAATAAATCAGGGAAAATAAATGTGGAACTTAAAATAAATCCAGCACTGAAGATAAAGGAACAATCGCATAAAATAAAAATTAAATACATTGTAAAAAAAAGGAATTAATCTGCTTTTTGGTGTTTATTTTTGATAATGGACTTGACTAAACACTTTGGCTGAGCTAGGACGGTCAAGAAGTGTAGGGGAGAATATATATGTATAAAAAGTTTTTTGGACTAAAATCTAGACCTTTTGTGCTTACTCCTAATCCAGACTTTTTATATTTAAGTAAGATTCATGATCTGGCTCTTATCCATTTAGAATATGGGATACTCCACGATGTGGGTTTTATTGTCCTTACAGGAGAAATAGGTGCAGGTAAAACCACTTTGCTTAAATATCTTTTAGAAAAAAAGAATATTAAAAATCCTCTAGATATTGCCTATGTTTTAAATACCAATTTGGGTCCTGAAGAATTCTTAGGTATGCTTGTAAAAGAATTTGACATTAAATGTAACTGCAAGGACAAAAGTGATTTATTAGATGCATTGGCCAGTCATTTCATATCTCAATATTCCAGAGGAGTTCGCAGTGTAATTGTTGTAGATGAAGCTCAAAATTTGCCTTTGAATACCTTTGAAGAACTTAGAATGTTATCTAATATAGATGTTGGAGATACATCTGTAGCACAGATTATTTTAGTTGGTCAACCAGAATTAAAAGAAAGATTATCTCATCATTCTCTTACTCAACTTGCCCAGAGAATATCTATATATTACCACCTTACATATTTGCCAAAAGATGAAGTGAAAAATTATATTGAACATAGATTAAAAGTTGCTGGATACGATTTTAAAAGTCCTTTATTTGATGAAAAGGCAATAGATCGTATCTCTGAGGCAAGCAAAGGAATTCCGAGATTAATTAATAAAATATGTGATTCAGCACTTACATATGCTTATGCAGATGGTTCTAAGACAGTTTCTGTAAATATAGTTGAACAAGTATTAAAGGACAATGTATTGCTTTTAGATTCTCGTGTATCTGATGAAAAAAGAGAAAAGGATGCTTTTGAGAAAAACAATAAAATAATAGAAAAATTGAGTAATAGCAACGATTTTTACCAATTATTGGAGCAACTAAATAATGAAATTAAGGCCCTTAAGATTAGAATTCAGGCTCTGGAGTCTTTAAAACATTCTGATAATGGGGTTGAAGTACTTGAGAAAATGTTGAGGGAAGAAAGGGAAAAAAATAGAACTCTTGAACGAAAATTGATGTCTTTAACTATTAAATACAACACTCTTGAAAAAGAACTAAAGAAACAAACAGAAAGTGTTACATATAAAGATAAACCAAAAAAAAGAAAATTTTTGGGGATATTAAAATGAAAAAGTATATTAATTTAAGGGTAATTTTTGTATTATTTTTATTGGGGTCTCTAGTTGCTTGTTCTAGTAAGCAAGAGAAGATAGAAGAGTTTATTTCCAAAGGGAATGCCCTTCTTAAAAAAGGCGATGTTACAGGAGCAATATTGGAGTTCAAAAATGCAGTCCAGCTTGATCCAAAAAGTCCCAGGCCGATTTTTTATTTAGCAAAGGCCTATCTTGCTAAAAAGGATTTTAGAAAGGCCTATGGACTATTTCATTCTGTGTTGCAACTGGATCCAAAATATGATGAGGCTCGTTTAGAAATATCTTCCTTGCTCCTTCTAGCAAGACAGCCCGATAAGGCCCTTGAAAATCTAAAGCAGCTCAACTCTCCTGAAAAATTTGAGCCTAGATTCTCTATTCTCAAAGCAAGGGCCTATGTTTTATTAAAAAAATACCACCAAGCAATTGACGTGCTTTATCATGTAAAACAAAAGGATAATAAGAATGTGCAAATGTTGTTTGCTATTTGTTACCATGAGCTTGGCAAAGAAAAAGAAATGCTTGAGGCACTTTATAAGTGGCGGAAAATAGCTCCCTTAGATCCAGGCTCATATATTTTTCTTGCAAGGTATAAGGCTGCAAAAGGAGATAAAAAAGGCGTTGAAATGGAAATAGAAAAAATGGTCAAGGTAAATCCCTCTGACAAAAACAGGGCCATATTGGGAGCCAGGGTATTGGAGTCCCTGGGATTAAAAAAAGAAGCAGAGAAAATTTATGAATCTTTTAAAGGAGATAAAGATCTTCTTAAGGCAAAGGCACTTTTTTATATGCGTCACAAATTATATGATAAGGCTGAAAAAGTTTATAAGGAATTGCTAAAAATAAAAGACTTAAATGATATAGAGCCTCCTCTAATGTTGGCTGAACTATACGTTAATACTAGAAGGGCAGATGAAGCCCTTGATGTTATAAATGATTTTATTAAGAGGGATCTTAAAAAAGAAGATAAAGAAAAATTACTTCTTGCAAAGGCTCGTGTAATATATGCCTCTGGGGATATAAATAAGGCAAAGGAAATATGTTTAAAAATTTTAAAACAAAATCAAGCAATGATAGAGGCACACTATTTAGTTGGAGAAATACTTTTAAAACAAGGAGATTTTGAAAAAGCTCAAATACATTTAAATCAGGTAGTAGCATCAGAACCCACAAATACAAAGGCTCGTATATTGCTTGCAAGAAGCTTAATATTTGATAAAAAGGAATTAATGGCAGAAGATGTTTTAAAAAGAGGTCTAAAGATAAATTCAGAAAATATTTCTCTGTGCCTTGAACTGGCTAGATTTTATATACAGAAAAAAAGATATACGGATGCTCTAGATATTGTAAATAAAGGACTGGCCAAAAAAGAAAACATTGCTTTGTTAAGGTTGAGAGGTGAGTTGTATGTAATGTTAAAAAAATATAAAGAGGCAGAGAGTGATTTTAAAAAAATCATAAAATTACAATCGAATATTCCCTTAGGATATATGGAGATGGGTAGGCTTAAGATGATACTTCATAATGAAAATGATGCTTTAAAATGGTTTAAAAAAGCCTATAACACAAAAAAGGGAATGGCATTAGCCCTTCCAGCAGTTTTAGAACTCTATATGAGAAAAGACAAAACACATAAGAAGGCTATTGAGTTTTTAAAAGATGAATTGAAAAAAAATAATTCTCCTTTATTATATTATTATTTGGGAAGGATTTTTTTGATAAAAAAGGAGTTTGAGAAAGCAAAACAGGCATTTACTCAGGCAACCATCCTGGCTCCTAAATGGTTTCTCCCCTATAGAGGATTGGCTGAAGTTTATTTAAAACAAGGAAAAACTGCTGATGCTATATCGAATTTGAAAGGATTTTTTAAAAAATCCAAATCTATTTCAGCAGGATTTACCCTGGCGGTTTTGTATGAGTACAATGGACAATATAAAGAAGCAGAACAGATTTATAATGAACTTTTTAAAAAATATGGAGAACAACCTTCTTTTTTAAATAATTTAGCTTATTTATATTCAGAATATTCAAAGGATGTAAGTGAATTAAAAAAAGCAGACGAACTAATAAACAAAGCCTTAGCTAAAGATACAAAAAATCCGTATTACATAGATACCAAGGCATGGATACAATTTAAACTAGGAAATTTAGATTCTGCATGGGAATATATTCAAGAGGCATTAAATATGTCTAAAGAAATAGGTATACTGAATTACCATGCAGCCATTATAGCACATAAACTTGGCTATCAGGATAAAGCTAAAGAATATCTTAAAATAGCTATGACTCAGAAGTTAAATCCAAAGACAAGAGAAGAGGCTATGAAATTATATAAAAAATGGAAATAACCAATATTACAAGCCATGATGTTACATAAAAATACATACCAAAAATCACTCAACAATCACCCTGAAGGCGGCCTCCTGCAAATTAAAGAAATAAATCAAAGAAGGGTGAGGAATTATATTATTTTTTCTCCTAGGAGAAATCCTATTACACCTTTCCCCTCAAACTCACCAAAAATCGCTGATCTCAGTTAAATAGGTTTGACAAGGTACTAATTTATTGGCAAACTTCAAAAAATTTTATTTGATTTCCTTTAAATATAGATTATTAACATCATTGAATTAAAAAATGGTTAAATTTGATTTATCAGCTAATCACTTTGATGCATCTGCGTCAATAACGAGGCTACCTTAGATTTCATTATTTATTCAAGGAGCTTTAAGTGACAGCAAAACTTGGAATACTTATATCAGGTAGCGGCACAAATTTGCAGGCAATCATTGATTCAATAAAAAAAGGAAGTTTAAAAGCTGAAATTGAAGTTGTGATTTCTAATGTTCAGGATGCTTATGGTTTGAGCAGGGCAAAAAAAGAGGGTATTCCAGCTTATTTTGTTGATCACAGAAAATATAAATCAAGAAAAGACCATGAAGTAAAATTAATTGAGATATTACAGAATCATGGGGTGGATATTGTAATTTTAGCTGGATACATGAGAGTTATAACGGATTATTTCATATCTCATTATCCAAATAAAATTTTAAATATCCATCCAGCAATCTTGCCCTGTTTTAAAGGTGTGGATGCTCAAAAACAGGCAATTGACTATGGAGTAAAATTATCAGGAGCCACAGTACATTTTGTAGACGAACAAATAGACCATGGTCCAATTATCATTCAGGGAGTGACAATAGTAAAAGAAAACGATAAAAGAGATGAGCTTGCAAATAGAATACTAAAAATAGAACACAGGATATTCCCACAGGCAATTTCCTGGCTAGTTGAAGACAGAATTCAGATTCTAGGGAATAAAACTTTTATAAAAAAAACAAAAAATAAAAAGTTTGCAGATATCTCAGATTTACATCCCTGTATTATAAATCCCCCCCTTGAAGAGGGATTTTGATAGTTTATGTGAAAATGCATAATATTTCAGCAATTTTCTGTGAGTTTGTGGAATTAGTTTATATCGAGTAATACAAAAAAATGATGTTTATTTTTCGCAAAGTATGAGAAAAGGGGCGATATTGAGGTTTAGAGAAAAATTATAATAATGAAGTAAATAATTCCTTTTAAAAAAAACTACTGAGTTCTTGCCACCTTTAACACTTTTCCAGGTTTCAGCGCTTCAGTTAATGCATCATATCCCCCTTCAAGGATACGCACCTGTGAGAATCCCTTTGACAGCAAATATGCATAAACAATGGCTGCTCGAACACCTGCGGGACAGAAAACTGCAACTAATTTTTCTTTTGGAATTTCATTAATCCTATCAGGGATTTCATTTATTGGTATGTTTTTAGACTCAATGTTAGGATGAACTCCCATTTTTATGGATATTGAAGCCGACTCTTCTTTTGATCTAACATCTAATAAAAATCCCTTTTCAATTTCAAAAAATTTTTCAGGTGATATTTTATGTTTTCCTTGTCCAAAAAAATCTAATGTTAGGTTTTTAAGTACCTGTTCCATTTTATTCCTCCTTATGAGTCTTTAACTTATTTTTGTAAATTCTAATTATGAGTAATCGGTTGTCAACTCACACTTATTACTCATTTCCCCTAATTTAACCCCTTCAACAGGTGGGGATATACACATTTTTTGTTATATACCCTTGCTTTTTTTAATTTTAGCAAAAAATGGAATCAGGTCAAAACTTTTTTACAATTGAATAATCTACAAAGGTGTTTCTGGAGGCTGATAACTTAAAGGAATAGGGACATTTCAATTGTTGAAGAACTTCTATCCAAAATTTTTTTTTTGAAAACCTCTCTTTTGATGGATTGATTTTTTAAACAGATGTTGCCTTCCTTAAAGAAAGTTTAAATTTTCCTGGCAGACTTCTATTTTCCCAAGTCCCATACTTGTGTCTTTTTCTAAGGGAAATAAATCTTCCAGAGGAAAGGAACCTGCCACCTCTCCTGAAATATATCCTTTTTGAATAATCTTTAGAAGAATAGAAAAATTTCCATTAAATTTCTTATCAATTACAATTAGGATTTTATTTTTTTTATTAACTCCTCTGGCAGGAGTTTTTGATATCTGGTTAAAAAAAAGAAATACTTTGCTTACATCAAATGTTAAATGACTCCTGCACCCTGGTTGGATTGGGGTCAACCATGAAAAAATTAAAAGGCAAAATAAAATACTTCCCAGCTTCAGGAGTCAAATTTTCACTTATCCAGGTATCTTTAAAAATTGATATCATAATATCTCCAGTGTTGCAAGCCACGGAGATTTCCCAAAACGTCTAGGGCGAAGAAAAAAGAGGTAATCTCCTGCCTGTTCTATTAAAGGGATAAATCTTGTCTTATCCACATAATAGTAATTTTCAGTTAAAAGCTGAACTATATCTGACTTGCCATAGGGAATCTTCTTTTAAAACTTTCCATCTTAAAAATCTATTTAATCTCACATTATCTTAAGCAAGATGATATAAATCACTACCATAAATTTAGCAAGCTACATTGAGTCAATGTTTGTCATAACACTCTCCTCGTCTCAAGATAGAAGTTGTGTTTATACTGAAACGAAAATTTTTATTTTCATAGATCAAAATAGCAACAAAATTGTTCTAAATTTCAAAAAACCATCCATGTTTTTAAAAATGGGCCATTTTTGATAACATATTAAAATTATAAGACAAAAAAGGATGGACGGATTTTACCTTTTCAGTCCTTGACACACAAAGACTCAATAGGGTAAAAAATTTTTCAAAACATTCTCTGCTTTAAAACCCCATACGCTTAACCCCATTAAGCCATTTATTACGCCTCCTTTTAGTGGGGGTGAGACATGAGTTTTACTTATCTTCCAAAAAATTTTTTAAAAATCCCTCTTTTAAAGAGCGATTAAGTCAACTGATTGATTAAAGAGGCTTTTTAAAACAATTTATTTTAGGTTGTTACTATGTTAACTACTTTAATTTTTTGATTTTTTTCATGAAGCTGCTCAAAAAATATTTTAAGTCTATACTTCATGGGACATTACCTTCTTTACTTTTTATGAACTATATACTACTCATAACCCCTATATTGTAATTAAAAATCTATTCATTATCATAAAAATTGTCTTCATTTTCAGGAGGTGAAGATGTTAAAAATTGGTGTTTGCCAAGTTGCTGGTTATAAATCGCCTTTTGAAAGTTTAGAAAAGATTGAATATTTTTGTAATAAGGCAAAAAAATACCATATAGACCTTGTTGTATTCCCTGAAATGGCCATGGGAGTTATTGATAAAGCAAACACCCCAAAATTACTCTCATTTAACTTTAGCACCTATGTAACAAAATTAATAGAGATTTCTAAAAAAAACAAAATAGATATCATAACCACTGCATGGGAACCAGAAAGTGAAAAAGCTTATAATTCCGCTATCTTTGTAAAAAATGATGGATCAACCTCAATATTATACAGGAAACTTCATCTCTTTGATTCGCTGGGTTATAATGAATCCAACCTGGTTTTACCAGGGGACAAACCACCAGAAATTATAAATTATATGGGATTTAAGATAAGTGTATCCATATGTTATGATTTGAGATTTCCAGAACTATATAGGTATCAAGCAAAAAATGGAACAGAAATAAGCATTGTATGTGCTGCATGGTATATGGGAAAATACAAAGAAGACCATTTTATTACCCTGCTAAAGGCAAGGGCAATTGAAAATACCATGTATGTTTTGTGTCCTAATCTATGTGGGAACAACTTTTGTGGCAGGAGCTCTATTTTTGATCCATTTGGGATTCAATTGTGCGATGCTGGAGAAGATGAAAATCTAATATATACTTGCTTTCAAAAAGAGCGTCTTAAAAAGATAAAGAAAAATCTCCCCTGTCTAAAGCACACAAAAAAAAACATATTTACCTAGAGCCACTTATCTAAAATAGAAATAACCTTGGTGGGCTTTATCTTCTTCATACAATCCATCTCACCATTACAGGTAGGACTTCTCTTACATGGAGAACACCACATCTTTTCATACAAGACCACTCCATTATTAAATCCTGTATCCAGGTAAGGACAGGTGGAACCAAATATAGCAATTGTTGGCCTCTTTAAAAGCATACTTCCATGGGTTAGACCAGTATCTACTCCAATTACAGCACTTGCCCTTTTTATCACACCAAGGCACTGGTTTATTGTTAATTTTCCCACTAAATTAACTATATCTGAAAAATCTGAAAATATCTTTTTCACCAATGTTTTATCAGATGGACCACCTAATACAACTAGTTTATATCCTCTGGATCTAATATACTTTACAATTTCTTTCCAATAATCATCAATCCAAAATTTCTGAGCCCTAGTTGTAAAAGGACACAACACAACGAACCTATCATTTAATTGAATAGAAAAATCTTGCGTCCTTAAGCCAAGCATATATTTATCAGAAGAAATAGAAAGTGCATTTAAAACTAGTTTATACTCTGCACCAATTTGCTTATCAAAGGGATTAGATAATATCTTATTTTTATAAAAAATACCTACTCCTTCCTTTGGATCTACAACTAGCCTATTTTTTCCGATGGCAAAAAGACTCCATATCCCACTTTTCCATATCCCCTGTAGATCCAAAACCAGATTGTATCTTTTTTTACGAATACTAGATATTGTAGTGAAACACTCTTTTATAAAATTAAAAATCTTACCACTTCTTAATAAGATAGATAATTCTTTTCTCTTTATTGGAATTACAGAATTAATATATGGAGAATGTTCAATAAGTGTCTTATATTCCTGTTGAACCACCCATGTAATATTAGCTGAAGGATAATGATTTTTTATACATGGCAAAATTCCTGATGCCATTATAATGTCACCAATTGCAGAAAGTCTAAAAATCAAGATATTCAACGATTATTCCTTTTTTAACCTGTTTTTAAATTCCAGTTTCCAGAAAAATCCAATTAAATTGTCCCCAAAAGATATGGCCTTTCTCGGGATCTCAAATGGATCTATGCGAGGATACACTGCACCCCTATAGCAACTAACACCACTTTTGTAACCAGCCTGTTTCACTATCTCTTTTACATCTTTATTTAAACTCCCATAAGGGTAACAAAAATGGTCTACTTTAAATCCCAACATCTCTTCTAGTTCTATTTTGCTCTTTTTAATTTCTTCACTTGCAATTTCTAATGGAACCTGGGCGAGTTTTACATGATTTCTTCCATGGGATCCAAAGTCCACTCCTTTGTTTTTTAAAACCAATATTTGCTCCTTTGTAAGTAGTGGTGGATCCTCTCGTCCCTCTTTCTTGAACCAGATTGCCCTTGAGCCAATTAAATTTGACAAAACATAAACAATGCACGGGAAATTGTATTTTTTTAAGATTGAATATGCATATTTATAAAAGTTTGCATATCCATCATCAAATGTCAAAACTACTGTCCTTTTTTTTAAAAAGGAGTTTTTTTTAATTATGTTCAATAAACTATCTATTGAAATAACATTGTAACCAAAAAATTTTAAAAACCACATCTGGGATCTAAATCTCTTCCATCTACAATATGTGGATCTATGGGATTTTATTTTTGAAAAATTGCCAATTTGATGATACATCAAAACTGATATAGACATTTTTATATATCCAATAATTAAGTTTTTCTTAAAAGATACTTATACACTTCAATATACTGATTAACAATAATTTCTTTTGTAAAATGCTTGATAACTTTTTTATATCCATTTTTAGCAATATAATCTCTGAGATCTTTTTCCATAATTGCCCTTTTAATAGCAAGATATAGTGCCTTTGAATCAAGACAATCTGCCTGTAAAACATCTTCTAAGTCTTTTGTAATCTCCATTGCTCCCCTAAATCTGGTACATACAACAGGCTTTCTATGTGCCCATGCCTCTAATATTACATTTCCCAGAGTCTCCTGCTCCATAGAAGGAAAGACTACTAGATTAGATAATTGATAATACATAGAGACATTATTTTGCCATCCCGCCCATATTAAATATTTATCTATATCTAGTTTGTTTGCCTGCTGCAAAAGATGGGACTTAAGTGGGCCATCTCCAAGCAATATAACCTTAAAGCGCCTTTTTAACTCTCTATCATTGGCAAGAAGATGTACTGCTTTAAACAGGGTTTGATGTCCTTTAACAGGCACGAATCTGGCTGGATGAACCATAATAAAGTCCTCGTCTAAAATACCCATTTTATCTTTGAGTTTTCTAAGTTTTTCTCTGGGAGCAAGCTTAGGCAGGTCAACAAAATTGGTTATATAAAAAACTTTTTCCTTGGGAAAACCATTTTGGATTAAATAGTCACAAATCCCTTTTGTATTCCCAATCCATGCGTGGGCATGTTTAAAGGCTTTGAGGCCATAATATCCACCAAGCCTTGCTACATGGACTGCTTTTTTGGGAGAAACTCTGGTAAGCCTAGTGGCTCTGCTCATATAAGTCTGTACTATCTCAGGCCTTAATCTCTTCACTAATTTGGAAATACTAAACCTGGATATAGGGTCCCATACGGTATAAAAGGGCAGGCAAAAATTAAATTGGTTCTCTTTTGCTAAATCTTCCAGTTCACTCCCAGCCCTAATGCCTGTATACACATGAATTCCATATTCCCTTAGGACCTTGGTACACTTAAAAAACCATTTTTCTGCTCCTCCAAGGGTCTTGCTTCCTATTAAATGAAGAGTCTTTATCATCATATCATGGGACCTTTATATAAATTAAACTTCCCCAATCCCCTTTAACATCCACAAACAATAGTCTGAATAATCGTTTTTTTATAATAGGCCAACAACTCTTTTTTAAATTTTACTCTACAAGAATATCTCTTTATTTTTAATTTCAGTTTGATGCCCTTTGACATCCTTCCCTTCCTGAAAGAAGGGGATTTCCTGTTCTATACAGGGAGCGCTACTTCCTTACAGGTTGCCGCTGGTTCCTGCTTCATCGTATGCACCCTGGCATACTCCACTGGCTTAACTTCCCGCATCCCCTGCGGTAGGTGGCCTCGTAAAAAAATGTTTATTGCAGCTACATGATCAGCGTTATCTTTATAGCCACAATTCTCATATACAAACAAAGATTGGCTTTTTCTGTTATTTTTATCTACGTGACCACATATTGGACATTCTAGACTTTTGTATTTGGGATCTACTCACCTCAATTCTCCAACTGAAAATTACAATTTGTATTCCAAGAGCCTTTTTAAAATTCCCCATGATTGCCTTAAAATACTTCTATTCAATCCTGCTTTTTGTCTAACATTATGCCCGGGATTCTCTATTGTCCCTTTGGCTGATTTTGTCATATTTTTTATCCTCAAATCCTCCATCACCACTATCCCGTGGTTCTTGGCAATAGTGTGGTGAGTTTATGGAGGTAATCATATCTTTTATTTTTAATCTTATAACAGAGGGAACCTATTTTTGATTTTTGTTTATGCCAGTTTTTAGAAAATTTTTTCTTTCTGGATAGTCTTCGTTGTTCTCTTACTAGTTTTTTCTCTAATTTGCTTAAATCTAAAGGTTCTATATACTCACCAGAGGAAAGGGTACAAATATTTTTAACTCCAAGGTCTACGCCTACTGGATTATCTGTTCTTTTAGCAGAAAATATCTCTTTTTCTACAACTATGCTTACAAACCAAAATTTAAATTCTCTTTTAACTGTTACTTGTTTTATTTTTCCTGCTATTTCTCTTGATTTGTAAAAACGTATCCAGCCTATTTTAGGAAAAGCACTTTCTATTGCTTTTTCTAAATCTTTAAGTGTTTGTTGAAGAATTTGAGAATGGGCTTTGCTTAGAAAGCCATATTCTTTACTTTTTTTCCATAATTTAAGAAGGTGAGCGAGATCGTTATACCACAAGATAGGTCTATAGTAGGCAAGTCTATATTTTATTAACTCTAATGCTTTATTCCATACGAACCTACACCATCCTGCAAACTGAACTAGCTTTTGTTCTATATTTGAATTAGTCCTTAATCTGAATTTATAAGCTTGACATATAATCATGTTTGAATTATACAATTAGTCTATGCAAAGATCAAGTGAAATTAGAACAGGCAGGCATTGTGTTTTTCTTTTGCATGTGCATCTTGTATTTGCAACCAAATATAGAAAAAATATTTTTAATGAAGAACATTTAAAAACTCTTAGAACGATTTTTGAAAAAATATGCAAAGATTTTGATGCAGAGCTTAAAGAATTTAATGGAGCATCAGATCATGTCCATCTGTTAGTTGAGTATCCACCTAAAGTAACAATTTCAAAGTTAGTTAATTCATTAAAAGGAGTATCATCACGAAAATTGAAAGAGTTACATCCAGAACTTAAAGAATATTACTGGAAGAACGCATTATGGTCACCGAGTTATTTTGCTGGTTCATGTGGTGGTGCCCCTTTGAAGATTATTAAACAGTATATAGAAAAACAAAAACCTGCTACATCAGAAAAAGAAGAAATAAAACGACAGAACAGGATGTCATCAAACTAATTCAGATGGGCGAATGTATAAACATTGAGTTCAAAGAGAGTAAAAAAGCTGTTAATAAAGAGGTTTATCAGACCATTTGTGCATTTCTAAACCGTATTGGCGGACATATTCTACGGTAAAATTAAAAGCTGAGTAAACAATAGGTTCTTGTTAACAAAAGGCTTTTGCCTAACTGACCTGGTCTAGGCCTGGACCTGGTCAGTCTCATATTTGAAGGGCACTAAAGTCTGCCAAAGTAGACAATTTTTGTGTTAGGGCATAGAGGAGATTTAATCTATTTCTCCTAAGTGCTGGGTCTTCACACATCACCATTACGTTATCAAAAAATTCATCCACCACAGGTTTTAGGTCGTATAAAAGCATAAAAAGTTCTATAAAATTTTCTTTTCCATAAAGATCATTCCATCTCTTATCAAGTTCTAAAATAGCCTGAGCCAGCTTCTTTTCTTGTTCCTCTACCAGTTTGTCCAAGTCAAATTTATCACTCAAGTTTCCTTCTGCACAGATACCCTGTTTTCTGATTATATTGTCTGCCCTCTTAAATGTGAGTATAGCACTTTCAAAATCTTTCTGTTCACAAAATTGTTTTAAGGCTTCAAGCCTTTTTTGGGCAAGATAGATATTGTCAATATCAGCCCCCAGTGCTGCATCCACAATTCTGGTCTCATATCCAAGGGATGTAAAATACCCCTTTAACCTGGCTGCTACAAATTCTCTTAATTTTGTTAAAGTAGTCTCTTTTGAATTTTTCCATTTAATCTCCCCATATGTATCAAACACCTTAGAAAAGGCATCAAAAAGGGAGAAATTAAACCCTTTATCTAGAATAATTCTTATAATTGCAAGGGTTTGTCGTCTCATGCCATGTGGGTCCTGGGCACCTGTAGGGATCATGTCCAATCCAAAGCAGCCAATAATGTTATCCATTTTATCTGCAAGAGATAAGATAGCCCCACCTGTAGTCTTGGGTAATGGGCTATCAACTCCTGTTGGCAGGTAATGCTCATAGATGGCATTGCTTACAACTTCATCCTCACCCTTTATTTTTGTATAAATGCCACCCATGATTCCCTGTAGGTCATCAAATTCACCCACCATTTCAGAAACAAGGTCTACTTTTGCAAGTTGAGCGGCCCTTTTTATTGGATCTTTTATTTCTGGAGCTAATCTATCTGAGAGAAATTCACAGATTTTTTCCAATCTATTTGCCTTGTCTCCCATAGAACCAAGTGGTCCTAAAAATACCACTCTATTTAATTCCTTCCTCCATTCTTCTAATGATGCTTTGTTGTCCACATTCCAAAAAAATCTGGCATCTTCTAATCTTGCACGCAAAACCCTTTCCCATCCCTTTTTTACAAGGGACATATCAGAGGGTTCTATATTTAATGTGCACAGAAAATATGGAAGGAGATTCCCATCTTCGTCTTCAATACCAAAGGATTTTTGGTGTGTTTTAATACTGGTTAGCAAGACCTCTTTAGGCAATTCTAAAAATTTAGAATGAAAATCTCCAATTAATGGAAGGGGATATTCAACAAGTCCAATTACCTCTTCTAAAAGTTCATCATCCCAAATTACTCTGCCTCCCAGTTTTTGGGCTTCTTTATTTCCTATTTCTTTGATAATATTGAGCCTTTTTTTAGGATCTAAAATAACTTTTCCCTTATTTTCAATTATTTCAAAGTATTCATCGCAGGATGAAATAGAAAATGGGCCTTTTCCCATGACCCTATGGCCATAGGTCTTATTAGATGAGCGAATTGAGGCAATTTCAAAATCAATAATTTCACGATTAAAAAGGGCCAGTATCCATCTAATTGGCCGTCCAAACAAAAATCCAGACTCTTCCCATTTCATCCTTTTTGGAAAGTGGATCTTTGAGATTATGTCCTTTATTATATTTGGTAGAATTTCTCTTGTATCTGCCCCACCAATTTCTTTTTTTGTGGCAATATATATCCCTTTTGGGGTCTTTTCTTCAAATAGATCTTCTAAATCCACTCCCTGGGATTTCGCAAATCCAATTCCTGCCTTTGTGTAATTTCCCTCTTTGTCCCTGGCAATATTAACTGGAGGACCTACTATCTTTTTTATCTCTTTGTTTTGCTTCTCAGAAATATCTTCTATAAATGTAACTATCCTTCTAGGTGTAGCATAGGTCTTAACTTCTTTAAATTGAATCTGTGCGTTTTTTAGTTCATTTTCAAAAAGTTCCTTTAATTGATAGATTATACCTGGTAAAAATCTGGATGGCATTTCTTCAATTCCAATTTCTAGCAAAAATTTTCCCATTTTTTTCCCTCTCTTTATTTTCTTTCTAAACACAGAGGCCAGCGACGACTAAGTAACAAATCCGCTGGACCGTTTTGTTAGCCCTTTAACTCTTCTACTTCAGTTCATCAATGCCTTTACAATCTTAGAATATAATGTTTTTCCTTTGTAAATATGCCATTTTATATTTTCTCATTATTTTTTTATTTCACCATTTCAGGTAAAAGTAAACTTATTTTTGGACAGGCAATTATAATACCTGTGCCAATGATAAGGGCTATTAAAAAAGGCACAATTCCTGCGAATACCTCTTCTAGTTTTATATGTGGTGATAGCCCTTTAACAATATATGCATTAACTCCAACAGGAGGAGTAATTATACCCATCTGGGTAATAAGCACAATAATTACCCCAAACCATACAGGGTCATAGCCAAGACTTACAATTATTGGGTAAAAAATTGGAATTGTTAAAGTAACTAGAGCTAGGGCATCAATAAAACATCCTGTAATCAGATATATTAGACATATTATACTTACAATTCCCCATCCAGGGAGGTTTAAAGAAGATACTAAATTGGCCATCTCCATAGAAACCCTGGACAAGGCCAAAAAATGGCCAAATATAGTTGCTCCAGCAACCAGCATAATGACCATACAGGAGACATTCAAAGTGTCATATACGGCCTTTACAAAATTTTTCCAGGAGAGTTTTTTCTGTATAACTACAATAACAAGCAGCAAAAATGAACCAACTGCCCCTGCCCTTGTTGGAGTAAAGATTCCAAAAAACATGCCCCCCATAACAAGTGAAAATACAAGCAGCGTTTCCCACACATCTATTATTGATTTAATTTTTTCTTTGATGGGAAATTTTTCTCCTGGAGGAGATTGAGAGGGAGAGATAATGGAATAAAAATATACTGCAATACAAAATAAGATAGTTATCAAAATTGCTGGTGTTATACCTGCTAAAAATAGTTTTCCTATGGATATTTGGGTTAAGATTCCGTAAATAATGAACACAACAGATGGCGGCATTAAAATTCCAAGTCCAGAACCTGCAGCAACTGAGCCTGCTGAAATCTTGTTTCCATATCCATATCGCTTCATCTCAGGTATGGCTATGGAGCCAATGGTGGCAGCAGTTGCGGTTGTTGATCCGCAAACAGCTCCAAAGGCGGTACACGCAACTACTGTGCCCATGGCAAGCCCACCCCTTATTCCACCAGTTAGCTTGTACGCCATCTCATATAATTTTCTACTTACACCTGCATAAAAGGCAATAAAGCCCATAAAGATGAACAGAGGCACAAGCGCAAGTCCATATGAAGAAAATACCCCGTAAAGGTCTCGGGATAAGAGATTTAATGCTGCAGAAGGCGAAGCAAGTATGCTGTATCCTATAACTCCCACAATAGCCAATGCATATGCAACTGGGACCTGAAGGAAAAAAAGTATAAGTAAAACAATTATTCCCAATATACCCCAACTAACAAAGTCCATTATTTTTTCCCCACACACCTATCTATAAACTCTCCAATTTCACACAAGATTAGCAAAAACAACACACCGCATCCAATAGATACCCCATAAAGCAATATATATTTAGGAATTTGAAGAGTAGATGTGACCTCTCCCACCTTTTTTAAGTCTTTTGCGTATTTAAAGCATTGAACAGTTGCAGCCAAGAACAATACACTGTTAATTAAAGATACAAAAAAATCATCTAATGTTTTGAAGGTCTGTCCCATCCTTCTGTATAATATGTCTATACCAATATGCGCCTTTCTTTTATGGGCAATGGGAAGTACAAAGGCCATAGTGATAGATGCCAGGATACTTACCAGTTCTTCAACCCCTAAAATAGGATGACCAAAGAAGTTTCCAATAACATCTAAACAGGTTATGGACATTATAAATACAAGTAATATCCCGGCAATTATGCGAAGAAATTGGGATATCCTTCCTACTAAACCAGCAATTTTTTTCATTATATTTAATCCACATATTTTGATTTAAATCTTCCTTCCCTGTAATCTTTTAATCTTTTTTCTAAATAATTAAGGACCTTATCACCAGGAAGTCCCTTTTTCTTTGTCATTTTAACATATGAATCAAACACCACCCTAACTTTTTTTGCCCATCTATCTGCCTCTTTTTCATCTATTCCAATAATGGTGTTACCATTAGATAAGGTGTATCTAATTCCTTCAAAATCACTTTTATCCCAGGCTCTTCCGTGTTTTTTTGCCCATTCAATATCTATTTGATTAATTATATGCTGATATTTTTTAGGAATAGAATCCCATTTTTTCTTATTCATAACAACAAAAAAACCTACAGAATATGCGATTTTATAATTAGCTACGGAATATCTTATAACTTCTGCCATTTTCCACCCTTTATTGGTCTCCATGGGGTAGACTGCGCCTTCTACAACGCCCTTTTGTAAGGCTTGATAAACTTCAGGCATTGGCATGGCAACCGGAGTTGCACCAAGAGACTTTAATGTATCTGCAACCGAACCTGGACACCTTATTTTTAACCACTTTAGATCCTCTAATTTGTGTACAACCTTTTTCTTTAGATGGATAAATCCCGGACCATGGGCATGTAGATACAATACCTTTACCTGTGAGAGTTCTTTTGGTTTAAATTTTTCATAAACTTCATTGATGATAGCTGTAGCAAATTCTCCTGAAGGATTACCAAAAGGAAGGTTTATAAAATCCATTAAGGGAAATCTTCCTCTTGTATATAGTAAACATGACATCCCAATATCAGACATTCCAGATATAACTCCATCGTAACATTGAGCTGCTTTAGTTAATGTCTGGCCTGGATAAAAATATATTTTTATCTTTCCTCTAGTTCTCTTTTCCACTTCCTTGCACCATGCCTCAGCTAGTTTACTCTGGATGTGGGTTGGTGGAAAAAAGCTGCTATAGGTAAAACGATATTCTTTTGCAAATAAACTCACTGAACAGAGACAAAAAATCACCACACAAAAGAATATAAAACTCCTTTTTAGCATTTTAATTCACTCCTTTTTGTGGTTAAAAGTTAAAGGTTAATATTTTATTTATTTAGTAGAGGATATCCCATTTCTTCCCTCTGCTTAGCATATAGCCTTGCCACATTTGATGCCAGATGTCTAACCCTGGCAATATACGCAGTTCTCTCAGTAATTGAAATAGCGCCCCTTGCATCTAACAGATTAAATACATGGGAGCACTTAAGACAAAAGTCATAGGCGGGCCATGGGAGATTTTCTTCACATAACCTTTTACCTTCCGCCTCAAACATATCAAAGCATTGAAACAACATTTGAGTAGAAGAGTGTTCAAAATTGTATTTAGAATGTTCATACTCACCCTGGTGGTGGACATGGCCATATGTCACACTTTTATTCCATTCAAGGTCAAATACTGACTCCTTTTCCTGCAAATACATGGATATCCTCTCAAGGCCATATGTAATCTCCAGACTTACTGGATTTAAGTCAATTCCTCCAATTTGCTGAAAATAAGTAAACTGGGTTATTTCCATGCCGTCTAACCACACTTCCCATCCAAGTCCCCAAGCTCCAAGTGTGGGCGATTCCCAGTCATCTTCAACAAAACGGATATCGTGTTCCTTAGGGTCAATCCCCAGTCCATAGAGACTCTCCAGGTATATATCCTGGGAATTTTCAGGGGCTGGTTTTAATATTACCTGGTATTGGTAATAGTGTTGGAGTCTATTTGGATTTTCACCATATCTTCCATCTGTTGGCCTTCTAGATGGTTGCACATATGCGGTTTTCCATGGCTCAGGACCAATAACCCTTAGCGCAGTTGCTGGATGAAATGTCCCAGCTCCCACCTCAGCGTCATAGGGTTGGTGAATCACGCACCCATACTCAGACCAAAACTTGTGTAGCCTCATTATAACTTCCTGAAAACAAAGCATACTAAACTCCCTTTATTTTATATGTGCACAAATTTACCTTTTTGCCAAATTATGTTCAAATGTGTTTCAACAAACTTTTGAATTCCAAGAACTACAATATTTTCATTTATTGTCATATTCTTTTTATTAATTAAATCAATAGAGCCAGAAGAAAAAGCCTCTTTTAAAAATTGATATGCCCTATTATTTAGGGCCAAATATCCATTCTTTTTATCAATACATTTATTACAAAGGCATTGTCCTTTAATTGAAGAAAAAAATATCTTTTGCTCACTATTTAACAGTCTTCTACATCTGTTGCAACTCTCCAATTGCGGCCTATAACCCAGTTCAGATGCAATTTTTGCCCTGAAAAAAATAGGAATATTTTTAGAAAAAATAAAATTTCCTTTATTCAGTGTTTTTAGGAGTTCCAAAAAAATTTTGTAAACCCCTTCAGTATAAGAGTTTCCTATAACAACTGCTTCTATAAATTTTTGACAATTAATAGCAATTCCATATCGGACCTTGTCTTTATGAATATCTGAAAATCTATCTATTAATATCCCCTCTTCAAGATAAAAATAGTCGCTATGTAGAGGAGATCTCCATTTAAACACCACATGTGAGAGCTCTTCAAAACACCCTGAAAATCTCCTTCTACTTATAAGGCCACCAAAGGCAAAGGCAGTAATAACTCCATAAGATGGAGTTAAAAATTTTACAATTAAATCATTATCCCTGTAAATTTTACATTTAAGCACTATGGCGTGTTCAAAAAATTCCTTCTTACTCATGAAAAGAGAAATTTAAAGTCTTAACTTGTCCAGGCTTCCCTTTAATATGTACTTTTTTTCCGTCCAAATAGATGTCTATTACTCCTGCATTTCCAAGCTTTAATTTAAGTTTCTCTTTAAACTTAAACAAAGTCATATCTCCCTTTAAAAGCAACCTTTCTTTAGTGGAGTTCTCATCCATCCATCCCTTAACCCAGCACTTATCCCTTGCACGTATCTCTAGTGTATGATACTCATTTTTTGCAGCTTTTTTGTTTTCTTTCTTATTAATCTCTTTTATTTTTGTGGTATTATTTTGTTCTATATTAGTAACTTTAGTGGAATTATCAGTTTGATTTTCTGGGACAGTAGAGATTTCTATATTTTTTGTATTGTTTGATTGTTTATTTAAATTTTTGGTATTATTTTGTGATTTGTCTATTTCTTCTATAAATGATGCATTATCTTTTAAATAATTATTCTCTAATATTGTGTTATGTGTATTATTTGCATCATTATTTTGTATTTTTTTCTCTTTTTCTAGATATACATTTGTATTTTTTTTAAAATAAATTACACATACAGCAATAAATAAAATCAAGACTAAAATAGATATACCGAGCCATTTTTTTGATTTTATTCCATCAACTTCTTTTAATGAATCAAATCTTTTATGTCTTGGTTGCTGAACTCTATAATGTGAATCAAAGACTTCTAGGAATTCTTTAGGATCTAATCCCAAAAATTCTGCATAGCTTTTTATAAATGCCCTGGTATAAACATAATGGGGCAAATTTTCAAAATCCCCTTTTTCCAAAGCTTCAATATTCATAATGCTTATTTTAGTCTCTTTAAAGATATCTTCTTTTGAATAACCCCTTTTTTCCCTTTCATTTTTTAAAATTAGACCAATATCTTTGAGGTCCATATTTGACTCCTATGCTTTGCTTAAATTAAAAAATAAGTAAAAATTAAATTCGAATCTCTATTACAGCTTTTGACCTTAGTTTGGATATGTACTCTATGTATCTTTTTTTTAATTTTTCAGCATATATCTTATTTTTGATTTGATTGATTTTATCATCAGTTAAAGGATTCACCAATTTTTTCTCTTTTACATAAACCCTGAAATATTTTGAATTCACTTCAAAAATAGGAGTTAATTGACCTTTTTTTACACCTTTTAATGCATTTTTCCAATTTTGTTGGAGTGCATCAACAGCTACTTCACCAAGGTCCATGGTTTTAACACCAGCAGGTGCTTGAAATTTTTCTCCTGACTTTACAACAATCTTTTTTAACACCTCTTTATTATTGCTTTGAAAAAGTATTAAATTTGCAATTTCCTTTTGTTTTAACTTCATATTATGGTCTTCAAAGTATTTTTTTATGTCCTCGTCAGTAACAACTACTTTACTCCTTATCATATATGATATTAATTTATTTATCTTAATATTATCTTCAATACTTTTCTTTATTTCTTCAATACTTAATCCTTCCTTTTTTAATTCATCTTCAAATTCTTGTTCTGTGAGTTCACTTGATTTAATTATTTGTTTTAATTGATTTTCAACCTCATATTTTGAGACTTTTATGCCAAGTTTATCTGCTTCTTCTTTAAAAAGGATTTTATTTATCATATCAGATAAAAATTGTTTTACTACCTCTTTGTTATTCAAACTTACATTTAAGTCCTGAGCTAGGCTTGTCTTTTTTATTTCTTTTTTTAAATCATAAAGGGTAATTACTTCTCCATTAACAATGGCTACTATTTTGTCCAAAATTTTTGCATGTGCATAAATTGCAAATAAGAAAAAGACAATAAATATTAGAATATCACGCAGCATATGCTAGCTCCTTTTTAAAAATTGTAGATACTTCATTATACCAATAAGTGACTTCTTTTGAAAAATCTTCACCTGAAAGTTTAAGCTCTAGTTTGTGGGGATTTATTAATCTAAGCTCTGTTTTATGTTCTTCTATCCACTTAAGCATGTTTTCTAGTTCTATATCTATTGAATTTTTTCCCCATGAAATTATTATTTTATTTCTGTATACGTCAGCACGATCAGCCCTTAGTTTAATAAGAATTGATTTAAATTTAAGTATTGATACTAAATTTTCTACCTCTACTGGAATCATTCCAAATCTATCCCTTAGTTCCTGTTTTACAAATTCAAAATCTTCCTCTTCTCTGCAAGAGGATAAGATCTTGTAAAATTGAAGTCTTTCATCGCTCTCTTGAATATAATTTGATGGAATATTTGCCTCTACAAAGATATTTAATTGTGGATCAATATCTTGTTCCTCAACTTTTTCGCCTTTAAGTTTTTTGATTTCTTTTTCCAACATCTCAAGATAAAGATCCAGGCCAACTTTTGCAATGTTTCCGGTTTGTGCCTCGCCAAGGAGATTTCCAGCTCCCCGTAATTTTAGATCTGCCATGGCAACCTTAAAACCAGCACCAAGATAATCCAACTCCAAAATGGTTTTGAGACGTTTTATAACTGGCTTTGATAGATTTTTTATTGAATCTACCACAAAATAGGCATAGGCCTGAACATTGGATCTACCAACTCTGCCTCGTAATTGATAAAGCTGTCCAAGACCAAATAATTGAGGTGTATCTACAATTAAGGTATTTGCATTTGGAAAATCTAAACCAGCTTCAATTATTGCTGTACACACTAAAATTTGTATGTCTCCAAGCAAAAAATTATGCAATGTTTCTTCCAGTTTTTTTTCAGACATCTGACCATGGGCCATTTCTACCACCGCACCAGGCACCAGAGATTTTACAAATTCCTTGATTCTGGGTAGCCCCTTTACCCTATTGTGAACCCAAAATACCTGTCCACCCCTATTCAACTCCCTCTCCAGGATTTGTTTTAACTCTGTTTTATTCCGCTCAATTATTGAAGTTTTAACTGGCCTTCTATCTGCTGGCGGTGTTTCTATTATACTTAAATCCCTGATCCCTGTTAAAGAAAGTTGCAATGTTCTAGGGATTGGTGTTGCCGTCATGGTCAGGACATCTACTCTTTTTTTCAGTTGTTTTAATTTTTCTTTTTGTCTTACCCCAAATCTCTGTTCTTCATCTAATATTAAGAGGCCTAATCTGGGAATTTCAACATCTGAAGATAACAACCTGTGTGTGCCAATTATAATATCTATTTCTCCTTTTTTTAGGGATTCAATTATGAGTTTTTGTTTGCTTTTGGGCACAAATCTACTCAACATTGCCACATTGACCCCAAATTCCTCCATCCTTGTCTTGAAATTCCGATAGTGCTGTTCTGCAAGAACTGTAGTTGGGCACAATAAGCATACCTGTCTTCCAGCACTTACAGCCCTATACGCTGCCCGCATGGCAATTTCTGTCTTTCCAAACCCCACATCTCCGCATATTAATCTGTCCATAGGCTCATCTTTTTCCATGTCCTTTAGTACATCTAAAATAGCCTTTTCTTGATCAGGTGTCTCTTCAAATGGAAAAGTGGCTTCAAATTCTCTGTAATCTTCATCTACTGGCGGATATTTAAATCCCTTAATCACTTTCCTATATGCATACATTTTTACAATATCTTGGGCAATAGTCTCAATTGCCTTTTTTACCTTTTGCCTGGTCCTACTCCAACTAGTAGAGCCCAGCCTGTCAAGAGTTGGAACTACACCATCTGGGCCTTTGTATTTCTGGATAAGGTTTAGTTTATCTACTGGGACATAAAGTTTGTTAGAATCTGCATACATAATTTCTAGATAATCATTTCCAATATCATTCACCTGAAGGCGGGTGAGTCCCAGAAATTGACCTATTCCATAGTCCCTGTGGACAAGAAAATCTCCTGGTTTGATCTCATCTACTTCTGATATTCCCTTAAATTTTTTTGGGACTTTTGCCGATGGAGCCTTTGATTTTGCAGGGAGAAAAACAGATTCAGATAAAAACATCACATGATTCCATTCAAGGGAAAGGCCTGTTGATAGGGGGGATACTCCTACAAATATACCCTTTTTATCTGGATGGAATTTTTCGTATATGTCAAATAAAGCAGTCTCATCTGTTGATTTCCTTTCGTTGATTATATTTAAAAACTTATTTTTTGATTTTTCACTCCTAAAGGCAAGAACCACCTGATTTTTTGTTTTAGACCATTCTTTTAAGGCAGAAATTAATGTGGAAATGGGACGTTTTTTTTCTTCAGGACGCCAAAAAAGGTCAGAAAAAGAAAAATATTTTTGTTCTGGTAGTTGCAGGGTTGCTGTTCCTCTACTTGCAAGGGAATCAAATATCACCTTTTTCCCTTTAACCCAAAGGGATTTGGCTTGAGAAGCCGTATTAAAAGCCTTGTCATAGGGAATCCTAATCCCTTTATTTTGGTGTAGTTGCTCAAAAAAATTTTTCCACATAGCTTCGTTATCATCTAATGTCCGCCTGAGCATCTCTGGCTCCACTAAAAAAAATATTGTATTTTCTGGTAGATAGTTAGTGAGTGATGTAGCTTCTTTATAAAACAATCCTGGAAGGATATTATTCTCTTCAACGTTAATTGAATCTTCAAAAAGAGAAATGGCCTTTTTGCTAAGAAGGCCTGTTTTCCAAAGATAATTCCATAGATCTTTGGCCTTATCTATTAATTTATCATCACCAATAGCTGGAGTGAGAGGTAAAAGAACTGCATGGTCTAGTGCGTTTTTTGATCGTTGTGACAGGGGATCAAATGTGCGTATCCCTTCAACCAGATCCCCAAAAAATTCTATCCTTACAGGCTGTGAATATCCTGGCGCATATACGTCTATTACATCTCCTCTTACAGAAAATTCACCTAGGTTTGTGGTTAGTTTTGTTCTATTATAGCCAAATTGAGCGAGTATTTCTATAATTTCATCATAAAGTAAAGAATCACCAACAGAGATAAAGAAATAATTGTTTTTGATAATTTCTGGTGGAGGCCAAAAAGGGAGGAGATTATCCGCAGTACAAGCTATTATCTTAGGTGTTGGGCCTTCAATGAGTTTAAATAAGGCTACCCATCTCTTTGCCCATTTTTTTTTATCTTGGGTATCTGGATCAAACCTACCAAGTTCTATAAAACTTTCTTCCCAGAAGCTATTTCTTGTTTTTAGACTAAAGATTTTTATAAAAGCAGAGAAGGTCTTTAGATATGATTCCTCTGGAAATATAACAAGGACATCCTTTCCCTTTTTATAAAAAAAGTATGCCAGATAACACTGAGTCCCTATCCCTGACTTTGTAATAGTCAGGTCTTTGTCTAATTTTGAAGAAAAGATTCTTTTTATATCTGGTGGAAAAAACAAGGTAATTGTCCTTAAGTTCAAAAAATAAATTCTGAAATTCGGAAAAGAGATGTTACTCTTTTCCAAGTATATTATCAACAATTAAAAAGTGGCATCAGCAATTCTCGGTGAGGGACAAATTAGACGATTTTAACTGTTTTAGTTTCTTATTTCAGATTCAAAAAATTACTTCTATTACAATAAATTTGATATAAACACCCCCTCTTTTTAAGGAAAATATCACTTTAAATCTCTGTTTGGACGCACTATTCCCTCAAAATTATTTTCATAAATTTAAAAATATTCTTTATAAAAGATTTTTTACTTAGGTAAGTGAATACAAAACTTCATATATCATTCCCAACTCTCAAATAACAAAATTCGAAATACCACATTAGAGATCAAGATCTCAATCCATCTTTTTTAACACAAAGCCACATCTATTTGGTATATAAAGAGATAGGTAATGTGTTAAATGATTACCTGTTTTTTCAGCTAGGGTAAAGTGGATCTCGCCTATTTTTAATCTTTCAAACCCTCCATATTTTTTTTCATCTGTACAAAACACCAACTTATATTTTCCTGGACGTGCATATATTCTGTAATGGGTAAAGGATGTGGTTGGATGGAAGCTAAACACAAATACATAGTCTCCTCTCTCAAAGGCAATAACCTTATTTTCATTGTGATCATGGAGATGTTTTGGTGGAATTTCAGGTCTTAATATATTTATCTGTTTGATAAATCTTATCATGTCTATATCAAACTTAAGCAGATATTCATATCTAAGCAGGGGATTTTCTGCAAGAGACCACTGTCTTCTGGCATATTTGTAAGACCAATTGTTTCCTTGTCTTGGAAAATCTATCCATTCAGGATGTCCAAATTCATTTCCCATGAAATTTAAATAGCCAGCACATGCAGTTGATATAGTGATGAATCTGATTAGCTTATGAAGAGCAATCCCTCTATCTACTTTTAGATTCTCATCTCCCTTTCTCATAAAATAATACATATCAGCACCAATTAATCTGAAAATTATGGTCTGGTCTCCAACCAGTGCCTGGTCGTGGGATTCAGCATAGCTGATGGTCTTTTCTTCTGGCCTGTGGTTTGTTAGTTCATACCAAAGACGCCCCATGGGCCACTCTTCATCCCTAAAATCCTTTAACAACTTTATCCAGAAGTCAGCAATCCCCATTGCAAAACGATAGTCAAATCCAATTCCTCCTCTTTCTACTGGATAGCATAGCCCAGGTATGCCAGATACCTCTTCAGCAATGGTTATTGCATCATCTTTTATTTGATGTACCAGTTTATTTGCTAGGGCCAGATAGGCAATAGCATCTGTATCCACAGATTCATTAAAATAGTCCTCATATGATACAAAATCCTTTCCTATGCCATGGTGGGTGTATAGCATGCTGGTTATGCCATCAAATCTAAAACCATCTACATGAAATTCCTCTAAATAGTATCTTAAATTTGATAGTAAAAAACAAAGCACGTGTTTTTTTGAATAATCAAAGAGTCTGGATCCCCATAGGGGATGATAACCCCTTTTCCCTTCGTGAAAATAAAGGTCATAGGTTCCATCAAATCGAGATAGCCCTTCGACCTCATTTGGTGCTGAATGGGAGTGAACTATATCTATTAATACATAGAGTCCTAGACTATGAGCAGTATCTATTAATTCCTTTAAATCATCTGGGTTGCCAAATCTGGATGATGGGGCAAAATAGTTTGATACCTGATAGCCAAAAGAACCATAATAGGGGTGTTCTAAAATGGCCATGAGTTGTATGGTATTATAACCAAGTTTTTTTATCCATGGTAAAATATTCTCAGTAAATTCTCTGTATGTTCCAACCTTTTCTTCCTCTTGCGCCATGCCAACATGGGCTTCATATATTAGTAGCGGCTTTGGATATTGGACATTTTTATCGTATTTCCACTGGTATTTTTCTTCAGGGCACCATACCTTTGCAGAAAAGATCTTGGTGTTTTCATCCTGTACAACATAAGTTGCATGGGACGGTATCCTCTCTCCTTCTCCTCCCTCCCATTTTATATATAATTTATATAAATCACCGTGGGAGATTTTGTCCTGTGGAATAAAAATCTCCCATACACCATTTTTCTTCTTTTCAAGCCTGAATTTGGTATTTATCTGCCAATTAGTCATATCTCCAATAAGATATATTTCCTTTGCATTAGGGGCAAATTCTCTGAAAATCCAGTGATCATCAAGTTTGTGGAGTCCAAAATATTTGTAAGAAGAGGCGAATTCTTTAAGAGACTGATTTTTTGTTATGGATTTTTCAACCTCTTTTATCTTTTTTATTCTCTCTTCTATGTATCTTTCATAGGGTTTAAGATATGGATCTATTTCAATGAGATCTATTTTTTCCATCTATTTCTCCAGCGTCTAAGCTCACCTGCCACTTTGGACTACAGCGGAAAAGTGGTCAGGTAGAGCGATTTGTCAGATAGTTAAGAATAATCCTAATTCTTTTTGTAATCTCCTTTTAGCTAGCTCACAATACTTAGAATCAATTTCTAAACCAACCGCTTTCCTCTTAAGTAATTTAGCTTCTATTAGAGTCGTTCCACTTCCACAAAAAGGATCACATATTATATCACCTATAAATGAGAATAATTTTATACATCTTCTCGGCAGTTCTCTAGGAAATGCGGCAGGATGTCCTACTCCCCAAAGCCGTTCTTCTACTTATGTTTCCTTCATTCCAAATTATTGTAGAATGATATTTCCAACCTACTTTTTGAGCCAGAACGATTAAATCAGCACCTACTGAGCGCTGTCCACCTTTATTTTTATCTAAAGGTATATTTAAACATAAACGACCAGTAGACTTAGTCCATTTTAAACAATTAGATAACCACTTCTCGCTAAATAATAAATAATCTTCAATTGTTTTCGTTCAAAACATCTCCTTTATAAAGGATTATATCTTTTGCCTTAAAATATTCTTTAATCATATTAACTTCCTTAAATCTTCTATTAATTCACTAATTGATTTGACTTTCTTACTTTATCATATTATTTTCCTTCTATCTAACGCAAAGTTCAGTGGCGTCGTGTAACGCCGTCCAATGAAGGAGTTTGTTAGAAATTATTCTTTTAAATATTTAAGAATTTCTATTTCTTTCCTTAAAAATTGATTTACTACACTACTTATTTCTAAATCTTTTCTTAATGCAACCTTTTCTAATACTTCCAAAATTTCACGGTCTAAATAGATCGGAATATAAAACTCTACATTAGGATTATAAAATTTCCCTCTCTCTCCTTTTGAAAAATCATATTCTTTTTTCATATTAAATCTCCTCATTATATTGCTTTGTTTCTTTTTTAGTAGCTTTTCTTGCTGAAATTATTCTAATTTTACAAGTGTTTTCGTCTAATTGTTCAAACGTGTGCACCACTACTAATAAAGTTCCATTTATATCCATGCCTAAAGTAATCCAACGATCTTCCTTTTCGCTGTGTTCTTCATCGTATATAGATAAAGCATTGGGATCTTTAAAAACTGTACAAGCTCTTTCAAAAGAGACTTTATGTTTTTTTAAATTAGTTTTAGCTTTCTGAGGGTTCCATTCAAAATAATAACGCATTTATTTTAGCATACTTTTTAAAAAATTTTCAATCTAACGCAAAGCTCAGTGACGAGCAACCGCCAAGCTGAAGGCCCAAGCGGGTTGCGAGTCCACTGCACACTTTATGCTAAAAACCACTTTACTAATTTAAGCCTCCCAAGATGTAAGGGAGGAATCAACAAACTTAAACCTTATACCCCACGAGATCAATTATGAAATGACAAAAAAATAATAAAAAAATTTCTTTTAAAGGTAAAGATTTTTTCGGAATTGATGTCAATAAAAAACTTGGTATATCTGACATAACGGGCTGCTTATTAAATCTTTTGCCATAGACCCTATCCCTGAAATTCTCGTTAATTCCCTTAATAAAAATTATCCTTGTGCTAATTTCTTTGTGGCATATGAAACTGCAAGATTTAGAAAGTTATAACAAATTAATAACTAGAATGAAAAAACAACAAGCTATCATTAGTATAGCTAAAAAACTTCTCTCCAGAATAAGGCATGTATGGTGTTAAATAAACAACCTTATAGTAAATTGTTAGATGGTATCTTAGACTTTTTTAAATTTCTGCTCTGTGGTAAACAGTTGAATAACTGATTGTCTTGTAAAAAAGACCAATAGGCATATATAAAAGATAAAATCATCAATAGCCATAAACTTTATTGTAAATTTACCTCTTAAAAGCATTATTGCAAAATTGTTGAGAATCGTCGCAAAAATCAGAAAAATTAATGTTTTTCTTGCCCACGACTTCATCAGAAACAAAAATACTCCAGAAATTATAAAAAAGAACGAAATGAGAAATGAGAAAGTAAAGAGATATAAGATTTCTCCTTTGCTTTTTATACCTAAAACTTTCTGTGTCTCATCTAAATACAAATTGAATGACTTTGTCAGTTCCGCAAGAATATTTGAGTCTTCAGTATGAAGAATAACTCTAATCATAGTGGCTGGTGCAATGATAGCAAATATTTTCATCAATCCCACTAAGCATATTAAAATTGAAAACAGTCTTATCCAAAACAATGGTTGTTTAAATCTTTGCAACATATTGGACCTTCCCTTTTATACCACCTAACGCTTGAGCTCAGTGGTTGGGACACGCGCCGATTTCGGCACAGATCACAATCCCACTGGAGCGAAGAGAGATTCTTTTAAATATCCGATCCTTTTTTAATTTCAATTCTAACAGGCCCATATTTTTCAATAAATTGTTCAATATTGCCCTCAACTTTAATTTTAACTTGCAACGCTGTGTTTATAGGTAAATTATTTGGGACGTTGTATCTTATAAAAGATATTACGCTTTTATTTTCTGTAGCGGCATAGCTATAATATGATATTGATCTTTCTGAAACAGCAGAATAAATTATTCGGGAATCATATTTAAATTCTACAGTTAGGAATAGTTCTTTCTTAGTTTTTTCAAGCTCATCATAAGAGTTCAATTTTTTAAAATAGAGTAGTATTTCATGATTACCCAAATACTTATGCGTAATTTTGAGATTGTACTCTTTCTTATTCGGAGTTAAATAAACTACTCCTAGTGGTTTTTTAATGTCGTCAGGTGGTGATAGAAGAATCAAAATGGGACCTAATTGAGGAAGAATCTTTCCTTGTTGAATTTGACTCTTGAATATACCTAAAAATGCTACAAAGCACAGAGGTAAAATGATTAGAAAAATGGTTATGCCTATTGCAAACCGCCGCAAGCGCGCTTTGGAAAAAAATAGAAACAAGATTAAACCAATACCAATTAGAAAAAAAGTGTAAATTAGTGTCGATAATATCATTTTATGAATATAAATCTAACGTAGAAATTACCTGCCTTTTAAAGTGCAACGGAAAAAGGTCAATTGTATTACCTTGTTATGATTTTTTTATTATTGGAAAACTTCTAAATTTCTTACTACAGATTTCCCCAATAAAACCACCTAATGCACCAGTAATAAAAAGAAAGAAGATCTCTAATAAATTAATAGATAATACTGGTTTTTCCTGTAATGGTAATGCAATAAGTTTTAGCACAGTAATTATAGCGATTATATTTAAACCAGCTATTAAAATTCCAAGGAACCATCCCTTTTTCTTTATTATGCACCCTACAAAAAAACTTCCTAGTAATGTGGATATGAATTTTGATACGAGTGGAAGTGTTATGTTAGTTAATATTATCCCAGAAATAAATGTAATTAAGAAGCCTAGTAGTATTGTAGTAATTTTTTTCATCTTTTAGCCTTTTTTGTGTTGTTTATCATTATAACGCCAAAACTCAGCGACAGGCAATCTTTACATTCTACCACAAGATTATCTAGTAATGCAAAGAATAATCAAAGATTTTATTTTTTACAATATTATCTCTTTAAGTCAAAATATCAACTCTTTATCTAATCTTATAATCTCTTTTCTCTCTCTTTTTTTTAACGTTCAAGCTCACCTGCCGGGGAATCGCACAAGTGTTTCCCCTTTGTTTTGCATCCACAATGAATCTTCCAAATATCAGATATAATCCGACGATCACAAAAGGAATACCAAAAATAGGAAATATTAATACTGTTGGCCCGCCTTTCTCAGCACCTTTTAGGATAGATGTTAATGCCATAACTTCCCAGAATATAGCAAACCCTCCCCAAAGAATACTGAAGGGAATAAGAAAAATATCATTAGGGCGCAACATTATTCCTTGCTTAGGCCTTCCCACCCATATCAATCTTTCATGCGAGCCAAAATTCTTTTTGAATAACTTGTTCACATTCATGTTGCATATTGTTTCCCCGTTCTAACAATAAACTTTACAGAGGTCGATCTAACATCTTTTCATACAACTGGATATATTTTCTTGCACATTCTTTGTAATTAAATTTCTCATTTGCCTCTTTCATAATTCTCATTATATTTTTGGTTTTTATTTGTTTGGAAAGACTGTAAAAGTTCATGGCCTGATCTATTGCCCAAAATAGTCCATTTGAGTCAAAATGTTTAAACAAAAAACCATTTCCAGTATTGTTATAGGGGTCTAAATGTGTAATTGTATCATGGATTCCGCCTGTATCATGACAAACCGGAATAGAACCATACTTTGGTGCGATCATCTGTGGAAGTCCACATGGTTCAAAAGAAGAAGGCATTAGTATAAAATCTGAGGCAGCAAAACCCTGTCTGGAAAGAGCTTCATCAAAATGACACACGCATACCCTCTCAAAAAGACCATGAAATTTCACTATTTCTTCAAACACTCCAAAGTATTCACCATCAGCAACAAATACAATTTGCAGATGTTTTTCCCAGTATTTAGACACCACCTCATATAAAATATCTGCTAGAAGTTGACATCCTTTTTGGAGGGGATCAAGTCTTGATGGCCAAAAAAACAAAGGAGCTTTTTCATCAACAATTAATCCTAATTTTTTTTGCAAATAAAGCTTATTTTCCCTTTTACCAGATACCATATTTCTGGGGGTATAATTTTTAAAAATTGCTTTATCTGTTTTTGGGTCAAAGGATGCATCAGGCGCATTTAATATCCCAACCGCACATCCAGCATTATATTTATTGATTAGCTCCTGTCTTATATGAGGTGGAATAACATCGTGGTAGCCATTGACTATTTCTTTTAAAAATGTTGGACTCACTGTGTTTACAAAATGGGATGCAAAGATGCCTGATACAAGAAAGTCAACCTCCACTTTTTCCCTAATCTCTTCATAGGATGTTGGATATTCTTTATAAAAGAGATGGTCCCAGAACTCAGCTGCATCGATTCCATTATCTTCAATTACAGCCAATGTTGCTGTTGCAGTGTGGATGTTGTGAATGGTAAATAAAGATGGGATATTTCTTTTTCTTAGATAGGCAGGTACGAGTCCTGTCATCCAGTCATTTAAATGGACTAAATCAGGTCTTACCATGGGTATTATATTGTTTATTGCTTCCCGTTGAAATGCTAAAGAGACCTTTAAGTTTTCGTATCTATAATTGGAATAGACTTTATTTATGTGATAAAAGGACCTATCCTGGGCAAGGTGTATCCTTTGATCGCATAAGTTTTCCATGTAAATCATTAATTGTTCGTTGTAGAGAGTGGTTAAATGTCCTGCCTGGTTTTGATAGATTTTTCTATAATCTGGTAAAAGTACATGGCAATCAACTCCCATATCAAAAAGCTCTTTTATGAGCATTGCCGATACATCAGCAAGACCACCAGCCTTGGCTGAGAGATAAGTGGAAAGAACTCCAGAATCTTCTGGCAGATATGTTACCTCTGGAGTAATTATTAATATCTTTGGTATATGTTCTTTCATTTAATTTAACTCCCAATGGTTTGTTAAAAGTTTAGGTTCAACGTTCTAGGTTCGACGTTCAAAGTTCAACGTTTAAGAAACTTAAGTCATAGATCTTTGAACCTAGAACATTGAACATTGAACGTAGAACCCTTATGGCGCCCAGGTTATAAAATGTGGTGTATATTTAAGATAATCATCTCCCATTGGAACTACTCTCACATTAAACCCATATCTCCCAGAGGCTTTGCATTTTACTTTGCATCTGTAAATGTAATTTCCTCCATCATTTTCCTGGAAAACTTCCATTTTCTCTACTCCTACAATCTCCATCTCTTCCGTGCCTTTAATTTTACCAAAACACAGTTCTACTTCCACCTCTGATGGTTGTATTTCTCCAAGATACACCTCAGCAATCACCTCAAATTCATCTCCTACCCTAAAGTGAGAAGGCCCAAGCTTCATTGGTTTATTTACTTTGATTTCACGCCATAGATTTCTTAATCTCTCTCTTTGTTTTGAAAATTCTTTTGCCTTTTCACAACTGTTTCTTGTTAGATCAAAAAAATTGTGCGCTGCTTTTGAATAGAAATTATCTACGTATTCTTTGACCATCCTCTGGGCTGAAAAGTTTATTATTCCCATTTTCATGGATTCTTTCATCATGTGCACCCATTCAAAAGGTATGCTTCCCCTCCTGTTCTCATAAAATACTGGTAAGATTTCTTCTTCCAGAATGTTGTATATGGCATATGATTCCACTTCATCCTGATAATTAGGGTCTGCATATTCCTTTCCTTCTCCAATTTCCCATCCTCTATCCTCCCTATATCCTTCGCACCACCATCCATCTAATACACTGAAATTTAAGACGCCATTAATAGCTGCCTTCATGCCTGAAGTCCCACACGCCTCATAGGGCCTGCGTGGGTTGTTTAGCCAGATATCCACTCCTTGAACCAGGTGTCTGGCTATATTGATGTCGTAATTTTCTAAAAAAATAAATCTGTGCCTTACTTCTGGATCCCTTGCAAAAGAAATAATTTGTTGTATTATTCCTTTTCCTTCTTCATCTTTTGGATGGGCCTTGCCTGCAAATATAAATTGTACAGGGTATTTTTTAGAGGTTATTATTTTTTTTAGCCTCGCTGGGTCCCGTAAGATCAAATTTGCCCTTTTATACGCAGTAAACCTTCTTGCAAAACCTATTGTTAAAACATTTGGGTCCAAAACTCCTTCAACTTCATCCAGAATCGACTTAGGTGCATTTCTCCTTTCATATTGTTGTCTCATCCTGTAACGACAAAATCTAATAAGCCTGGCACGGCTTAGTTCTCTGGCCCTCCAGAGTTCCTCTTCGTAAATACCATTTATGCCATTAATTATATCTTCTGAGAGCTCATTATACCATTTTTCACCAATGTATCTTTCAAATAATAAATGATTTTCAATGGAAATCCAGGAGGTTACATGCACACCATTGGTTACATATCCAATAGGTACCTCCTCCACCGGTCTATCTGGCCATATATGGTGCCACATTTTTCTAGCCACATGGCCATGTAGTTCACTAACCCCATTACAAAATTGAGAAAATCTTAATCCAAATGTAAACATACAAAACTTGTTTGATGAGTCATAAGTCCATCCCCTTTGTCCCCAGGAAATTATTTCTTCTACTGGCACATTGAATATCTGTGTGTATGGTTCAAGATAGGGTCTCACCATATCAATAAAAAATGTATCATACCCCGCTGCAACTGGGGTATGGGTGGTAAATACATTGGTCCTGGGCAAAAGTTCCATTGCATCTTTAAGCTCAATATTGAATCTTCTCATTATTTGTGCCAGTCGTTCAATGCACACAAAGGAGCAATGGCCTTCGTTTAAATGACACACGCTTGGAAATTTACCCAGTTGTTCCAGAAGTTTCATGCCCCCAATGCCCAATAATATTTCCTGTGCCAGTCGCACATGGGGTTCTCCAGGATATAGTCTGGATGTTATATCTCTTATTTCAGGAGGATTGTCCTTTAAATTGGTGTCCAGTAAATAAAGTTCAACCCTTCCTACATCCATCTTCCACGCCCTTGCCCTTATATTTCCCATTGGTGATGAAATATCAATATATACCTTATTTCCTTTTGCATCCCTCACTCTTTGGATTGGTAGATAGAAAATATCAGTTTCTGGGTATTCCTCAAGTTGCCATCCATCGCTATTTAAAAATTGTGTAAAATAGCCATATCTATAAAAAAGTCCTACTCCAACTAATGGGATACAATAATCAGATGCCGCCTTTAAGTGGTCTCCAGCAAGTATCCCAAGGCCCCCTGAAAATATGGGAATACTTTCATGAATTCCATATTCCATTGAAAAGTAGGCAACAGTAGAATCTTTTGGCATTCCAATATCTTCTGGGGTTTTTTCTAAAAGAACTTCTTCTTCAAATTGCTTTTTTACCTGTCTTAAATGCAAAAGAAAATTTTCATTATGGGCAAATCTATTTAAGGCGTCCTGGGAAATATAGTCACTAAACATTTTCAAAGGATTTTGATTGGAAAGTTTCCACTTTTCAGGGTCCATTCTCTTTAATAGTTCAATGGCCTCAAGCCTCCAGGACCACCACAGATTTTGGATTAATGGTTCTAAAAATTTTAGATTTTTAGGAACTGAAGGATACACATGATAGGATTTAAAGCTTTTCATGGTCTAACTCCATATTTTGTTTTATTTTTATTAATTTTTTTATAACTCTATAAAGTTCGCTAACTCCCCATGCCTGGGCAAGACATCCCCTTTGCATGTGTGGTATGTCTCCATCTAATATTTCTGGTATATATCCAACGCACCCAGAATTTACGTAAATAGATGAAGATCCCAGTATTGATAAACACCTGTCAACATGTTCCTTGCCAAAGGTGATTAAAAGTGCTTCAGCAAAAGAAGGAAAAAGCCATGTCCAGGCTGTGCCATTGTGATATGCAGGTTTTCTGCTGTTATCTTCATCTCCAACATATCTTCCTTGATATGGATGATATGGATCCTTTATAGCATGTTTTGGAATTGAAAACAAAGGAAATTTAAATTTTTTATCTGCTAGAGATCTTATGCCTCCAGGAACAATAAGACACGAAGTTGCTTGGATTATAAGCTCTTGTACCTCTGGGTCCTTGATTAGTCCAAGAGTAATACAAAGGAGTTGATTTGGTCTTAGGTGATCATCAGGTTGTGCATACAGGGCTTCCATATATCCTGATGTATGAAGGGAATCTGAGAGATATCCCAGAGATCTATTTGCATAAAGACCTATAACATAATTTTCCACCTTTTGTCTAAGGCCCTTCCATCCATCTTTTATTGGGCAAAGATCCCCTTTGGGATCTATTTTTTCAAAAAGGGTCAAACACCTATACCAGAGCGCCTGGATCTCTATGGGATACCCCTGTCTTGGAGTACATGCTGGGTAATTTGTGTCCATCCATGTAAAATGAGGCGGGCTATAGACAAGTCCTGTAGAGGGATCTACTTTTATGCCATTTGGCGTGGAATTTATATAATTTTTCCCAATAGAGATGAATATTTCTTCAAAAGTGCGATTTTTTGTCTCTGTTTTTAATACATCTAACCCTAATTTTTCAACCAGATCACTGAGAACCACACCAAACCAGAGTGGTGCATCTGATGTATCCCTATTTAAGGGTGTGCCTTTCTTGATTAAATTTGGCAATGTGCCCTTTTCTTCATATTGTCCAAAGTATTTTAATATAGATATTGCCAGATCCGCTCTATTATCTTCAATATATGCCCTGGAAAATATCAAAGAATCCCTTCCCCAGTCTAAAAACCATGGAAAACCAGCCACTACAGTTTGAACATAATTGTCTTTATCTATTTTATTATAAACAGCAAATTTCTCCATGCTGTATCTTAACCCTTCAATATATGTATATTGCTTTTTTATGTCTTTGATTTGTGCATCTTGAGATATAATTTCACTGTTTATTGAACCTGTTACACATACACTCTCACCTGGGATTAAAGGGATTTTAAAATAACCAGGACTAAATAGATCAGTATGGGGATCAAGCCCTCTTTCCTGTTCTAGGGGTAGATAGACCATATATTGCCACTCAGGCTCAAGCACAAATTCACCTTTACTTGCCTTAAGATGTAATTTTGCCTTCTCTGATGGTTGAAAAATAATCCCATTTTTTTGCACAGTGACACTTTTAGGAAATATTTCTTCTGGCCCTAAATATGCCTTGGTAACATGGTGATGGGATCTTGACTCTAAATCTGGCCTGAGTATCAGGGTAACTTCATCTGATTCTTCATTATCTTCCTTTGAGATATGTCTTTTAAAAGTAATATTTATCTTGTTTTCGTAATCACTTAGACTTAAGAAAATGCTGATATGGGTATGCTTTCCAAGACCTGTAGGCACATAAAAATCCCATGTTCCATGATTTTCATAGTCAAAAGTAAATTTTTGAATCAAATCTTTGTTTATTTCCTCTGAATAACCTTGATGGACTAACCACGCCCTTAGCCTTGTAAACATAACATGTCTATCATCTAAGGAGTCTGGATTTAAATTTCCAGAAAGTAATGCGTTGTATTTTGTTTCAAGGTGTCCCCACCAAACAGGTATGTAAGATAAGGCTCCTTTTTTATTGGAAGCAAGATAAGTAAAGCACCTTTTTAATATTTCGGTCCGGGTAAAATTGGTCTTTATCTTGAGATTTGAAAAATCACATAAAAACAAGATAGAACTCTTTTTTTCAATTACTTCAATGTCATATACTGAAATATAGATATCAACTATCCTGTGTTCTCTTAATCTTTCATCAGGGAAGTATAAAACAAAATATTCACCTTTATTATCTTTAATAGATGCATCGCTAAATATTATTTTCTCTCCTTGTTTTAGTTTTAATCTAAAAGGATGTTTACAATTAAATAAAACAATATGTTTTGGAGGAACTATAATATTTCTTTTTATATCATCTGGAAAAGTCCATTTAATTACACTATTTTTAGGACTTGAATTATCTTTTAAATAAAAGTATGGATTATCTAAAAATAAATTTAATTCCTTTTTTTCGTCTATTTTTATATGCTTTAATCCATTAAAATAACAAATAAACTTATACAATTTCTCTTTTGCCTTTTGTTTTAAACAAACATCAGGCATTACTATATTATTGAAATAGATTTTATCTACATCTATTAAGTCTTGTTTGTTTGGAGTTAAGCACAATACTTCTCCTGGATTTACATATAATTCATAAAATCCGTTAGTATTAGAGATATTTATCTCATTATCTGTTATTAAGTCGTAGTGGATTCCATCGAATATAGAGCTATCTTTAAAAGAAATCTTATTCTTTTTATCACAATCAAGATTTACAATTACTATTAAATAGCATGAATTATCCTGTGGTTTTCTTATTGCAACGATAGAATTATCACCTATTTGTTCTGGGAAATTGATGGTGGCATAAGGGAAAAAGGTCTTATTTGCCTTTATAATTGCACAGAGTTTTTTTATAAATTTTATTTGATTTTCTGGATTTCCCCAGCTTAATGAAGTTATTTCGTGGACATTTATCTTTTCATCAGCAAACCACTCTACGCCATTTGCAAAACCAAATGCACCAAAGTGGGACAAAAGGGCGCAGAGTCCTGTTCGCATTTTTGCATATGTCTTTGACACAGATGCAAGTCTGTTGTTGTCATGGGTTTCGCAAAAATGGACCATCACGCCATCTTCTGATGAAACCTTTGAAGAAAATTTAACATATGGAATTATTTGTTCTTTGGTATAATTTTGAAAAAGTTCAGAATATGCCCAATCATAAGTGCTATTTAAGAGATTTATGGTAATATTTATATCTCCTCCAAGGCCTTCTAAAAAGAAGATAGTATCAGGGAATGACTCCCTTACCTTTGAGATGATGTACTCCCATACCTCAAAGGGTATCATATAACCAGCATCACCCCTAAATCCGTCAACGCCTCTATCACACCACTTTAAAAAAACATCAGCCATATATTTCCATACATCTTTGTTTGAATAGTCCAATTTTGTGAGGTCTGCCCATTTAACACCCCACACTTCAGGAACTTCAATTTCTCCTTGGTCAGTCCTCTTAAGCCACTCAGGGTGCACATCGTGGATAATAGAGCCCCATCCTGTATGGTTTATGGGTATATCTAGGATAACAAGACCATCTCTTTTGTGGATTTCTGAAGCAAGTTCCATAAATTGTTCAATAGGTGTTTTTTTGGGATCAAACACAGCCAATTCAGGATCTACGCTGTAGAAGTCCTGCACGGCATAGGGGCTGCCAAAACGCCCCATCCTTCCAAAGGTAGTTGGCACAGGAAATATGGGCAAAAGTTGAATGTATCTACATCCAAGCTCATAGATAATAAAGTCCAGCTCCTCTATAAGATCTCTAAAAGTACCAGAAGGGGGAATTACGTGGAATCCAGCCCTATCCAAGGGAGTTAAATCAAATTTTTTGATCCAATCAGTCCCATGTTTAGATGGGCCAAATAGTCTTACAAAGGCGTTGTAGATTGTGTTTGCAGCACATGATATTGCTGGTTTTACATTAATATGGACATTTCCTCCACTAGGCCAGATAGGGTCGTTTTTTTGGTCTGGCAAAAGGTAACATTTGGCCTCAAAGTGGCCTACCTGTGTTAAGGGAAGTTCTACCTCAAATCGTTTTTTATCTATTTTTTCCATCTTAATATCGTGCCAATCGAGGTGAAATTTCACCTCACCCTTTTCAACCTTTTTTATTACTTCTCTGCGCATTATCTTGCTGTGTCCTAAATTTGTACGAACAAATCCCTCTCCAGATATATCTTCCCTAACCTCAAGACTAAATCTAATAGTATCACCAGAAAATTGGCATAATCTCTGGTCAGGAGATGGAGTTTGAATTAATTTTTCTGAAATAATCATGACAAATTCCTTTTTAAAGTTTTTTAGCTCAAAATGGAAAAGACCAAAAGGTCTTTTGATAGTAAAAAAAATAAAAGCACAAAATCTATCTAACCATATAATTTTTTATACTTTATTTCAATATGGTTTTATGTTCCATATTCAAAATCCAAATAAAATCAAATTAAAACTTAAACCGTATACCAAAAAACACAGTAACTTTTTCTGAATTTGAGAACCTATTAAGGTTAAAAATATAAGAGAGCTAGAGGAAAAATTAAAGAGTGAGAAAAAAGACAATTTTTTGGTAAAACTTATTTTTCTTAATCTTAATAAGAGTAGCACTAATAGACAATTTTTTATCCCATAAGAACAAGGTAATAAGAGAAAAGACATCTAAGTTAGATATTTATCTAGTTTATCTTCCACCTTTTTATTTAATTTTACTTATCATCTTTATAAATTTTACACTTACAAAATTGTAAGGGATTACAGCTAAAAAATTCCTGCTGGGTTGACAAGATATTATTTGCTCAGTTAAATAATCAATAACGGGCAATTAGCTCAGGTGGATAGAGCACCAGCCTCCGGAGCTGGAGGTCGCAGGTTCAAATCCTGCATTGCCCGTTAATGATTTTAGAGAGTTACAATATTCCCAACTATCCGGCCAGGCCCTGGTTGGCAGTTTTGGTTACCACTTTTGAAGGCTTCTATCCATGAGTGGTCTATCCCTTTCTTCTTTTTTAAATTTCAAAACCTTCCCAGCTTTTTTCTTACTGAAAATCTTTTCCAAATCTACCTGAACGCCTCTTAGTTCGTGCAGATATTGCGCAATAGTAGTGGAACTTCTGTGTCTTAATATCCGCTGAATCGTGGGAAGAGGTATGGGGATAGGTCCGTATTTTAATTTTTAGAGGGTGGTGGAAGATTTCTTTTATGATTAAACAGTCTCCTGAGTATGTTAAACGAACTGTTTGTGAGCAAATCCTTGATGGCTCTTACTCTATTGCCAATGTTGCTAAAATTAAACAATACCCCTTATTTTTCTATGTATTAGAGGGCGCATTCGCTAGCTACTCCTCCTACTTATTTGTGCTTGTGGATTTTAATAAATTTTTCGAGCCTATAGCTCATTTTTGTCCTCTTTTCTATTTCAGTAACGATTTCTTTTTGCACTTCAAGAAAATGGTTGTACCGCTTTCAAAGACCTGATAAAATACTATCTGGCATTCTATTTGATCAAACTCGCTTTGAAAATGATATTGAACATCATCTTATAAAACCATATAATTCGCAACAAATAACATGGTTGAACTTTTTTATGAGTTTATTTACTAACTCATTCACTCAACTTAATTTATATCATCCCAGAAATTAAAGATAATTATTATGACTTACCCTTGTTTTTTATAATTACCATTTAGTCTGTATGATATTGGGGAATAAATTTAAATTTGGAGAAAATTAAAAATGAAGACTGTAAAAGATGCATGTGAACTCCAGCCTAATGCCCTTGATGTTCGTTTAAGTGATCAGGTTGAACAGTTGGATGAACTTATAAATGCAGAGGGCACAGGTGAGGCTTTCTTTGAAAGAACTTTTATCACTGAAGGAATGAAATCTCTTGTAGAAGAGGGAATTGCGAGGCTAGCGGGAAAATCAAGTTCAGCGATTTTTCATCTAAAGCAGGCTATGGGTGGAGGTAAAACTCATTTGCTGGTTAGCTTTGGACTATTGGCTAAATATACAAATTTACGCGAAAAATATTTTCCAACAGTTTCTTATATAAACGATTTTAAGAGTGCAAAGGTCGCAGCTTTCAATGGACGCAATAATCCAAAGGAATTTTTCTGGGGAGAAATTGCCAGACAACTCGGAAGAGGCGAGTTGTTTACCCAATTTTGGGTAAGCGGTCCTCAGGCTCCAGATGAAAAAGCGTGGCTAAAGCTTTTTGAGGGTGATGAGCCTATTTTGATTTTGCTTGATGAGATGCCTCCATACTTTCATTACTATACTACCCAAAAAATAGGTGAAGGCACAATTGCAGATATAATTACTCGTGCCTTTGCTAATCTACTTACTGCTGCTGGTAAAAAGAAAAATGTTGCTGTGGTTGTCTCTGATCTTTCTGCAGCTTATGATACAGGAGGAAAACTAATAAATAGAGCTTTGGAAGATGCAAGGGCTGAACTTGGTCGCCAGGAACGCTCAATAACTCCGGTAGATCTAGCCTCAAATGAAGCTTTAAGGCCCCGTGTACGGGGAGAAAAGACGCTTGTTGATGAACTCATAGACTTTGCTGTAGATGTAGCAAATCGCTGTCTTGTTCCTCAAGGAATAGAAGAAAAGCGTTGGAAGAACCTTTTAAATATAGAACGATTTTATCTCAAGATGTTGGAGTTGGAGGCAAAAGGTGTTCAAAAGTTAGATACCTATCAGAATTTTGCAAAAGCTTTTAAGATAAGAAATTTTAGATCTATTATGGCATCAGCCAGAGCAAACAGGGCTAGACTTAAAAGTTCTATTGAACTTGGCAAAAGCGAGATGAGTGAGGGATCTGAATTTTATATTCACTCACATAAGACAGTATCTCCACTTAGGGCAGTTCTTTATGCTCTTATGGAACTTCAAAAGGATATAGAAAGTGAAGATGTGCTTGCTCATCTTACCGAAAATGTTCCTAATTATTATGGAGAGGCAACAGTGAGAGAACTTATTATTGCTCTTTGTGAATTTATTGCAGATAAAGTTCAAACAATCCGTCCTAAAGAAGCAGATGCAGCAAAGGTCCTGGCAGAATTTATTAAAAATCAGAGAATAGGATAAAAAAATGTTTTTCATCCCAAATTCAAAATTGAGTTAACTTATCCAGGAGTCTATTTTAATGAAAGTAAAAGTCAAAAATCTTGGTCCTATTAAACAGGCTGAATATAATGTTGGAGATTTTACAATAATTTGTGGTAGGAATAATACGGGCAAAACGTACATTACTTATGCTTTATATGGATTTTTTAAATATTGGAAAACAGGTTTTAAATTTCCATTTAAAGGAATAAACAAACTCTTAGAAGAAGGTAAACTTTCTATTAACTTAATTAAATATAGAGAAAGAACTAAGGAAATATTAAAACAGGCATCAAAAGAATATCAAAGATTTCTGGATAGGGTATTTGCTGCAAAAGAAGGGACCTTTGATAATACAACCTTTGAACTTTCTGTTGAACAAAGTCAAATAGATTTGTCAGATATTTCATATCAGCGCACTATTAGCCTTGCTAAAACAGAACTTATATCAATCTTTAAGGATAAAAAAGAGAATTTTTTAAAGATAAATTTATTGACAGATACAAAAAGCCTGGATGTGCCAAAAGAGCTTTTACATAATTTGATTGGAGATGCATTAAAGGAAATTTTGTTTAAAAAGATCATTCCTCGAGTGTTTATAGCCAGTGCTGAGAGAACAGGAGCTGCTATTTTTCGCAAAGACCTTGATTTTGCGAGAAATAGATTGATTGAGCAAATAGGAGAAAAAAAGACAAAAATTGATATTTTTAGCTTAATAGAAAAGGTCTCAGATAGCTATGCTCTACCTGTTAGAGATAATGTAGATTTTACAAGACGACTAGAAGATATAGCTAAAACCCAAAGTGTACTTGCTAAAAAATACCCAGAATTACTTGCTGAATTTGCGGATATAATCGGTGGAGAGTACCGTATTATTAGAGATGAAGTTGTTTTTGTGCCTGGAAATAACAAGCGTATCCGTTTACCAATGGTACAAAGTTCAAGCGCTGTGCGTTCTCTTTTGGATATAGGCTTTTACTTGCATCATATTGCCTGTCCTGGCGACATGTTGATGATTGATGAACCTGAACTTAATCTCCATCCTGAAAATCAGCGTCTCATTGCCAGACTTCTTGCCAGATTGGTAAATGTAGGGATAAAGGTATTTGTTACCACCCATAGCGATTATATTATTAAAGAATTAAATACATTAATCATGTTAAATCAACCTAATAAAGAAATTCAGAATATTAGAAAAAGCAAAGGGTATAGAGAAGATGAACTTATTGATGCAAAGAATATAAAAGTTTATATGGCGAAGAAAAATAAAATTTTACTTAATGGATATAAACGGAAAACCTCTGTCCTTACATTGGTAGAGGCAGATATAGATCCATCTCTTGGTATTGAAGCCGAGACATTTGATAAAACAATTGATGATATGAATCGTATCCAGGATGCAATTATTTTTAGTGGAGATTAAGATGAATGAAGATTTATTAAAAAAATTATTTATTAATGATTTATTTACAGTATCTCAAGAAAAAGGCAAACATTTTGTTAGGTTAAAAGAGCGAGGAGAAAAAGCAAAATTAAGACAAGTGGATATTTATGGTGTGGAAAACAATTCTGTAGTTTTGGATATTGATAAATATCAAAATCAGAACCTTATTTTTAAGGGACAATTAGGAGAAAATAAACGGTGCGATTATCTTTTATTTACAGAATGGATAAACAAAAAATAATATTGTTTATTGAGCTAAAATCTAGAAAGATTAAAAAAAAAAATGAAGTAATTAAAAAATTTAAAGCAACAGAATGTTTTATTAATTACTGCAATGATATTTTAAATAAATTTTTAAATGAATATCTCAGACTATTTATTGTTTTTTATAAGCATAACATTCCAAAGAGAAGAACAAGATCAATACCTCCAAGGCTTACAGCTTCATATAAGAATCCAGAAAAATTTCTAAAATATCCATCGCCATCTTCATCTATTAAACTAAACTTAAAAAAATTGCTTCAATTATAGGGAAGGTGCAAAGATTTTGATAGAACTTATTAAAAATAAAGGGATAGAATAAAAATCATGGTGGCTATTAACTTTAACGCTATTAATTAGGCCTGGAGGCAGCTTTTCTAAAACAACGTAGAAAGCAGAAGAATCCTGGAAATAGTGTTAAGATGGGAGGTATAAAATTTTGGATGTGTTAGAAAAGGAATTTTCATGACTCTGGGTAGTTTAAAAAAATGGAGTGTTGTTATTTCCAACAGAGTTGAAAAGAAGATAAAATAAATATTTTATAGTAAAGGGTCATGATAAACCGTTTCTCTTCCCGCAGGGTGTGTTTTAAAAGGAATTTTTTAGCAGAAAAGCTTAAAAACGCAAAAGTATATAAACGAATTGCAGGCTATTTTAGAAGCTCAATTTTTGAATTAATAGGTGAAGAAATTTCAAGAATTCCTAAAGTCCAGGTAGTGTGCAATAGCGATCTGGATGTTGCTGATATTGCTGTATCAAAATATGCCAGAGAAGTGGCGCTAAAAGAACGCTTTAATGAGGATATTTCTCCAGAGATAGAGTCTCTTTTAAATAAAGATCGTTACAAACAATTATATGAATTTTTAAAAAGTGGTAAAGTAGAGATTAGAGTTGTTCCTAGACAAAAGGTTTTTGTCCACGGAAAAGCAGGTATTATTGAATATTATACAGGAAAAAAGGTAGCTTTTTTAGGTTCAGCTAATGAAACAAGAGAGGCTTTTTCTGAAAATTATGAACTTATCTGGGAAGATGATTCAGAAGAAGGCGTTAGATGGCTTGAAGAGGAATTTGAAGCTCTGTGGCAAGAAAGTTATCCTTTGCCAGATGCCATTATAGAGGAAATAGGTAGAATTTCTAAGAGGATAGAAGTTCGTTTTGAGGATTTAACTCCAGAAGAAGTTGCTCCTGCCTCTTTAGTTGAAAGTCCCATATATCGCAAAGGTGAACAACTTCAGCCCTGGCAACGTTCGTTTGTAACTATTTTTTTAAAACATAGAGAAATATACGGTAAGGCCAGATTACTTTTAGCAGATGAGGTTGGAGTTGGTAAAACTCTGTCTTTAGCAGCCAGTGCTATGGTTTCATGTCTTCTGGATGATGGTGCGGTTCTAATTTTAACTCCAGCAACTCTTACCTGGCAATGGCAGGTAGAATTAAAGGATCGTCTTGGAATTCCAAGTGCAGTATGGAAACATGAAGTGATAAAGAAGCTTGAAAGGCCATGGTAAAAAAGGATTTACACAGTCCCGCTTTTTGTTACCTCCCCACTTCTCCTCATCAAAACTCCGCAGTCATAAAAAGATATTTTCTATACATAGGCGGCTTTGTCCAACAAACAGTTCACATTGTGGTTCGCTCTCTTACACTCACTCAATCTAACCTTACGGTGACAGATAGAACGAAAGTTGTATCTAAAAAGGAAAAAATGGTTCGTGCATCAATGAAATTATGGCATGCAATAACTGAATCCTGAAATTTGTGCCCAATATCAGTAAAGATTTTTGTCTATCTTTAAGTGAACACTCTCGCTTAGCTAAAAGCTGACAAAAAATAATTAGCCCTTGACTATTTTCGTACAACTTGTAAACATTCAATGTAATGGACGTATAAAAGTTCTTATAAAAGTCAGTTCCTAAGTAAAATTTAAGAAATAAAAATATGGATACACAGATGTTGATTAAAGAGATACTTAACCTGGATAAAGAAAAAAAAGATGTTATTGTCCAGGGATGGGTGAGGACAAGGAGAGATTCTAAGGGTTTTTCATTTATTGAGTTAAATGATGGATCCTGCCTTAAAAATCTGCAGATTGTTATTGACCACTCAACAATATCTACAAATGATCTAAAAAAAATAACCACAGGAAGTTCAATAAAAGTAAAAGGAGATATAGTTGAGTCCCCAGGTAAGGGACAAAAATGGGAACTTAGGGGAAGAGAAGTCTATATCCTAGGTGAAGCTGATCCCAATAAGTATCCTTTGCAGAAAAAAAGACATTCAGATGAATTTTTGCGTCAAATCGCCCACTTGAGGGTGAGGACTAATAAATATGGAGCAATTAATAGGATTAGATCAACAGCTTCATATCTTATCCATAAATTTTTACAAGAACGAGATTTCTTTTACATCCACACACCCATAATCACCTCCTCAGACTGTGAAGGGGCAGGGGATCTGTTTCAAGTAATAAAAAAGGGCGAAAAAAAGCACACTTTTTTTAAAAAAGATGCCTATTTGACTGTTTCTGGACAACTTACAGCAGAGGCCCTATGCCTTGGACTTGGGCGGGTCTATACCTTTGGGCCTACTTTTAGGGCAGAAGACTCAAATACCCCAAGACATGCAGCTGAATTCTGGATGGTTGAACCTGAAATGGCATTTTTTGATTTAAAGGATGACATGGATTTAGCAGAAGAATTGATAAAATATGTGGTTAAGGCCACTTGGAAGCAAAGAGCTGACGATATTGAACTCTTTTCTAAATTTTTAGACAAAACACTTATATCAAGAATAGAGAAATTAATAAATGAACCATTTGTGAGAATACAATACACAGAGGCCATAAATATTTTAGAGAAGGCTAAAAAGAAAGTGGAATTTCAATTTGAGCCCAAATGGGGAGAAGACCTGCAAACAGAACACGAGAGATACCTTACGGAAAAATATTTTAATGGCCCTGTTGTTGTGTATAATTATCCAAAAGATATAAAGCCATTTTATATGAGATTAAATGATGACGAGAAAACAGTTGCTGCAATGGATATCTTACTTCCCAAGGTTGGAGAAGTTGTTGGGGGAAGTCAGAGGGAAGAGAGACTTAATGTACTTATTAAAAACATGGAAAGAGTGGAAATGAAAATACAAGACTATGAGTGGTATTTAGATTTAAGACGTTACGGAACAGTTAAACACTCTGGATTTGGACTTGGATTTGACAGACTCATTATGTTTTTAACTGGAGTGTCAAACATCCGTGATGTAATTCCATTTCCCAGGACACCAGGTACATTAAATTTTTAACTTAAATTATTGGAGAGAACATATGGTAAAAGAGAAATTCCAATTAATTTGGAAAAGAGAAATAAAAGAGTTAAATTCTATTGCAAGTTTTTATAGATATAAAAAAAATGGAGCTGAAATATTATCTATCCAAAATGATGATGAAAATAAAGTATTTGGAATTACTTTTAGGACTCCGCCTAAAGATTCTACAGGTGTTGCACATATTTTAGAACATTCTGTACTTTGTGGATCCAAAAAATATCCTGTGAAAGAACCATTTGTTGAGTTATTAAAAGGCTCCATGCAGACCTTTTTAAATGCCCTGACCTTTCCAGATAAGACTTCTTATCCTGTTGCTTCTCAAAATGAGAAGGACTTTTATAACTTAATAGATGTGTATTTAGATGCTGTATTTAATCCCCTTCTTACAAAAGAGATATTTATGCAAGAAGGATGGCACATAGAAATAGATGACGACGATTTAAATAAAGCCAAAATAGTGGGAGTTGTTTACAATGAGATGAAAGGTGCATATTCATCTCCTGATTCTATGTTAATGGAATACTCTCAGCAAACACTTTTCCCTTTAACCTGCTATGGTTTTGACTCAGGGGGACATCCTGATGAAATTGTACAACTAACTTATGAAGATTTTGTAGAATTTCACAGGACATATTATCACCCATCAAATTCCCGAATATTTTTTTGGGGAAAGGACTCTGAACAAAAAAGACTTGAAATATTGGATGAGTATTTAAGAAATTTTGATGAAATAGAGGTATCTTCAACTATTCCTATGCAAAATAAATTCACCAGACCCAAAGAATTTGAATTCTATTATCCAGCATCAGAAAACTCAAAGCCATTTATTACTTTTAACTGGTTATTAGAGGAAACATCACTTTTATACATTAATTTAGGTTTGCAAATACTTGAATATTTACTCATCAACATGGATTCATCAGTGCTCAAGAAAAATTTAATAGAGTCTGGACTGGGCGAAGGACTTTGTGGAGTTGGGTTAGAACAGGATATTAAACAGATGTTTTTTTCAACTGGACTTAAAGGTGTGAAAGAAGAAAATTTTCAAAAGGTCTGGAAAATAATAAATAATTCCTTGGAAGATATTTATAAAAATAATTTTGACAAAAAATTAGTAGATGCTGCTATAAATAGTTTTGAATTTGATTTAAGGGAGCTAAATACCGGAAATTATCCAAGGGGACTTATTGTAATGTTCAGGGCACTTAGTACCTGGCTCTATGATGAAGACCCCTTGCTTACCCTTTGTTTTGAAAAACCTTTAAATTTAATTAAGCAAAATATTGCTGAAGGTGAGAGGATATTTGAAGAACTTGTTGCAAAATATTTTCTAAACAACCAACACAGGACAACTGTAAAATTAATTCCAAAAAAAGAACTGGCTAAAGAACTTGTAATACAAGAACAAAAAAGGATTGAAAAGGTCTTATCTAAGGTAAAGGATAAAAAAATTATATATCAGGATTTAAAGAAGTTTAAGGAATATCAAAAAAAGCAGGATAAAGAAGAAGACATAAAAAAGATTCCCCATTTAAAATTAAAAGATATAGATAGAGAAGAAAAAGAAGTGCCTACTACTATATCAAATACAGAGTATGGGGATGTATTATACCACGATATTGAGACTAATAACATATTATATTTTGATATAGCCTTTGATTTAAAATCAGTACCCCAAAAATATCTAGGTTATGCAAACTTAATTGGCCGTGCTCTAACTGAGATGGGTACTATAAAACACGATTATGTATCTTTAGATAAGATTATTCAGGCTAAAACTGGGGGCATATACCATGAAACTTTTATATCAAGAAATGTAACAGGGAATAATATTGCCTATTTAATTATTAGATCTAAAACACTTAAAGATAATATCCCGGATCTTTTTGAGATATTAACAGAGATATTTCAATATCCATCTTTGAACAATAAGGAGAGATTTTTACAGATATTAATGCAAGAAAAGGCAAAATTGGAAAGTATGCTTATTCCTGCAGGTCACATGGTTGTGTCTACAAGGCTTGGAGCTAAACTTGATTTAAGTGGTTGGATAAATGAACAAATTGGCGGCATCTGCTATTTACTCTTCTTAAGATATTTAATTGAAAGGACGCAAAATAACTTTGAGGATGTATTAAAGGACCTAGAGGAAACTTTTGATTATTTGTATAAATCATCTACTATTATTTTTAATTTAACAGGTAATAGTGAAATTTTAACAAAGGCAGATTCCCATGTAAGTGCCTTTGGGAGAGAAATCAACAGCCCAAAAAAATACATTCACAAGATGATTTATCAAAATGTTAAAGGAAACGAGGCCATAGTTGTCCCAGCTCAAGTAAATTATGTTGGCAAAGGCGTTAATCTTAAAGAGACTGGCTATGAATTTAAAGGATCTCATCTAGTTGTTACACGATATTTAAGAAATACCTATATATGGGATAAAATCAGAGTCCAGGGCGGTGCTTATGGAGGATTTATAAATCTAGATAGATTTTCAAAAATACTCAGTTTTGTGTCTTACAGGGATCCAAATTGTGTAAATACATTACGAGTTTATGATGACACAGCCAATTATTTAAACAAATTAGATATCACAGACACAGAGATTGAAAAGGCAATAATTGGTACAATCTCTGTCATTGATGCCTACAAATTGCCAGATGCAAAGGGACTTCAAGCATTGATGAGATATATTGTTGGCGAGGACCAAAAGATAAGACAAAAAATTAGAGACGAGGTGTTGTCCTGTACAAAGGAAGATTTTAGATCCTTTGCCGAATTTGTCGGCACTATTAAGGATAAGGGAGTAATTGTGATATTAGGTGATGAGAATAAAATCAAAGAAGCGGTGAAAAGTGGTATAACCATCCAAAATATTTGGAATATTATGGAATAAATTTTTTAATAAACCTCTTGACTTCTATTTATTGGTTTTTATTTTTTTAAGTAGAAAAAGAAAGAAAAAATCCTAAAAAAGGAGGTGATGGGATATGTTAGGACTAAGGTTTCTACCAGCATTAAGAGAGAGTGATGTAACAAAAAGCGAATCAATCTTTGATCTAATGGAAAATTTTTGGAGAGATCCCTTTAATTTCTCTCTCTTTAGAGAAGCGACATATCCCGCTATAAATATAAGCGAGAATGAAAAAGAGATTAAGGTAAAGGCAGAACTGCCAGGGCTTGAACCAAAAGATGTAGAACTTACAATTCAAAACAACACATTGATTTTAAAGGGAGAAAAGAAATTAGAAGAAGAGGAGAAAAAAGATAATTTCCACAGGATTGAATGCAGTTATGGTTCCTTCTATAGGTCAATACCTTTGCCAACAGAGATTGATGAATCTAAAGTATCTGCGAAGTTCAAAAACGGTGTATTAGAAGTAAGGTTACCTAAAAAAGAAGAGGCAAGGGGTAAAAAGATACCAATTGAGTCCTAAAAAAGGTAAAAAGAGGGGGTTTTAAACCCCCTTTTTTATTTTTTCTATTTTTTGCTATTAACTTTATTTGTTAGCCAATTTAACCACTCATCAAAGCCTTGTCCAGTTTTGGCAGAGACCATAAATATGTCAATATCTGGATTTAGAGTTCGTACAACCTTTTTGACCTTTTCCAGGTCAAAATCAAGATAAGGTAGAAGGTCAATTTTATTTATAACTAACACCTTTGCTTCTGAGAAAAGTAAGGGATATTTTTCTGGCTTATCATCTCCTTCAGGGATACTTAAGAGAGCGATTTTAAAATCTTCACCAACTTTAAACTCTGCAGGACAAACTAAATTGCCTACATTTTCAATAAAGAGTATGTCTAGACCATCTAAATTCATCCTTTGTATCGCAGCATAGATCATATTGCTATCCAGATGACAGGCACCATCTGTATTTATCTGCACTGTCTGTACTCCTGTTTGTGCAATCCTTTGGGCATCTGCTGTGGTCTGGATATCACCTTCAATAACTCCTAGATTAAATTGATTTTTTAAGGCAGATAAAGTCCTTACCAGGAGGGTAGTTTTGCCTGCGCCAGGTGAACTAATTAAATTGAGTACAAGGATATTGTTTTTGTCAAATTTTTCTCTAAGCTCAGTTGCTCTTTCTTCATTTTTTTCTAAAATTTTTCTGATTACTGGAATTTTCATCTAAAATACTCCCTTATTCTGCTTCAATGTATTCAATTAAAAGCTCTTTTCCAGAGACTATTTTATGTCCAATCTCTGTACCACAATTGGGACATGGCGCCTGGATAATTGAGCCAATATATTTCTGATCTTCTGGTAAAAATTCCTTAGAACATTTTGAACATCTAAGTTTTATTGGAGTGATTTCTATCTCCAACATAGCACCAGGCCAAGGAGTATCCTGGAGCAGCATATCAAAGCAAACCTGAAGTGCTTCTGGTACTATTGCATTTAGTTTACCTGCCCTGATCTTCACCTTCAACAAGACCTTCATCTTGTTTTTGGTCATCTCTTGTTTAACAACATCCATAATTCCCTGTGCAATGGACATCTCATGCATTTAATTTTAATTCCTTATAGTTAGGGCTTTCCTATAAAATAAATACTCCATCTTGATAAATAACCCTTTTACCTCCGCCTTTTAAGTGGGCTGTTACCCTTTTTTGTTCAGTATTTACCAGGTCCCAGTGAAGGGCGGAGTCATTAAATCCAAGCTGATCTTTCAATTCTTTTGTTAATTTATCCCCACCTAGAACATAGGTTTCAGCATATGATGCTCCAAGGGCTATGTGACAATTTCCATACTCTCCTCCAAAATTTTCATCATATAAGGTATGTGCCATAAATTTGTCTATTCTTGAAAATCTCTTGTCAGTTAAGGAAAACTCACCAATTTTACAGGCATTCTCATCTACCTGGATCTGTTTTTCTACAAAAATTTCCCCTTGTTCAGCTGATAGCTTTACCACCCTTCCTTCCTTAAATTCTAGTTCAAGTCCTTTTACTATGTTTCCAGACCTAAAGGAAGGTTGGTCCATATAAAAGATACCTTTTGTTCCCCGCCAGTCAGGTGATGTAAAAATCTCAAAACTTGGGATATTGTGGCCAGATACTCCTATCCACTGTCTATGTGATCCAATAGTTACATATAAATCACACCTTTCAGACTCTAAATGTAAGGTTTCTATTTGAAGGGAATTTAAAAATTCCTTTATTTGTTTTGCATTTTCAAAAATTTCCTGCCACTTTTTCTCTGGCTCCTCATAATCTAAATAACAGGCCTTGATGATTTGATCTGTATAATCATCTATGCTAAGTCCTGCATTTTTAGCCAGTTCTTCTGTTGGCATAAGACAGAGGGTCCATGAAAACAATCCCTTATTTTCCCTTTCATCTAAAATATCTCTCAAGATTTTTCTTGAAATTAAGGACTTGCCAATTTTTGCAGGATCAACATCTTTTAAATGAGTTAATGACTCAGGTGCCAAGATTGATATAAGACCATTTAAATTATTAAAAAGTTCTTTCTCCCCTGGAGGTATGAAGGAGATTTGATCTTCATCACCAATTAAATAAAATGAATGTTCCATTGAGGGGGAAAAGGTTATCCTCTGAACAGGATACATCTTTTTTTTCAAAATTTCAGTAAATACTACAGTGGCAAGATCCCTACCTGGAAGGTCATATCTCACCAGGATTATATCTTCTTTTGAAAAATTTTCTAACCGTGCAGTCTCAAGTCCCCAAAAAAGGACCCTGGCGTACTTTTCTAACAACTTTTTGTCCAACATCTAAAATACCCCTTTTTTATTATATTTTAGCTCAAATACTGGTAAGATGTTATAAAGACATTAGAGGATTTGCAAGGGAAAAGAGGGATTTTTAAATTTATGAGTTTATTTATCTTCCCATAGCTCCAGGTCTCGTAAAAGAAGTTTTCTTTGGAAGACTCAGAAGAGAGATGGATTTCTTTCTTGAAAGAGTTATTCTATTAAATTTTTATTGGATTTAATTGTCTCGAAGATGGCCCCTTTACAGGCAAAAAATGCTAATAAAAAACTCGCTTTGGTAAGGATAAGATTTTAGGATGAGATGGAAACATTATCACTGCTAATTTTTTAACTTAAGAAATTTAAACCCACCCTGTAACTTCCATGTATTTTTTTACTCCATACTGTTTTTGCAAAGGTGAAAAATTCTTCCTCTTTTTTTGTGGGGAAAAATATCACTCTCACTATTGACCCTTCTTTTAAATAATGCTTGCTTATAAGACCTATGCCATTTTGACTTATATCAATCCCTTGACACACATATTTAATAACTTTAGGATTCTGATTCTCTAAAATACTTTGTTCCACATAAACAGGTTTTTTAAATTTTCTTCTTTTACTTGACCTTTTTTCATTTTTTATGCAATTAACCATGTAGTATGTTTAATTAACCTTTTACCTTTTTGTCAATCCCTCTTTTGAGGGATTAATTTTAGAAAATAGAGAATGAACCTTTTAAAAATAATTCAAAAAAGAAAACCTCCTGGAATTCTTCTATTTAATAAAGAAGGAGAGATTGTATTTTTTAATGAACAAACTTTAGAGATCTTTCCTGACCTTAATAACCTCCCACCCATAGTATTAAAATTGCGTAAGGAGGCAAGAGAATATCCAAATTCGAAAGATAGGGCTGCCCTTTTAAATATAACCCCAAAAAAAACTTTTGCCCTTAGAGCTATGCCATTAAAAAGCGAAAATTTTCAAGATAGTTATATTATGATCCTTATAGAAAAAATAGCAGACAAATCAATAGATCTTGCTAAAATTCAGGATAAATATAAGCTGACCCATAGACAAATGGAGGTGATTAAATTAATATGTGATGGCTTATCAAATAAAGAAATAGCAGAAAAACTCTTTCTCTCTGAATTTACAGTAAAAGATCATCTTAAAAAGATCATGAAAAAATTGAATGTTAATTCAAGAAATGAAATTATTTCCATGTTAATGAAAAGCTCACAACGGTAAGGAATATAGTAAAAATTTATTAATATACCAATAAAATGGTGGCAAAAGATATCAAGATGGTGTATAGGACACGCTTAGTTATAGAAATTTTGAAGATTTAGAAAGGAAGTAAATTTATCTGCAATAGGAGGATATAATGAGAAAAAGCCAGGTGTGTTTGAAAATCTTTTTTCTTATTTTTATTGGTTGTAGTTTATTTTTAATCGAATCAAAATCTTACGCCCAGGACTACTTAATCGCCCCAGCAGATGTTATTGAAATCTCCATTTGGGGAGAAAAGGATTTAATAAGACAAATAGTTGTGAGACCAGATGGAAAGATATCCTTCCCTTTGATTGGAGACTTAGTTGTAGCTGGAAAAACAACTACTCAGGTAAAAAAAGAAGTTGAAACCAAGATTCATGAGTATATTCCTGATGCTATTGCATCGGTAATAGTAGTGCAGCTTGGTAGTCTTCAATATTATGTGGTTGGAAAGGTAAACAAGCCTGGAGTATTTAATGTCTCCAAGCCAATTACTGTGCTTCAGGCCCTTGCCCTTGCTGGAGGACTCACCACCTTTGCAGATGAAAAACATATTTTTATTATTAGGTATTATGGAGAGAAAACCCAAAAATTTTCCTTTAATTACAAAGAGATAAAAAAGGGAAAAAATTTAAAACAAAATATTTTACTAAAAAGGGGGGATGTGGTCCTTGTTCCTTAAAAAGCTTTTAATATTGTCTTTGATATGTTTATTTTTTTTTGGAAAAAAAGTTTTTTGCTATGACATTTCATTTAATCCTGGAATTGATTTTGAAGAAGAGTATAATGATAATATTTTGTTTTCATACAACTATTGTCTGGAAGATTTTGTTACCAGGATTAATCCTAAATTCCGACTTAATTTAACATCAGAACAAACTGATATATCTTTAAATTCAAAGTTGAGTTTTGAAAATTTTTTACACAATTCTGAATTAAATACAGTAAAAACTAACAATGTGTTTTTAATCAAAGAAAATTGGAACCTAAAAAATCTTTCAAATATTAATATAAATTTTATTAAGGATTCTACTTTAGAAACTGAATTGCAACAGGCAGGAATAGTTGCGAAAAGGACAGATAGATACAACTATGGCTTAAGTTGGTCACATAATTATATTTTAAATGAAACTATTTCATTTTCTGGAGGCGGGACATTAAGAAGGACTCATTATCCAGATAATTATTATCCTGACATGGAACTTTGGGGGGTAAATTTAAATCCTATTATTAGTATTAGTTCTAAGGATATAATGGGATTGTTTATTAATTACTATAATGCAGATTATGAAAATGATACCACAATAAAGACCTTTTCTAGTGATTTATATTGGTCTAAAGACTTAAATAATACTTTAAAGTTGACATTTGGTACGGGTTATAGAATTACTTGGAGTAAATATTATGAAATTCGTTACCTTTATTTTTTAGAACCAATTCTCCATCAACTAATTGTTATTCCAATAAAGCAAAGAAAAAAAGAAAAAAATACAGGATTAATATTTAGATTTAATTTACAAAAGGCATGGACAAAAAGGTTTTCTACAACTATTACAGCAAATAGAGTACAATATAATACTACGACTGCAACTAGCTCTGTTGTCAACAATATATCAACATCATTTAATTACAAATTAAAAGAAACAATAGGAACCAAATTGCTTATTAAATATAGTAAGACAAAGGAGGAAACATCTAATGGTAAAAAATCTAATTATTTCCTTATATCACCTGTTTTGAATTGGAGATTAGATGATAATCTTTCCTTAAGTTTTGGTACCAATTATGAATATGTTAAACACAAGAGGCCAAATTATAATAAACACAGATATAAATGTTGGATAAGAATAACATATTCATACCCAAGATTATTTGCAACACATTAAAAATGTTTTAAAGGAGTCATTAATGATGGAAGATGTACAAGCTCAAGAGATTGTTAAAATTAAGGAAATTATTTATAGAAGGAAATGGTGGTTAATTGTTCCATTTGTTGCAGTGGTGCTTTTAATGGGTATAATATGTATAATTTTGCCGAATATCTACCAATCTACAGCCACAATTCTTATAGAAAGCAGACAAATTCCATCAGATTTAGTGCCATCTTCTGTAATCAGTTATGCAGAACAAAGGATCCAATCCATAACGCAAGAAGTAATGTCCAGAAATAGAATTTTAAATCTCGTAAAAAAGTATGATCTACTTCCAGATAAAAGAGAAAAACTCACTACCGATGAATTGGTAGAAAAAATAAGAGACCGCATTAAGGTTGAACCTATTAATGCTGAAATAAATGAAAATAAATTTGGCCGTCCCATATATCTTGCAATTGCATTTACTGTATCTTATGAAGATGAAGATCCCAAAAAGGCTCAAATGGTAACAGCTGAGCTTAGTTCATTTTTTCTTGAAAAAAATTTAGAGGTTAGAGAAAAACTTGCCAGGCAAACCACAAAATTTTTAAAACAGCAATTAAAGGAAATTAAGGATCAAATGGCGGAATTAGAATCAAAAATAGCAAAATTTAGAAAGGAACACATTGATGAATTGCCTGAATTTACCAATCTTAATATGCAAAAATTGGAGAAATTAAATAGCGATATATCCAATATAAATATGCAGATACGTTCTTTGAAAGAGCAAGAAGCTTCTTTAAGAAACAGATTGGCTTCCTTAGATCCTTATATAGGTTCAAGCAGCAGAGTGTTAAGTCCAGAAGAGCGGCTCCAACAGGCAAGATTAGAATATGCTGAACTAGTATCTAAATATTCTCCAAAACATCCTCTAGTAGTGGCCAAAAAAAAGGAATTGGAACTCCTTGAAAAAGAAGCAGGAGTTGGAGAAAATCTTAAGAAAATGGAAGAAGAGTTACAAAATCTTGAGACAGAATATGCGAATTTAAAATCCAGATATTCAGATAAACATCCAAAAGTGAAAAGCACAAAAAGACAAATTAATGAGCTTAAGAAAAAAATAAGAGAATTACAAAAAAAACTTGAAGAAAACGATAAATTGCTATCAAAAGAGCCTACAAACCCTGCATACATCAGCATAAAAAGTGACTTAGATAAAATTAAGGTGTCTATTGCGTCTTTAAATCAAGAAAAAGCCAGACTGGAAAAACAAAGAGAAGAGATATACAAAAAATTACATGCAATGCCAGAAGTAGCAAAGACCTATAATGAACTTAACAATGAGTATGAAAATTTAAAATTACATTACAGAGAAGTTCAACAAAAACTCCTCACTGCCCGTCTATCTGAAGGTGCAGAAGAAGAACAACTGGGTGAAAAATTTAAGCTCATTGAACCTGCTTTTTTGCCCGAAGAACCAATCAAACCCAACAGATTGGCGTTAATGTTAATAGGTATTGTACTTGGACTAGGAGTTTCAGTAGGTTCTGCAGCAATCCGAGAATATACTGATAGAACAGTTAAAGATCCTAACACATTACAAAAACTTACACAAGCGCCAGTACTCTGCATTGTACCTAAAATAATTTCTCCAGAGGAACAAAAGGCAATAAAAAAGAAGAGAATTATTATAATAGCAATACTATGTCTTTTGGTTATAGGGGGAATAGCTGTATTTCATTTTTTTATAATGGACCTTTATGTGTTTTTTGCAAAACTAAATCGTTTTATATGGAAAAAAACAACTTTTTAATTGGAGATAGCTATGAGTAAATTAAAAAAAGCACTTGAAAAAGCTAAGGCAGAACATGATAAACAGGAAGAAAAGAAAGATGTATTTCAAAAAGAATATATTGAGAAAGTCACAGATGTTAAAGATATACAATATGTCTACACAAAAGTTGTAGAAGTTTCCCATGATTTATTAAAGGAAAATAAATTAGTTGCAGTGGATGAAACCCACTCTGTAACAGATCAGTTTAAGCTTTTACGCACAAGGATATTTCAGTTAACCAGAAATAAAGGCTTAAATACGATTATGGTCAGTGGATTTGATTCAGATGAAGGTAAAAGTTTGGTTGCTGCAAATCTTGCTATTGCCATTGCAAAAGACACTAGACAAACTACGTTATTAGTAGATGTGGATTTTAGAAGACCTACTATACATAAATTATTTGGGATAGATTCTAGTAAAAAGGGATTGAAACAATATTTTGAAGACAATATTCCTTTGCAAGATCTCTTTATTAGTCCTGGTATAAATAAATTATCTATTTTAATTGCAGGAGGAAATATTCCAAATGCCCCTGATCTTATAGGTTCTCCAAAGATGGAAGAACTTGTGAGGGAAGTGAAAAATAGATATCCTGATAGATATATTATTTTTGACACCCCTGGATTAAATACTTGTCCTGATCCTTTAGTCTTTTCTCAATATATTGATGCGATTATTCTTGTTGCCAGGTCAAATTATACATCTATTGATAGTGTAAAAAGCGTTATGGAGGTCTTACCAAAAGAAAAATTACTTGGAACAGTTTTTAATGATGTAAAATTTGTCAAAAGCAATATTTATTCATAATAACTCCTTTAAATTTTTTGTTAAAAGTGATTATTATCCAGAAATATCTCTTACATTAAAGGTTTTTGTTTATTTTGTACTTTTTTATTAATGAATATAACAATGGCCTGGAAATCCCTAATTGCCTCGCTGTCTTAGACTTATTCCAGTTGTTTTTTTTAAGAGTCGCCTCCAATAAAGATCGTTCTACACTTTGCTTTGACTGTTTTAACAGATTGGTTTTATAAGGATTTTTTTTACGTCTTTCTGCCACAGAGCCTGCAATCAAATAGGCTGGTAAGTCTTTGAGTTCGATACGCTTTGTTTCAGAGGATATTGCAGCTTGTTCAACCACATTTTTTAACTCCCTTACATTGCCTGGCCACGTCCAAGTATCAAAACAGCGGAGGACCTCCTTGCTTATTTCATCTACAGCAATTTTTGTTTCTTCTTTAAAGGAACTCAGAAAATAATCAACCAACTCAGGTATATCCTCTTTTCTTTCTCTTAAAGGCGGGATATTGAGGGTGAGAACACTGAGTCTATAAAAGAGATCCTCCCGAAAAAGTCCTTGTTTTACCAATTCGCTGAGATCTCTATTGGTAGCTGAAATTACTCTAAAATCTAATTCTATGGGCTTATTTCCTCCAACCCTTTCAATTCTATGGTCTTGTAGTACCCGCAGCAGCTTAGGTTGAAGATTTAAATCCAGAGAGGATATTTCGTCTAAAAATATTGTCCCACCATTTGCCATCTCAAACTTGCCACACTTTCCATCTTTTTTTGCTCCGCTAAATGCTCCAGGTTCATATCCAAAAAGCTCACTTTCCAGAAGTTCCTTAGGGATGGATGGGCAATTTACTACGATGAATGGACCCGTTTTTCTTGGACTTGCCATATGGATTGCATGGGCAAATAGCTCCTTTCCGGTCCCACTTTCCCCTGTAATCAAAATAGGTGAATTGGTAATAGCATATTTTTTGGCCAGTTTAATTACTGAGTTTATTGACTCACTCTTTCCTACAATATTTTTAAAAGAATATTTTGCTCCACGGAGTCTTTGTATCTCTTTTTCATAATAATTTACTTTATTTTCTAAGGCCTTATATTTAAGTAACAGCTTTCGTACCTCAGAAATATCATTAAAGACCGTAATAGACATAGCACCAATTATTTTGTTGTTGTTATCGCGAAGGGGAAACCTATGAACAATAGCCTTGGTTCCCCAACTTGTCTCATAGGGGAGTCCTAGTTGAGGAACACCAGTCTTTAATACATCCAACAACTCCGCATTGCCATTAATCGTGGAAAAATGTTTTCCTAACACATCCAAATTGCTTATACCTGAAATCTCTTCATGCCCCCTATTTCTAAAAACTACGACTCCTCTATCATCTATGATAGTTATTCCCAGGGAATTGTTATTTCCTATAGCCTCAAGGAGGGCTAAAGCCTTTTGGTTAGATATCAACATATTAAACAAGCTCCTAAATAAGGTTTACTGTAGTTTTTAATTTATCTAGTGCATGAAACAATTGTCAATAAAAATTACATGTCACTAATATTTACATAATAAATCCCATAATACCAACTGATTAACTAGAAGGGTTACTATTTTTTACAAGATGTTCTTATTAAATTGGTTCAGGTAACATGGTTTTATCTCAAAAATTAATTTGATTTATTATGTACACATCTGGAACAACTGGTATACCCAAGGGGGCCCTTCTACCACATAGAAAGACATTTTATAACACCTTTAATGCTGTGCTTTATTTTGATTTAACATCTAAAGATGTGATGTTGGTGGTAATGCCTTTGTTCCATTCTGGTGGATTAAATATTGCGGCAGTCCCCACACTCTACACTGGAGGCACCATTGTTATTCAAAAATCTTTTGATCCCAAACAAACCCTGTCTTTAATTGAAAAGCATAAAATTACCCTCGCTATGTTGGTCCCCACTATGCTCAATTTTATGCTCAAACGGGCAAATTTAGATGATTATGACTTGAGTTCTATTAGGACTTTGATGGTTGGAGGCGAACCAATTCCTTTGACCTTAATAAAGGCATATATGGACAGGGGTATTCCTATAAGACAGGTATTTGGTCAGACTGAGACATCTATTCTCTTGTGGTTGTCTGAAGAAGATACTATTAGAAAAATAGGTTCTGTAGGAAAACCAGTGTTTCATAGTGAGGTGCGGGTTGTCAATAAGAATGGGGAGGACGTTGCGCCTAAGGAAGTAGGGGAAATCATAGTAAAAGGACCTGTACAGATGTTAGGTTATTGGAACGATCCAAAACAAACAGCCGAAACCATCAGGAATGGATGGCTTCATACTGGTGACCTCGCAACCGTGGATGAGGAAGGTTTTGTTTATATTGTAGATCGTGAAAAAGATATGTATATTAGTGGAGGTGAAAATGTATATCCAGCGGAAATAGAAAGGGTTTTAGGAGAACACCCAAAAATATTAGAAGTGGCTGTGATTGGTGTTCCAGATGAAAAGTGGGGAGAGGTAGGAAAGGCGCTGATTGTTCCAAAAACCGGGGAAAAGCTGACCAAGGAGGAGGTTCTTGATTTTCTAAAGGATAAATTAGCAAAATATAAAATTCCAAAACACGTGGAATTTACTACTGAATTTCCTAAAACAGCCAGTGGCAAAATCAAAAAGGTGGAACTCAGAAAAAAATTCGGAGGTAAAAAGGTAATTGAAAGGGTAAAAAACAGTTAAAAAAGTATATTATAAGGGGGGGTAAGGTGAAAGACAAATTAGAAGAAATAGAACATAAGAAAAAACAATGGGAACAAGAACTATTATTTAAAAAGAAATTTTCAAGTGCTACCACTTCCTGGGGTCATGAGCTAGAGGTGGTTTACACGCCTGATAATCTGAAGGATACTGATTATCTTAAAGATATTGGTTTTCCTGGAGATTTTCCTTTTGTAAGGGGTGTTTACCCATCTATGTACAGGGGCAAACTCTGGACTATGAGACAATATGCAGGATTCGGAACCCCTGAAGAAACAAACGCCCATTTTAAATATCTTTTAGAACAGGGAAATACTGGACTTAGTGTTGCCTTTGATCTTCCCACTCAAATTGGGCTGGACTCAGACAATCCCATAGTGGAAGAAGAAGTTGGTCGAGTAGGGGTGGCTGTTGATACCTTAAAAGATATGGAAATAATTTTTGATGGAATACCACTTGATAAAATAACCACTTCTTTTACTGTTAATCCAACTGCATCAATAATCCTTGCCATGTACATTGCAGTGGCGGAAAAACAGGGCGTTTCCCCCAAAAAAATTGGGGGCACCCTACAAAATGATATATTAAAAGAATATCTGGCCAGAGGAACACAAGTTTTCCCTCCAGGTCCTTCAATAAGATTAATAGGTGATATTATTGAATACTGTAAAGATCATGTGCCTAGAATGAATACTATCAGCATTTGTGGATATCATATGCGTGAAGCTGGATGCAGTCTTGTTCATGAAGTGGCCTATTGTCTCTTGGATGCAATTGTTTATGTGGAAGAGGCATTAAAGAGGGGAATTGATATAGATGACTTCGCCCCTAGACTTAGCTTTCTTTTAGGATGTGGCATGAATCTCTTTGAAGAAGTTGCTAAAATTCGTGCTGCAAGGAGACTATGGGCAAAGATAATGAAAAATAGATTTAAGGCAAAAAATCTCAATTCCATGAAAATGCGTATTTTTAGCGGGTGTTTGGCAACTTCTTTTACAGCAAAAGAGCCCCTTAACAATATTATAAGGGGAACTATCATGACCCTAGTTGCAGCGCTAGCAGGGTGCAACGCTATACACACCACTTCCTATGATGAAGCTTATGCTATCCCATCAAAAAAGGCCATCCGTACAGCACTACGAACTCAACAGATCATAGCTTATGAAACAGATGTGGCTTCAGTTGCTGATCCTATGGGAGGTTCATATTTTCTTGAATATTTAACAAATAGAATTGAGGAAGAAGTTGAAAAGGAGATGCAGCGTATTGAAGAAAAAGGTGGAATATTAAAGGGAATAGAAGAGGGAATTATTCAGGAAGATATTGTTAAACAGGCCTTTGAGCTAGAACAAAAGATCCAGAAGGGAGAAAAGATAATTGTGGGTGTTAACAAGTTTGTATCAGATGAAAAAGAAGAAGAAATTGAGTTACATCAGCCGAGTAAAGATGTGTTAGATAAACAAGTTTCTAGACTAAAAAAGATTAAAGAGGAAAGGGATAATCAAAAGGTTCAAAAGGCACTCGCCGAAATACGTAAAGTAGCGGCTGGAGATGGCAATTTAATGGAACCAATCTTGGAAGCTGTTCGTAATTATGCAACCCTTGGAGAGATAACTAATGCCTTAAAAGATGTTTTCGGCGAGTATAGCGAAGCAGCACTATAAATCATAACAGGAGGTGACAGGTGACTAACTTGAATAAAGAAAAATCCAGAATAAGAATATTGATAGCCAAACCAGGCCTTGATGGTCACAGTAGAGGGGCAAGAGTAGTGGCCATGCTGCTTCGTAATGCTGGCATGGAGGTCATTTATACTGGATTGAGACAAACCATCGACCAAATTGTATCAGCTGCTATTCAAGAAGATGTAGATGTTATTGGTTTAAGTATATTGTCTGGTGTTCACGTGGAAATAACAAAAAAATTGATGGATAAACTAAAAGAAAAAGGTGTAGATATTCCGGTAGTAGTAGGTGGTGTGATTCCTCCACGGGATATACCAAAATTAGAAGAGCTTGGAGTGGCAAAAGTTTTTCCTGTACATTCATCTTTTGATGAGATATTAAGTTTTTTCAAGGAAAGGTTTGAGAAAAAAGATGTATCTAAGGGTGATAGAGGATTTAAGGAAAGAGAACAACCATGTGAGGTTGGGTAACGTGATATTAAACAAAAAATAGGAGCGCCAAATTTTAATGGGATGGTAAACCTTTTTTAGCATTTGAGTGAATGTCCTCTTGTAATGTTTTTATATTATTTAAGTTTTTTAAATGGAATTTCTTGAGTCTATTTTTTCTTCTTTTAAGTCCATAATAGACGACCTTTGCTGATATTTGGGTTGTTGGTTTAGTCTTTTTTATCCATATAGCCATCAAAAGCATTATGAGTGGATCTGTTATTTCTGGAGTATGATCAGAAAGCCATATCTGGGCAACTTCCACTGAGGTTGCCCAACTTATGCATATAAAAGTGGCCATTGCCCATTTTATTTTGCTTCGTTCCATTGTCCAAATAACACAGCCATAAAAAAACATCTTTTTTATAGCTGTATATGCGGTAACAAACAATTGTCCTTCTAAAAATCCATAAAAAGGTAAAAAATGAAAGTGATGGATAGGTGTTCTTGAAAATTTAAAGGGCCATAATCCATAGATAGTTAAATATGATATTAAGGAGATAAATAATAATCTCGGATTATATATCTTTTTATAGGCATATTTTGTTAGAAAAAGGGCGAAAGTGCTTCCTATAACCTGTGGCAATCCCAATACCCTTGTCTCAATAAAAATTCTAGCTAACAGAGTTATTATTATAATTAAGGAAAAAGATTTAATGTTCAGTGTTTTACCTGTATGTTCTTTATACATATAAAAAAATAGCAGCCAGCCCATTGTATATTTTAAAGTAGTTATCATATCTAATTTTGGATGCAATAAAAGGGGTTTTAAACTATTTTTTATATCTCCAAAATCAAGTGTAGGTACAAATGGGATTGTGTTATATGCTATCCAACAAATAAGAAGTACAAATGGTTTAGATTTCCATAATTCCTCTCCTCTTTTGCCACCAATAAATCTAAATCTAGATACTGCACCAAATGCACCTGCTAAAAAACTACCAAAAACGTTAAAGAAAGTGTCTATTAAGCTTGGGACTCTTCCTTCAACAAAAAATTGTAATACCTGGAGACTGTGTGCAATTAGAATACATATCAGAGTTATAACAAGAGTATAATAAGGTGGATTAAAGGGACTTCGCATGGATCTTACGCCTAAAAAACCAAATGGTATAAACAATAAAAAATTAGTGACAATATCTCCAATGGAAGTGTGAAAATTAAAGTTACAAAAGAGAAAGCTTATAATATTTCCACTTTTCAGTAGATATTCTTGAAAATGAAACTTAAATGGATATAGAGATCCATACATAACAAATAATGTGTAAAAAATGAAAAGTTTAAATTCTGTTTTTGATGGTTGAAAAGGAAAAATATCTTTTAAATTCATATCTATTTGCTTAATAAATTAAAGTATAATTCTTCATATTCTTTTGCCATTTTTTTTGCACTGTATTTTTTTTCAATAAATAGAGACGCATTTTGACCAAGTTGCTTTCTAAAATCATCATCATATCCTAATTTTAAAATGGCATTTTTTAGAGATAGAGGATCCTCAGGCGTAAATAAAAGTCCTGTTTTGTTATTTATAACTATATCCATACACCCTGGAATCCGAGAGGCTATAATTGGTATTCCCATTCCCCCTGCTTCCATAAGACATCTTGGAATGCCTTCTAATCTAGATGGAAGTACAAATATATCAAAACCTTTTAAAAATGAGAGTCTGTCTTCTCTAAAGCCTGTGAAATGAATTTTAGAATCTATCCCAAATTCCTTTGACATGGAAATAAGTCTATTTTTTTCCTTGCCCTCGCCTATTATAAAAAGGTGCCAATCTATTTCTCTTAGGTCTTTTAGTGCGGAAAGTAATATATCCAGCCCTTTTCTTGGGATGAGTTGTCCTATATATCCAATTATAAGAACTTTATTTTCCTTTAGTTTTAATATTTCTTGGGCAATATCTTTTGTATTTTTTACCTCTTCAATATCCACCCCATTTTTTATTAAATGTAATTTTTCTCTTAAAAATGGAATTTTTAAGCAGGATTTGTATAATTCCTCAGATAATGGCACTACTGCATCAAAGAAAGGAAAGATTAATTTATTTATGGTTTCATAAACCATGAGTTTAAAATCTGCTTTCTTGCTCCATCCATGAGGTGTGGTAATAGTCTTGCATCTTGTACTTATGCTTGCAAGAATGCCTATTATATCCTGCTTATATGCATGGGTGTGTATAATGTGTATATTATTTTCTAATATAAATTTTTTTACTTGTTTTACTGCTGAAAAATTAAATCTACCATAAGCTTCAAATATTTTTGTAGAGAATCCAAGGGACTTAGCTTCTCTGCATAAAGGCACTTCCAAACAAGGATGGTCTTTTATTGCAGCAACATGTATGTTAAATTTACTTTTGTCTAAATATTTTATAAGAGCAAGTATCCATCTTTCAGCTCCAAAAAGGCCAGTTGGACTTCCAAGTTGTAGTATATTTAGTCTATTCATAGAAAAAATTTATCCTCCCATAGAGAAAATATTAAAAGCCCCCAAAAAAATACACTGTGATTTTCATATCCTTTTAGCTGTTTTATCCACATTGAGTTTAATTTATCTACATTAAATATTTCCGAAATAAAACTATTTTTTTTATTTATAGCATTTTCAACTAATGGTTTTAGGGCACTACTCAGCCAATTAGCCTCTGGAATGGAAAATCCCTGTTTAGGACGTTCAATAATTTCTGGTGGTAAATATCTTTTAAGGGCACGCCTTAAAAGTATTTTCCCCTTTTTTGATTTTATTTTCAAATCAGTAGGTAAATTAAAGCCAAACTCTATTATTCTATAATCTAAAAGAGGGGCCCTGACTTCTAAAGACACCGCCATACTCATTCTATCCACCTTTACTAACACATCTTCTGGTAGGTAGAAATTTAGATCACAATACTGGGCTCGAGTGATTGGATCTAAGGGTTTTACTCTTTTATAAATTGGGCCAATGAGTTCAAATGGATGAAATCCCCAAAGAGAATCTTTAAATTTTTGGGAATAAATTTTTGCCCTTATATCCATTGGCAACCATATAAGATCCTGAAAAAAGGCCATTTCATCAGATACGCCTAAATTTTGAAAAATAGTTTTTAGTCGCAAAAATTTAGGGAGTTTTGAAGATCTGGGGTAGATATTTCCAATAAATGAAAACAAGAGTTTTTTTAAAGTCAATGGGATGTATCTTTTTACGAAACATTCATAAAAATGGGGAATGTATCTAAATGTGTATCCTCCAAAGGATTCATCTCCCCCATCTCCTGACAAGGATACAGTGCAATTTTCTCTCGCCATTTTGCACACATAATATGTAGGAATAGCACTTGAATCAGCAAGGGGCTCATCAAAGTGATATATGATTTTTTGTAAAATATTGGTTATATCTGGTTTTACAATGTACTCCCTGTGGTTTGTTTTAAAAATAGACGCTATTTGTTTTGCAATTGGAAGTTCATTAAATTTTTCATGATCAAAGCCAATGGAATTTGTTAGTATTTTAGAGGAAGAGATTTGACTCATCATTGCAACAACTAAAGATGAATCTATTCCACCTGATAAAAAAGCACCCAATGGTACATCGCTTATCATTCTTAGCCTTACTGCATCTTCAAATATTTCAAAAAAATTTTCTAAAGCATCCTCTAAAGTGAGTTTATTATTTGGTTTAAATTCTATGTGCCAGTATTTGTTTTTATTAATGCCTTTTTCATCAAAAATTATATAATGCCCAGGTTCTAACTTTTTTACATCCTTAAAGATTGTCCTTGGTGAAGGGATGTATCCATAACAAAAATAACAATCTAACGCTTCATAATCTATATTTTTTGATATATGATTGGTTTTTAAGAGGGCCTTTATTTCTGACGCAAATATAATTTTTTCTTTATTGTAAGAGTAATAAAGAGGCTTTTTTCCTATTCTATCCCTTGCTAGAAAAAGTTTTTTTTTCTTAATATCCCATATGGCAAAAGCAAACATGCCATTAAATTTGTTTAAACATTCAATACCCCATTTTAGATAAGATTTTAAAATAACCTCTGTATCACTGCGAGTGTTAAAAACATATCCATATGATTTAAGTTCTGCTTTTATTTCTTTAAAATTATAAATTTCACCATTAAAAATGATTGCAGCCTTACCTTGCTCAACTATAGGCTGTGTACCAGTTTCCAGGTCAATAATACTGAGTCTTCTATGCCCAAGACATGCGTATTTATCCACATAATACCCTTCATCATCTGGTCCCCTATGAACAAGGGTATTAGTCATGGACTTTATAAGAAATTTGGATTCTTGTTTATTAATTCCTTTAAAATCTATAAAACCTGCAATTCCACACATAATTTTTAATTATTAGTTTGTGTTACTAAGTTGTCTGTAAATCTTTTTATAGTTTTCTATCATATCTTTAAAAAGAAATTTTTCTTTTACTTGTTTTTGACCATTTTTACCTATTTTTTCTAACAATTCCCTATTGTTATATGCATAAATTAAAACTCTAGCAAGAGATTTCCAGTCATTTGATTCTACTAACCATCCAGATAAATTATTCTCTATTAGCTCTACATTGCCGCCAACTTTGGTTGCAATACAAGGCACTGAAAAACTCATTGCTTCTAGTATTGCCATGGAAATACCTTCACTAAAACTGGTTAAAACAAACACATCAAAGGCTGCAACTAATCTTGACGCATCTTTTTTATATCCTGTTAGGAGTATAATATCTTCTAGTTGTTTGTCCTCTATAATCTTGTTTAATTTAGAAAATTCAGGTCCATCTCCTATGATAACACATTTTAAATTTGGAATTTGATTTTTGGCAATTTTTATACCTTTAATTAACATGGGAAAATTCTTTATAGGGTCAAGTCTTCCAACACTTCCAACTATAAAATCATCCTCATCTAAATTTAACTTTTTTCTACACTCTTTTTTTAAATGGTCTGTATCTATATCTTCTATTTTTATACCATTATAAATTACTTGGATTTTTTTTTCAGATACACCTTCATATTCTATTAATCTATTTTTTATATCATTAGATACTGCCACTACTTTATGTGTTAGTTTGTTTATCAACAATTTGTTAAATAATATTTTCTTTTTATTCTTTATTTCAGGGTAAAACCTACCATGTTCTTCAAATAAAAGATATGGCTTTGGATTAAATAATCTAGAGAGAGCAGAATAGAACCACGGAGTTGTTTGATGGGCATGAATTATATTGGTTTGAAATTCTTTTGTATATTTTGAAAGTAAGTAGGGGATATATATGTCAACTCCTTCTTCTCTGTATAAAGATATTACAGGGACTTGCTTATTTCTTAAGATTTTTCCCCAGATTCCAACTTCATCTAAACAAATTACAGATATTTGAAATTCTTTTTTTAGCTCCAAAGCCATGTCCAGAGCAAGTTTCTCAGCTCCCCCTGGATTTAGACTATGGACTACAAAGGTAATTTTTGTTTTATTTGCCATATTTTCTCTATAAAAATTCTCTTAATTTCTCTTGAAAAGGTTTTTATGTTTTCTCTAAAGGTAGTTTTCCACTTATATTTTTGAGGCACAAAAGTCTCTGGCTCTCCAAAATCGTAATTGTGTTTTAGAGGCCTGTTTGCGGAGTGGTTTTTTAAATTATCGAAATATGCTTGTTGAAAACCAAATACACATAAGATAACCATTGGCCTTGTTAGATAAGCTGTATTAAACTTAAGTAAATCGTCCAAGCATCTATTAAAAAAGAATTTAGCCTTTTCTAGGAATAACTTTCTTTCTTTTTCAGATATATATTTTGTTACACAATTTAATACATAAGCCTTTCTTATATCCTGTGCTGGCCATGTTTCTGTTGGAATTTCTACTTTGTGGAGAACATCTTTATAAGGTACTTCGTTTTTTAATATCCACCTGCCATAGTGTATTAGACTATCACGTCCGTAAAAATACATCCAATCTATTTCATTTAATTCTAATTTTAGACACAAATATTTATCAAGGATTTGCAAATAAACTAGATATGACCATCTAAATTCAGGATCATCTAAATTTAATTTTTCTATATCATCCTTAGGATGAATAGTTCTTCTAATAAGTTCTTCTGCTTTGAAAAGATATTTTCTGTTATTTGTTAAAATATATGCGTCTATTAGTGCATTTATTGAATTTCCCGCTCCTCTACCCGGGCGGTGAAACTTAGGATCAACTGTTTGTGAAGCTAGTCCTGTTGGGTCATGGTCTAAAATACAAAAAAGAGAGTTATCTCCTTTGTCCATTTCTATTACCCAATTAGCCAATTCTAAGACTGCTTCTTTGGCCTGAATATTCCCAGTTAGGAGGTAGAAATACAAAAGTCCTGTTGTGTAGTTGTGTTCATTTGATGGCCCCCCACCAGGTGAAGGGTTTAGCCGAGAATAAGTCCTATGTGTGGCAGTTTTTGCTTCCACATAGTGGTCTGTGTGCCAAAACATCCCATGATTATAGGCTGCTTTGTCTTTGTCTGTATGATATATGTCTATATCAAATGTGTGTTTGGCAAGAGGCTCTAATAGTTCAAACCACTTAAAATCTCCAGATCTAAGGAAATGGACAATTGCACCATATAAAAAATCATATTGGTTATTATAATGGGATACAAAAGGGGTGTCCCCTTTATGATTTACTGCCTCGTGGTCGCTAAATATGTCTCCGAAATTTCTCCAGCCATACTCGTCTATTACCTCATTTTTTTTAAAAAAGGAATTAGGACCAATAATTATGTTTTTTATGTATTTGAGGTAATTTTCGTTAGAATCTTGTTCTTCTGGCACAAAGTAGGGAATTGTCTCTGATGTGTGGATCCAGTAGGGATTGATTTCAAAATTGGGAGGAAACATAAAATTAAATAATCTCTCTCCCTTTTCGTCAGAGTCTATATCAATATAAATAGTATGAGTCTTTTTTTCTCCTCCCTGTAATTCATAAAGTATTTGTGTTTGTTTTGGAAACAGAGAAAGTTTTATCAAATCTTTTTGAACTTTAATAGATTTGGGAAAATTTTGCCAAAAATTTTTTATACTAAATGAAATGTTTTTTTCTGATTTTGCAATTATTAAAGGATTGATTCTATCTCCACTTATTTTTTTTGTTAAACATCCATCATTATATTCGTGTATGAAAAAGCCTTTAAATTTTACAGTTAAATTTCCATCCTTATCTATGTGGTTAGGAGAATTCCAATTTGTTCCACCGCTGGAGTTTTGATGGATAATAAATTTATCAAAATTTTTAGATACAATAATCTCCTTATTCTTTGTCTTATCTATATAGCATGTTAATTCCTTTATTGGTTTGTCTAACTTATATAAAATTGAAAAATCTTTAAAAAATATAGATCCTGGATCTCCAAGATCCCATTTACCTGAAGGATGAATAGAAGGATTTGGATTATGTATTTCTGCGTCTATTTTAATAATGGATGATTGGCAAAAAAAGGAAATTATAAATCTTAAATTTATATATTTTTTGCCTGAAATTAATAATTTGCCTTTAATTTCAATATCTATCCTTAACCTTCCAATATGTAAGAAATTGATATTTTTTTCTTTTAAATCTTGAAAAGAAAACTTTTTATTATTTTTTGTTGTCAAAGAAAAATCAATATCTATATTCTTGAATATAGAGTTTAAATTTTTATCTAAAACAAAATAAAAGGATCCTGTAGAAAGGTTTATTTTTTGTTCTGATTTCTCTATATTAAACTTAATCTTTTCTTGCAATTTTTCCTTTTGGTTAGAGGTCCCTAAAAATAAAAAAGTGGTATTCTTAATAGGTTTGGCAATAAAAATATCCAATATGCACCACTTTATACTTTTATCTGGCCAATAAAGAAGAGGTGTAAGTTCACTCACATATGAATTCTTATTTTGGTCTAAAACTAATAGCTTGTCTTTATTATAAAGAAAGCCCTTCTTTAATGGAAGGCCTATTGTAAAAATATACGGATAACCTTGGGTAAACTGTGGGGTGAGGAATTTTATAGTAAATTGAGTATTGCCCATTTATTTTAATTTTGTTAAATGTTCATTGTTGATTTTTTAGTAATAATTAATCTAATTGGTTATATCAAGTTTTTTATTTATTAATCCCTTTTTAGAAGGAAAAAAGCTGGGGCTATGAAGCGCAAAATTAAGAAATGTGTTCACCTATTTTTTAAAACCATTTCCTTTCCCTTGTATATTTATTTTTTGTTTGTAGCCATATTTTTAGAAAAAAAGAGAGTCTTTTCTAATTTGATGCAGTTTTGTTCCCTATTTCCTGGACTTTTTGGAGAGTGGCTGAGAAAGTGTGTATTGGAGTGGATAACTAAGACAAATTTAATTGACTCTTTTGTAGGATTTGGTACTACTTTTTCTGATTCAAGGGTGAAAATAGGTAGGGGAGTTTATATTGGTCCTAGGTGTGATATTGGGTATGCTGAAATAGGTGATAATACTTTATTAGGCACAGGGGTTCATATAATTAGTGGTACTAGACAACATTTTTTTCACCGATTGGATATACCAATAAAAGAACAGGGGGGTGAATTAAAAAAAGTCGTTATTGGAGAGGATGTCTGGATAGGAAATGGTGCAATAGTGGGAGCTGATATTGGAAAAGGGGCTGTTATTGGGGCAGGTAGTGTGGTTGTGTCTCCTGTTCCTGACTATGCTGTGGTTCAAGGCAACCCTGCAAAAATTTTAAAATACAGAAAATAATAAAGGATATAAAATGGTAATTAACATTGAAATTAAAGGAAGAATAGTTTATTATAATTAAAAAAAAAGCAGGATCAATTTATGTCAAAAAACAAACATACGATATTGATAATTGAGGACGATGCAGTTCAGCGAGAACTTTTAAAAGAGTTTCTTTCAGAACAGGGATTTTCTTTGTTATTTGCTAAAGATGGATTAGATGGTCTAGAAAAAATAAAAAAATACAAATATGATTTGGTGATAGCTGATATTAGATTGCCTTATGTCAGCGGTATTGGGTTGATTAAGTGTTTAAGACAGGAACATCCAAATATTCCTGTAATTTGTGTTACAGGATATGGCCATTATCCAAAAGAAATAGCAAGAGAAGAGTCTCCAGATGTTCTATTGGAAAAACCCTATGATCTGAATGTGTTGATAGAAAACATCAATAACCTCCTAAAATAGTAAGAATCACTGGTGTAGAACTATGAGTTTGTCTAAGCCTAAAATAGTGGGAAAAAGCAAGATAATTAAAGAGATTATTAGACTCACCAAACAGGTTGGAGATTATGATTTGAATGTCCTTATTACAGGTGAAAGTGGGGTTGGCAAGGAATTGGTTGCACGTGCGCTTCACTATTATTCTTTTAGGGCTAAGGAACCTTTTATAAAAATCAATTGTGCTGCTATTCCAGCTGAACTGTTGGAATCAGAACTTTTTGGATATGAAAAAGGGGCATTTACAGGAGCTACTTCTTCAAGAATTGGCAAGTTCGAATTGGCTAGGTCAGGAACAATATTTTTAGATGAAATTGGTGAAATTTCGATTAGTTTGCAAGCAAAATTATTGCAGGTTCTTCAGGATAGGTGTTTTTTCAGAGTAGGAGGACATAGAGAAATAAAGACAACCGCCAGGGTGGTAGCTGCAACTAACAGAAATTTAGAGGCAGAAATTACTGCTGGTAGTTTTAGGGAAGATCTTTTTTATAGACTAAGTACTATATGCATTCATATCCCCCCACTTAGAGAGAGAAAAGAAGATATACTTCCACTTGTGGAATATTTTATTAAGGAAATGAAGAAACAATATCCTCATAAAAATTTATCAATACCTCCTGATCTTGCCGAAGTTTTTTTAAAATACCACTGGCCAGGTAATGTGAGAGAGCTTTATAATTATATTCAAAGACTTTTTGTTCTTGGAGATATAAACGCAGTAAGAGATGAATTACTAGATAAAATAAAGGAAACTGATTTCGGTGGTCCAAGTGTTAATGATTCTATAGATGAGATTGACGCCTCATTAACTAATCGAATAAAAAATAAAGACATTCCCTCTCTTAAAGAAATAAAGGATTCTATTACTAAGAAAGTAGAACGAATGGTTATCTTAAAAATATTAAATGAAACTAATTGGAATAGAAAGGAAACAGCAAAACTCCTCAAAATTAGCTACCGGGCCTTACTCTATAAAATGAAAGATATGAACATAACTCCTCCCCCAGGAATAAGATAATAATCCAAATTTCTTTTTAAGTCTGCATAAGTTTTTTCCAAGATTAAATTTCTTGTAAACATTTTTAGGAATTTGTCTTTAGTAGCGAATTCGCAACCACTTTAAGGAATTAAGTAGCAACTCTGCAACTATTTGATACAAAATCAAGACCATGATCTGTTAATCTTCTGGGAGTTAATAGTTAGCGTTAGTTTGGCATCTAACTTGCAGGTAATTCATCATGAAAAAAAAAGTGGCTTTTACAATCTGGAATGAGAGAATAGCTCCTTTATTTGATGTTGCCAAGAGTTTTTTGGTGGTAGAATTTGATGGGAAAAATATTGTTGAAGAATATATGGAATATGTTGAATCAACTGATTTTTTTGAAAGAATAAAAGAGGTTCTATCACTTAATTTAGATGGATTGGTTTGCGGTGGGATATCAAGACAGTACTTTGAAGTACTTACATCAAATGGAATTGCGGTTATTCCTTTTATTTCAGGTTGCGTGCAAAAGGTAAAAGAGGCTTATTTTACAGGCAAATTAAATGAAAAACCTTTTATTATGCCAGGATGTGTTAAGTCTAGGCATAGAATTTTAAGGAGGTGGAATATGCCAGGTCAAGGTAGTGGAAGAGGTCAAGGAGGAGGTAGAGGTATGGGTGGCGGCGGAAGAGGTATGGGTGGCGGTCGAATGCGAGGCACGGTAGATGGGATGTGTATTTGCCCAAAGTGCGGGCATAAAGAAGAGCATTATAGAGGACAACCTTGTTTTGAGAGGTTGTGCCCAAATTGCAAAATACCCCTTAGAAGGGCATAAAAAATTAAAAAGGAGGTGATGGTTATGCCAGGAGGTGATAGGACTGGACCATTGGGCGCAGGCCCACGTACAGGAAGAGGACTTGGATATTGTTCTGGAAATCCCCATCCAGGTTGGGTATATGGCCCAGGAAGAGGTTGGGGATTTGGTAGAGGTAGAGGATGGGGCAGAGGATTTTGGGGTAGAGGAAGAAGATGGTGGTACGGACCCTATTATCCCGCTCCTTATTCTGTTCCCTATGATGAGGAGACTGAAAAAAAGACTTTGGAAGCAGAGGCGAATTTTCTCAAAAATAGGCTTAAAGAATTAGAACAGAGACTGGCTGAACTTACACAAAAATAGCTAACTTTCCTGTAATGGTGGGAGTTTGTGGAAGTGATGTATCAATCTAATGGGAGGCGGAAGCTCGATAATAATTGCTTCCGCCTCGAAGAGGAGGAATTATGAAAATAGCAATAACAACTACAGGTGATGATTTAAATAGTGAAATAGATCCAAGATTTGGTAGAGCAAGAAAATTTTTAATTTATGATACAGAGACAAAAGAGTACAAAGTAATAGACAATTCCCAGAATTTGAATTTGCCCCAAGGTGCTGGACTTCAATCAGCGCAAAATGTAGCTTCAGAAGGAGCAAAAGCAGTAATAACAGGTCATGTAGGTCCAAAGGCCTTTAATTTGCTCACAGCAGCAAAAATTCCTGTATATTTGACTGACCTTAAAACAGTAAAAGAGGCAATTGATGCTTATTTAGCAGGAAAGCTTGAGCCTGCCAAATCATTTGATAAAGAGGGGCATTGGATATGAAAATATGTGTTGCCTCAGGTAAGGGCGGAACAGGGAAGACCACTGTTGCAGTTAATCTTGCTACTGCCATTGATGAAGAAGTGGTTTTGCTAGATTGTGACGTTGAAGAACCTAATGCAAATCTTTTTTTAAAGGGTGATTTTATTGACAAGGAAATCTCCTATGTGAAAGTTCCAAAGGTAGATGAATCCTTATGTGATGGATGTCGGAAATGTACAGAAATATGTGAATTTAAAGCCATCATTGTTATAGAAAAGGTTCCTATGCTTTTTTATGATTTGTGTCATAGTTGTGGTGCATGCTATCATATTTGTCCCCAAAAGGCGATCAGTGAAGTGGATAGAAGAATCGGGGAAATTAACCACTATGAAAAAAATAATGTTCAGTTGTATGAAGGTAGATTAGATATTGGAGTTGCAATGGCACCTCCAATTATCAAGGGATTAAAAAGACATATTGAAAACGATAAAATTTGTATTTTGGATGCACCTCCAGGAACTACCTGTCCAACTATTGAAACATTAAAAGATTGCGATGTGGCAATTTTAGTTACAGAACCCACCCCCTTTGGGTTAAATGACCTTATCTTGGCCATTGAGGTTACAAGACAATTAAATATTCCCTTTGGGGTTGTAATAAATCGTTCAGATATGGGAGATGATAGGGTACACAACTATTTAAAAGAGGAAAATATTCCTCTTTTAATGGAGATAAAACACGATATTGAAATAGCCAGGTTATATTCTAAAGGTAAAGTGATTGTGGAAGAAATCCCTAAATATAAGGAAATGTTTTTAGAATTAAAAGATAAGGCTTTTGATCTTTCAAAAAAGGAATGATAGCATAATTTAAAAAGAGAAACAAAAAGGAGCATATGTTATGAAAAAAGTGGGAATAATTCGTTGCCAACAAGTGGAAGATATATGTCCTGGTACTAAATGTTTTAATGTGACCAAAGAAGGTAAAGGAGCTTTTGAAGATATAGGTTCTGTTGAAATAGTGGGATTTGTTACTTGTGGGGGATGTCCTGGCAAACGAGCGGTCTCAAGAGCAAAGCTTATGGTGGATAGAGGGGCTGATGCGATTGTTTTTGGCTCTTGTATTTCTAAGGGTAGTTTTCCTTGCCCTCATTTTGAACAAATTAAAGAAGCCACAAGAAAGAAAATTGGAACAGAAATACCAATAATCGAATACACCCATTAAACTAAAACATGTGCTACCTGCTTATAACATAGGAATGCGTGGTTAAATAGTGGTAAATTACTTATAAGTGAGATGAACAAAAGGTGAAGAGTTATGGAACCAAAAGAAGTTGTCATCATCAGTGGAAAGGGAGGAACTGGGAAGACGTCAATTACAGGTGCTTTTGCTTCTCTTTTTAAAAAACTTGTATTAGCAGATTGTGATGTTGATGCTGCAGATTTACATCTAATTTTAAAACCTGAACTTATCCAAAAAGAAGATTTTTATAGTGGTCATGAACCAAAATGGATTGAAGAAAAATGTGTTTTTTGTGGAACCTGTGAAGAAATGTGCCGTTTTAATGCCATTTCTATTGATGGACAAAATTTCAATTTAGATCTAAACTCCTGTGAAGGGTGTGGAGTTTGTGTCCATTTTTGTCCGGAGGAAGCATTTTTGTTTGAAGATAGGTGGTGTGGACATTGGATGGTATCTAATACTAAATATGGTCCAATGGTGCATGCAAGACTCGGAATTGGTGCTGAAAATTCTGGAAAGCTTGTTTCATTTGTCAGGCAAAAGGCTCGGGAAATAGCTATTTCTCAAAATATTGACAAAATTTTAATAGATGGGCCACCTGGGATTGGATGTCCTGTAATAGCTTCAGTAACAGGTACCCATTTTGTAGTAATTATAACTGAACCTACAGTATCAGGAATCCATGATATGGAAAGGGTTATTTCTCTCACAAAACATTTTAATATCCCTGCTGGGGTTATTGTAAATAAATGGGATTTAAATGAAGATATTACACAAAAAATAGAAAAAAAATGTCTTGATGAAGGACTTACCTGTTTGGGAAGACTACCATATGACCCTGTTTTTACCAAGGCTCAGATTAATGGAACCAATATAATAGATTACAGCGAAAGTAAGGTTAAAAATGAACTGGTAAATATATATAATAACTTAGTGAAAACAATAGGAAATTAATGAAGGAGGATTCTATATGAGAATAGCTCTACCAGTGGCAGGCGGAAGACTTTGTATGCATTTTGGACATTGTGAACAGTTTGCTTTAATTGATGTTGATACAGAAACAAAGGCCATTACGGGAAAACAAATGGTCACACCACCGGCACATCAACCTGGAATCCTTCCCCCCTGGATAAAGGACCAAGGTGTCAGTTTAGTCATAGCAGGGGGTATGGGAAGAAGGGCCATTGATTTATTTAATCAAATGGGTGTTCAGGTATTAGTAGGTGCACCCTCTGATGAACCTGAAAAAATAGTTGAGGCATATCTTAATGGAACACTTGTAACAGGACAAAATGTGTGTGATCATTAAAAAATTTGCCTTGGATTGGATATAAATTACATCCTTCACGAATATTAGTAATCCTTATCTAACTTTCTAAGGAGAACCCTCACTTTATCCGTGCGGGTAGAGTGAGGTTTTTTTATAAGTTAATATCGTTATTATTAAAGGCATAAAATTTCTCTATTATTGTTAATGTGGTAAATCAGATTAAATTACCCTATTGCATATAGATTTATTAAGCCTTATACAGGACTTTCAGAGATTAGTGATAGTAGGGTCTTTTTAATTCATTAATTATAGCATGTTATTGTTTCATAGGTTGTAGAACCCAATTGTCGTCTATGTAGTATCCAAAGGCTTTGAGCACGTCTTTTTGAAATTGTGTAGGTTCTGCAAGTTGCCAAGGGGGCTTCTTGGTCCCGGGCTTCCATACAATTAAAGAATTTAGGATTCGCATCTATTCTATTATCTTTTCTGGTGTCACCTGTCCTAAAATTGGATCTATCTTGAATTCTAAAAGATGTTTCATAGATAGTCTAGGGGACTGAAAAAAGTCCCCTGTGATGATTTAATTTGTAAAGGATCCCTTAAAATTGGGTTTTCTTTTCTCTAAAAAGGCAGTTGCTCCTTCTTTTGCATCTGCACTAGCAAATGATGTGGCAAAAGCCTCAACCTCCAATGCGCAACCAGTAACGAGATCTACCTCAGAACCCCTATTAATAACTTCCTTAATTGCCCTCAATGCAACTGCTGATTTGTTTGCCATGGCCTTAGCAACTTCCATTGTTTTATCCAAAAGTTCCTCTGGTTTGAAAACCTTTGCCACTAAACCGAGTTCCTTCGCTTCTTGGGCACTTATTTGTTCCCCAGTCATGCAAAGCTCCTTGGCCCTTGCCTTTCCAACCAATCTGGCAAGTCTCTGAGTGCCCCCAAAACCTGGAATTATCCCAAGATTTATTTCAGGTTGCCCAAATTTTGCCTTTTCAGATGCATAGATAAAGTCACAACTCATGGCCATTTCACATCCACCACCCAGGGCATATCCATTTACGCAAGCAATGGTTGGGATAGGAAGGTTTTCTATTTTAAAAAAAACGTCCTGTCCTTTTTTTGCAAAAAGTCTGGCTTGAAGGGAATTCATCTTTGGAAATTCAGAAATATCAGCACCAGCCACAAAGGCCTTATCCCCCGCACCAGTAATTACAAGAACCCTGGCTAGATTTTCTTTATAAATCCTGTCTATCACATCCTCTATTTCACTTAATGTCTCAGGATTTAATGCGTTTAAAACCTTAGGCCTATTAATAGTTAATAGGGCAACCTTTTCTTTCACTTCAAAAAGAATATTTTTATAATCCATAGCACCCTCCTTAAAGTTATGAGTTTATGGGTTTCATTGAAAAATTAACTTGTAGTTGATCTATATGATTTTTTTACTTTTGTCCATTCAACAGAGACATAAACAACAATTCTCGGTGAGTTTGTAAACGTAGGATTTACAAGGAAATAGTTGAAAAATTATAATGATCTTTCTAAAAAAAATATAAAAACATAAAAAAATGTTATATTCGCACATTTAACAAAATAAAGCCGAAAAATCAAATTATTTCTCACTGAGAATTGCGAAGTAAATTATATATTTTATAGACTGTCTTAATCTCTTAAAAATTTATCTTGACTTTTAAGGAGATTAGACAAAGTGAGGTAAATGAAAAAAATGTAATAAAAAAGACATTTCTTGGGATTTGATGGTCGGAGTAGTTAGTAAATCAATACATAGCCCTAATTGGAGGAAGGAAATTTTTTCTTGTTACCAATGAGTTTTTAAATTCACCACAGGCTCTCACAAAATTCATTCCCCATGAAGGGATGTGGGGTCCGTAAATATGGTTATAACACGCAAAGGTATTTTTATATAAAAGTCCATCCTTTCCACTACAAATACCTTCCCCTCTTTTTAAATCCAATACAAATGCAAATTCTCCCTCTTTAATTTCACAACTTGAGTAATGAAATTCATGACCTAAAAATTCTGAATCTTTCTTGAAAAAGGGGTTGTCCCTGGTTGTTAGGGCCCTTGTGTAGCCATGTCCTTGTGGTTTTTTATGGATCCTGATTTTACAAGGAAACACACCAGCCATAGGATATAAGCCATGTTTTGTAAAAATTTCCCTGCACAAATACATAAGGCCACCGCATTCAGCATATATAGGCATACCTATCTGGGCACAATTAAATACCCACTCCCTCATCTGTTTATTTTTTGACAAAAGATCAGCCTGGGTCTCAGGAAATCCTCCACCAAGATAGATACCATGAATTTCCTGGGGAGGTCTTAAATCTGATATTAAACTAAATTCAACTATATTTGCCCCACATGCCTTAAGGAGTTCTAAATTTTCTTCATAGTAAAACCACAATGAACTATCACGTACTACCCCAACATTTACAGGCTCACTCACCACCCTTTTGGGCCATATTGGTTTTATTTCAAATTCATGGCTAACATCTTTCGCTATTTTTAAAATTCCATCTAAGTCCACATTGTCACCAACAACCTGGGCCAGATAATTTAAATTGTCTTCACTTTCGTATTCCCTATGGGAAATAAGCCCCATATGTCTTTCTGGAATTGGATCCTTTTTCAGTTTAGGAATAGCACCCAGAACCTTTATATCTGTATATCTTTCAACTGACTTGGTTAAAATCTTTTTGTGTCTGCTACCAGCAACTCTATTAAAAATCACACCTTCTAATTTAAAATCTGGTTCCAGATTGTTACACCCAAGTAACATAGCAGCTACTGTTCTTGTAACCTTTGTACAATCAACAACTACTATTACAGGAGAGCCGAGCACCTTAGCTAAGTAAGCTGTTGAACAAGAACCTTCTACATCTAATCCATCAAAAATTCCCCTATTTCCCTCTATTATTGAAATATCAAAATCCTGGGCCTTTAGAGAAAAGATATTACGAATAGATTCTTCATCCATAAAAAAAGGATCCAGATTACTAGCACTTTCGCCTGCTGCCAGCGCCAGCCAGGCTGCGTCTATATAATCTGGACCCTTTTTAAAGGGCTTTATCCGAAACCCTTTATTTCTTAAAGATTTAATCAATCCAAGGGTTACTATGGTCTTTCCTGAACCTCCTCCAAGTCCACCTATCAGGATCCTGGGATATGAAATTTTAGGATAACCATGATTCAATTTATTATGCTTCACCCTCTGCTTCTGCCTGTTTTCCAACACCAGGAAGAGAATACATGGTTGTTGAACCACTTGACCAGAATACTAATTTTCCTTCATCAACTAATTCATTTACAATCTTTTTGGCCATTCTTGGTTTCTCACCCAGAATCTTTGCAAGGTCGTTAAAATAAAATTTAGTTTTGTTTTTTGATTTTTTTTCTAATTCTTTGAGTAGTTTTTCCTTTTGTTCTTCATAGGCCATTTTATTGCCTCCTTAAATAATTTAGGTAGGGAGATTAATTATCCCCCTACCATTGTATTAATATACTATTCTTCTACCTTCATCTTGCTATATTCTTGTGGGAAGTTTTCTGTGAACTTGAAGTTAGTGGTCTGACGCCAGGTATAGTATGCAGGATCACGGAAATCATCAATTAGGTGATGACTAAAATCTAATTCACATACTTCAAAGAATTTTTCCCAACCAATCCTTTCTGCCCACATTCCAAGCCTTTCATACTTCCTAGCACCCTTGGCATATGCCTCGACTATCTTTCTAATGGTCTTTGCCAAGGTTGGCCAACGAGGTGGTTCATTTTCAATAAATGCAACTACCACTTTTGAAAACTTTGGTGCTGTTATCCTGTTAGAAACCTTACCACCAGCCATAAGGACTATACCATCACCTTCATGGTCAGCCAAGGGCATAGATGGACACATTGTGTAGCAGTTTCCACAAAACATACAACGCTCTTGATTCACTTCAACAGATTTTACCTCTATTTCTTCACCTGTCCTCTCTGAAATGATCTTTTTCTTTTTTGGTTTAACAGCACCCACTGGACAAGCAGCAATAGCCAGAGGTATTTCACAGAGCTTGTCAATATATTCGTCGTCAATCATTGGCGGTTTTCTATGGTATCCCAAAATAGCAATATCAGAGCAGTGAACAGCACCACACATGTTCAAACAGCATGCAAGAGATATCCTTAGCTGTGCGGGGAGTCTCATCTTCTGAAAGTCTTCAAAAAGCTCATCTAAAACTACTTTTACTGGACCAGACGCATCAGTTGCAGGTGTATGACAATGGATCCAACCCTGAGTATGTACAATATTTGTTATACCTGCACCAGTTCCACCTATAGGAAATTTATATGATCCACCAGGAAATTTCCTTTCCTTGAGATCCTTTATTAAAGCCTCTAATTTTTCTTTTGAATCAACCATGAATTCAATATTGTTTCTGGTAGTAAATCTCAAATATCCGTCACAATATTTATCTGCAATATCCAATGCTTCTCTTAAATATTGTACAGTCATAAGCCTTGGTTCACCTACACGTACAGTATAAACCACATCACCACTCTCTGCCTTGTGCATAAGTACACCAGGCTCTAATATCTCGTGCCACAACCACTTTCCAAAATTCTTTTTAATCACAGGAGGTAGGAACTCGCCATAATGCCTATTACCTATATCTGTAATCCTGTTTTCCATTGGTTTATCTGGATTATATCCTGATGAAATAAATGCCATAATTTATCCTCCTTAAATTCTATTTAACAAATGTTTATCACAATTATCTTAAGTGGCGTTTTCTAAATTCTTTAATATCTCTCTGCCATCCACCAGGTACTTCATCCTCATACCAGTAAATGTATGGATTATGTCTTGGTTCTTCAACCTGTTGTGGAATTGCCTTCAGTCCTGTAATCTTTAACAATTCTCTAAATCCCTTACGTTTAATTAATTCACCTAAGCGTTCACGGTTCTTTCCTTCTTCCATCCACCAATCCCAGATATTTTCAATTAGCTCTTTCAATTCATCAAAAGGTTCTTCCATTTTCATAAATGGCACCAATAATGAACTCATTTGGGCACCGTCTAAAATAGGAGCCTTTGCACCAACCAAAATAGTTGCCCCTCTGTCATTTCCTGGTCTCAATGCACGTGGCATGACATTAATACAGTGCATGCACCTGACACAATTTTTATTATCAATTACAAGTTTGTTGTCTTCCATTCTCATACACTGGGTAGGACATAGATCAATGACCTCTTTTTGAATATCAAATGGTCCCCAGTCACCATCTGCATGGGCATTTCCATTTGGAGGGATCTCGCCATTAATATAAGCCTGTACAGCTTCTTGGTCTATCTGGATCTCATCTCTCCATGTTCCAATTACAGAGAGATCAGCCCTTGCTATTGAGGCCACACAGCAATTTGGACATCCATCAAATTTAAATTTAAATTTATAGGGAAATGCTGGACGATGTAGCTCATCCTGATATTCATGGGTAAGTTGATATGCGGCTTCCTGGGTATTGTAGCAAGCCCATTCACAACGAGACATACCCAAACAACAAGATGGAGTTCTCAAGTTAGAACCAGACCCACCAAGGTCTTGATTAAACTTATGGGTGAGTTCAAAAAATATCTCTTCCAATTGCTCAGTTCTGGTCCCCAAAAATATCATATCGCCAGTGGATCCATGCATATTCAAAATTCCACTACCTCTAAATTCCCAAAGGTCACAAATACCCCTTAAAAATTCAGTGCTATAATATTTTCCATTTGGCTGGTTTACACGCATGGTATGGAAGTGGGCTACCCCAGGAAATTTTTCTGGCTGGTCACAATATCTTCCAATAACACCGCCGCCGTATCCAAATACACCAACAATACCGCCATGCTTCCAATGTGTTTCCTTGTCTACGTAGGAAAGTTCTAATACACCCAATAAATCATCCACAACGTCTTCTGGAATCTGATACTCTACATTGTTTGGGTTCTTATGTCTGTACTCAGAATAACTCTTCAAATCATCCACAAAACTTGGCCATGGGCCACTGATTAGTTGGTCCAATAATGGGGTTTCATGTTTTGGCATTCTCTAGCCTCCTTGTAACTTGGTTGATGTTAAATTCCACAACTTAATAATATGCTTAATTCTTTTTGAAACGCTTGTGATTTTAAGAACAAGATTTTTAAGTTGTCAAGGAAAAACTAATATAAAAACCTCTCAAGTTCCTCAATAATTTCCCGAGGAGTTTCATAATTATTCTTTTGTGCAAGCTCAAAATATTCTTTTGCTTTCTTATATTCTCCTTTTTCCATTAAGGCTATACCCATATTGTTATACGCCGGACCAAAGGCTGGCTCTTGATTGATAACTATTTCACATTCTTCAATACATCTATCATATTCTTTTTTTAATAAATATGCACTGGCCAAAGTGGTCCTTGCCTGAACAAGCTTTGGATTTAATTCCAATGCCCTTTTTAAGGCCCCAATTGCTTCATTGACCTTGCCTTGCTGAAGATATATAAATCCTATATTACTGTGAGGCACAGCAAAAGAAGGCGTTATTTCCGCAGCCTTTTTATTTAGTTTAAGACAGGTCTCATAATCCCCTTCTCTTAAAGCTAGGCCACCTAGCTGCACATAGGCCTCACACAAATGGGGTGCATGATCAATTGCCTTTAACAACTCTTTTTTTGCCTCCTCATACTCTCCTATGCCTATCAAGGCACAGGCAAGATTATAATGGGCAATTCCATTAAATGGCGCCTGCCTTATCCTTTCCCTTAGATCTTGAATGTATGCATCCACTCTTTCTCTTTTTTCCTTATCCATAAATTATCTCCTATCTTTTTTCCCAGGCCAAATCTGGATCTAAACCTTCATTCTTTAATTTATTGTAATACCATATAGAAAAATCAAACATGGCCTTATATTTTTCATCCGCCTGATACAATCCCATACATATTTCATATACACCGGCTTCATAAGCCATGCTAATTTTATTGCCTTGTTTTGTCTCTAAAAATTCATTTATAAGTTGTTTGGTTGTCCTTTTTGTGACATCCTTCCTAATATCAATTGGATGTTTTGGCTCCTGAAAAGGATCCCAATTATCAAATCCTATTTTATCAATAAACTTCTTGCGCCTTGGAGGTAATTTGTCATAAATGGCTCTTTTCAGTTCATTAACCTTGTCCTTATCAACCATTAGTCCCCTCCACCTAAGGTCCAGACTGGTCCCTTTGGCCCTGGCACTTTATCACAGGTAATTATTCCTAAATATTCTTCATTATAATCCGTAAGCAGGGCCATGGATAAAGGTACCAGTACTTCATTTAAGGCAGTATATCTTGTGGGAATACTCTGAACAAGTTCAGTGGTGAGTTGAAATAAACGGGTATTTATTTTCTCTATAAAAACGGTTTCGTATTTTTCCCCTGGTACAAAACCACTTTTAGAACATATCTTAACTTCTCCAGAAATTGCCAGAGGCAACCCATACACCCTACAGGTAATTGGCCTGAACTCATATAAAATACACTTATTATCTTCAGACAAAAGGGGACATTTGATCCTCTTTTTCCCAATCTCTTCTAATATTTTCTCTTCAGGAACCCCTTTTTGCCTCTCCTTAAATGCCCACCTTTTAATTTTATATATTTGTCTATCAATCCTATTTGCCTCGTCCAAAATTTTTTCTTGCTCAGATTTGGGCAGGACTTCAAAAAATTTTTTATTTATATACATAGCCTCAATTAAGGTCAAATCAAAGAGTGCGTAACAACAGTCAACACACCCTATTTTACAAGTAACCTCTTTTGGATATTTTTTTTTCATAGATTCAAAAATATCTGAACACCCTTTTGCTAGCTTTTCATATCTAACAAAGAATTCTTCAAAATCTAATCTCATAAACTAACGCTCCTGAGCTTACTTAAAAAATAAGCCCCTAATATATGGTAATATTAGGGGCCCATTAATACTTTAAAATAGACTCAAATTACTCTACAAGGGTTATTGCATCTTGTTCACAAACTTCAACACAGGATTCACATTCAAGGCACTCATCAGGATTTACTACCTGGGGTTTATCATCTTCCATTTCAATAACTTCAGCTGGACATGTGTCTGCACAGGCGCCACAACCCTCACACTTATCATAATCAATTTCTGGATAAGCCATAGCTTAAACCTCCTATTATTAATTTTATTTTGGTATTATGCCGAGTTCCCTTTTCACACTTACACCAATCTTCCATAAAATTGTTAAAACTAACAGTCCTATGGAATAAACCATCATGGCTATGAGCAACTCATAAATAGTTGGTGAGTACTCTACCACCTTTTCAAATGGATTTGGTATGAAACCACCTACTACAAGGCCAAGACCTTTGTCAATCCATGTGGCCAAAATTAAGAAAATTAAACCAACAACCAATAATTCTGGATTATTTCTGAATTTTGGAGGTATTAATATGACCAAACAGGCAATCGCTGTTACCACCATCACCCACATCCAACCTACCAAGTTTCCATGACCGTGGAGTCCTTTAAAAAGATAGATGAATGTTGCCTTGTGACCAGGGATGTTGCTGTAAAATGAAGTGAATACCTCAGTTAAAAGTAAAAACACATTTACACACATTGCATAGGTAATAATCTTAGCCAAGGTCTGTATTGCCTCTTTCCCAGGATCAAACTTGGTCACTTTCTTTAAGATTAAAAGCAATAGAACTAATATTGCTGGTCCAGCACAAAAAGCAGAAGAGAGGAACCTTGCAGCCATAATAGCAGTTAGCCAAAAATGCCTGCCTGGAAGTCCTTGGTACAAAAATGCCGTCACTGTATGGATTGAAACAGCCCAGGGTATTGAAATATAAGCAAGAACTTTTGTCCATTTTGGATGAGGAACCCTTCTATAATCTGCATGGAGATTGTTCCAAGATATCAAAATATTTAAAAGCATATATCCATTTAATACAATCATATCATAAAAAAGAATGGAATTTGGAGTTGGATGTAAAAGTACATTAAAAAGTCGTTGTGGTTGACCAAGGTCAACTATAATGAAACAAAGGCATATTATCACCGAGGCAACTGCCATAAATTCAGCAAAAGTAACTATCTGTTCAAACTTTTTGTAATTGTGCAGATAAAGGGGTATTACCACCATAACTGCAGATGCTGCTACTCCAACAAAATAGGTGAACTGGGCAATATAAAATCCCCAGGACACATCCTTACCCATTCCAGTAACCATTAAACCATTTTTTAGCTGGGTAATATAAGCAAGAAATCCAATAACAATTAGTATAAGCAAAAATATTACCCATGACCAATATTTTTTATCTCCATAAAAGGCTTTATCTAACATATCATGCCCCCTATATTATATAAAACACACAAGGTTCAGTTCCTAACTCAGGCTTCCTCACAATGGTATAGTTTTCCCTTAAGACCTTTCTTATCTCAGAATTTGGATCTAAGAGATCCCCAAATATGATCGCACCATTAGAGACCTCTACACAAGCAGGTTGTTTACCTTCTTCCAGTCTCTCATAACAGAACAGACACTTTTCAACCACTCCCCTCATCCTGGTGGGAAATTTGGAATTTTTGTGTTTAACAAAAGGAGCAGGGTCTCTGAAATTAAAACTTCTAGAACCGTAAGGACAGGCAGCCATACAATATCTACATCCTATGCAGCGGTGAAAATCCATCATTACTATGCCGTCTTCACGCTTAAAAGTGGCCTTTGTAGGACACACCCTAACACATGGAGGATGTTGACAGTGATTGCATAACACAATTACATCTCTATGCTCATATCTTTCTGCCAGAAAAGGATTTTCCTGATCAGGAAAGGCATGAGTAAATTCCTCTTCCCATATCCATTTTATCCCTTGCTTTTTATTGGGGATATCTTCAGGCACATTGTGTATTGAATGACAGGCCTCAATCACCCTTTCAAAATCTTCTTTTGTCTTAAATTTCCTCGTATCAATGACCATACCCCATTGCTTTGCCTTTTTTTCTTTATCAGATTTTACATATTTCCCTATTTTGGGAAGGTAGGTTGCAAAAGTCTCAATGGGGAGTCCAGTGAAACTCACTGCTGCTGTTGCTGCAGCTAATTTAAGTATTTTTCTTCTTTTATTGTCCATTTGTGACCTCCTCAGGAACTACGTGACAATCCCAACAATATGGACTTACTGAAACCTTTACATGACACTTATCACAAAATTCCTTTTTACTGGTATGGCATTTCATACATGTCTTTTGGAGACTAATCTCATAGTTTTTGCCTGCACTATTCACATAATGTGTCATATCATGCCTTACTACCATATCCCTCCATTCATTTAAAAGCTCCATATGATTTGCCCTCATCCATTTGGTATCTTCAATACATTTTTTTTCATTTACAGGCAGTTTTGGCTGAGGACTCTTGTAAGCTGCTTGCCCAAGATTGAACCAGAATGGAAAGGTCAACACAAAAAAGAAAATTATAAGTCCTGGAATTATTTTATCTTTATCATACATGGATTATCCCTCCTTTCCTGGCAATGGTTCACTCCTAAGGTTTGTCTCCCTTTCTTTCTCTCCTTTCATTACCAGGGCATTGGCAACCAACTCATGAACACCAGCCACTCTCACACCAGGTACCCAGTAGTCCATCAAGGTAGGCAGAGCAGCCCTATCAATGGCACAGATACAGGTTAGTGTATTCACTCCATATTTATCATGCATGTACTTCACCGCACTTGCCCTGGGTAAACCACCTCTCATTCTCATCTCCATAAACTCATCATTATTTAAACCAGAGCCACTGCCGCAACAAAAGGTCTGTTCCCTGATTGTTTGCTCTGGCATGTCATAGAAATTTTCACAAACATGCCTTAATATATATCTTGGCTCTTCAAAAAGCCCCATTGCCCTGGAGGGGTTACAGGAATCGTGATGGGTTACAATCAAATCTGCATTTCTAGAAGGATCTAGCTTTATGGCACCATGTTTAATTAAATCAGCTGTAAATTCACATACATGAACCATTTTTGTAGATTTTGCATTGTGAAATACTGTACCTGTTATTGGACTTCTAGGAACTTCTAGAAAATCAGCAGGTCCATTCATTGTATCCATATATTGATGAATAACACGCCACATATGACCGCATTCACCACCCAGTATCCATTTTACTCCGAGTCTTTTGGCCTCTGCATATATCTTGGCATTTAATCTCTTCATAGCCTCAAAGGAATTAAACAAACCAAAGTTACCACCCTCAGCTGCATATGTGCTCATTGTATAATCAAGTCCAATCTCATGAAATAGCATCAAATATCCCATAAATGTGTATGTCCCTGGATCTGCAAAATAATCACCTGATGGAGTAACAAAAAGTACCTCTGCACCCTTTTTATTCAAAGGTACTTCAATCCTGATCCCTGTAATCTCTTCAATATCATCACACATAAAATCAACAATATCTTTAAATGTGTGAGGTGGGATTCCTATGTGATTGCCCACGTGGAAACAATTATAAATAGGCTCCATTACCCAGTTTATGGAAAGCCCAAGCTCATGTAAAAGTTCCCTACCCATTATGGTAATCTCAGCTGTGTCAATTCCATATGGACAAAACAATGAACACCGTCTACATTCAGTACACTGATAAAAATAATAGAACCATTCTTTTATAACATCCTCTGTTAACTTTCTAGATCCTCCGAACCTGCCTAAAATCTTTCCAACTGTAGTAAAATCATTTCTGTAAATAGACCTCAAAAGCTCAGCCCTGAGTACAGGCATATTTTTTGGGTCACCTGAACCTATGAAAAAGTGACACTTGTCTGCACAAGCTCCACATCTAACACAAATATCCATAAAGACCTTTAAAGACCTATATTTATCAAGACGATCTTTAAAGGCCTTATGAACGATCTCCTGCCAATTTTCTGGAAGATGCCAGTCTTCGTCAGTAGGAGACCATTCATGGGGATTTGGAAATCCCATTTTCTCCACTAATTGCGGTTTTGAAGGATAACTATAAGTACCTGGTCTAAACTCAGGCTTGATATCCATCCAAGATTCCCTTGGTGGCCTGTAATCTATGGATGCTGCTAAATCTTTTGGATTTGGTAATTTAGACATAGCCTTACTCCTTTTCTACTGGAATTCCTGCTTCTTTCAAAACTTCCCTGTATTCGTCCTCCCATTCCTCATAAGTGTGAAGCTTTACAGGATAATTCCAGGGATTGATGTGTCTTTTCATCCTGTTGTTGTTTGACAGATTCCTTGTTGGACTCAAGAAAATACCCCCTGCATGCATCAACTTACTCCATGGAAAATAAGCCATTAGCACGGAAACCAAGAACAGATGGATATAAAAAATCACACCAATATTTTGTGACACCTTTGGATGCAAGGTAACCAACCCCATGGTAAGATCTTTGACTGCTACAATATCTGTTCTTATAAAGTATCTCATCAAAACACCAGTAATCACTATTGCAATAATAAGAAGCAAGGGGAAATAATCAGCAGGAAGGGAGATGTATCTCAGCTTTGGATCACAAATCCTTCTTAAGAAGAGATAGACAAGGGCACCTAAAATAATAAACTCTGTGACGTAGATGTTGGGCACTCCCATCTGCAAGATGGAATCCAGCTTGTCTAACCACTCAAACAGAGTAGGAACTGGATCAGTAAAAAATCTTATGTGTCTAATTAAAATGATGAAAAAACAATAATGAAAACAAATAGCCCCTACCCACAAAAATTTGGATGATCCGTAATGTAAAGATACGCCCCCATTTTGTCTGAGCTGCGATTTCGTATTTCTAAACAGGGACCTAAAAAACAAAATCTCAAGGATCATCCTGCCTACAACCCCCCATGTAGTGGAAGGGTTGTCCAACTTGTTTTGTTTAATCCATCTAAAACTTTCCTGTTGCCCTGCTGTTGTGGGTATCCTAAAAGGTACTGGAGACTTCGCCCATTTGACCACCCTATATATAAAACCTATTAGGAAAATCAAAAAGGCAACATAAGGTATGACTACTCCAAACAGGGCATGAAGTCCCGCAGATCCTGCTCCTACAAGGGCAACTAGGACTAAACCCAGTACAATGATTAAGGAATATAGAGCATTCATAACAGCTACCTCACTCCAAATTTAGAACATTTGGGTTTTTTGGTTAAACAAAATTACCCTAGCCTCTAGCCAAAAAAAATTACTTATCTAAATTTTTTCCTTTATTGACTTCATAATGCCTTAAAATATTCCTTATATTTGCATGAACCTCTTTTGTCTTTAATTCCCAGAGTTTTTCTCTACAACTCATAAAAATATCAAATGCCAGCAAACAGAGCTGATCTATCCTTCTAAAAAATCTATCCACCTCACTCCATTTGGAACCATCAAAATCCTCTATTTCCAAAACTTCCTTAACTATATCTTTTAGCCCCCAAAAAATCATTACAGCAGAAGATGGAGAAAAATCTTGAACCGCCCTTACCCTAACTATTGCGTCTACATGTTCCCTTATGGAATCTTGAGCTTTATCTAATAAAAGCTGGTTATAAATTTCACAAAGTTCATTTTTTAAAATATTTCCAACAGGATTTAAAAAGGGGTCTTTTTGGTGGGAGAAAAAGTGTCTTGCCCTTTTTGGATAGGTAGATAAGGCATAACCTACCCATCTCTCAATTATCTCGTCCCTTTTAGACTTCAATCTATCAAATACTTCATTTTTTACCTGGCTCAATTTTATATACCCCTCGTAAAAATATACTTTACTAAATAGAACAATTAGCTAAACGTTATTTTTGAAAACACATAGCCTTAAGAATAGTCCCTGTCAAGTGAAAAAAGGAACAAATATAAAAGGATAGTTATATAAAAACTCATAACTCTTTTTCATTAATAACAAAAATTTTTCTTTTGCAAAAATAAACGTTAATTTAAGTTAAATAGGCGTAATACTAAAATTATATTTTTTAACTCGCTGGGGATAGCTATATATGTTGAATCTATTTTTTCTTAAAAAACCAATCAAAGTTAATCCCCATTTGTGGGCAAACTCTACAGCCATTGAAGTGGAGGCAGAAAAACCTGCTAATATTTGAACTCCCAGGCGCGCGGCTTTGTGCACCATTTCAAAGCTGAGGCGAGAGGAACAAATAGCCAAATAACTGTGAGATTTTTTATTTTCAGCCAATATCTGTCCTGTACATTTGTCAAAGGCATTATGCCTCCCAACATCTTCTCCAAAAGCTAACATCTTTAAATCATGGGAAAAAATAGCAACTGCATGTACGCATCCAGTTTTATAAAACAGTTCCATCCTGGCCTCAAAATCATCTTTTATCTTAAATAAATAGCTATAATCTAAAGATTTTTTGCCTTTCAATTTTGGAATATCCATAAAAATATCGCCCATCTCCTGTTTACCGCAGATCCCACAACTGGAAAAGCTCTTATGAAAATCCCTATTTTTTCTATCGCACTTCACATTATTCAGTTCCACATAAATCCTATCATTTAACTCCTTACAATAATAGATATCCTTTATTTCTCCTATATCCTCGATTAAACCATTTGAGAACAATATTCCCCTAACAAGATTAACATCATCATCAGGGAGCCTCATGGTCATAATATAAGGCTTATTGTCCAAAAAAATCTCAAGGGGCCTTTCTATAGCCAATAGATCATCAACCTCTTTAATCTCATTGTCTTTAAATTTAAAAATCCTTTTATCAACAACTAAACGCATAATCTCTCCTCATTCTTTTTTTACGGAACAAAATTTGCTTTTTTTATTTCCAGGAGGAAATAAACAAATGAATTTCTACAAGGCAAACCTAATGTGCATTAAAAATGCTTTGTTGCCAACCTTTTTATGGCTAAATAATATCTCATCAAATGACAATAATCTAGCATTTTCAACGTCAAAAAATAAGACCCTAAGAAGTAAGTTTTATAGAACTCACAAAAATGGAATAATAGATAAGAATACAAAACTCTACATAATAATCGGAACCAATCTTGGATATGGAATCTTAAAACTTTTAGAAAACACCACTCCATTATCAAAAGTAGTAGTGATAGAACCAAATCCCCAAATGTTAAGGGCTTGTCTAACCCGTAATGACTATACCAAATATATAAACATTAAAAAACTCTTTTTCTTGCCACCAGACAGACATCTTATAGGTAAATTTTTTGACACCTTAACTCCCTACATAAGGTATTCAAAAATAAAAATACACGTAGATGTTCCAAGTTCTGAAATGGATGAAACTTATTTAAAACTCAAAGAACTAGTCAAATCCATAATTGAGCAAAAGATTTTATATATAAACACCTCTATAAATATGCAAGAGATATTTGTAAAAAATGAATTATTGAATTTTAATAGGGTATTTAAAGATAGAGGACTTTTTCCTTTAAAAAAAGATTACAGAAATCTGATGGGCATAATAATAGGAGCTGGTCCATCACTAAATGTTAAGCTTCCTTTTTTAATAGATTTTATAAATAATGGTCTTTTTGTTACTGCTTTCCAAACCCTCCCAGCCCTCTTTAAACTTAAATTTCAACCACATATAGCAATGGCCATTGATCCTTCAAAAATACTAATTCAGGTCTATGAAAAGGTAGATAAAAATTATCTAAAGTCCATACCTTTATTTTATTCACCTATGGTAAACCCAGAAGTGATAGAAAAATATCCTGGCTCTAGATACAGCATTTGGACATATGGAGGAATTGGTACATATATAAATAGAAATAAAGACCTTGTTATTGACACAAAGGGCAATGTATCTATTGGACTTATAAAGATATTACATGAACTTGGAATAAAAAAGTTTTTACTAATAGGAATGGACCTTGCGTGGCACGATAAAAAAACCCATGTAACAGGACATCATGCTAGCAACTATGACTTTTTCTACAATCCAGATAAACATCTCAAACTTAAAAATATGTATAATGAAACTATCTTTTCATCACCCCAATATATATTAGCAGCAAGAGATATTGAAGACTATATAAAAAATAATAACCTTGAAGTCTATAATTTATATGGAGGTGGACTTGTACTTGAAGGAACAATAAATATAGAGGAAAAACAGGCTATAGAAATATTAAAAACCTTTGATAATAGTGAATTAAAAATTTTTTTGAAATCCTTAAACTCAGATATAACTAAAAGAAATTATGTTCCAAAAATTCAATTATCTTCTCAAGAATGGATAATATCGTTAAATCATTTTGAAAAACGAATCATTAAATTATACAAGAAATTAAAAAATAATCAAATACAAATAAGAAAAGCTTATATTGAACTGCATTCATTTTTATTACAACATCCAATCTATAAAATGTATCTATACAATCAAATACTAGAAATAGCAAAATATATCTTTATAAAAGATTATTATACATTAGAAGATCTAGCAAATACCAGAAAAATTATAAAAACAATAAAATGTAAACTAAAGGAAGTAGATGCTATTTTAAAAAACATAAATGATTTCAAAGAAAAACAAAAATATCTGGCTAAAGCTTCTTGACTTTTGTTTCCTGCAATTTTAAAAGCTACAAAGTCATTAAGGTGTTATTGTCTAAAAACTATGAAAAACAAAATAGTTGGCTATTTTATAATATATTTTTTTTTTTTGCTATGGGTGTAACCCCATAGATCCAGCCCGATATTCCAACTTAACTCACCTATCTATCCCCAAATCCTTTCAAAATGCCATAATTATGGAATCAAATTCTTCTCTTATTAACTGGTATAAAACACTTCATGACCCAAATCTAAATATTCTTGTGGCCAGAACGTTAAAAAGAAATCTTGATTTAAAAATTGCAAAAAAGACCATTGAAGAGCTAAAATATGAATTTTTAAAGACCAAGACACATTCCTATCCAACAATAGATTTGCAGGGACAAGTTACAAGACAACGTCAGTCTTATAAAACAAAGACCCCAACAGGAAAAGAAATTACTATTGTAAATATCACAAATTCATTTAATACAAGTATTGTTGCATCATATGAATTGGATCTGTGGAAAAAGATTTATTTTGAAAAACAGGCATCAAGATTAGAATTTTTGAAGTCAAAAGAGGATGCGAATATTTTAGTCCTATCAATAATTTCAACATGCATTGAAAATTACTTTGACTTAATGACATTAAATAGAAAATTAGATCTATATGATAAAAAGATAAAATTATTAAACAAGTTAAATAAAATTTATTCTACACGATTCAAAATTGGCCTTACTGATTTTTTTACTTATCAATATTATAAAAATTTGTTGTTAGAGACCAATGTTATTTTTGAGAACTTAATAAAGCAAAAAAAATATATTGAACAAAAGATAAATAACCTTGTAGGAGATTATCCTTATACTGGAAATATCAAAGTTTCAGATATTACTATAGACATAAAAAGTCTTTCAATTCCAAAAACCTTACCATCAGATCTTTTAAAAAGAAGACCTGATATAAAAAAAGCAATTTTAAATCTTAAACAAAAGTTATCAAATTTAGGATACGCCAGGGCAATTAGATTTCCATCCATAAATCTTTCTGGAAATATAGGATATATATCAGATGAGTTAAATACTTTAATTAAACCAGAATCAAGGATATGGGCAATATCTTCCTCTTTACTATTTCCTCTATTTAACATGGGAAAGCTAAAATACAATGAAAAACAAAAGGAACAATCTTTTTATAAATCAATACTAGAATATCAAAAGACTGTCTTAAATGCCTTTTTTGAAGTTGAGTCTACTTTAATAGAGAGAAGGGAACTAGAAAATATATATTCAATATATAAAGATGAATTAAACAATAGAACTAAAGAATATATGTTTCAAAAAAAGCGACAGCAGAATGGAATAGTGGAAGTAAGTACACTCTTAGAAAAAGAATTGAACTTAATTGATATTCAAATAAAAATAAATGACACAAGATTGTCTATTTTAAAGAATCAAATACTATTATTTAAAGTATTGGGCGGTACTTACCATAAGGAATAGTCCCTGGAGCATAAAATGAAAAAATCTTTTCAATTAGTTATTATATTATTTATTTTTCTGATTGGAATTACAATATTTATTTTACTTATAAAACATAAGGCAAGGCCTAAAAGTTCAATACATAAAAAGATAATACCTGTAGTCGAGGTAATTTGTGTTAAGCCAATAGATTATCAGATAATAATTGAATCAAATGGAGAAGTAAAACCCTTATCAATAGGTAACATAGTCTCTGAGGTAAAAGGCAAGGTCACCTATGTGTCTGAAAACCTAAGACAGGGTTCAATGGTAAAAAAAGGGGAATTACTCATTCAGATTGACAAAAGGGACTATGAATTTGCTCTGTCCCAGGCCATTTCTCAATTAAAACAGGCAAATTCCACTTTAATAAAGACAAAGGAAGAGGCAAAGCAGGCAAAAAAAGAATGGGAGCTTATCCATAAGGGAGAAAAAATTCCCCCACTCGCTGCAAAACTACCCCAACTTGAAGCTGCAAAAGCAGCTTTTCTGGCTGCAAAGGCCAGCGTTTCTCAGGCCCGGTTAAACTTGCAAAGGACATCACTCTATGCTCCATATACAGGAGTGGTAATAAAACGAGATGTGGACATTGGAAATGTTGTATCTTATGGACAAATCCTGGCCCAAATTTACCCAACAAAAGCAGTGGAGGTCCATATTCCTCTCCCTATGTTTGATGTAGCATGGATTGATATCCCAGGCTACACTGTCCCACCATCCAGTAATGGGTCCATTGTTTTGATTGAATATTCTATGGAAGATAAAAATATCCAATTTACAGGAAAGATTACACGCTCAATTGGTCAAATTGATAAAAATACCAGGATGTTGTATGTGATTGCCACTGTAAAATCTCCATTTAAAAACCTGCCGCCTCTCATTCCAAGTACTTTTGTTCACGTAAAAATAAAAGGACATATATTAAAACGTGTTTTTTTATTACCAATTAAGGCACTTTTCGAAGGACATTATGTATTAAAAGTAGTTAATAATCGAATAAAAAAAGTCAGGGTGAATATCACCAGACTGCTTAAAGATTCTTTTATTGTCTCTCATGGTATTTTTGAAAATGATCAATTAATTATTAGTCCTATATCCGGTGATGTTGATGGAATGGATGTTAAGGTGTTAAAGAGGATAAAATGAAAACTATAATATCATGGTTTGTTAACAATCATGTTGCTTCTAACCTGTTAGTTTTATTTGTTGTTATTGGTGGAATTGTAACTTTTTTTAATATAAAAATGGAAATATTTCCAGAAACAGAATTGGATAAAATATCTATCTCTGTAACTTATGAGGGTGCATCACCAGAAGAGATTGAGGACAGTATTATTCTTCCTATTGAAGAGGCAATATCTGGTCTATCTGGAATAAAAGAAATTTCTGCTACAGCCAATGAGGGATATGGAGTAGTTGTTGTTGATGTTATAAATGGATGGGATGTATCTAAAGTATTGGATGATATAAAATCTCAGGTAGATGCCATAACCACTTTTCCAGAAAAAGCAGATAGACCTATAGTTAGACAATTAACAATAAAAAATAAAGTAGTATATATCGCAGTATATGGTAATACAGACATGCAAACCCTAAAATATAGTGCTGAAAAAATTAGAGATGATATTACAGCTTTAAAGGGCCTATCTCTTGCAGAAATATATGGGGCAAAAGACAATGAAATTCATATAGAAATTTCCCAAGATACCCTTGAAAAATATAATTTAAGTATCCCAGAAATTGCCAAAATCATAAGAAATTATTCTCTTGATATTCCAGCAGGACACATAAAATCATCTACTGAAGATATCTTAATTCGCACAAAGGGAAAAAGATATTATGCAAGAGAATTTAAATTTATTCCAATTATAACAAAGCCTGACGGATCTGTGGTATATCTTAAAGATATTGCAAATATCAAAGAATCTTTTGATGATTCTGACCTGGAATTTAAATTTCAGGGGATGCCAGCAGTTTTAGTGGAAGTATTTAGGATAGGAGATCAAAATGTACTGGAAGTATCTTCAAAAGTAACAAAATATATAGAGCACATAAGAAACTCACTTCCTCCAAATGTTTACATAACAAAATTTGAGGATCAATCAAGAATTCTAAAGGATAGAATGAGACTCCTATTTAAAAATCTGGGAATAGGTCTTATATTGGTTATTTTAATTTTGGGGATATTTTTAGAGGCAAGGTTGGCAATTTGGGTAAGCGCAGGAATACTAATAGCTTTTATGGGTGCATTGGTCCTACTTCCCAAATTTGATGTATCCATTAACATGATATCCCTTTTTGGTTTTATAATGGTCCTTGGAATAGTAGTAGATGATGCAATAATAATTGGTGAAAATATATATACCAAAAGGCAACAAGGTTTCTCCCCTTTTGAAGCTGCAATTTACGGGGCAAATGAAGTTGGAATTGCAGTGATTTTTTCTGTATTAACCACTGTTGCTGCTTTCTGGCCCCTTCTTTTAGGAACTGGCCACATGGGAAAATTCATGAGAAATATCCCAATTGTGGTTAATTTGGTTCTTATTGCATCACTTATAGAGGCTATTTTTATACTCCCTTGCCACCTCTATGAATCAACTAAAAAACACATCCAACCCAATAAAAAAAGGGCGGATAAGGTCCTAAAAAAGATTATAAATGGACCATATAAAACCATGCTTATCAATTGTGTTAGATATAGATACATTTCCATGGCCATAGGTCTTGTAATACTCCTTATTTTTTTTGGTATATGGTATGGAAATATCATAAAATTTACTTTTTTTCCTAAGGTTGAAGGAGAAATTATGATCTGTTCTGTAACACTTCCCCCTGGAACCCCAGTAAGTTATACAGAAAAAATATTAGAAAAAATCAAAGATGCTGGCCTTAAAGCCATAAAAGAAGTTGAAAACAAAAGGGATCCCAACAAACCTCCTTTATTAAAATACGTGCTCACAATAGTTGGAACTCAAATCTCAATTAGAGGTCATGGAGAATCTTCAAAAGGACCTGGAGGGAATAAGGGACAAATACTTATGCAACTTTTAGAGGCAGAAAAAAGAGAACTATCCACAAAATATCTTGTTTCTAAGTGGAGAAAAAAGGTTGGTCAAATACCAGGAGTTGAATCCCTGACATTTTCAGGGGAACTATTTAGTTTTGGTAGCCCCATTGCCATAAATTTGTCTTCACCTAATTATGAACAATTAAAAAGAGCGGTATCAGACCTCAAAAAAGAGCTATCAAAAATAAATGGCGTATTTGATATAGACGACAGTTACCTGCCTGGGAAAAGGGAAATAAAGGTCTTTCTAAAACCCCAAGGGAAGAGCCTTGGATTAAGCGTATCAGACATAGCCTCTCAGGTTAGAGGAGCTTTTTTTGGGAGTGAGGCATATAGATTTGTGAGGAACAAAGATGAAGTTAAGGTAAAGGTGAGATATCCAGAATGGGAAAAGAATGTGCTTATTAGCCTTAAGGGGATGAAAATAAAAACACCAGCTGGTTTCTTTGTTCCCCTAGGTGAGGTAGCGGACTTCAAGGTGTCCAGAGGCTATAGCTCAATATCAAGACAGGACAGAAAAAGGATAATTACAGTGTACGCAGATGTAGATGAAAATATTGCAAATGCAAGTGAAATAAGAAAATTTGTAGTTAAGACAATCTTGCCTAAGCTCATGGCAAAATATAATGACCTATATTTTTCCATGGAAGGCGAGGGCAAGGAACAGCAAGAGTCCTTTCATGACATATTAAAAGGATTTATTATTGCAATGTTTGCCATTTATACCTTACTGGCAATACCACTTAGATCCTTTACACAACCATTTATTATCATGCTTGCAATACCCTTTAGCTTTGTAGGGGCAATAATTGGACATATGATAATGGGGCTTAACTTAACAATCTTGAGCATGTTTGGGATGGTAGGGCTTGCTGGAGTTGCTGTAAATGATTCCCTAGTGCTTACTCATGGGGCGAACTCTTTATCAGGTAATCCTGAAAAAAGAGCAGTCAAAGCAGGAATGTTAAGGTTCAGGGCAGTTTTATTGACATCCCTTACGACTTTTTTTGGTCTGGTGCCCATGATAATGGAAAAGAGCATTCAAGCCAAATTTTTAATTCCAATGGCAATAAGTCTAGGATTTGGAATCTTATTTGCCACCTTTATTACCCTTTTTCTAACCCCATGTTCTTATGTAATCCTGCACGATATTCTCAAAAAACTAGCCTTTTCAAAGGCCAAATCCAATTAATATATAGACAAATTTTATAAAATTACCCCAGGTCAATAAAAAGGTCTCCCAGACCTGAGGTATAAAGCATGAGATAAAAAATCATTTATCCCTTCCATATACATCCTGGAGCCTTACAATATCGTCTTCACCAAGATATGAACCAACCTGAACTTCAATAAAAATCAAAGGTATCTTACCTGGATTTTCAATCCTGTGAACACATCCCAGGGGAAGATATACATACTGGTTTTCAGACAATAATATCTCCTCATCATCCCTTGTGACCTTTCCTGTACCCTGGACCACCACCCAGTGCTCTGACCTGTGGAAGTGTTTTTGAAGTGATAGTATTGCACCGGGATTTACAACAATCCTCTTTACCTGATATCTTTGACCCATCTCAAGGGTTTCGTATGATCCCCAGGGTCTATAGACCTTTCTATGGTGATACGCCTCTTCCCTATTTTGCTCCTTTAATTTAGCAACTATCTTTTTTACTTCCTGAACCCTATTTTTTTTAGCTACTAAAATTGCGTCCTTAGTTACAACTACAACCTCATCTTCTATTCCAACTGTTCCAACTAAAATATCCTGTGCATCCACATAACAGCCTTTTGTATCCACACTAACAACACAACCCTTAAACACATTTCCATCATGGTCTTTCTCACCTATGTCCCAAAGAGAATACCATGAACCAACATCACTCCATGGGCTATCTAATGGAACTACTACAGCATTTTTGGTTTTTTCCATTACAGCATAATCAATTGAATCTTCACGACATTCGCAAAAAGCTTCTTCATCTAATGTCAAAAATTTGTCCCTTCTTTTACCTTTTTCCCATGCCTCTTTTGCCTTTTCATAAATATCTGGTGCAAATTCCCTTAGTTCTGAGAGATAGGAATCTGCTCTGAATAAAAACATTCCGCTGTTCCAATAATAATCACCACTCTCAAGATATTTTTTTGCAGTATCTATATCTGGCTTTTCCACAAAGGCGTCCACATAATAGACACCATCAGATACCATATCTCCCTTTCTTATATATCCGTAACCAGTTTCAGGGGTACTGGGTACAATACCAAATGTGATAAGCCTTCCCTTTTTTGCCTGACGAACTCCAAGCTCAATGACCTTTTTAAATCTGTCAATTTTATCAAGGTAGTGATCAGCTGGAAGTACTAAAAGAGTTGGGACCTTATAATTTGATTGGGCCTCAAATGCTGCAACAGCGATTGCTGGGGCTGTACTTCTTGGTTCAGGTTCAATTATTACCTCACCTATGTCCTTTGATATTTCAGATATTTGGGATACAACTAAAAATCTGTGGTCTTTATTCGTCAAAAATATGGGGGGAGTTTCTATGTTTAAGTTATCAAGCCTCAACACAGTATCTTGCAGCATAGTCCTGTCACTTATCAGGGGCATAAATTGCTTTGGAAACCATTTTCTGGACTTTGGCCATAGTCTGGTTCCAGAACCTCCACACAAAACAACTGGTACTATCATTTTCTCCACCTCCTTTGTGTTTTCTATTGTTCCATCCTACGTCCTGCTACAAAGAGCTTGACTACCTGACGAGTAGTGTTTTTTAAATAAGTCTTTACAGAACTCATAGCATCATCCAGGCTAATGGGAGCAGGACATATAGAAAAAGCACATATAATCCCAACTTGTTCCAATTTCTCAAAATCAAGGTCATTATCTATGGCGCCAGCTATTGCAATGCAAGGAACACCATATTTTTTTGCAGTTTCAGCAACTCCATAAGGTCCTTTTCCATAAAAGATCTGATTGTCCAGCTTTCCTTCTCCTGTAATTACAAGATCAGCGCCTTTTATTTTTTCCTCTAGCCCAGTTAAATCCTTCATTACTTCAATTCCCTTTTTCAAACTAGCACCGAGAAAAGCATAAAATCCTGCCCCTATCCCACCAGCAGCACCACCCCCTGGTATTTCAGTGACGTCAATACCAAGTTTTGTCTTAATAATAGAGGCAAGATTCATTAGACCTTTTTCCAACAATTCAATCATCTCTTCAGTAGCACCCTTTTGAGGGCCATATACCCTGGTAGCGCCATTTTCTCCAATAAGGGGATTTTTCACATCGCATACCACCACAATTTCAACATCTCTAACTCTGGGATCTAGATTGGTAAGGTCAATTTCATTAATTTTTATGAGATTGCCACCGCAGGGAAATATTTCTCTTTTTTCTTTATCTAAAAACCTAATGCCAAGGGCAGCTGCCATACCTATTCCACCATCATTTGTTGCACTACCCCCAATACCCACAATTATTTTTTTTGCTCCCAGATCCAGGGCCCTTTCTATCAACTGACCTGTCCCGTAACTTGTAGTCTTTGTAGGATCTTTTTCACTGTTCTTTAACAGGGCTATACCACTAGCCTTGGCCATTTCAATTGCTGCCAATCTATCCTTTTTAACAAAACAAATTTCTGATTTTGTGTCTCTAAAGAGAGGATCTTTTACATTACACTCAACAATTTCCCCATCAAAGATGTCTCTTAAAACTTCTAAAAGACCATCTCCCCCATCTGAAAATGGAATTTTCTCAATCTCAATATGGGGAAATTCAGATATAATCCCCTCTGCCATTACATCTGCAGCATACTTTGCAGAAATGGAACCTTTATATGCATTAGGTGCTAGGATTATTTTCATCTTTCTTGGCCTTTTTTATTTTTTTTATAATTTGCCTTGCTGAATAGTTCATATATCTATCTATCATTGAATACAAATAGCGCATAGCAAAATAGTATCCGCGGAGTGCAATGGTAGTTGTGTAACATAAGACCCTGCTTGTCCAGAGTTTAAAAATAAGTTCCTGCCAATCTTCATCTGTTGCATCAAAGTGTTCTAACAGCACAAAATAGGTCTCTCTCCATGTATGCTCATCCATAAAACTAAATGAAGGTCCATTCTTATTCGCTAAAAGACCATCTCTCACCCTTCTAGGAAATAGATCTAGAAGCTCTTCCATTTTTGAGGTCCAATTTTCCATCAAAAGGCTCAAAGAGCCTTCAATATCAAAACCTATTTTTTCAAAAACATCTGGTGGCACCTCGTGTGGGTGTTCTGCCCTATGCACAATCCCTCCATTGCAAACAGATAAATTCTCCATAGATGAATTTTTTGACAAGAGGGAAAAAGTTTTATCCTTTAAGGATTGAATTGTATCAAAACACTCAACCAACATAGTCTTTAGGTCTGTAAGTTTACCATAAAGCTTATGAAGCTTTCCTTCAGAAATATAAATTTCAAGCATGGGATATCCATGCATTACACTGTAAAAGGTATACATGGTGTCAATACCCCAATCACTCCTTAAAATAACATCTTCTTCTTTAAAAAGCTTCTCTACCACAGACCTATGCATCAAGAGCTCACCACCAAGGGGTTGTTCTATCCAAGGAAGCTCAGATGTGGGCCAGAGTAAAGCAAACCCTGTTTTTGTGATCATCCAGGTTATCATAGCATCAGTAGAGGCTCGTGGGAAATAATGTCTAACCACAGGATATCCTATATCAGCTCCTTCTAATGCCTTTGTGATCCAGTGCGAAGCAAATGTTGTGATGTCTGAATCAAAAAACAAGATCCTTTCCAGATCGGTCTCTTCTAAAAAGTACTTCAAGGCAGTATTCATGCCATCGCCTTTACCAGGCCTTTTATTTCCAAGTCTTTCTTGAAGTATCAAATTAATTTCTGTATTGGTCTCCATTTTTATTGTGGGTATATTCTGCTCTAGGCTTCTGTAAGTTTCTTCCTTTTCTACTCCTACACACAAGACCTCTTCCACACGTGGATGCTCGGCTGCGATTTTTACGTTGTTTAAAACTACTTGAGGATTTTCCTTTTTAAAGGGAAATACAACTAAACACATAATCTCCTCCCTGCTTTAAGGTTTACAATTAGAAATTATTACTATGTTAGCATTAAAAACTTTTTCACTGCATCTATTTTTCTAAAATATTAATCAAATTATAAAAAAAAATCAACATATTCTGTTAAACTTTCAGCGATTCTTAATAAGAGACAAATTAGATCATTTAAATATTTTATACCCTTATTTCAGATTCAAAAAATTAACTCTATTAAATACCCCCTCTTTTTAGTAAAAATATTCTCTTTTATCTCTTTTTGGATGCAATAATCCCTTAAAATTATTTTCATAAATTCAAAAATTGTACTGTCCTCAAAAGTCAAGTTAAATTTTTAAGAATTTAAGCGAGAGGGAATGAGGTTAACTATAACATTGAAATTAATTAGTTTTGGAAAACGAATATTGTTAAAGGGCTACACCAATTTTCTAAACCGCAATACCAATTCCTTTAGACCTCCAATAACTAAAATCCATAGATTTTCGATTTTATGCATCTCAAAAAAAATTCTACTGAATTCTATACAGGAGAATGGATAGGCAGAAAAAAGATGAATATTTTTATTCGTTGCCAGGTACTATCTTACTTTTTTTGACTTGTGGATAGTGGAATTATCCCAATTAATTATAACTCAAGGTCAGGAGTGCATAGTGTTAAGTTGCGTCCAAAAACACATTTTTGTTTGATTTTTCTGACATATACATATAAAAGATACTCAGCGATTATGTTTAGGAAAATATCCAAATTCTTGATTAATTTGAAAAATAGGAGATAATAATGGCATCCCCAAAAGGTCTTGGTAAGGGACTTGATGCGCTTTTTAGAGACAAAATACAAATAAACAATAATTCTTTAAGTGATGAGCCCAACAAATTAAGGTACATATATATAGATGATTTAGAACCCAGTCCATTTCAGCCAAGGAGTATTTTCTCTGAAGAGGCAATAGAGGAACTCGCTCAGTCTATAAAGAGCCAGGGATTGTTGCAACCAATATTGGTTAGAAAAAAAAGTAATGAAGAAAAATATGAAATAATTGCTGGCGAAAGGAGATATCTTGCCTGCAAAAGAGCTGGGGTAAGGGAGATTCCAGCAATAGTCTGCACATTGAGTGATGAAGAATGTATGGTTGTATCTCTTGTTGAGAATTTACAAAGGGAGGACCTAAATGTTATTGAAGAGGCTCGTGCATTGGATAAAATACGTTCTCTTTTGAATTTAACACAGGAAGAGCTGGCAAAACGGGTTGGAAAAAGCAGATCCCATGTTGCCAATACAATGAGATTACTTCAATTGGAGGAAGAGATATTACAGGGGATTTTTGAAGGAAAAATTTCTGCTGGCCATGGTCGGGCACTTTTGGGCATTAGCTCAAAGGAAGACAGAATCAAAGTATATGAATATATCTTAAAAAAGAACGCCAGTGTCAGGGATGTAGAAAAAATTGCTAATTACTGGAAAAAAAATGGGTCATTACCAAAATATTGCAAACTAGATAGCCCTAAAAGGACCTTAGTAAAAGATAGCATCTTAAAAGAAATTACAAAAGTTATTAACAGTAAATTGGGACTAAAAGCAACAATGAGAGGAACACTCACCTCAGGCAGTGTCACCATCAAATATTCTTCCAAAGAGGAACTAATATCTATTTTAAAACACTTAAATATTGCTGAATCTGTTAATTTTGAGGAGAATGTTTCACATGAAACAATTGATGACAACCACCTCAATAGTTGAGCTCCTAAATACCTTACACAAAAGAGATTGTGAACCAATTCTCATAGTCGGTGATGTGATGTTAGACCACTATCAGTATGGCAAAGTAGAGAGAATTTCACCAGAAGCTCCAGTACCTATTGTGAATATTAAGTCAGAAGAATTTAAACTTGGAGGCGCTGCTAACGTTGCCAATAATATAACCAAACTTAAAGGAACTACATATTTGATAGGTGTAATTGGCGATGACCTAAATGGAGATGTTTTGCTAAAACTACTTAATAAAAATAAGATTCCAAATACCCTGTTAAAAAAAAAGGACTACTTTACAACCACAAAAACAAGAATTATAGCAAAAAGTCAGCAGTTACTCAGGATTGATAAAGAACAGATCCATCATGACTTCTCTTATGACCTCACTAAAATCGTCCAAAAATTCTTACCAGAATTTAAAATCATTATAATTTCAGACTATGGAAAAGGTGCAATAGGTAAATCCTTAATTGATATGTTGTGTTCATCATCTGCTTTAGTTCTCATTGACCCAAAAGAAAGAAATTTTAAAAATTACCGCAAACCATTTATTATGACTCCAAATAAAAAAGAAGCAGAAGACCTTAGCGGAATCCATATAGATACAAAAGAAAGCTTGCTGAAAGCAGGAGAAATTATTATCGAAAAAACTGAGACTACTAATTTACTAATTACCTTAGGTGAGCAGGGTATGGTTTTATTTGAGAACAAAGGTAAACTAGTTTTACACCTGCCAGCCCTGACAAGAAAGGTCTATGATGTAACTGGTGCGGGAGATACTGTATTATCTGCCCTTGCCCTGGGACTCTCAAAAAAAATGTCCCTTATTGAATCATGTATATTTGCCAACATATGTGCAGGCATTGTAGTGGGAAAGATGGGTACATCTTATCCTGTATGGCAGGAAATCTTTGATAATTCAAATAAGTGGGAAAAATATCTACAAATAAAGCTATGGAAGGAGGACAAAACAACATAATTGACATAACAAATCTTTACCATTTCTTTGGAACAAAAAAAATTCTTGAGAAAGTAAACCTGAAAATTCCAAAAGGTGCATTTGTCTTTCTTACAGGAGATACTGGTTCGGGTAAAACAACATTTTTAAAGATCTTACACGGAGAATTAAGGCCCACAGCTGGAATTGTGCAGATTGATAATTTCACCTTTGGTGCCAAAAAAAAGCCCTGTGTCCATCTCCTTAGAAGAAGAGTCCAGATGATATACCAGGACATAAAAATTTTGGATGATTATTCTATAGAAGAAAATATAGAAATTCCCATGAGGAGTATGGGCATTAGCAAAAAAAATAGACAAAAAAGACTTAAAGTATTGCTAAAGGTCTTAGAATTAGAGCATTTAAAAAAGTCATCTCCTGCTTCATTATCTGGAGGTGAAAAACAGCGAATCGCTATTGCCCGTGCTATATCAACCAGTCCTAGCGTTATACTTGCAGATGAGCCCACAGGAAACTTAGATAAAAAAATGGCAAGAAAAATTATGAAAATATTATCTCATTTTAACAAATATGGAACTACCATCATCCTCGCCACACACTCTTATGAACTCCAAAATCTTGTCTCAAATCCAATACACTTAACTATTCGTAACTCTACAATCCTGGAGAACCAGTAATGTCCTATACTCTATGCCTCTTAGAACAATTCATCATTCTTATGAAACATAAAAAATTGCAACATTTCTTTCTAATAACTCTTTTAACAATCACCACACTATTGTTATCGATAATACTTGTGGCTCACTACAATGGATTAAGATTTCTTAAAAAAATCAATGAAAGTAATGTCATCATAATTACTTGGAATAAAGATTATAATGGAAAAATCAAATCTACACTTTATAATCTAAAGAAAAATTATAATATCCAGAAAATAAAAATTTATTCACCTCAAGATGCTTTTTTTATTCTAACCAATGGCCAACAAGAGTTATCCTATGACTCATCCACAAAACTAGACCAAATACTACCATACACAGCAATTATTTCAACTAAGGAAGATAGAAAAAAATTAATCGAAATAGAAAACTTACTCAAAAAACAACCTGGTATTAAAAAAGTAATTATCAATACTTCAAGTATAGATATAATAAATACAGTAAAAACAAATTATATATATTTTTTAGTTGCTACACTAATATTGCTTTTATTTACATGTGGATCACTAACCTACTCCTACTTTTATATCCTTAAATTGAGCAGGGCCAAAGAATTGTCAATCCTACAATTAATGGGGGCCTCTAATGTGTTCATAATTGTCCCTTTCACATTAAAAGGTATAATTACCGGACTACTAGCCTCACTCTTAGGTATTCTCCTCACCAAAATATTGGTATTATATCTTAATATTCTCCTTAACACACCTCCTCTATGGTTAAAAATAGAAATGTTACCAATTTCTTATTGTGTGTTGATCACATTGGGTATAGTTTTAATTTCATTTCTAGGGTCTTTTTTGGCTGTGAACCCTTATTTTAGAAAAGGAGATTGATTATGAGAAGTGACAAAATGAAAAAAGGTTTGGAAAAGGCGCCCCATCGGAGTCTTATGTATGCTACAGGTCTTATAAAAGAGGAAATAGAAAGACCTATAATTGGCGTGGTTAATTCTGCCAATGAATTGATTCCAGGCCACGTCCATTTAAATCAAATAACCAAGGCAGTTAAGGCCGGGATAAGAATGGCAGGAGGTGTGCCCCTGGAATTTCCAACAATAGGCGTGTGTGACGGCATAGCCATGAATCATGAAGGCATGAAAATGAGCCTTCCAAGCAGGGAACTAATTGCTGATTCAATTGAAATCACAGCAACTGCCCACCCTTTTGATGGACTTGTATGTGTGACTAACTGCGACAAGATCGTGCCTGGCATGTTAATGGCCATGTTAAGACTAAACATTCCAAGTTTAATAATCAGTGGTGGACCAATGCTGGCCGGGCGTGTAAAAGACAAACCCATAGATTTAATTACTGTATTTGAAGGTGTTGGCAAGGTGCAAAAAGGAGAAATAACACAGGAGGAATTGGAAGAATTAGAGTTCAAGGCATGTCCAGGGTGCGGCAGTTGTTCTGGCATGTTTACAGCAAACTCTATGAATTGCCTATCTGAGGCCATTGGATTGGCCTTACCAGGTAATGGCACAATCCCTGCTGTTTTTGCAGAAAGAATAAGACTAGCAAAATACGCAGGAATAAAAATAATGGAACTAGTTGAAAAAAATATTAGACCAAGAGATATAGTGACATTGGAAAGCGTGAAAAATGCAATAGCCGTTGACATGGCCCTTGGTTGTTCTACAAATACAGTATTGCATTTACCAGCCATCTTCAAAGAAGCAGAAATTAATATAGACCTGGAAATCTTTGATGAAATAAGTAAAATTACTCCTAACCTGTGCAAATTATCACCAGCTGGCCCACATCATATAGAGGATCTCAATTTTGCAGGTGGCATTTATGGAGTAATGAGTGAATTAGACAAAAAAGGTTTGATAAATAAAGATTGCCTTACAGTCACTGGAAAGAGTATTGGGGAAAACATATCTGAATTAAATGCCAGGGTATTAGACCATAATGTTATTAAATCAATAGACTCACCCTATTCACCAACAGGTGGAATAGCCATTTTACGGGGAAATCTTGCCCCTGATGGATGCGTGGTTAAACAATCTGCAGTTGCTCCTGAAATGATGCAAAGAACTGGAATTGCAAAAGTATTTGACTCAGAAGAAGAGGCAGTAGCAGCAATCTTAGGAGGCAAAATCCAGAAAGGGGATGTAGTAATTATTCGTTATGAAGGACCAAAGGGCGGACCAGGGATGAGAGAGATGTTAACTCCTACCTCAGCAATTGCTGGTATGGGACTTGATAAAGATGTTGCACTTATAACAGATGGAAGGTTTAGTGGTGGCACAAGGGGAGCTGCCATAGGGCATGTGTCCCCAGAGGCCCAGGAAGGGGGCCCAATCGCATATGTCAAAGATGGAGATAAAATTTTAATTGATATTCCAAAAAGGCGGTTAGAACTCCTAGTTGACTCAACAGAACTGGAAAAGAGAAAGTCTTGTATCAAGATTAAAGAACCCAAAATCAAATCAAAATTGCTTAAAAGGTACGCAAAACTTGCTAGCTCTGCCTCAAAGGGAGCAGTATTTGAATAAAATAGGCGCCCTAGCGGCGCCTTTTTTATTCTTTCCCTATCAATTCCATAATCTTTTTGTAAATTCCTTCACTGTCTAGTCCTAACATAAAGCGAAGTTCAGATTGAGGGCCATGCTCAATAAATCTATCTGGAATTCCAAGTCGAATTACTTTTCTACCAGAAAGCAGATCCCTATCATTTAAACACTCTAATATAGCAGATGAAAATCCCCCTATAACCGAATTTTCCTCTACAACTATTATTTTACTAAAATTCTTCACTATATTAAAAAGCTCCTCAGGCAAGGGCTTTATAAACCTAGCATTATACACACAAACGCTCACACCCTCCCTCTCAGCGATCTTTGCAGCATCCAAGCTAGGATCTACCATACTACCCACGGATATAATCAGGATGTCATCTCCAGGTTTTACAATCTCCCCAGAAGGCGCTAAAATCTTTTCATAGGAATGTGATAATGTAATACCTTTTCCCCTCCCCCTGGGATATCTAATAGCCACTGGTAAATCCATCAACAAAGCTGTATATAACATATTTTGAAATTCCCTTTCATCCTTTGGAGCCATAATGGTCATATTGGGGATAATTCTTAAATAGGACAAATCAAAACTTCCATGGTGAGTTGGTCCATCCTCTCCAACAAGACCAGCCCTATCTATACAAAATATAACTGGCAAATTTTGAAGGCATACATCATGAATAATTTGATCAAAACTCCGTTGCAAAAAAGTAGAATAGATTGCTACCACAGGCCTAAATCCCTCAGTAGCCAGACCAGCAGCAAATGTTACTGCATGTTGTTCACAAATCCCCACATCAAAAAATCTATCCGAAAACCTTTCCCTGAATTCATCCAGGCCAGTTCCTTCAGGCATTGCAGCTGTGATTGCAACAATTCGTTTATCTTTAGCAGCTAAATCACACAATGTCTTTCCAAATACTTTACTATAGGTAGGTGGCTGCGCTTTGTTTTCTTTCCTCTCTGTTAACTTACCAATTCCATGAAATGAAGTTGGGTCCTTTTCTGCAGGCGGATATCCCTTCCCCTTTTTAGTTAGCACATGGAATAACACAGGCCTATCTAATTCTTTGATCTCACTTAATACTTTCACCATTTTTTCTATATCATGCCCATCAACAGGCCCTATATAATAAAATCTAAATGCCTCAAAAAGTATTCCTGGAGTAAATAAATTTTTTAAAGATTCTTCGCTTTTACGGGCATAGTTCAATATTTCGTCGCCAAATTTTGGTATTTGTTTAAGCCACCTCTTTAAATCCTGTTTGAACTTCACAAATCTCTTATCAGCAAGTTTCCTGCTTAAAAAAGCAGAAAGTGCGCCTACATTTTTAGAAATAGACATCTCATTGTCATTTAAAATTACGATTAGATCCTTCTCCAAATCACCTGCATGATTGAGTGCTTCATATGCCATGCCAGCGGTCATAGACCCATCACCAATCACAGCAATCACCTTATAACTATCCCCCTTTAAATCCCTGGCAATAGCAAATCCAAGGGCTGCAGAAATGGATGTAGAGGAGTGTCCTGTACCAAAAAAATCATAGGGAGACTCATCTCTCTTAGGAAATCCACTGATACCTCCTAATTGTCTTAATGTCTTAAATTTTTCCTTTCCCCTTGTAATTATCTTGTGTGCATAAACCTGATGTCCCACATCCCATATTAATTTGTCCTTTTTAAAATTAAAAACTTTATAAAGGGCAAGTGTCAGTTCAACAGCCCCTAAAGATGAAGCCAAATGTCCTCCTCTTTTTATAACTGTTTTTATTATTTCACCTCTGATCTCCTCAGCTAATTTCTTTAACTCCTCTATACTTAAATCTCTAATTTGTTCTGGAGTTTTTATCTTGTCCAAAATATTTTTACTCATCTGACTACCCTATCTGGTTCGTATCATAATATACCTGGCTAAGTCTTTTAAAAATTCCACTTTAGGCGAATTAAATTCTGATATAAATGATATTGCCTTTTTAACACATTCCCATCCTAACCTTTTACTCTCCTCTATTCCAAGTAATAGAGGATAAGTACATTTGCCTTTGTCTAAATCACTGTGAATTGGCTTGCCAATAATCTTTTCATCCCCTTCTATATCCAGAATATCATCGGCAATCTGGAAGGCCAATCCGATCATTTTACCATATTCCCTTATTTTTAAAATTTCACTCTTAGAAGCATCTCCTAAAATTGCACCGCATACACAGGCGCTCTCTATAAACCTACCGGTTTTGAGCATATGCATTTGTCTTAATTCATCTAAAGTGCAACTCTCTTTTCCAGTAAGCTCAATATCTATCACCTGTCCACCTACCATCCCCTGAGAACCAACTGCACCAATTATTTCATTCATGGCCTTAATAAGCAATTCTTTGGATACATCACACATCAGCATCAATCTTATGGAATCTGTGAGCAAACCATCCCCTGCTAAAATAGCTATAGCTTCACCAAATAATTTGTGATTTGTGGGCTTACCCCTTCTAAAATCGTCATTATCCATAGCTGGTAGGTCATCGTGTATTAGTGAATATGTATGGATTAATTCTAAAGCACTGGCAAATGGGAGTATCTCTGATATTGACCCTGTAAAAAGTTCATAACACACCATACACAAAATTGGCCTGATCCTCTTTCCTCCTGCCATCACACTGTATTCCATAGACTCCTTTAATGTGGAAGGAACTCCATGAAGAGACTTAAAATATCTTTTTAAAAATTTATCTACTTCTGTCTTATAAACTTTTAATGTATTTTTTAAATCCCTTTCATTCATCTACATCACCATTCGTATTTTCTTGTAAAAGTTCCTTTGAATATATCTCTACCACCTGTTTAGCATTATCAATATATTCTTGAAGATTTTTTGCAAGTTCACACCCCTCCTTATAAAGTTCCATTGCTTTGTCCAAAGATATATCTTCCTTTTCTAAGAGATTTACTATATCCTTTAACCTGGCCATGGCGTCTTCAAAATTAAAGCTCTCCATTTTTAATTACCGTCCATAATTTATTTTTTAGTTAAATCATTCAATGATTTGAGCCAGACGTTCTCCATCTTTAAACAGAATATTTACTTGCTCCCCAACCAAAAGCTCCTTGAAACTTATAACAACTTTTCCATCTAATCTCTTAACCATACTATAGCCTTTATAAAGAGGCCTCGTGGGATCTGCCAAATAGACCTTATTTGTTAGCAAATCAATATCCCTCTCTAATTTATCCAATTTTTTTGATGCATTAAAAATCAATATCTTTGTATGGTCCTTTAAATTCCTGTTTGTTCTTTCCACAATATCTTTAAATCTAATATTTAAAGTAAAAATTAAATGTATTAGTTCCCTCTCCTTGCGATGAATTATCCCGCTCATTGAGGAGACAATGTCGTTTGTGACCTTAAAAAGAGAATGTTCTAAATTTTTCATTATCCTTTTTGGAGAATATGCATTTAACTTTTCCAGATATCCTGAAACCCTATTAAGCCTGAAATTTAGATGTCTATTAATATTTTGAAAAAGGGAAAGCACTAAAGAATCTAACATCTGAATATAATTTTCTATTGGTTCCCACAAAAAGCCAGCCACATATGTTGGTGTTGCACATCTATAATCTGCAACCATATCAGCTATAGTATAGTCAATTTCATGACCTATACCTGTAACAACAGGAATACTTGATTTAAAAATTGCATCTGCTACTGTTTCTGAATTAAATACATGAATATCTTCAAAACTACCGCCTCCTCTGATCAACACCAAAACTTCTGCCCATTTTTCTGAATTTGCAATCTCTATCATTTTGGCAATTTCTGCAGGTGCATTTTCTCCCTGAACAGTAGATGGATAAATCCTCACCCTAAAAGGCATTCCCATCTCTCTGGCTACCCTCAAAAAATCCTGGATTGCTGCTCCATTAGGCGCAGTAATCACTCCTACTCTCTGTGGATTTTTAGATATGTGTCTTTTTCTTGATTCATCAAAATAGCCTTTTTTTCCCAACTTTTGCTTTAGCATTTCCAGCTCAACATAGAGATCCCCTATTCCCACTTCTTCAATAAATTCAACTATCAATTGATAAGTGCCCCTTTGAGGATAAACACTAATTCGTCCAGCGCAAAGGACTTGAGAACCATTTTTTAAAGACTCTGGACTTAAATTTTGACCTATATTCTGATTGGACTTAAACCAAACTGCAGATATTATAGCAAGTGAATCCTTTAGAGAAAAATATATGTGCCCAGAAGAAGGTTTTGATAAATTTGAAACCTCTCCTTTAACCCAGATTAAGGGAAACTCTTCTTCTAAAACAGTTCTAATACTCAAAGTGAGTTCTGATACAGTATAAATTTTTTTTCCAAATTTCATAAATTCAATTAACCAGCCTTTATGTTTAAAGGTATTCCCCAACTCTCCCAGATTCTATTTCTAATTTCTTTAAATTGTGTTATAAATTTATCATGTGATATTTGATATACCTTTCCATCTTTTCTGTCCTTAACTTCAATATAGCCATTAGCTAGACCCTTTTTTCCAACATAAATATGAATCGGAAAACCAATTAGATCTGCATCCTTGAATTTAAAACCAGGCCGCAGATCCCTCTCATCCCATATAACATCAATATTTAATTTAATCAGGGTATCATATAGGTCTTTTGACACCTTCATTACCCTATCATCCTTTACATCAAGACTCGCAATACAGACCTCAAAGGGAGCTATTGAAGGGGGAAAAATTATCCCATTTTTATCATAATTTTGCTCAATTGCTGCAGCAATAATCCTGCTGACACCAATTCCATAACATCCCATAACCATATATTTTTCTTTGCCATCAGCGTCAATATAAGTAGCATTCATTGCTTCTGAATATTTTGTGCCCAATTTAAATACATGCCCAACCTCTATTCCTTTAAGAAATTTTAATTCTCCACCACACACAGGACAGGGGTCACTTTGTTTGACATTTACAAGATCCAGAAAAACTGCATCCTTTATGTGTTCATTAATATCTAAATTTTTTAAGTGATAATCCTTTTCATTGGCCCCACAAATAAGGCCTTTTTTTCCTTCAAGCAATGCATCTACATAGATTTTTTTAACTTTTAATCCAATAGGGCCAGCATATCCTACTTCACAACCTGAAATATTATACACCTCCTCTGGACTTGCCATACGAATCTCTGGGACTTTTAAGAAAGACTTCACTTTAGCCTCGTTTAAATCTCTATCTCCTGGAATTACAAATGCAACTGGTTCGTTGTTAATTATATAAATTAAAGTCTTTACAATATCATTTTTTGACACATTTAAAAAATTAGCTACCTCCTCAACAGTGTGTTTATCTGGAGTGTATATCTTTTCCAGTTTTAATGAATTTTCTTGTGTTTTTCTATCATTTGATTTTTCTTTTAATACAACCTTTGCCTTTTCAATGTTAGATGCAAAATCACACTTTTGGCATACAACTATTGTATCTTCACCAGTTTCTGCCAAAACCATAAATTCGTGGGAAAGGCTACCACCAATTTGGCCTGTATCTGCCTCAACTGCTCTAAATCTTAGTCCCATCCTCTCAAAAATTTTAGAATATGCATTGTACATTTTTTTATAACTTTCCTCAGCACCTCTATCATCTCTATCAAAAGAATAGCCATCTTTCATAATAAATTCCCTACACCTCATAAGGCCAAACCTGGGCCTGATCTCATCCCTGAATTTAGTGTGAATCTGATACAAGTTTAGAGGGAGTTGTCTATAAGACCTAACTTCGTGTCTGACTATATCAGTGACTACTTCTTCATGGGTTGGTCCTAAACAAAAATCCCTCTCATGTCTATCTTTAAATCTAAGTAGTTCTTTTCCATAATAATCCCATCTTTTACTTTCCTGCCAGAGCTCAGCGGGTTGCACAACAGGCATCATAATTTCCAGACAACCTGCTTTATCCATCTCTTCTCTCACAATGTCACTTATCTTTCTAAGAACCCTAAGTCCCATAGGTAGAAAAGTGTAAACACCAGAAGTCAATTTTCTGATCATACCCGCCCTTATAAGAAGTTTATGGCTAATAACTTCTGCATCCTGAGGATCCTCTTTTAATGTTGGACAGTAGTATTTACTGAACTTCATAAGGAACTCCTTTTCTCTCTTGAATATATTTTTTTAATTCCTCTTTGAATTCACTAATTAAATTGTTTAAATGATAAACTTTTTTAATAACTTTACCTTCCTTAAAAATCACTCCTACATCTTTGCCACCTGCTATCCCAATATCAGCCTCCCTGGCCTCACCTGGACCATTTACAACGCAACCCATAATTGCCACCTTAATAGGCAAATCAACCTTTGAGAGCCAGGGCTCAAGTTTATTAACCAGACCATTTACATCTATCTCTGTCCTTCCACAGGTGGGACAGGATATTATTTCCACTCCTCTTTTCCTGAGGCCTAAACTCCTTAATATTTCGTAGCCAGCTATTACTTCTTGGAGAGGATCCCCAGTGAGAGAGACCCTTATTGTATCGCCTATACCCCTTGCCAAAATAAGTCCAATTCCAACTCCACTTTTTATTGCGCCTCTAATACCTGAGCCTGCCTCAGTAATGCCCACATGTAAAGGATAATCACATTTTTCAGAGAACAACAAATAACTCATATAAGAATCCCTAACACAAGAAGACTTTAAGGAAATTTTCATATTAAAAAAATTTCTCTTCTCAATTTTTCTAACCCAACGAAGACCACTTTCTACCAGGGCTTCTGGGGTGGGATGCTTATATTTTTTTTTCAATTCCTTTTCTAAAGAACCACTATTTACACCTATTCGTAAAACCGCATTATTTGCTTTACAAGCATCGACTATAATGGTCACTCTTTTGCTATCGCCAATATTACCAGGATTTATTCTGACTCCGTCAGCTCCATTCTCCACACCAAGAACTGCAAGTTTGTAATCAAAATGCACATCCGCTATCAAGGGTATTTTTATATTTTCCTTTATTTTTTTTATAGCTTTTGCTGCCTCAATGTCATTTACACTGACCCTTATAATTTCACATCCAATCTCTTCTAACCTTTTTATTTGTTCAATTGTAGTTTCATAATCCTGGGTCCTGGTGTTGGTCATGGATTGGACCCTGATTGGTGCCAACCCACCAATATCCACATCACCTACATATATTTTTTTTGTCTTTTTTCTCTTAATAAAGTCCATACACTTTCCTCGTGAAATTATTCTTTTTCCCGCCAGATTCTTGCGCCTAATTTTTGAAGTTTTTTCTCCATTTGCTCATATCCTCTATCAAGATGATATATCCTTCTAACAATGGTTTTGCCTTTAGCAGCAAGGCCAGCCAGCACAAGGGCAGCGCTTGCCCTAAGGTCAGATGCCATAACAGGTGCGCCTTTTAGCTCTTTTCCTCCCCTGATAATTGCAGTATCACCTGCAATTTTTATATAAGCTCCAAGTCTCATAAGTTCTAAGGCCTGCATAAACCTGTTCTCAAAAATAGTCTCTTTGATCATACCGGAGCCATTGGCAGTACACATAAGAGCCATAAACTGGGCCTGCATATCTGTTGGAAAACCTGGATAAGGCTGGGTTATTATGTCAATACAATTGATTGGATCCTTTGCATCAACAAACAAACTGCTATTTTCAATATAAACCTCAACTCCCATTTCCTGTAATTTTGATACAATAGCATCCATGGCAAAAATAGGTGCATTTTTGACTTCAATTGAACTCCTGGTTATTGCTCCAGCAACAAGGTATGTACCAGCCTCGATTCTATCTGAAATCACTTGATATTCACATCCTCTCAGCTCCTCAACGCCTTGAATTCTGATTACATGGGTACCATGCCCTTTAATTTTTGCCCCACACTTGATTAAAAAATTTGCCAGATCTACGATTTCAGGCTCCCTTGCTGCATTTTCTAAAATAGTCTCACCCTTTGCCAATGTTGCGGCCATGAGCAAATTCTCAGTTCCACCTACAGTTGGAAAATCAAAGTTAATGTAAGCACCTTTTAACCGATCGCACTTAGCATCAATATATCCTTGATCCACATTTATTTCCACACCCATTTTCTCAAGTCCTCGAAGATGCATATCTACTGGTCTAACACCAATGGCACATCCACCAGGCAGGGCTACTCTTGCCCTTTTTGTCCTTGCCAAAAGAGGACCTAAACACAAAATCGATGCCCTCATGGTCCTAACAAGTTCATAAGGGGCTTCATCATTATAAATATTAAAAGGATTTACATTAATTATTCCCTTTTCTTTGTGGTGGACAACTTCACAACCTAAAATTTGTAATAACTTAACTGTTGTTTCTATGTCCCTTAAATTGGGAATATTAGTCAGTTTTACACTATCTGATAAAAGTAGGGTTGCAAATAAAATAGGAAGGGAGGCATTTTTCGACCCACTTATTTTTACACTTCCTGACAATTTGTGTCCACCTTCTATAACCAATCTATCCATTTTTACTTGACCTCTTTTTTATTTTTTTATATAAGTCTTTTCAGACGTGGTGGGTGTAGCTCAGGTGGTAGAGCACTTGGTTGTGGCCCAAGTGGTCGCAGGTTCAAGTCCTGTCACCCACCCTTTTTTATCTTTTCCGAAGCTTTCTCACATCACCAATTCTCATTGTCAATTTTTGCTTATCAAAATATTCCAACAAGGGGATTGAGTATTTTCTGCTGAGCCCAGTTAATTCTTTAAAATCTTGAGGCTTCATCTCTTGATTTTGTTCAAAAAATTTAAGCACTTTGGTTTTAATTTCTTCTATAATATCTTTTAGATAAAAGATATCTTCCTTTATCTTAACTAAGTCACCTTTATCAGTAAGTAGTTTTAAAATTGGATCTACAACTTTTTTTTCTGAGCCCAATTGTTCAATCAAATTTTTTACAGTAGGAGGTTTGTACTTGCTCTTTTTAAAAATTTCTAAAATCTGCTTCTTTATCTTTTCTTGATCTTGTTTGAGGGAAACTGTGTAACCTTTAATCTTTATTAGCTCTCCATCAGGTTCAATAAGACCCTGTTTAAAAGAATATTCAAGCACAAAGTGCACTAGCTTTTGATTTAAATCTTTTCCCCAGTCGGAAATTATTTGTCCTTTTGAAATTCCTGGCTCAATTGGATTTTTTGCATGAAACTCTTTTATGTAATTAACCAAACTATCCTGCAATTTTAAGATCCAAACTCTCCCTATATAGATTTTCTCTTCCTTATCAAAACAAAAAATTTCCTGTCTTGATTGCAATTTTTCTAACTCCCTTTGGAGTTCTTTTAATGATACATTAGTCAATACATGAAGCTCCTTTAAGCTGTATCCCCTGACCCCTATTTGTTCTAAGTGGAGGATAATTTTTTCCTTTGTGTCTGCTTTTATGAGTTTTTTTAACACAACTACCTGCTGAGAAAATCTCTTTATCTTCTGGCCAATAGGATTTATTATTGTTCCTCCTCCAATAGTTCTTAATGGGGAAAAGGACCTTACAACAAACTTGTCACCATAAAGTCCTACCATAGGTCCTGGGAACCGGATCTGTGCATATCCTGTGTCTCCAGGCTGAAGCTTATCCCTATCAAGTAAATATATCCTTGCCATAATCTCAGTAGTTCCATGGTGAAAATGCACTTCTTTTCTGTGCAAAATAGGTCTTGGTGAGGAAGATAGACAGGTAATTTCCACATCAAAGGTGTTTGAAGGAAACAGGGTATCAGGCCGTGCAATTATATTACCCCTTTCAATCTCTTCAACTTCGATCTGCGCCAGATTTATAGCTGTCCTTCTGCCAGCTAACACCTCTTTAACAGGTTCTCCATGCACCTGGATATTCCTCACTTTTGAAAACTTTTTATCTGGATAGATAAAGACATCTTCTCCAACTGAAATCTTTCCTGATACCAGGGTGCCTGTTACAATTGTGCCATGTCCCTTTAAGGTAAAGACCCTGTCCACAGGTAATACAAAAATATCTGAAGTACTTCTTTGTTTAACCTTGTCAACTATTTCCCAGATAGCCTCTGTGAGCTCCTTTAGTCCTTCCCCAGTGTGGGCAGATACAGGGACAATTTTTGCGTGTTTTAAAAAAGTATTAGACAAATAGTCTGAAACATCTTCTATTGCCAATTCCCTTAATTCTTCATCCACCATATCTATCTTGGTGAGTGCCACCACTCCCTTATTTATTCCAAGCAAGGAACAAATTTCAATATGCTCCCTTGTCTGGGGCATAATACCTTCGTCTGCTGCTACTACTAACAGGACAAAATCTATACCAGTGGCACCTGCCACCATATTTTTCACAAACCTCTCATGTCCAGGCACATCAACTATTGAGAGCCTTGTTCCATTTGGCAGGTCAAGATATGCAAAACCAAGCTCAATAGTAATTCCCCTCTTTTTTTCGTCCTTTAACCTATCACAATCAATTCCTGTTAAGGCCTTTATTAAAGTAGTTTTTCCATGATCTATATGGCCAGCAGTACCCATAACTATTGACATATCTATTCTCCAATTAAGATCTCTTAGAGATTGAAAATTTTAAAAATTAAAGAAATTGCTATTAAAAAAATTAAAATTTGTAAAGGATTTTAAATTTCTTAAAAATTCCTTATTTAACTAATAATTTTTTTGGGATGTTGTCTTGACAATTTTTCGCTCCCGCCCATATAAAGAAAAGACCTCTTTTAGAGGAAAATATGGCCTGCCCTTAAATTTTTTAAAACAAAAATAATATTTTTAAAGGGAGTTGATATGCGGGACATACTAGAAAAACAACGTACCTTTGCTTTGCTCGGTAGTACTGGAACAGGCAAAACATCCTTAGCAGAAATGATATTTTTTAATGTTGGAGTAACCACAAGGCTGGGGACCATCCCAAATGGAAATACTGTACTGGATTATGAGCCAGAGGAAATCAAAAAAGGTGGATCAATCCAACCTGCATTTGGTGTGTACACATGGAAAAAAAATAGACATTTTTTAATCGACACCCCTGGTGATTCAAACTTTCAGGGAGAACTTCCATACCAGATAGTTGCAGCTGATGGTATTTTGTACGTCTTAGATGCAACTGATGGAGTTAAACCCCAGGACAAAAAACTGTGGAATGAAGCAAAGGAATTTGAGCTTCCAACAATTATTGTTATAAACAAAATGGATAGAGAACGTGCTGATTTTGAAAAGGCCTTAAAGGGTATCCAGGATGTTCTCAAGGCAAAACCAATGGTAAAATATTATCCCATTGGTGCTGAAGCAGATTTTAAGGGAGTAGTAGATGTATTAGAGAAAAAGGCCTATTTTTTTAAAGATAATGGCAAAATCGAAACAGGTGATATACCTGCAGATCTAACAGACAAAATTGATGAGCTCTATGAATATTCTATTGAAAATATTGCAGAAAGTGATGAAGAACTAATGGAAAAATACCTAGAAGAGGGAGAACTTGGCACTGATGATATAATAAGTGGTCTGAGAAAAGGGGTATTGAGTGGAGAGATAGTGCCTGTGTGTGCAGTATCTGCCCTTCAAAATAAAGGCGCAGAACTCATTTTAAACATGATTCAAGACCTGCTGCCATCTCCACTTGAGAGAAAACCCTGGAAGGGAGTTGATGGGTCAATACGCAAATCATCAGAAGAAGAACCTCTGGCTGCATTTGTATTTAAGACTATTACAACTCCCTTTGGCGGTTTACTCTCAATGATAAGGGTATTATCTGGCAAACTCTCTTCTGACATGCAGGTATACAATCCAGAAAAAAATTCCAAAGAAAAATTGGGACAGCTCCAGTATGTGATTGGTAAAAAAATGGACCCATGTAAAGAAGAAGTCGGACCAGGTGGTATTGTAGCTGTAGCAAAATTAAAGAGCACACAAACAGGCGATACCATTTGTGATGAAAAAAATCCATTTATTCTAGACAAACCTAAATTGCCACCTCAAGTCTTATCATATGCAATTAGTGGAGAAAGTAAGGGTGATGAAGACAAAATGATGGTAGCTGTTCAAAAGCTCCTTGAAGAAGATACAAGTTTAAAAGTGCAGCACAGTGAAGAAACAAAGGAAATTTTACTCTCTGGAATGGGACAATTGCACATTGAGATGGCTATAGAAAAGGTTAAAAGGAGAAGTAAGGTTGGAGTCAAATTAAAAGAACCTAAAATTCCATATAAAGAGACAATCAAGGGTAAGGCTGAAGCACACGGTAGATATAAAAAACAGACTGGTGGCCGCGGTCAATTTGGAGACTGCTGGATCAGGATATCTCCCTTGCCCAGGGGTGCTGGCTATGAATTTGAAAACCAGATAGTGGGTGGAGTTATACCAAAACAATTTATTCCAGCAGTGGATCAGGGAATCCAGGAAGCAGCAAAAAAAGGAGTCCTTGCTGGATATCCTGTAGTTGACTTTAAAGTAGAGCTCTATGATGGCTCCTACCACAGCGTAGATTCATCAGAGCTGGCATTTAAAATTGCAGGCTCAATGGCCTTTAAAGAAGCAGCAGAAAAAGCAGGCCTAGTACTTTTGGAACCAATAATGAAAATGGTAATTACTGTACCTGAAGAGTTTATGGGAGATGTAATTGGGGATTTATCCAGTAGGAGGGGTAAAGTACTTGGATATGAATCCCAGGAGGGAATCGCTGAAATCCAGGCACAGGTCCCAATGGCCGAGGTACTAAAATATGCACCTGATTTGAGGTCTATGACAGGTGGTCAGGGAACCTTTGTTATGGAATTTGACCATTATGAAGAATGTCCACCAAATATCCAAGAAAAAGTACTTGAAGAAGTTAAGGCACAAAAACAAGAATAAACAAAAAGGGAGGTAGCTTTACCTCCCTTCCTTTTTTAATCCTTTTTTCTCACACAATTTTTCTATTTCGCACTCATTACATTTAGGAGATCTTGCCTTACACACATCCCTTCCAAACCATACAAGGAGGTGATTTACAAGATGCCAATCTTTTCTTGGGAAAATCTCCATTAAATCCCTCTCAATAATTGCAGGATTTTTAGATTCAGTAAAACCCAATCTAAAAGATAAACGTTTTACATGGGTATCAACGGCAATTCCTTCATTTTTTGAAAAACAATTGGATAAAATTATGTTTGCTGTCTTTCTAGCAACTCCTGGAAGTGTTAAAAGCTTGTCCATCTCAGATGGAACTTCCCCATTATATTCATTTAAGATCTTTTTTGCAGCTTCGATTAAATTCTTTGCCTTGTTTCTAAAAAATCCAGTTGAACGCACTACCTCCTCCACCTCTTGCCAACTTGCCTGTGATAAGGATTTTAAATCTGGCCATTTTTTAAAAAACACAGGAGTTACTTTATTTACTCTTTCATCCGTACATTGAGCAGCTAAAATTGTGGCCACAAGAAGTTCCCATGGACTTTTCCAGACCAATTTTGTCTTTGGATCTGGGTATCTTTTTTTTAAAATTTCTAAAACCCTATTTGCCCGATCTTTAAGCTCCATTACTTACCCCTTGAAATTATGCTTACCCATACTTATTATTTGCTTGCAAATTAATATAGATCCAATTAAACCACAACAAAAAGGGGGACTCTTCTATGGAAACAAAATTATTTTATGTCACCTGCAAAGACAAAGATGAGGCAAAAAAAATAGCCAAAAAGCTTTTAGAGGAAAGATTAATTGCCTGTGCAAATATATTCCCAGAAATTGGGTCCTTTTTCTGGTGGGAACAAAAAATTGACAGTGCAAAAGAAACCCCAATGATACTAAAAACCAAAAAAAACCTAACAAAAGAAATTATTGCGAAGATAAAAGAACTCCATTCATATGAATGTCCATGTATCATAGAAATTCCAATTACAGGTGGATATAAAGAGTTTTTAAAATGGATCTGTGAGGAGACCAAATAGAGATGAAATTTTTCATCCGCACATTTGGCTGTCAGATGAATGTTGCTGACTCCTTGTGGATTTCATCATCCCTTGTATCAAAGGGATTTGATATGACCTATCAAGAAGAAGAGGCAGATATAATTTTGGTAAATACATGCAGTGTAAGAAAAAAACCTGAAGAAAAACTCTATAGTTTTCTTGGCAGGATATACCCATATTTTAAAAAAAATCCAGAACTAATAGTAGGGGTGGGTGGTTGTGTTGCCCAACAACTTGGCGAAAAAATCTGGAAAAAATTTCCATTTGTCAGACTCATATTTGGCACAGATGGAATTCCTTATGTACCTCAGAGTATCAATAGACTCATCTCAACACCTTCCCTTAAAATAAGCTTGTTGGATTTTAAAGACTTTTATCCAGAAAGGGATATAATTATTAATGAGAAGTTATTAAGTAATCACCCGATAGCATATGTTAATATAATGCAGGGTTGTGATAACTTTTGTGCCTATTGTATTGTCCCTTATACCAGAGGACGGCAAAAATCCAGACACAGTGAAAAAGTTCTTGAAGAATGTAGAAGATTGGTGGATGCTGGAGTAAAAGAAATAATGCTTCTTGGACAAAATGTGAATAGCTATGGTAAGGATAAATATGGAGATGGTGTAAGCTTTGAAGACCTACTTATAAAAGTATCAAAAATACCAGGATTAAAAAGAATCAGGTTTACAACATCTCATCCAAAGGATATCTCTGATAAATTGATCAAACTTTTTGGGGAGTTGGATAATCTTTGTCCTGCTATTCATCTTCCTCTGCAGGCTGGATCAAACAGGATATTAAAACTTATGGGCCGTAAATATTTAAAAGAAGATTATCTTAAGATAATTGATAAACTCAGAAAGGTGAGGGAAGATATAGTTATAACCACAGACCTGATAGTAGGGTTTCCTGGTGAAAAGGAAGAAGATTTTAGAGAAACCCTGGACGTGGTCAAAAGAGTTGAATTTGACAGCAGTTTTTCTTTTAAATATTCTGACAGACCAGGGACCAGGGCAGAAAAGATGGAACCAAAGGTTCCTGAGGAGGTCAAATCCAAAAGACTCAAGGTGTTCCAAAATATCCAGGATGAACTTACTTTAAAGTCCATGAATAAACTTTATAATCAAACAGTAGAAGTACTCGTGGAAGGAATGAGTTCTAAACAAAGAGATGAAACAACTGTTTCATTTAAGGGGCGAGAGCCTGGTGGTAGGATAGTAAATTTTTTAGTGAATAAGGAAATTGTTCCTACTATTTCAGTAGGCTCAATTGTAAACATAAAAATAACAGAAATAAAAAAACATTCATTATTTGGGGAGGTGAGAAGATAATATGGTAGAGATGAAAATATTCGGACTTGCACTGGATGAACAGTCACAGGTGCCTATTTTAATACTAAAAGATCTTGAAGAAAAAAAGGTATTACCAATATGGATTGGGGCAATGGAAGCTATGTCTATTTCAATTAGTTTACACAAAATACACATGGCCCGTCCTTTAACCCACGATTTAATGATTAATGTCCTTAATACATTGGGTGCAAAAATTACAAAGGTGTGTATTGTGACATTAAAAGAAGGTACTTATTACGCAGAAATACATATAGAACAAGATGATACTGTATATGTAATTGACTCAAGGCCATCAGATGCAATAGCCCTTGCTATTAGATGCAATGCAAAAATATTTGCCAATGAAACCCTTCTTGAAGATTTACAAAAACATATGGAAAAAGGCCATGAAGTGGTTTTAAAAGACGAAGAAGCAGAAAAATGGACTGAACTATTGGAGCGACTTGGTGATGATGAAATCAAATATAAGATGTAAAAAAACAGTGAGATAAGTAATTTTATGATTGATTTACACACTCATACAGTTTTCAGCGATGGGGAGCTAATCCCAGCAGAACTAATCCAAAGGGCAAAAACTGCAGGATATAAGGCTGTAGCTATTACAGATCACGTAGACCACACAAACATTGAACACATATTAAAAAACTTACAAAATGGAATAAAAGACCTTTGTATGGTCTCTTCAATGGATGTAATTGTTGGTGTTGAAATAACTCATGTGCCCCCGCCCTTAATTTCAGATTTAATAAAAAAAGCCAGAAATCTTGGAGCGCAGCTAGTAGTAGTACATGGGGAGACCATTGTTGAGCCAGTTGAAAAGGGCACTAATCTGGCAGCAATTCAAGGACGATGTGATATCCTTGCCCATCCTGGATTAATAACAGAGGAAGAAGTAAAGCTTGCCGCTGAGTTAGGTGTCTATTTAGAGATTACAACAAGATCAGGTCATTCTCTGACTAACGGACACGTGGCAAAACTTTCAAAAAAATATGGTGCAAAGCTCATTATAAATAATGATGCCCATTCTCCAGAGGACCTAATTTTTGTTGAAAAAAGAAAATTAATTGCCATGGGTGCTGGACTTACATATGAAGATTATATAGAGGTAGAGAACAATTCAAAATTACTCTTAAATAACATTTTAAAAAGATGAAAATCATTTGAGGGTTTAACATGGGAATAGAATCCGCAGGCGGAATATTTTATCTAATTCTAAATGCAACATTAGTGGTAAAAATAATATTGGGAATCCTTGCTGCAATGTCCATTATTAGCTGGACTATTATTTTCTATAAGGCAATTTCTTTTTACAAGGTAAAAAAAGAACTTGAAAGAGATATCAGGCTTCTTAAAGAATCAAAAGATCTTTCAATGGCATTGAAGAGTTTGAGAATTAGACACAACTCAACACTTTTTAAAATTTCTATAACATGCTTAAATGAAATTAAGCAAATTGAAAAATCAAAAATTAATAATCTAAAAAAACCTGAGATAGCATCTCAATCTATAGAAAATACAATAAACAACCTTATTTCTGAAAATTTGATGGAATATTCTTCTTCTCTTTCATTTCTAGCCACCTGTACTAACTCAGCTCCTTTTATAGGATTATTTGGAACTGTATGGGGGATTATGCACTCTTTTCACTCTATTGGTCTTCAAAAAAGCGCAGGCCTAGCAACAGTTGCACCAGGAATTGCTGAAGCCTTAATAGCAACAGCAATTGGTCTTGCTGTTGCTATCCCTGCTTCAATAGCATACAACACCTTTATCTCCCAATTAACAGGAATTGAAAACCTGTTTATAACCTATAAAAATTTATTTATAAATATGGCCAAAAGGGAACTTACCATTTTCTCATCTGTTGTTATAAATAAAAATGAATAAAAATGATCCCAAAATTTCAAAATAAAAAATACATCGCTGATATAAATGTTACTCCTTTTGTGGATGTAATGCTAGTATTATTGATAATATTTATGATAACTGCTCCACTATTAGTTAAAGGTATCAAAGTTGATGTACCAGAGACAAAAAGTGTACGTACTTTAAAAAGAACCAATGATAAAATTGTTATATCTATAGATAAAAATAGAAATATATATATAGATAAATACAAACTTAAAATTGATAAATTAACTGATTATTTAAAAAGAATTGTGACAAATAAAAATCAAATGGTATTTTTAAAGGCGGATAAAAATATTCCTTACGGTTTTATAGTAAAAGTTATGGGATATATAAAAGATGCAGGTATAGAAAAACTAGGTATAATCGCAGAACCAGAAATTAAAAAAAGTAAATAATGCGATTTTTAAGTTTATTATGTTCAATTATATTGCATCTATTTATTGTTTATATTTCTATATTTCTAACAAAAAACAATGTTAAAATTAATTTAGATAGAAAACACACTTATAAAGTAACTATTATTAGATTACAGCCACAAAAAAATAAAATTGTAAAAAAATCACATTCCATTCCAAAAAAAGCAATAATAATTAAAAGAAAAACAGTGCATAGTGCATCCAAAAAAAAGGTTATTAAAATTCCAAAAAAAACAAACAAAAGGATAAAAAAGAAACCAGTCAAAATAAATATAGCAGAACAAAAAGAAAAGGTTGTAAAAAGTGCTTTTAAGGATGTATTGGCTTCATTAAAAAAACAAGAATTAGAAAAAAAAATAGTAGAAAAAGAAGTTAAGAAAATATCCAGACATACAGAGACCCAGGGAGATATAATAAGGGGAGATATAGAAGACACAATTGAAAAATATAAAGCATTGGCAGAAATTAGGATAAAGGCAAATTGGAGGTATCCAGTAAAACAACCAAATTTATCAGCTGAGGTGTTAATAGTACTCGATAGAAAAGGAAATATTTTAGACATTAAATTTAACAAATCTTCGGGAAATAAAATTTTTGACAACTCAGTAGTAAGGGCTATAAAAGAGACCAAAAAATTAGATCCACCTCCTAGGACCATTCTAGGTAAAAATAAAAAAATTATTATTTCTATTACTTTTGGTGGGAAAGGTGAAAAATGAAAAAAATATATATAATTACACTCCTTTTTGTTTTTTTTCTCCATTATAATATAGGTTTTTCTAAAAAAAATATATTACATTTAAATATCTTGGAACCAGGACAACCTCAATTAAATATAACTGTAATCCCTCCAATTTTTTTAGAGCCAAAAGAAGATTATGATAATTCAACTAAAGAACTAGTTAATAAATTTTATCATATATTTTTGAATAATCTATCCTATTTGCCTTTTTTAAATTTAATAAATCCAGATGAACTAGTTGGTGGTAAAAAAATAAATGGTGTTACATTAAGGGATATTGATTTTAAAAAATTTGCACTAAATAAAATAGATTTTCTAATTACAATTGGATGGAAAATAATAGAAAAACAAAATATAAAAATTGAGGTTAGAACATTTGATGTTTATACCCCATCTCTTTATTTAGGCAGAGGATACATCATAAATAAAGTAGTTCATACTTATCTTGCAGCTAACAAATTCTGTGCAGGTTTTATGAAGAAATTGACTGGTAAATCTGGCTTTTTTCAATCAAAAATCGCCTTTGTGAAAAGGCTTAAAGACGGGTCAAAAAATTTATTTATATCAACACCTCAGGGATATCTTCCAAAACAGGTTACCTTTTTAAAGAATATTGTTTTGTCTCCAGCCTGGTCATGGGATGGTAAGAAATTGGTCTTCACCTATTTATCTAATAACCAACACAAATTACTCCTATGGTCAGAGGGCCATATTAAAAATATATTTATCCCGGGAAACACTATTATATCACCTAATTTTACGCCCAAGGGTGAGATCGTTGTAAGTTCAGATATGAAAGGAAATCCAGATATTTATTTGCTAGATGAGAAATTTAAGATAAAAAAAGCATTGATTAGTTCATGGGCTATTGATATTTCCCCAAGTTTTGATAAAAGGGGAGACAGGATGGCTTATGTGTCTAGTATATACGGCAATCCAAATATTTTTTTATATGATTTCAAAAATAAAAAGACCGTCAGAGTGAGCTATATTGGTAAATATAATACAAATCCATGCATTAGTAGCAATGGAAAATATATTGTCTATTCCACCTTAACAGAAAAAGGACATAGAATTGTACTTGCAAATTTAAAAACATTTGAAGAAAAGATAATTACTAATGGTCCTGGAAATGATGAACATCCAGTATTTGGCCCTGATAATTATTTTATAGCATTTACATCAAATAGATCTGGAATATATAAGATTTATATCACAACCAAAGATGGCACCAAACCAATGCTAGTAAATACAGGGGATGGGGAAGCTACATCTGTAGCATGGAGTAAAACATATTTTTAAACTAAAGGAGGACATGCATGTGTAAAAAATTATTTTTACAGGTATTAACAGTTTTGTTTGTAGGATTTTTACTGGTGGGTTGTGCAAAGAAAAAAATAAACAATTATGCACAACCAACAGTTAAAGAGAATCAACCTTCTGCTTTAACACAGGAGGATTTGACAAAAAATGCAACCAGTAATATAAAAACTGAATCAGAGGAAACTGGTAATGTAAATGAATATGCTGTGAAATCAGAAGAAATTAGCTCAGAGAATCTAAACAAAGAATCAAATAAATTTGTATTACCTGTATTACCTGAAGTTGCTAAAAAGGAAATCAAAAAAAGGATTCATTTTGCCTTTGATTCTTATGAATTAAATGACGATGCAAAAGAGATATTGAAAAAAAAGGCAGAGGTACTTTTAAAATATCCTTCAATAAAATTAGTCATTGAAGGCCATTGTGACGAACGGGGAACAGAGGAATACAATCTTGCACTTGGAGAAAGACGGGCTCGCGCTGCTTATGAATATCTCATAATGCTTGGCATTGAGGCAGATCGTCTGAGTATTGTTAGTTATGGAGAAGAGCGTCCTCTTGATCCTCGTCACAACGAAGAAGCATGGGCAAAAAATAGAAGGGATGAATTTAAGATAGTAAATTAGCAAAAGGGGGTTTTATGCCGATATTTGAATTTAAATGTTTAAAATGTAATCACCTGCAGGAGATAATAGTTACTAGTTCAAATCAAGAAATTAAAATAAAATGTGAAAAATGTGGTAGCGAGGATATGCAAAGGGTTATTAGTCGCACATCTTATATCATGGGTTCTGATAGCAGTGCTAGAATTTCTTCTACTACCAGGCAATGTGGCCCTCAAAATAGTTGCACAACCTATGAGATTCCAGGTTGTTCATAAAATATTGAAGGTGGAGATATTAATGAAGGTCAAAATTTGTTTTTTAATTCTCTTTCTTGGCAATTTATATGGTTGTGCTATTTTGTGGTTCGGTGCAGGAGCTGGAATAGGGGTAACTGGATATAAATACCTAAATGGTCAATTAGAATTTACATGTAATACATCATTAAAGCAGGTTTATAAAGCCACTAAACACTCATTTGAGTCATTAAAAATAGATATCATATCTGAGTATAGAGACCCCTTTGAAGCCAAAATTACTGGAATAAGAAAAAATGGAGATAAAGTAGCAGTAAAAATAAAAAATATAGGCAATAATAGTACCTGGATAGGTATTAGAATTGGTTTGTTGGGAGACAGGCAAGCATCTATAGTTATTAAAGATAAAATATTATTTTATTTAAAAAACTAAATAAAAATTTTCAATAATAGTTAAATATGATTAAAGTAAAAGACTTAACAAAATATTACAATAACTTCTTAGCCCTGGAAAAGATTAATTTTAAAATCTCCAGGGGAGAAATAGTGGGCCTACTTGGACCAAACGGGGCTGGAAAGACTACAACTCTTAGATTATTAACTGGATATCTAAAACCTACCTCTGGCTCTATTGAAGTTAAAGGATACAATATAAAAGATGATTATTTAAAAATTAAATCCATTATGGGTTATCTTCCTGAGTCAGTGCCCATTTATAAAAACCTTATGGTATATGAATATCTTACCTATGTTGGAGCTATTAGAGGAATAGATAAAAAACAGCTATTAGCAAAAATTAGATCAGTAATAGATCGCTGCAAAATAAAGGACATAATAGAAAAAGATATAGGGGATCTCTCCAAGGGGTTATTGCAAAGGGTAGGTCTAGCAAGCGTGTTACTCCACGATCCAGAAGTATTGATCTTAGATGAACCTACAACAGGATTGGACCCAAATCAAATATTGGAAATAAGGGATTTAATTAAAGAAATAGGAAAGAAAAAAACTGTAATTTTATCAAGCCATATCTTAAGTGAAGTAGAGGCAACATGTAGCAGGATTATTATTATAAACAAAGGTAAAATAGTAGCTGATGGAACTCCAACAGAATTAAAAGAAAAGTATTTTGGTAAGACAATAATAAAACTTCTATTAAAAAAAGCCAGATTTGATGAGGTAAAAAGTTATTTTCAAAACATAGAGGAGATAGTATCCATTAATTTAATCGAAGAAAAAGATGACATAATAGACTTTGAGTTGGTATTAAAAAAGGATATTAGAGAAAAAATATACAATATTATCAAACAAAAAGATTGGATAATACTGGAATTATCTAAAAAGAAGACTTCCCTTGAAAAAATCTTTAAACAAATCACAACGGAGAATTAGAATGCAGAGGATATGGCCTATTTGTTTAAAGGATCTAAAAGACTATTTTTATTCACCAATAGCATATATAATAATTTCAATTTTTATTCTAGTCACAGGTTGGTTTTTTTTCTCAACTTTTTTTATAATTAATCAGGCATCTCTAAGAGATTTTTTTGAACTCCTTCCTTTTGCATTGTCCTTTATTGTCCCGGCTATTACAATGAGGAGCTTTTCAGAAGAATTTAGTATTGGCTCATATGAGATATTAGTAACTTTTCCAGTAAAGTTAAATGATATAATTTTTGGGAAATTTTTAGCTCTTTGTTGGTTCATTTTCTTCATGTTGATCCCTACAATGTTTTTTCCTATTAGTATAAGCTTCATTGGAAACTTAGATTGGGGGCCTGTAATATGCGGATACATTGGTGCTTTTTTACTGGGAATAAGCTACGCATCTATTGGCATTTTTTCCTCTTCTCTTACAAAGAACCAAATAAACTCCTTTATCATAGGATCACTAATATGCATCCTACTTAGTCTAATGGATAAGCTTCTCTTATTTATGCCAGAATCATTTGTCAATTTTTTTAATTACTTATCATCTAACTTTCATTTTCAAAATTTTTCAAAAGGTGTTTTTGATTTAAGGGATGTGATATATTTCTTTAGTATAATTTTTGTATTCTTATACGCAACAAATATATCACTCTTATACAGAAAATAGCTTTATTGGAGAGTTAATTTATGGTGGAAAAATATATTAAATTTTTTCTCTATTTGATTATAATAATTTTAATCAACATGGTCTGTCAAAATCACTTTATAAAAATTGATACAACAAAAACAAAGATGTATTCTCTTTCTGAAAAAAGTGTTAACGTTGTATCAGGACTTACTGAACCCTTAACTATTAAGTGCTTTTTTAGCAAGGACTTACCCCCACCATACAATGTAATTAAACAATATTTAAAAGACCTTCTTGAAGAATATAGTGAATATTCAAACAATAATTTCAATTATGAATTTGTAGATCCCAAAAATAAAGATTTTCATAGGCTTGCATCTGAATACGGAATCACTCCAGTACAGGTGCAGGTAATAAAAAAAGACGAATTAAAATATCAAAGCGTTTACATGGGAATAGTATTGATACACGGAGATGCCATTTATAAGATACCAGTAATTAACACTACTAATAGACTGGAGTATCTACTTACTTCTTCAATGGAAAAACTAATAAATAAAGTGAGCTATCTTCTATCACTCAAGGAAAATATAAATATTGACTTATATTTATCTAAAGACCTTTATAAAATAGCACCTTATATTGGATTAAAGGAACTATCCAATTTTCCAACTCAAGTTAAAAATGTTATAAAAGATTTAAATAAAAAGTATTATAATAAATTAAATTATAATTTCATTGATTTGAATGTTTCTAATTCTAATACAGAAAAACTTAATAAACTTGGAATTCAAGTTTTGAAATGGCCAGAGTTTAAAAAGGCACACCTTAAATCAGGCCAAGGTGGTATTGGATTGGTATTAGAATATAATAAGGAGCACATATCTGTACCCTTATTAAGAGTAATAAACTTGCCTTTGATAGGAACCCAATATCTACTAACACCTATTCAAGATTTAAAGGATATCATAGAAACATCCATACAATCACTCCTCCATATTAACCAATCTATTGGCTATATAACCAGCCACGACACATTGCCTCTGTACAGCAGCCCTTTTGGAGAGGTATCTTCTGCAAATAATTTTAGAAAATTATTGTCAGAATGCTATGACATTAAAGAAATAGACTTAAAAAAGCAGATTCCTCTTAATATTAAGACTCTAATAATTGCAGGACCAAAAACTAAGTTTAGCGATTATGAACTTTTCCAAATAGATCAAGCACTAATGCACGGAACAAATCTCGCTATATTTTTGGACAAATTTAAAGAAATACCAGAAAGGCACTCTATGCTACTTAAAAACGAAACAGGATTGGAAAAACTCCTAAATCACTATGGAATAAAAATTAAAAATTCTATTGTAATGGATAAAAATTGTTTTAAACAGAGGATTCCACAAGAACAAGGAGGAGGACAAAGACCTATTTATTTTGCACCAATTATTAAATCAAAAAATATAAACCATAAATTAAAATACCTGGAAAATATTAATGGACTGGTTATGTTGAAAAATTCTCCAATTGAAATAGATAAAAAGATATCTAAAAAATACAAAGTTGATATGCTATTTTGTAGTTCTAAAAATTCATGGGAAGCAAAAAATATCCAGACCATGAATCCATTATTTATATATCCGCCAAAACAAGAAAAAATGCACAAAATTCCTCTTGCATATATTATTTCAGGTGAATTTGAAAGTTATTTTAAAGACAAACCAATTCCTCCAAAAGAAAAAAATGATAAAGAAAAAGAGAATAAAACTAAAGAGACAAAAACAAATAGAAAAAATAAGGGTATAACAAATGTTGTTACTAAAGGTACAAAAATTGATAAAGGATATGGTAAAATATTTATAATTGGCTCATCTGATATTTTAACTGATTCTGTTATAGATGCACAAGGGGATACTCCAAATTCTATATTTATAATGAATGTTATAGATGTATTAAATGATAAAATAGATAGAGCAATACTTAGAGCTAAAACTGAAGAATTTAATCCACTAGAGGATGTATCAGATTCAATAAAAACTAATATCAAATTATTTAACATCTTAATTGTTCCAATTATTGTATTGTTATTTGGATTTTTGATAAAAATTCTTAGAAATAGAAAAAGAAAAAAGATAAAAGAAATGTTTATATAAATTCTCAAAGGAGATTTATGTATGAAAAAATATACTGAATATATTATTTTAATTTTAATAATTATATTCTTAATTGCCATACTTTATATAGATAAAAGAAATAAAATTCACTATAAATTGCCTTCAATTCCAAAAATTAATAAGAATCAAATAAATAAAATAGTTATAAGAAAAGGAAAACAAAATCCTATAATTTTAACTAAAAAAGATAATGTGTGGATAATAAATAATAATCAAAAATATAAAGTAGATAGAAAAAAAATAGATTATATATTAAATGACATATCAAATTTAAAATTAGTTTCATTAGTTTCTAAAGGGAATAATTATGAAAGATATTTACTTGATAGAGAGAACAAAATAAATATCTCTATTTGGGAAAAACAAAGCAAAATATTTGCTTTTAGCATTGGAAAACTATCTCCTAATTACACTTCTACTTATATAACATTAGAGAACAAACCTGCCATTTACCTAGCTCAAGGCAACTTAAAGACAACTTTTGATACAGATATAGAGGACTTACGTGATAAACATGTACTTGTATTTAATGTAAATGATATAAATAAAATAAAAGTAAATTTTAAAGGTAAGAATTTAATTCTAACCAAAAAGAATGATCAGTGGACATCAGATAAAAAGGTAAATAACAAAATAGTTGATTTAATTCAGCAATTACAAACCATGGAATGTGAGTCCTTTTTACAGGAAACAAAAATAAAATCAACAGGTACAAAATATATAGAAATTGAATTAGTTACAAATTCTAGCACCCATTTTTTAAAATTATCTAAGTCTAAAGAAGGCAAAAACTCAATTTATATTGGTGAATCCAGTAACTTACCAGATAAGTTTAAACTATCCGATTATATGGTTGAAGAATTAGAAAAGGATTTGGAGAATATAATATTTAAAAAAAGTAAATAATTACTTATATCCTTTAGTTCTTAGTTAAATCAATTAGTTCTTAGTTAAATCAATTAAAAAATCATTCATTATTTTATTTAAGGCCTTATTAAGGGCAACAATGGCTTCATATGGATTGTTTTCTTTACATAATACTTTTACTTTATATTCTCTTTGTTTTATCACACCCATTTTAGATACAATAAATATAATATCAACAAGTCCATATGATTTAGATCCATAATATCTATGTATAAATTTCTTCACAACAATCTTTAAATCATAAGTATAATGAGTGTTACTTACATCACCTGTTATAAATTTAATTCTGGATTTGGGATTTTGACAAAGAATAATGGATGTTAATAACATATGTGATATAGGTGATGCCCATAGATGATATGAATAAGTTTGCACCTCATGATCTCTAAAGCTATAACATATTCTTTTTGTATCATATGGAGGTAATACTTCTATATTAGAAATTAAAATTGTCTGATTTGTATTTCCAATATTTGTATCCAAATTTAAATCAATTGTGTGATAAACTAAATTCTTTTTAGGAAATGAAACACAGGAAGATATAAAAAACAAAAGGAATAAAAAAAACAATTTTTGTTTCATAAACTATTCTCCTGGTCCTGGTTTAATAAATACACGGTCATAGATAAGATTAGATGGTCTATCTTCTATATTTGATAATAAAATTTTTATTCTGTTTAAAGTCTCCTGTATATCCTTTAAAGTTTTTACAGTTTCATCCATTACATAATTGGATTTAGAAGAAAATGCATTTGTTTTTGAAACCAATAAATTGGATATTTTCTTTTCATCTTCTGTAGTCTGTTTCAATAATATACTAGTTTCATTAGATAATTTTTCTACATTTTCTGACACCAGATAAAATAATTTTGGCAATTTTTTGGAAGTCTTTGCCAAATTTTCAATTGTTAACGCTATTTCCTTATTGTGATTATCAATATTCTCAATCACGGAATTAATATTATCTATTGTCTTTATAAGTTTATTTACATGTTCCTTGTCTAATAAATAATTTAAATTCCGAACCAATATCTCAGCCTGTCCACTTAGGCTACTTAAAGTAGTGTCCAGTCTGGTAATTATAGAAGGTGATGTTTTAATTTCTGGATAGGGTTTATCAACCCTAGCGGGTAATTCTTTAGAGCCTTTTGAACCTCCCTTGATTTCAATACTTGCCAAGCCTGTTATTCCCTGATAAGTTAAAATTGCTCTGGCATCTTCTTTAATTGGCACATTTTTCAAAATCTTTACAGTGACGTCAATTATGTTAGGATCGACTCGGTCTATTGACAAACTGTGAACTGAGCCAATTTTTATACCTTTATACTTCACAGAGGAACCCACATTCAAACCTGAAACCGACTCCTTAAATCTGATCAAATAATATTTATATTCTTTTTTATATTTTGTATTACTAACCCATATAGCAAATAAAATAATTGCTATTATTGTAAAAATTACAAAGAGTCCTACAAGTACATAATTGACATTTCTATCCAACTTTTTCTCCTAGATGTTGATTTGAAAATATTGCTTAATCCATGGATGATCCGTCCTTTTAACCTCATCAACTCTCCCCTGGGCAATTATCTTTCCCTTTAAAAGGACTATCATCCTATCTACAATAGAATTAATTGTAGAAAGATCATGAGTAATAATAACTATTGTAATATTTAATAGGTCCCGCAATTTTCCAATGGTCTCATTAAATAAATTAGCAGATACAGGATCCAGTCCAGAGGTCGGTTCATCTAAAAAAAGTATTTTTGGGTCCATTATAAGGGATCTTGCTAGTGCAGCCCTTTTTACCATTCCCCCACTGAGCTCACTGGGATATAAAAAAATGGACTCAAGGGGAAAATTAGCCATTTTTAATTTAAGTAATCCCAATTCATTTATAATATCAATTTTCAAATTTGTTTTTTCTTTAATAGGCAAAACAACATTTTGAATAACATTTAAAGAAGAAATTAGTCCACCTGATTGAAATAACACCCCTATATCGTTCTCAAGGATCTTTTTAAATCTTCTTTTCTCCCGATGGGCGTTAACGCCTAAGATCTTAATGGTTCCAGAATAAGGAGTAATCAACCCCAATAACTCCCTTAAAAGTACTGTTTTACCCGATCCACTTCCACCAATAATGGCAAATATTTCTCCAGAATTTATAAAAAAATTTAAATTTTCGTGAATCTTTTTATCACCAAGTATAGTATTAAGATTTTTAACTTCTATTATTGAACTCATAGACCTAATTTTTGAAACACAATTGAGAGAATAGCATCTATCATTATGACTACAAAAATAGTATTAACCACACTCATAGTAGTCTTAATTCCAAGCTCATCGGAATTATATCTAACACTAAATCCCCTATAACAAGAAATCAACACTATTGGAATAGCAAAAATAAACCCCTTAAAAAGGCCTATTAAAAAAGATGTAAGTGATAAACTCGTCTTTAAACGAATCAACATAGTGGTGAAATCTAAATCTAATAAGAAATGTGATAGATATATACCACTTCCAATACCAACTATATCAGCGATAAAAATCAATAATGGCAACGAAATAAACATTGCAATTAATTTAGGAATAACCAACAACTCTGTAGGTGATATTCCTATTATTCTTAGAGAATCTATTTCTTGATTTAACATCATTGACCCTATTCTTGCAGTATAAGCAGATCCAGACCTTCCAGCCACCATTATAGATGTTAATAATGGTGCCATTTCTCTAGCTATTGACAAGCTTATAAGATCAACAATAAAAATATTTGCACCGAACTTCTCTAGTTGAGCTGCTCCTTGATAGGACAAAACTATACCAGATAATAATCCTACAAGGGATACAATTGGAATAGCATATAAACCACTATTTTCTAACTCATAAAAGATTTCATTTATTCTAATTCTAAATTTCCCAATAATAAGATAAAATAAAGTTACAACAATTTCACCGAAAAAGGATAAAAAATCTATCACATCGTCTTTGAATTTAAATACAAATGAACCTATATTATATAATATTCCATTTTTATCTTTTTTCTCTGTAAAATTAACTTCAGCTAATGTAGCCTCTGCTAAATCCATTATTCTTTTATATTTGTCATCTAAATTTTTAATATAAACTGTAATATTCTTATTTTCTAGTTCTCTAAAAATTCTCTTTAGAGCAAAACCACCTGATATATCCAGATGTGATAGATTGGAACAATCAAAACAAACTTCATTGAAATTAAATTTTAATTTGTAAAAATAATCAAACAATTTTTGTATAGATTCAATTACCAGATTACCTTTGAGATAAATTTCACATTTAGATTGCTTATAGCTTACATCTATAGTAAAATTTGAAACATTTTCTTTCATTTTGCTTTAATTTAAATAATAGTGAAACTTAAAAAAGTTTTGAAAAATATATTTTTTTCAAATAGATAATGACTTGCGAATAATAAATTAAAATGATAAAATTTTTCCATAAAATTTAAGGTTGCTTGGGTAGAGTAAATCTTTTTTTCAGATTTGGCAAGAGATGAGTATATATTAAATTAAAAATAAGGAGAAGATTATGGAGGACAAATATTACATGGCCTCAGAAATATGGAAAAAGGCTAAATTTCCTGTGGCATTTACAGGTGCGGGAATATCCGTTCCAAGTGGAATTCCTGATTTTAGAAGTCCTGGAGGACTTTGGACAAAATATGATCCCATGAAGGTTGCCACTGCTGAAGCAATTTATAACAATCCTAAAGAGGTATGGGAATTCTTACTTGAGACACTTGATCTCTTGGAGAAATCACAACCTAATCCAGCACACATTGCTTTGGCGGAATTAGAGAATAATGATAAACTCAAAGGTATAATCACTCAAAATATAGATAATCTTCATCAGAGAGCAGGGTCTAAAAATGTGGTCGAATATCACGGTAATTTTGAAAGATTTTATTGCGCTAAGTGTGGAAAAAAATATAATAAAGATGAAGTAAAAAAAATTATTGCTACACAAATACCACCCAATTGTAAATGTAATGGACTGATTAGACCAGATGTGGTCTTTTTTGGAGAACCAATTCCCCATAGGGCAATTATAGATTCTGACAATCTTATAAAAAATTGTGACCTTATAGTAATTTGTGGAACTTCAGGTGAAGTATCTCCCGCCAATACTATACCAAGGATTGTAAAAAGAAATGGAGGTAGTGTTATTGAAATAAATTTGGGTCATACCCATTATTATGATATTACTGATATAAGATTTAATGAATCAATAGATATAGTATTACCAAAGTTAAAAGAATTGATTTTATCGTGATGGATTTTCAAGAATTTTTAAAAAAAAATTTAGATCAAAAAATATTAAAAAATCTTTACTGGGAATTTATATCTAAAGAAAATAAAATTAGAATTTATTTTCCACATCATTATTATAAAGAATATTTTGTAATTAACTTTTTAAAATCCATAAAAAATAAATTAAAAAATAATTATAAAATAGAATTAACTATTTCAGACAAAAAAAAAGTTTCATCTCAAATAAATACGAATTTTTTATTCAATATTAATTATGACATAAATAATTTTTTTTATACAGACGAAAATAAATTAACAATTGATACAATTTTAAAAATAATTAAAGATGATATTATTAATTATAATCCAATTATTATTTATGGTTTAAATAATTCTGGCAAAACACATCTTTTAAAATCTATAGGTAATTTATATTTAAAAAATAAACCTAATTATAAAATCTTTTATTTTAATTTAAAAAATTTAAATTATGTAAATTTTAAAAATTATTTTTCTAATTATTTCTATGATATATTATTATTAGATAACATTCATGAAATTAATTATGATGAAAAATTTCAAATATCATTATTAAATTTATTAAATAAATATTTGTTAAAAAATAAAATTGTTTATATTACTACAAATAAAAAAATAATTGATATTAAAAATTTAAATGACAATCTAAAATCATTTTTAAATGGTGGTTTGATTTTAAAATTAAAATTGCCTAATTTATATACAAAATTAAAATGCACCAATTTTTTTTGTAAAAAATATAATTTAGAACTTTCTCATTCGCAAATTTTCGAAATAGCAACAAAGCATAAAACCATTGCGGATATTAAGGCTTATTTATACAGATTGTTGGTAAGGTCTAATTTAAAAAAAGAAAATATTCCTTTAATTTTAAAAGAAAAAAGAGCTCAAAATAGTTATCCTAAAATTTCAACAAAAAAAATAATAGAAATAGTAGCAAAATATTACGGCGTGACACCTAAGCAGATTATATCAAAGAGTCAGAAAAAAAATATAGCTTTGGCAAGACATGTGGCAATTTATCTTTGTAAGGATTTACTAAAACTACCTTCTATTAAGTTAGCAAAAATTTTTAAAAGGGACCATACCACGATTTTGTATTCTTTAAAAAAAATTAATAATTTAAAAGAGTTAGATTCTAATTTTAACATTATGTTGAAGGATGTGTCAAAAAAATGTACAGATCTTTTTGATTAATGCTTAAAATAAATTAAATTGATAAAATGTTTTTTTAAGTGTATTTAAAATATACAAAATTTTATTATTTTTTTCAAAGGGTTAAATAGTTTATCTACAAATCTACAAAATAAAAATAAATATAAAGGAAGATAATATGAAATTATTAATTACCAAAGAAGAAATAATTAAGGGATTACAAAAGGCTGCAAGTTTAACCTCTCAAAAAACTGGTACAACTTTTTTAAAGGCAGTTTGGTTAAAATGGGGAGATAACAGACTCAACATAATGGCTACTGATTCAAAAATGGAATTTATTGGTAGTTATGAGGCACAAACCAGCGGAAATTGTTTAGTTGGGATAAATGGAAGGTCCTTCTATGAGTTAGTAAAAAAATTACCTCCTGGTGAAATTACATTGAAATATTCTCTAGAAGAAACTGAAGAAGAAAGAAAAGAAATTTTATTGTTAGAACAGGGACCTAAAAAATATAAAATATTAACCTATGATTCTTCCTGGTTTAGAGATTTTGTGCCTTTTCCAGAAAATAATTTCATTAAATGGCATGGAGATGAATTTAAAGAATTGATTAATAGGCTCTATTACTTTACCTCAGACGAATTAGATAGTATTACGCGATATATGACATTAAGAAGACATTATGAAGAAGACGATACCATAGCAGCTTTTGCTATACTTATCCAAAGTTTTGCCTTAAAGACTTTTAAACATGATGAACTTTATGAAATTCTTGATGAAGAAGGTTATCTTATAGACAAAACATTTTTAAGTGAGCTAAAAAAATGGTTAAATAGTAATGAGATTTATATAGCTATTCAAAATAACAGATTCTTTATAAAAGACTTAGAAAATAATGAAAATATAAGTTTTCCTCTTGTAAAGAAAAAATCAATTGATTATCAAGAATATCTTGAACCCTTTAATAAGGAGACAATAAATAGATTAATCGTAAATAAAAATGAATTAAAAGAGGCCCTTGAAAGGATATATATATTTGCTTCAGATATGGATGAAATAGTTAAGTTTATCTTTAATGAAAACGAACTTGTAATTTACTGTGAAAGCCATGACAAAGGTGAAGCAACTGAGTCTTTAATAGTTGATTATCAGGGAGATATTGATGAAGTTGTTTTTATGGTGAAAAGTTTAAGGGATATAATTGATCATTTCCATTCAGAAAATATAGAATTTCAATTTGTAGACAAAGAAAAGCCATGTAAAATTGTTGGATTAGATGACTTAGACAAAGGATATTTAATTATAACAGTTACAATAAAAGTTAAAGAAGAATATTATTATGAGGATGAAATAGAGGAGAATTATAATGGAGAATATGATGAGTATAAATAATATTAAATCAAGTAATGATTACACTGCATCAAGTATTACAATACTAGAAGGGCTAAGTGCAGTTAGAAAAAGACCTGCCATGTATATTGGCAGTCAAGATATAAGTGGAGTACACCATTTAATATATGAAGTGGTAGATAATAGTATAGATGAAGCAATGGCAGGTTATTGTGATAAAATTAAGGTAATAATTCATATTGATAATAGTATAACTGTTAAAGATAATGGTAGAGGTATTCCTGTTGATATACATCCTAAAGAAGGTAGGCCAGCTGTTGAAGTGGTTATGACTGTATTACATGCTGGTGGTAAGTTTGATAATCACACCTATAAAGTATCTGGCGGTCTCCATGGTGTAGGAATTTCAGTTGTAAATGCTTTGTCAGAATTTTTAGAAGTTACTATTAAAAGGGATGGTAAAAGATATTATCAGAAGTATTCAAGAGGAAAACCTTTATGTGATCTAATTTGTCAAGGAGAAGCAAATGATAGAGGTACTACGATACACTTTAGACCAGACGAAGAAATTTTTGACAACATAAATGTAAATTATGAGGTTTTAAGGAAAAGATTTGAAGAATTAGCATATTTAAATAAAGGTGTCGAAATCACTTTTATTGATGAACGTAATTCCTATAAAGATGTATTTAAATTTGATGGAGGAATATATTCATTTGTTGAAAATTTAAATAAATCTTATAACTCATTACATTCTATAATTTATAATAAAAAGGAAATTAACAATATAATAGTCGAATTTGCAATGCAATATACTGATGATTACAAGAGTAAATTGTATAGTTTTGCAAACAATATTAGAACCAAGGATGGAGGAACACATCTAGCTGGATTCAAGGCCGCTGTGACTAAGTCCATAAACAATTATTTAAAAAATAGTGATATCCCCAAAAAATTAAAAATAAAGGACAGGATTCAAGGTGAGGATGTGTTGGAGGGCTTGACTTCAGTTATAAGCGTAAAATTGCCAAATCCACAATTCGAAGGACAGACAAAGACAAAATTAGGTAACAGAGAGGTGGCTGGTTATGTGCAGAGTGTTGTTAATGAAACCTTGAGTCAATTTTTTGAGGAAAATCCAAAGGATGCATTAAATATTTTAGAAAAGGTAATTGAAACTGCAAGGGCAAGGGAAGCAGCTAAGAGGGCGAGGGAGCTTGTTAAAAGAAAAAACTTGCTTTCTGATACTTTTTTGCCTGGTAAGTTAACTGATTGTCAGAGTAAAAATCCAGAAGAAAGTGAATTATTTATAGTAGAGGGAGACTCAGCAGGAGGTTCTGCAAAACAGGGAAGAGATCCCAGATACCAGGCTATTTTACCCCTGAGGGGTAAAATTTTAAATGTGGAAAAGACACGGTTCGATAAGATGCTTAAAAATAAAGAAATTCAGAGTTTGATAACTGCATTGGGGGTTGGAATAGGTGATGAAGAGATTGATGTATCAAAATTACGATACCATAAAATTATAATAATGACAGATGCCGATGTTGACGGAGCTCATATAAGGACTTTACTTTTAACATTTTTTTACAGACATTATAGGGAGCTAATTGAAAAAGGCTATTTATATATTGCTCAACCTCCCTTATATAGAGTCCAAAAAGGGAAATTTGAAAAATTTATAAATAATGAAAAAGAGTTAAGAGAATTTTTTGTTACAAATATGATAGATAATATACTTGTAACATCTAATGGAAAAGAATTAGAAAAAAACGAAATTGTTTTTGTAGTAAACAAGTTAAATGAATTACAAGATAAAATTAATAATATTTTGAATTTTGGATTACCCTATGAATTAGCTTTAAATTTATTATTGTATAAAAATAATTTACGTGATATTTTTAACGCTTATTCTAATGAAGATATTAATAATATAAAAAAAGACAAATATTTTATAGAATTTTCTAAATATTTAGAAAAAGTGGGTTATAAAACTGATATTTATATTACTGAGATAGATGATCTAAAAAGGATTTATTTAAAGTTTATTGACATTAATAGCCATGAATTTTTATTGGGAATTGAATTTTTTAATTCAAAATTGTATAGAACTAGTTACAAACTTATAAATACTTTGAGAAATATATCTAATGATCTATCTTTTAATATTAAATTTAAAGATGGAAGAGAGGAAAAAGATTTAATTTTGTTTGACTTTGTTAAAAGTATATTAAATGAAGCCAATAAACATTATAATATCCAGAGATATAAAGGTTTAGGTGAAATGAATCCAGAGCAGTTGTGGGAAACAACTATGAATAAGGAAAAAAGGCAACTTTTACAGGTTACAATTAATGAAGCTGAGGAGGCCAATGAACTTTTTAGTAAATTAATGGGTGACAAGGTTGAGCCTAGAAGGGAATTTATTGAAAAGAATGCATTATCAGTAGATAATTTGGATATTTAAAAAAGGAGATTTTCAAAGTGCTTAAAACTGTTACAATTGAGGAAGAAATAAAAAGGTCTTATTTAGAATATTCTTTGAGTGTTATTATAGGAAGGGCTATTCCTGATGTCAGGGATGGATTAAAGCCAGTTCATAGACGTATTTTGTATGCAATGTATGAGCTGGGTAATTTTTACAATCGTCCTTATAAGAAATGTGCCAGGATAGTTGGTGATGTTATAGGTAAATATCACCCACACGGAGACGCTGCTGTTTATGATGCCCTTGTTAGAATGGCTCAGCCATTTAATATGAGGGATCCATTAATTGATGGACAGGGAAATTTTGGTTCTATTGACGGGGATGCGCCTGCTGCAATGAGATATACAGAATGCAGGATGTCTAAAATTGCCCATGAATTTATTGCTGATATAGAAAAAGATACTGTTAATTTTAGGCCGAATTATGATAATTCTTTAAAGGAACCTGAAGTTTTGCCAACAAAAATACCAAATTTAATTGTAAATGGAGCATCTGGAATAGCAGTTGGAATGGCCACTAATATACCTCCTCATAATTTAGGTGAGGTAATAGATGGGATATTATTTTATATTGATAATCCTGATGAACCTATAGAAAAAATAATGAATTTTATAAAAGGCCCTGATTTTCCTACTGGTGCTTATATTTACAATATTAAAGGACTCAGAGATGCTTATTTAACAGGTAAAGGAACTATTAAAATTAGATCGAAGTTACATATAGAAACTAATAAAAAAGGTTATGATAGTATAGTAATTACGGAGATACCCTATGGTATAAATAAGTCAAATTTATTAAAAAAGATTGCAGAGCTAGTAAATGAAAACAAGATTGACGGAGTAAGTGATTTAAGAGATGAGTCAGATAGAAAAGGTATTAGAATTGTCCTTGATCTAAAAAAGAATGCAATATCCGATGTTGTTATTAATAGATTATATAAATATACTCCATTAGATACATCTTTTGGAATTAATTTTCTTTGTGTTGTTAATAATAGACCAAAATTGATTAATATCAAAGAATATATTAATTTATTTTTAAATTTTAGAAAGGAAGTTATTTTAAGAAGAACTAGATATGATTTAGATAAAGCACAAAAAAGGGCACATATATTAGAAGGGCTTAAAGTGGCATTGGATAATATAGATGAAGTTATTGAAATAATAAAAAAATCTAAAACCCCATCTGAAGCAAAAGTAAAATTGATAGATAGATTTGACTTTACTGAAGTTCAGAGTCAAGCAATATTGGATATGAGATTACAGAGATTGACAAATTTAGAACAGGAAAAGATTATAGAGGAATATAAAGAAATTATAAAAAAAATTGAATTTTATAAAAGCATTATTAATAATCCTGAAGTATTAAAGAACGAAATAAAAAAGGAACTTGTAGAAATTAAAGAGAAATATGCAACTCCTAGAAGAACTGAGATATTAAAATACGATCCTGAATATATTGATATCATTGATTTAATACCAGATGAAGAAGTGGTTATAACATTAACAAAGAGGGGATATATAAAAAGAACACCACTTTCCGCCTTTGGTAAACAGAGGCGTGGTGGTAAAGGGATTAGTGGTGCTCAGCTAAGTGATTCTGATTTAGTTCAGGAGATTTTAATTGGTACTACTCATGAAGATTTATTGTTATTTACTAGTAAGGGTAGGATGTTACGCATCAAAGTGTACGAGGTTCCAGAGGCTGGAAGGAGGGCAAAGGGAACTCATGTGTCTAATTTAATTTCATTAGAGGATGATGAATATATAACTACTGCGCTGGTTCAAAGAGAATTAGATGATAATCGATACTATTTGTTTGTAACAAAAAAAGGAATGGTTAAAAAGACAGGTATTTCCCATTATAAAAACATACGTTCTAGAGGGATGATTGCCATTAATTTAAGAGAGGATGATGAATTGATAGCGGTAAAAGAAATAGATGATAATTGTGAAATTATGCTCTTAACCAGGCTCGGATTTGCCATTAGATTTAAATGTAATGATATTAGAGAAGTTGGTCGAAACGCAATGGGAGTTAAAGGTATTACTTTAAGAAAGGGAGATATTGTTGTATCTTGTGTTGTCCTTAATGGTGAGAATGATAGTTATTTAATAACTGTGACTGAAAATGGAAGCGGTAAAAGGACAATCTTGAATAATTATAGAGTACAAAGTAGGGGTGGAAAAGGAATTATAAATATAAAACCAACTGAGAAGACTGGATTTGTTATAGGCGGTACTTTAGTTAAAGAAACTGATCAGATTTTGATTTTAACTAAAATGAATAAGTTAATAAGAATTGAAGTAAAGGATATTAATATTTATGGTAGAAATGCAAAAGGTGTTAAATTAATTAATCTTGAACAAGGTGATAAGGTTATAGGATTTGATAAAATATCCTTTGAGTAAATTTAATATGAAAGAAATTATAGGCAATAGTCGTAATTTAAAAGAGGCCTTAAAGATAGTTGATAAAGTAGCCAAAACTGATGCAACGGTATTGGTAACTGGCGAGTCTGGAACAGGTAAGGAATTAATTGTCAGAGAAATACATAAGAAGAGTTCAAGGGCAAACAAACCTTTTGTTCCTATAAATTGTGGAGCTATCCCTAAGGAATTATTGGAATCAGAGCTATTTGGTCATGAAAAAGGGGCCTTTACCCATGCAATTAGATCTAGACCTGGACGCTTTGAACTTGCCAATGGTGGTACATTGTTTTTGGATGAAATTGCTGAATTGGATGTGTATCTCCAGGTGAAACTTTTGCGTGCTATACAAGAAAAAGAATTTGAAAGAGTTGGAGGAACAAGGACAATAAAAGTAGATGTAAGAATTATAGCAGCTACAAATAAGGACCTTGAGAAGGAAGTGGAAAAAGGTAATTTTAGGGAGGATTTATTTTATAGATTAAACGTAGTTAATATATCTATACCCCCGCTTAGGCAGAGAAAAGACGATATTTTACTTCTAGCTAATTATTTTTTAAAGAAATTTTGTACTCAAAATAATAAAAAAATATTTAGATTGGAACAAAAAGTTGAACAGGCACTACTTAATTACTCCTGGCCAGGTAATGTTAGGGAATTGGAAAACTTAATGGAAAGACTCAGTATATTGTGTGATAACGATACAGTTACCCTAGAAGATTTGCCATTTAAAATTTTAAATAACTCCATCTACAGAGATAATACTAAAATAAAATCTCCAGTTTTTGAAGAATTTACTTATCCAACATTGGATACTTTAAAAAAATTAAATATGAATTTAAAGCAATTACTTGAGGAAATAGAAAATAGGCTCTTAGTTGAAGCTCTGGAAAAAAGCAAAGGAGTTAAAAACAGGGCCGCTCAACTACTTGGATTAAAAAGAACTACCTTGATTGAGAAACTTAAGAAGAAAAAAATTAAGGTATAATTATTGCTAAATTTTTTTTATAGAAAAAACTCACCCCATTGAGTATATCTATGGGAATTTTAATAAAAATAATTTTATTTTTAATTTTTTCTTTAAATGCGAACATAGTCTATTCTTTGACATATTATTGGGGGGTTCATCCTGATAAGGATAGAATTGTCTTTAAATTTAATAAAAAAATTCCAAAAGATTATAGAGTTATTAGAAATGGCCCTTTGTCTATAGAATTAATTATTCCTGATTCTATTTTTAGACAAGAAAATGTTCCCAAATCTAAAGATGTCAAAAATACGTTACTGATTTCAAAGGTCATAGTAAATCCGAGTGGAGTAATCGAAATAAAGACAAAAAACAGAAATTTTAAATTATCATATTTTGAATTAAAAGAGGAAAATAAGATTGTAATAGACGTTATTAAACAAAAGATAATAAATAATAAAGAATTATTAATCCCTAAAAAAAAGATAAATAAATATTTTTCCGAAAATAATGATAGTTTAAATATTAAAAAAGAAAGATTACAACCAAAAAATACAAATGTAAAAACTGACATAAATAATAATTTATTAAATGGGCAAAATAATACTAATGAAATAAAAAATAGTAATTTAAAAAATAATTTAATAAAAAATACAATTAATACACCTGGATGGAAAATTAAAGGTAAAATAAATAAAAATGCGACAATATATAAACCAAATAAGATATTCTTTAATGATACAATACAAAATAATGTTATTAAAAATAAGATTTCATATAAGAAACAACAAAAGATTTTATATACTTATAAAATTAGAAAAAAAATAAATCTAAAAATTAATTTATCACAAAATAATATTTTAAAAAGAAAAAAATTAGAAGAAAATGGGACCATCACAAAAAGAGAATCGTCTATAAAAAATGCTAATAAAACAAAACTAGTCCAGAATAACCTTTCAACTAAAAGTACTCCTTCAATTGAGTCAAAATCTCAACAGCCGTCAAATGCTACTTCAAAAGTTGACTATGCAGATAAGATTTTTCAGATAAAACTTCAAATAAATAATGGAGAATTAGAAACTGCACTTCAGGATTTAGAGATTTTATATAATGATGCTAGATTACCACCAAAATATAGAGAAGAAGTATTATATTATCTGTCTGACTTATATTTTCAGATATACAATGACAAATTAAAAGAAAATTACATGAAAATATCCAATATATTACAGGAGGCAATTAATTTATTTCCAAAATCAATGTATTTACCCATTTGGTTACTTAAATTGTGTTATTTAAATATAAAGGTTGGCAACATTGAAGAGGCTAAAGGTTATTTTGCTCTTTTAAAGACCAAGTTTCCAAAGTCTTCTTATGTAGCTGATGCATATTATTATTGGGGTGAATATTACCTTTTTAAAAAAGATTATATTCATGCAATGGAGAGTTTTAGAACAATTGTTGAAGAATATCAATCTAGTAAATCTGTCAAAGATGCAGCAGTGAATTTAGCAAGGGTTTTATTTAAACTTCAGATGTATCAAAAATCTTGGATTGTAATGAAATACCTAGAGCAGAGATGGCCCCTTTTTTATCAAAAAGATCCTGATATTTTAAAACTTGCTGGTTTTATTGCAATGTATAATAAAAAATATGATACTTCTTTAGAATATTATTGGAAATATTACAATATATTAGCTAAAGTAGAAGATGCAGATATGATTTTGACCAGAATAGGAGATATTTATCTAAAAAAAGGCGAGATTCCTTATGCCAAGAAGATGTATCTTTATGTTGCTACTAAATATCCTGATAAAGAAGGTGGACTTATTGCAAAGATGAGACTCGCTGAAGAAGGGATCTATGATGAACCTACTGTTAAGGATATGTTCTCAGTGTTTGATAGGCCCTATAACTTAAGGCCAGTTAAGATTTATAATGAAATTGTTACCAAACATCCCAAAAGTCCTCTTGCACCTTTAGCACAGTTAAAGTTGTCAATGTGGTATTTGTGGAAAAAAAACTATCAAGATTGTTTAAAAGAAGTTAAAAAGTTTTATGAAATGTTTCCAAATTCAAATCTAAAACAAAAGGCAATTTATGTTGGAAGGGTTGCTCTTAATTCTTTAATACAAAAAGCTATAAAGGATAATATGTACTCGCTAATACTATCCACATGGTATAAATATGATTTTTTGCATAAAGATTTATCAAAAATCGATCCATCTACAAAAATAGCCGTTGCAATCTCCTTGTGGAGAACAGGAAATCCTGCCAAAGGTTTAAAATTGGCCAACCCCTTGATTGAAAGAACAGATTTAAAAGAAGGGTTTTTGGCATCTCTTGAGCTCATGCTAAATATATATTTAGAGAGTGAGTCCTGGAAAGAGATTGAAGAATTAGGAGATAGATTTTTAACAGACAAAAGATTAACTTCAAATCTCAGGTCTCAACTCAAATATAGTTATGTGCTTGCCAAGATTAATTTAGGTAAGGGAGAAGAAACTTTGCCCTATTTAAAAGAACTTGCTCTGGATGATAATATTTCTGAAAAACAAAGGGGATATGTTTTTTATTTTTTGGCAAAGCAAGAACTTAACAGGGAAGATTTAGAAAAGGTGTATATTTATGCCCAGGAGGCCCTGGATATCTTTCTTCAACGGGACAAGAATAATCCCAATATTTCAGACTGTTTTAATATGCTTATTAATGTGACTGAAAGAGCTGGCAGGACCTTAGAGTCAATTGAATGGGCGCTTAGATATAAGAAATATCTACCCAAAGATTCGCCCTTATTACCTTCTCTTGAATATAAATTAGCAGATCTTTACTTAAAGGCAGGATATAAAGAGAGATGGAAAAAGATGTTGTCACAAATTAAAGACAAATATCCAGATACCTTTTATGGGAAATTGGCCTCCAATGAATTAAAGGGAGTAAGTCTGAGAGAACAAGCAAAAAAATATATCCAATAACTCTAACTATTTTGGGAGGCGTTATGAACAGAAGACCAGTATATGCAGACAGATTTTATCCAGGAGATCCCAATGAACTCATGGCCATGGTTGATTCCTTTTTAATTAAAGTTCCTCCAGAGGATAAAAGGGATGTTATTTTGGCCATGTTACCCCATGCAGGGTATGTTTTTTCTGGTAAGACGGCTGGAAAGACAATTAGTTACGCCAATATTAAAAAAAATGTAATCTTACTTGGCCCAAATCACACAGGTATTGGGACAAATTTTTCTCTGTGGTACGAGGGAACATGGGAAATTCCAGGGGGATATTTAAAAATAAATGAAGATTTGGCCAAGGAACTTCTAGAAAATATAGAAGAATTAAATCCTGATTTTTCTGGGCACCTCCAGGAACATTCTCTAGAGGTTATTCTTCCTTTTTTGTGGAAGATAGATCCAGAAATAAAAATAGTACCAATATCTATTATGGAAAGAAGAGTAGAAAAATTGATTAAAGTAGGAGAATTAATTGCTGATATAATTAAAGAAGATGATGTGAGTTTAATTGTTAGCTCTGATATGAGCCATTTTATCAGTCACAATAGGGCTAAAACATTAGATAAAATTGCCATTGATGAGATTTTAAAAATTGATCCTAAGGGTTTATTTACAACAGTAACACAAAATAATATATCTATGTGCGGAATACTTCCCATGACTGTTGGACTTAGTGCAGCTAAAAAATTAGGGGCAAAGCAGGGAGAACTCATTGATTATACAACATCAGGTGATATTACAGGTGATTTTGAGAGAGTTGTTGGTTATGCTGGAGTCTTGATCTTTTAGTTTGCACATTCTAAATAAATATCGTCCGGATCAATTCACTATTAGAAAATTTGAAGATATAATAGAAGTCAATAACCAGCATTGTCCTAAAGAGGTGGGTATCTTAATACAAAAGGAGGCCAAATGATAGCTATTGTGGATTATCTTGCTGGAAATTTGACCAGTGTAAAAAGGAGTCTGGACTTTCTTGGAATTGAGAATGAAATCACTGATGATCCAAAAAAAATTAAGCAGAGTATAGGAATTATTTTCCCAGGTGTTGGGGCGGCTGGATCTGCAATGAAAAATCTAAAATCAAAGGGATTAGATGAGATTTTAAAAGAGCAGGTAGCTATGGGTAAACCCCTTTTAGGGATATGTCTTGGTTGTCAAATTATTTTGGAATATAGTGAAGAAAATTCAACGGATTGTTTAGGCCTAATTCCTGGCACATGCAATAGGTTCTCAGAGTCATTAAAAGATGAGATGGGGAATTTTATAAATATACCTCATATGGGATGGAATCAGGTCTATTTAAAAAAAGAGACCCCTATTTTTGAAGGAATTGAAGATGGCATGGATTTTTATTTTGTACACAGCTATTATCCCTCTCCAGAACAGGAGTATGTACTTGGTACAACTAAGTATGGGGTAGAATTTTGCTCAGTACTCGGCAAAGACGCCCTTTGGGCAGTGCAGTTTCATCCAGAAAAGAGTGGTAGATTTGGTCTAAAGATTTTAGAGAATTTTTATAACTTCTGTAAGAAAAATTAAAATTAGAATAATGGAGTAAAGTTAGGATGCTTTGTAAAAGAGTTATTCCCTGTTTGGATGTTCGTGATGGAAAGCTCACAAAGGGTATAAAATTTAAAGGAAATGTGGATATAGGTGACCCTGTGGAGTCAGCCAAAAAATATTACATAGAAGGAGCAGATGAAATAGTTTTTTACGATATTACCGCTTCTCATGAAGGAAGGGGGATAATGTTAAAGGTGGTTGAAAAAGTGGCTTCTCAGATTTTCATCCCTTTTTCTGTTGGCGGTGGAATATCCAGTGTTCAAGATATGCGGGATGTTTTACTGGCTGGAGCAGAAAAAATTTCTGTTAATTCTGCTGCTGTGAAAAATCCTAAAATTATAATGGATGGAGCAGATGCCTTTGGTTCCCAATGTGTTGTGGTTGGAATGGATGTTTTAAAGGTACCTGTTTCAGAAGATATTCCTTCTGGTTATGAAATAGTTATTCACGGAGGAAGAAAGAAAACAGGTATAGATGCCCTTTGGTGGGCAAAAGAGGTGGAGAGGCTAGGTGCTGGTGAAATATGTTTAAACTCTATTGATGCAGATGGGACAAAAGATGGATATGAATTGAATTTGACAGGTCTTATTTCAGAAAATGTGAAAATTCCAGTAATTGCATCAGGAGGTGCAGGAAATCCTCAACATATGGTAGATGCAGTTACAAAGGGTAAGGCATCTGCTGCACTTATTGCTTCAATTGTACATTATGGAGAATATACAATAAAGGAAATCAAAGAATATATGCAAAAAAATGGTGTTCCAGTTAGAATGAAATGGTAAATAATTTCCTTCTCAATTTTTTAGGGCTTCAGACAATGAATTTAAAATTGATTTAATTCTTAGGAGCGATTTATTGGAAAAAACTTGACATCTTTAATTTTTATTATTAATCATTCATAACATGAACGACAATAATAATGTGCTAATAGAGTATCAAGCCCATAGGTTAAGGGAGATAATAGACTTTATTGTCACTTGTTGTAACGATAAACGCACATATACCAAGGAAAAATTTGGGATCCCCTATGCTGAAATTACCTGTTTGCTCCTATTTAAAGGTGAGAGGTATTTAACAGTAAAAACATTGGCCAATAAAATGGAGGTTGCTAAAAGCAGAATAACCAAGATTATAAAGGGGCTGATGGCCAAAGGCTTAGTTGAAAAAATAGAAGATTCTAGGGATAATAGAGTAAAACTACTAAGTTTAACCAGTGCGGGTGAAAAAAAGATAGAAGATATAGAAAAGTTTAGACTGGAAATTCACAAAAAATTAGTGGAGAACATAAGTCCTAATGAAAGATCAAATGTATTTTTTTATCTTGAAAAATTGATAGAGAGTATGCAGATAGTAAAAAAGGAGTTTGGTTCATAAAATTTCTGTACAAATCATTAATAATATTAATTGTTTAAAACTAAAAAATATGGATGTGACAACCTTTTTACAAGTAGCTGGAGAAAGCCAGATGCAATTATTTATTTAAACCAATAACTGCTTGTTGCCATGGGCAAACATTTTAATAAAGGAGGCATATTTTCGTCAGATTTTATGCCTCCTCTACTTTTCTTTTTTGAACGTAAATAAATTATTCCCTCTTCTATATTTATTTCCTTCCAAACAATCTGGCCAATATATCTCTTTTCTCCACATTTAATCTCAATTTGATTTGGCAAAAAAAAGTTTCCAATATGTACAAAATTCTTAAATGAATACTCTTTACTCTCTATTATTTTTTTTCTGATCACAAAATTTTCAATATCAACATATATTTTATTTGTGTTGCCCATTACCACACACGGAATATGATCTACATATTCATAGGAAATCTGACTTTTCTCTAATTTCATTGAATATAACATTATTTCTGGATTAGTAAAATCTTGTAAAGTCAAAGGGATAATGGGCACATCTTTTATTATTTTTCCATTTTTTATGTAACCATACATCAAATTTTCCCTAGTCTCATTCCTGCTTTGACTCCATAAGATCTTTACATCTTGTCCTTTTTGAAGATAATCATACGAAATATGCCTTCCATCAAGATTTATAAAATCAACATGCATATAAAATGATTTAAGCCCTTTGTATTCCTTTTTTATATTAATAAATATCTCTTTCATCTCAGGAGGTTTACCAGAAATAATAGCGGGGAGTAGGAGATACAGAAAAGTTATACACAAACGAGTTATTAACAAGGTATTAGCTCCCTGAGCCTATTTATAATGTCCTCTCTCAACTCCTCATCTTGGAGGGCAAAGTAGACATTTGCAGTAAGGTAGTCAACCCAATGACCCACATCAAAGCGCATACCATGAAGCCTAACAGCCAACAATTTATTGTCTTTGGCAAGGCACCTCAATCCTTCAGTTAGTTCAAGCTCGCCTTTTTGATCTGGATCAAATATCCTTTCGAGATGATGAAATATTTCAGGGGTGAGTACATATCTCCCAATAATTGCAAGATTTGATGCAGCCTCATCTATCTTTGGTTTTTCCTGAAGATCACGAACTCTATATATGTGGGGTCCTATTTCCTCGGCATTTAAAATTCCATATCTATCAACTTTGCTCTTTTCCACAGGCATTACCCCTACTACTGCCATATTTTCCTTTTCAGCCACCTCTATTAATTGTTTAATCCCAGGCACACTGCTAAATAAGAGGTCATCTCCCAAAATAACAGCAAAGGGTTCATCTCTAACAACTTCTTTTGCACATAAGACGGCATGTCCGAGTCCTAATTGTCTTTTTTGTCTAATACTAATAATATTGGCAAGTTCACTAACTTTTCTCACCTCCTGCAAAAGTTCCATCTTTCCGCTTCTCTCTAACACCCACTCTAAAGAGAGATTATAATCAAAATGATCTTCTAATATATTCTTATTTTTATTTGTAATAAAAATGACATTATCTAGACCTGCTGCCTTGGCTTCTTCTACAATATATTGAATTGCAGGCTTTTTAAACACAGGCAGGATTTCCTTGGGTAAATTCTTTGTTGCAGGTAGGGACCTTGTACCCCATCCAGCTACAGGTATCACTACTTTATTTATCTTCATAAAGACTCCTTATTTAATTGTTGAGAGTTACCTTGACTATTTCTGCCAATTCCAAAGCCATGGACTCAACGATCTCAACATCTTCCCCTTCAACCATAACCCTGGCCTTTGGCTCTGTTCCAGAGTACCTAAGAAGAACTCTTCCTTTACCTTTTAGTTTTTCTTCAGCCAATTTCACGGCATTCATCACCTTAGGTACTTGATCAAAGGGGATTTTTTTATCTACTTTAACATTTATTAATTTTTGTGGAAAAAGTTGAAGTTGTTTCGCCAATTCAGACAATGTCTTCTGGTTTTTAATCATTATTTTTAATGCCTGAAGTGCAGCCAAAATACCATCTCCAGTTGTTGAATATTTAAAAAATATCAAATGACCTGATTGCTCACCACCAAAAACAGCCCCAACATCCCTCATTTTCTCTACAACATACCTATCTCCAACTGGAGTTCTGATAAGCTCCCCACCAAGATCTTTCATAAATATTTCCAAAGCCATATTGCTCATCACAGTTGCAACTAACTTGCCACCATCAAGTTCTTGGTTTTTCATCATTTCTTCTGCACAAAATGCCATTATCTGGTCCCCGTCCAAAATTTTTCCCTTTTCATCTATAAGTATCACTCTATCCCCATCTCCATCAAGAGCAATTCCAATATCGGCCCCGGTTTTTAAAACCATGTCTCTCACCTTTTCTGGATAAAGTGCACCACATTCCTCATTAATATTAAGGCCATTTGGATTCACTCCTATTTTAACAACATCTGCACCAAGCTCTTCAAAAACCAGTGGTGCTACCCTGTATGTGGCGCCGTTGGCACAGTCAAGTACTATCTTTATTCCATCAAGTGTTAGTTCTGAAGGAAAGCTGTGTTTTAGAGAAACGATGTATCTGCCTGGACTATCTTCTATTTTAAAGGCGCGTCCAACTTCATGGGCCTTTGGGTATTTCCAATTATTTTTTGTCAATACCATCTTGGATATTTCTTTTTCTGCGCCATTATTTAATTTAAACCCCTTTCTGTCAAAAAATTTTATACCATTGTCATAATATGGATTGTGGGACGCAGAAATAACAATGCCTAAATCAGCCCTCATATTTCTGGTTAAAAAAGAAATCGCTGGTGTAGGAAGTGGCCCAACTAGATATACATCCATACCTGAGGCACATAGACCTGAGGTAAGAGCTGTTTCAAATATATAGCCTGAGAGCCTGGTATCCTTTCCAATAATTACTTTATGTCTTCTTTTTCCCTGTCTAAAGTACTCTCCTGCTGCAAGCCCAAGTCTAATAGCAATCTCTGGCTCCATAGGAAATTCGTTCACCAGCCCCCTTACACCGTCTGTACCAAATAAATTTTCTTTCTTTGTCATTTTGTTCAACTCCTAAATTAACAAATTGACCTTACAATTTTTAAAGTATCCCTTGTCAACTTTACATTGTGTACCCTATGGATAAGCACACCTTTTGATGCAAGGAGTCCTGTGGCCACCTGTGTTGCCATCTCTCTCTTGTCTGGAGGCAGGCCAAGTAGATTCTCCCACATGAATTTGTTGGATAGCCCCATAAATACAGGTCTGCCCAATTTATAAAACTTATCAATATTTTTTAATATCTCTAAATTATGTTTAAGTAGCTTTCCAAACCCAATACCAGGGTCTATTACTATATGATCTTCTGGCAAATTGGCATCTGTTAATTTTTTTAAATTTTTCTCAAAAAAATCTAACAACTCTCCAACAACATCCTTATATTTTGGATCCTTTTGCATATCTTCTGGCCTGCCTAAAGAATGCATAAGCACATATCCAGGTTTATATTGACCTATAACATCAATAAGTTCAGGGTCAAATCTACAAGCTGATACATCATTAATTATCTTGGCTCCCTTTAAGATAGCCTGCTCTGCCACTTTTGCCTTGTATGTATCAACAGACACTACTATTTCTTTTACATCTGATACTAACTTTTCTAAAACAGGCATAATCCGCCTTAATTCTTCTTGAGCATCTATTCTTTTTGAAAAAGGCCTTGTAGATTCCCCTCCAATATCAATTACATCAGCACCATCCTCTAACATCTCTTTAGCATGTTGCAAAGCAATAGAAGGGTCAAAAAATTTTCCACCATCATAAAAGGAATCTGGAGTGATATTTAAAACACCCACAACTAAATAATTTGAAAGGTCTAATTCTTCTCCTCCATATATTTTCCACTTAGTATTAATTTTCATGTGAAAACTCCATTTCTTATTAGATAAAAATTCAGCTAATAATAAACCATTGTAAATCTACTGTAACAATTCATTAGGAAATTTAATCTTTAATCCATTTTTTGTTATGTCTTCAATAAAAGGAGTTTTATCCTGAAATTCTTCTCGTGAACATGGAATTATTTCCAAACATGAGCTAATTTTTAATACATATTTCCTAATTTTTTTTCTATCTTCTATTAAATTACCTTCAAATATTGGTGATACTACTAATAGATCTATATCACTGTTTGAAGTATAATTACCCTTTGCATAACTGCCAAATAAAAATACATCATCTACAGGAATATTATTTTTTTTTAATTCATTGATAAACTCGAAAACAATTTTTTTTATTTGATCTGGGACAGTAGCCATTTATAAAACTCCTTAATCCCTTTAAAATATTGTTTTGTGAAATCTTCAGTGCATCTTTTATAAAACTCAAATTTATAGTCAGGATAACGAATTGCAAGATTAAAATCATTTACTTCATCCAAAAATACTTTTTGTCCTTCTGTAAGTTCAAGATTAGCCATTTCAGCCAATCTTATTAAATTGTGAATTTTTGGCGGTAATTTATTATATCGTTTAACAAAATATGCTTTTAAAACCTTTTCTAACACTAAATGTGCGATAAAAAGACACCAGTCGTATTTTTTACTCTGAAAAAGAGTGTCTGCTACTTCTAAATCATGTTCTGCAGATTTTAACCAATAGCTTATATGTTCTTCTTTTTTCATTTTCTCTATTTGCTACGACGCAAAAACTCTAGTCAGCACATTTAATTATTACTCCTCTTCCTCCAATGAAAATTCTTCCTCTGACTCAGCATCTTGACCTTTTGTTTCTATCTTATGTTCGGTCTTTTTAGGTGGTGGTAGCTCTTTTCCTTCCATTATAAGACTAAGTTCTTCACCAGTTAAGGTCTCTCTCTCTAAAAGGTATTTCACGATTATATGGATTTTGTCTTGATTTGAAGTCAGTATATCTCTTGCCTTATCATATGCATGCTTAACTATTTTAATAACTTCCCTGTCTATTAATCTAGCTGTTTCTTCGCTATAGTGTTTGTGTTGTACAAGTTCTCTTCCTAAAAATACCTCTTGTCCATTTTCTCCAAGGGCAATTGAGCCAAAGGTTTCGCTCATACCCCACTCACATACCATCTTCCTTGCCATCTTTGTAGCCCTATCTAAATCATTGGATGCACCTGTGGTCATTTCATTTAAAAACATCTCTTCAGATACCCTTCCGCCCATAAGAACTGCGAGGGTGTCTTCTAAATATGCCTTTGTATAGTTATGGCGATCATCTAATGGAAGCTGCATAGTTACGCCCAAGGCCTGGCCCCTGGGAATTATAGAGACCTTGTGTACAGGATCTGCATTTGGAAGGACTTTAGCCACCACTGCATGTCCTGCCTCATGGTATGCGGTAATCTTTTTTTCTTCTTCACTCAATATAACGCTCCTTCTCTCTTTTCCCATAAGCACCTTGTCTTTGGCCTCTTCAAGGTCTTCCATCTCTATCTTATCCTTATTTTTCTTAGCAGCAATCAAAGCAGCTTCATTTACCATATTCTCTAAATCTGCTCCAGAAAAACCAGGAGTTCCCCTTGCCAGGACTTCTAGATCAACTTCTTCAGACATAGCAACCTTTTTTGCATAGATCTTTAATATCTCCAGCCTTCCCTTGAGGTCAGGATTTGGAACCACTACTTGTCTGTCAAACCTGCCAGGTCTTAAGAGTGCAGGGTCTAAGACATCTGGTCTATTTGTAGCAGCAATTAAAATAACACCCTCATTGGTTTCAAACCCATCCATTTCAACCAGAAGCTGGTTAAGGGTTTGTTCCCTTTCATCATGGCCTCCACCTAAACCAGCTCCACGCTGTCTGCCAACTGCATCTATTTCATCAATAAATATGAGGCATGGTGCGTTTTTTTTCCCCTGCATAAAAAGGTCCCTTACCCTGGCTGCACCAACACCTACAAACATTTCTACAAAGTCAGAACCAGATATAGAGAAAAAAGGAACTCCTGCTTCTCCTGCAACCGCCCTAGCGAGCAAGGTCTTTCCAGTTCCAGGGGGACCAACAAGGAGAACTCCTTTAGGAATCCTTCCTCCAAGCTTGGTAAACTTCTTTGGATTCTTTAAAAACTCAACAATTTCTTGAAGTTCTTCTTTGGCCTCCTCTACTCCAGCCACATCTTTGAAAGTGACCTTATTATTATCCTCTGAAAGAAGTCTTGCTTTAGATCTGCCAAATGAAAAGGCCTTACTACCACCAACTCCCCCCTGCATCTGTCTCATGAAAAATATCCATACTCCAATTAGTAAAAACATTGGAAACCATGACACTAGAAGGGTTATATACCAGGGAGAGTCCTCCTTTGGCTTAACATCCACGGCTACACCCCTTTTAAGTAAAAGGGGAATTAGCGAATTATCATTATTTGGAATATAAGTTACAAAAGAGTTGTTATTTATCAATTTACCAATCACTTTTTCCCCTTCAATCCTCACAGCAACAACATCTCCTTCCTTCACTAACTTCACAAACCCTGAATAGGGAATCTTCATTTGTGCAGGCACAGGCTTATTGAACATATTAAACAGGGCAATTAAAACCAGAGATATTACTATCCAGACAACTAAATTTTTCCCAAAGTTATTCAAACTAAAAACCTCCTTATTTTTGAAATATACATAAAATTATTTTCATTAAGAATCAATCCATGGAACTAATTATACTATTTACTTTTTTATTAAAAGTAGTTAAATATTTTTTTTGAGCGGAAGCGTTACGTCACCGGTGTGGCGCCTGGACTTCAAATCCAGTGGGCGGCCGAGAGGTCGCCGGTAGGTTCGACTCCTATACGCTTCCGCCATTTTTTTTATTTGTAAGCCATTTTTTTCCTATCTCTATTTGGGCCTCTACAGACTCAAACCCAGTTGACCCAAATACCTTACGCCTTGCAACCCCATTTTTATACTCAAGGACATTATACACATCTTCGTCTATTAGACCAGAAAATTTTTTAAATTCTTCAATTGACAATTCTTCTAAAGTTTTATTTTTTTCTTCTGCATAAGCAACCAATGATCCACTTATATGGTGTGCTTCTCTAAATGGTACCCCTTTTACAACTAAATAATCAGCAAGCTCTGTTGCATTTAAAAATCCCTTATTCAAGGCCTCTTTCATATTCTCTGGATTAAAAATTATTTTATCAAACATCCTTGCCATAACAACAAGGGACATTGAAACTATCTTGTCTGTATCTAAAAAGGGCTGCTTATCCTCTTGCATATCTCTATTATATGCAAGGGGCAGAGATTTCATTAAACCAAGCAGAGAAAAGAGATTTCCAAAACTCCGTGTACTTCTGCCCCTCATGAGCTCACATATATCTGGATTCTTTTTCTGGGGCATAATTGATGAACCTGTGGCAAACTCATCTGGCAGAGACACAAAACCAAAACAGGGATTTGCCCAAAGTATTATTTCTTCGCAAAGTCTGGATAAATGCATCATTATGACTGCGCCAACAAAAAGTGCTTCAATAACAAAATCTCTATCTGAAACAGCATCTAAACTGTTTGAAAAACGGCTATTTAACCCTAACTCTTTTGCCACAAAATCAGGATCAATCTCATAGGTTGTACCAGCAAGGGCTGCTGCACCAAGGGGAGAAACATCAACCCGTTTTTTTACCTCCTCTATCCTCTGAACATCCCTTTTAAACATTTCCACATATGCTAGGATGTGATGAGCAAGGGAGATTGGCTGAGCAGGCTGTAGATGGGTATATCCTGGCATTATAACATAGATATTTTCTTCTGCCCTTTTTAAAAATACACTAATCAACTCAAGCAAGGCCTCTTTCCACAAGGATAACCTACTGGATACAAAAAGTCTAAAATCAAGGGCCACCTGATCGTTTCTACTGCGAGCAGTATGTAATTTTTTCCCCACATCACCAACCAGTTCTGTAAGTCTCATTTCTATATTTAAATGCACATCCTCTAGTTCTTGTCTCCAGGGGAATTCTCCTCTTTTAATCTCTTCCTTAATCTTTAAAAGTCCGCATATAATCTTATCTCCTTCTTCTTTGGTTAATATCCCCTGTTTCATTAGCATCTTGGCATGGGCAATGGAACCCTTAATATCAAACTCAGCAAAGTGTTTGTCTATCTCAATAGATGCACTAAAATCAAGAACAAGCTTATCAATATCTTGCTTAAATCTGCCCTTCCACATAAAGTTATTATCCCCTTTTATTTAAAAAGCCCATATCTAGCCATTAGTCTAAGTCCCTGTAACCTTATAAATCCTGTGGCATCCTGTTGATTATATATCTCATCTTCCTCAAAAGTTACCAGCTCTGGATTATAGAGAGAATTTGGAGACTTTCTGCCAATTGGATAAACTCCACCCTTATACAACTTTAATTTTACAGTGCCTGTGACTTTTTCCTGTGTTTTGTCAAAAAAGGCCTGTAAAGCCTCCCTTTCTGGAGAAAACCAAAAACCATAATAAATCATCTCAGAATATCTGGGAATAAGTGTATCTCTAATATGCATAACTTCTCTATCTAAACAAATTCCCTCTAAATCCCTGTGAGCAGTATAAATTACTGTACCACCAGGGGTTTCATATATACCTCGAGACTTCATACCAAGGAATCTATTTTCTACCATATCAATCCTTCCAATACCATGTTTTCCAGCGATTTCATTTAATTTCAAAATAAGCTGAGCAGGTGAATATGGTTTACCATTTATTGCTACAGGGTCTCCTTTGTCAAAATCTAAGGTAATGATTTCAGGTTTATCAGGGGCCTCTTCTGGGGGAGTAGTTAAAAGATATGTGTACTTTGATCCTTCTTTCCAGGGATCTTCTAGCTCACCCCCTTCAAAACTAAGATGCAAAAGATTTCTATCACAACTATATGGTTTTTCCTTGGTTACAGGGACTTCAATTCCATTTTCCTTTGCATAATTTATAAGATCACTTCTAGATTTTAAATTCCATTCCCTCCAGGGCGCTATAATTTTAAGGTCCTTAGATAAGGCCATAACTGATAATTCAAATCTTACCTGATCATTTCCCTTTCCTGTTGCTCCGTGGGCAACTGCGTTTGCATTCTCTTGTTTTGCAATTTCAACCATCTTTTTAGCAATAAGTGGTCTGGCCAAAGATGTACCAAGAAGATATCTACCTTCATATATTGCCCCTGCCCTGAATGCAGGAAAAACATATTCCTTTGCAAATTCCTCTTTTAAGTCAACCACATAGGCCTTTTGTGCTCCAGTTCTTATTGCCTTTTCTTCTATTCCCTTAAGCTCTTCACCCTGACCTAAATCAGCGGTAAAAGTTATTACCTCACACTTATATGTGTTTTTTATCCATTTTAAAATAACAGATGTATCAAGTCCTCCAGAATATGCCAAAACTACTTTTTTAACTTTCTCCATACATCCTCCGAATATATTTTTTATCTCCAGTTATTAACCAACTTAAGAAAAAATCCACTCTAAGATAGCCTTTTGCATATGCAACCTGTTTTCAGCCTGGTCCCATACAATGGACCTTTGGCTTTCAATAACATCTTCAGTAATTTCTTCACCCCTGTGTGCAGGTAAACAATGCATAACCTTTACATCTTTTTTGGCATAAGAGAGAAGTGTCTCATTTATCTGATATGGTAAAAAGGCCTTTAATCTATTTTCTCTCTCTTGTTCCATTCCCATGGATGTCCAAACATCTGTGTTTATAAAATCTGCATCTTTTGCAGCTTCTATTGGATTATAGGTAAATTTTATTTTTGCTCCATTTAAAATAGCATCATCTAATATTTCTTTTTTTGGTTCATATCCTTTGGGAGTAGATACATATAACTCAAATGGAAGATATATAGCAGCGTTTATCCATGAATGCGCCATGTTGTTTCCATCGCCAATCCATGCAATCTTTAATTTTGAAAAATCATCTGTTCTCTCAAAAATGGTAAGCAAATCACTCATAACCTGACAGGGATGATATAAATCACTTAAGGCATTTACAACAGGTATAGAAGAATATCTGGCCAATTCTTCTAGTTTTTCCTGTCCAAATGTCCTGACAATCATAAGGTGTGCATATCTTGATATAACACGTGCAGTATCTTTTATAGGCTCTCCTCTACCAAGTTGTGAATCTTGTGGAGTCATAAATAATGTGTATCCACCAAGTTCTTTTACAGCTATTTCAAAGGATATCCTGGTTCTGGTAGATGGTTTTTCAAAAATCATTACACCACAACAACCATTTAATATAGACATCTTGGCCCTTTGTTTCTTTATCAATAATGCCCTTTCTAATATGTCATAAATATTTTCCTTTGGAAGGTCTTTTATGGTTAAAAAATGCTTCATGATATTCTCCTTAAATTATATACATCCTTCACCTTTGATATGATCTAGTATTGAATCTGTTGTATAATACATAACATCACCATGTTGAAAACCACAAAGATGAAGTATTCCATGAACAATCATTCTATAAAAATATTCTTTTGGATCCTGCCTATACAAATTGGATTCTCTTTTAATTGCATCAATTGAGACACAAATACTTCCCAAAAAATCTTGTTCATCTCCTGGAAAACTCAAAACATTAGTTGGACCTTCTAATTTTAAAAAATCTTTATTTAATTTTTCAATCTCTGCATCTTTTGTCAATTTGACCTCTAAATAACCCTTGGCATCAATAAATTCACAGATCTTTTTGATACATTTTTTTAAATTTCTCATATCCAGCAAAAATGGGATAATTTTATTATAATCAAGAATTATTTTTATTTTGGTATTTCTCATAGGCATCAATTATTTCACCAACCAGCTTATGTCTTATTACATCTTTTTTTGAAAAATAGATAAATTTTATTCCTTTGATATCTTTTAATACCTTTTCAGCTTCTACAAGACCTGAGGTCTTATTCATTGGTAAATCTATTTGAGTAACATCACCTGTAATAATTGCCCTTGATCCATAGCCCAATCTTGTTAAAAACATCTTCATTTGTTCTGAGGTGGTATTTTGGGCCTCGTCTAAAATAATAAATGATCTATTTAATGTCCTGCCCCTCATAAAGGCAAGGGGAGCAACCTCTATTACTCCACTATCCATCAGTTCTTGAACCTTTTTAAAGTCCAACATATCGTGGAGTGCATCGTATAGGGGGCGTAGATAAGGATTTACTTTTTCCAGTATGTCCCCTGGCAAAAATCCAAGTTTTTCCCCTGCCTCAAGTGCTGGTCTGGTTAAGATAAGTCTCTTTACTTTTTTTTGCAACAAAAAGGACACTGCCATGGCCACTGCAAGATATGTCTTTCCTGTTCCAGCAGGCCCTATTGCAAAAACAACTTCACTATCTCTGATTGCATCTAAGTATTCTTTTTGAATAATAGTTTTAGGAGAGATAGTTTTTTTGGGAGATATAGCAAAAAATTTTTCTTTAAAGAGTTTGCCTAAATCAGCACTGGGATAATTTTCAAGATAAGTTAGGGCATAGTCAAAGTCAGGGGGATGGACTGTAAAACCGTGTCTTAAGAGCTCATACATCTGTATTAAAAAATTACAGGCAATATCCACTTTTTCTCTATTCTCTGAAGATAAAAACAACTTGGTTCCCCTGGACGATATTTCTACCCCAAGCCTTTTGGTCAAAAATTTGAGATAATTTTCCTGAGGACCAAAAAGTTGTTGCGCCAATATAGAATCTTTAAATTCAAGTTCCCTATTTATCACCCTATATAACACCTCCTCTAAATTTATATTTTACTTAAAAAATATTTTTTTCTATAAATATAGAAATAATTTTTAAGGAGGAATCTTTCAATGGACTGGAAGCTTTTTTTTACCACATTCTGGATAGTATTTTTAGCTGAGCTTGGCGACAAGACCCAGTTAACTGCCATGGTCATGACAGCCAAATCACACAAGATATGGACAGTGTTTTTATCTGCTTCCTTGGCGCTAATATTAGTTACTTTATTAGGCGTCCTAATTTCAGATGCTTTGGCATCATTTGTACCTGAAGACATTATTAAAAAGGTCTCTGGTGTTTTATTTTTGGTAATAGGAGTTTTGATACTGTTAAATAAAATCTAAAAAATCATCCTCCAACTACATACATACCCTGTATTCCATTGCCTTGTTTGGATATTAATTCACTCCCTATGGGCTTTTTGGCCACAGCATTTTTCATTATTCTATACAAAAACCTATCTCCTAATTTAGGATTCCTTAAAATTGGTTTTAAGTCATAGGCCTTTTCAGCAAAAAGGCATGTCCTTAACATGCCATTGGCTGTAATCCTAAATCTATTGCATGTGTGACAAAAATGATTAGAAAGGGGAGAAATTATACCTATTTTACCTAATCCTCCCTGAATTTTATACATCCTTGCTGGCCCTTTTGCATTTTCTTTAGGTTCATCTCTAATCAAAGAATATTTTTTCTTTATAGTAGATAAAATATCTTTTGTAGAATAAAAATATAAGTCCATTTGATCTTTAGACATTGATAGATCCATAAATTCAATAAATCTCACGTGAACAGGATTTTCATATGCAAATTTTGCAAACTTCAAAATCTCATCTTGATTTATATTTCTCAAGGCCACTACATTTATCTTTGTCATAATCTCCGCATCTATCAAATCATAAATAGCATTAATAACCCTGTGATGAAGATCCATTCCTGTTATTTTAAAAAATTTTTTTCTATCAAATGTATCTAGAGATACGTTTATGGCCTTTATACCTATTTTTTTCAAACACAAAATTGTATTTTTTGTAAAGAGGGTTCCATTGGTAGTTATCCTAAGATCTAAACCTGGAAAGGTATTCAACAGGAGTTCTAAGAGATTTAAGAAATTGCGCCTCACAAAAGGCTCTCCCCCTGTGAGTCTAACCTTTTCTATCCCAAGCATTAAACCAATTCTAACAAGTTTTACAATTTCTTCAAATCTCAGGATCTCTTTATGTGGAAAAAATTTAAAATTTTTAACAGGAGAACAGTAAATACATCTTAAATTACATCTATCAGTTACACTTACCCTGAGATAACTAACCCTTCTGACATTTTTTTTGTTAATGGTATTATTTTCCATTAAAAAATCCTCAATTTTTCCTCAATAGCTGGGTCTAATTTTAATCTAAAGGAATACAAAACTTTAGTAACATCAACTTCACCTAATCCCATCCCTTTTTTCTTTTTTACATATCTTACTTCTGTGCCTATTACTTCTGCATAATTACTTTCTTTTTGATAACTTGCAAGTCCAGCTAAAATGGCGGCCTCTTTTAAAGTGGTGTCAGGAATTTCCATTTTGGGATTATCTCTTACAAGGATCACATGTGACCCAGGTCCATTTAATGCGTGAAACCACAGATCATGTGGTCTTGCACCAATACTTAAGAGTTTGTGATTGGCCTCTTTGTTTTTTCCCCTTACAATCAAAAAACCATCACTACTTTTATATATCTTTACCTTTAGTTTTGCAAATCTAGATGGCAGGCTAATATCTTTTACTATCTTAAATTCATCTGAACCAAGTTCCACACCATGGGATGATTTATTTATATCTTCAGTCAAAAATTTTTCTCTTTTTAAAAGGGACATAAGTCCTTTTTTCCCTTTTTTGGCCCGTTGAAACATATATTCCATATTTTCTTTGACACTTAGTGCTGGATCAAGGTCTATCTGAACCTTTGTTCCATCAACCAATGTAAAGGTTATACTGGGAAGATGTGCATTAGAATCTATGTTGTGCAAATTTTCTTTTATAATCTGAGCCTTATGTTCCAGAGAAATCCATTTCTCTAGCTTTTCCCTCTCTTTTTTAAGCCTTTTTTCTAACCTCTTTTTTCTTTTGTTTGAAGAGCCATTTATTTTTTGTTTGTTTATAATATACCATCCATAATATTCTGCTGCATCAAGGGGGGAGTCAAACACTAATTCTTTTTCATATTCAGGGTCTTCTAAGGGCCAAAGGGAGAGCAATATTCCTTTATTTTTGTCACTCTCGTACACATAAAATTTATCTATTTCACCAGATATAAGTTTGGAATACCAAAACTTTTGTTTAGAGAGATCTTTTAACTTAATCAGGGAATACCTTAAAGGTGAGGTTATATGTGGATAAATCTTATAAATATCCCTATTTGTCAAAATTTCATCTAAACTCGGCCATATAATTTCTCTTTGTTCAATAGGATTTTTGGATAGTAATTTTAGTCCAGACCTTAAATCAAAAAAAATCCACCCCACTTCACTTGAGGTGCGCTCTATTTTGAGGGATAATTGACGATTAGGCCAGTCATAAGATACATCACTTATCCAGAAGTTTAAGACCCTTTTTCGCCACCAGGAGACTTCACTAGAGGGTTTTAGGGAATTTTCAGGTTTGTTTTTGGAAAAGAACAAAAAATTATCTTTGGTATCATAAAAAAATATTAAATGTACTTTGGAGGAGAGTTTAAATATCCACAGCTTGTTTACAGGATTGTATATTTTTTCTATCCTGGCAGACTTTAAAAACTTAAGCCCATCTTTTAATAAAAATCTAAAAAAATTTGCATCCATTCTAAATTATAAAAAATAACCCCTTTGCTTATCTTCCTTTGCGCAATCTTTCTTCTTCTTCCTGTTTATTTTTACATTCAATACAAAGGGTAGTCACAGGTCTTGCTTTTAGACGGGCAATGCTGATTTCTCCACCGCATGCTTCACAAATTCCATAGGTACCGTTTTCAATTCTTTCAATTGCCTCGAGGATCTTTTTCTTGAGTTTTCTTTCTCTATCCCTAAGACGCAGGGCAAAGAACTGCTCTGATTCAACTGATGCCCTGTCAGCAGGATCAGGATAGCTTGATGATGAATCCACCATCTCTTCTATTGTCTGCTTGCCCTTCTGTTCTATCTCTTCCAACATTTTTTCCAGTTGATTCCTAAAATATTTTAAATCTTCCATTGTTAACACTTTTTCACTCCTAGCTAAAGAATTTTATTAGCATTTGATTTTGAATTTTCATATAGGATAATTATTATAAAATCAATAAAAAAACATCATCTCATCCAATTCTTAGTTTATCCTCTCACGTGGAAGAAGTGTTTTGATAATGATATAAGGAGGTTATTTTTGGAAGAGTGTGTAAAGTGATAGAAAATAAAAGATGCGGGAGCTATAAGCTCCCATATTAATTTTTTATGCTATTCCAAGTTTGAATTTCAAAGCACGGAGTGTATTTTTCATAAGCATTGTAATTGTCATTGGACCTACGCCACCTGGAACAGGTGTGATCCAACCAGCTATTTCTTTAGCTGCCTCAAAATCAACATCTCCCCTTAAGATTGGAACCATTTTATTTGGATCTTTCTTACTTGGTTTTTCTCCAACCCTATTGACTCCAACATCTATTACACAGGCCCCTGGTTTGATCCATTCAGGTTTTACAAGGCCTGGCACACCTGCAGCAACGATCAAAATATCTGCTCTCTTACAATGGGAAGCCAGGTCCTTAGTTGCTGTATGTACCACAGTAACAGTTGAATTTGCGCCTCTACCTTTTTGCATCATCATAACGGCAATTGGTTTTCCAACAATATTGGACCTACCAACAACAACCACTTCTGCACCTTTTGTCTCCACTCCAGACCGAACAATGAGTTCCTGAATACCAGCTGGCGTACATGGTGGAAACTTTACTTCGTCGCCTCCGATCATCAGCCTTCCAACGTTTACAGGATGAAAACCGTCAACATCCTTATCTGGGTCAATGGCATTTATTACCTTTTTTTCATCAATGTGTTTTGGAAGAGGGAGTTGTACTAATATTCCGTGAATACTGTCGTCTTTGTTGTATTTATCAATTAAATCAAGTAGTTCTTTTTCTGAGATGTCTGCTGGCCTTGTGTCCTGGACTTCGTGGAATCCAAGGCGTTTTGCAGTTTTGATTTTAAGGGTTACATAAGAGACTGATGCTGGGTTGTCTCCAACCAAGATAGTTACAAGTCCAGGTACCACTCCATGTTTTTCTTTGATTTCTTTAACTTCTTGTTCAATTTCTGCAAGGATCTCTTCTCTAATTTCTGTTCCTTTAATTAATTTGGCTGTCATAAAAAACTCCTTTTTAAATTTTGTTAATATCAAATTTTTATAGCGACCCAAAACTCCGTTTTTTAGTCACTGTTAAACCTTAAAATTTTTTCTTGTCAAGGAGTAAACTGGATTTAATTTTATATAGATAAGATTTGGGCTTTTTAGAAGAAAAAATTTAAACTCCAATGTATCCTTGCTTGATTGTAAGGTCCTTATGCTATATCATTCAAAAACATTTTTGAAAAGGGATAGTTAAAAAAATATGGAAAAGGTCCATCAAGATTATTGTCTTCTCTGTGGTAAGTGTCTTGAAGTTTGTCCGGTTTTTAATGTAACCCAATTGGAGGAATATTCTCCCAGGGCAAAGGCCTTTGTCTATTCTCAGATACAAAAAAAGGGTCTTGATATAAAAAATGTTGATAGAATTTTAGGCAATTGTGTCGGATGTTTAAAATGTTATGATGTTTGTACACAGGGGATCAATATCCCAGATAAGGTCGCTAATATAAGGTCTTTATCTCCTACTTTTAAAAGATGGATTTATTTAAAAATAGTAAAATATTTGCCTGAGTTATCTCCATTGATAAAGAATGGATTCAAAATAAAAGATATAATTCCCCATTTAAAAAAAATAAAAGAGCTTGGAAATTTTTTTGAAAATAGAAATAAGAAAGGTCTTTTTAAGATAAATGTGTTTAAAAATAAAAAACAAAAACAAAGGGCAATTATTTTTGGAGGTTGTGTAGGGACTTACTTAAAAAAAAATTGGCTTGAGGCTGCATCTAATATCGCAGGATTATTTTATAATGTAGAAGGTATACTTGAATGGGAGTGTTGTGGATATCCCATGTTTTTTGCTGGTGATATAAAAGGTGCTAGAGAAGTTTTTAATTCTAATGTAAAACTCTGGCAACAACTTGGAAATCCCAAAATACTCGTATTTTGTGCTACATGCTGGTCATATTTGAGAAAAAATGCTTCACTTATTGAAGATAAAATTCTAAGAGATAATTGGCTAAGCTCTCTTATATATATGACAGAACTTTTTGGAAATATTGAAAGTATAGAGATTACTGAAAATTCTCACAAATTTCTTTTTCATAAGCCATGTCATTTAGAAGATAAATTATACAAGAATTTCTTGGAATTTTTGGATAGTTTTAAAATTAAATATAGATTACTTAGTGATTGTTGTGGTTTTGGAGGATGCACAAGGTTGGAAAATCCTACATTGTGTGATAGATTAGGTGAAAGATTTTGGAAAAATGTAGAAAAGGACGAAATAATTGTATCTGGGTGTTCTGGATGTATTATGCAATTTTGTCTAACTGGCGATTTTAAGCGAGTCTATCATTGGTTAGAATTATTTTATGTGTAAATAAATTTTTTTGAGGAGACAGATATGTTTTTCTTAGATTTTTTGGCAAAAAAGATCTTTGGAACAAAGAATGAGAGATATTTAAAGTCTATTCGTCCTCTAGTGGACAGGGTAAATAGCTTTGAACAGGAGATGGTCAAATTAAAGGACCATGAATTTCCTGCAAAAATAAATAAATACAGAGAAGAAGTTGAAAAAGGAAGGAGTTTAGATGACCTTTTGCCTGAAGTGTATGCACTTGTTAGGGAGGCGGCAAAAAGGACATTGGGCATGAGACATTTTGATGTGCAGGTAATGGGGGCAATTGCCCTTCATCAGGGAAAGATTGCAGAAATGAAGACTGGTGAGGGAAAGACATTAGTTGCCACTATGCCCCTTGTTTTAAATAGTCTTGAAGGAAAGGGTTGCCACCTGGTCACTGTAAATGATTACCTGGCAAAAAGAGATGCTGAATGGATGGGGGAGATCTATAAATTTTTAGGACTAACCGTTGGGGTGATTTTGTCCAATATGGAAGATGAAGAGAGAAAAGAGGCATATAATTGTGATATCACATATGGGACAAACAATGAATTTGGTTTTGATTATTTAAGGGATCACATGAAATTTTATCCAGAACAGCTTGTTCAAAGGGACCTTCACTATGCAATTGTTGACGAAGTTGACTCAGTCTTAATTGACGAAGCCAGGACTCCGTTGATCATTTCAGGTCCTGCAGAGGAATCTACAGCCCTTTATAAAAAGATCAATGCAATTATTCCAAAACTAAAAAAAGATAGAGACTTTACAGTAGATGAAAAGTACAAGACTGTGATGTTGACAGAAGAAGGTGTGATGAGATGCGAAGAGATATTGGGCCTTGATAATCTATTTGATCCCAAAAACATAACCTATCAACACCATATTTTGCAGGCATTAAAGGCCCATTATTTGTTTCAAAGGGATGTGGATTATATTGTAAGAGATGGAGAAGTCTTAATTGTTGATGAGTTTACAGGCAGGGTTTTGCCTGGCAGAAGATATAGCGATGGACTCCATCAGGCCTTAGAGGCAAAGGAACGGGTCAAGATTCAAGAAGAAAATCAGACTCTGGCCACTATCACATTTCAAAATTTCTTCAGGATGTATAAAAAATTAGCTGGTATGACGGGAACTGCTGATACAGAGGCAGTGGAATTTAAAGAGATCTATAACCTAGATGTTGTTGTTATCCCAACTAACAAGCCAATGATAAGGATTGATTATCCAGATGTTATATATAAGACCCAGAAGGAAAAATTTGATGCCATTATAAAAGAAATAGTTGATCTCCATAAGCAGGGAAGACCAGTATTGGTTGGAACAACCTCTATAGAAAAGTCTGAACTCATTTCAAAGAGGCTAAAAAAACTAAAGATCCCTCATGAAGTGTTAAATGCAAAACACCATGAGAGGGAAGCAGAGATTGTGGCCAAGGCAGGTGAAAAAGGAAGGGTCACAATTGCCACAAATATGGCAGGTAGGGGAACTGATATAAAACTAGGTGAAGGGGTAAGAGAGCTAGGTGGTCTCCATATTCTGGGAACAGAGAGACACGAATCCAGGAGGATAGATAATCAGTTAAGGGGAAGGGCAGGAAGACAGGGAGATCCTGGTAGCTCAAGGTTTTATCTCTCCCTGGAAGACGACCTTTTGAGACTCTTTGGATCAGATAGAATCTCTTCACTTATGGATAAACTTGGAGTCGATGAAGGACAACCTATTGAAAACAAATTAATTTCAAAGGCAATAGAGAATGCCCAGAGGAGGGTGGAAGAGCAAAACTTTGAAATAAGAAAACAACTTTTAGAATATGACGATGTGTTAAATCAGCAAAGATTGGTTATATACCAAAAGAGAAAAGAATGGATGGTAGCTGAGGATTTAGAACCAACTGTTTTTGAATTTATAGATGACCTTATAGAGGATATTTATTTTGAGGTAGAGCAAAAAAAGAATAAATCAAAGGATGAGGATATTGAGTTTGTAAATAAAAAGCTCATAGAAGTTTTTGGATTAGATAGATACATTGAGTTAAAAAAAGATTCCTTTCCATCTAAAGAGGAGGTAAAAAAAGAGGTTGAAAAGATTATTAAAGAGTTAAAAACAAAGGCAGGAGAACACTATCAAGATATACTCAGGTTCTTTTTGCTTGAAAATTTAGACAGGTTCTGGAAAGAGCACCTTCTTAATATGGATTATCTGCGGGAAGGAATAGGCCTTAGAGGTTATGGTCAAAAGGATCCAAAACAGGAATATAAAAAAGAAGGCTTTGAATTATTCCAGGAAATGTTATATCTTTTAAAGGAAAATACTATTAAGGCCCTAACTCACATAAAATTTCAAGAAGTGTCTGAAGAAGACCTAAGACATGAGGACCAGACAAAGGATTTAAGATACTCTGATAATACAGAAGAAGCGCCAAAAAGAACACCTTATAGGAGAAAGGGAAAAAAGATTGGGAGAAATGATCCCTGCCCCTGTGGCAGTGGCTTAAAATATAAAAAGTGTTGTGGAAGATAATGAAATATGGAGTATTAGATATGCAAAAGGGTGTAGACAAGGACCTTGTTTTAAAAAGAACTGTTGATTTGTTATTTGAAGTGGGGATGTTAAAAAAGACCCCAAGGACTGGATATCAGTTTTTGGGATCTGGTTCAGAAAATGTTGCAGAACATTCCTATAGGACTGCAATTATCGGTCTTATCCTGGGTATAAAGGAGAAGTTAGACTGGAAAAAAATAGTGCTTATGTGTCTGTTTCATGATTTACACGAGGCGAGAACTGGTGATTTTAATTACGTGTATAGGAGATACAACAAGGCAAAAGAGAACAAGGCAATATCTGATGCACTGAAAAATACCCCTTTAGAAGATTTGGTACTACCTTTGCTTACAGAACTTGAAGAGGTAAAATCAAAGGAAGCTGAAATTGCACAAGATGCAGATCAGTTAGATCTTATATTAAATTTAAAAGAACAGATGGACCTTGGAAATCCCTATGCTGAGACATGGATAAAATATGCACTTGAAAGGCTCAGGACAGATGCAGGACGTAAGTTAGCTGAAAAAATATTGGAAACTGATCATACAGATTGGTGGTTTCAAGGAGTAGACAAAGATTGGTGGGCAACAAAAAACGGCAAAAAATAAAATGGATATGTAGTGCAATTTTGTGTTCTTTGGTGCTCCACCTATGTTTTTTTGTGATAAGTTCTATTAAATTTTCAAAAAAAGATTTAATACTGACATTATATAATGTATCCAGAAAAAGTAACAGTGCAAAGAGCTCAATTATAAAGAAAGATAGAGTTAAAAAATTTTCAATTACAACTTATACATATGAAGAGAAAAGTATTAAAGGCAGGCTCTTAAAAAATCCAATAAAGGATGAGAATCTGGCTCTTGCATTAGAGAATTTAAAAAAAAAATTGATTTACTTTGGAAAAACAGTGTAATTGACACCACTGGTTCGGTTTTGGTCACTGTTAAAATTAATCCAGATGGTAGGGTGCAGGATATTGTTTTAAACTCTATTTTGGGAGATGGAAAATTGTCAAATATAGTTATTTCATTGATAAAACAGGGTGAACCATATGTAAATGTAATGAGATCCTTTAACCTACCCCTAAAATTTCAGCTATATTTTGAGGTAGCTGAGTCTGATGAGCCTGAATAAAGTTTTTTAGATTGGAGGAAAAATGAAAATAGCAGTAATTTCAGATACCCATATGTCAGTTCCAAATAACATTCTTATTAAAGAATTTGAATCCACTTTATTTGATATGGATGCTATATTCCATCTTGGTGATTATACCCATGAAGATGTATATTTGTATTTAAATTCTCATCCCAGATTTTTTGGTGTGTGCGGCAATATGGACTTTGGATCATGGACCCAAAATATACCTTCACAGCAAGAGATAAAATTAAATAATATAAAATTTGGTTTTTTGCATGGATATGATCTTGACTTTTCCAACATTGAAAGAGATATTAAAAGTAGGTTCTCTGATGATGTAAATTTTTTGTTCTTTGGACATACACACAAACGTTTTTTCAAAGAGGTTTCTAAGACAAAGTATATTTTAAATCCTGGCAGTTTTACATATGCTAAAGGGAATCCAAAAGGGTATGCAATTCTGGAATTTAATGATATTGAGCATATAAAACTTGAATGGAAAAACTTATAAAAAGGAGGACAGATTATGGCAAAAGAAGAAAGTATTGAAGTAACAGGAATTGTAAAAGAGGCCTTGCCCAATGCAATGTTTAAGGTAGAGTTAGAAAATGGTCACGAAGTATTAGGTCATATCTCGGGCAAGATGAGAAAATATTATATTAGAATCTTGCCAGGTGATAAGGTCAAAGTAGAACTTTCGCCTTATGATTTAACTAGGGGAAGGATTGTATATAGGTACAAGTAAGATTTATTCAACGGCCTTTTCAATGGCAAAAAATACCTTGGGCTGGTTTTTTAAGCTACCAATTATTTTTAAACGATATCCAAAGGTAATGTAGATGGGACCAGGTGCCCCAAAATCTTTGGGCTCTAGTTTAAATTCAAAGAAGAGCCCTTTATTGTCTATTTTTTGAGGGGAGTAGACATTAATGTCCTGGGCCAATACCTTCCCAAACTTATCACAAATGTATATTCCTAACCACAATTCATCTAGGGTGTCTCCCCAGGGGGGCAATTTTTCTCTTCTTGGATATGCAAATCCTTTTACATAAAAATTACTTCCCCTTTGATAACATGTGTAGTGAAATTCAATGTATTTCATGGTTAAAATCTGGGATTGATTGGTTAGTAAGCGATTCTTTTTTAGATGTAATACCATTGGAGTTGAACAAGAATTAAGTAAGATAATTAAAAATAAGATTAATTTATTTTTTTTCATCTTGGTTCTCCTGATACAATCATCTCTGCAAGTGTATGATCTACTTTTTTTAAAGGATTTTTTAAAAGTTTTTTAAATCTTTTTTCTAATTCTGCTAACTTAATATAAAATGGAGTTCTATCCATTACAGGGAAATAGGGCATATCTTTAGTTATTTGTACACATCTATAGCATCCAGAAAATTTTTTCATAACTCCATCTGGCATTTTCACAACATTTGGAATACCATGCAATCTACATATCATGAGCCTGTATTTGTAGAGAATACATTTTCCATTTTCATTTAAAGGACACATTATTTTGATAGGTTCATTTTGTAATAATTTTTTTTCTGCAACTTTAACATATTCTTTTGCTCTCATAAAAATTTCTTTTTGTTTAGTATCTGATAAAGACTTTAACCCCTTATATAAATATGCCCATTCAATATGTGTATGATGCTGAAAATAAGTTGTACAACAGTTATTTTCACAACCATCACAGCTAAGACCAATTTTATTTGCAATATCATTATATGTTGATTCCATATGATTATATAACTTTTCTAATTGAAGAAATAAATTTTGCTTTTGTTTTAAAGTGAGAATTTTACTTTTTTTCTTATTTTTTTTCATGTTGTATCCAGTTTACAATTTTTTCAATGCATTGATTTACACTTAATTTGTCAGTATCTACTACAAAATCGCAATAACTTTGGTATAAGGGTGTTCTTTCTCTATATAAGTCTGATAAATCCTGACCTTTTTCTATTACAAGTCCACGTTCTGGATTTTTTGCTATACGGTATTTAATTTCATCTAAGCTACATCTTAAATAAATTACTGGTCCTAATTTTTTTAGGTATTTCATTGCATCTTTACTATAAACAACGCTTCCACCAGTTGCAATTACGCACTTATTGACATATAAATTTAAAACAATAAATTCTTCGGCTTTTAAAAAATTTTCATTTCCCAGCCTATCTCTTATCTCTTGTAGAGATGTGCCAAACCATGATTCGATTAACAAGTCTGTGTCAATCCAGGTAAAGTTCAGTGTCCTGGCAAGCTTTTTCACAATTGTTGACTTGCCAGAACCTGGCATGCCAATTAGAGAGATATTTGAAAGGGTCATGTTTAAATAAAAAATTTCTCAATTATAGAATTACTCACTAAAAAGCCATTTTTTGTTAAACTTAAATATCCATTTCTTATTTTTATCATATTGTTTCTATGAAGTAAATTAATGAGTTTGTGGTGTTTTTTCCAGAAATTTTCGCCTGTCTTTTTGGCATATTTTTTAAGATTTAGTCCTCGTGTTGTCCTTAAGCTGAGCATTATAAATTCATTTATATGGTCTTTTTTATCTAATTTTATTTCTTTGCGCTTAAAGGGATTTTGAGAATATTCAACAATATTTTTACAATTTTCCCACCTTTTGTTTTCTATGGTTGAGACCGCTGATGGCCCAAGTCCAAGATAGTCCATTTGTTCCCAATAGCCCATATTGTGCATACAGACATACCCCAGCTTTGAAAAATTAGATATTTCATATTGAATAAATCCTCTAGATTCTAAAAAATCAGCACCACCTATGTATAAAGAAGCAAGTCTATTTTCATGAGGTAATTTTACCATATTTTTTTTCACCATGGTGTGTAATTTGGTGCCCTGTTCTACTGTTAGACCATAGCAGGATATGTGTTGGATGTCTAATTTGCATATTTGTCTTAAATCATGCAACCATGAGGCTACTGTTTGTTCTGGCAGACCCCATATAAGGTCTATGTTAATATTTTCAAATTTTGCCAGATTACAAAGTTTAACTGAAAATATTCCGTCCTTTGCACTATGTGTCCTTCCAAGGAATTTGAGATAGCTATCCCTTATGCTTTGAATGCCTATACTAATTCTATTGACACCAAAACTTTTTAATTCCTTTAGATAAATTAAATCCTTAAGGGAATCTGGATTGCCTTCAAAACTAAATTCTATGTAGTTTTCAAATTTAAAATTTTTAAATAATGCATTAATTATCTGGTCTAAGTATTTTAATTTCAAGATACTGGGTGTGCCACCGCCGATGTATATTGAGTTAAATTTAATATCATGTAATTTATCTTTCCAATATTTAATTTCCTCAAATAATCCATTTAAATATAACTTTACTAATTCATCATTGATTTTTACAGAATAAAAATTACAATAAATACACTTGGACTTGCAAAAGGGAAAGTGTATATATAGCAACATAATTTTTATGTTTTTAATTCATTTTTATACCTTTCAAATTCACTAAATATACAACCACAATATTGTTGCCTATAGATACCCAAATTTTTGCTTTCTTCGATTCCAATTTTCCATCCTTCTCTAAAGTCGTAATAATAAAATTTCACACCCTTATTTACTGATAGGTCTTTACATAAAGTGCTTATTGTATCGTGCTTTTGAAATTTACTATATAAAAGTGTAGTTGTAAAATAATCAAACTTTCCCCTTCTTGCTATAGATATGGTCTTTTCAATTCTCATATGATAACAATAAAAACATCTATTGTTTTCTCTATAAATAACTTTTCTAAAATAATTAATTGGATTATATTCATCGTCTTTATAAATAACTTTTATGTTGTATTCTTTTGAAACAGTTTGAAGAGCTTGTTTTCTTTTTAAATACTCTTTTAATGGATGTATGTTTGGATTATAGTAAAGACCTAAAATTTCAAATCCTTCTTGTTTTAATATTTGTATTGGGTAAATTGCGCATGGCCCACAACATATGTGGAGTAAAATTCTTTTTTTCATGGCCTATATCTCTTCTATTATGATTTTTTTATGGTATTTTTTTTCCATTTCTATTAAAGTTTGTTTTTTATTATTTAAAAGATAAAGACACAATTCTTTTTCAAGGATAAATTCTAAAGGATTAGGTGAATCAGGTTTTAATATCTCTTTGTAGATTTTTTTTAATACCTGGGCGGCCCTCCACTCTATACTCATCACACGTCCTATTCCTCTACATTTTGGACACTCTTTATATATAGTTGATATTGCAGATGATCCCATTTTTTGCCTCACAATTTCTAAAAGTCCAAACTTGGATATCTTGCCTACAGAGGTCCTGGCTTTGTCATTTTTGAGGTATGTTTTGAGTTGTTTTTCTACCTCTCTGGCATATTTTTTATCTTTCATCTCTATAAAATCTATTACAATTTGTCCACCAATGTCTCGCAATTTGAGCTGATTGGCGATTTCTTTTGTGGCCTCTAAGTTTGTCTTGTATGCCATTTCTTTAAAAGAAGATTCCCCAGAGACCTTTGCTGAGTTGATGTCAATGGCAGTTAGGGCCTCTGTTTGGTCTATTACTATTTCTCCCCCAGAAGGTAATTTCACCCGTCTGTCAAATACTTTTTTTATTTGTTCTTTTATATGAAATTTGTCAAAGAGGTCAATCTCATCAGATAAATAACATTTCACCATATTTTTTCGTCTTGGAAATACAAGATTCACATATTCTTCTAATTTATGTGCTACATTTTTATTATCTACCCATACATATTTAACATCAGAGGTTAGATAATCTCTAATTGCCCTAAATGCCAGGTCCTTTTCTTCATACAAAAGGCAAGGGGCAGATTCTTCCATGGCCTTTTTTTTAATATCTTTCCAGAGCCTTGTTAGAAATTGAAGGTCCCGAAATAGGTTTGTTTTATTTTGACCTTCACTCACGGTCCTGACTATTACTCCCAGACCAGGCTCCAGCTTGAACTCATTTATTATTATTTTCAGTCGTTGTCTCTCTTCATCATCTTCAATTTTTCTTGAAATAGCAACTTGTTCTTTTCCTGGGGTTAAGACAAGATATCTGCCAGGGAGGGTGAGATAGGTGGTTAAGAAGGCGCCTTTATTTTCTGTGGGTTCTTTTACTATCTGGACCAATATCTCCTGACCAGGCTTTAATACCTTTTGAATGGGTGGAAATTTTTGCCCCTTTTGTGGCCTTATGTCTGATATATAGTAGTCTGGATGTATTTCATCTATTTGCAGAAATCCATTTTTTTTGTCCCCATAATTTACAAATGCGGCCTGAAGAGATGTATCTATATTGTGGATCACCCCTTTATATATATTTCTCTTTATTTTATGGGCACTTAGCATCTCAACATAGTATTCATCAAGTGCATGGTCTTTGATTAATGCCACTTCAATTAGTTCACCTGGCAATATTGAAATTAACATTTGTCTTTTCTTAATTGCCATGCCTATTATCTGCTCCTATTTGAAAAAATATGTAATTGACCTTAGGGAATAATGGATATATGAATTTAATCCTTGAACATGATTAATAATAGAGTAGGAATTCTATAATGATATCCCCTGGAGAATTAATACAACTGGTTAGTCCTCAAGGCAAGAAATATCTTTTGACAGTTGAGGCAGGAAAGGAGTTCCACACTCACCATGGAAAAATAGATATCTCAGAGGTCTTGGAAAAGGATTTTGGTGATGAGATTAAGACTCATCTAGGTAAAGTTTACCATATTTTAAAACCAACACTCTATGATTTGATTAAAAATATAGAGAGAAAGACTCAAATTATTTATCCTAAAGACATTGGCTATATACTAGTTCGACTTGGAGTTGGGCCAGGGAGTAAGGTGGTTGAGGCTGGATGTGGGTCTGGTTCCCTTACCATGTCTTTTGCCTATATGGTTGGTGAGACTGGAAAAGTATATAGTTTTGATAGAAGGGAAGAATTTGTCTCCTTGTGTAGAAAGAATTTAACTAAAGTAGGTCTTGAATCCAGGGTGGTATTAGAGGTAAGGGATATAAGTGAAGGTTTTGGACTTAAAGGTATGGATTGTGGCTTTTTAGATGTAAGGGAACCCTGGTTATATGTTGAGCAGTTTAGTGAAACAGTAAAAAATGGAAGTGTAGTAGGCTTTTTGCTTCCTACTACTAATCAGGTCACTACTTTGCTAAAGGCTTTAGAAAAAGGACCTTTTATTGATATAGAGGTGGTTGAGATAATGCTTAGAAGGTATAAACCAGTTTATGAAAGGTTCAGGCCTGAGGATAGGATGGTTGCACACACTGGATTTTTAATATTTGCAAGGGTCAAAAATAAATGAGAGGTTAGATACATGGACAGATTTGTTAAAAGGAGAGAAGGGGTTAAAAAGAAAATAAAAGAGTTAAATCTTGATGCATATTTAGTTTTGCATCCTGCAAATAGATTTTATTTAAGTGGATTTGAATTAAAGGATCCTCAATGTAATGAAAGTGCAGGTTGTATATTGATTTTACCTGATAAGGAAGATTATCTTTTAACAGATCCAAGATATTTTGAAACTGCTCAAAAATTATGGGATAAAAATTATTTATTTATTTATACAAGTAATAAAGAAGAAGAAATTAAGAAATTCTTAATAAAAAATAAGTTAAAAGATATTGGCTTTGAGCCAAATATTATGACATATGAATTTTATAAATCTCTTTCAGAATCTGTGAATCTTCATCCATATAAGGGATTAATTGAATCTTTAAGAGAAATAAAAGATGAGGATGAAATAAATTTTATTAAAGAATCAGTAAAAATAAATCATAAGGTATTTGACAGACTAAATTCAATGGAACTTATTGGAGTTACAGAAGAAGAACTGGCATGGGAAATAGAAAAGCTCTTCAGGGATTTTGGAGCAACAGAAATGGCCTTTAATCCCATTGTTGCATATGGGAAAAATGCAGCTGAGCCCCATTACACTCCTGGCAAAATTAAAGTGCAAAAAAATGGATGTTTGCTTATAGATATTGGGGGAAGATATAAAGATTATTGTTCTGACCAAACAAGGACCTTTTGGATTGGAGATAAAGTGCCCGATTATTTTTCCAGGGTCCTAGATTTGGTCATAAGTGCGCAGAGGCTGGCAATAGAGAATTTAAAAGTTGGGATGAGGATTAAAGATCTATTTTTTTTAGTAAAAGATTTTTTCAATGAAAATGGTGTAGGGGATAATTTTACTCATGCCCTTGGCCATGGAATTGGTTTAGAGACCCACGAAGCTCCAGCTCTTGGTTCTAGAAACGATAAAACATTTAAACCAGGTATGGTTGTAACCATAGAACCAGGACTCTATTTCCCAGAGTGGGGCGGTGTGAGATGGGAACACATGGTGGTTGTCACAGAAGAAGGTGCAAAAGTCCTTTGATCTATTCAAAACGGTTATATGTAAAGATCCCAAGGGATCAAATTGGATATTTTAAGTTTATTTTAGAAAGCTATGAAAACCTGTGCTACATGAGTGTAATTGATAGATTTGAGGCAATTATAAAGATTTCTTACTTAGAAGACCAGAAAGAGGAGTTGTATTACTTTATTAATGGCTTGAAAAAAGAGATTGGACTTGAGGTGATCTATCCACAAGAATGGGAGAAAAAGTAGTAATTTTAAAAAAATCAAGGGAAATTCCAGTTAAAAGAAGACATCCATGGGTATTTTCTGGGGCTATCTCAAAGGTTGTTGGTGACCCAGGATATGGTGATGTGGTATTGGTTTTGTCTTATGAAAAACAAGAGTTGGGATATGGATGGTATTCCCCGAGGTCCCAGATACGTGTTAGGATGTTATCCTTTGGAATGAGTGATAAAAAAATTGATGATGAATTCTTTTTTAAGAGATTACACAGGGCATATTCTTACAGAAAAAATGTGAAATCCTTAGTTAATTCCAATGCTTATAGGATTGTTAATTCTGAAGGTGATTTTCTCCCTGGGCTTATAATAGACTTTTATAATGGATATATTGTTTGCCAGTTTTTAAGTTGTGGAGCAGAAAAAATTAAAGAGGTAGTTTTATCCTATTTAAAAAAACAAATAAATCCAGATGGTATATATGAAAGATCTGATGTGGATGTCAGGTTAAAAGAAGGTCTAAATCCAGTAAGTAGGACATTATTCGGAAATATTCCAGATAGAATAGAGATTCAAGAAAGGGATGTTAAATTTTATGTTGATGTAAAAAAAGGACATAAAACAGGATTTTATTTAGACCAAAGAGAGAATAGATATTTTTTAGGTAAAATTTCTAATAATAAGAATATTCTAAATTGTTTTTGTTATACTGGTGGATTTGGCTTACATGCTTTAAAAAACAGGGCCAAAAAAGTAGTAAATATAGATACATCTATAGATTCGTTGGAAATACTAAGGGAAAATCTGCTATTAAATAATATAGAAAAGAGCAGATATGAAATAAAAAGACAAAATGTCTTTGCATCACTTAAAGAATATATTGAAGCAAAAGAATTATTTGATATTGTTATATTAGACCCACCTAAGTTTGTAAAACATACATCTGATTTAAAAGAAGGGATAGCTGGATATAAAAAATTAAATAAAAGGGCATTAAAAATTGTAAAGTCAGGAGGATATTTAATCACTTTTTCCTGTTCAGGACTTGTGGACCAATTGCAATTTAAAAAAATCATCATGGAATGTGGGCTTGACTGTGGAAGAGATATTTCAATATTAAAAGAGATGTCCGCTGGAGTGGATCACCCATATCCCCCAGCACTGGAATATGGGAAGTATTTAAAAGGACTTGCTATTAAAGTGGAATAATGCACTATTATCCAGTTTTTTTAGATTTAAAAAACAAGGAATGTCTGGTTGTTGGGGCTGGATCTGTAGGAAAAAGAAAGATAGAGATCTTATGTAAAGCAGCCCCAAAAAAAATATTAGTTGTGGATCCCTATGTATCAAATGATTTTCAAAAATCTTTGCCTAAGTTTGTGGAGGTTAAAAACAGGGAGTTTCAAGAAAAAGACCTAGACAACAAGTTTCTTGTCATAGTTGCAACCAATAATTTAGAGTTAAACAAAAGGATATCTAAGCTGTGTCATGACAGGAATATCTTATGCAATGTAGTAGATAGACCAAATCTCTGTTCTTTTATAGTCCCGTCAATAGTAGATAAGGATGTAATAGAAATTGCAATTTCTACTGGTGGCAAAAGTCCTGCCATGTCTAGATATTTAAAAAAAATAATAGAAAATGCAATAGGTGATGAATTAGTTACTTTGACCAAGATACTAGGAAAGATGAGACCTATTATTATTTCTCAAAATAAAATGAGTGATGAGAACAAAAAGATTTTTAATAGTTTTATAGAAGATAGATTTATTTTAGCAATAAAAAATAAAGATTTAGATTACATAAAAGAAAGAATAAAGAGTGTTTTAAAAGAGCAAAATGAAGAAAAAGTAATGGAGTTATTAAATGGTATTTTTTAATATTTTTGTTTCAATAACATATATTATTGCCTTTATTTTATGTGTTATTGCTATTCATAGAAAAAATTCAGTTTTAGATAAAATATCAAATTTATTTATACTAGCTGGATATTTGGCCCATTCTCTGGTTTTGTTATTTAATGTCTGTCAGGGTAATTTTTTGTCAGAAGGGCAATTTTATTTTAGTCTATTTGGATGGTCTGTTATACTTGTATTTTTATTTTTGATATGGAAAATGAAAATAAGATTTTTATCTTTAATGATCTCGCCTTTAGCACTTATTTTTTTTATTTCATCTAATCTCATAAATACAAAAATGTTACCAGTACCAAAGACCATGAGTATGTTGTGGTTTACTACACACATCTTGTGTTTATTTCTCTCTATTGCAATGGTCTCTGTTGGATTTGCTGTTGGTATTTTTTATCTATATATGCACAATCAAATAAAGAAAAAATCATCAACAACGTCCTTTAAAATAGAAGGAATCTCACTGGAAACATTGGATAGAATAAATCATTTTGTTGTTGGAATAGGATTTCCTTTATTTACTATTGGAATCCTATCTGGTTTTATATGGGCATCATTGACCTGGCACAAGATTTTTTCATGGGACATAAAAGAGGTGTGGAGTTTGGTGGTGTGGGTCTTATTTGCATATCTATTTCATCAGAGGATGGCCATTGGATGGAAAGGTAAAAAGCCAGCCATTTTAATAGCGTGGATTTTTACTTTGAGTCTTATCTCTTTTCTAGTGATCAATTCACTTTTTCCAACCCATCATAGTTTTAGATAATTTAGGATTTTATATGGAAAAGCATATATATCTTATTGGCATAAACCATAAAACTGCGCCTGTTGAGGTTCGTGAAAGATTTGCTTTAACAAATACTTCACCCCGAGATTTTTTAGAGGTTACTAACAATTTAATAGATGAAGTTCTTTGTCTTTCAACCTGTAATAGGGTAGAGATAATTTTTGTAGCAAAAAAAGATATAGATCCAACTGATTGGGTGATTGAGAGGTGGGCTTTTTTATGTGGAGAACAAAAAGAACATCTTTTGCCATGCATTTATTCATATAGGGACACGGATGCAATTTTCCACCTATTTGAGGTGGCTTCTAGTCTAGATTCAATGGTAGTAGGTGAGCCCCAGATCCTTGGGCAATTAAAAGAAGCCTATAAAATAGCGGCTGATAGTAAGACCACCAAATCTATTTTAAACAGGCTCATGCACAGATCATTTTCTGTTGCCAAGCGCATTAGAACTGAGACAAAAATATCCCATAGTGCAGTATCCATTAGTTATGCAGCAGTAGAGCTTGCAAAGAGGATTTTTTCTGAATTAGATAATAAAAAGGCCATGTTAATAGGTGCTGGGGAAATGGCAGAGTTAGCAGCTCAACATCTAATTAATTCAGGAGTAAAAGATATTGTGGTGGTAAATAGAACACTTTCCCGTGCAAAGGAACTTGCAAAGAGATTTGGTGGAGTTGGATATTCCTTTTCTAAACTTTTTGATCTCTTAGTTGATAGGGATATAGTAATCAGTTCTACTGGAGCCAGTGAACCTATTATACATCAAAGGGACATGAAGGTTATTATTAAGAAGAGAAAATATAGACCAATGTTTTTTATTGATATAGCAGTTCCCCGTGATATTGACCCTGATGTAAATAATTTAGACAATGTATATCTTTATGACATAGATGATTTAAAGGATGTTGTATCTGAAAATTTAGAGAAGAGGGCAAGGGAAGCTGAAATAGCAAGGTCTATTATAAAGGAAGAAGTACAAAAATTTGAGACATGGCTAAGGTCTTTGTCTTTAAATCCTACAATTAAGGATTTGATTGAGAAATTTGAAAATATTGCAGAAGGAGAAGTAAAAAAGAGTTTTAAGAGGCTTAGTAAATTAACACAGGATCCTGAAGCTGAAGAGATATTAAAGACACTGGCCTCATCACTAATAAAAAAATTTTCCCACTATCCCATCACTTTTTTAAAAAACAAATCTACAAGGGCAAGAGTGGATTTAAGGGAATATACCTCGTTAATAAGGGATATTTTTGAGTTGGATGAAAAGTAAATGCAAAGTAGTGTTAAGATAAGAAGTTTTTCCAAAACAAGAACCATCCTCTGTCCACTGCTAGTTGAAATTTCGCTCCTATCCTCGGGGAAGAAGCATAGGAAAAAGGTCATCCTCAAAACCCCCTTCTCTTGAAGCGACATCTTTCCTAGGACATTGGGTTGCTATGTTCGGGATATTGCTCAATTAATAATAGTTGCAAAATATTTGAGATTGGCTCAAAATTAGATAAAAAAATAAAAGGGTAATTAAATGCAATATGATATAGCATCGAGGGATGGCGATACTAAGTGGTTTAATATCCAGGGAAATCCCTATGGAATTAATAAGCGTAGGAGGGATATAATGATAGAATCAGCAGCATATGAGATAATAAAAAGAGAAGGGTTTGAAGAAGGGATCCAGCAAGGAATTCAGCAAGGAATTCAACAAGGAATTCAGCAAGGAATCGAGCGAGGAAAACTTGAAGGTCTTTTGGAGGCCATAAAATTTGGTTTGGAATTAAAATTTGGAAAAGAGGGTATAAAATTATATCCTGAAATTAAAAAGATTAAAGATTTAAATATACTAGAAGCCATAATAGAAGTTATTCGCATAGCTGAAAGTGTGGAAGATGTAAAAGAAGTTTATCAGAAGGTTTTGAAATAACAACTTTCTTAATCCTTTTATTAAATAGATTTTTAAGATAAGGTGTTTTAGATGAAAAAGATTCCCTATGGCAAATCAGATATAGTTCAGATTTTAACTGAAAACTACTATTATGTGGATAAGACAAGATTTATCCCTTTAATAGAGCAAGCAGGGGATTACCTCTTTTTTCTTAGACCAAGGCGGTTTGGAAAATCTTTGTGGTTAGCAACACTGGAGACCTATTATGATATTTTAAACAAGGATAAACTTACTGCGATATTTAAAGATACGTGGATAAGTGAGAATTTGACCCGTGAAGCAGGGAAGTATTTTATCTTGCGTTTTAATTTTGCTATGGTTGATCCAAATCCAGACAGGGTGGAAGAGTCATTCAATGAAACCTGTTTGCAGAGTATAGAAGATTTTATCACAAGATATAAAGATGTTATATCTAATAAACTCAAAACAAAGATCCTTTCTTATAAAAAATATGATAGGGCTTTAAAGGCTCTTTTATCCAGAACCACCTTTGAAGAACTTCAAAATAAGCTCTATGTCTTAATAGATGAATATGACAATTTTACAAATACGATACTATCAGAATATTCATCAAAGAGGTATCATGAGATAACGCATGGTTCAGGTTTTTTAAGGTATTTTTACAATTTATTAAAAGGAGCTACAACAGGACCAGATGCACCTGTTGGCAGGATATTTATAACAGGTGTCTCTCCAATAACCATGGATGATGTGACCAGTGGATTTAATATAGGAGATCCTATTTCCTTAGAACCTGAATTCAATGAAATGGCAGGTTTTACTTTTGAAGAAGTAAAAGAGATTTTTAAATATTATGTGGAAGCTGGATGGCTAAATCAACCCCTGGATAAGCTATTAGATATAGCTTCTCAGTGGTATAATAATTATAAGTTTGATAATAACAGTGAAGTGACTTTATACAATCCAGATATGATATTTTATTTTGTTAGGCAAACAGGCCGTAGAAAGGGCATTCCTAATATGCTAATAGATGATAATGTAAAAATAGATTATAATAAACTAAAACACCTTGTTATAATTGATAAGAGATTTAATGGGAATTTTTCCATTCTCAAAAAAGTAATGGATAAGGGAAGTATAATATCTACGGTTTTAACATCTTTTCCTTTGGAGAGTTTACTAAAGAAATCTAATTTTGTGTCTCATCTTTTTTATCTTGGTATATTATCATTTGAAAAAGAAGATGTATTAACTATTCCCAATCAAACCATATGGAGCATCTTGTTTGAATATTTAAGGGATATATATGAGGATTTAGATATATTTCGAATAGATGTATTTGATCTGCAACAGATGTTGAGGGAGATGGCGTATAGTGGTAAATGGAGAGAGGTTTTGAGCTTTTTATCCCAGGAGATAGAAAGACAATCGTCATTAAGGGATTTTATAACAGGAGAGAGTAGTATAAAGCTATTGCAGGCAGCGTATTTAAACATAACTAGATATTTCATAGTACGCACAGAGACAGAATTAAATAAAGGATTTGCAGATATATATCTTGAGCCCTTCTGGGAAAGGGATGAAAATGTAAGATATGGTTACTTAATAGAATTAAAGTATATTCCCCGTTCAGAGAAAGTTACAGAAAAGCTTTTAGAAGATTTGAGGAATAAAGCAAAGAAACAATTAGAACAGTATTCCAGTGCTCCTGGAATTCAGGAGAAGTTTTCTACGAGACCAGATGGAAAGTTGATTGAGATATATCAGATCTGGCATGGTTGGGAGATGGTGGAGATAGGGCAGTTATGTCCTCAAAAGGAAAGAAATCAGCACCTTGTTTAAATATCTCCCGTCTTTTTTTATGTTTTCCTTCTCTTTTATCTCGCCTTTTAGAATCTTTAATTTTTCATTTTAGGGCCAGCTAAAGCGCCTTTTTGCTCCCCTATCCCAAAAGTCAAAAAAGCTCGAGTCCCAAATCCCTAAAAGGGAGAGGGGTTAATGGGTTAATGAGTTAATGGGCTTATCCCCTAAAAGCGGGGCAGTCATTTGGACACGGACATAAAGTCTGGGGAGGTCGAAGGGGAGTTGTCTCAAACCCCTAAAAGCGGGGCGCGTTTTCAGACTCTTACCCTATTGAGCCCTTGTGTGTCAAGGGCCGAGAAGGCAAAATCCGTCCATGTCCTCAAAAAAAGCGTCCGGTCGATTTTTTGACGTTCAAATTTTGCATAATTTTTAATGTAACCATTTAAAATTATTAGTAAATCTAAAGTCCGTCCATCTATTTTTTGCTTATTTAATAATTTCAGTAGGTTGACAAAAATTGTCACTTATCCCAGATCATGGACGAATTTTTGTGATTTGGAACAATTTTGTATTGTAAATCAATTAATAATATTTCAATGATTAAAATTTTTAGTAGTTGTGGTTTTGCTATGTTCGGGATATTGCTCAATTAATAATAGTTGCAAAATATTTGATATTGGCTCAAAATTAGATAAAAAAATAAGAGGGGAATTAAATGCAATATGATATAGCATCAAAGGTGATATTGACACATTGTAGGAATGCTATATTGCGTAGGTTGTGTGGATTAGAGATAAAGGATTCGGAGTTAGTAGATGTGCGTCCTCAGGAGACTGCGTCGGTAAGGAGATCAGATTTTGTATTAAGGGCGTCATTTGAGGATGGGACACAGAGGCTAGTGTTGTTGGAATTAATAACTCAGTGGAAGAAATACTTGCCTTTAAGGACATTGGAGACAAGATGCAGGCATATACTTGAAGAGGATTTGGAGATAGAGACAGTAATGATTGAGTTAAAGAGGTGTTATGGGATAGTGGATTATTATAGGGACAATGAGGTAGAATTTAGGTATAAAGTAGTAAAGCTATATGAGCTAGAAGCAAGAGAGGTATTAAAAGAAGGGATTGTGTGCTTGTATCCATTTGTACCTTTAATGAAGGGAGGTATAGGTTTAATAGAAGAAGCGGAGAAAGGGATATATGAGGTAGAGGAAAGCAGGCAATATAAATCAGATTTATTAACAGGGATGGCGATACTAAGTGGTTTAATATCCAGGGAAATTCCTATGGAATTAATAAAGCGTAGGAGGGATATAATGATAGAATCAGCAGCATATGAGATAATAAAAAGAGAAGGGTTTGAAGAAGGGATCCAGCAAGGAATTCAGCAAGGGATTCAGCAAGGAATCGAGCGAGGAAAACTTGAAGGTCTTTTGAAGGCCATAAAATTTGGTTTGGAATTAAAATTTGGAAAAGAGGGTATAAAATTATATCCTGAAATTAAAAAGATTAAAGATTTAAATATACTAGAAGCCATGATAGATGTTATTCGGATAGCTGAAAGTGTGGAAGATGTAAAAGAAATATATCAGAAGGTTTTGAAATAACAACTCTCTTAATTCTTTTATTAAATAGATTTTTAAGATAAGGTGTTTTAGATGAAAAGAATTCCCTATGGCAAATCAGATATAGTTCAGATTTTAGCTGAAAACTACTATTATGTGGATAAGACAAGATTTATCCCTTTAATAGAGCAAGCAGGGGATTACCTCTTTTTTCTTAGACCAAGGCGTTTTGGAAAATCTTTGTGGTTAGCAACACTGGAGACCTATTATGATATTTTAAACAAGGATAAACTTACTGCGATATTTAAAGATACGTGGATAAGTGAGAATTTGACTCCTGATGCAGGGAAGTATTTTATCTTGCGTTTTAATTTTGCTATGGTTGATCCTAATCCAGACAGAGTGGAAGAGTCATTCAATGAAACCTGTTTGCAAAGTATAGAAGATTTTATCACAAGATATAAAGATGTTATATCTGATAAACTCAAAACAAAGATCCTTTCTTATAAAAAATATGATAGGGCTTTAAAGGCTCTTTTATCCAGAACTACCTTTGAAGAACTTCAAAATAAGCTCTATGTCTTAATAGATGAATATGACAATTTTACAAATACGATACTATCAGAATATTCATCAAAGAGGTATCATGAGATAACGCATGGTTCAGGTTTTTTAAGGTATTTTTACAATTTATTAAAAGGAGCTACAACAGGACCAGATGCACCTGTTGGGAGGATATTTATAACAGGTGTCTCTCCAATAACCATGGATGATGTGACTAGTGGATTTAATATAGCCACTCCAATAACTTTATATCCTCAATTTAATGAACTTGCAGGATTTACAATAGAGGAGGTAAAGGAAATTTTTGAATATTATATTGAAGAGGGTTGGTTAAATCAGCCATTGGAATTACTTTTAGAGATAGCATCAATCTGGTATAATAACTACAAATTTGAGGCTCATAGCTCTGTTTATCTATATAATCCTGATATGATTTTTTATTTTGTAAGGGAGGTAGGTACTTATAAACGCATTCCTAATATGCTAATAGATGACAATGTAAAAATAGATTATAATAAACTAAAACACCTTGTTATAATTGATAAGAGATTTAATGGGAATTTTTCCATTCTCAAAAAAGTAATGGATAAGGGAAGTATAATATCGCCGGTTTTAACATCTTTTCCTTTGGAGAGTTTACTAAAGAAATCTAATTTTGTGTCTCATCTTTTTTATCTTGGTATATTATCATTTGAAAAAGAAGATGTATTAACTATTCCCAATCAAACCATATGGAGCATCTTGTTTGAATATTTAAGGGATATATATGAGGATTTAGATATCTTTCGAATAGATGTATTTGATCTGCAACAGATGTTGAGGGAGATGGCGTATAGTGGTAAATGGAGAGAGGTTTTGAGCTTTTTATCCCAGGAGATAGAAAGACAATCGTCATTAAGGGATTTTATAACAGGAGAGAGCAGTATAAAGCTATTGCAGGCAGCGTATTTAAACATAACCAGATATTTTATAGTACGGACAGAGACAGAATTAAATAAAGGATTTGCAGATATATATCTTGAGCCCTTTTGGGAAAGGGATGAAAATGTAAGATATGGTTACTTAATAGAATTAAAGTATATTCCCCGTTCAGAGAAAGTTACAGAAAAGCTTTTAGAAGATTTGAGGAATAAAGCAAAGAAACAATTAGAACAGTATTTCAGTGCTCCTGGAATTCAGGAGAAGTTTTCTACGAGACCAGATGGAAAGTTGATTAAGATATATCAGATCTGGCATGGTTGGGAGATGGTGGAGATAGGGCAGTTATGTGGTGAAATGGAAAGAAATCAGCACCTTGTTTAAATATCTCCCGTCTTTTTTATGTTTTCCTTCTCTTTTATCTCGCCTTTTAGAATCTTTAATTTTTCATTTTAAGGCCAGCTAAAGCGCTTTAAACCCTCAACTCTCTCACCTTTAACTGTTAAAGTCTCAAACCCCTATAAGGGGGGAGGAGGAAATGGGTTGATGGGTAAATGAGTTAATGGGTTTATCCCTTAAAAGCGAGGCGTGGTTTTCTGACTGACGGAGGCGAGTTTGATTTTGTTCTTGAAGATTATAACTCGCAATCCCCTCGAATCGGGTCTATAATTTCGACACATGCATTATGGATTTGTCTTCGATACTCCAGAGGTGTCGCAATCCCCTCGAATCGGGTCTATAATTTCGACTCTTACCCTATTGAGCCCTTGTGTGTCAAGGGCCGAGAAGGTAAAATCCGTCCATGTCCTCAAAAAAAGCGTCCGGTCGATTTTTTGACGCTCAAATTTTGCATAATTTTTAATGTAACCCTTTATAATTATTAGTAAATCCAAAGTCCGTCCATCTATTTTGGGCTTATTTAATAATTTTAGTAGGTTAACAAAAATTGTCACTTGTCCCAGATCATGGACGAATTTTTGTGATTTGGAACAATTTTGTATTGTAAATTAATTAATAATATTTCAATATAGATAAAAATTTTTAGTAGTTGTGGTTTTGCTATGTTCACGAGTCAATTATAATAGTTGCAAAATATTTGAGATTGGCTCAAAATTAGATAAAAAAATAAAAGGGGAATTAAATGCAATATGATATAGCATGGAGGAATGGCGATACTAAGTGGTTTAATATCCAGGGAAATTCCTATGGAATTAATAAAGCGTAAAAGGGATATAATGATAGAATCAGCAGCATATGAGATAATAAAAAGAGAAGGGTTTGAAGAAGGGATTCAGCAAGGAATCGAGCGAGGAAAACTTGAAGGTCTTTTAGAGGCCATAAAATTTGGTTTGGAATTAAAATTTGGAAAAGAGGGTATAAAATTATATCCTGAAATTAAAAAGATTAAAGATTTAAATATACTAGAAGCCATAATAGAAGTTATTCGCATAGCTGAAAGTGTGGAAGACGTAAAAGAAATATATCAGAAGGTTTTGAAATAACAACTTTCTTAATCCTTTTATTTTAAATATAAGGTGTTTTAGATGAAAAAAATTCCCTATGGCAAGTCAGATATAGTTCAGATTTTAGCTGAAAACTACTATTATGTGGATAAGACAAAATTTATTCCTTTAATAGAGCAAGCAGGAGATTACCTCTTTTTTCTTAGACCAAGGCGCTTTGGAAAATCTTTGTGGTTAGCAACACTGGAGACCTATTATGATATTTTAAACAAGGATAAACTTACTGCGATATTTAAAGATACGTGGATAAGTGAGAATTTGACTCCTGATGCAGGGAAGTATTTTATCTTGCGTTTTAATTTTGCTATGGTTGATCCAAATCCAGACAGAGTCGAAGAGTCATTCAATGAAACCTGTTTGCAGAGTATAGAAGATTTTATTACAAGATATAACCATGTTATATCTGATAAACTCAAAACAAAGATCCTTTCTTATAAAAAATATGATAGGGCTTTAAAGGCTCTTTTATCCAGAACCACCTTTGAAGAACTTCAAAATAAGCTCTATGTCTTAATAGATGAATATGACAATTTTACAAATACGATACTATCAGAATATTCATCAAAGAGGTATCATGAGATAACGCATGGTTCAGGTTTTTTAAGGTATTTTTACAATTTGTTAAAAGGAGCCACAACAGGACCAGATGCACCAGTTGGCAGGATATTTATAACAGGTGTCTCTCCAATAACCATGGATGATGTGACCAGTGGATTTAATATAGGAGATCCCATTTCCTTAGAACCTGAATTCAATGAAATGGCAGGTTTTACTTTTGAGGAAGTAAAAGAGATTTTTAAATATTACGTGGAAGCTGGATGGCTAAATCAACCCCTGGATAAGCTATTAGATATAGCTTCTCAGTGGTATAATAATTACAAATTTGATAATAACAGTGAAGTGACTTTATACAATCCAGATATGATATTTTATTTTGTTAGGCAAACAGGCCGTAGAAAGGGCATTCCAGATATGCTAATAGATGATAATGTAAAAATAGATTATAATAAACTAAAACACCTTGTTATAATTGATAAGAGATTTAATGGGAATTTTTCCATTCTTCAAAATATTATTCAAAAAGGATATATTTCAGGAGAGGTGGCAAGTTCCTTTCCTCTGGAAGATTTACTGGAAGAAGAGAATTTTACATCTCACTTGTTTTATTTAGGGTTACTCACCTTTGAAAAAGGAGGTCTCCTTAAGATACCCAATCAGACTATGTGGAAGATACTCCATGATTATATTCGTAGGGCCTATAAGGATTTAAAGATTTTTAAACCGCATATTTGGCAGCTTCAACAATATTTAAAAGAGATGGCTTATGAAGGTAGATGGGAAGCGGTTTTTGAGCTATTGTCCAGAGAGATCAAAAATCAAAGTAGTATAAGAGATTTTTTAAAACATGAAGAAAGCATAAAGATATTTTTGGCCACGTATATAAATATAATGGATTATTTTATAGTACGCACAGAGACAGAATTAAATAAAGGATTTGCAGATATATATCTTGAGCCCTTCTGGGAAAGGGATGAAAATGTAAGGTATGGTTATTTAATAGAATTAAAGTATATTCCCCGTTCAGAGAAGATAACAGAAGGGTTGATAAAAGGACTAAGAGACAGGGCCAGGGAGCAACTGGAGCAATATTCAAAGGATGTAAGGATTGAGAAGAAATTTTCTGCCAGGGCAGATGGAGAATTGATTAAGATATATCAGATCTGGCATGGTTGGGAGATGGTGGAGATAGGGCAGTTATGTGGTGAAATGGAAAGAAATCATCACCTTGTTTAAATATCTCCCGTCTTTTTTATGTTTTCCTTCTCTTTTATCTCGCCTTTTAGAATCTTTAATTTTTCATTTTAAGGCCAGCAAAGCGCTTTAAACCCTCAACTCTCTCACCCTTAACCCTTAAAGTCTCAAACCCCTATGAGGGGTGAGGAGGAAATGGGTTGATGGGTAAATAATGAGTTAATGGGTTTATCCCCTAAAAGCGGGGCGTGGTTTTCTGACTGACGGAAGCGAGTTTGATTTTGTTCTTGAAGATTATAACTCGCAATCCCCTCGAATCGGGTCTATAATTCCGCCTCTTACCCTATTGAGCCCTTGTGTGTCAAGGGCCGAGAAAGCAAAATCCGTCCATGTCCTCAAAAAAAGCGTCCGGTCGATTTTTGACGCTCAAATTTTGCATAATTTTTAATGTAACCCTTTATAATTATTAGTAAATCCAAAGTCCGTCCATCTATTTTGGGGTTGTCCAATAATTTCACTAGGTTGACAAAAATTGTCACTTATTTCAGATCATGGACGAATTTTTGTGATTTGGAACAATTTTGTATTGTAAATTAATTAATAATACCTAAAATCTGCAATTACAGTTCAATCGTAAGCAACTGATTGTTCTGGACAGAGATACCTAGATATGGAGCTGTTATGTTAAAGGATATGTCTCCCTCATTGTGACTTGGAAGGCTTTTTCAGGTAGAAGCTGCGGTCAGTGGCACTCTTTACGGGTGTGTAAAGGCACACCACTGCACATGGACTTACGCAAAATCCTATTTTGGAGGATACTCTCAAAAAAAGATTAAGCAAATTGTAATGACCGGATGGAATTTTCTATCTTTATCCAACGTTCTTTGAAAAAATAATCCCTCGATAATCGAAGGAACCATTGTCGTCCCGCATGCATCAGCCGAGCTGGAACATGGATTAGAAACATGCGGATTGTGTTGGGCTCTTCTCTAAAACCATCTTCATCGTTGAGCCACATCATCCAAACCAGTAGATTGTAAGCCAGAATACAGGTCTGGAATATGGCGGAGTTGGCCCAAAAATCCTGTGTCAAAATGCTTCCAGAGGCCATCTGTCCCTTACACCACTCAATCCAGTTTTCACTGGCCCCCGTTGGCAATAATACCTGTGGACGTCCCAGGGACTCAGGTTCATATTTGTTACATAACAAAAATAATCATACTCAGTCTTTGTAACGCTGAAAAAAAAGCAACTAAATTTGCTCTCTATTACTTGACGTACGGCCACAAACCGGCGGGGGTGCTTCCACCTTTCACATTTGTATGTGAATTCGGTCTTCTCATAGCCAGGTCTATTTTTAACCTTGTGCCATTTCTGAGTTTCTAAAAGCTGAGTGAGTCCTCGCATCTTAACCTTGATTAAGTACAAAGCATGAGCCTCTTCTAAGTAGTCTAAAAGTTCTCCATTAAAAAAGGCGGAATCTGCACGTACAATAATTTTCCAGACTCTCCTTGGAAGCTTGGCAAAGCACTCTTGCATAAACTCTACACAACCATTGGCTGAATAAGCATCTCCGGCTCTAAACCAGTTGTGAAGACATTCCCGCGTCTCAGCAATAAAGCAAAGTAGCGGATGATATCCCCTTTGTCCTGGCTTCTTGGGGTTGTAACCCTTCTCGGCACCTTCCTGTTTCCCATACACCCCACGCACTGTAGAGTCCAAATCTAAAGTGATGCGGCTAAACCATTTTTTACCCCAAACCTTTTTGCGCACTTTTGTTTCTACATCGGAGAGCTCATTGCAATGTCGGGGATTAAACAACTTAAAAACCCGATTTATGGTAGTATAGTCAGGAAACCTTTCCCATTTAAAAAGCGACCTCAATGCTAAATCAGATTTTAGGATAAATACATGGCTCATATGCTTAGCCCCGGCTAACACTGCCATCATCAAAATCATGATAATGTCGGAAACCTTATACTGTGCGGTAGCTCCCCGCTTAATAGTAATGTGTTGCTCAAGCATCTTGGGAAGCTTCAGTTTGTCAGCAAACAGGCCCAGCAATACCAGTCCGGCGTTGCCCGTAAGATTTTTTTCAGTGAACTTAACATGGAATCTACGCATAGAATCAGTGCCTCCTTCATACTTCCTATTTGAAACACTTTATACCATTAATTCACTATATTGTCAAGCTAAACATTATCTTATGATGCAAATTTTAGGTAATATTTCAATATAGATAAAAATTTTTAGTAGTTGTGGTTTTGCTATGTTCGGGATATTGCTCAATTAATAATAGTTGCAAAATATTTGATATTAGCTCAAAATTAGATAAAAAAATAAGAGGGGAATTAAATGCAATATGATATAGCATCAAAGGTGATATTGACACATTGCAGGAATGCTATATTGCGTAGGTTGTGTGGATTAGAGATAAAGGATTCGGAGTTAGTAGATGTGCGTCCTCAGGAGACTGCGTCGGTAAGGAGATCAGATTTTGTATTAAGGGCGTCATTTGAGGATGGGACACAGAGGCTAGTGTTATTGGAATTAATAACTCAGTGGAAGAAATACTTGCCTTTAAGGACATTGGAGACAAGATGCAGGCATATGCTTGAAGAGGATTTGGAGATAGAGACAGTAATGATAGAGTTAAAGAGGTGTTATGGGATAGTGGATTATTATAGGGACAATGAGGTAGAATTTAAGTATAAAGTAGTGAAGCTATATGAGCTAGAAGCAAGAGAGGTATTAAAAGAAGGGATTGTGTGCTTGTATCCATTTGTACCTTTAATGAAGGGAGGTATAGGTTTAATAGAAGAAGCGGAGAAAGGGATATATGAGGTAGAGGAAAGCAGGCAATATAAATCAGATTTATTAACAGGGATGGCGATATTAAGTGGTTTAATATCCAGGGAAATCCCTATGGAATTAATAAAGAGGAGGAGGGATATAATGATAGAATCAGCAGCATATGAGATAATAAAAAGAGAAGGGTTTGAAGAAGGGATCCAGCAAGGAATTCAACAAGGAATTGAGCAAGGGATTCAACAAGGGATTCAGCAAGGAATCGAGCGAGGAAAACTTGAAGGTCTTTTAGAGGCCATAAAATTTGGTTTGGAATTAAAATTTGGAAAAGAGGGTATAAAATTATATCCTGAGATTAAGAAGATTAAGGATTTAAATGTATTAGAAGCGATAATAGAAATTATTCGGCTGGCTGAAAGTGTGGAAGACGTAAAAGAAATATATCAGAAGGTTTTGAAATAACAATTCTCTTAATCCTTTTATTAAATAGATTTTTAAGATAAGGTGTTTTATAGTTATCCGCACAATTTCATATAATATAATATGGGGTGCCCTTTAAAAATTTTTCTATCCAACTTTTAGCAAAACTTAGTTTTTTACATAACCTATTCCATGCTTCTGATATAACCTCCTTCATCTCTTTTATATCTTTTACAAAAACTAATGAAAGCACTCTTTTTATACTTTTCCAGATATACTCAATAGGATTTAACTCTGGTGAATAAGGGGGAAGATAGACTAGATAAATATCTAACTCAGATGCCTTCTCTCTTACTACTTTACTCTTATGGGATGAAAAATTATCTATTATTGCTACTATCGCTTTATATCTCTTATTTACTTCTCTTATCTTTTCTAAAAACTTAGCTATTGATAAGCCTTTTGAATCTTCTAAAAATGATTTTACACTTTCTCCTTTTATAGCATAAAAACCTATTGTGTTTGTCTTGAACTTTGTTGTATTTTTTATAATTCTTGTCTTCTCAAAACTCCATACCCTTACTGTATTGGCGGTGTTCTGCGGACTTGTTTCATCTATAAAACCTATTGCTATCTCCTCTTCTTTAAATCCTTTCTCCTTTAACAGAGAAAAAGTAAGTTGAAGTTGATTCTCTAATATCTTCTCTCCATCTTTTGGTTTCCTATAATCCATCGGATATGGTTTAGAAAAATGCATCTTAAGCTTATCTCTCAATATCCTTACTACATGGTCTTGGGAGTATTCTATATCAAAAGTATCTTTTATCAATGCCCTTACTTCTTTTGTAGTCCAATAAGCTCTCTTTTTAAGTAATTCCTTAAGCTTTTTTAAATCTTCCTCTGATAGCCTACTTGGCCTTCCTCCCCCTTTTCCTCTTCCTTTACCTTTTATCCCTTTATAACCCTCTTGGTTCCATTCCCTTATCCATAAGTATCCTGTCGATTGGGCTATCCCACAACCGCTACACGCCTTTTCAAAATCTATCCCTTCTCTTATAAGATTTAGAAAAATAAGTTTTACCAAAATATTGTCTTTCTTCTCACCCTTTAATTTTTCCTTTAGCTCTTCTGCATTTTTAACCTTAATACGTTCCCCTTTCATAAATATTCATTATATCAAATCGTTCCTATTATATCAAGTTCTGAAGGATACTAAAATATAATGGATTATTTTATAGTACGCACAGAGACAGAATTAAATAAAGGATTTGCAGATATATATCTTGAGCCCTTCTGGGAAAGGGATGAAAATGTAAGGTATGGTTATTTAATAGAATTAAAGTATATTCCCCGTTCAGAGAAGATAACAGAAGGGTTGATAAAAGGACTAAGAGACAGGGCCAGGGAGCAACTGGAGCAATATTCAAAGGATGTAAGGATTGAGAAGAAATTTTCTGCCAGGGCAGATGGAGAATTGATTAAGATATATCAGATCTGGCATGGTTGGGAGATGGTGGAGATAGGACAGTTATGTGGTGAAATGGAAAGAAATCAGCACCTTGTTTAAATATCTCCCGTCTTTTTTATGTTTTCCTTCTCTTTTATCTCGCTTTTAGAATCTTTAATTTTTCATTTTAAGGCCAGCTAAAGCGCCTTAAACCCTCAACTCTCTTACCCTTAACCTTTAAAGTCTCAAACCTCTAAAAGGGGGAAGGAGGAAATGGGTTGATGGGTTAATGAGTTAATGGGTTTATCCCCTAAAAGCGGGGCAGTCATTTGGACCTTGAATCGAATGATCGCTATATAATGTGGGAATGTCTCAAACCCCTAAAAGCGGGGCAAGTTTGCTGACCCTTACCCTATTTAGCCCTTGTGTGTCAAGGGCCGAGAAGGTAAAATCCGTCCATGTCCTCAAAAAAAGCGTCCGGTCGATTTTTTGACGCTTAAATTTTGCATAATTTTTAATGTAACCATTTAAAATTATTAGTAAATTCAAAGTTCGTCCATCTATTTTGGGCTTATCTAATAATTTCAGTAGGTTGACAAAAATTGTCACTTGTTCCAGATCATGGACGAATTTTTGTGATTTGGAACAATTTTGTATTGTAAATCAATTAATAATATTTCAATATAGATAAAATTTTTAGTAGTTGTGGTTTTGCTCTGTTCACGAGTCAATTATAATAGTTGCAAAATATTTGATATTGGCTCAAAATTAGATAAAAAAATAAGAGGGGAATTAAATGCAATATGATATAGCATCAAAGGTGATATTGACACATTGCAGGAATGCTATATTGCGTAGGTTGTGTGGATTAGAGATAAAGGATTCGGAGTTAGTAGATGTGCGTCCCCAAGAGACTGCGTCGGTAAGGAGATCAGATTTTGTATTAAGGGCATCTTTTGAGGATGGGACACAGAGGCTAGTGTTATTGGAATTGATAACTCAGTGGAAGAAATACTTGCCTTTAAGGACATTGGAGACAAGATGCAGGCATATACTTGAAGAGGATTTGGAGATAGAGACAGTAATGATAGAGTTAAAGAGGTGTTATGGGATAGTGGATTATTATAGGGACAATGAGGTAGAATTTAAGTATAAAGTAGTAAAGCTATATGAGCTAGAAGCAAGAGAGGTATTAAAAGAAGGGATTGTGTGCTTGTATCCATTTGTACCTTTAATGAAGGGAGGTATAGGTTTAATAGAAGAAGCGGAGAAAGGGATATATGAGGTAGAGGAAAGCAGGCAATATAAATCAGATTTATTAACAGGGATGGCGATATTAAGTGGTTTAATATCTAGGGAAATCCCTATGGAATTAATAAAGAGGAGGAGGGATATAATGATAGAATCAGCAGCATATGAGATAATAAAAAGAGAAGGGTTTGAAGAAGGGATCCAGCAAGGAATTCAACAAGGAATTGAGCAAGGGATTCAGCAAGGGATTCAGCAAGGAATCGAGCAAGGGATTCAGCAAGGAATTGAGCAAGGGATTCAGCAAGGAATCGAGCAAGGAAAACTTGAAGGTCTTTTAGAGGCCATAAAATTTGGTTTGGAATTAAAATTTGGAAAAGAGGGTATAAAATTATATCCTGAGATTAAGAAGATTAAGGATTTAAATGTATTAGAAGCGATAATAGAAATTATTCGGCTGGCTGAAAGTGTGGAAGACGTAAAAGAAATATATCAGAAGGTTTTGAAATAACAACTCTCTTAATTCTTTTATTAAATAGATTTTTAAGATAAGGTGTTTTAGATGAAGAAGATTCCCTATGGCAAATCAGATATAGTTCAGATTTTAACTGAAAATTACTATTATGTGGATAAGACAAGATTTATCCCTTTAATAGAGCAGGCAGGGGATTACCTCTTTTTTCTTAGACCAAGGCGCTTTGGAAAATCTTTGTGGTTAGCAACACTAGAGACCTATTATGATATTTTAAACAAGGATAAACTTACTGCAATATTTAAAGATACGTGGATAAGTGAAAATTTGACTCCTGATGCAGGGAAGTATTTTATCTTGCGTTTTAATTTTGCTATGGTTGATCCAAATCCAGACAGAGTGGAAGAGTCATTTAACATTAGATGTGAGCAAAGTATTTCTTTCTTTTTAACCAGATATCAAAAGCTCCTGCCAGAGGAGTTAATAAAAAAGATAAAGTCCTATTGCAGATATGATGATATGTTAAGTGCGTTGTTATCTCCTGATTTTTATTATTTAACAGGGGAAAAGATTTATCTTTTAATAGATGAATATGACAATTTTACAAATACGATACTGTCAGAATATTCATCAAAGAGGTATCATGAGATAACGCATGGTTCAGGTTTTTTAAGGTATTTTTACAATTTGTTAAAAGGAGCTACAACAGGACCAGATGCACCAGTTGGGAGGATATTTATAACAGGTGTCTCTCCAATAACCATGGATGATGTGACTAGTGGATTTAATATAGCCACTCCAATAACTTTATATCCTCAATTTAATGAACTTGCAGGATTTACAATAGAGGAGGTAAAGGAAATTTTTGAATATTATATTGAAGAGGGTTGGTTAAATCAGCCATTGGAATTACTTTTAGAGATAGCATCAATCTGGTATAATAACTACAAATTTGAGGCTCATAGCTCTGTTTATCTATATAATCCTGATATGATTTTTTATTTTGTAAGGGAGGTAGGTACTTATAAACGCATTCCAGATATGCTAATAGATGACAATGTAAAAATAGATTATAATAAACTAAAACACCTTGTTATAATTGATAAGAGATTTAATGGGAATTTTTCTATTCTTCAAAATATTATTCAAAAAGGATATATTCCAGGAGAGGTGGCAAGTTCCTTTCCTCTGGAAGATTTACTGGAAGAAGAGAATTTTACCTCCCACTTGTTTTATTTGGGATTACTCACCTTTGAAAATGGAGGTCTCCTTAAGATACCCAATCAGACTATGTGGAAGATACTCCATGATTATATTCGTAGGGCCTATAAGGATTTAAAGATTTTTAAACCGCATATCTGGCAGCTTCAACAATATTTAAAGGAGATGGCTTATGAAGGTAGATGGGAACCGGTTTTTGAGCTATTGTCCAGAGAGATCAAAAATCAAAGTAGTATAAGAGATTTTTTAAAACATGAAGAGAGCATAAAGATATTTTTGGCCACGTATATAAATATAATGGATTATTTTATAGTACGCACAGAGACAGAATTAAATAAAGGATTTGCAGATATATATCTTGAGCCCTTTTGGGAAAGGGATGAAAATGTAAGGTATGGTTATTTAATAGAACTAAAGTATATTCCCCGTTCAGAGAAGATAACAGAAGGGCTGCTAAAAGGACTAAGAGACAGGGCCAGGGAGCAACTGGAGCAATATTCAAAGGATGTAAGGATTGAGAAGAAGTTTTCTGCCAGGGCAGATGGAGAATTGATTAAGATATATCAGATCTGGCATGGTTGGGAGATGGTGGAGTTAGGGCAGTTATGTGGAGAAATGGAAAGAAATCAGCACCTTGTTTAAATATCTCCCGTCTTTTTTATGTTTTCCTTCTCTTTTATCTCGCCTTTTTTTAGAATCTTTAATTTTTCATTTTAAGGCCAGCTAAAGCGCCTTTTTGCTCCCCTATCCCAAAAGGCAAAAAAGCTCGAGTCCCAAATCCCTAAAAAGGGGGAAGGGGTAAATGGGTTGATGGGTTAATGAGTTAATGGGTTTAACCTGTAAAAGCGGGGCGTGGTTTCTGACTCATTCGGGTGCAAATTGGAAGTCGGTGGTTCGAACAGTCTCAAACCCCTAAAAGCGGGGCAGCTTTTCTGACTCTTACCCTATTTAGTCCTTGTGTGTCAAGGGCCGAGAAGGCAAAATCCGTCCATGTCCTCAAAAAAAGCGTCCGGTCGATTTTTTGACGCTTAAATTTTGTATGATTTTTAATGTAACCCTTTAGAATTATTAATAAATCCAAAGTCCGTCCATCTATCTTGAACTTGCCCAATAATTTCAATATGTTAATCAAAAACAAAAGTTTTGCAAGATCATGGACGGATTTTTGGAGTGTTGGACAATTTTGTAACTTTTAATAGTTGTAGTTTTGGTATTTTCGGATATTGCTCAATTAATAATAGTTGCAAAATATTTGAGATTGGCTCAAAATTAGATAAAAAAATAAGAGGGGAATTAAATGCAATATGATATAGCATCAAAGGTGATATTGACACATTGCAGGAATGCTATATTGCGTAGGTTGTGTGGATTAGAGATAAAGGATTCGGAGTTAGTAGATGTGCGTCCCCAAGAGACTGCGTCGGTAAGGAGATCAGATTTTGTATTAAGGGCATCTTTTGAGGATGGGACACAGAGGCTAGTGTTATTGGAATTGATAACTCAGTGGAAGAAATACTTGCCTTTAAGGACATTGGAGACAAGATGCAGGCATATACTTGAAGAGGATTTGGAGATAGAGACAGTAATGATAGAGTTAAAGAGGTGTTATGGGATAGTGGATTATTATAGGGACAATGAGGTAGAATTTAGGTATAAAGTAGTAAAGCTATATGAGCTAGAAGCAAGAGAGGTATTAAAAGAAGGGATTGTGTGCTTGTATCCATTTGTACCTTTAATGAAGGGAGGTATAGGTTTAATAGAAGAAGCGGAAAAAGGGATATATGAGGTAGAGGAAAGCAGGCAATATAAATCAGATTTATTAACAGGGATGGCGATATTAAGTGGTTTAATATCCAGGGAAATCCCTATGGAATTAATAAAGAGGAGGAGGGATATAATGATAGAATCAGCAGCATATGAGATAATAAAAAGAGAAGGGTTTGAAGAAGGGATCCAGCAAGGAATTCAACAAGGAATTGAACAAGGGATTCAGCAAGGGATTCAGCAAGGAATCGAGCAAGGGATTCAGCAAGGAATCGAGCGAGGAAAACTTGAAGGTCTTTTGGAGGCCATAAAATTTGGTTTGGAATTAAAATTTGGAAAAGATGGTATAAAATTATATCCTGAAATTAAAAAGATTAAGGATTTAAATGTATTAGAAGCGATAATAGAAATTATTCGGCTGGCTGAAAGTGTGGAAGACGTAAAAGAAATATATCAGAAGGTTTTGAAATAACAACTCTCTTAATCCTTTTATTAAATAGATTTTTAAGATAAGGTGTTTTAGATGAAAAAGATTCCCTATGGCAAATCAGATATAGTTCAGATTTTAACTGAAAATTACTATTATGTGGATAAGACAAGATTTATCCCTTTAATAGAGCAGGCAGGGGATTACCTCTTTTTTCTTAGACCAAGGCGCTTTGGAAAATCTTTGTGGTTAGCAACACTAGAGACCTATTATGATATTTTAAACAAGGATAAACTTACTGCAATATTTAAAGATACGTGGATAAGTGAGAATTTGACTCGTGAGGCAGGGAAGTATTTTATCTTGCGTTTTAATTTTGCTATGGTTGATCCAAATCCAGACAGGGTGGAAGAGTCATTTAATTTTACATGTCTTCAAAGCATAAAAAAATTTGCCATAAGATACGAGAAATATTTGTCTGGGGAGCTAAGGGAAGACATTTTAAATCAGAAAAAGGCAGATGAAGCATTAAAGATATTGTTTTTTAGTAATTTGTATGAAACCACAAGATACAAGCTCTATGTCTTAATAGATGAATATGACAATTTTACAAATACGATACTATCAGAATATTCCTCAAAGAAGTATCATGAGATAACGCATGGTTCAGGTTTTTTAAGGTATTTTTACAATTTGTTAAAAGGAGCTACAACAGGACCAGATGCACCGGTTGGCAGGATATTTATAACAGGTGTCTCTCCAATAACCATGGATGATGTGACCAGTGGATTTAATATAGGAGATCCTATTTCCTTAGAACCTGAATTCAATGAAATGGCAGGTTTTACTTTTGAGGAAGTAAAAGAGATTTTTAAATATTACGTGGAAGCTGGATGGCTAAATCAACCCCTGGATAAGCTATTAGATATAGCTTCTCAGTGGTATAATAATTATAAGTTTGATAATAACAGTGAAGTAACTTTATACAATCCAGATATGATTTTTTATTTTGTTAGGCAAACAGGCCGTAGAAAGGGCATTCCAGATATGCTAATAGATGATAATGTAAAAATAGATTATAATAAACTAAAACACCTTGTTATAATCGATAAGAAATTTAACGGGAATTTTTCCATTCTTCAAAATATTATTCAAAAAGGATATATTTCAGGAGAGGTGGCAAGTTCCTTTCCTCTGGAAGATTTACTGGAAGAAGAGAATTTTACCTCCCACTTGTTTTATTTGGGATTACTCACCTTTGAAAATGGAGGTCTCCTTAAGATACCCAATCAGACTATGTGGAAGATACTCCATGATTATATTCGTAGGGCCTATAAGGATTTAAAGATTTTTAAACCGCATATCTGGCAGCTTCAACAATATTTAACCCGACTTTGATAGTTAAAAAGTTTAAAAATCAATTATATTAGCATGTTATAATTTTAAAAATGAGGGAATTTTACCTACAAACCTTTAGAGTGATGGAAAGAGATATTTTTTCATTTCCTCTTCAGACATTATGTGTTTCATATTTTTTATTTTAAAAATTTCAAACATCTTACTTGCCAATTTATTATGTTTGGTTTTGAGATAATATTTCTTACCATTTATGTCTGTTTCTATTGCATTTATCTCTTTTAAAGCATTTATTATACCAGCTGAAGTAATTACCATGTCCTGAGTTTTTTTATTGTATTTTAATCTATGTTCTATATGTTTTAATAAAAAATAGGCTAAAAACGAGACTATAATATGACCTTTTATCCTTTTAGGAGTGTAATGATAAATAGGCCTTATATTCAAATCAGTCTTTAATTCTCTAAAAGCACTTTCAACGTTATATATTTGCTTATGGATTTTTATCACTTTTAGTGCTGGCATATTAACATCTGAACACGCCAAAGTATAATATCCGTCATATTTTTTATCTTCTTCTATTTTCTTTAAATTTAATCTATATCTAACTTTGCCACCATCACAATATTTTTCTATATATTTTTCTTTACCTTTTATTTTATTTTTTTGAAGCTTTTTTATAACTTTATTAATTAATTTATCTCTTTCTTTTTTGTCTTTTAATGTCCTTTTATCTGAATATGTAGCTACTATTTTATGATTTAATTCAATCTCTTGATAACTTTTTGAAGTCTTTACCTTTCTTTTTTCTAGGACCTCAAATTCCTTATATGCATAGACTCCTTCTTTCTCATTATATGTTATAACTTCATATCCTTCTTTATCTAATATTTTATCTTGGATTTTAGTATTTTTGAACTTATATCCTACTATATATTCATATCCCCTTTTTTTAATCTCCTTTAAATTCAAAGAATTACTTATACCCCTATCGGCAACTACGATTATTTTTTCTAATTTATACTTCTTTTTTAGCCTATCAAGACTGTCCAACAACGTCTTACTTTCTGCTTTATTTCCTTCATATATATCAAAACTTATAGGAAATCCATCAGAATCTATCAATAATGAGAGAACTATCTGAACTTCATTATTTTTATGATCTTTACTTAAACCATATTTCCTTAATTCATCTTCTTTTTTACTCTCAAAATATAATGTAGTTACATCAAAAAAACATACTTTTAATTCCCTATCTATTAATTTTAAACTCCTGTGAAATAAATATTCTTCTAATTCCTCTTTGCATTCTTCTAACATATCTAAAGTTTTGTATAAATCCTGAAGAGATAATTCTTCATTAAGATATAAAAACATATCTTTATTATTAAAATACCCTAACTTAGATAACTCGCTTACTAACAATCTGTTTATCACCAAAGTAAAAACCGTTTTTACAAAATCAAAAGCAACTCTTCTTTTTTTTAATAGACTCGAAAAAAAATTACCCAATTTATATTTATTCCAGATTTCTTTAATAATAATATAAGAATAATTTTTAATACAAGCCTCTTGAGTGTTAATTTTATCAATAGAAGTAAAAACATTTTGGGCATAGAGTTCGAACAATTTTTCAAAAGCAGGAAACATAAGATGGAGCTTGTCGGCCCTACCGAGATTAGCCACGGTTTTATGTCTAACTTTATTATCTTCAGTTCTATAAGAATAAACAATGCGAACATATTCATAGCCTTTGACCTTAGAAACTTTAAGGAACATACTCCCCCCTTTAGTTAGACTGCATAGATATGTTAATAAATTCTTTATTTTTAGTCAATAAAAAAGTATTAATATTGTAAAGTTAGGACTACAAAATTTTTTGATAAAAAATATATGTAACTGATCTGATTAAACTTTTATAAAAAAATACCCCCAAATTCCACTAATTTCCTACTCTAACTGTCAAAGTCGGGAGATTTACTGGAAGAAGAGAATTTTACCTCCCACTTGTTTTATTTGGGATTACTCACCTTTGAAAATGGAGGTCTCCTTAAGATACCCAATCAGACTATGTGGAAGATACTCCATGATTATATTCGTAGGGCCTATAAGGATTTAAAGATTTTTAAACCGCATATCTGGCAGCTTCAACAATATTTAAAGGAGATGGCTTATGAAGGTAGATGGGAAGCGGTTTTTGAGCTATTGTCCAGAGAGATCAAAAATCAAAGTAGTATAAGAGATTTTTTAAAACATGAAGAGAGCATAAAGATATTTTTGTCCACGTATATTAATATAATGGATTATTTTATAGTACGCACAGAGACAGAATTAAATAAAGGATTTGCAGATATATATCTTGAGCCCTTTTGGGAAAGGGATGAAAATGTAAGGTATGGTTATTTAATAGAACTAAAGTATATTCCCCGTTCAGAGAAGATAACAGAAGGGCTGCTAAAAGGACTAAGAGACAGGGCCAGGGAGCAACTGGAGCAATATTCAAAGGATGTAAGGATTGAGAAGAAGTTTTCTGCCAGGGCAGATGGAGAGTTGATTAAGATATATCAGATCTGGCATGGTTGGGAGATGGTGGAGATAGGGCAGTTATGTGGTGAAATGGAAAGAAATCAGCACCTTGTTTAAATATCTCCCGTCTTTTTTATGTTTTCCTTCTCTTTTATCTCGCCTTTTAGAATCTTTAATTTTTCATTTTAAGGCCAGCTAAAGCGCCTTTTTGCTCCCCTATCCCAAAAGGCAAAAAAGCTCGAGTCCCAAATCCCTAAAAAGGGGGAAGGGGTAAATGGGTTGATGGGTTTATGAGTTAATGAGTTAATGGGTTTAACCTCTAAAAGCGGGGCGCGTTTTCAGACTCTTACCCTATTGAGCCCTTGTGTGTCAAGGGCCGAGAAGGTAAAATCCGTCCATGTCCTCAAAAAAAGCGTCCGGTCGATTTTTTGACGCTCAAATTTTGTATGATTTTCAATGTCCGTCCATCTATTTTTTGCTTATTTAATAATTTCAGTAGGTTGACAAAAATTGTCACTTATTCCAGATCATGAACGAATTTTTGTGATTTGGAACAATTTTGTATTGTAAATCAATTAATCATAGTAACCCTTTAGAATTATTAATAAATTCAAATTTCAATATAGATTAAAATTTTTAGTAGTTGTGATTTTGCTATGTTCGGGATATTGCTCAATTAATAATAGTTGCAAAATATTTGAGATTAGCTCAAAATTAGGTAAAAAAATAAGAGGGGAATTAAATGCAATATGATATAGCATGGAGGGATGGCGATACTAAGTGGTTTAATATCCAGGGGAATTCCTATGGAATTAATAAAGCGTAAAAGGGATATAATGATAGAATCAGCAGCATATGAGATAATAAAAAGAGAAGGGTTTGAAGAAGGGATCCAGCAAGGACTCGAGCAAGGGATTTAACAAGGAAAAGAAGAATGAAAAGTTTACTTCCTCAATACTTGTTTGATCATATAAAAATAGCAAAACTTCGCTTTATTTTTGAGAAAAATGGTAAAAGGAAAATCAAGGGTTATTCAGGCTCTGCCTGGAGAGGGGTTATTGGAAAGACTTTAAAGAAGATCTTTTGTTGTTTTAAAAACAAACCCTGCGATGAATGTCTGGTAAAAAACAATTGTCCCTATTATAACCTGTATGAAAGACATAGTTTGGAACCTGGATTTTCAGATCTACCCAGACCATATATCTTTTATCCTCCACCTGTTACTGATAACAGATACTTAATATTGGATGTCACTCTGTTTGCCTATGGCTGTGATTTTGTCCCTCATATTATTATGGCATGTGAGGAGGCGGGAAAGCGGGGAATTGGCTTTGAGAGGATCCGTTTTTGTCTAAAATGTGTGTTACAAAACACATTGAAAAAAGAGTGGATACCTGTATATGTACCGGGCAAAGTAAAAGAAACTTATGATACAAATTTTTTATTAATTGACTGGCTTAATACTCTTCCCTGTGTACCAAAGAATGGATCCTGGAAAGTAGAAATAAGATCTCCATTGCGACTTAGAAAAAATAAAAAATATTTGAGATATGCAGATTGGGGATGGGCATTTGTCTCTCTTGCAAGGAGATTATCTCTTTTGAATTATTTATGTGGAGGCTTTAAACTAAATTCTGAACAATGGCTTGAGATAAAAAGTTTTTTGAGCCAACCAGGAAAGGTTGAAAATGAGATATTCTGGTATGACTGGAAACGTTATTCATCCACTCAGAACAAAAAAATCCCAATGGGCGGTGTTATGGGCAGGGCCTTTGTTGATGCCCCTCAATCAACAAAAGATATATGGTGGTGCTGGTGGCATGTGGCAAATATATTTCACTTAGGAAAAGGCACAAGTATGGGGCTTGGGAAAATAGAAATCCCTCAGGAAAATTTAAATTTCCTCTAAGTAAGACAACATGTTATTAAACCTTTGCAGAAACTAAGATAATCTGCCATCCTTTATTTGCCAGTGATTCTAACAGATTTCTGGTCTTCTCTATCCTTTGATAATCAAAGTATGCAAAGGGCTCATCTAAAAGCAAAAAAGCAATATTATTTCCAAAAAATGTGGAAATTAGTGCGAGCCTCACAGCTAGAAGTAATTGAGTTTTTGCACCATCTGACAACTCATCAAAATCAAAAGTTACCCCCTCATTTGAAACTACGCTCCAGGCCCTTGAGAAATTTTCCCGTCCAGAATATATAGTGCTATCGTTATAAATAACCTGCACATATTTCCCTCTTGTTATTTCAGAGAAATATTTTGTTGTAGTTTGAGATAAAGAACTTAAATATTTTTCTTCAATCATCTTACGAAGTAATTCCATAACCTGCCTGGAACCCCGCAATATTTTCTCAATCCTATCCAGTGCTGAAAGTTTTATCATACACTCGTTTAACTCACTTCGTTTTTCCTCTAACACCTTTTTATCAGGAACATGAGTTAAAATACCTTTAAGCTCTGAGTATTCTGCTGACAATTTCTTTTCATTAGCAGTTGCCCTTTTTAATTCATTATCTAAATGGTGTTCTAAATCTTCTAATTTTTCTACCTCATAAGAATCATATTTTTTTACCAATCCAAATGGAAGGTTATTTATTTTTGAATCTATATCTTTTAGTTTTTCAAGTTCCTTTTTTATTGCTTTAGCTTCATTTTGTAAAAATTTGACCTTTTCTGATAAGGCAGATTTCTTATAGTTAAATTTTGATGTTTTTTCTGTTATATTTTTAAGATGATTCTTATTTGTATTTATTTTATCTTCAATATCATCTAAGGAAATTTCAGTAAATCCATTTTTATCTATCTCATTAAATAATTTATCTATTTCTAATCTTAACACCTGTATATTATCATCAATTTCCTGTAAATCCTTTTCCTTTACAGCAATCATGCCATTATTTTTTGAAATGTCCTTTTCTATTTGTCTAATTTTCTTATTAAAACTTTGGAGTTCTTTTTTTAATGCTTTTTCTTTTTCTTTAAGATCTTTAAATTCTTTTAACAATTTTTCTTCTATTGAGATATCCTTTTCTATTTTTACTTTATCATTTAATAATCTATTTAAATCTTGATTAATTTTATTTAAATCTATCTCACTATATTTTAGATTAATATTTTTATATTGTTCTAATTTTTTTATTACGTCTTTTAAATATTCCTTGGATTTAAAGTCCTTAAAAAATGGATCTAATCTAGACTTTATGTTTAAAATTTCCTCATTTGTAACAACTGTAGCACAGAATTTATCATGGGCCAAAACAGCCTCGCCTTCAAATAAAAACAAATCGCCCTCATTTAATAATTTATCATTTACATATATTGATCCTTTTTGAACTTGAATTGTGCCTTTAGATCCTTTGATTAGACCTTCAAATACCTCTACATCAGTAAACAATTTTTTTAGAAAATTAATGTCATAATTTAGATAATCTTTTATCTGGCTCTTTAGATTGTCTAGTTGCGATTTAATATTTTCTGCTTTTTTTATTTCATTTTCTAATTTTGCTATATCTTGTGAAATAAACGAGAGTTTTTCTTTATTTATGGAAATATTTTTTATTTTATCTTGTAAAGATGTATATTTATCATCTATCTCTTGTAAAATATTCTCTATTTCTTTTATTTTTGATGATAAATCATCCCTTGTTCTTTTTATCTCTTTGTTTTTATTTGACAGATCAATGCAAGAATTTTTTATGTCCTCTTTTAATTTTTCCAGTTTACTTAACTCTTTTTTCTTTTGTTCTAAGTTTTCCTTTTTTTTCTGAACAATCAAAAGAGATTGTAAATATTTGTCTTTTTCTTTATATTCATTTTCGAGGTTTTTAATTTTTGTATCTAATTCTTGCAATTGATTTTTTATTTGATCGATTTCTTTTAAATTTTTGTCAAGCTTCTCTTCATAATCTATTTTTCTCTTATATTCCATTAATAATTTTATTGCATCTAATGTATTTTGATCATTTTTTATTTTTTTTGTAATTTTCTCTATTTCTTTACTTAAATTATTATATCTTTCTAAATTTTTTGAATATTTTTCAAAATCATGTTCTAATGAGATAATCTCATTTTGTAAATTTTTTGCTTTTTCCATTAATTTATTTTGTATCTTTTTAAATTCACCAGCTTTAAAGCCTTTATTTTTTAAAAGTATTTTATCAGTAATTCCAATTAATTGATTGATTTTTTCAACATTTAAAATATCTTTTGTAAATTTTCTAAACTCAGCAGAATCTGCATTAATTGAAAGATCTCTCTCCTGCAAGTGGAGCAAATTTTTTACAACATAAGAAAGTAGATTAAATCCATGTTTTTGAAAAAATGCTTTTATACTATTTGGAGAGCTGAGATATGTTCCATCTTTACCTTTCAGTAACACACTATTATCCTGAGAATTTAAAATAATAGTATAAGGATTTTTATTTAACTCAAAATCCAGTTCAATCACAGGCCCTTTATTTGAACCCTTTGTTGATTTATCCATAAGAGATGCTGGATTTAAAGAAAATGCATCTGTAATTGCTGACAGTATTGTACTTTTCCCAAACTCGTTGTGTTCCTTTAACTCATAAATGGGATAACCAAATTCAAGGACAAAATCCCTATGAACTAAATAATTAATTAAATGGATACTGTTTAATTTTATCATGACAAATACTTGTTTTTTAAAAATTCTTCTATTTTTGGCTTTGTTAAATTACCCCTTATGTTTTTTAGAATAAAGACCTTAATATCATCAATTAAATCCTTTGCAAAACCCATATCCATTGATAATATCTCATCAATGGTATCTTCAATAATACCGTAAATTCCATCCCTTTCATACTCAATAACACCATCACTCAATTTAATATTTGGAGTCTCTAAGAGATTTTCTACCTTGGTTTTTAGTTCCTTAACATATCCAATAATTTCCACAAAATCACCCTTCTGTATTTTATCTTCTATCCATTTGATATCCTCTAAATCTAATATCTCTTTTTTGTAAAATCCAGGGGCATCTTTGAAAATGCGATAATCAATATTTAATTCAGATCCAATTGTCACGCATATATAACCGCTAGATGATAACCTTTTTTTTGAAAATTCATATTGTACCAAAGATCCTGAATAAGCGCATTTGTTAAATTTTTTAAAGGAGTGGTAGTGACCAAGACAGATGTAATCAAAAAACATACTTTCTAACTTATCTACTGAGATCTCGTCATGTGTTGGGACATCACTAAATGGTCCATGCACAACTCCAATGTGAAAGGCTGCATTTAATTTTGAAACATTTGGTATTTCAAAAAAACCACCATAAAATGCTATATTATCTATCACTTTTGATGGTGAGTCTGGTGATAGAAAGATTATATTTTCTCTATTTAAATATTGTCTAACATCTAGTCTGCGATATACAGAATCCATTGTGTATGCATCGTGGCCAGTTACTTCTTGTCTGTGACTCTTTCCACCACCAGGAATAATCACTGTATATATGTCATTGTAATATCCAATAATCTCAAAAAATTCTTCTACTAAATTTGACCCCACATAATTTGAGTCAAATACATCCCCTGCAATTACTATATATTTTACATCCTCATCCCTTGCATTATTATACAGTCTTTTTAAAAATTTCTTTTGCTCATCAAATAATTTATCTCCCAGATATCTATTTCTAGCTCCAATATGTATATCAGATGTATGAAAGAGTTTTAACATAAGCTCAATAACTCCCTTTATAATTTGTGCCTTTAAATACTGAATAAATCCTGTAGCTATTTTTACCAATCTTAGATTTTATCTCTGCTATTTTTATAACTTTATCAAACATTTTAATCAGCTCTTTTCCCGTTCTACTCCCTTTACGCAGGATTAAACAATCCTTTCCAGTCATATTAATTCCATGAGTGCCCCACACTTCATATTGATCTTTGACAATATTTGGAGTTCTATCAATCTTATAAATTACAGGATGCTCCTCCATATAAAAAGCCATCTCTGATATTATATCCCTTTTTTTGCCTAATATAAAAATATCTTTTTCCTGTTGCTTATAAATATCGCTAAGTTGTATAGCTAAGTTTTTCCAACCCTTTCCCCGCTTTGTTGGGTCTATCTTGGTTCCACTTATTGTTTCAATGGTAAATATAAATGGCGTTATATAAGTTAAAAATACAAAGACATAAGCAACAACAAGCCCTCTATTTATCCATTTAGTTATATATTTTTCTTTGATGTTTTTTAAAAACCATGCAACTGAGAATATAATTGCTGGAGGATAAAAAAGTGCAGGCCAATTTGCATTTACCCTTTGCTTTAAACTTAAAAACAAAAAAATCACCAGATAAATAGGTCCAAAGAAAAATAAAAATCTTGATTTTGTATCAAGTTTTCTAAAGTTTAAGATAGCCTTATATATTGAAAAATAAATAATAACTGCAAATATTGGTGTAATAATTAAAACCTGTCCACCTACATATTCAAAAAACGTTGAAATGGTTTTTAATATAGATGGATTTGAAGATATATGGTGAACAGTCTCCTGAAATGTTACCCAATTGTGTTTATAATTCCAATATATAGGGAGGGATATTAATGCAAAAGAAAAAAACAAAAACAAAAAAATTGCTGGTGCAGAGATGTTTGATCTATATTCTTTTTCATAAATAAGAAAAATGGCTATAGAAATAAAATATACAATCATCATTTGTTTACTTAAAAATGCTAGTCCAAAACTTATACCTGCAAGGGTAAAAGATAAAATTTGTCCATTTCCCTTTAAGTTTAGTCCCTTCCAAAATAAAAGGAGAAATAAGGTGCCAAAAAAGATTAAAGGTGGATCTATGGTCATGACAAATGAAAGTGCTGCATTTGCTGGAGTTAGCAGGGAAAATAAAAATGAGATCATAGCGACTCTTTCATCAAACATCTCCTTTGCCAGCATATATACTATTCCAGCAGAGGCTGTTCCAAGTAATGCTGCAAAAAATCTAACCCCAAATTCATTTATTCCAAAAAGATGTGTTGATAAATAATTTAACCAGGCAATCATGGGTGGTTTGCTATAATAGCCAATATCAAGGTGTCTTGACCAATCCCAATAATAGGCCTCATCTGGAACAAGCTCAAGAGGAACAATATAAATATAGGCAAGCCTAAATATAAATACTATTGCCAAAAATCCCCAAACACTTTTTGTTGGAAGTTCAAAGGAAAGTCTCAATTTGCAGTCTCTCTTTTTTTCTTTTTATGGATCAAATATAAGTTTCTGGAATATATAAAAATACCACTCCCCTGACCTAACATAAATACAGGATCCTGTCTCCAGGTTGCGTATAAAAAAAGCAAAATTCCTCCCAACAGGCTAATATACCAAAAGGCCTCAGGAACAACACTTTCTTTTGCCTTTTCTGAAGCAATCCACTGAACTATGAATCTTGAAGCAAATAATGCCTGGGCAAAAAATCCTATCCCCAGCCAGATTTTGTCTGAAACCATCAATTTCACCCCCAACATCTATGGTCTTAAAAATCTTTTACATCTATAAGCTCATTACTTATCTGAGAAATTTTATATCTAAATGTTCTTTTTTTAAACCACCAAATGCCAATGAGATCCATAATTCCCACCCATAACCTATTGGATATATTGTATTTACTAGCACCTTTTTTTCTTGGACGATGATTAACAGCTATTTCTGCCCATGAAAAACCCTGGTAGTGTATTATGCTCGCCAAAAAACGGTGCATGCCCTTAAAAGGAGGCAAAAACTCCACACATTCCCTCTTAAACACCTTAATTGCGCATCCAGCATCTTTTACAGTTTTTCCTGTAATCAAGTTCCTAAAAAAGTTTCCTATTTTGGATGAAATCTTTTTTATATTTGAGTCCTGTCTATTTTTTCTATAACCAGTTACAAAGTCCACCTTTTTTTGTTTCATAACATCGAGCAAAAGAAGAAAGTCATTGGGATCGTTTTGTCCATCACCGTCAATTGTCAAAAAAATCTTACCACGAGCAAATTTAAATCCAGCATATAAGGCAGCTGACTGTCCCATATTTTGTTCAAAGGAAATAAATTTATGTCTTTTATCTTTTTTAGATAATTCTTTTAATATCTCTAAACTTTTATCCTCTGATCCGTCATCAATCCATATACACTCCCATTCTTTATCAATTCTATTCATTGCCATATTTATCTCATTGTAGAGGTCTCTTATATTTTCTTCTTCATCCTTTATTGGTATTATGATTGAATAATAAACATCATTCATTTATCTCTTCCTCCAGAGAAACATCATAGAGTTCAAAATCTATCTCCATTTTATCCAGATTTACATTTACAACTTTTACATCTACTTGATCTCCAATTTGATAAATTTTACCACTTCTTTTACCCACTAATCTTTGATATGTATGGTCATAGATGTAATAATCATCTATAAGAGAAGATAATCTAACCAACCCTTCTGCCATTGCCTCTTTTATTTCCACAAAAAATCCAAAGTCCATTACAGATGATATAATACCTGTAAATCTATCTCCAATCCTGTCTTTCATAATTAACACTGTGAGCCTCTTTAAAATATCCCTTTCAGCATTAAGGGCTATTCTTTCCCTTTTACTTAAGTGTTCTCCTAGGGTTTTCATCTTTTTTGGCTTTAAAAGTCGTGAGTTTTCTAATCCCAGATAAGTCTTTAATATCCTGTGCACAATAACATCGGCATATCTTCTGATTGGTGAAGTAAAATGGCAATAACAATCTGAAGCAAGTCCAAAATGCCCAGTATTTTTAGGATCATAAGTAGCCTGCATCATGGACCTTAAAACAAGTCTATTTACCAGGAACTCAAAATCCTTACCTTTTACATCCTCAAGTAATTTTTGGATTGTTTTGCTGTCTATTTCTTCTGGGATTTTATTACTGATCTCAGTTGTCTCAAGTATGGCAAAAAGAGAAGCGAGTTTTTCCTCATCAGGTTCTGGATGTATCCTATACATGCATGGGAGTTCCATTTCTGTCAAAAAGTTTGCTACAGCTTCATTTGCAGCAATCATAAATTCTTCAATAATTTGGTGTGAAAAATATCTTTTTTTGGGTTTTACTATAAAGTTCCCAAGCTCAGCCTTATCAAGGTCCTGAAATATTACTTCAGGTTCAGGTATGTCAAAATCAATAGCACCCCTATTTGACTTTCTTTTATAAAGTAGCTCTGCGAGATTTTTGGCTATATCCAACATATTACATATATTATCGCCAATTTTCTTTCTCTCCTCTACATTTTTTTCAATAATTGCCTCTTGGACCTGGGAATAGGTGAGCCTTTTTTTACTTTTAATAACAGCACCATAAAATGTGGCCCTTTTCATCTCACCCATTTTATTGAAATCCATTTCCACAACTATTGCCAATCTATCTTCTCCAGGATTAAGACTACAGAGGTAGTTTGAGAGTTTTGGAGGGAACATTGGCTCAACAGAAGTTGGAAAATAATAAGAATTTCCCCTTTCTCTGGCTTCTAAATCAAGGGCTGAACCCCTTTTGACATAATGGGTAACATCAGCAATAGCCACATATAGCTTAAATCCACTACCAACCTGGTCTACAAAGATTGCATCGTCAAAATCCCTGGCATTTTTTCCATCAATTGTAACAAAATCCAAATGTCTTAAATCTTTTCTTTCAGCCAGATCTTTTTCAGTTATTTTTAAATTAATCTTTTCAGCCTCAAATAAGGCTTCCAGGGGGAATTCCCTTGGAATTGAATGAAAGATCTTTACAATTTCTTCTTGCACAGAAATTTTATCTGCTCCCCCAAGAATCTTGATAGCTTTTGCAAAAAATACATTTTTTTCATAAAATTCAGTTGGTCTGATTAGGGCCACCTGATTTGTATCAACAAAATTATCCTTTACCTCGCTAATATCTACTATAAAATCAAAGGGAAGCTTTGTATCACATGGGCGGGCTAAAAAGATATTTTCAGAGAGTTTTCTAATAAGATGAGCTGGAATATCTTCAATGCTTTTTTTAATAACCCTAACTACCCTGCCTTCTGGGCTTTTACCCCTTGAGTCTGGAAGCAAAGCCACAACCACCTTATCTTTGTGCCATGCATCCTTTAAATTTTCCTTTGAAATATATACATCCTTTCTCCTTTTATCATCAGGGATCAAAAAGCCATAACCATCTGAGTGTAGCTCAATCTCACCTTTAACAAGTTCCATCCTCTTAACCAGGCCATAAGCCCTGCCATATCTTATTGGAATTATTTCTCCATCTTTTTCCAGACTGGCCAAGATTTGCTGAATTTTGGTCTTTTCCTTTCTTGAAGGAGATAGTTTTTTATAGATATCTTTAAGGGTTATGGGCCTGGAATAGTTATAAAATATTTTTAATATAACTTTTTTTGTTATCTTTGATTTTGCCATTATAAATCACATCCTTCATTGATATTTATTTTATATAGCGTGTGTGCTATTAAAATAACTGTAAAATATTTGGATATTAAAGAAAAGATAAAAGAGTTCACGAGAATAACGACTTTGGTATTAATTTTTGGCGAGGAAAAACCAAATCTTTTTAAAGGGTTTATATTAGATTTACATAATAGTAAATTTTTTTCCTCCACTTAAAATGTGCAAATAGTCAGATAAAAGCCATCCAGAAATTGCAATACATTCCATGTCCAATATCTTATCTGCATTATCCTGAAAAAGTATCCTAGCCTCTGCTGGAAACTCTTCGTCTTGATCATTAAAGACCAGAAGGATTTCAAATCTAGGTACTACTAAAAATTTCATTATGAGTTCGTAAGAAAGATCCATATCAGTAATCACATGACCTCCCAGGATCTGGCCAGCCTTTTTAAGCTCATCGATCCTGTTTAAAAAACGTTTTTCTATCATCCTTTCTACATTATTGGAAAAGGCACCAGCAAAAGGAGCTGCATCTTTAAAATCTTTATAAGTTACCCAACCCTTTGACTCAGGGACATGTTCTTGAGCCATCAATAAATATTTTGCAACTACAATGCATTCGGAATACAAAGGTTGTTTACCCTTTTCATCATACATACCTGATTTATTGACCTTAATAATTTTATTGAAAAAAGGCACATAGATGGAAGTATGGTCTTTTTTTAGTCCCAAAATTTTTGCTATTTTTAAAAGATCAAGTTTGCTAATTTCTTTTAAATAGTTCTCATAATTTTTTTTAAATACAGGAGCCTTTTTTTCCATAGTAACTCCACTATTCTTTTATGAATTTCACATAGACCTTTCTTTTTCTAGGCCCATCAAATTCGGCAAAAAATATACCCTGCCAGGTACCTAAAACTAAATTTCCATCTTCAACAAAACAATTCACAGAACATCCAATTAATGATGATTTTATATGGGCATCACTATTTCCTTCAATATGTCTATAATGACTGGATAAAGGTATTAATTTTTTAAGTGTCTCTACTATATCATAAGCTACAGATGGATCTGCAGATTCATTTATTGTGATACCAGCTGTAGTATGTGGTGTATAAATGTATAAAACTCCATCTTTCCAGCTTTTTTTAGACACCAATTCTTTTATTTGACTTGTTATATCTATTAACTCTTCTCTTTTGTTGGTATTTATATTTAATATTTCCATATTTCACTCCTTTTTAAATACTTAATTTAATCATCTCCATAAAATTACAATCTTTTTATATCTTTGAGACTAACAATAAAATAATACCGCCAATAATTCCAGCTGCTATATCATCAATCATTATGCCAAATCCTCCAGAAAATTTATCTTCTATTTGTTTTATTGGAGGTGGTTTAAATACATCCAGTATCCTAAATAAAATAAAAGCAAAAAAGACATAAACAAAAGAAGGCTTTGTAATAAATGTAAGGGTGATAAACTGGCCAGCCACCTCGTCAATTACTATTGAGCTAGGATCTTTTTCCTGTAATTCATTTTCTGCATAATCTGCTGCAAACATTCCCAAAAGAGAAATTAAGATTATAATAATTATTTTAATACCAAGATTAACATATAAAAGAGGATACCCAATTATACAGGTTACCAGTGAAGCCCATGTTCCTGGTGCGAATTCTATTTTTCCTATACCAAATAACTGCGCAATGGACATAAATTTATTTTTAATCATACTCTAAACCCCTATAGCAGAAATTTTTAAAAGGTGTTTTACCAGCTCATTTAAGGGAAGACCTATTACATTTGAATAGGACCCTTTAATTTCTTTTATTAAAAAAGAACCAATACCTTGAATTGCATAACCGCCAGCCTTGTCCATGGGCTCACCAGTATCAACATATTTTTCTAAAATATTATCATCAACTTTATCCATTAACACATGTGATTTAACATAAAATTTTTGGACATTAATATGTTTATTAGTACTATCTATTATATAACACCCTGTATAAACCTGGTGCCAATTACCCATAAGTTTTTTTAATGTCAATATTGCATCTTCTTTGTCTTTTGGTTTACCTAAATACACTCCATTTATTGTTACCAATGTATCTGCAGCAACAATAACACCCTTGACCTTTTTTCTCAAAACACTTTCTGCTTTGGCCCTTGCATTTTCTAACACCAAGATTTCAGCTTTATCTCCATCTGTTTTTTCTTTTCCGTCACTGACCATTACTTCAAAATATATCCCCAACTTAGCAAGAAGGGCCTGTCTTCGTGGGGAAGCTGAGGCCAGGATTATATTTTTTAAATTTTTAAAAGGTCCTTTTATTGAGTGCATTGAGTTATTTTAAATATTATTAATTAATAATCAAGAAAAAAAATCAATTGAATTATAATACTATCTGCCTATGAAAAAGAAATATTGTATTGTAAAAACACTCAAGTTTTAAATCAGGAAATTGGTAATATTTAAACCGCATTCTCATTAACCACCTCATGCCTAGGATTTAAGTAGCATTCTTAAGGCTAGTAAAATGAGGATTCCTGCAAATATTTTTTTAAACATACCTGTTGATACATGTTCTAAGGCTCTTGCTCCAATTTGAGCACCTATTATTCCACCTATTCCTAGTAACAATCCAATTTTGTAATTAACATTTTCAAGTCTGCTATGGGCGATAAGGGCGGATAAAGAGATTATTACTATTGCCATAAAGGATGTGCCAACAGCTTGCTGCGCATCATATCCTAGAAAAAGCAAAAGCGGCACCATTAAAAATCCTCCTCCAAGCCCACTGAAACTTGCTAAAATTCCCACTACTACGCCAAGTGCTATAAATATAAAGTTTTGTATACAAGATTTTTGCATATTTTTTAAACCCCTTTAACTTTAGACAACCTGAATTTGTAAAACAACAAACTCAGGTTGTCTATATTTTTGCTTTGGCCTTTAGTTAAATTTTTATTAAAATTTCAGGATAAGATCGCTTTGGATTCTGTCTTCTCTTTCCCTCGATTTGTTTTTAGAAAAGGTTGGAGAATTAACATCCCAATCATTTACAGGTTTTGTATGAAAATAGGCTAAACCAAATTCAACATTATCTAATAGCATGTAGCGTAGTTTAATTTTATGTCCTTTTCTGTTTGCTCCATAAAAATCTTGATCATTTAAAGAACCTACTACTGCATCATTTTCTATATAAGCATATTTATAACTAAGACTAAGATCACCTTTTTTCTTTCTCTTTCTCTTTCCAATCACACCCCCTAAATAATATGCACTATCCTTGTCTGAAGGCACATCATCAGCAACATTTTCCACATAGTCAAAGATGAGTTTTATAGATATATTTTTAATTTTAAATTTCAAAAAAGAAATACCTTCCCAAAGGTCATAGTCATAAGCATAATCTAGCTCTCCCTTTTTTAAAACATAAGTATTTCCGCCTCCTTTTTTGTAGTCTCCATACCTGAGATATTTTGATGCTTCTAATCTATACCAATTATAATAACTGCCAGCTATAGTCCATTTGATGTTTTTAAAATTAACATCTCCTCCAAATTGATAAACATAAAGGTAAGCATCTTTTCCTTTATTTACTTCATTTACTACCATTTGACCTAAATGTATAAAGGGCTGAAAGGTTTTAAACTTTGAGTATTGATATCTTTCATAAGCTCCTTCTGGGTTAACATCAGGGTCCCACATTATGTCTGTATGTAGAAAGGTATTTTTAAATTTGCCTGCCCCGAGCTCTAATCCTTTTAACCATTTGGGCTTATAAACTGCATAGGCCCTATGGATATAAATACCTTTATCATTAAAATCATCTGAAAAGCTCTGATTCGTAGTAGTGGCTTCTTTGTTTTTGTCCTGATTACTGCAGAGCATAAGATGGGCTGAAAGCTCATCAGATAAAGGGGCATCGAAAAATAGCCTTGCCCTAATTCTGTATCTTTCACGATCCTTTATATCCTTTAAACTCCCATCTCTTTGTTTTTCTTTTCTGTTAAAAATACCTTCATATCTAAGTCTTAAGTCTCCAGAAACTTTGATTTTTTTTATCCATGATGGAATGTTCTTTTTTATTATATTTTGTTGAAGTGCCACTTTTTTCTCAACTTCTTTAGTCTTTGTTTTTTGCTCGTTTAAACTCTGTTTTTGTACTTCCAATTCTTTTTTGAGCTGTTCTATTTCTTTTTGTTGTTGCTTGATTATTTTAAGAAGATCATTCAATCTTTTTTCCATCTCTTCCCTACTCATATAACCGTAAGAAAAAGAAGAAAAAACAAAAGTAATAATACCTAGAAATAAAATTATTTTTTTCATTAAAAAACCTCCTTTTGTTATAGGTTTACAATAAGTTATATTTCCCCATCCTTAGTCTAATTGTGGTCATATTTGATGGTTTTTATTCGAAGATACATTGGCACTTTCCGGTAAAGCTGCTTGGCCCATTGCTCGGGAAAATGATTACTTCCAAAAAGGGATATCTCAACTCTATCTTTTTCCTGGCTGAAAGAAGTAATATCATGGAAGGTGTTACAATATGTTTCCAAAAAAGTGACAAATTTATGGGGAGTCAGTTCAAAATATGAGCGACCTTTATTGAATCTTATATTTTTCCAACCTATATCTGAGCTGTCGGGGATTTAATCCAAGGATTTTGGCAGTCTCTTTTTTGTTTCCATGGGTCTTTTGCAAGGTCTTAAGGATTATTTTTTTGTCAATTTCTTCTAAAAATTCATCTAAGGTTATTTCGCCTCTAAAAATTCTATCTATGTCTTGTTCTTTAGAACTTACTGATTTTTCGTATATTATTATAGATGATGGTGTGATATATTTGCCTGTTTCAAGGGCTACTGCCCTTTCAATCAAATTTTCTAATTCCCTTACATTCCCAGGATAATCATATGTCATAAGTTTTTTTTGTGCCTTTTTTGAAAACCCCTTAATGGGTTTATTTTGTTCTGTAGAAAATTTTTTTAAAAAATATTCAGCTAAAAGGAGTATATCTTGCTCTCTTTCTCTTAAAGGTGGTACACGTAGTATCATTCCACTTAATCTGTAAAAAAGGTCTTCTCTAAAAGTACCATTGGCAACCTCTTGTTCTATGTCTTTGTTAGTGGCTCCGATAAACCTCACATCTACTTTGATTTCATCCAGCCCTCCTAGAGGGATAAAGGTGCCATCTTGAATACATCTAAGGAGCTTAATTTGTATATTTTGTGAGATCTCACCCACTTCATCTAATAAATAAAAAGGTGCCTTTGTCTGCCTTTTGTAATAGTCCTTTTTTGGATTGCACAGCACCAGTAAATGCCCCTTTTCTATATCCAAAAAGTTCACTTTCTACCAGCTCATCAGGAACACCGCCACAGTTAATTGCAACAAATGGATATTTTTTTCTAGGACTATTTTCATGGATTGCCCGGGCAATTAATTCTTTTCCAGTCCCAGATTCCCCGGTTATCAAGACATTTATATTTGTGGGAGCAATTTTATTTATTAAATAAAAGATCTCCTGCATCTTGGGACTATTTCCAATAATCTTTCCATATTTTTTCTGGAGTTGATCCTTTAACCACAGATTTTCTTCTTCTAATCTTGATTTTTCAATGGTCTTTTTTACAACCAGCAGGAATTCTTCAATGTCAAAGGGTTTGGGAATATAGTCCTTTGCACCAAATTTCATTGCCTGTACTGCAGTTTTTGGATCGGCAAATGCAGTTATCATTAAAACTGGTAAAGAGGGAAATTCCTTTGAGATAAACTTTAATAGATCCAATCCATTTTCATTGCCAAGTTTAATATCCAAAATAACCAAATCCATTATATTTGAGAACAAAATCTCCTTAGCTTGTTTGATTGTTTTGGTAGTAAAAATCTTAAATCCTTGATTTTCTAAGGCAATTTCTAGAACATCTAAAATGCTTGGGTCATCATCTACAATTAATATCTTAGTCATAAAAAATTGGCCTCATGTCATTAAATTCATAAATAAGATGGCCCTTGCAAAAGTTTGCTGTAACCTTGCCTTTTAGTTTTTGTCCAAAACAAGGAGTGTTTTTTCCCTTTGAAATCATTGTATTATCATCAACTCTCCACTCAACGTGAGTATCAAATATGATAAAATTTGCAGGATGGTCTTTTCTAATTCCATGTATATCTAAGGAAAAGATTTCAATTGGTCTTTTGTGCATGCACCTTATAATGTCTTCAATGGATAATACATTAGTTGAAACAAGTTCAAATAATAGACAAAGGGCAGTATCCAGCCCACTAATCCCATTTGGTGCCAAGGCAAAAGGGACTTGTTTTTCAAATTGCGCGTGCGGGGCATGGTCTGTGGCAATGACATCAATTATTTTTTCTCTAACTGCCTGTCTTATTGCCTCTACATCATTCTTAGTCCTGAGTGGAGGGTTCACCTTGGCATTGGTATTATAATCTTCTAATATTGATTCATCCCATACAAGATAGTGTGGACATGTTTCTGCTGTAATCTTGATTCCTTTTTGTTTTGCCCAATATATGAGCTCTACAGACTGTTCACAACTTATATGGCATAGGTGGATTGGTATATCTAAATAACTTGATATAAGTATATCCCTTGCCACTTGAATGGCTTCAGCTATTGTAGGTTGCCCTTTGAGTCCTAATCTATCGCCAATTTCCCCTTCATTTATGCACGTATCTTTAGCAAGGTCTGGGTCTTCACAGTGGTCAAGTACCAACAGATTGGCGTTTGAAGCATATTCTACTGCCCGTCTAAAGATCTCATTATTTTTAACAGGCATACCATCGTTAGATGCAGCAATACATCCAGCCTCTTTAAGTTCGTATAAAGGAGCCAGTTCTTTGCCTTGAAGTCCCTTGGTAAGCGCAGCTACTGGATAGATGTGTGGACCATTTGGAAAATGTTTTTTTGCTTTTTCTATAATATATCTGGTTACAGGAGCTGTGTCGTTTACAGGGTCAGTATTTGCCATTGTAAATATATGGGAAAACCCACCTGCTAAAGCTGCCTTAAGACCAGAAATTATATCTTCTTTGTATTCCTGTCCTGGATCTCTTAAATGTGTGTGAATATCAATTAAAGCTGGTAAGACAATTCCTTTTTTTTCTATCTTTAATACTGAATCGGGGATTTGGTTTTTTGGCAGGATGTCAACAATTTTTCCCTCTTTTATGTATATATTTTTTTCTTCATTGTTTATCTTTGTACCTGTAATTATAAATTCTCTTTGTTTCATAATAGTGCCCTATTATTTTTAAGTGAGAAAAAGATAAAGTAAGGCCATCCTTATTGCAACTCCAGCAGATACCTGATCTAAAATAAGACTATTTTTTGAATCAGCAATATCTGAAGATATTTCAACACCCCTGTTCATAGGTCCTGGATGCATGACTTTTACATCCTCTTTTGCCAACTTGAGGTGTTGTTTTGAAAGTCCATAATGTATTGAATATTCCCTTAAAGAGGGTAGGAGTCCTGCTTCTTGTCTTTCCAGTTGTAGCCTTAGACATTCTACTGCATCTATTCCCTTTACGGCTTCATTTAGGTTGTAGAAGACCTCTACATTCCAGTTTGAGATATTTTTTGGCAATAGGGTTTTTGGACCACAAACCCTTACTTTTATGCCAAGTTTATGGTATAGTTTTATATCTGATCTTGCCACTCTGCTGTGGGCTATGTCTCCTAGTATGAGAACAGTTTTGTCTTTAAAATTTTTCCACTCCTTATACAAGGTGTAACCATCTAACAATGCCTGTGTTGGGTGTGCATGGGAGCCATCACCAGCATTCACTACAGAACAATCCACTTTTTCTGAAACAAATTTTGCAGCACCACTTTGTTTGTGTCTTATAACTATGAGGTCTGGATGCATTGCCTGAAGTGTAAGCACAGTGTCTTTTAAACTTTCTCCCTTTTCTTCACTTGATCCTTTACTCTGGAGGGAAAAGACATCTGCAGAAAGTCTTTTTGCTGCTATATCAAAAGATGTTTTTGTCCTGGTGGATGGCTCTGAAAAATATAAAATTACACTTTTTCCCTTTAAGGTAGGTATTTTTTTTATTTGCCTTAAATTTATTTCTTCAAATTTTTGGGCAAGTTCAAATATGTAGTATATTTCATCTAGTGTAAGTTCATCTACATCAAGCAGGTGTTTATGTTGCCACTCCACGAAATTTCCTCCGATTTTTTAAATTATTAATATTCAATTTTAAAACTGGTTGTGTCTTGAAGTATAATATTTTCTGGATTCAAACCCATTTTTTTATATTTATCTTTGTACATTTTTTTATATCCAAAAAGCTCGCCCTGATATTTCTTTGGAATGTATAATTTTTTTATAGACCTGTTGGTCAAGATAAAATAAGTAAAAATGATTTTATACAGGATGAATGAGCGCACCATACTACCATATGCAGGAGACCATGGACCTGCAACCACATTTTTTTCAAGGCTAAATTCATTGTGAAGACCGATTCTTATAACTGGAATGTTGTTTCTCCAGAGTCGCACAACTCCCCTTGCTATTAACTTAATAGAACGGTGTAAGTCTAGTGGTTCATAATCTTTTTTTAAAAATTTTTTTTCAAGCACTGTCCCTTTTAGCACAATACAGGGATAGATTCTTACCATGGCAGGTTTAAGCTCTATTGTCTGCTTAATATCATTCATCCATATCTGGCTTGTAAAGCCAGGAAGACCTGGAAGGAGTTGGATTCCCAAATCTAACCCTGTTTCCTTGATTAAATAACAGGCTTTTAAAGCAGTTTCTTGATTATATCCCCTGCCTGATAACATCAATATAGAATCATCAAATGATTGTATGCCAAGCTCTACTAAATCAATTCCCAATTTTTTAATTGTTGTTAGGATTTCATGATTCACATAATCGGGCCTGGTTGAGCAACGAATTCTGCTTAAAATACCTTGCTTCTTTAGCGGCAAAGTTAAGTTTAAAAATCTTTCAATCCATTTTTTAGATAGGCCAGTAAAAGTCCCTCCATAAAATGCCAGTTCTACAGGATTTGTCCTATTTTTTAAGGTCTCAAGAAGTTTTTTAAAGTCCTCAAATGTTTTTTCAATAGACTTTGTTTTAGATCCTGTTTGGAGGTTTTGTGCACAATAAATACATTTTCCAGGGCAACCCAGAAATGGTATGAAAAAAGGTACAATGGTCTTATTCTTTTTCTCTGGCTCTGGGTGTGAAAAGGACAAAATCCTCATTTTTTCCAAAAATAAAGTTAAGTTACTTGAAAAATAAAAGTTAGTTGATTATATATAATCTAACGTAGTTGTTGTATATTTGATTTAGCTTAAATAGGATCAATTTACAAGTTTTTGTTCCAAATTGTTATGTCAAAAAATGTTGTTGCGTACTATCAAATTTGTTATGAAAGAATAATAATATTTGATGATGAAGAAAAACTTGTTAAGCAAGGGTATAAATTGGGGCCTAAAGAGGGATTCAAGAGTTTGTTGAGAAAATTTTAAGCCAAGAATTCAGGTTAAAAATACAGAAGATGGCATAGAATTAGTGACAAATTTAGATAAAAGTGTGGAAGTAAAATAAAAAAGAAAAAGTAAAGATTACTTTAAGATTAAAGACCTGGCTTTTGTCATCTCCTAATTAAATGGTCTATCAGATGGCGTTTCACGCCGCTGTTGAGTTTGGAGGTTATGATTGAAAAAATTTACAAAAAATCAAAAAGGTGGTCAGAAATGTTAAGAATAGAAGAAATAAAATCAATTATTGAGAAATTGTCTAAAAAGGAAGATATATAAAGGGACTTGTACGTTCATTAATTTGGTTTTAGGAAATGTTTTAAAATTAAGAGACTTATAGGAACTAAACAACATTTTAAATTTGTGATATCTTTACGGTTATGTGGAGTGAGGTTATAAAAAAATGGAGGTAGCTTCTGCCCATATTCTAATATTGGAGGAGTGCACTATGGCGACAATAACTGTGGAAATCGATGACTCTAAGGCCATAATTCTTAAGGAAAAAGCCAAGAAACTTGGCTTGAAGCCCGAGCAATTTGTTTTGGCAACAATTGAGGACCTTATAGGGCAGCCTGATGTTGATTTTAGGGCGGCAATGGAGCGAGTATTGTCAAAAAATAAGGTACTTTACGAGCGACTTGCCTAATGCGTTATCTTTCTCTTATTGAGATTCTTCAACTTCACGAAGCGATAATATCCTCTTTTGGTGGAGCTCGTGGAATCCGAGATCTTAAAGCCCTTGAATCTGCTATAAATCAACCACGTGTAACGTTTAATGAGATAGACCTTTATCCTGACATCATTTCAAAGGCAGCTGCCCTTTGCTTCTTTATTGTAAAGAGTCATCCTTTCATTGATGGTAATAAACGGGTAGGTCACGCAGCTATGGAAACCTTTCTAGTGTTAAATGGCTATGAAATAAAGGCAACAATTGATGAACAAGAAAAGATTATTATGGACCTTGCAGGAGGAGGCATTAAACTTGAAGAATTCACAAATTGGGTCAGATCGCATATAATTCACATAACAAGCGACTAAAGGGGGACTGGCAAATCCGCTTAGCTTCTTTGCCAGCCACTTAGCCGCAACCCTTCTTTTTTTCTGGCTCTGGGTGTGAAAAGGACAAAATCCTCATTTTTTCCAAAAATAAAGTTAAAGTTACTTGAAAACTAAAGGTTAGTTGATTATATATAATCTAACGTAGTTGTTGTATATTTGATTTAGCTTAAATAGGATCAATTTACAAGTTTTTGTTCTAGGAAATTGTTATGTGAAAAATATTGTTGCGTACTATCACATTTGTTAGGAAGGAAATATAATATTTGATGATGAAGAAAAACTTGTTAAGGAAGGGTATAAATTAGGGCCTAAAGAAAATTTTAAGCCAAGAATTCAGGTTAAAAATACAGGAGATGGCATAGAATTAGTCACAAATTTAGATAAAAGTTTGGAAGTAAAATAAAAAAGAAAAAGTAAAGATTACTTTAAGATTAAAGAGTTAGCTTTTGTCATCTCCTAATTAAATGCTCTATCAGATGGCTTTTCACGCCGCTGTTGAGTTTGGAGGTTATGATTGAAAAAATTTACAAAAAATCAAAAAGGTGGTCAGAAATGTTAAGAATAGAAGAAATAAAATCAATTATTGAGAAATTGTCTAAAAATGAATTTCTTGAGTTAAAAAGTTGGATTTTAGAGAAAGATTGGCAACAATGGGATGAAGAAATTGAAAAAGATTCTAAAGAAGGTAAATTAGATTTCTTGATAAAAGAAGCTCTAGAAGAAAAACAGCAAGGGAAGCTAAGGGAATTTTAGTGCATAAAGCTACTACCCATTTTTGGAAATATTTTGATGCTCTTCCAAAAGAAGTTCAACAAAAAGCAAGAGAGCAATTTGAGCTTCTTAAAAGCAATCCTTATCATCCATCTTTACACTTCAAGAAGGTTGGAAAATTTTGGTCGGTTAGAATTAGCAATTTTTACAGAGCCTTAGCAATAAAAGATAGAGAAAATTATATTTGGGTTTGGATTGGCACACACGAAGAGTATGAAAGAATGATAAAAAATATATCGGGCGGGTGAATTTGACCGTTGGATAGAAGGAAGATAAAAAGATTTAAGGAGTTCAAAGAAAAATATGGAAGGGAAGCTTTCAAAAAGTTGAATGAATTTTTTATATAAAAATGGAGGACTAAGCTATGGAATGTATATTTTGTAAAATAGTGAGAGGCGAAATTCCCTGCGCTGAAGTTTATTCAGACGATAATATCTTGGCCTTTTTAGATATTGCTCCTATATCTAAAGGTCATACCCTTGTTATTCCCAAAGATCATTATGAAAATCTATTTGATATGCCAGAGGAATTGGGTAATCATTTTTTAAAAGTAATGAAGATTCTAGGTTTAGCCATAATGAAAACAACTGGTGCTACTGGGATAAATGTAGTTATGAATAATTATTCCTCTGCTGGTCAGGTTGTTCCCCATGCACATTGGCATCTGGTTCCAAGGATAGAGGGCGATGGATTGTTTAGACTCAAGCAAAATAAATATGATTCAGACGAGGATATGGTTACATTAGCCACAAAAATAAAGGAATATATATAGTAAAAAAGGAGAAATTTTTATGTCCAATAAGACTCTCACAAAAGCGGAAATAGTAGAAAAAATATACGAAAAAACAGGATTTAATAGGTCCGATGTAAAGGATTATGTAGAATCTCTGCTTTCAATTATGAAGAATGCTATAAAAGAAGATAAAGTATTGTTAATTAGTGGATTTGGCAAGTTTGAAAGCTACTACAAAAAGGCAAGAAAGGGCAGAAATCCACAAACAGATGAAACAATAACTCTGCCACCAAGAAATGTATGTGTTTTTAGGATTTCAAGAAGGTTTAGGGCGGAGCTCAACGAGCAAGAATAAAGGAATTTGGATAATATTTTTCTAATTTTTTGAGGGCATATTTTGCCCTTTTTAAGGATGGGAATTCACCGGCCTGAACTCGCCAGAAAATCTGGCCCTGTAATTTTATTTTTATAAGACGGGATTTTTTATACCCCATCTTTTGAAGGGCAAAATATGTCCTGTATGCATTTATTTTGCTAGTAAAAGAACCTACCTGAATAAAAAAGATTTGTCTTTGAGAATGAGGAATATTAATTACCTTTAAAAGAACTGGAGCAGTACCAGTGGCTATCATCTGAATTTTTTTCGCTGCCAGATAGGATAGATCAATTATCCTGTTCTTAACAAATGGTCCTCTATCATTTATCCTCACAACTACCTGTTTATTGTTGGATAAATTTGTGACCAATACCCTGGTGTTAAAGGGAAGAATCTTATGCGCAGCAGTTAGTGCATACATGTTATAAATTTCTCCACTGGCTGTTTTTTTCCCATGAAAATTTGGTCCATACCATGAGGCTATTCCTCTTTCTGTATAATTCTGAAATTGTTGTTGTAACTTGTGTCTGTATGGAGTAGGATAGTGGGTAACTGGTTTGGAACAACTTAATATAGTAACCAAGATGAATGCAAAAAGAATAAAGACAATACTTAGTGTTGATCTTGGCATAAAAACAGGTTTAGCCCTTTTTTCAGAAAATGCAAATCTTTTGTGGTTTTGGTCCCACAATTTTGGCAATAGAACCAGGTTAAAAAAGGGTGTTAATAATATCCTTTTTAAAATTTCAAAGAAGTGGAAGCTAGTTCTTATAGTAATTGAAGGAAGCAGGGATATTGGAAAGATTTGGAAAAAAAAGGGAATTAAATTAGATGTGCCAGTTATAGATGTGTCTCCTGAAAGATGGAGACAAGATATTCTGGGGTCAAGGAATCTGCCAACTAAAAACTCCAAAAAATTGGCTGCACTCTATGCAAGAAATATTATAATTGAATCTGGTCTTTCTCCCCCAAAGCTGGTAAATTTTGACGCTGCTGAGGCAATTTTAATTGGGCTTTGGGGAGTAAAACACTTTTTACACAAAGTTAATCAAAAGGAGAAATAAAGAGTGATAAGTTATGTAATAGATGAAATAAAAAGAGGTGATATAGAGAAAATAAGGAGGTATTTAAAAGAAAAAAACTATAAAAGTCCAATAGAAGATATATTTTGGATTGATATACCAAAGGAACTTTTAACACCTGAACAAAAAGAACATTTTGCCACTTGTGGACCATATATATTTTCTTTAGAACTGGGAAAAGAATTTATAAAATTAGAACTGCTGGTTAGATCAACTAACAAAATAAGATGCAGTTGCATTTCTTTTGCTACCAGACAACAAAGAGATTATGCTATAAATTTAGTTGATGAGATCTATTTCTCAGCAATTAATGGAAAAAAGACAAGTTAAACAATCATGAAATTAATTGAGTCTTTAAAAGAATTAAAACCAGAAGATGTTCATCTGGTTTTAAAGGTAAAGAAATTTATTTTAGATGAACTTAAATTATCTCTAAGAGACAAAAAAATAGTCCTGGCTGTATCAGGTGGAGCAGACTCAATTGCCCTGCTTGTTATTATGAATATTTTGAAAAAAATATTATGCTATAAAATAGTGGTTGCTCATCTAGATCACAGGCTCAGAGATGTGTCACAAAGAGAGATGGAATTTGTTAAACAACTTTGCAAAGAAAATAAAATCCCCTTTATTTCTGGTTCATCAAAAATAGCTATTTACAGTAGATTAAAAAAAATTGGAATTGAAGAAGCAGCCAGGATTATTAGATACCGTTTTTTGGATGGTGTACGGGAAAAAACAAGAGCTGATTTTATTTGTACAGCCCATCACTTAAATGACCTTGCAGAAGATATTTTAATGAGACTTACAAGGGGAGTTGGCTGGCCTTCATTGGGTGGCATGGATGCAATTAATTTTCAAAAAAAAATCTTCAGACCCCTGATATTTATCCCTAAAAAAAAACTTATATGTTTACTCAAAAATTATTCAATAAAATGGATGGAAGATGAGTCAAATTACGACTTAACATATAAAAGGAATAGAATCAGACACAAAATTCTGCCTTTGTTTTTACAGGAAAATCCAAATTTTTTAAATGCAGTGAAAAATTTATGGACTTTATCTAAAATTGATTATGATTTTTATAACCAGGAATTAAATAAATTGAGAAACAAAGAAATAATTAATAATGGAGAAATTTGTGTAAAAAGAAATGATTTTATTGAGCTTCCACAGGCAATTCGTTTAAGATGGTACAAAGATATATTAAACCATTTAGGTTATAATGCATCTCTTTTTGCAAATTTACTCAATTTAGATGAATCTATTGTAAATTATAAAGGACCTCGCATAATCCAATTCCCTGGTAATAAAAAAGTAGAGGTAAGAAAAAACATGGTTATCTTTCTTAAGATTAATGAGTAATTTTTTAATCATTGATTAGTGAATAAAAATTGTTGAGTAATTACTTAATAGGATCAATTATATTCCCTATGGCTCGGGAAGGATGTGGCCTTGATAGGATAAAAAGGGGTTTTTTTGCGGATGGTTTAGAAAAACAAAGTTTTTTATGTAAATAATCTTTTTAGCTTCAAAAATGTGATCGATTTGTCTTAAAAGGTCAATTTGACTTAATTTTAAATTGTTATTTATTTAGGTTAGTTAAACAGTGTTTTTTTTACAAAAAAGACAAGTTTTCCGTTTATTTCGTTTCTAAATATGTCCTGAATCTTTCTCCAAAAATACAAAAAGCTTTTAAATTGTAGACAACTTAAGTATATTTACCAAATTGATTATATATGGCATAGGTATTGCTTTAAAAAATGTGTATATGGACGATTTTTTTTACCGTACGTTCAGTAAAAAAATACTAAAATTTATACAAAGTTAAAATGTGAGTTGCATGGGTCGGAATATCAGAATAAAATAATAAACAGGCCAAATTTCAAAAAAAGATAAATGTGAGTTTTTACTCGTAATGAAAAATTTCAAATATTGAGGGTGATTTCTCCATTCAGGCATATAAAATTAAGCCTTAAAATTGTGACCAAGATCCTTGTGGCTAAGGGTAAGGGTGATAAGTAATCGCTAGAAGGATCAAGGTCAGAAAATTGGGTCATGGAAGATAGTGTTAAATTTTAAACAGTTAAGGAGGGCAAAGATGGAAAAGAGTGTAAAAAATCAAGAACTGGATAAGAGCGTTGAGGAGCTCGAAAAAGAGCAAAAATGGTGGTTTGTGGCGGAAAAAAAGCGTTCAAAACGTTTAGACTATCTGAGAAAGGCGGTTTGGAAAAAGGGAGCTATTGGAGGGAACTATAATCCTGGAATAAAGATAGACCTCGAGAGACCCATACTCTTGACAGAGGCATGGAAAGAAAACGAGCATGATCCTATCATGTTGAGAAAGGCTAAGGCCCTTGCCCATGTTTTAGATAATATCACAATCTTTATTACAGATTATGCTCAGTTAGTGGGCTATGTTGGAAGTTTACCACATACATTGCAGTGGTTTATCGAAGGGGCCAGTATGGTAAATGAAGAAGTTTACAATGAACCAGGTATTATACCTGAACCAGAAGAAGAGTCGCTAAAAATCATTGCAGAACTCAATGATTATTGGAATGGTCAGACTGCAGTGGATAAGCTCGCAAGAATTCTGGACCCAGAAGATGCTGTAAAATTTGTAAGTGGAGCAATTGGTTGGGGAGCACCTACTTCAGCTTACGGGTATTCTGGAAAAGACTATGAATATTTTATGACGGGCAAACGGGGTTTTGAAGATATTTTAGATGAAATTGATAGAAGGATAGAGGAGGCTGAGGAAAAAATCACAGGGACTCCTGGTCCAGATATTTTGCCTCTATATGACCGCATTCAAAATTGGGAGGCCATGAGGATTATTTTGGAAGCAGCTATTCGCTATGCAAATCGTTATGCCAGACTTGCCCGAATCATTGCTGAGAATTTTGAGACCGATCCAAAAAGGAAAGAAGAACTTCTACGCATTGCTGAGACCTGTGAACGTGTACCAGCAAAACCTCCTAGAACACTTCAGGAATCCTTCCAGTTTGACCACTTTGTGCAGGTAATATCAAGATTTGAGGCTGGGGAAGGGGCCTGGCCAGCACGTCCTGATTATTATCATGGACCTTATTATGACAAAGACGTAAATATTGATAAGAGATTAACAAAAGAAGAGGCCCTTGATCTTGTGGGCGAGTTTATGATTAGAACCTATGAGGTTGGGATATTTGCCCCTAGATGGGCAAGAGAAGGACTACAGGGTATTACTGGTACATGGGTCTGGACATTGGGAGGAGTCAAACCTGATGGGAGCGATGCATGTAATGATTTGACAATTGCCTTTTTACAAGCAGCTAGACTTGTGCGAGTCTCTAATCCCACCTTTGGTTTTCGCTGGCACCCCCATGTAAAAGATGAAGTAATGCGGGAATGTTTTGAGTGTATACGCCATGGATTGGGTTATCCATCAATGCGGAATGATCCCATTTTAATTGCTAATACCATGCACTGGTATAAACATCCTTTGGAAGAGGCAAGGCTATGGGTACATCAGGCTTGCATGTCTCCATGCCCTACTACCAAGCATGGTTTTCAACCTTTTCGTATGGCCTCGGCCACAGCAAATACAGCTAAAATAATAGAATATGCCCTTTTTAATGGTTATGACAATGTAGTGAAAATGCAGATGGGGCCTAAGACAGGAGATGCAAGAAAATTCAAGGATTTTGAAGAACTTTTTCAGGCCTGGGTAAAACAGATGGAATGGCTGATGAACATTTTGGTACGCACGATCAACCTAGGCAGAGTCAAGGATCCTGAATTTTACGGACGTCCTTTCCTCTCAGCTATTTCACAAAGGTCTGTTGAGACCGGTCTTGATATAATAAATCCAGAGGGAGAGAGAGGAAATGCATGGGTAACCTTCTTCACATGGGTAGAGAATATAGATAGCCTTGCAGCGGTAAAGAAACTTGTATTTGAAGAGAAGAAATATACCATGGATGAGCTTTTAACAGCACTAGAAGCCAATTGGGAAGGATATGAAGAGATGCGTCTTGATTTTGTTAAAAACGCACCTAAATGGGGCAATGATGATGACTATGTTGATGAAATTATGGTACGTTGTCTAAAAGAAGTGGCCCGTCATTCCAAAGAGATAAAGTGTCCTTCAGGGAATCCCTGGCCAGCATTACCTGAGAACGTAAGCGGTAATATCCACTATGCAAATATTGTAGGAGCCCTTCCCAATGGTCGTAGACTTGGAGATGCACTCTATGACGGTGGAATATCCCCAGGACCTGGTCTGGATAAAAAAGGTCCAACTGCAGTGCTTAAATCCTGTGCCAAAATAGACCACGTAGGACAGGGACGTGCCTTTTTGCTAAATCAACGTTTGTCACCTACTCAACTTGCAGGAGAAAAAGGATATCAATTATGGAAGGCTTATATGAAAACTTGGGCAGAGCTTGGATTAGATCATGTTCAATTTAACATGGTGGATGATGCAACTCTAAGAGCAGCACAGAAAGATCCTGAAAAATATCAGGAGGTCATAGTGAGAGTTGCTGGTTACAGCGCCCATTTTGTGGATATAAGCCGTAAAACACAGGATAACATAATTCAAAGAACCATTCAAGAATTAGGGAAATAAAAATATATTACCCCTGTCTCCTAGACAGGGGTAATATATTTTTAAAGCCACACAATTAATGAAATCTCATGCTTGGCAACAGCTCCAACATCTATTTATAAAAACAATTCTTTTCAATGTTTCCTTAGTATTTTTTGAGCTTTTTTCTTTCTTAAATCATATCTTTAATTCAGCCCATCCCAAAAATTTTAACAAATTTTACATTGACTTTTGAGAGCCTTTCAATATAATCTTCTCTAGCTTTTTTTCAATTCAGAAAGAAAGTAAGTAATTACTTACATTTTTTAATCATGCAAAATTTAAGTACAAGACAAAGGATAATTGAGGCCGCTTATACCCTGTTTTCAGAAAAGGGTTATCATGGTACCAGTACAAGGGAAATTGCCAAGGCAGCTTCGGTTTCAGAAGTAACACTTTTCAGGAAGTTTGGTAACAAAGAAACATTATTTAAAGAAGTTTTAAACAGCAAATCAATTATCCCAGATTTGCTCGATGCTGTAAAAAAAATAGAACAATCAAATTTAGAAGATGTATTATTTTCCTTGGCAAAAAAGTTTTATAATACGCTGGTATCAAAAAAGAAATTTATTATGATAACATTTTCCGAAATAAATAAATATTCAGAAAAGATTATAGATATTCATCAAAAAATAATAACTCAATTAGATGATTTTTTGGTAAATATCTTTTTAAAATATCTAGACAATAATAAAAAAAAGTCTGATTTAAAAATTTTAGTCATGGCATTTAGAGGAATGATTTTTGATTTATTTTTAACCAATGAAATCTTTTTAAGAAAGAAAAATTTAAAATCTAATATTAACGATATACTTTTATCTTATGTAAAAATAATCTTAAATTCATTGAATAAACACTATGTTTAAAAAATTCTTTTAAAAAAAAATTTAGATAAAGTGGGGGGGGTGTTTTATGGAGAAAAGATACATTTTGCCATATTTTATTATTTTTATTTTTTTATTATCTGGATGTAAACAAACAAAAAAAAATCCAGAAAAGATGCAAATGAAGCTTCCAGTGGTATCCTATATATTAATAAAAAAACAAAGAGTCACTCTGATAAAGGAATTACCAGGAAGAGTTGCCTCATATAAAAGCGCAAAAATAATCCCACAAGTAAGTGGAACTATAATGAGACGGGTCTTCAAGGAGGGTTCATATGTGAAAAAAGGGGAACTATTATATATCATTGATCCAAGACCTTATGAAGCTGCCCTTGAAAGTGCTCAGGCTGCTTTAAAGGCAGCTGAAGCCAATGTTCCTTCATTATCAAAAAAGGTTAAAAGATATTCGGTCCTTGTAAAAACAAATTCTATTAGTAAACAGGTGTATGATGATACCAAGGCTGCATTAGATAAATTAAAGGCCAATATTGAGCTATACAAAGCACAGATAAAATCTGCAAAGATCAATCTGGATTATTGTTATATCAAAGCCCCTATTGATGGTATAATAGGACGCTCATATATAACAGAAGGACAGGTTGTTTATGCATATCAACCAAATCCTTTGGCAATAATTCAACACTTTGATCCAGTTTATGTGGATGTGCCAATCTCAACAAAAGAATTATATGAACTGAAAAAAAAGAGAAAATCAAAATTATTAAGATTTTCACCAGATATGGATAAAAATGTAGAGCTTATTTTTGAGGACAATTCTATTTATCCTGAGAAGGGAGTTTTAGAATTTAATGAAGTTACAGTGGATAAGACCACAAGCTCGGTCATTTTGAGGATCAAATTCCCAAATAAAAACAAAGTATTGCTTCCACAGATGTTTGTCAGGGTGAGGATTATTGAAGGTATTATGGAAAATGGGATGCTGGTACCTGAAGAGGCGATAATGTTTGATACCAGAGGAAAGCCGTATGTCTTTGTTGTGGATAAACAAAACAGGGCAGTTACAAATCCTGTGGTAATTGATAGAAGCATAGGTAACAAGTGGCTGGTTACCTCAGGGCTGAAGGAAAATGATAGAGTTATAGTAAAGGGTCTTCAATTTATAAGACCAGGAATTCCAGTAAAAGCTGTTCCAAATACCCCTAATACCAGAAGATAATTGGATATTCCAGAGGAGGGACTAGATGTTATCTCGTTTTTTTCTAAAAAGACCGGTTTTTGCCTGGGTAATTGCCATATCACTGATGAGTTTTGGTTTGCTTGCCATTAAATTTTTACCAGTATCCAAGCATCCAGAACTAGCTCCTCCAGTAATTAGAGTTGAGGCAAGGTATCCAGGTGCATCAGCTGAAACCGTTGAGAGCACAGTTACCCAGGTTATAGAGCAGAAATTAACAGGCTTAGATGGTCTCTGGTATATAAATGCCAGGTCTACTTCAGCTGGCATATGTAGAATAGAGCTCACATTTTCTCCCAAGACCGACCCAGACATAGCTTGGACCAAGGTGCAAAACAAGGTTCAACTTGCTATGTCCCGTTTGCCCGAGACAGTGCGAAGACAGGGTGTAGATGTATATAAGTCAACGAGAAACTATTTACTCATAGTTGGCATTATCTCTACTGATGGTAGATATAATGGAAATGATTTACGGGATTATGCAAAATCAAATATTGAAAAAGTTTTATCAAGACTTCCTGGTGTGGGTGAAGTGCAGACCTTTGGGACAGAATATGCTATGAGAATCTGGTTAGATCCTGATAAGTTAATAAAATATAATCTAACTGTAGAAGATATAATTTTTGCTTTAAAAAAATACAATGTAGAAGTTTCAGCAGGGCAGATAGGCGGAGCTCCAGCAACTAAAGGGCAAAAACTAAATGCAGCAATAATAGTTCAACATTACTTAAAGACACCAGAGGAATTTGCTAAAATTCCTATAAGAATAAATAAAGACGGCTCCAGGATTTATATCAGGGATGTGGGACGTGTGGAACTTGGAACAGAGTTCTATGACGTGATAGCAAGATATAATGGAAAACCCGGTGCATTTTTAGCTATAAGAAAAATGGCTGGGGCAAATTCTCTAGAGGTTGCAGATGCAATAAAAAATAAATTAAAGGAATTGAGCAGATATTTTCCTGAGGGAGTCAAAGTTGTTTATCCTTATGATACCACTCCATTTACAAGGGCAGCTATACATGAAGTTGTAAAGACCTTGTATGAGGCAATTATACTTGTGTTCATTGTAATGTTTATATTTTTAGGAAGTTTTAGGGCAACTATAATCCCCACTATTGCTATTCCAGTAATTGTGCTGGGAACATTTGGTATAATCTGGGTCCTTGGCTTTACTATAAACATGCTTACCATGTTTGCAATGGTCCTAGCCATAGGACTTTTAGTTGATGATGCCATTGTTGTGGTAGAAAATGTAGATAGGATCATGGAAGACGAAGGCCTTTCACCAATGGAGGCTGCTGCTAAGTCAATGGATGAAATATCAGGGGCATTGATTGGTATTGGACTGGTTTTATCAGCAGTGTTTTTACCAATGGCTTTTTTTCCTGGTTCAACAGGAATAATTTACAGACAATTTTCAGTAACAATTGCCGCAGCAATGCTCTTATCTGTACTGGTAGCCCTTGTTTTGACCCCTGTATTATGTGCTACCTTTTTAAAGCCTTATCCAAAAGGGACTCCGCCTTATGAGAGGTCCTTCGTTATTTTTAGACCTTTTTTAAAAATTTTTGATAGGATTTTAAGAAAGGGCAGAGACCTATATATTTCAATGGTTAGATATACACTTGCCAGAAAGATAAGGTTTTTTATTATTTATGTGTTGGTTGTTTGTATAACAGGCTATTTATTTCTGAATATGAAAACCGGATATCTGCCAAATGAAGACCAGGGTATATTACTTGTGCAGGCAATTTTGCCTTCAGGCTCAACCCTTCAGCAAACAAAAAAGGTTATAGAAAGAATAGAAGGATATATAAATAAACAGGAGCAAAAGACTATTAAATCCTTTGGTGCAGCACTTGGTTATTCCTTTGCTGGTCAAGCACAAAATGTAGCACTTGGATTTATTCGTCTTAAGGATTGGAGTCTGAGAAAGGGGAAAGATTTATCACCTAGGGCTATAGTTAACAGGCTTATGAGGGAATTTTCTACATATAACGATGCAATGGTCTTTGCCTTTCAGCTTCCACCTATAATTGAGCTTGGTAATGCAGCGGGGTTTGATTTTGAGCTACTTGATTATGGAGGTGCAGGCTATAAAAAATTAATTAATGCCAGAAATCAATTACTTTATATGGCATCCAAAGACCCCCGGCTTATACGTGTGAGGCCAAATGGAATGGATCCTGTAGTGCAATACAAGATAGATATAGATTGGGAGAAAGCAGGGGCCTTAAATTTACCTATTACCTCAATTCACAATAATATTGCAGCAGCAATTGGGTCAGCATATGTGAACGATTTTGTAAAAAGTGGGCGGGTGAAAAAAGTATATGTCCAATTTGATGCACCATACAGGATGATGCCAAAAAACATGTTAAAAATCTATATTAGAAATCTTGAGGGGAAATTAGTCCCATTTTCAGCCATTGCAAAGGGCAGGTGGATTTATGGTGCTCAGGTATTAGAGAGATATAATGGCTTTCCCTCTATAAATATATGGGGAGAACCAGCTCCAGGCTTTAGTACTGGTGATGCAATAAAGGCCATGGAAGACCTAGTAAATAAGCTTCCTAAGGAATTTGGGTACGCATGGACTGGTCTATCTTTTCAAGAAAAGATGGCTACAAAACAAGGGCCCCTTGTGTATGGATTTGCAATCTTTGTAATATTTCTGGTCCTTGCAGCATTATATGAGAGCTGGCCAATCCCAATTGCAATATTACTTTCCATGCCCCTTGGTGTAATTGGTGGCATCCTTGCGACAAATTGGAGAGGATTTGACAATGACGTATATTTCCAGGTTGGACTTGTCACAGTACTTGGTCTTACCACCAAAAATGCAATATTGATTGTTCAATTTGCAAAAGAAAGGATCGATGCTGGTTATGAATTGATTCAAGCAGTGCTTGAAGGTGCTAAACTTAGACTTAGACCAATTCTTATGACTTCATTTGCCTTTGGTATGGGAGTACTTCCCCTTGCAATAGCATATGGTCCAGGATCTGGAGCGCAAAATGCAATAGGCACAGTAGTGATTGGTGGGACAATTTCATCCACTTTTATTGCTACAATCTTGATACCTCTATTCTTTGTAATTGTATATAAACTATTGGGACAACGCAAAAAACAAGCTTAAAATATAGTTATGTTTATTAAAAAGGAGATGATAGATGGGAAAAAATATAACTATAGTATATGTGATTTTACTTTTCATATATAGTTGTTCTTTTATTCCAAAATATAAGAGACCTGGAATGCCAGTTGAAAAGAAATTTCCAGATAAAAAAATTTTTAAAAATATCTCCTTTGGCAATGAGACCAATGTTACAGAGATAAAGTGGCAGGACTTTATTAAAGATTCAAAATTAAAGCAAATTATAAGACTTGCTCTAAAAAATAATAGAGACCTTAGACTTGCCATATTAAATGTTGAACAAGCAAGAGCCTTATATGGGATTAAGGCTGCAGAACTATATCCGTCTTTGTATGTTACATCTGGCATGGAAAAACAAAGGGTGCCAAGTGATATATCATTCACAAAAAAGGCTTATATAAAAAAGCAATACAGTGTTAATTTTGGACTTGCAGAGTGGGAGATAGATTTTTTTGGAAAGATCAGGTCTTATAAAAAGGAGGCCTTAGAAAAGTTTTTAGCAGCAAAGGAAAATCGGCGGGCAGCTCAGATAGCCCTTATAACAGAAGTATCCAGGGCCTATCTTAGGCTTTGTGCTGACAGGGAAAATTTAAGGATTGCCAATGAATTGTTAAAAACAGCGCAAAACAACCTTGACCTTGTAAAGAGTCAATATGATGTGGGTGTTGCAACTGAAATTGATCTTAACAGGGCAAGGACAAATGTTGAATCTGTAAAAGTAGCAGTAGTAAATTTAAAACAACTGGTAGAGTTGGACATAAACACCTTAAATTTTTTAGCAGGCACACATATTGATGATAATTTACTCCCTTCAGGTTTGCCTTATGAAAATCCCTTTGAAGATATAAGGCCAGGTCTGTCCTCAATGGTTTTATTAAATAGACCAGATATAATGGCGGCAGAGCACAATCTAAAGGCGTCATACGCATTAATTGGTGCTGCAAGGGCAGCATTTTTTCCGTCCATATCTTTAACCAGTGGAATTGGGACCGTGAGCGATGATTTGTCAAATCTCTTTAAAGGCTCAGCACGTACATGGAATTTGAGCTTAAAAGGAGCACTTCCTGTGTTTGATGCAAGGATCTGGGCAGCATATAAGCTCAGTAAGGTACAGAGAAAAATTGTGCTAACCCAGTATGAAAAAACAATTCAAAGGGCCTTTAAAGAAGTAATGGATAGACTTGTTACAAAAGCCACTATAGATGAGCAAATCGAGGCGCAAAAATCACTTGTTGATTCTCTTGAGAGGACCTATCAACTTGCCATAAAAAGATATAAACAGGGTATAGATAGCTATTTTTCAGTGCTTGATGCAAATAGGAATTTACTTCAGGCAAAACAGGATCTCACAACCCTGGTCATGTCAAAATACGCAAACCGCATCGCCCTTTACGCTGCACTTGGTGGTGGTGGTGGGAATTAAGACTTCTGATGCTCAAGGTGATTATTTTTTGGAAGACAACCAAACAAATCCAAAAGACTTTTGGTTAAAATTTATTATGAGAATTTATGCATTTGTGCTTAACATTTTTTGTACATCAGATATTAGAATTAACGGACCTATTATATCAAAAATGGCGAGCGAAATTTAGTTCTCGGAAAGAATACTGGAATCATTTGCGAGTGACATTTCGGATTTTGTTATTTGAGAGTTGGGAGGAATATCTGAAGTTTTTTTACTCTCCTCCATAGTAAAAAATCTTTTGAGAGAATATTTTTTGAATTTGTGGAAATAAGTTTGAGGGAATACTGCGTCCAAAAAGAGATTTTAAGAGGATATTTTTACTAAAGAGAGGGTCTATTTTATAAAATTTTCTTAAATTTTTAATAAAAGTAGTTTTTTGAATCTGAAAAAAGGAGATAAAACATCTAAAATGATCTAATTTGTCCCTCACCGAGAATTGCTGGTTGTCAACATTCTATATTGATTTATTTTTAAATATAAGTTACAGGGAGACCATGAAAAAGATAGTACTTGGAATTACAGGGGCTAGTGGTGCTATATATGGAATTAGATTTTTTGAATATTTAACTAATTTCAATATAAGTACCCACGTTATTATCTCATGTGCAGGCAAAAAGGTCTTAGCTATTGAAAACCAAATAGATGTGGATTTTTTTAAGACAAGGGGTGGGTATCTTTATTCTGAAGATGAAATTGAGGCCCCACCAGCCAGTGGTTCATGGAGACATGACGGAATGGTAATATGTCCCTGTTCCATGGCAACACTCGGAGCTATTGCTAATGGATGTGGTAATAATCTAATTCATAGGGCAGCAGATGTTACATTAAAAGAGGGAAGGAAATTAATACTTGTGATAAGGGAAATGCCATTTAATACAATTCATATAGAAAATATGTTAAAGGCAGCCAGGGCTGGAGCTACTATTTTTCCCGCCTGCCCTGGATTTTACCATAAACCAAAAACCATTTTAGATCTGGTTGACCATGTAATTTCAAGGATATTGGATCAATTAGGTATTAAAAACTCCATAACTCCCAGATGGGAGAAAAACTAAAGGAGGTGTGGTTATGAAAAAAAAGGTAATATGGCACGGACATGCCTGTTTTCAGGTGAACTCAGAAAGGGGAAATATTTTAATTGACCCCTGGTTTAATGACAATCCTGCATGTTCAAAAAAAGCAAGTGAGGTAAAAGATATCCAGGTAGTGCTCGTTACCCATGACCATTTTGACCATGTAGGAGAGGCAGTTGAAATATGCAAAAACACAGGTGCCAAGCTGGGAGCTATTGTGGAGACTGCCATGAAATTAAAAGAAATGGGTGTTAATGATAGTCAAATCATATATGGAATGGGTTTTAATCTGGGAGGCACAGTTGAAGAAAATGGAATAAAAATCACAATGGTTGAGGCCCATCACTCAACTGCTTCTGGAACTCCAGTTGGTTATATAATTCAATTTCCCGACAATTACACAATCTACCACGCAGGAGATACATCCATCTTTGCTTCAATGCAAATCTATGGAGAACTTTTCAATATAGATTTAGCCATGTTGCCAATTGGCGGAGTATTTACCATGGATCCAAGACAGGCAGCTTATGCTTGCAAACTCTTAAAATGTAAAAATGTAATTCCCATGCACTGGGGCTCTTTTCCTGTTTTAGAAACAAGTACTGAGAACTTTGAAAAGAGTGTAAAAGAATTAGGTATTGATACAAAGGTAATTTCATTAAAACCTGGAGAGGAAATAGAACTTGAATAACAAAAATCAAGGGGAGTTCTACTCCCCTGATTTTAACAAGTTAAAATTTACCTTAGATAATAACTTTAATCTTTTTTTTAAATTCTTTACACCTGATAGATGGAATTTACTTTTAAATATCATCCACCTTGCCCTAAGAGAAGATGGAGAAGATTTAACATCAATAGGCATTTTTAAAGAAAGTGACAGAGCAGATGCCTATATTATTGCCAAAGAAGATGCAATATGTTCAGCACTACCATTAATAGATATAATACTTTTGTGCCTTTCAAATAAAAACAAGGTCTTGTATTTAAAAAAAGATGGAGATAAAGTTCTAAAAGGAGAAAAAATAGCTGTCATTTCAGGATGTGCAATAGATATATTAAAAGGTGAAAGAGTAATATTAAACTTTTTGTCCCATCTATTCGGAATATCAACATATACACATAAATTTGTACAAAAATTAAAACACTCCAATACAGAGTTACTCGATACAAGAAAAACCCTACCTGGCCTTAGATATTTAGATAAATATGCTGTTTTAATAGGAGGAGGTAAAAATCATAGGATGGATCTATCTGAAATGTTAATGATTAAGGATAATCACATAGATAGAGCTGGGTCAATAAAAAAGGCAATTTTATCCCTGCGAGATAAATACAAAAATTCTTGTCCACCAATTATTGTTGAGTGTAGAAATATAGATGAAGTTAAAGAAGCTGTTAAATTAAGAGTAGATAGAATACTCCTTGACAACATGAATCCCTGTCAAATACAAGAATGTATCAAATTAATTCCTCCTTATATTGAAACAGAGATTAGTGGTGGTATTAATTTAGAAAATATAGATATATTTGCACATATTGGTGCTACCTTTATTTCTGTTGGTGCAATCACAAAAGATGCTCCCTGTATAGACCTTAGTATGAGTATACTATAAACATTACAAGAAGGAAATAGAAATATGAGCAAAGAGAACAACAGATATTACACTGATGTCCTTATAATTGGAACTGGAATTGCGGGATGTAGTGTTGCACTTACTCTTGCTAACAAAGGTTTATCAGTTACTTTGATCACCTCAGGAGATGATATAGATACTGGTAACTCCCCTCTTGCCCAGGGTGGTATTGTTTATAGAGGGCCTAATGATTCTCCTAAACTTCTACAACAGGACATCTTAACAGCAGGATGGAAATACAACTATCAAAAATCTGTAAAATATTTAAGCAATAAAGGTCCAGATATAGTTAAAGATATACTTATTAATGAGTTAAATGTCCCCTTTGAAAGGGATAAAGATTCAAATTTTAAATTAACAAAAGAGGGAGCTCATTCAGTAAATAGGATTTTATATTGCGGAGATTATACAGGAAGGGCGATAATTGACTCATTTAAAAGAAAGATTAAAGAACATCCAAACATAAAAATACTTACAAAACATACTGCAATAGACCTCATTACTTCTCACCATCACTCATTAAAATTAGAGTTTAAATACCATCTGATCAATCAATGTATAGGTGCATATATATACAACCAACAAGAAGATAGAGTTGAGACTGTAATGGCAGATTATACAGTACTTGCCACAGGCGGTGTTGGTCAGGTCTATCTACATACAACTAATGCCCCTTCCTCAATAGGCTCAGGATTGGTCATGGCCTATAGAAGCGGAGCAAAGGTGATGAATTGTGAATTTATTCAATTTCATCCCACTGCACTATATCAAAGAGGGGGTCAAAAGTTTTTAATATCAGAAGCACTTAGAGGAGAAGGTGCCAGATTTGTAAGAATCGATGGAACACCCTTTATGAAAGAATATGACCCAAGAGGGGATCTGGCTCCACGAGATATTGTGAGTAGGGCTATTGTTGAAGAGATGTTAAGAACTGGCGATGATTTTGTTTACCTGGATGCAGCGGATTTTGTAAAAAAAGACATTCCTAAACGGTTTCCCAATATTTATAAAAAATGTTTAGAAGCTGGCTATGATATTACAAAAGAGCCTATTCCTGTTGTTCCAGCTGCACATTTTTTTTGTGGAGGAATATTAGTAGATCTTGAAGGCAGGACCACATTAAACAGGTTATATGCAGTGGGTGAAGTGAGTTGTACAGGTGTTCATGGTGCAAATCGCCTTGCAAGCACATCATTGCTGGAAGGACTAGTCTGGGGACACAGTGCAGGTCTCTCAATATCAAAAAGGCTTCAGAAAAAAAATAGGTTATCAAAAAAATTAATGGGCTCTATTCCAGATTGGTCTTCTCCTGGCACTGATAAAAATGAAGATCCAGCGCTTGTGGCACAGGACTGGCTTACAATCAAACACACCATGTGGAATTATGTGGGAATTGTCAGAACAACTTCCAGGTTAAAACGGGCAAGAGAAGATCTACACAACTTAAGTAAAAGACTCTATGAATTTTATAGAAACACACCTATTAGTAAAAATCTGATTGATCTTTTTCACGGTTGCCAGTGTGCCATTATTATTACAGACTCGGCCAACAGAAACACTAAATCAGTTGGATGTCATTTCAGAGTAAACAAATAGTCTAAATTGATAGTTGCCGACTTAAAAGCTTCTTTTCTGGGAATAAGTTTGAATAATTTATTTTCCAATACAAAAATTTGAGAACACTCTATCTAGCACATCTTCTGTTGTTATTTCTCCAGTTATTTCCTGTAAGTGTTTGACTGTGTTTTCAAGGTGAGTATAGAGAATATCAATTTCAGAATGGGTAGGTATTAAATTTAAAATAGCTAATAGTTCATCTCTGGCCAATTTTAATTGTTCTGTCTGTCTTAGATTTGGAACTATTTCATTTTCTGGTGGCTCAATATTATTTCCTGTTATTTTTTCTGCAATTAAATCTACTAATTGTTTTATATTTTCTCCTGTTTTTGCACTGACATATATTAAATCTATCCCATTTTGTTTAAAAAAAATTATATCATCCTTCTTATGATTTAACCCTGAAATATCTATTTTGTTTGCAACACCAATAATCTTGTTTTTTTCTTTTAAAGATATAACTTCTTTGACCTCCCCTGGAATATCTTTAGAAATATCAAAAACCAGGAGCATTAGATCAGCTTCTTTTATTAATTCCAATCCTTTTTTTAATCCCATTATTTCAATTTCATCTTGAGATTTTCTAATGCCAGCTGTGTCTATTATCTTAACTGGTATCCCATGGATATTTATAGTCTCTTCAATAAAATCCCTTGTAGTGCCTGGAATTGATGTGACAATTGCCCTTTCTTTTCCCAGAATTGCATTTAAAATAGAAGACTTTCCTGCATTCACCTCTCCACACAAAACAACTTTAGCTCCATCCATTAGAGGAGAATATCTTTTGTTGTTTTCGATTAAATAGTCAATTTCCTCTAATATAGCACCAACATCCATCTGAATTTTTACAGGATCAAATTCCTCTATCTCTTCATCAAAGTCCATCTCTGCCACCACTTGTGCCATTATGTGTTTTAACCTGTCTTTGATTGAATCTATTTTTTGTTTTAAGGCACCACTGAGTTTTGTGCACGCAAAAAAAAGACCTTTTTCTCCTTTACAAGATATGATTTCTAATATCGCTTCTGCCTTTGATAGATCAATTTTGTTATTTAAATAGGCCCGCATTGTAAATTCACCAGGTTTAGCCAGTCTTGCACCTTTTTTTACCACTTCTTCGAGTACTGCTTTTACAACAACTGGACCTCCATGGCAGTTTATTTCAAAGACATCTTCTCCAGTGTATGAACCAGGCCCAGGCATATAGCTGATTAAAACCTCATCTAAAATAACACCTTTAGATGATTTGATATAACCGTGATATAATCTATAGGGTTTTATTTGGCTTATATTTTTGGATGATTTAAAAAGGGATGCTCCTATTGAGAGGGCTGAGGGGCCACTTATTCTGATTATTCCAATACCCCCCTGACCCAGGGGGGTAGAGATGGCACAGATTGTGTCTTTCATATATCTACTCTGTCTTCCTCCTGAATCTTTTCCTGGGTGCTATTTGTACCCTTTTTAATGGCCCTTCTCCACGGCTCTGGGTAATTATATCCTTATCATGTCTTAGTGCCATATGCACCACCCGCCTGTGATAAGAACTAAGGGGTCTTGTGCTAAATGGTCTTCCAATGGTCTTTGCCCTTTTTGCAAGTTCAATTGCCTGTTTTTTCAGGTTGTTTTCCTGTCTCTCTTTATACCCAGCGGCATCTAAATGAACATATACCCTGTCAGGCCATTTTTTAGATACCATCTTGTTTAGGATATATTCAAGGGCTGAAATTGTTTGCCCTTCTTTTCCAATAATTAGACCTGAATTTGGACAATCGCCAATAGATACATTTATGTTTTTCTCATCAATAGATACATTTACTTCAGATAAGGGAGTTAAATAGGATATTAAGTGATTAACCATCTCTTTTACCATTCTTTCTAATTTTTTTACGTCATATTTTAAAGAAGCCTCTATTTTTGCTTTCCTCCCTCCAATTCCAAAGATTCCACTGGATCCCTCTTCTATTACCTTTATTTCAAGTTCGCTTTTGTCTTTATTAAAGTATTTACATGCCTTTTCAATTGCAGATTCTATATTTTTATCTTCAAATATTTTTTTCGTCTCCATAAGCTCTCCTAATAAAAGTAACTTTTATGGTTAACTTTTCTTTAACATCCACCATTGCTGAATTATTGATAATATATTATTTGTTATAAAATAAACTACCAGGCCGGATGGAAAGTTCAAAAAAAGAAAAGTCAAAAACACTGGCATAAGTAACATAAGTTTTGCCTGGGTTGGATCCCCACCACTGGGTGTCATTTTTTGTTGTATAAACATAGTAACACCCATTAAAATAGGCGTAATATACAAGGGATCCTTAGCAGATAGATCAGCAAGCCATATTATGTGTGTAAAAGGCAGATGGTAGATAAATGGTGAATGTCTAAGCTCAATTGCCCCTAATAGCGCTTCATATAGTGCGATAAATACAGGAATTTGCAGTAACATGGGTATACAGCCACCTGCTGGATTGATCTTATAGGTCTTATATAACCTCATCAACTCTTCATTGAGTTTCTGTCTGTCATCTTTGTACTTTTCCTTTAGCTGCTGCATCAAGGGCTGAATCTTTTTCATCTGTTCCATAGATTTATAACTCTTGTGAGAAAGGGGCCAGAATAAGATCTTAATGACAATTGTCAGGATGATTATGGCTATACCATAGTTGTGGGTGTATTTATAAAAAAAGTTAAGAGCTATAACCAGGGGTTTGGCAAGTACATCCAGCCAGCCATAGTTTATAGCAGCGCTCACATGGTTTGGAAGTTTTTCTAAATATTTTGCTTTTTTTGGACCAATGTAATAGAGGTTTTTAAAAGATATACCCTTCTCTGGTGATAGATTGAACCTTGCTTCAACAGCCAATCTATACACTCCATCTTCCAGTTTTGCCTTTAAGGTATAATCACCAGTAAGGGGAACAATAGATAAAAGAAAGTAATTATCTTCAATGCCAGCCCAATAAATTGGTTCCTTAAACTCAATACCAGGTGTAAGTTTTTTCTCGCTACACTGCTTTTCAAGTTCTTTTTCCTTTGTGTAATAGACAACTTGCTTTTTATTAAATCTAGATGAATGTTCAGGTTCAGATGAAGCAGCAATACATACGCCCAAAATACCAGCCACAGGATGGTTGGATGTATTGTAAACAGCTAGCTCTTCATCAATTTTGTAACTGTTTCCATAAAATGTGAGTTTCCTTGAGATAATGATTTTATCCAATTGTGTCTTAAAAGTAAGTGTTGTTAAATCCTTTTTTGAGAGTTTTGCTGAACTACCAGAGTACTCCCAGTGAGATACCTTCCAGGTTGGATTATAGTTAAAGAGAATACCAAGGGGACCCTTTTGTATTATATCTTGGGTAATTAAATAAACATTTTTAGAATCTGGTTTTATTGAATTTTTATAACGAGTAAGCTCCCATTCTTCAAAAATCCCACCTTGTGAATTCACTTTTACAATATAATATGGAGTTTCAATAGTTATGGTCTCTCCCTTTGAATAACTATAATTAGCATCTGTTTGATCTGGTAAAGATACTATCCTGGAGCTTTTTGTTATTTCATTACCCTTTTGAATTTCTCTTTGATGTTTTGTAGAGTTGTATCTGGTATTCTCTTTTGGCGGTGGAAACAAGATATTCCAGACCAACAGCACCAATACTGTAAGTCCCAGTGCGAGCATGAGCCTTGTGTTTTCATTCATGTCCACGTCCACTACTCCTAATTTTAAATGGATTTAAGGAAAAATTCTGTGGTACTTCATCTACTCCCATGCCACCTAGGGGATGACATTTACTCAGTCTGATCATGCCAAGTAAAATTCCACGAATCAGGCCAAACCTTGAAATTGCCTGAATAAAATACTCAGAACAACTGGGATAATACCTACAACTAGAAGGAAGGTATGGGGAAATCAATCTTTGATAACACAAAATTAAGAATATTAAAAAATCTTTAATTAGTTTAATCATACATTCAGACTAGTTATTAATATGAGTTAATGCGAAATCAAGCTGTTTTTTGACTGAATCTAAGGTTAAATCTTGTTTTTTTATACCTTTTTTTGCAACTACAACTACATCTATATCTGCCTTAGATTGACCAAGTTTTGATTGTCTAAATCCTTCTCTAATAAGCCTTTTAATTCTGTTTCTACAAACTGCTTTCCCCACTTTTTTGGTCACGGCTATTCCCAGTTTTGGTCCAAGGTGGTCGGGTTGTCTTAATTTCACAAACACTATAAAATGTTGTGTTGTGATTTTTTTGCCCCTTAAATAACAATCCTGATATTCTTTGGATTTTGTGATTTTCAGCATTAAATTACACTGTGAGTCTCTTTCTTCCCTTTGCCCTGCGACGCTTTAACACTTTTCTGCCACCTTTTGTCCTTGAGCGGACCAGGAATCCATGGGTCCTCTTCATCTTAAGTCTGCTTGGTTGATAAGTCCTTTTCATAATAACACCTCCTTTTGATTTTAATTGGTTACAATATACTTAAAAAAGTAACAAGCATATTTAACCTCAAAGTGTTGAGAGGTCAAGGATTAAGGTACACTTTCATTCACTCCCGCCCAGGTATGGATATTTCTCTAGACGATTGGCCGAAACCTATTATCAAATCTTGACATGCAATTAAAAATGTGGTTTAAATATTGTTTGAGAACATCAATTATTTTTATTGATATTGTCACAAATCATAAATCATGTTTTATATTAAAATCATCAGAAAATTGGATGTAAAACATTATGAATTCTAACAAAAAATTTATAGATTTTGAAATACTTGCGGAAAATTCTCTGCTTGGAATTTGTGTGTTAAATAAAGATGGATTTATTATTTATGTTAACACAAAGCTTTGTAAATTGTCTGGGTATAGTAAAGAAGAACTTCTGAAAATGAAATTTACGGAATTATTACATCCAGAATACAGAGAGTTTTTGGTCGCTGAAGTGAACAGTAAAGCTACTCGTAGTGGTAGGCTCTCTCTTTATAAAATCAAGATAATAGATAAACATGGTGTTGAAAAATATTTAGAAGGTTATATTTATCCAGTGAATATTGGTAAAGATATATATATCTTAGGGCAGATGTTGGATGTTACAGATAAACACAAAATGGAGAGAGAGTTTAAGCGAAGAGAGGAGTCTCTGCGTAGAGTTCTAGAGAATTCAAATCTTGGGTACTTTGAAGTAGATTTGGCGGGAAATTTATTATATGCTAATGAGGCAATAGCGAAATTACTGGGATATCCCAAAGAAAAGTTAATCGGGATGAACAATAGAGAGTATACTCCGCCGGAATATGCAAAAAAAGTATTTAAAATTTTTAATAAAGTATTTAGGGAAGAAAAACCAGCTACATTTTTTGACTGGAAGATCCAGACATTCAAAGAAAAAGAACGTTTTGTAGAAACATCTGTTGATTTAATGTATAATGAAAAAGGCGAAAAAATAGGGTTTAGAGGGATAGTTAGAGATATAACACAAGAATACCTGGCAAAACAAAAGTTAGAGGAGCAAGAGAAATATTACAGGACACTATTTGAGGGCGCAGCTTCTCCCATGGTAATATTTGAGGGATATACCATAATTGACGCCAATAAGGCCTTTGAAAAATTTTCTGGCTACTCTAAAAAAGAACTTCTTGGAAAATTTGACTGGACTAAATTTGTTGATAAAAAAGACTTACCCAGGATACGAGAATATCAACAAAAACGACGTATTGATCCTTCAAGTGTGCCTATTCAATATGAGTTTACATTTATTGATAAATACAACAATAAGAAATATGTAATATCAACAGCAACTTTTTTACCAAATGGTCATTTTCTTGTATCTTTAATAGATGTGACGGAGAGGAAGCAATTGGAAGAAAAACTTAGATTTATAAGCTTTCACGATCCACTTACTGGACTTTATAATCGCTATTATTTTGAGGAAGAATTTAATAGATTGAAAAATTGTAGATGCCTTCCAGTGGTTCTGATTATTGCCGATCTTGACGGATTAAAATATGTAAATGATACCTTTGGCCACAAGGCGGGAGATGAATACATTAAGGCATGTGCCAAAATTTTGAAGTCCAGCGTCAGAAATTCTGATGTTGTAGCAAGGCTTGGGGGAGATGAATTTGGAATAATTCTACCCCAGAGTGGCGCGATAGCAGCAAAAAAGGTTATTTTAAGAATTAATGATTCAATTTGTAAATTTAATAAAGAAAAAAAATTAAAATTCCAGATAAGTTTGTCAATAGGATTCGCTGTGAGTTCAATAGAAAAATTAGATCCAAACAAATTGTTTAGGGAAGCTGATGACGCTATGTATATTGAAAAGCAAAGAAAAAAACAAAGGAAAGAATATTTATGCACGAGGTAAAACTTGGTTTTAAAATAAAAGATTATCTTACTGGAAAAGAAATAGATGCCACTACTTATGAAGACATAAGACAGGATATTGTAAAAACATTGGTGGAAGATAAATCATATCCAATGGATCAGATAAAATCAAAGGTACCAATAATTTTTAAAATAGATCAAAAAGAGTTTGGAAGAAACATTGATTTTGTTATATTCCTGGAAAATAAACCCCTTGTGATAATTTTATTCAGTGCAGGAGAAATAGAAACATACATCCGAGAAGCGGTTTCATTGTCCAGATTAATTGAAGGTGGTCCTGCACGTTTTTCAATTGTTACAGATACAAAAAAATTTATGTTAGTTTGTGCAAAGGATGGAGAAGTTATTTCTCAAGGACCTTATAAAAACTTTCCAACCTGGCAGGAAATTTTGAACCTTTTAGATAGATGTCCTGAGTTTACCTTAGATGATATACGTCTGGAAAAAGAAAAACGCATCCTTTATGCCCTGTCTCAATTAAGTTGTGAGTGCAGAGATTCCTGCCTATCTAAGTAAATACTCAAAAAATTTTTTGATATTTTCTATCTTTAATATAACTGCATATTAGCTTTAAAATTTTGAGCATCAATCATCAACTAATATTTATCCAATTTCGATTTGGTCTGATCACATCTTGATTTTATTCAGCAAAACACATAAATTCTCTTTAAAAAATAAGAGGTAAAATATGATAATCTATTCACTACCACCAGAACCAGTATTTCCAAATCCATTAATTGATGATGTAGATGATATTGTAGCAATTGGGGGAGACCTTAGTCCTGATAGATTAATAGTTGCATATAAAAATGGCATCTTTCCCTGGTATGATGAGCACTCTCCTATTCTGTGGTGGTCTCCTGATCCCAGACTTATTTTAAGGCCTGAAGAGCTCCATGTATCCAGAAGATTAAAAAGAATTATAAAACAAAAAAAATTTACCATCACAGTAAACCATGCATTTGAAGATGTTATAAATTTTTGCAGCAAAATAAAAAGAAAAGATTGTGAAGGCACATGGTTAGTGCCTGAAATGATAGAAGCTTACATAAACTTACATAAAATAGGATATTGTCACTCAGTTGAAGCATGGTGTGAGGGCAAGTTTGCTGGTGGTTTATACGGAGTGTCCATTGGGCGGGTGTTTTTTGGTGAATCTATGTTTTACAGAGTATCCAATGCATCAAAAGTGGCCTTTGTATGGTTAACTCTTATGCTAAAGAAAGCAAAATTTAAATTCATTGATTGTCAACAGGTCACATCTCACTTAATGAAATTCGGGGCAAAACCCATTAATAGACGAAGGTTCCTGATAGAATTAAAAAAGGCCCTGTGGTTAAATCCCCCTCAGGATCTCTGGTCCCCCAGAATTTTAACTGATAATGACATAGATTTTTCTCACATTAATTCCTAACACTTTGTAATAAAAGTAATTATATCATTACCAGGGAGGAGTTTTATGGAAACCAAGGGAATAGATTTCTTTAAATTGAATGAGATGTTTTCAAAGGAAGAAAGATTGGTGAGCAATTCAGTAAGGGAATTTGTAACAAAAGAAATAGAACCCTTAATAAAAGATGCTTTTCATAAAGAAGAACCACTACCTTTTAAAGAAATTGCACCTAGGATGGGTGATCTTGGGATGTTGGGTGTTTTTTTACCAGAAGAGTACGGATGTCCTGGCGGCAATTATATAGAATTTGGTCTTATTTGCCAGGAAGTAGAAAGGGTGGACAGCTCCCTTAGGAGCTTTATTGCTGTGACCTCTGGTCTTGTTATGTATCCAATATGGAAATTTGGTGATGAAGAACAGAGAAAAAAATATCTTCCAAAACTGGCTAAAGGAGAGCTAATTGGTTGTTTTGGATTAACAGAACCTAACCATGGTTCAGATCCTGCTTCAATGGAGACAACTGCTAAAAAAGATGGTAGTATGTGGGTGTTAAATGGGACAAAAACGTGGATAACTGAAGGAGACATCGCTGATATAGCCGTTGTATTTGCTAAAGATGTGGATGATGGAAAGATCAAGGGGTTTATAGTTGAGAAGGGAACACCAGGTTTTACTCAAAGAGCGATTACTCAAAAGGGATCTATGAGAGCTGGGGGAGTTGGAGAACTTGGATTTATGAATTGTAAAATTCCAGCAAGAAATTTATTACCACACACCAGGGGATTAAAAGCTCCCCTTATGTGTTTAAATCAGGCCAGATATGGAATTTCCTGGGGAGCGATTGGGGCAGCTATGGACTGCTATGAAACAGCCTTAAACTACACTAAAGAGAGAACTCAATTTGGACAACCTCTTGCAGGATATCAGCTGGTGCAGGAAAAGCTGGTTAAGATGTTTATGGAAATATCAAAGGGACAACTGGTTTCATACAGGGTGGGAAGACTTCTGGATGAAGGGAAAGGCACACCAGAGATGATCTCTTTTGCTAAAAAAAACAATGTGTGGGTGGCCAGGATGTGTGCTAGGACTGCTAGAGAATTATTAGGTGCAAATGGTATCTCTCTTGATTATTCCCCAATCAGGCATATGGCCAATATTGAAAGTGTTTATACCTATGAAGGAACCAATGACATCCACACACTGATTTTGGGGCAATATATAACTGGTATTCAATCATTTACCAGATGGGTACAAAAATAGTAATGGAGGAAGACCAAGTGAAAAATAATAGTAAACCCTATCCACTAAAGAATTTAGTGGTGCTAGAGGCTGCTCAAGCACTGGCTGGTCCTATGATTGGAACATTATTAGGAGATCTTGGAGCTAAAGTAATACATATTGAAAGACCAGGTGTTGGTGATATTGGCAGGAGATGGATACCCAAAAAAAAGGATCTAAGTTATTATTTTGCTGTTATAAATAGAAACAAGAAATCTGTTACATTAAAATTAGACCATGCTCAGGGAAGGGAGATATTTTTAAATATGGTCAAAAAGGCAGATGTATTAATTGAAAATTTTAGGCCAGGAGTGGTAAAAAAATGGGGAATTGATTATTCAAAAGTAAAAGATATAAATCCTAAAATCATCTATTGTCATGTATCAGGTTATGGTCAGGATGGACCCTATAGGGATAGGGCTGCCTTTGATCAGGTCATCCAAGGAGAGGCAGGGATAATTAGTTATACAGGTACTAAGGAAATTCCCTGTAAAGTAAATGTCCCTATTACAGATTATGTAGCTGCATTGTATGGAACATATGCTGTATTAGCCGCTCTTATTAAAAGACAAATCACAGGTAAGGGAATGGAAATTGATGTATCATTATTTGATTGTGCTGTAAATCTCATGTTAAATCTACTTAATATGAGTGTAGTTGAAGGATGGGATGATAGTGAACTCCGCATGGGATCAAAGTATTGCCTTGCAACTCCTTATGAACCTTATTTGGCTGGAGATAATAAATATGTTAATATATGCATAGCTATAGACTCTCATTGGATTAATTTTTGTAAGATATTAGAGATGGAAGATCTTGCAAGGGATCCAAGATTTGAAACAAATGACAAAAGGCTTCAAAACAGAGATGAATTAGAACGGATTATATTAAGAAAGTTGAAGGAGAGAAGTGCTAAAGAGTGGATTGAAATATTTAATAATGCAGGGATTCCCTGTGGTGCAGTAAATACCATTAAAGAGGTATTAGATCATCCTCAATTAAAACATAGAAAGACCATACAGGAGATTGAATATCCAGGCATTGGAAACATAAAAATGTTTAATAATCCTGTAAAATTTTCTGATTTTGAAATAGAGATCACACCTCCCCCACAACTTGGTGAGCACACCAGAGAAATTTTAAAAGATTTGGGATATAGCGATCATGATTTAAATAAATTTAAAGAAAATGGTGTTATATAATATAAATTAGATATAGTTCAAGAAAATCAATATGTTGAGAGATGTAGAATTTTTATATAAATGAAAGAGATGAAATTTAGTCACAAAATTGTTGACACCATTGATGCCTTGTTCTTAAAATTCATTAAGGTGATTTTATAAGATTATAAAAAGGTTTAAGATTAAATGAGAAAGGGAATATCTTAAACCTTGTGTGGACAAAACCATTTATTGTTTTAAAGCAAAGCAACAAAGAGTAAACTCTACAGTGGCCTTTTTAAATTGGTTATAAAAATTTTTAGGCAAAACTTAAGCATAAAGGAGGAGAGAAAATTATGGGTTATGAAACTATTCAGGTAACAAAGGAAGGGCAGATAGCAAAATTAACTTTAAATAGGCCTGATAAAAGAAATGCAATTAATAGGCGGATGATGGAAGAATTGGTAGAAGCTCTTTCTGATATTGCAGAAGATGATGGTGTAAGGGTATTGGTCCTTACTGGGGCAGGCAAGGCCTTTTGCGCTGGTGCTGACGTTGATCTCATGCCTGGTGGAGGTAAAGAGGAAATTACTGAACAGAGTGTTGAGAAATTAAGACGTTCTTTTCTTTTTAGAGCTGTTAAAAAGATTATCCTTACACTTCATCAAATGGAAAAACCAACTATAGCCATGATTAATGGTGTATGTGTGGGGGCAGGCTTTGATCTTGCCCTGGCCTGTGACCTCAGGACTGCAAGCCAATATGCAAAATTTATGTGTGGCTTTGTAAAAATTGGGCTTTTTCCAGGATTTGGAGCAGCCTGGCTCTATCCAAGAGCAATGGGACTAACAAAGGCTTTTGAAATGTTATTTACCGGCGATACCCTTGTCGCGCAAGAAGCTAAAGAAATTGGTATGATTAATAAACTTACAACAGCAGAAGAATTAGAGAATATTACAATGGATCTTGCCAGAAAAATAGCTGATGGTCCTCCTATAGCTATTAGACTAATGAAGGCCCAGGTTTACAAAGGATTGAGATTAGACCTGGCAACAGCCTTAGATGAAGCTGCACTCTGCGAATCCATTACCCTTGCATCAAAGGACCATCTAGAAGGAATTACAGCATTCAGGGAAAAAAGAAAGCCTGTATTTAAAGGAGAATAACAGCAAAATACAGGATAATATCTAATTTTTATCTTACTCGCATGAATCCTTTTTAGGCTCCGTTATATGGCGGGGCCTAATAGAAATAATGAAATGTTTTTTTATGAATTAAAAAAGGAAAGAAAACATGAGTATTAATGATGAATGGAATATGGTGAAGGAATTTCATATTGCTGCAAATCATCCAACAAGCGACAGACCTATCTTTCTTCCCAAAAAACGGTTGATGCGAAGAATCAAATGGATGTTAGAAGAAATAGATGAATTAAAGGATGCAAGCAATATATACGAGCAAGTAGATGCCTTAATAGATTTGATTTATTTTGCTTTAGGCACATTAGTTGAGATGGGCGTTCCTCCCAAAGACTTTTTTAAAATAGTTCATCAGACAAATATGCAAAAAATAAAGCCAGACAGTAAAGTAATAACAGGTAAAGATGGTAAGATCCTAAAACCCAAAGACTGGGTTGGTCCAGAGGAAGAGATTAAAAGGCTTATTGATACATTATCCAAAAAAAATATATGATTGAATGTACAAATACAGAGACTGTAAAAGAAAAAACAGGCCAATTATATACAAGATAAGCTATGAAATTAAAATTCCTTGTTTATTAATTTTGTGTCTTTTCTATAAGTTGGAGCGCTTTTTTGGCCAAATCTCCTATTTCAGGCTTTGATATTTGGTCATCAGCTCCAACAGACTGTCCTTTGTGGAGTATTTTATCAGTAATCATAGAGGAGAATAAAATAACTGGAATTTTATTTAGTATTGGGTCTTCTTTGATTTTTTTTGTAAGAGTAAATCCATCCATCTGGGGCATTTCAATGTCAGAAATCACAAGATTGCATTTAGAAAAAATGTCCTCTTGTCCCTGTTTTAGGTCGACAAGATAATCCCATGCCTCTTGTCCATTTTTTGCTACATGAATATCAAAATCCTTTAGATTTACAACTAGCATATTTCTTACAGTAGGCGAATCATCTGCAATAAGGACTTTGTATCTTTTTTTGGCATGTTCCTCTGTAATTATGCCTTCTTCAAGGAACATGGGTGCCATTTCTCCCACAATTTTTTCCACATCTAATGTAAAAACAATTCTATCATCAAATTTCACAACTCCTGTGATACAAGGCGTTTTACCTTCATATTCAATTTCCACAGGTGGGGCCACATCTTGCCAGCTAATTCTATGGATTCTTGTAAGACCTGAAACCAGAAATCCAATTTTCATACGATTGAATTCTGTGACAATTACCTTACCATTTGAGTCCAAGGGGATATTGTAAAGATATATGCCAAGGTCTAAGAGGGGCATTATCTTTTCTCTCAGCCTGATCAGGCCAAGAAAACATGGATGGGGTTTAGCGGGAATTCTTGTTATTTCAGGATATCTAATTATCTCTTGCACTTTAATAACGTTTATTCCAAAATATTCTTTTACTCCTTGAGATTTTTCAATATAAAATTCCACTATTTCCAATTCGTTGGTTCCGGTTTCCAGCAAAATATCTGTTGTCATTTCTCATCTCCTGAAAAAAATCTAAAATAAACTTATTACATATTTTTTAAAGCTTTTTCAGCTACTTTGCAAGTAAACTTTATTCTTTCATATATGTCCTTTTTCGCTTTGTCTCTATCCTGTTCAGGAATATTTTTAAAAGCTATTATAATTCCAAGTATAGAAGCAAAAAAAACTTCTGCAAATTCTTGAATGTTATCTATAGAAATACCTATATTCTCTAATAAATTAGCAAAGTGTTCCAAGAAAAATTTCTGATTTAGCTTGAATTGATTTAAAATTTGTTCATCCATGTTTTCATTTAAGAGAAAATGTGCTAGCATGTGTAATGTGGCTTCTTTGTCAAAAAAGAAATCCACTATTCCAATGGCAAATTCTTCTAAAGAATTAGCTCCTTCTTCAAGCCGTTTTAATTGTATAAGTCTTCCCTCATTTATGTCCTGTCCTAATACTTCAAGTAAGATAGCGTCTCTACTTGGAAAATATCTGTAAATGGACGCCGGTGAAATCCCAGCTTCTTCAGCAATATCCCTCATTCCTATTTCAGAGAAGTTTCTTGTCGAGAATAAATGAGTGGCAGCCTCTAATATTAGCTCACGTCTCTTTCTCCTTTCAGTTTCCTTTAATTCTAAAAATGTAGATTTTTTTCTCATACCATCTCTACTCCTTCTTTGAAAGGTTTAAAAATTTTTTTTCTCTTTAAACAAGATGTAAACACTTTTCAAGTGTTAAAATAGTTATTTTTCAGATACATCTACATAAAACATTGTGTAGGACAATTAGAACTGCTATCATACCAGATTTAATCTGAAAACAAGCAAAAAGACATAATTTTTCTTTCTCTGATCAGATATTTTTTATGCCTCTTGGTTAACTCCTGTAACCACTGTTTATTTTAACATATTTCTCTGTTAAGTCAGAAAATAGCATTTTATACTGGAACTCAGTGTTTTCACCAATATCTATGTGAAGAAAAATATCCTGTTTTTTTAAATAGGGCGTTAAAATTGCGTCTATATCTCCACCTGTTCCCATTCCATTTTTGAATATTTCAATATCACTTATTTTTATCAAGACCTTGTTTATGTCAACATCCACTCCACTTCTGCCAATAGCTGCTACAATCCTTCCCCAATTAGCATCTTCACCATAAAATGCTGTTTTAACCAGAGGGGAGTTGGCTATTGTTTGGGCTATTTTTTTTGCGTCTTCGTATGTTTTTGTCCCTTTTACCTCTAAATGGATAACCTTTGTTCCACCTTCAGCATCCTGCACTATTTTATATGCAGTCTCATTCATTATTTCATTTAATAATTTTTTAAAAAGCAGCTTATCTTGTTTATCTGAAATCTCCTTCCCACTAACCCCATTTGCAAGGGCTATTATGCAGTCATTGGTGGATGTGTCTCCATCAACTGAAATTCTGTTAAAGGTATTTTCAGTTGTTTCTATTAAAATATCCTGAAAAAGTTCTCTTTCAATTGAAATATCAGTAATAATAAAACAGAGCATTGTGGCCATATTTGGACATATCATACCAGCTCCCTTAGCAATTGCTGTTATAGAAAAATTTCTATTTTTAGAATAAGCTATCTTTGGAAAGGTATCGGTGGTCATTATGGCCTTTGCAACGTCAATAATATCCTTTTTACCGAGGTTTTGGTGGAGTTCCCGTGCTCCGACTTCCCAGCTCTCCATATTAAATTGTTCTCCTATAACCCCGGTAGATGCTGGTAAAAGCAAGGTAGGGTCTATTTTTAGTTGTTCTCCTACTAATTTTAGACTTTTTTCACAATTATAAATCCCAGTCTCACCGGTTCCAGCATTTGCAATACCTGCATTTATCACAATCCCCTGGGGTTTGTAATTTTTGTGTTTTAGTCTTTTTTGGCAAAGGTATATCGGCGCAGCCTTAAATTTATTAGTGGTAAATACAGCCGCTACAGTAGCTGGTTCTGAGGATAAAATTAAAGCCAGATCATCCCTATTTACATATCTGAAATTTGCCTTTGCCGTAGAAAATAAATACCCCTTCGGAGTAGAGATCATAAAGTTTTTCCTCCATGCTTATTCCTTTACCTTTTCTCAAGGTTTATCCTTCTCCTTTTATCTATTCAGCAAAAGTTCGATTCCCTTTTCGTATATCCGATTGTTTCCTATTACCTTAAGCTCCAGAGGATCGTAAAATAGTATCTCTTTTTCTGCCCACTTTTCTATTATTGGCAAATAATGCACTCTATCCTTTCTCAATTCAAAGTATCCCTTTCTCAGTATCTCTTTGCCAATATCCTCAAATTGCATAACCTCTTTATCAGTAAATCTTTCTCTTGCCATATAATCTACTATCTCTGTATAGGCAAGCCACTTCTCACGCTCCAAAAACTCTCTCAAATCTTTGCCTTTCTTATATGCCCTTATGACCTTCAAAATCCTTGGTATTACTCCACCTATATATTCCCATACAAGCTCTATATCCTCATCCTTAAAACCTTCCCTTTTAAGCCACTCTTTTGCCTGCTTTTTCTTCAAATGATCTATTTTCTTAAATTCTGATGTTTCCTTAAGTCTTGCATCATTATAAATTTTCTCTATAAACACTGTATTTGATGTAAGTATCACTACATGAGAGAGGTGTTTTTCCTTTGTCAAACTCACACAAAAATTTAAAAACTCCTTTAATAATTCACGGCTACTGTTTATATATATCTCTTGGAGCTTTTGGATTTCATCTATTATTAAAATACACCTTTTATTCTTACTTTCCTCTTCCATCTTTCTCATTAATTCTTCAAATAAATCCCTCTCTTTTTTCTCTATCTCCTGCAATACCTTGCGCTGCAGGCTAAAAAACTTCAAGGAAAATTTGCCATCTGTTTCCACCGTCTCCTTATATACATCCTCGGGAAATATAAAAGAATGTAAAAAAGTAGCATAGTTAGAAATTAACTTCCTTCTCAAATTTATATATTTCACCCAATACTTGCTTTTGCTCCACCACTCTTTTTCCGATAACAATCGTTTCTCTATTACATATTCTATCACTGTGGTCTTGCCACTTGATTTTGGACCATATACAAAGAGTATCCTCTGCGGTACATCATCAAACCAATCCACAAAAAACTCTATCTCTTCTTCTCTATCTACAAAGGGTGCTCCACGGTAGGTCTCTATCTTCATCAAAAGCTCCTTGTTCTAAGTTCTTCGTGATTTGGAATTCGTAATTTGTGATTTGTTATTAGCACCCATAAACAATATTCCACCTCTTCCCTATTCACGAATCACCAATCACTGTTCACGGTTATTAGTATATTGGTATAGTGGTATATTGGTTCACTATTCTTTCCTCTTTCTGTTCATTGTTCACTGTTCACTGTTCACTAATTACGAATCACTATTCCCTTTCCTTTACCTCTTCCCAGAGTTTATCCTTCTCTTCCTGGGACAATTTTTCAAACTCAAGCCCCCTATCCTTTGCTAAAGAAATCATTTTGTTAAAGCGATCAAGGAATTTGTTAATTGATTTTTGAAGTGCACCATTTGCCTTAATTTTATTTCTTCGACCATATTCTACCAAAGAAAATAAAAGATCTCCAAATTCTTCTTCTATCTTCTCATAATCATTTGTCTTTTTAGCCATTAAAAATTCTTCAAGTTCTTTTAGAACACTTTGTATTTGATCCTCATCTGTAAGCCACGTAAATCCCATTTTTTCGGCTTTGGAATGGATCCTATAGGCCTTAAGCAAGGGAGGAAGGGAGGAAGGTATAGAGTCCATGGGATTTTTGCCCCTGTGATTTTTCTCTTTTTGTTTTACCTTTTCCCAGTTTTTTAAAATCTCCTCTTCTGATGAAACTTTTATATCCCCAAATACATGGGGATGTCTATTTTTCATCTTTTGAGCATTTTTTGAAAAGACTTTATTTACATCAATTCCATTATCTCGATTTAAAAGATATGTGATAAAAAACAACAAAAAATAAACATCTCCAAGTTCTTCTTCAATTTCACATTTATCTTTTTTTCTAATAGCATCAACAAGTTCAAATACCTCTTCAATCAAATATTCACACAAGCTATCAGGTGTTTGTTTTTTATCCCATGGACAGCCATTTGGCCCTAACAGCTCATTTATAACATAAAAAACTTCTTTTGGATCAAACTCCATAGCTTAAGACCTCCAGATTATATAAGAACTTACTTTATTTGCTCAGGATGTCTTAATTTATACCAGATTGATCCCTTCCATACCTCTTCCATCTCTTTTGTCTTTCCCCTAAATTTTTCTTTAACATCTTTAGGGATAAGGTAGATAATTTTTTCTGTTACCATGGAGATGTAGGGAGACAATCTAGATGTAGTAATCAAAGAACTTTTTGGACTGAGGACAAGCGTCAGCATTAAGATTATCAAGCTACAAATAAGTATACCTTTAATAAAGCCAAAAACTCCTCCACCTAATCTATCCAACCACCCTAGGGATAAAGCCTTTAATAACTCTCTAATTATTGCACCAATTAGATAGAGAAGCAAAACAGAGCCAATAAATAGAGAAGCAAAGGCTATTATATCTGCAATTTGAGGGTCAGGGACTATCTTTGTAATGTAAGGTGTGAGTTTCCCATAAAAATTTATTGCAATTAAAAAAGAGCCAATTACACCAAATATTCCTATTATTTCTTTAATTATGCCCCTCATAAATCCCCTTATAAGGGTGAAAGAAAGTATAATTATAAAGATTATGTCTAATTTGTTCATAGCTTACTCTCCAAAAAATAATAATTTTATTATTTTAAAGACACCTTAAGATTACCTCTATATCCCTTCCAAACAAAAAATTAAGCTCCTCTTTGGCTCCTGTTTTTTCTTTTATAAACTCCCTGACTGATTTGTCATAAGAAATTATTCTGTTTAATTTTTCTTTTATTTTTAAATCCATCGTATTCTTATACAAAGAATATAACTTCTTTATATTGATTAAATTAACTTTTTTTTCATGTTCTTTTATTATCTCTCCCATTGCAGAGTTTTCTGGTATGATGTCAAATCTTTTTATTCTATTTTTATTATAATACTTCAAAATATCATCAGTATCCCAACACTTTAACAGGCGACACTCTGTTGGTCTATATTCATAGATTGTACATAAGTTAGTTTTATTGTCAAAATAAATACATTCTGAAGAACCATTCTTAGTCTTTATTTTTATTATTTCTTCTTCAAGGTATATAATTTTTTTATTAATATTGTCATATGCACTCTCTCCTTTTCTAAAGGTAATTAAATGAGTAAAGGGAATCTTTCCAGAATTAATATATGTTAAATCTTCAACATGAATGGTAGGAGGATTTTTTTTACAACATGTGCCACATCTTTGACACTGGGTTTGATTTACTCCTTTTTTATCCAAGTCCTTAACTCCTCTAACTCTTCTTCCCATGCTGGATCAAACTTTATTTTTAAAAATTCCATAAATACACTATCAAACAAATCCAATGCTTTTTCTACCAGATAGACTTTCTCGAAAAACAGACCATCAGGGTCTTCCTCCTGTTGGATCTTTTTTGTAATCTTTGGAGTTTTAAAGGAAGTTATGGAGAAATCTTCACTTTTTATAAAAAAACTCCACTCATCGCCGTTATATTCTATTATAATTTTGGCAAAATACACTTTTTTCCCTGTCCTAAGACCGTGTTTTGCCTCTTGAAACATGGAATTTTTTCCAGAAGACATTGCACTTTCTTTAAATTCTCCATCTCCTCCCTGCACAACAATTTTATCACCCATTGTTAATCCAAATACTTCGCCATCAGAACTCTCAAATTGCCCATTATTTTTTTCAGACTTAAACCATAACCAGGTCAAAAAGTCTTGTGCAATGGACATGGACAATTTACTGGACTTTATTTCTTCTGTAATATTTTCCATCATGGCAGATCTCCTCACTAATTCCTGTTTAAGATCAAAATAGCTTCCATGTGATATGTCTTTGGAAACATATAAAAAAGGGCTATGTTTGTTATTTCCCACTCTGATTTTATGACTGGTCTTATATCCCTTGCACTATTTACAATGTCACAAGAGACCCAGATTATTTTTTAGCTTCTTACATCTAATGAGTATATCAACAAACCTAGGACCTCCAGATCAGGGAGGATCTACGGTTACACATTCTACATTATGTTTTTTTATAAGAGAGATGGGTAAATTCTTTCTAAGATCCATCTTTTTCAACCATTACAGAAATCCAAACCTTTTTTTCAATTTTCTAGAGATCTCAAGTGTATATTCAATTGCCTTTTCCATTAATTCTTCTTCAATTCCCTGTTCAATTTCCTCTATCCTGTGATGGGGATTTTTTTTGAGGTCTGTTAAGTCAGCATTTTTCAGGCAGCATCTTGCTGGAGCAACTAAAGATTGTCTGGCAACTTGCTCTGATGAAACTCCTCCATACACCTCAATCTGTTTCATATATTGAATTAGCCTCTCTGTTAATGTATCCGGGGTTTCTTTATCCAAAAATACAGATACAGTTGGAACGATCCCCCATGAAATTATTTTTCCTTTGCCTAAAAATTTTCCAAGAGAACATGCAGCAAACTTAGTTAATATTTCCATTTGATAGGCTTCAAAAGAGAGTATATCAATATCAAAGTCAGTGAGATAATCCATATCAACGTTTATGCAAAGATGGAGTCCTCTAGGTCTTGGGAAACCAGAATATAGGTCAGTCAAATCATTCTTTGCCTGGATATCATTATAGCCAGAAAAAGAGGAAAAGGTCCATGCAATGCCAGGCTCATCAATCCATATAAATGCATTTTTATTCTTTTCTTTGAGTTTATTATATTGCCAGAGTATTTTTTTCTTAACAAAATCAAACAAAAGTTCTCTTATATCGTCGTGATAGATAATAGGTTTATTTTCTTCGTCCAAGATCCTGAACCCCAGGTTAAGTGGCCCTGTAACCTGTCCCCTGATAGCTGGATAGGTTGATAGATCCATTTCTAAAAATTTATAAAAGGTGGTGCTGTGTTCTTCTTTTATTTCAAATGAAGAAATATCATCCATTTTTAAGGAATAATCATTTAATTCTTCATAAAATTTGGTTTTATTCAAACGAACTTTTTTGTTTTCAAAATCTACTATAATGCCTGGAAAATCTCTGGAAAATTGGGCCCACATATCGTCCCTAAAATCCTTTAAAGGGAGCTGTGGCCAAAATGGTATATCCAAACTTAGTGCAAGATTAAGTGCCCTTTTTTCATCCACATGGGGCAAAATCCCCATGGAGGTAGAATTACAATAGGCAGGAAAATTATTCATACTCTCTATTCCTAAAGTGTTTGTAGAGTTTGTGAGTTTATTGAGTTCAACCCTTAACCCTTCAACCCTTTAACCCCTTAACCCATTCACCCATTAACCCATATACCCATCCACTCATTTACCCATTCACCCATCTAATGTTCCATAAACAACTGTAGTCTTAAAGCCGCCTCTAATGTTGTAAATTGTTGTAACTTTAAGTCTCTTTGTGTTCAATACTTTTTTTAAGTCTTCATATATCCTCTTTGTTGCCTCTTCCTGATATATTCCAACATCTTTAAAACTCACCATATAATATTTTAAAGACTTGAGTTCAACGCACTTGCCACCCTCTGGATAATATTCAATTATTACCCTTGCAACATCAGGAAGACCACTAAAGGGACATACTGCTATAAATTCTTTTGTTTCTGTTTTTATATATTCGTCTTTTCCGTCAAAATCAAAGGTCTCTAATAAATCCGTTCTAATGTGTTCTTGTCCTTTAAATGGAAGTTTTAATCCTTCTGCCTTAGCCATTTTTATCCCCTTTTTTGTCTTTTTTTAGTCTTCTATCAAGTGCCAGGATTAAAATAGGCCAGGCTATTGTTGCATCACATAAAACTTCTGCAAATTTTCCCCCTTTATCTTTTGGCACAAACTTTCCCCATGAAATGCCTTCTTCGTATGTACAACCTGATAGTCCCCCCCAATGAACTGGTTCTGGACATATCCTCACCCCATAGTGAAATCTTTTAATTTTCCATTTTAACTCAGGAAATTGCTGAAGACTCATTTCTAAAAATGGCCCTACTTGTTGTGCCCAGTTACGGGGAACGCCTCCTCCAATTGTGAATATGCCTATTTTTTTTGCATTTGATATCCTTTTTGTATAGTGAAATAAATCCATATAGGGATTAAATACAAATGGCAACTTCTCAGGATCAAATTTTTCTGCCAGACTTGGATTTTCAGCAAGAAAATTACATGCAATACTCAGTGCCAGCTCTGAATCTGTAAATGCAGGTATGTACACTGGTACATCCTTTTCATAGGCGCTCTTTAAAATCCCTGAGTCCTTATAATTTTCATGTAAATATCTGCCCAGTTCCCTGCAAATTAGATAAGAACATAGGTATTTTTTCTCTTTTAACCTTTTAAAAACTTCCCTAACAACAGTTTCAGAATGAATAAAATTTTTCTCAGGCTCCAATGTATCATACACCCTATTTAAACCAGCCCTGCATAGTTCTTTATCGTCCATTTCACCAAATTGATATTTATAATGCTTCATTCCAATTGCTTCAATAAATCCATGGGCCATAAGTGCACCAGTGGAGATAATAGATTGCACCCAGCCTTCATCAATCATTTTACATATTAATTTTCCCATCTTGGCAACAGTCATGGCGCCAGAAAAAGTAGCTACTACATGACACTCTGAATCCCTTACCATTGTTTCAAGAACGTCCAATGCCTCTCCTAGCTGTCTTCCTCCAAAGGCAGTTTTGGACATGGCAAGCAAAAGTTCATCAAAATTCCTTATTTTGTCTGGATCTAAGGGCTCTAAAGGAATAAGTCCTGCCTTATCTGGATCTAGATATGCATTTATATCTCTGACAAATTCATTTTGCATTTTCTCTTATCCTTGTTGGTTAGAGTTATTGTAAAACACCAAATATGCGCAGAGTATTCTATTTATAAATTTTACAACAGTTGACTCAGATACTAATTGATTGGGGATTGGTGCAAGCTCACATACATCCATTCCAACCAAAGATATATTTTGCTTAAATAAATGTATCCAGAAATCATAAAGCCAAAAAAATGGGATTCCACCAGGCTCTGGCGTACCAGTTCCAGGGACTATTGATGGGTCAACTCCATCTACATCAAAAGTCAAATATAAGGGCCTGTTATTTAAAATTTCCTTTATTTTCTTTGCAACCTTTTGTGGAGATAAATCCAATATATCCCTGGCAAAAAATGTTGTTATGTTTGAATCTTTTTTTAACCTTTCAGATTCTTGTCTACAAAGACTTCTTATTCCAAGCTGAATTATAGGAATATCAAAATCCCGTACCCGTGCCATTACTGAGCCATGGGAATACTTGCTTCCTTGAAATTCCTCCCTGAGATCACAATGGGCATCAATTTGCAGGACAAAGAGATCTTTATAATAATCATGGTAAAATTTAATAGGAGCAAGTGCAACTGAGTGGTCACCACCAATGGTTAATAAAAATTCTTTTGCAGGATCTAAGTTGGATTTAAGATAATTATAAAGGAACTCAAATACATACTTTGGTCCTGCAACTGTTGGCTCAAAATAATCTAAAGTATTAAACTTGGCCACATCTAAAAGATCTATTTCAAGTTCTTCATCCCATGTTTCGATCTCTAAAGATGCCCTAAGTATTGCCATTGGCGCTTTTTTTGTGCCTGTACCAAAAGACACGGCCCCTTCATAGGGAACAGGCAATACTATAATTTCTTTTCCCTGTCCCTCATCATCTGCATATTTTGAATACATGCTAATACCTTGCAAAACCACTCATAATTTTTCTGGTAAGCTAACTTTTTTGTTTAAAAATTACAAGGAATTGTTTGATCTTTAATATAATTTTCCTAAGCCTCCAATCTCCTATTCTTTCTCTATTTTAAGGAAAATAAATATCATTCTTCTTGCTTACCCTCTAAATCTTAACTCCAACAAACTCATCTAAAATTGTTAAACTTCTATAATTTTCTTTACCCTTAGGGCTTCTTCTATTTTTCCCCTTTTCAAACACCCGATTATATATGTTCTAGATTTTGTTTTTAGCATGTCTTTTGTTGCCTTTAGCTGGTCATCATTTAAAGTCTCATTTTTCAAAATTTTTATAAGGGAATATATCCTGTATAAATCGAGTCCTATTATTTTTGATGAGAGTTGATCTTCTCTTCCCCCATATCGTATTACCAAAGGGTATGGGCAAAGTCCAATTGGATATCTTAAAGAGACCCTAAGCCACATATCGTAATCTTCACATGCAGCAAGGTTTTCATCAAATAGACCAATTTCTCCTATTAATTCTCTATTGAACATAACACAGGAAGGACTAACCAAACACAGCTTAAGAGATGGTTCAAAGATCCAGCCTGCTTTTTTTCTGTGTATGTTTTTGGGATTTACCCTTTTCCCCTTTCTTACCCAGATTTCCTCTGTCTGGGATATCACAAATTGCCCTTGGATATGAAAAGCTAAATGGGTCTCCAATTTTTTTTCTAACCACTCGTCGTCTGAATCCAGTAGTGCTATAATCTCTCCCCTACTTTCATTTATCCCAATATTTCTTGCTGCGGAGACTCCCATATTTTTATCCAAAAAAATTGTCTTAAGCCTTAAATCATTGATTGATCTTAATACATCTTTTGTGTTATCAGAAGAGCCATCATCTACAACGATTAGTTCAAGATCTTTATATGTCTGATTTAATACAGATAAGATAGCCCTTTTTACTAAATTGGCCCTATTAAATGTGGGAATAATTACTGATACTTTCATGAGAAAATTATGAATAAATTAAAGGTCTTTCTCTTAGATTATTTTTCTAAAAAATTTTTAATTCCACCAGAGACACTGGAATTTTTTGAAGTTAATCATGAGTGTGTTAAACCTAAAGAAGTAGAAAAATTACTCAAACAAGAACCCCATCTAATAAAACTCATAGTATATCCAGATGAAATATTTAAACAAATCTTCTATAAAATCGCACCACCAAATGCATCAAATGAAATTATAAGCCATTACTCTACATATTTAAGAGAAAATATCAAACATATCAATATTATTGTAAATCAAGAACAGATAATCTGGTATCCATATGATAATTTTTTTCAGGATTTCTTTTTATCTATAAAATGGAATATTGAAATTCCAAATAATATTATAAAAATTATTGAAGAAGTAAATTCAAATAGTTACGCAAAAATCATTTTTAAGTTAAAACAATCAAAAATTACCTGGAATGAGAATGTTATATCCTTTTTTGAGATGTTTTTTATAAAGTTTAAATCAAGACACGATTTAGAAGAACTAACAGATCTAATTCTGTGCTTTTTCAATTATGATACAACTATTTTTGATTTAAAAACTTTTCTCATTAAACGTCTAGCCGCTATTAGACAATATTTAAGTTCAGCAATTTCCACATCTGAAAAAATAGACAAAATGGGTCTGGAATTTGTACTCACCTCAAAAATACCTATTCTTGATGTAAACAGAGAACAACTTGAAAGGGAATTATTTTTATTACAAGAGATATTGTGTAATTTATTTCCAGACTTCAATATCTAAAAAATTTGTTTTAATATCTCCTGTTCAGTTTCAGTGCTCCCCTCATTCTCATACAAATTCTCTCCATGAGATATTTCTTTAGGTTCTGTACCTATGATAAAAGGGAGCATATAACTTTCCTTTGTATTTGGACCTGCTAATTTTCCATTTTTTGCATCTATTCTCACCATTATAATCCCAGGGGGTTTTTTAAAATCCTCTAAAGGATAATCTTTTTCTACTTGTTTTCTATATTTAACAAAGATTGGACAGGCAGCCCTAGATCCTGTTTCATATTTGCCCATTGGAGCAGGCACATCAAAACCTACATATACACCAGTTAATAGATAAGGAGTAAATCCCATAAACCATGCGTCCTTTTGTTCATCTGTTGTACCAGTCTTTCCAGCAATGGGTCTTTTTAAGACTCTTGCCCTCCACCCTGTACCGTACTTTACAACCTGCTGCATTAAATAATCCATAATATATGCATTTTGAGGAGTTATGGCCTTTTTTATTATAGGTCTAATGGTCTCTACTTCTCTGCCAAATGAATCATTTATTTTTCTTATTATTATTGGATCTATTACTGTTCCAAGCCTTGCAAATCCAGTGTAAGCCTTACATAGATTAAACAAAGACACAGAAGCACTTCCCAAAGCAACAGATAAATTTCTTGGGAAATCTGCCTCAAGTCCCATTTTCTTTGCCCTCTGGATAATTGCATCTATGCCAATTTTCATGGCAATCCTGATAGTAACCAGATTTCTGGAATAAACTAAAGCTGTTCTAAAAAGGGTTGGACCATATATAGTCTTTTCATAATTTTCAGGCCGCCATGTAGAATTTGTGTAAACATCTCTATACACAATTGGAGCATCTAATATTATAGAAGCTGCAGTGTATCCATGATCCAGGGCAGCAGAATAAACAATTGGTTTAAATGCAGAACCTGTTTGTCTTTTTGCCTGAATTGCCCTATCAAATTGACTACGACTAAAATCATAACCACCAACAAGAGCTAGGACTTCACCTGATCTTGGATCTAAAGATACTATTGCCCCTTCAACCAAAGGCTCCTGCTCAAGATTTAAGATAATCTCACCATTGTTATCTATTTTATTTAAGGATGCATACACCACATCACCGACTTTCAATACCTTGGTTGCATCTTTTATTTTTGGGACTTCTTCTGGCGCTTTTTCAGGGTCTATTTTTCTACACCATGACATTGATTTAACAGGGATAAAACCAGTGTAGTTCCCAAATCTTACACTGGCACCTTTTTTTTCTACCTTGGTTACAACCACTTTTATCCATTTACCTGCCTTTAGATCTTCTAATAATTTTTCTGAATCTCTATTTAAAAATTTATTGATATTAGCCCTAGTTAAATGGTCAATTGGTCCCCTGAAGCCCCGTCTTTTAGTAGAAGCTATAAGTCCTGCCTGAAGGGCCTTTTCTGCTGCTATCTCATGTTTTATATCCATTGTTGTATAGACGTGAAGTCCACCGCAATAAGTTTTATCCTCTCCATATCTTTTTATCAAAAATCTCCTTACCTCTTCTAAAAAATAAGGTCCTATTTTCCAAGATGGATCTTCCATCTTTTTTAGCTCAATGGGATATTTAAGGGCATTATCGTAATCTTGTTTTGTGATCATGCCAAGCTCCAACATCCTCTTTAGCACATATATTTGTCTTATTTTTGCCCTTTTTAGATGTTTATAGGGATTGTAATAAGAAGGTGCCTTGGGAAGAGCGGCAAGTAATGCTGCTTCGGCCACACTTAGGTCTTTGGCATGTTTTCCAAAATATGTCCTGGCAGCTGCTTCAACGCCGTACGCACCTGAACCTAGATATATCTGGGTGAGATATATGGTTAATATTTCATCTTTGGTCAAATGTTTTTCAAGTCTATATGCAAGTATTGCCTCTCTGATTTTCCTTTTATAACTCTTTTTCGGACTGAGTAATATGGATTTAACCACTTGTTGAGTGATTGTAGATCCTCCTTGCACTATTTTTCCAGCCTCTATATTTTTTACAGCTGCCCTCAAGATCCCCATAAAATCAATTCCCTTGTGGTGATAAAAATCACTGTCTTCTGCAGCTATAAATGCATTTTTCACATAAGCGGGTACCTCTTTTATGGAAAATAAAAACCTGTTTTGTTTATAAAAATATCCAATGACCTTATTATTACGCGAATAAACTGTAGTGGTGAGACAGGGGCTATAGTCTGTGATCTTCTCAATTCTTGGAAGCCCTTTGGATATCCAAAAATAACCGCCAATTAAAAATCCTGTTCCCAATAACATCAATGCTAAAAGTATAATAATAACAAGCTTTATATATTTCATAAACATAAGATTTTTCTTAAACTTATACTCCATTAAAGGTTAGTTTTCCTTTTCCAAGTAAATCATGTAAATGAACCACGCCTTTAACAACCATATTGTTATCAACTACAGGAAGCACAGTAATCTCTGCCTGTTCCATGATATCCAGCATCCTTGCGCCTGTTTCTCCTTGTTTTCCAAATCTGGGATTTTTGGTCATAAACTCCTCCACTCTGCCATTTAAATCCAATATATTTTTAACCACCATGCGCCTTATATCGCCATCTGTAATAATACCTTTTAATCTATTTTTTTCATCCACCACAATCACACATCCAAGACCCCCTTTATCAAGGAGCTCAATAGCGTCTTTTAATTTTGTATTAAGATAAGCAATAGGCAAATTGTCCCTCTGCATTATCTCATTTATATCCATTGAAAGCCTTCTTCCCAGATCCCCTCCTGGATGAAATCTCTTAAAATCCTCTTTTTTAAATTCCTTCCACCTGGTCAATGAAACTGCGATTGCATCTCCAAGTGCCAGAGTAGCAGTAGTTGATGCAGTTGGAGCAAGGTTTAGGGTACAGGCCTCCCTTGGCACAAAAATAGAGAGAACAAAATCACTCATTTTTGCCAATGTAGAGTCCCTTTTTGCGGTGAGAGCAACAATCTTGAGTCCAAGGCTCTTTAATACTGGAATAATAGCATTTAGCTCATCTGTCTCCCCACTATTTGAGATTGCAAGCACCACATCTTCTTTTTGTATCATGCCCAGATCACCATGTGCTCCTTCAACAGGATGCAAGAAAAAGGCAGGTGTCCCTGTACTACTTAAAGTAGCAGCAATCTTTCTCCCAACAAGACCTGATTTCCCGATTCCAGTAACAACAATTCTCCCTTTGCAGGAGGCAAGTAATTTTAAGACACTGTAAAATTCCCTGTCTAAATTTTTCTTGACCTCTAAAATACCTTCAACTTCTATATCCAAGACTTTTTTTGCAAATTCCACCCACTCATCTGGAGAACGCCCCTTCATCTTAAGATCTCCTTGTTATAAATTGTTCTATGTTTTTAGTTCAACGTTCAATGTTCAATGTTCAACGTTTAAAAAAATTAGAACATAGAACCTAAAATCTAGAACCTAGAACATTAAACATAGAACATAGAACATAGAACATTGAACGTAGAACATAGAACCTAGAACATTGAACATAGAACATTGAACGTAGAACATTGAACATAGAACCTAGAACATTGAACTTTAAATTTATTTATCAAAAACCAATTTCCCATATTTTTTGCATAGCTCAATTGGATAATCACCAGTGAAACAGGCAAGACAGAAGTTATCTTCACCATCTACAGCCTTAAGAAGGCCATCTAGAGAAAGGTAATGTAGGGAATCAAGTCCAATGAACTTCTCAATATCTTCAACCTCATGGTTTCCAGCAATAAGTTCTCCTTTAGATGAAAAATCAATTCCATAAAAGCACGGAAATTTTATTGGGGGACAACTGACCCGCATATGAAGTTCCCTTGCTCCCAGTTCCCTTAATTTTTTTATCCTTGTCCTTATTGTAGTTCCCCTAACAATGGAATCTTCAATAATAACTATCCGTTTGTTCTTTATCATCTCTTTTACTGGGTTTAATTTCATCCTTACTCCAAAATCCCTCATGTCCTGTGAAGGTTGGATAAATGTCCTTCCCACATAATGATTTCTTATCATTGCATTTTCATAGGGGATTGAGGACTTTTGCGCATATCCCACTGCTGCATATACCCCAGAATCTGGAAAGGGCATACAAAAATCTGCTTCAACAGGCGCCTCTTCTGCCAAAGCCATTCCCATGTTCTTTCTTGCTATATATACATTTTTGCCAAATACCACAGAATCTGGTCTGGCAAAATATATAAGCTCAAATATACAGGCACGTCTGCTTGGTATCTCTTTGGTCAAAGAATAACTCTTTAGATGCCCCTTATCAATTACTATCATTTCACCAGGTTCTATCTCCCCCATATACTCAGCTTCCATAAGGTCTAATGCACAGGTCTCAGAGGATAAGACATAACTAGTACCCATCCTGCCCAAAACCAAGGGTCTAAATCCATAGGGGTCTCTTAATCCAATTAGTTTATCGTTCACCAGCATAACTAATGAGTATGCCCCTTTCACTTTAGCACATGCAGCAATTATAGCCTCTTCTATATCCTTTGAGCACATCTCACGGGCAATTAAATGGACAAATATTTCACTGTCCATTGTAGTCTGAAAGAGGGATCCTCTATCTTCAAGTTCTTTTCTTAATGAAATAGTATTCACCAGATTTCCATTATGCCCAATTGCCATGTGAATTCCTTTAAAATAAGTAATAAAGGGCTGGACATTTCTAAGTATGGATGCACCAGTAGTAGAGTAACGCACATGTCCAATGGCAATATTTCCTTTTAATTCTTTAGAAAGGTGTCTTTCATTAAACACTTCAGCAACCAGGCCCATGCCTCTCTCTTCCCTTAATTTTTTTCCATCCCAGGTAACTATTCCAGCCCCTTCCTGACCCCTGTGCTGCAGGGCATATAGTCCAAAATATGCAAGCCTTGCTGCTTCTTTGTGGTTATATATGCCAATTAATCCACAGGATTCTTTTTTCATTTATTTTTCTCCACTGTAATATTCCTGAATAGAACGGACCTGATATCCTTTACCCTGTTTAAGTTCTTTTAATGCCATAACTATTGCTTTAGCTGCTGCCACTGTGGTAGTGTACGGGATATTGTATAGCAGGGTGGCCCGCCTAAGAGAAGAAGAATCCTTTGCTGTGAGTTTTCCTGACTTGGTATTTATTATGAGATCAATTTCTCTGTTTTTGATCATATCAAGGATATTGGGGCGGCCCTCATATACCTTGTTAACAATCTTAGAGTTAATGCCATAATTGTTTAAAAATTTTGCAGTTCCCCTTGTTGCAATTAATTCAAAACCAAGATCTTTAAAACTCTTTGCAACCTCCACAATCTTAGGCTTATCTCTATCATTTACAGAAATAAATACTGCTCCCTCTTTAGGAAGGATCTGATTAGCTCCTGCCTGTGCCTTTAAAAAGGACATGCCAAAACTCAGGTCAATGCCCATAACCTCACCAGTTGATCTCATCTCTGGGCCTAAAAACACATCTACCCCTGGGAATCTATTAAATGGAAGCACCACTTCTTTAATGGAAGTAAATCCCCACCTTCTCTTTGACCATGGATCCAGTTCTTTCAAGCTATGTCCCATCATTACATATGTGGCAAATTTTGCCAGGGGCACACCAGTTGCCTTGGATACAAAGGGCACTGTCCTGGATGCCCTTGGATTTACCTCAAGGACAAAAATCTCACCATCTTTAATTGCATATTGAATATTCATAAGCCCAACAACATTTAGCTCTTTTGCAAGGGCTTCTGTCATGTAGTGTATTTGTTCTTTTATCTCATCAGACAGGGTGTGGGGCGGAATAACGCATGCAGAATCCCCTGAATGGATCCCTGCCTCTTCAATATGTTCCATAATACCAGCAACATACACATCTTTTCCATCTGAAAGGGCATCTACATCCACTTCTATTGCATCTTCCAAAAATTTATCCAGCAATATAGGGTGATCTGGACTAATTACTACGGCTTCTCTAAAATAAGACCTTAATTCAGATTCATCATAAACAATCTCCATGGCCCTTCCACCAAGCACATAAGATGGCCTTACCACAAGAGGATATCCTATATCTTTTGCAAGTTTAATGGCTTCTTCTTCTTTAGTTGCTGTTGCATTGACAGGTTGTTTTAATCCAAGTTTCTGGATTAATTCTTTAAAGCGCTCCCTATCTTCTGCCCTATCAATACTATCAGGAGAAGTTCCAAGTATATTTACCCCAGCCCTCATTAAGGGCACTGCAAGATTTAATGGGGTTTGTCCTCCAAATTGGACTATTAAGCCATAGGGTTTTTCCTGTTCAACAATATTTAAGACATCCTCAAAGGTTAAGGGTTCAAAATATAACTTGTCTGAGGTATCATAATCTGTACTAACAGTTTCTGGATTGGAATTCACCATTATTGTCTCTATGCCAAGCTCTTTTAATGCAAAGGATGCATGGACACAACAATAGTCAAACTCTATCCCCTGACCTATCCTATTTGGGCCACCACCTAAGATCATAACCTTTTTTTTGTCTGTTATTCGTGCTTCATTTTCTTTTTCATAAGTGGAATAATAATAGGGAGTATATGCCTCAAACTCAGCTGCACAAGTATCAACCAATTTGTATGTGGGATTAATATCTACAGATTTTCTTAAATTTCTTATAGACAACTCATCTAAATTTAAACAAAGACCAAGCTGTTTATCAGAAAATCCCAACTCCTTTGCCCTTTTTAACATATAAAAATCTTCTTCATCTTTAAAGGCAGGAGATTTCTTTGCCCATTTTTTTAATTTATTTTCAAAATCCACAATTTCCCTTATTTGTCTTATAAACCATGGATCAATTGAAGATTCTTTGTATATCTCTTGATCTGATAAACCACCCAATATAGCGTATCTGAGATACTGGACCCTGTTTGAATTGGGAACTCTTAATTTATTTAAAATTTCTTCTTTTGACGGGATGTTATCATCTAATTTTGAGAGGCCAATGTGGCCTGTTTCTATTGACCTAAATCCCTTTTGCAGGGCCTCTTTAAAGGTGCGGCCAATGGCCATTGTCTCGCCTACACTCCTCATTGAGGTTGTGAGCTCATCCTTTGAGCCTGGAAATTTTTCAAAAGTAAATCTGGGAATCTTTACTACAACATAGTCAATAGATGGCTCAAAAGAGGCAACAGTTTCCTTGGTGATGTCGTTTGGGAGCTCATCTAAGGTATAACCAACGGCTAATTTTGCAGCTATTTTTGCTATTGGGAAGCCTGTGGCCTTAGATGCCAGGGCAGATGACCTGGAAACCCTTGGATTCATCTCTATTACCATTAACTCTCCAGTATCTGGATGCACTGCAAACTGGACATTGGATCCACCTGTTTCAACTCCTATAACCTTCATTATATCAAAGGCTGCGTTTCGCATTATTTGATATTCCCTGTCTGTTAAGGTCTGAGCAGGGGCAACAGTTATAGAATCTCCTGTATGAATGCCCATGGGATCTAAATTCTCAATAGTACAAATAACAACACAATTGTCGTTTTTATCCCTCATAACTTCTAATTCAAATTCCTTCCAACCGAGCAAAGATTCTTCTAACATAACTTCTGAACTCATGCTGGCAGATAGTCCCTTGGCTGCTATTTGTTCGAGTTCCTCTATATTATAGGCAACTCCTCCACCAGTTCCACCCAAAGTGAAGGCTGGTCTCACAATTATTGGAAAGGGGATAAGATTTGCAATTTCCCTGACTTCATCTAAACTCCGTGCTATCCCACTTTTTGGGACTTTAAGCCCAATTTCTTCCATTGCTTCTCTAAAGAGTTCTCTACTTTCAGCTTTTTTAATTGCATTGAGTTTTGCTCCAATTAGTTCAACTCCATACATTTCTAAAATACCCATCTCAGCTATTTCAACGGCTATGTTAAGTCCTGTTTGGCCACCAAGGGTGGGAAGGAGGGCATCTGGTCTCTCCCTTTTAATTATCTCTTCCACAATATCAGGAATAATTGGCTCAATATAAGTCCTATGTGCCATATCAGGATCAGTCATAATAGTTGCAGGATTTGAGTTTATTAAAACAACTTCATAGCCCTCCTCTTTTAGGGCCTTTATGGCCTGTGTCCCTGAGTAATCAAATTCACAGGCCTGGCCAATAATGATTGGACCAGAACCAATGAGCAAAATCTTGTGTATATCTGTTCTTTTTGGCATAGACTAACCCTTTTTTAATCCATGTTTATTAGCCAGAATATAGCACACTACCTATACTTAATAGGTTTTATGCGCAAAGTGACTCGTCCGTCCCTATACTCTATTATATTTAATTGGGCAAGGAGCTTAAGTGCCCTCTCAATAATATCCCATTCCAGAAAAGTATATCTGGGAAGTCGCTCTCTAAGACTTGACAATTTATCTTTGGAGTCCAAATAATAAAGGGTAGCAAGGACATATTTTATGTTAGTGTCCAATTCTTCCATTTTATTTAGCTGTTGCCAAATAGAGTCTGGAAGCTGTAGAAGGGGAGTTAATCCTATTTTTCTTATTAGTTTTCCCATGTGTTATTACTTTTAATTATTAATTTTAAAAAATTTCTGAAAAAATTCTTGATTAGAAATTAAAATCAGTTAAAGATATTAACATATGTAAATTAAGCACCAATAGGTAAATAGCTCTTTGACTAGAATTTGTAATAGACATTTAATCAGCTAGCAAGACAAAAAAATCTCCTCAGAGGTTAAGATTATGGAGCAAAGAAATTATAAGACCATTCGCCAGTTAAAAGTAAATCAACGGGCAAAAATACTTGAAATAAGGGCTAATGGAGAGTTGGGGAGAAGAATCAGGGACATGGGAATTCTTCCAGGGGTGGAATTAATGGTAGTTGGAAGGGCTCCATTAAAAGACCCTGTTGCAATAAAGATAAATAACTTTACAATTACACTTAGGAATAATGAAGCAGATTACATTATAGTTGATACAAACTTATAATTATTAAAAAGTCATTAGTTATGAAAGATAATTTAAGACAAATAAATGAATATTGCTTTGAAATTCCAAAACAGGGAAAGATGAGGGTTCCAGCAAGGTTGTTTGGTGATAAAGAATTAATAGAAGAACTGGAGCCAAAGGTATTTGAACAAGTTGCCAATGTAGCCACATTACCTGGCATTGTAAAGGCCTCTTACGCAATGCCAGATGCCCATTGGGGTTATGGATTTCCAATAGGAGGGGTTGCAGCCTTTGACCCTGATAAAGGAGGAATAATCTCAGTTGGAGGAATTGGATATGATATCTCATGTGGAGTAAGGACATTAATTACCAATTTATCAAAGGAAGAGGTGGAAAGTAAGCTTAATTTAATTGCAACTACCCTTTTTAAAAGAATTCCTGCTGGAGTAGGCTCTGAAGGTTTTATAAAATTATCTGAATCTAAACTAGATGAAGTACTTTTAAAGGGTGCGCACTGGGCAGTAGAACAGGGATATGGATCCAAAGAAGACTTAGAATTTATTGAAGACAGTGGGATGATAAAAGGAGCCATGCCAGATAAGGTCTCTTCTACTGCCAAAAAAAGGCAAAAAAAACAGGTAGGGACCCTTGGTTCTGGAAATCACTATCTGGAAATCCAATATGTATCAAAAATATATGATGAGAAAACAGCAAAAATCTATGGTCTGAAGAAGGGACAGGTAGTTGTGACTATACACTGCGGCTCAAGGGCACTTGGCCATCAAATTGGCACAGATTACATCCATATCTTAATGAAGGCAGCTGAAAAGTATGGAATTTATTTACCAGAAAGAGAGCTTGTTTGCGCGCCAATATATTCCAAAGAAGGGCAAGATTTTTACGGCGCCATGGTGTGCGGGATAAATTGCGCCCTGGCAAATAGACAGGTCTTAACTCATCTTGTGAGAGAGTGTTTTTTTGAAGTATTTCCAGGAGCCACTTTGACCCTTTTATACGATGTTAGTCACAATACCTGCAAAATAGAGGTGCACAAGATTAATGGGCAAAGCAAAAAATTATTTGTCCATAGAAAAGGCGCTACCAGGGCATATCCCCCAGGATCTTTTGAGATTCCAGAAAAATACAGAGAGGTGGGACAGCCAGTTATAATTGGTGGAACAATGGGAACTGCATCTTATATCCTTGCTGGAAATAAAGGGCAACAAGACCCTGCATTTTATTCTGCATGTCATGGAGCTGGAAGGTCTATTAGCAGGCGCCAGGCAACCAAGAAATGGAAAGGAAAGGATATAATAAAATCCCTTGCACAACAGGGAATAATTATAATGGCTGCTAGCAAAAAGGGAGCTGCAGAAGAGGCTCCAATGGCTTATAAAGATGTAGATAAAGTAGTAAATTCTACCCATGAAGCAGGACTTGCAAGAAGGGTTGTAAAACTAAAACCTATGTGTTGTATTAAGGGATAAATGGAGGTAAAAAATAGAAAAGATTCTTTGCAGTGCATGTTTACTTGGTTTATCCTGTAGGTATGATGGTAAGTCAAGGCCAAATAATAAAGTTATTGAGCTTATAAAAGACTATATTTTAATTCCTTTTTGTCCAGAACAATTGGGCGGCTTACCCACCCCAAGAGAATGCGCTGAAATAATCGGAACAAAGGTTTTTACCAGATCAGGCAAAGATGTAACCCAAAATTTTATCCAGGGGGCAAAAGAGACTCTATATATTGCCAAGCTTCTCGGAATAAAAAGGGCTATCTTAAAACAATACAGCCCTTCCTGTGGATGTGGGAAGATATATGATGGAAGTTTCAGCAGAAAAATAATTAAGGGAGATGGTGTAACCACTAAACTTTTGAAAGAGGAAGGAATTTTTGTTATCAGTGATGAGGATTTAATAGCTGACATTACGCAAAAAAAGTGGTAATATTTGATTTAGATAAGTTTATAGTTGTGTTGTAAAGAGGAGATAATTTATTTTATTCTGCGTGGATGTTTTGTAAAAATAAAGAAACCTGCTGAGTTCAAGGTATAAAATACGATGGATGGACTAGTAATGAGTGTCTACTAAAGAGATTTAAAAAGGAGGGGATAAAAATGGAAGTCAGGCGTAATTTAATATTTAAATTGATATTAATGTTAATCTTAACAGGTGCCATTTGTGTAGGGGGACTTTCTGTTAGTTTCGCCCAAGGTCATTATTATTTTAACGGTAAAGTGATAAGTATAGAGGGACATTTCATCAATATCTCAGGAAAGACTTTTAAGATTGTCTCTGACTGTAAAGTTAGTATCCAAACCAAAAAAAATGGAATATTTTTTGAGATTCCAGCTTCATGGAAAAACATAAAAATTAGGGATTGGGTAACAGTTAAAGTTGTATATGATACTCTTTATAAAATTTTAATAGAGAGGTATAAAAAATGAAAAAAATCTGGTTAAGCTTACTAGTAATTTTGTTTTGTCTATTTCCTCTGTATAGTTTATCCTCAGTCCAGCAGGATTATTGTTCTATACCTCCTTTTATATCTGCTCAAGCACCTCCTCTTGTAATGTTAGTTATGGGAAGAAACCACAAGTTATATTATGAGGTGTATAATGATGCTTCTGATATTGATGGAGATGGTCAGTTAGATGTAGGATATAAACATAGTATAGATTACTATGGGTATTTTGATCCCTATAAATGTTACCTATATGATGGTTCTAAATTTATTCCTACAAGACATACAAATAATAAATATTGTGGTGAAGAAGATGAATGGAGCGGCAACTTTTTAAACTGGCTTTCTATGTCTCGTATGGATGTTTTAAGAAAAGCGCTTTATGGGGGATATAGAAGCACGGATACTGCTTCAGAAACGGTGTTAGAGGGTGTCTTTATTCCCCAGGATGCTCATAGTTGGGGTAAAGAGTATGTAGGTGAAGATACACGGTTATTAACCCCTTTTGACCCCCCTCAGGGTGGAAAAAGACACCTATTTTGCGTAACTTCTTTGAGCGACGGAGAGCCTCATCGGATAAGAGTCTTGCTTAATAATTCTCATAGAATATGGGAATGGGTATCAAAAGAAAGACCTGTATGTGACAACAGTTTAGGCACACCCGCACATGAATATTTTGTGCGCGTCAAAGTGTGTGATCCTTCTGTATGCATTGAGGATAACTGTAAGCAATATCCAAATGGAAATTATAAACCTATTGGTTTATTACAAAAATACGGAGAAGGCGGGAATAAGGTGTGTTCTAAAAGTCTCAACCCATGTAGTACTGATGCTGATTGTGGGGGGGAAGGACTGTGCACTAATCTAGCATCAATATATTTTGGTCTTATTACAGGAAGCTATACCAAAAATTTAAGTGGAGGTGTGTTAAGAAAACAGATCTGGAGTATTAATGATGAAATAGATCCAAATACAGGTGAATTTAATACAACGATTGGTGATAAGGGCAGTATTATTCAAACGATCAATCGCTTAAGAACAGTTGGTTTCCGCTATTCAGATTATAGTTATCAAGGTAGCTATACTTGTGGCTGGATTACCACTCGCCCTCTTCAGGAAGGTGAATGTAGAATGTGGGGTAACCCCATTGGCGAAATGATGTATGAGGCGGAAAGATATTTCGCCGGGAAGGGATCCCCTACCTCTGATTTTACCTACTCTTCTTCCCAAGATACCGGACTTGACCTTCCCAAACCCGATTGGAATGACCCTTACGCCATATTCCCCTGGTGTTCCAAGCCATCAATAATTGTTATAAGCGATATTAATCCAAGCTATGATTCAGACAAAGTGCCAGGGAGCGATTTTAACAGTTATTCTGGAGATCTCCCTGATTTAAATGTAAAAGAATTGGCAAAAACCATTGGGGATGAAGAAAGCATTACAAATACTTCACATTTTATCGGTCAAAGTGGTGGAGAAAATGATTTTATCTGTTCTGCCAAAGATATTTCTAATTTAGGAAGTGTAAGAGGGTTATGTCCTGAGGAACCAACAAAGCAGGGAAGTTACTATTCGGCTGCGCTTGCTTATTATGCTAAGACTCAATTTAAAGATAAATTAAACCGTGAAAACATAACTACTTATACAGTAGCTCTATCTTCGCCGATACCAAGAATAAAAATGCAAGTTGGTTCACATATAGTAACCCTTGTGCCAATAGGTAAATCAGTAAGTGGTTGTTTAGGTATATATAACTCTTGCGCGCACAAATGCACTTTAACTTACGACTACAATAAAGGTTTAGTTATTAGTAACTGTTCTAATAATTCTTACTGTTCCTCAAATCAAATTGTGGACTTTTATGTAACCCAAATTACGTCAACACACGGACAGTTTAGAATAAATTTTGAAGACGTAGAACAAGGTGCAGACCATGACATGGATGCGATTGTAACCTATGAATATGAGGTTATTGATAATTCGCATGTTAAAGTCAAATTGAGTTCTGATTATGCTGCAGGATGTATTGATCAAGTAATGGGGTTTGCCATTTCAGGGACCACTGAAGATGGGGTGTATTTACCAGTACGAGATAAAGATTCAGGAGCCTGTGACGGGAATACTCCTTCGGTTGTATGCAACATGCCTCTTGTTTGGGAAAAAACTTTTACGGTATCTTCCGGTTCAACGGCTACTCTTTTGAAAAATCCCTTATGGTATGCTGCAAAATGGGGAGGATTTGATGATATAAATGGCAATAATAAACCAGACTTGCAAAGTGAATGGGATCAAGACAGTGATGGTTTTCCAGACACATATTTCTTTGTCTCGGACCCGAGTCAAATAGAAACTACTTTAAACAAAGTCTTTGCTGACATTCTCAGTAAAACTGCTTCTGCTACGTCGGCTTCACTTCTTACCAAAAAAAATAAAGTAGGAAAAAATCTTATCCAAGCAGTTTTCTATCCTAAAAAACAATTTCCTTTAAATGAACTTAATTGGTTAGGATATTTGTATAATTATTGGTTCTATTTTAATCTAACTTATTCAAATATTAGAGAGGATACAATATCAAACAAGGCCCTGGATATATGTTCGTCTGGGACAGAGGGCGGTGATTTAATCTTGGATTTCTTAATAGACAATTCAACTGGGAATTTAAATATAAAAGCTTATAAAAGCACTTGTGATGGTTCAAATTCATCTCTATACACAACATATATGTCTTTGGATGAACTTACTCCTGTGTGGGAAGCAGGCTCCAAATTAGCGCAAAAAAATGCTACCACTAGAAAAATTTACACTTATGTGAATGCAACTGAGCCCAATAATCCACAGCAACTTATAGAACTAAAAGCTCTAAATTCAACTTATTCATATTTATTTGGTGATGAAGATAAAGATGAAATAATAGACAATGAAAGTAATTCTAATGGAACACTCATTTATAATCCTATATCATATGAAAATTTAATTAAATATATCTATGGTACAGATATATCTGGATTTAGATCTCGAAAAATTGATGGAACCAATACGTGGAAATTGGGAGATATCATATATTCTACCCCCAAAATAGTTGACTATGATGATTATTCAATAGTCTATGTAGGAGCAAATGATGGGATGTTGCATGCATTTAGACTGGGGAAATTAAGATATGATGGCCTTGATGCATACCAGGATATAAAACTCTGCAATGACAAGAGCAGTGAATGTAAAACAGACAAATTAGGAGAAGAGCTCTGGAGCTATATCCCTAAAAACTCCCTTCCATATTTAAGAGCATTGACCGATACCAAATATTGCCATCTGTATTATGTGGACCTTATGCCATATATAATAGAAATAGATACTAACAATGATAAAAAGATAGATAAAAAGATACTTATAGGTGGTATGAGGCTTGGAGGAGGTGTTGGCTGTTCAGGAACTAATTGTGTAAACCCACCGTTAGATACCTGTCCTTCTCCATCAAACTATAACCCAGCAACCAATAATTGTATTGGATTGTCCTCATACTTTGCTTTAGATATTACTAATAGTACTTCGCCAAAATTTTTATGGGAATTCACTGACCCTGAACTTGGTTTTACTTATTCAGGCCCAGCTTTTATAAAAAAAGATAATAATTATTATATAATGTTTGCCTCTGGACCAACTAATTACCGAGGAGAATCTGATCAAGATTTAAAACTCTTTGTCTTACAATTAAATTCCGACCCTACATTAGACAATTTTCTTACTATATCCTCTGTTACAAAAATAGATAATTCTGTTTCTTCAACACTTTCATCTTTTAATAAATCATTCGGAGGAAGGTTATTTACACAAGGAATAGATTATAACAATGATGGAAATACTGATATGGTCTTTCTTGGCACAACACGTCAATCTGGCAGTACATTTCAGGGCAATGTATTGGGAGTGAAAATAGATGATTCTGACCCAGAAAATTGGGATATTATTAAAGTATTCAATAGTTCCATAAAACCAATCACTGCAAAAATAGAATATTCAAAATGTTTTGATATGAATTATATCTATTTTGGCACAGGAAGATATTTTTATCCCAATGACGATCCTGGCCAAAACCAAAATGATCAAGAAATACTATATGGCGTTAGGATAGATGGTTGTTTAACAGGTGGTAACTGTAACATCAATAATGCCCATTCGGCGAGTGAAGCCTGTGACCATTTAGATGATAACAATGGCACTGTTTCATGGTACCAGAAATTGGATCCCAAAGAAGATCAATACTTCAAAGAAAGGATGATAGCCGATCCTACTGTAACAGATTTAGATGTTATATTTTTCTCAACCACACAGCCTACTACAGATGTATGTAGCTTTGGAGGCAGATCTAGAATGTGGCAACTAAATTGCGCAACTGGAGAAGATTTATCCAATCAAAATTGTCCTGGTTACAAAGTTGATACTAATAGAACTAAAGGAAAGCTTTTTCTACAATTATCCCAGGGTAATATTGAACAGTTCACCGTAGGTACAGGACCTACTACTTCATTTACAGGTCCAGTTACACCATGGAGACCTGGAATTACTCCTGAATCTCCAACACCCTTTATCAGTCCAGATATTTCTGGTTCAGGAAAGATATTATTATGGATAGAAAAGTAAAGTTACATGGTATAACACTAATAGAGATCCTAGTTGTTTTGAGTATTATGGCAATATTGTTATCCATTGCAGTTCCTCAATACACAAAATGGAAGAAAAAATATGATTATGAATATGATATTAAGCAACTTTATTCAATAATTAGCGATGCAAGAATGAAGAGTTACCTAGAGAAAAGAGTTTGTGGAGTATTTTTCGGAACTTCTCCATTTACAAATGTAGAGATTAAATGTGATACTGATAATGAGGGTGATATCACTGATGCAGGATCTGAAACTATTGCAACTATTAATTTAAATAAAAGCTTTGAGAGTAGTTCTTCCTATGTTAAATTTACAGATGGTATTGCCAAAAATCTTATAAATCTTCGACCACATAATACTATCACGACTTTTAAGCAAAATTGTATTTCTATTTCAGTTACACGAATAAGGATAGGGAATTGGGATGGAACAAACTGTAATTACTAAAAAAGATGGTTTCACATTAGTGGAAATAATGGTTAGTTTTTTATTATTAACAATAGTTATTTTAGGAATTCTTCAAATAATGGCTGTTTATAGTAAAATAAATGTAAAGAATACAATTAGAGATGAAGCCATTAAAGTGGCTCAAGAATGTATAGAGGATTTAAGAAATGGAGTTAACTGTCCCAGTAATATAATCAGAGAATTCAGAAATTTTTCTATTTTATATACCATTTCAGCTCCTAGTGTAAGTAGTTTTACCTCTGGAAATAATCCAGTACAAATAACTGTAACATATAGTTATCCGTCAAGTAATAGTACCCAAAATATAACTTTAAACAGTGTAATACATAGACCATGAGAAAAGATGGATTTACATTAATAGAATTATTGGTTGTTTTGGCAGTATTATCTTTGGTGTTAGCTGCTGTTTTACAGTCTTATATTAATATTTTGAAATCTTATAAAAATCAGAGTTCTATATCTAAAAGTAATATTGACAAGTTAATTACATTTGAGCTGATAAGACGAGACATTGAAAATTGTGGTTTTGGTTTAGATATAAATAATAGTCCAATCAGTTATAATGGAAGTCTTTTAGTTTTAAGATCTACGCTGTTACTCAGAAATTCCGCTACAAAATGTTTTGGTTATATAGACCCGAGCAGTATTAAATTTTTTACAATTGAAGCTTCAGATATTACAAGCAGTAACTGCAACGATACCAGCTTTTGTTATGTTGCGTTAGATTTAGATTATAATTTGAATAGTACGTGTTACAACATAACACTTAATCCAGCAAATGGTGTTTATTTACTTTTTGGGTTATTAGACTCCACCTCCTCAATTAATAGACCTTACAATGAAATTCAATATTCACTCTCAAACAGTCATGTTTTGACTACATGCGCCCCTGGCACTTTTGAACTCACTAGAAAAGAAATATTAGCAAATGGAAATTCAAGTGGAGCTCAACCTATTTTTGACTGTGTTAAGGATTTTAAGGTGGCATTTGGACTGGACACCAATGGCGACGGTGCGATTGATCAATGGACAACAACTCTTCCAGGGACTCCCTCAGATATTAGGACACAGGTAAAAGAAATAAATGTCATTATCTTATATCATGAGGGTCGAAGAGATTTAGATTTTAATTATTCCCAGGGAACTATTTATCTCAATGCCACCTCTAGCCTAGTATTGGGACAGTTTACGCCTACTGGAGATGAACTTCACTATAGATGGAAGGTTGCTAAAATTACTATTACTCCTATGAATTTCAGGAGGGAAAATAGGTGATCATAGTCAAAGAAAAAGATGGTATTGCACTTATAACCGCACTTTTATTGAGTTTGATAGTAGTGATATTTGGTGCAGCGGTTTTCACTTTAATTTTGACAAGCACCAGACATTCTGGGAATATCAAGCGATATATCTCTTCACTTGAAGCCACTAAAGGTGGGATGGAAGACTTCATTTCTACTTTGAAATCTTCTGATTGGACAAATACCTCTGATCCCAATTGGATAACTGGCCATATCTGTAAGCTAAGAAGAGATACCAATTTGTGGGCTAGTGTCTGCAATTTTTGTACTAATCTCACCCAATGCACATCCAATTCAAACCCTTCTGATATTATAAATTTTGCTGATTGGAAAAAAAATTACGGTTCATATACTGTTTATGCAAAAATAATTGACTGTAAGGGATATACCGATGGTTTTATATATAATTTTGAGCTTGTTGGGGTAGCCAACTCAACAAATGAAAGAACTTGGATACAGGTGGTTTATCAACAAATGTTTTAAAAAATATTGTGATCAATATCATTAACTAATTAATGTTGATATTAAGAAAAGGTGGAAGATGACAATAAGAGGAGAATACCCTATGTTAAAAGAAGAAGATTTTAATGTATCTAAATACCACAAAAAGGGTTTAGATAGACGTAGAACTTTAAGGATTAAATATTCAGGTTTAAAAAGATTTAATTTAGAGGGTCTGGAAAAGCCTGCAATAAAGTTTGCCGAAACAAAAGATGAATTAGAACAAGCATTTGCTCTGGTTTATCAAGTGTACTGGGAGAAGAAATATATAACAGAACCGAAAGAGCACAAATTGTATTTCTCCATATATTCTCTTTTACCCGACACAGTACACATTATTGCTAAAAAGTATTTAACAGTGATATCTACTTTGACTGAGATTTTTGATACTGAAGAATTTGGGCTGCCCATGGATTGTATTTATAAAGAAGAAGTTGATGTTCTTAGGGCTCAAAATAGAAAGATAGTTGAGTTATCTGCCTTGGCAACCCCGAGAGAATACAGGTGGAAAAATATCTTTTTATATCAAGTGCAGGTAATGTTTTGGTATTCTTTATACAAAGGAGTTGATGATATTTGTATTACAATAAATCCTAGACATGTTAGATATTATATGAATTTGTTTCCCTTTGAAAAATTTGGAGAAGAAAAAATGTATCCAAGGGTAAATGCCCCTGCAATAGCTCTGCGAGGCAAAGTAGAAGAGTCAATTGAAGATATGATAGAGATATTTAATGCATTAGATATGGAAACCCCTTTGGATTACTATTTTTACTTAATGACAGGCACAAGACCTATAAAGACCTCCTCTATTTTTAGACAAGATTTAGAAAAGATAAAGCCAAGACCCAAAAAAATTGATGCTGACACAATAGCATATTTTTTGGAAAAAGAACCAAGTATAAAGGAAAAGTTAACTCCTAAACAAAGGGAGAAATTACTAAAAGCATACAAAGGTTTAGACAAAAAAGGGGTCTTATAATGTTCAATTTAATGAAAGCTTCACTATTTTTAGTTATATCTTATGTTATTTTTTTACCTTGCTTTTGTTATGGCCATGATATTACAGGAAGAGAACTTGCCCAGAAGATATATGATAGATATATCGGAGATAATTCTATGTCAAAGGTCTCTATGATATTAGTTGATAAAAAAGGTAGGAAAAGGGAAAGAAAATTTGTGAGTATTTTTATGGAAAAAAATTCTCTTAGAAAAAATTTCATTAGATTTTTGGAACCAGAAGACATTGCTGGAACAGGATTTTTATCTATAGAAGATAAAGATGGTAAAACTACGCAATATTTATATTTACCAGCACTTAGACGAACTCGAAGAATCGTATCTTCACAAAAGGGCAGATCATTTGTTAACAGCGATTTTACTTATGAAGATATGGAAAGACGAAGGGTAGATGAATTTGACCACAGAATAGTTGGAGAGAAAAAAATTGGTGACAAGGAATGTTTTATCCTTGAATCTGTTCCTAGGCCCCATACCAATACGAAATATTCGTTGATTAGAAGTTATGTGCCTAAAGATATTTTTCTAAGTATAAAAACAGAATTTTATAACAAACGTAATGAATTATATAAAGTTTTAACAGTTAAAAAATTAGAAAAGATTCAAGGGATATGGACTCCAATGGAAATGGTTATGAAAAATTTAAAGAAAAAACATAAGACTATATTGAAAGTTCAGGAAATTAAATACAACAAACCAGGGATTGGAGATGAGTTATTTACAAAAAGAAATCTGGAAAATTGGTAATAAATTTCTTTTAATATTAATTATTTTTTTTATTTGTGGAAGGACAGGCATTGGAAGCGGTTCTCCAAAAATTAATAAATATAGTTTTTTTAAGGAGATAAAAAATAAGGTGTCATTAACTGGTATAATGGAATCAAGAATGGGACGGCAAATAAAGGACGATGATTTTGAATATAAAAAATATGCCTTTCCTCTTGTTAGAACAACTCTAAAATATGATCTCACACCAAAAGATCAGGGTTTTGTTTTTACTAAGAAGGAATCCTATCTTAAGTTTTCCCTCCAATGGAGTCTGTTGTATACAGAGGATTCTGATGTTCAACGGGATGAAGATTTTGGTCTTTATGAAGGGTTCGTTGTATTAAACAGAGGACCTGTCAGAGTTAGAATTGGTAAACAGATTATTAGATGGGGCAAGACTGATCAAGTGAGTCCTGTGGATAATTTGAATTCCCAGGATCTAAGACAATTTATAATTCTTCCATATGAAGATAGAAAAATTCCAAATTGGATGGCTGATGTTGAATTTTTTAAAAAAAATGTAAGGTTTGAAGCTGTTATTATTCCTTTTGTTGAACCAAATGAGGTCTATTTTTTTGATAGAAATTATTCTGTTTTTAAAGAGCTTAAAAAAAGTTCTGCATATTATTTAGATAAATTTCCCTTACCGCCACAGGTGAGGGAATACCTTCAAAATTACGTAGATAATCTGAATATTCAGAAAGATATCCCCCCTAAGAAAATTGAAAATTTTCAGGGTGGAGTACGCATTGGATTTAGTTTAGAAAATCTGGATTTTGCTGTTAGTTATTTAAATAGTTTTGATCCAAATCCTTATATAAAGTTTTTTCCTGTTTCTGGACTTAAAATAAAAGAAGATTTTTCTGGAGACAACTTTCTCAGTCAGCTTCCTTATTTGAGAATGGAAAATAAGGATGTGGAGGTTACGTATGTAAGACGAAATATTTATGGAGTTGAGTTTGAGGGCGGGATAGGAGATTTCGGTATAAGGGGAGAAATGGCTTATTTTGATAAGACAGTTTTTTTAACTGAAACTCTTACTTCCATTCATAGGCCTAATTTGTGGTATGTACTGGGAATAGATTATACTGGAGAAGAAGGTTTGTATTTAAATGTTCAATTATCTCACAGCTATATTTTTAATTATACAAATTCAATATTGTATTTCAAAGAAGACAATGTATCTATATTAGGTGAATTGTCCAAAGAATTTTATGGTGGAGATTGGAAATTAGGTACAAAATCTTCATATTTTCTATCAGATTATTCATATTTTATAAATCCTTATATTATATACAAAGGTATATCCAATTTTGATATAGAATTTGGTGGATTTGTTTATGGAGGTGATCTGGATACTCTCTTAGGTCAATATGATCAAAGGGATGAAATATATATAAAACTAAAATTGTATTTTTAAAAAAATGGACATATCTTTAAAATATCCAAAACTTTTTTTGTTATTATGTATTTTTGTGTTAATACTTTTTTCTTCATATCTTCCAAAGGTAAAAACAGTTAATAATGTAGATTATTTTGATTTGAAAGACAATTCTGCAAGTAAATTCTATGATAAATTTAGAGAAATTTTTGGTAGTGATGAATTTTTTGTCATAGCTTTTAAGGATGAGGAATTATTCACTCCTAAAAAACTTCTTATATTAAAAAAATTAACAAAAGAATTAGAGTCAATAAAATTGGCCAAAGATGTTATATCATTAGCTAATGTAGATGATATAAAAGGAGGTGATGATTATTTTGAAGTAAGAGATTTTTTAGAATACATACCGAATTCTACAGAGAAATGTAGGGAGTTAAAAAAAGATGCAATACAACACCCACTTTTTAGAGGCAATTTAATTTCCGAGGATGGTTCTACAACAGCAATTATAGTATTTGCATATATACGAGATGATGATCCAGATTATAGAGGAAAATTATTAAACGAGGTTGATAAAGTTTTAAATAAGTATTCTAATTATTTTGTCTTTCATAAAGCCGGCTGGACCATTACTGATTATGCTTTAAGCCAATATATGAAGAGAGATTTAAAGGTTTTTATACCAATTACTTATACTCTAGTCCTTTTTATTGTATGGATTTTTTTTAAGAAACCCTATCTGGTAGTTATAGCAGTTTTAAACATTTCTGCCTGTATGATGTCTACTATGGGTGTTTTTGGATTAACAGGGATTGCCCTTCATAATGTGACATCCATTGTTCCGCCGTTAATTATGGCCATGTCTCTTGCTGATACTGTTCACATATTCACCCACTTAGATTCCTCTCTTTTAGAAAATATGAGTAAAGTTAATGCACTTCGCTCAATTGTAAAAGGACTTTTTCTGCCCTGTTTTTTAACAACCCTTACTACATCAATTGGTTTTTTCTCTTTAATCAGTAGTGAACTATCTCCAATTAGGGATTTTGCCCTAATGTCTTCCTGTGGGATGATATTTGAGTTTTTTTATGCTTTTTTTCTTATTCCCCCAATTCTTAGATTTTCTCCTTCAAAATGGGTGTTTAGGGACTTTTCAAAAAAACAAGATTTCATAAGTAGGTCAACAGAAAAGATTTATTATTTTACCAAAAGGTATACCTTTAAGCTATTACTTTTTTTTATAATTTTATCACTCTTGTCCATTTGGGGGGCATCAAAAGTTAAGGTGGAGACTGATTTAAATAGATTTTTTATGCCCTCTACCAAAGAATATAAAGATCTAATGTTTGTTGAAAAAAATTTGTGTGGAACTGGGTCATTAGATGTTTATTTAAAAACAAATGTAGAGGGATTTAAAAATCCAAAAAAGTTGTATTATATTGAACGAGTGCAAAATTATATAAGTAAAATACCAGGAGTAGACAAGGTAATTAGTTTAAATGATTATCTAAAAGAAATGAATAAATCCTTTCACAATGAGGATGAAAAATGGTATAGAATACCTGATACTAAAAATATGGTGTCTCAATACTTGCTTTTATTTGATATATCAACTATCGATGATTTAGTAACAGAATCTTTTGATGAAACTAGGATTTCAATAAGACTTTCTGTGCACTCTTCATCAAAACAGAAGATTATTGTCAAAAAAATAGAAAAATTTCTAATAAAAAATACTCCTCCAGATATTACGGCAAAGGTTACTGGACGAGCTTTACAACAAGTCATTATAATTGATGCACTGGTTAACAGTCAAATAAAAAGTCTTCTCTATGCGGGTATTACCATTTCTATAATTATGATAATCGTTTTAAGGTCCATTACTATTGGAATTATAAGTTTAATTCCAAACATATTTCCAATATTACTTAATTTTGCAATTATGGGTATATTGGGTATAACCTTAAACACTGCAACAGCATTAATTTCAGCAGTTGCTATAGGTATTGCTGTGGACGATACAATTCATTTTTTGACAGAATATCTAAAAATGAGACGTAAACAAAAGATGTCTATTTCGAGTGCTGTTGAAATAACCTTAAAAAATAAGGGAAGGGCTATAATAAGCTCATCAATTATTTTATTTTTTGGTTTTGCAGTTTTGGTAACAAGTAAATTTCACCCAACCTTTGATTTTGGAATGCTCACATCAATCATTATGATAACAGCCCTTATTGGAGATTTACTATTTTTGCCATGTATATTAATGGTGAAGAAATCTTAAGAGAGGTTTTTTATGCAAGAAAAGTTGAATAATACATTGGTACAATTGGGTATAAATCCCAAAGAGGAATATCTAAAAAAGGCTTTTTCTAGAAATATAGGCATATTGTCTGAAAAGGATATGGAAATATTGGCTAAGTCAAGAGTTGCTATACCTGGTATGGGAGGAGTTGGTGGAATTCATCTGGTTACTTTAACGAGACTGGGAATTGGTAAATTTAATATAGCAGATTTTGATAAATTCGACATAGTTAATATCAATAGACAGTATGGAGCAAAAGTATCGAATTTTAATAAACCAAAGATTCATTGCATGGCAAAAGAGGCAAAAGACATAAATCCTTATTTGGAAATAAATCTATTTGAAAAAGGGCTATCTTCAGATATTTTAGATGATTTTTTAAATGACGTTGATGTAGTTGTAGATGGACTTGATTTTTTTGAGTTTGATATTAGGCGTGAGCTATTTAATAGGGCAAGGGAAAAAGGAATTTATGTAGTAACTGCAGCTCCTTTGGGATTTGGGTCAGCTCTCCTTGTTTTTGCACCTGATTCAGGTATGTCATTTGATGAGTATTTTGACGTATATGAAGGTATGCCAGAAATTGAAAAATATTTAAATTTTGGCCTTGGTCTTGCGCCAAAGGGGTTACATGTAAAATATATTGATAAGAGTAAAATAGATCTAAAAGCTCAAAGGGGACCATCCTCAATAGTAGCTTGTAACATCTGTGCTGCCATGGCAGGGGTAGAGGTAATTAAGATATTGTTAAATAGAGGAAAAGTAAGACCTGTACCATTTTATATACAATTTGATCCATATTGTGGAAAGTTTGTAAAAGGAAAACTCAGAAAGGGTAATAAAAACTATTTACAGAGAATGAAAAAATTATTGGTTCAAAGATTTATTTTAAAGTTAGATCTTTATGAAAACCCTTTAAAATTACCTGAAATACCCAATGATAAAGAAGTAGAATTGTTTTCAGACAAAGTAGTTAATTACCTTTTAAAGGCAGGAATAATGGCACCTTCTGGAGATAATACACAACCTTGGAAATTCAGTATAAAAAACAAAAAAATTTATGTGTATTTAGATTCTAAAAGGGATCAATCTTTTTTTAACATAGATCAAATAGCATCTATAATATCGTGTGGTGCTGTGATTGAAAATATTAAATTAGCAGCTAGTGCTTTAAAAATTAAGCCAAATTTAATACTTCTGCCAGAGAAGGATAATGCTGCTGAGTTGATGGGGATTTTGGACTTTGAAAAGATAGAAAAGACTCACAAAGATCCTCTTTGCGACTTTATTTGGTTAAGACATACAAATAGAAAATTTTATGAAAAGACAAAAATTGACCATTCAATTTTAAATAGAATAAAAGAGCAAGGAGAACAAATTGAAGATACAAAGGTAAGATTAATAACAGATCCTAAGAAAATTAAACAAGTTGGTAAATTAGTATATAATGTGGATAAGATTAGGGTAGAATTTCGCCCCCTTCATGAACACTTGATAAAGATGATAAGGTTTAATCACAGGGAAATGTACTCAACTCGTGATGGATTTCCTTTAAAAAATTTAGAGGCAGGATTTCAGGGTGAGATATTTCTAAGAATTACAAAACCATGGCCCATTATGCATTTGTTTAACAAGTTGGGAATAGGAAAATTAGTAGCATTTCACTCATACAGGAGTATAAAATCAGCTTCTGGTGTTGGACTAATAACAGTTTCAGGAGAGGATAAAATTGCCTTTTTAAGAGGTGGAATGGCCATGCAGAGAGTGTGGTTAGAGACAGTTAGAAATGACCTATCCTTCCAACCTATGACAGCAATAACTCTTTTTTGGGAAAGGTGGAAAAAAAATAAAGATAGTTTTTTAGAAAGACATAAAGAGTTATTAAATAAAATTTGGCCTGAATATGAGAGAATTTTTGAATTAGATTTAAATAGCAATGAATCCCATATTATGTTGTTTAGATTTGGATATGCAAAGGGTGAAGTAAGAGTGAGGACTCTTAGGAAAGATTTATTTAAATTTTTAATTGATTAGATATCCCATAGTAAATTGAATTTAGCGATCTTTGTTAACAGCAGGGTAATTTTTATCTAACCACTTTATTAAAGCAGTTTTGTCGTTGTTTTTCATGATTTCAGCTAAGATTACTGCTTTTTCCCCAACTCTTGCAAACCAATTAGAGTATAGCATATGTCTAGCGGCTAATTCGTAGTTCTTCTGTTTAAGAGCAGACAACATTTTTTTAAAACTAAATAGACCGGGAATAGATGTTTGTTTTGCCATTTCTACTAGAACTATTTGTCTTACATCACTTAAATCATTAAAAAATGGAATTCTCTCTTGTAAAATTAAGTAGATTATTTTGCCAGATGTATCTAGTTTTTGTATTAAGTTATTTTTAAATATAATAGAAGCAGAAGTTTGTTCTTTTTTTTCTATTATATTGTAGGAACCAGAAATTTTATTTTTTTTCATTTGAGATCGGTTAGGCCTATCGGGTGATTTAGAATACGAATCTTTGTCATCTATTTTAATTGTAGTTTTATTAGTTGAGCTATTCTTACTGTTAGTCATTACTGTTCTTTCTGTTTTTACTTTTGCACCTATAATTTGACTTATATTATCAGTATGACGATTTGTGTGAGGATTTCCGTGCTGAAGTATTTTGGGATTTTCTATGGATTTTTTTGTAGATTTTGATAAGAGTATATCCTTTTTTTCTTGAAAATTTTTCTTTTTGATTTGTTCCCGATATGAGTTTAGATTGGATAAAAAAGATAAATCAATATTGCTAAAGTGTGTTCCAAAATAAAAAGACATTAAAAACATAACACAAAATATAACTCCATAAAACAATTTGTTAGATTTAGTATTCCTTTCATCGCTATACAATTCTTTGCAAACTTCCTTGATGATTTTAGGTCCTATTTTTCTCTTATCTTTTGCAAAGCCAGTTATTAGGGCATTGTCGCAGATGATGTTTATTTTTCGTGGAATCCCCTTTGAATATTTATATATTTTTTTTATTGCTGATTTGGTAAAAATATTTTCTCCGCTATATCCAGCTTTTTTCAATCTGTAAGCAATATATTTTTCCACTTCCTTTTTATTAAGTTCTTTTAACTTTATTTTTAATTCTATCCTTTGTCTTAGTTGTCTTAGAGATTTTTGAGAGAGCTTTTTATCTAATTCAGGTTGTCCTATTAATACTATTTGAATCAATTTGTTTTTATCTGTTTCAAGGTTTGATATAAGCCTAAGTTTTTCCAAGGTAATTATTGGAAGATTTTGTGCTTCATCTAAAATAAGAACAACATTTATTCCACGTTTGTATTGCTCAATGAGATAATCGTAGAGAAGTTCCACTGCCTCTACCTCGAAACTTTCTTCATCGTGGGCCCTGTTTTCAATTTCTAGAATTTGTTTTTTATCAAAACCAAGATCTAAAAGAATGAGTTTCAGAATATTTTTAAAACTTAATTTGGTGTTAAAAATTAAAACGATCTTCAGTTTGTGTTGACTTTTAAAGTGATTTAAAAAGGTTCTTATAATGGTGGTTTTTCCCAACCCCACTTCACCTGTGATTGCCACAAATCCCTTTCTATTTCTAATGGCATATACAAGAGCAGCATATGCTTCCTTATGAGTAGGAGCAAAATAGAAAAAATACGGGTCAGGTGAGATATGGAAAGGTTCTCTTTTTAATCCGTAAAATCCAAGATACATTCGTTATTGCTTATTCTTGGCACTTAAGTTTATTTCTGTCAAAAGTTTTTGGCACTCATCCTTTTCAGGAAAGGAAGATTTATTTTTTAAAATTGTTTGAAGAAGATTTTTGGCTTTTTTAACTTCCCCGTTTTTATAATAGGCATAGGCTAGGTGATATGAAATAGTAGGATTATTAGGCAATGCATTGTGCGCATCCTCTAATTGGGCAATTCCGCTCAAAACTGCATTCTTCTTAACATAAATCCATCCCAATGTGTCGGATACATAAGGATTTTCAGGCATTTTTTCCTTAGCCATTTGTGCAAGAGACAATGCTTTATCTAAATTTTCACCATTTTCTGCCATTAACCATGCGAGATTATTAGCTGCTGGCGCAAAATCATTTTTAACTTTAACACATTTTTCATAATATTTTTTGGCATTTTGGATATCATTCTTTTTATTATAAAGGATACCTAACATCATTAGTATATTAACATTTTGAGGATCCTTTTTTTCTAGGACATGATAGTAAGAAATAGCACTATCTATATCCTTGCCCCTTATCGCTAAGTTTGCCAGCTGAATATAAGGTAATATCATATTGGGATTTTCATTAATTGCTTTGTTAAAGGCTATTTTAGCATGTTCATACTGTTTTAGAGCTAGGTAAACTTTTCCTAATGTGTAATAAACATAAGAGGTTAGTTTTTTATTTTTATAATTTTCTAATAGCTCCTTACAAAAATTAATTGCCTTTTGGTCTTCTTTTTTTATTAAATAAATCAAAGCTATTTTGGAAATAGCATCTGACGCATAGGGATTTAATTGAAGGACCTTTGTGTATTCATCTAATGCCTTGTCAAGTTTTTTTTCTTTAAAATAAGTATTGGCAAGATACAAATATCCTATAAAGCTTTTAGGTAAGAATTCTTTTACCTTTGTGAAATTTTTTTCAGCTTCGTTATATTTTTTTTCCAACAAGGCAATTCTTCCAAGATTTATGTAAATCCTAATATCAGTAGGACTAGATTCCTTTGCCTTTTCTAAATAATTTTTTGCCTCTTGATAGTTTGATTCTCTTATTAATATCTCTGACATCAATAAATTAGCCTTTAAATGTTTTGGATTTACTTTTAATGCTTGGGCCACCTCTTCCTTTGCCAATTTCAATTTACCTCGAGATAAATCAAGAAGTGCCTTTGTGAAATGCGCTTCGTCAAAATTTGGTATGTCTTTTAAAAGTGTTACCAAAATCTCTTCAGCTTCATTAACTTTACCTTTTAACAATAAAATCTTTGTTTTAATTAATCTTGCTAGAGGGTCATTTTTATTCTTAGCCAATAGTTTTTGGTATAAATCTTCTGCCTTTTTAATGTCTTTTATTTCATAATAATATTGGGCAAGGATTTTCATTGCGGTGGTGTTATTGGGAAATTTCTCAATTGCTTGTTTTAGTATTTCTTCAGCTTTTTTGCCTTTTTTTAAAGATAGATAAAAAACAGCCAAATTTATATAAGATGTTGGATTATCTTTACATTTTTCAATGGCTTCCTTTAAGATGTTTTCTCCTTTTTTAAGGTCTTTGTATTTAAATATATATATTAGAGATAATTCCTTGTAATAAAATGGATTTTTTGGATTCTTTTTAATAGCCTTCTTTAATTGCATTTCTGCATCTAATATTTTTTTACGTTGTAAATAAAAATTTGCCAAGGTCAGATTAACTGCTGGGTTATTGGGAAATCTTTTTTCAGCCTTTAATAACAAATTTTCAGCGTCTGAAAACCTTTCAGTTTTTAAATATAACATAAATAAAGGTAAGTAATTTTTAAAAATGGCATTATTGCTTTTAATAGCTTTAATGAAGAACTGTTCAGCTTTTTTTTCATTATTTTTTTTGAGATGTATATTCCCAAGAAGAATTAATATTCCTGAATCATTGGGATTTTTTTGGGATGAACTATTTAAAATCTCTTCAGCCCTCTCATATTTTTTTAATTCTATCAAACACAATGCATATAAGCGACCTATTTTTACATTATCAGGTTTTTGTTTGTATGCCCTTTCTAAAAAGGACTTTGCGTCTTTAAATCTATGACCATTTAAAAGAAGTTCCCCCATTCTAACATTAGCATTCACTTGTCTAGGATTAATTCTTATAGCCTGAATATAGTTTGCCACCGCAGTTTTAACATTGCCTTTTCTTATGGATACTTCTCCTAAATAATAATAAACTAAGCTACTTTTGGGTTTAAGTTTTAAAGCATTGAGCAGTTGAATCTTTGCTTTGTCTAATTCATTTTTTTGTAAATAAGTTTTTGCTTGCTCTACATAAGACTTAAATTTTTCATCTTTATTTGTGCACGAATTAACAAAGAATAAGCAGCTTACTAGAATTATAAAAAGTCTTTTACACATAAAACACACCTCTATTTTATTTTAATTTAATTTAAATAATTGGCTCAACACAAAAACTTAATATAAAATGATTATTTCCAGATTCGTTTAATATTTTTACTTCTGGGTCGTATTCTTCTAAAATGATAGTTATGACTTTTAAATAATTAACAAAAATATTATTATGATCTTTAACTCCCAATACATTTTTGTTTAGCTCTATATTTTCGTTAAACATTTTTGAACCATTATTTATAATTTTTAGAAGTATTCTGTTTTGGGGTTCCATGTAAGTTAAATAAACTTTAATTTTGTTGGCATTATAAAATAAAATATAATTTATGTGAAAAGTAAAAATCATTTCTATAGCCTGTTCTAATATATATTTATTACCTATAAAAGATTTTATATCACGAGAAATATTAGAAGTAAACTCTACTTCCTTAAAAAGCGATATCTTTTTGGAGCAGCTATAAATAATAGAATTTAAGATTTTATCCATATGTAATATGGACATTTTATAACTTTTACTGTCTTTAATCTGCTTATTCAATATTTTAATAAAATTTTCAATTTTTTTTAGTTCAACATTTAGACTATTAAAATGATGATTATAAAACATACTGATATCTTTCTCAGATATTTCCAATTTGTTATTAATCTTTAACACTTTTTTAACTGCTAGATCAATTAAATTAAATTTTGTATTAATAGTTTCAAATAAATTCATTATTTTATTTTTTAAAAAAAAGCACATGTAACCTATATGAAGTTGTCTACTAGATTCTTTAAGTAGCTCAACATAGATACGAGAAAAAAGTGGTGAAGAAACATATTTTGCGCCATATTCTATTTCTTCACCATTTAGAAGAGCTGAAGAAATTTCCTTAAGAGGAAGACGTACATTGATAGGCTCATAAAAACTAAGTCCAATCTTAAATGGCCATGAACCATTTCCACACCATCTAACAGTTCCGTGGGCTTCGTAGCTAGAACCATTATCCTTTATTTGAACATTAACTTTTTTATTGACTTCTAAGGGTTCATCAAAAAAAATTAAAGCTCCGTGAAGGCTTAAATTTTTTATTTTACATCTCTTCAATTGGTTATTGTCCGGTTCTTTTAAAAACCCGTCTAATTGGACAGGAATCCTCGGTTCTTTTCTTTTTTCTATCATTTACTTTATCTTAAACCATTTTTAAATTTTAAAATTAAATTATAATAATTAAATATTGAAATAACCTAAGAATATAAAGCTAAAATTTGATTGTTGAATTTATAGCAAAATTTGTGCAATAATAATTTCCTTGATTTATGAGGATAATCACAATTTTGATTTTAATTAGAAGTGAAAAATAATTCATACATGGTGAAATTAATTTCAGTTGCAAAAAAAAGAAAACTGGAGTAAAAAAGATTAAATCATAAATCAAACAATAAATTAATTTAATTATGGTAAGGAATAAATTTTTAAATAGGAAGACTTTACTAAATCATAAAAGGTGTTGAAAGATAAAAAAATAAAATATAGAAATGGGAAAATATTGCCGGTCAATTAGTTGTTTTAAGGATGTTTTGGAAAGTTATAAGATGGTGTATTGTAAGTGACTTCCACACTCAGAGAATGGCAGATAAAAAAATATTATTTTAAACAATCTATTTTCGTGAAAAAGGTAATTTTGTGTTTGCAAAAAAAATGGTTCATGAAGAGAATATAAGCTCAATTTTTAGTTGAGTGAAAGAAGAATTAGAATGAAAAAAAATCTATGATTTAAATATCTTGGCATTATATTCGCATAAACTATTATAATTACAAGGAGAATTATTATTAAATGATTAAAATTCAAAAAATAGACTTACAGCCTGTTATTGATATTATTGTTAGAAGAAAATGGTGGATTGTACTGTCTGTGTTACTCTCCCTAGTTGGTGGAATTTTGTATATAGCTACTACCCCCAAAACTTATAAATCAACTACTTTAATATTGGTTGAAGCCCAGAGGATACCTAGTAGCTATGTTAAGTCAACAATAACGGAAACTTTGCAAAATAGACTTAATACCATATCTCAACAAGTGTATAGTAGAACAAATTTAGAAAGAATAATCAATCAGTTTAAATTGAATAGACCTAGAGAAAAAGGGCGTTTTGAAAAAATAAAGGATAAAATACTAAGAAAATTTGGTTTGGGTGCAGAAAACAATAAAAATATTACATCGGACAATTTACAGTTTATAAATTTTGTTAGGAAGAAAATTGAAGTTTCGTTAAAAGGTGGTAAAAAAGCCTTTGAAATATCCTTTGAATGGTATGATCCAAAGACAGCAGCTGATGTGGCAAATGCCCTAGCCTCTCAATTTATAGAAGAAAATTTAAAGATAAGAGAGCAAATGGCCATGGGCACTACAAAATTTTTAGAAACAGAGGTGAATCGGCTAAAGCGTAGATTGGAAAAAAAAGAAAAAGAATTAGAAAAATTTAAAAAACAAAATTTAGGTATGTTGCCTAATGAATTAAATTCAAATATTTCCATATTAAACCAGTTGAAAGACGAATATAATAATTTAATGGAGGCTATAAATATAGCAAGACAAAAAGAAATAACAATACAGGAATTGCTAGATTCAGAAGAATCCAATACGAGGACAAGTTTGAAAAAAGAAAACAAAGGTAATTCTATTGAAGAACTCGAGCTTAAATTGAGGGAGTTAAAGTCAATTTATACCGAGAAACATCCAGATGTAGTTGCCTTAGAGAAAAGGATTAAAATACTGAAACAAAAAAAGGCGAGAGAAAATTACTTAGAAAAAAAGACAAAAGGACCTTTGTATTATCAATTAAAGCAAATTAGAAATTATATAAGCAATTATGAAAAACATCTTCAAAAGATAAAAGAACAGATAGCGCTCTACAAAAAAAGGATTGAGATGACACCAAGAATATCGCTTCAACTAGAGAAGATGCAAAAAGAATATTCTGTTCTAAGCAAAAGATATCAAGATTTATTGGCAAAAAAATTAAATGCGGAAATGGCTGAGGAATTAGAAAAGCGTCAAAAGGGTGAACAATTTAGAATATTGGATTTAGCTGTTCCATCTAGTGTGCCATATTCTCCTGACGTAAAAAAGGTTGCAATGTTTTCTATTTTCTTTGGGCTTTTTTTGGGTGGTGGACTTGCCTTTTTAAGAGAGAGTCTGGATCCGGCATTTTATACTCCCGAAGAAGTAGAAACTTATTTAGGAGTAAAAGTAATTGTATGTTTGCCCACCCACGAATTTAAATAAACAAGAGTATTTATTATGAGTAGATTATTCGAAGCACTTGAAAAGGCTGAAAAAGAAAGGATTGAGATAGGAGAACACAAAAAATTACATGTAAATAAACCAGATTCACATGGAGATAAACCGCAACTATCAAAAGAAATAGTGGTCTTTTCGGAACCTAATTCTGTTATAGCAGAGGAATTTAGATTTCTTAGATCTAGAATTTTAAGACCACTTAAAGGAGATCCTCCGAAAACAATATTAATCACGAGTTGTCTGCAAGGCGAGGGTAAGACCTTTGTTGCTTCAAACCTGGCCGCAACAATTGCTAAAGGATTTGATGAATATGTGTTGTTAGTAGATGCAGATTTAAGAAGACCAAGGGTCCACCAAATTTTTGGGTATGAGTATGTTAAAAAAGGTTTATCAACGCATTTAATGACAGGAGAACCTCTAAAAGATTTGTTTATTAAGACAGAGATAAAAAAGTTGACAATCCTTCCAGCAGGCGATGATTGTGATAATCCTTCGGAACTCATCTCTTCAAAAAAAATGGAAGACCTTATTAAGGAACTAAAGGATAGATATCCCGATAGATATGTCATTTTTGATTCTTCTCCCATAGAACTGACACCTGAAACATTTGTGTTAGGAAATAAAGTTGATGCTATATATTTAATTGTAAAAAGGGCAAGTACTCCCAGAGATGTGGTAAAAAATACCATAGAGAAGTTTGAGAAAGAGAGGTTTAAGGGTATTATACTAAATGGATATGAAAAAAGAAAAAGATATTACAAAAGATATGGTTCATATAGGTATACTAGTTATTAAAAGATAAAATATAATATGCGGCATGCTTAAATTTTTTAATAAATATTATCCAATAAGAAATTTAGTATTTTTTATTTTTGAGAGCATTCTAATATTTTTTAGTATTTATTCTGTGATATTAATTTTTTATAAAGGAAATTTGCCTGTTCATGAGGAGAGGTTAAATATATGGATTAGAATATCCATTATAACTTTTGTATCACAGATAGTTTTATATTATTGTTCTTTGTATGAATTTAAGTATGGATTTAGAATTGTTGAGCTTTTTCTAAGGATATTACAGGCTATTGGTATTACTTGTATAATTTTGTCTGCAATATATTTTTTATATCCTCCTGCTATATTAGAACAGGGGATATTTTTTGGTGGTATTGTATTACTTTTGTTTTTTTTAGTATCATGGAGAATTTTATATACATATTTATGTCAAACTGGATTTTGGAATGAAGACTTAATACTTATTATGGATGGAGAATTAGGACTTCATATTATAAATGAAATAAAATATAATTTGGATTCGGGATATAATATCAAATATATATTTTTGCCTCCTACAATAAAATTTAATAAAGAAGTCTTATGTGACCTTTCTTTTAAGGAAAATCAGATCTATCAAGACATAGATAGATTGTGCGAGATAGCTTTGGAAAACAAAATAAATAAAATTGTTTTTGCTTTAGAAGAAAAGAGGGGAGTGTCTCCGATTAATAAACTTTTAGAATGTAAGACCAAAGGCATAACCATTGTAGATGGTATTACATTTTTTGAGAATCTTTGTGGGAAGGTATTGGTTACCAAAGTGGTACCAAGCTGGCTTATTTTCTCAGAGGGGTTTTCTAGGCTAAAATTTAAATTATTAACAAAGAGATTGCTTGACATAATTTTATCTTTGTTTGGCCTTGTAATTTTCTCTCCAATATTTATTTTAATAGCTCTAATGGTAAAAGTTACTTCAAAAGGACCAATATTGTTTACACAAATAAGAGTGGGACAATGGGAAAAACCCTATAAAATTTATAAATTTAGGACCATGAGACAGGATGCAGAAAAAGACGGGGCAAAATGGGCTCAAAAAGATGATCCCAGGGTTACCCCTATTGGTAAATTCCTTAGGAGATTTAGATTAGATGAGATACCTCAATTTTTTAATGTGTTAAAGGGTGATATGAGTTTTGTGGGACCTAGACCAGAGCGGCCAGAGTTTGTTGAACAGTTGAAGAAAAAAATCCCTTATTATGGAGAAAGGCATTGTCTTAAACCTGGTATAACTGGGTGGGCCCAGGTAAACTACCCTTATGGAGCCTCTGAAGAAGACGCATTGAAAAAACTTGAATATGATTTGTTTTATGTTAAAAACATGACAATTTTGTTTGACATCTATATAATTTTAAAAACAATAAAAACTGTGCTTACAGGCCAGGGGGCAAGATGAATGTACCAAGGAGGGATTGTATGAATAGAGAGAGTAAATATTTTATATTTTGTCTAGTATTTTTGTGGGTATTTCCGATTATTGTTTATGCTGAAAACACGGATAAATCTAATGTTTCCGGTTTCTATTATAGGATTGGTAAGGGAGATATCCTTGAAATAAATGTATGGAAAGAAGAGGATCTAACAAGAGTGGTTAAAGTGAGAACCGATGGACGAATATCTTTGCCGCTTTTAGATGATGTTATGGCTGAAGGATTGACACCTATTGAGCTTAAAAAGAAAATAGAGAAAAGGTTGTCTCAGTTTATTACAAATCCATTTGTAACAGTTATTGTAAATGAAGAGAACAATAAGTTTTACATGGTTGGGGAAGTAAATAAGGTTGGCGAATATAATTTAACTAAAGATTTAACAATATTACAAGCAATAGCCATTGCTGGGGGTTTTACTGAGTGGGCAAATAAAGACAATATAATTTTACTAAGATATAAAAATGGCAAAGAAATAAGATATAAAATAAGTTACAAAGATATCATATCAGGTAAAGCTCCAGAACAAAATTATTTTATTCAACGAAATGATACAATAATTGTAAAATAAAAATGGAGAAGGATGATGCATAGGATATTAAGATATTTTCATGTGTTACTTTTACTATTCTTTTATGCGCAAGCTTTATATGCTCAGGTCAATGTTGATCTTTTATATAAATTAAAGATAAGTGGAGAATATGATAGTAATTTGTATTTAACACCTGAAGATGAAGATTCTGACTGGGCATTTTTAGTAAATCCATCGGTGGCACTGGATATTTCTACTAAATCGACAAAAAGTTTACTTTCTTACTCTGCATCGATTTACAATTATTTTGAAAAAACTGAAGATAATTACATTGGACACGATGCAATGTTCAACTTTTCACATGAATTAACAAAAAGGCTTATTTTTAATGTGTACAATAAATATAATGTTACGCAGAAATTATATGATGTAAATGTTAATAATGAAAATACTATATATAGTCCTTCAGGTTATACAATTAGAAGGGAACGGGAATATCATTCTAGTTATTCTGGTGCTATTATGTTAAATTATCAATTTGGAAAAAGAGATAAATGTTATGTAGGTTATAATCACTATAGGAATTGGGAGCAAGGGGAGAACACAGAAGAGGCAACGCGTTATAATCCTGTTGCTGGCGTTAATTTTGAAATTTTCGAACACACCTTTTTAAATTTAGACATATCATATATTAAGGGAGATTTTTACGGTGGTTCTGATGACTTTGATGAACTTGTTGGAACCATTAAAATTACAAGGGAAATCACAAAACATATGTCAATAAATGCGGCTTATTCACACACTTATATGGATTATTCTGGTGATACCGCTGATTATCAGGTTTATTCTCCTTCATTGGGAATTTTTTATAGGATATCAAAAGATTCAAGTCTTGATGTTAGCGCTGGATATTATGAAGAAGACAAAGAAAAGGGTGACGATGAAAAGGGACTTAATTTAGATGTGAATTATAATAAAAAATGGAAAATAAAAAAGGGTAATATAAGCTTTAAGTATTCAAGTGGATATGAAGAGACATATTTTGGAGGTGAAAATTTAGGTTTTACTATTTATCATGGCGGACAACTTACTTTTGTGTACGATTTTACAAGACATTTATCAAATTCTGCATATTTGGACTACCGGTATAATAAATATACAGATCAGGAGCCAGACAGAAAAGACAATGTATTATCTTTTAAGGATGAGTTGAATTATAAAGTTACAAAATGGATGGATGTTTCAATTTCATATTTATACCGTGTGTTGGAGTCAAATATAGACAACAATGATTATAAAGACCACAGGGCAATGATCTCCATTGTATTACATGATTCAAAAAAATTAATTAAGTAAGATTTATGGAAAAAAGATTTTTTCTACGAGGAGGGATACTTTGTATAGCATTTCTGTGTTGCTATTTTATTATTAATTTTTTTAGTCATGTGAAGGCAATACCTTTAAAAACTCCTCTTGATATGTCTTTTCCAAAAAAGATTGCAGAATGGAAATCCAGTGATAATCAAACTATGGATCCTAAGGTGGCTAGAATTCTTCATGTTGACGACTACATTTGGAGGAGATACAAAAATGAAAAAGGTGAATTTTTAGATGTATATATAAGTTATTTCTCCTATGTCGATAGAATAAAGACATACCATTCTCCTTTGAATTGTATGCCTGGATCTGGTTGGAATATATATAAAGTCGAGTCAGTCCCGATATATTTATCAAAGAATAAAAAGGTTAATGTAAGTTGTCTTTTTTTAAAAAAAGGCTCAAATGTTTTAAAAGCAATATATTGGTATCAATGTAGAGGCCGAATTTTAGATTCTGAAGTAAAAGAGAGAATATATAGAATAGCTGATTCGGTTTTAAAGAGGAGAACTGATGGGGCATTTATTAGGATTATATGTTTAACTAATGGAGTGTCTAAAAAAGAATTAAGTAGATTTTGTGTAAATGTTATTAAAATTTTATATAAAATTCTTCCTTCTTAGGTATAAAATAATATGGAATTAAGAATAAAGAATTATTTTACAATAAAGAACATAACTATAGCTATTCTATTAATATTATTTTTTATATTATATAGACCTGTTATTTTAAAATTAATAGAAAGTTGGGATGCAGATCCAAATTATTCTCACGGATTTTTCATTCCCTTAATTTCTCTTTATTTTATTTATACAAAATGGGAACTCATAAAAAAAACCACTACATTACCTTCCAATAAAGGTCTTTGGATAGTTTTATTTGGTCTAATTGTATTTATATTAGGTTGGATTTCTTCTCTAGATTTAGTGCAGGGAATTTCCATGCTAATTGTCCTATGGGGAAGCGTAATTTACTTATACGGTAAAAAAGTTGGAAAATTGATAATGTTTCCTGTTTTCTATCTTGTATTTATGATACCCCTTCCTGCCATTGTGTGGAATAGATTATCAGTTCCATTGTCTTTAATAGCATCTAGTATAGCTACCCGATTAATGGAATTTTTGGGAATGGTAGTCTACAGAGAGGGAAACATTATAACTCTTCCAAATATAACTTTACAGGTTGTTGAGGCATGCTCAGGGCTCAGATCCTTAGTTACACTAATGGCTTTAAGTGCAGCTTTAGCCTATATATCAAATCTTAATGTATTGAAAAGGATCGTGTTGTTTTTTTGTTCAATTCCCATAGCTATTATTGGGAATGTGATTAGATTAACAGTAACTGGCATACTAGCTGACAACTTTGGACCCCAAATGGCTCATGGATTTATTCATGAATTTTCAGGTTGGGTAGTGTTTATTGTAGGTTTCTTCTTTCTCGTCATGATCCAACGTATATTAAGTTAAAATTATTTGGATTTGAAATAGAACATTTATGGAATATTTCAATAAAAATTGTGCTAAATCATTTATAATCACCGTGGATGTAGAAGACTGGTTTCAGGTGGAAAATCTGCGCTCGGTCTGTCCTGTTAGTATGTGGGATAATATGAAACTTAGAGTTGAGGCAAATATAGATCGTCTTTTAGATCTATTTGATAGTCTTAATATTAAAGCTACTTTCTTTGTGCTTGGGTGGTTAGCCAAGAAACTACCAAGTTTAATAAAGAAAATTCACAATCAAGGCCATGAGATTTCCAGTCATGGTTTTTGGCACATTATTTGTTCAAAAATGGACAAATCCCAATTAATAGAAGAATTAGACATCTCCAAAAAGCTTTTAGAAGATATAATAGGGAATAGAGTTTATGGTTTTAGGGCACCCAATTTTAGTGTCACTAAAACTCTTTTACAATGTTTAAAGCATTTAGGATATGAATATGATTCAAGTTATAACTCCTTTAAATTGAATCCTAGATATGGCTCTGTGGATAAGAAAGAAATTAGAAATGATTTAGGAGGAGTTTTAGAGTTTAATATTGGATTATACGAAATACCTGTATCAAATTTTGAGATCAAGGGTATAGTGTTTCCTGCTGGTGGAGGGACATATTTTAGGATTTTTCCTTTGTTTTTATTTCAATTATTAGTTCAATTTATTTTAAAACAAAAAGGATGGTATCTTTTTTATATGCATCCATGGGAAATTGACCCTGGTCAACCAAAAATAGCAGCTTTAAGTCTAAATCACAGGTTTAGACACTATATTAATCTGGACAAAACTTTTGAACGGCTAAAAAAAATGTGTAACTACTTTAAATCGAAAGACAATATAGAATTCATCTCATGTTCAGAATTTTTAAGTAAAAAAATACTTATATAAGTTGTAAAAATACAGATAGATCAATAGCAACCTATAAGATTGTATGAAGATTTTATATCTTGCCCATAGGATACCTTATCCACCCAATAAAGGGGATAAGATAAGAACGTTCAATCAAATAAAATTTTTATCTCAGCAAAATGATGTATTTTTAGCAACTCTTTGTGACAATAGAGATGACTTAAGATATAGTGAATCCCTAAAAACATTCTGCTCAAGCTGCATGGTGGATTATGTGCCTTCCTACAAAAAAATATCATCAATCTTGTTATCTATTATAAATAAAAAACCAATTTCTGTTAAATATTTTTATTCTTCTAAATTACAAAAAAAAGTAAATAATTTATTGAAAAATAATAGATTTGATGTTGTTTTTTGTTTTTGTTCTGTTATGGCTGAGTATGTATTTAATGCAAAAAAATATTTAAAAAATAAACCATTGTTAGTTATGGATTATTGTGATTTGGATTCTCATAAATGGTATCAATATTCAAAAAATTCTATTTCACTTCTGAGTTTAATTTATAAATACGAGAGCAAGATTTTATTTGAATATGAAAAAAACATAAATAAGGAATTCAACATATCTATTTTTGTTTCAGATGTAGAAAAAAAATTATTTTTATCCAAATATAAAAATGCTAAAAATATATTTGTAATACCAAATGGCGTGGATTATAATTTTTTTTCTTACAATGCGAATAGATTACATTTACTTTCTTCTGATGTTATAAACTTTATAAATAAAAAAAAAGTAATTATATTTGTAGGTGCAATGGATTATAAGCCCAATATAGACGCAGTATTGTGGTTTGTTAATAAAGTTTTTTATAGATTAAAGAAAGAATTTAAAGACATTTGTTTTTTAGTAGTGGGAAGGAATCCAGCTGAGGATATAAAGAGATTACATAAAAAAAATTGTATTTTTGTAACCGGATTTGTAGAAGACGTCCGACCATATTATGATGTTGCTCACGTAGTTGTAGTTCCAATAATGATTGCAAGGGGAATTCAAAACAAGGTATTAGAAGCAATGTCAATGGAAAAGAGCGTGGTACTTACTAATGAAGCTAATGAAGGTATATGGGGAAAGGATAAAATACATCTTTATTTAGCAAATGATGAAGAGCAATTTTTTACCTCTATTAAATACTTATTAAAGAATGATAAAAAAAGGCAAGAAATAGGTAAAAGTGCAAGGTCTTATATTAAGGAAAATTTTTCATGGAACTCACATTTAACTAAATTGACTACATTATTTGAGAATCTAAAATGAATTACTTTTTTTTTATCTATTCTTTTATTAAGGAAAATTTTTCATGGAACTCACATTTAACTAAATTGACTACATTATTTGAGAATCTAAAATGAATTACTTTTTTTTTATCTATTCTTTATTGTTAGTGCTAAGTTCATTAATCCCAATTTTTCCAAAAAACAGCAGTTACCATATGTTTTTTATGGATATAAAACCATCTGTGCAAAATTTTTTACATATCCCCATGTTTATTTTTTGGGTGATCTTTTTAAACAATCCCAGATTTAATATTAAAACATTGCTGATTAATGAGAAAAGAAAGATTTTATTTTTTGGATTCCTATTTGGTGTTTTGCTTGAAGTTATTCAAATTCCTGTACCAGGAAGATATGGATCTCTTGAAGACATTTTGTTTAATTTATTAGGAGTTACTATTGGATGTGTTTGGTTGTTTAAATTTTTTGATAATAAGTCATTATAGGAAATTTTTTTTTTCACAAAAAATAAAACTTAAAAGGGATATTCTTATGGATGTAAAGATAATCGAGGCAACCGAGGACTTTATGACAAAGTGGGATGAATATGTATTGAACCATTCCTATTCTAATGTTTATCAGCTCTATAACTGGAAAAAAGTGATCCACGAGACCTATGGACATGAAGGATATTACATAGTTGCCATATCTAATAACATGGAAATAGTGGGAATTTTGCCAATTGTGAAAATAAATGCATATGGCTTTGTGAAAAAGTTTACATCTATTCCTTTTTCTGATTTAGGTGGCGTATTGGCGGAGAATAAAAAGATTGAAGAGCTATTAATAGAATATGCTCTTGCAAAGGCCAAGAATGAAAATGTAAGGTCTGTAACCCTGCGTCAGCAGGAAAGATTGAGATTAGATGGTGCTATAAAAAATTTTCACTATCCACATCTTATTATAAAAAAGGACAAAGTAAGACTTATATTAGAGCTGAAAAAATCCTCTGAACAACTTTTCACATCTTTCAAATCAAAGCTTAGAAGTCAGATTAGAAAGCCAATGAAAGAAGGGTTCACAGTAAAAATAGGAGGATTAGAATTAGTTGATGATTTTTATAAGGTTTTTGGTAAAAATATGAGGTGGTTGGGCTCCCCTGTTCACTCTAAAGATATGATTAAAAATACAGTGAAATATTTTTCACCTATGTGTAAAATATTTGCAGTTTATAAAGAAAAGATTCCAGTTGCGTGTAGCCTGATCTTAGAGTTTAAGGATATGGTTTACAATCCTTGGGCCTCTTCCTTAAGGGAATATAGTCGCTTAAGTCCCAATATGTTATTATATTGGTCAATGTTGGAATATTCCTGTGATAAAGGGTACAAATATTTTGATTTTGGTAGGTCTTCCGTGGGTGGGGGTACGTACAGATTCAAAAAACAGTGGGGGGCTGAGGAAAAGCAATTATTATGGTATATATGGTCAAAAAAAAGAAATAAGCACAAGATTGAACATTCTCTTTTAATAAAAGATATGTTTATTAAGATATGGAGAAAAACGCCTTTGAGCCTAACCAATATGTTAGGTCCATTTTTAAGAAGGTATATAGATCTTTAATTATCACAAAAAAAGCGGGCTTAAGCCCGCTTTTTTTGTGGCGTTACTTTTGTTTTTTTAACCTTTTTCTTCCAACTCCCACAAAACCTAGAAGTCCAGAACCTAAAAGGAACATAGTAGCAGGTTCAGGCACTTTACTTAATCTAAACTGTCCATTACCACTAATAAAGAGATCATTTGGGGGAATATTGGTGATATCATTAATGCTTACTCCTGCATATTCTGCCATTTCCTTTATTTGGTCATCAGATACATTACTTATATATGAGGCATTTGTTGTGGCATAGGCAATTATTTGATTTAAAGGAAAATTGGCCAAATCATTGCCGTTCTCATCAAAAAATACACCTGGCATTAAATAAGTCGCTTCCCATACAGTGGTCACCAATCCATTGGGTATACCCTGAGGATCAACTACACCATATCCATATTGCAAAGTAAATTGAGCAATTATATCACTACCAGGATCAGTAGTATCATTGATTCCGTAGTAAATTCCGTCACTTTGACTTGAAGCATCTCCATAGGGATAAGTGTTTTTATCGTGATCGTAGTACATAATCAATTCACCGCTCGTCATATTTAAAGGTCCTCCAAGAGTGAAACTTCCGCTGGCATGAATAAGTCCTGTTACTTCTTTTCCCTGTAAAAGAAAATTATAAGGTGAACCATTATCATGACTATTGGTTGTAAAAAATCCCCATTCTTCAAAAGTATTAGTGGTAAGATCATTTTTTACCCATGTAGCACCTGTTGAATCTAAATATTCATAAATAAATTCATCTTGTGCATCTGGTTTAAAGTGCCAATTTACGAGAAAGGCTGATGCATTTCCAATTGTCCACAAAAATAATATAGTTCCTATAAGGATTGTATAACACAACTTTTTCATTGAAATCCTCCTTATAAAAGGTTAATTTTTTTTAGTTTAATAAGTTGCAATAACAACCATTTCGAGTTTAATAAGTTGCAATAACAACCATTTCGAGTTTAATAAGTTGCAATAACAACCATTTCGGTGGATCCCTAATATCTAAATGTAAATGTCTGAATTCTACTCTCCTCATTTAAAAACCTCCTTCTAAATGTAAATGTCTGAATTCTACTCTCCTCATTTAAAAACCTCCTTCAAACTTTGGGATGACCTTTAAATTTTTTATTTTCTTTTAATTTTTAAGATTGAATTTTTAAGATTGCCCCATTATGCCTACTTTTATGCAACAACTATTCCACTTAGTTTTTTACAAAGGATAATTTTATAATTGATTTAAGCAAATCAAAGAGTATTGTCAATGTATTAATTCATTTATTAATTGAAACTTATTGGCATAAATTTTGAAAGAGTTATATAAAGGAGGTTTGATTATGTGGAGAAAGCTTTTTTTATAGTATTCTTCAGAACTTGATATAATAGAAACGATTTAATATAATGAATTTTTTTAAAAGAAGATTGTATTAAGGTTAACAATAGAGAAGTACTAAAAGAAAAATTAAAGAATAATAAGAGAGACAATATTTTGGAAAGGTAAAACTTATTTTTCTTAAACTGGACTGATAGGAGAAGGGATAGATTTTGAAAAGGCCTGTATATTTTGTGGAATAGCTTAACCGATTTTTTGGCCAAAAAATTTAAAATTAAAAGTCCATAAAAGAGTTTTGTTCTCTGTTTAAAGTGTGTTTAGAAAAATTTTTAATGTAAAATTTTATAAAAAGTTTTTTTAATGGTATGTAATTTGCATTTCGCATCTTTAAACAAAAAACGAAGGAGGTGGTAAGTATGAAGAAATACTGAACTTACAGAAATTTTAGTAAATATTTTTTGCAATTGAAAACTTTTTCAAAGTAAAAGGGAGGATTGTTATGAAAAAAAAATTTAATTTACTGTGTGTGTTTTTATTCATTTTAATGTTACAAAATAGTTATTCTTTAACAATTTCACCTGTAACTGATGCATCACAGCTTGTAAATAATATAATAGATCCATCTAGTATTTCTGTTTCCAATATATCTTTTACAGGATCTTTAAATGCTGTGGGTATTTTTTCTGATGGTTTATCCTCTGGTCTCGGGATAGACAATGGAATTATTCTTACCTCTGGTTCAGCAGCAGGTGCTGTAGGTCCTAACAATAATTCCGGATATTCAATTGCCAATCAATATCCTGGGGATAAAGACTTAACTAGTTTGGTTGCTCCATCTAGCACATTTGATGCTACAGTATTACAGTTTGATTTTAACACTTTAACCAATAATTTATATTTTAATTTTGTTTTTGCCTCTGAAGAATATGAAGAATACGTAAATAGTGGGTATAATGATGTTTTTGCTTTTTTTATAGATGGAACTAACATAGCTTTAGTACCTAATACCAATGATCCAGTTAGCATCAACACCATTAATCAAAGTATTAACTCATCTTATTATATAAGCAATGTAAATGGTGCATATAATATACAATATGATGGTTTTACCACTGTTTTAACTGCTCAGCTTCAAGGTTTATCTACAGGCAACCATCATATGAAAATTGCCATTGCTGACACTGGAGATTATGTATATGATAGTGCAGTCTTTATTGAAGCTGGAACTTTTTCAGGTAATAATGTTAATTCCGTCCCAGAACCAGCTTCATTAACTTTGATAGGTCTTGGATTTTCTGGTTTCTTTATAAGCCGCCGTAAAAAATCATAAATTAAAAATACAAATACAATTGAGGCAGGGGGATATTCTCGCATATATCCCTCTGCTTTTCAATTTTTGCGAGTGTTTATCTAGATAGATAAAAATCTTTTCTGATAGTCGGTAAAAAATTTCAGGATTATAGTATTCCGCAGAATTCTATATAATTGAGCCTTAATACAAAAACAGTTAAAAGAAAGTTAAAGTGCAAAAAAGAGGGAAGCATTTAATAACATAGATAGAAGTTTTAAAAAAAACAATAACATAAGCATTATTTAAAATTATAAGTTATTGGGATAACTATAAATTACTTAAAATAAATTGTTGCCATAGATTTTTTAATGTATTTAATTATGTCAAAACAAGATGATATCATAGTATCTTTCATTATTCCCCATAAAGGACGAGAAGAGTTGTTAAAAGAGACTTTAAGAGGTATATCCCTACAAGTGTTTGATCTAAAAAAAATAGAAGTTATAATTGTCACTCAAAACAAAAAGTTGGATTTAGATTCAGCCTCCTATCCTTTTTTCATAAAGATATTATCTGAGTCTGAAGATAAGACCATTTCTTATTTAAGGAATAAAGGGGCACAAATAGCTAGAGGCACATATTTTGCTTTTATTGATGCCGATGTGTTTCTTTCAAGCAATTGGCTAAAAGTTATGTTAGAAGAAATAAGGAGAAAAGATGTAAAAATGGTGTGCGCTCCTCAAGGTGTTAGCAATAAGCCAACTAATATTGAAAAAATAAGGGTTGCCTTAAATAGGACAAAATCTGGTAAATTTATTGATTTTACAGGCGGGTGGAATCTTTTTTTAAGAAAAGAAGATTTTTTTAAAAGCGGCGGATTTCCAGAAGATATTATCACATGTGAAGACTATTATTTTTGTGATAGGGTAAATAAATTGGGAAAGATATATTGTACCTCAAAGGCTAATTTTATACATTTAGGTGAAGATAAAAACTGGAAGGAATTATTTAAAAAAGAAATATGGCGAGCCAACGGAAATATCAAATCAATAAAGGGAAGAAAAATTACATTAAAAGAAATTCCAAGCGTAATTGTACCAATTTGGATAATATTATTTGCCATTTTATCAATAACAGGAATTTTGTCTGGAAATTTTTTGTTGTTTGTTTTTGGTATTTTTCTAGTTTTTTTGCCAGTAATTGTGTATTCAATAAGGCTGTATAGAATTTCTGCTAATATTAATTTTTTTACTATATTAAAATTTTATTTGGTCTATTTTATGGCCAGATCCATCGGAACAGTGATTGGAATTTTCTTGAAAGAATAAAAATAATGCTAAAATATTTCTTTTAATTTTAAGCCAATTCTGGTATTAGTCATTTAATCTTTGTTTAATTATTTCAATGCCAGTAAATTTTCCTTCTGGATAGATTTATGAAGAAGAAGATACCTTATGGTTTAACAGATTTTGTAAGGATACAGACAGAAAATTATTATTATATAGACAAGACCAGATTTATCTCTGAGATAGAAGAAGATGATAATTTTTTATTTTTATTGCGTCCTAGATGCTTTGGCAAAAGTTTGTGGCTTTCAGTGCTTGAGTGCTATTATGATCTAAATTATGAATCCATATTTGATAAAGTATTTAAAGGTACATATGTATATAATCATAGAACAAGATTAAAGAATAAATTTCATATATTAAAGTTGGATTTTAGTGCAATAGATGTAACAGATTATGAGAATAGCTTTAGGAACTATTTAAAAAATAAAATAAAAGATTTTTGTTTAAGATATAAATTACACATAGATTTTGACAGCTCTAATCCAATAGATATGTTAAATATATTATTTGATTATATGAAACGGGATAATCTTTTTCTCTATATAATAATAGATGAGTATGACAATTTTGTGAACAAGGTATTAATTGAATCTATTTCAGAATATAAAAAGATAATATCCACGAAGGAAGGTATATACAAGCAGTTTTTTACTACTTTAAAATCTGGAACTACAGGGAGCAATGCGCCAATAAAAAAAATGTTTATAACCGGAGTTAGTCCTTTAGCATTATACGATGTAACTAGTGGGAGTAATATATCTTCTAATATATCGTTAAAAGAGAGATATAATGACATACTAGGAATAACACCTGAGGAATTAGAGTTATTGATAGAGTATTATGGACTTAAGGTTAATAGAGAAAAGATACTAAGTCGAGCAGATGAATGGTATGGGAATTATAGATTTAATGAAGAAAAAGAATACACTATATACAATACAGATATGATCATGTATTATTTAAAACATTTAATAAATGAAGGAAAAGAACCTCAAGAATTAGTAGACGTAAATGTTCGAACAGATTATTCTAAGTTAAGATATTTATTGATAACCAGCAGTAAGTTAAATGGTAATTTTGAGGAATTAAATAATTTAATTCAAGATAATCCAGTGACCATAGGAACAATAGTTCAGGATTTTAGTGCCTTTGAAGTAGCAGATAGGGACAATTTTTTATTCTTTATGTTTTTTCTAGGATTTGTTACAATAGAGAAATACAGATTAGCTTTAAGGATGACTATTCCCCATCAAACGATAAAGAGACTAATGGGAGAATTTTTATATAAGGGATTAAAATCTGTTGATTTTAATTTCTATATTCACAAATTCAATGAATATATGTTAGATTTTGCTTATGAAAAACGCTTAGAAGCATTTTATTATTTAGCAGAAGAGATTAAGAAAAACAGTTCAATCAGGGATTATTTTACAGGAGAAGGATTTTTAAAAGGATTTATGGTGAGTACTCTTGTTCTTTGTCCATATTATGAAGTTTTAACAGAACAGGAAGTAACTAAAGGATATGTAGATATAGTATTAAATCCAATACGAGAAGAAATCCCTTATGGAGGAATAATAGAACTTAAATATATCTCTAGAAAGAGGAAGTGGAAGGAACTGTTAAATAAAAAAATAGAAGAAGGAAAAGAGCAATTAAAAAAATACACTCCCAAAAATGTCAGACAATTATTAGATAAAGAATTTATTAAGGTGCTAATAGTATATAGAGGGTGGGAAATGGTTTATTGTGAGAGAGTATTGTAGAAATTTTCAAGCTAGTATGTAAGGTTAATGTTAAATGTATAGTAGTAATAAGTAAACAAAGAGTTAATATTTAATATGGCTATTTCTGATAAAAAAAATATAAAAAAATATTACCAGAATGAAATATGTGCTCAAAAATATGTTAAAGAGCGGTTTACTTTTCCGTTAGGTAAAATTCTTCACGAAAAACAGGTCTCAGTTATTAATCGGTATATATTGTTGACTAGTTCTAAAAAGATTCTTGAGCTTGCGTGTGGTCCAGGGCGCATTACTCAAGATGTTGAGGTTCCAGCTAATGTTAAATGTGTTGCAGTGGACGCTAGTGATGAGATGTTGAAAATAGCAAAGGAAAAATTGCAAGGTAAAAAGCACTGGATTTTAAGAAAAGAAGATATTTTCCTTATGGAGCTTGGAGAGAGATTTGATTTGATTTACTCCTTTCGGTTTGTGAGACATTTTAGGAAAAGAGATCGCATAAAAATTTATGAAACAGTAAAGAAACACTTATTAGATAAAGGTATTTTTATTTTTGATGTGGTAAATAAGGAAATTTCTTTACCTCTTCGTTTAAGAGAAGGATTAGACAGATATCCTGTTTATGATAAACTCTATACCCGAGAGGAATTTTTGAAAGAAATGGCAAAGGTAGGATTTTGGGTGAAAGAATTAATACCAGTGTATCCTTATTATAATTTGCTTTTGAAAATACAAATTTATCTTGGTCCACGTTTTGATAAGTTGACTTATAGTTTACTTAGATTTATTGAAAATAATTTTACTAAAAAAAATTTAGAATGGATAGCTGTTTGTCAGTTCGCATAGCTTATTACACTGGATGGCTAATGCCCGAGATGGAGGGGATTAGTAAAGAGGTATTTACCCTCGCGAAACATTTTGATAGCACTATACTAGGTATAAGTAATTTGCAGAAGATTAAAATAGATCTAAAAAAAAGAATATTTGGCTTTTCTACAAAGTGGTATTATTGTGCTAGGATATTAGCTTTTTTAATGTCTAAGGTGCATACAATAAATCATATTTATGACAGTTTAGATAATTGGATATATCTTTCAAGTATTTTTTCAAAAAGAACTATCTTAACTGGAGTAGTAGGGAATGGTTCCTTACCTATAAAATATTATCAAAAATTAAGGTTATTAATAGTTGATAGTGAAGAACAAAGAAAAAATTTGATTCAAAAGGGGCTAGCTAGGGAAAAAGTTAAAGTTATCTATCCAGGTATTGATCTAGAACCATTTTTAAAAATATCTTTCCCTAAATATGAAAAGCCTTTTCGCATTTTATTTGCATCCTCACCCCCTACTGTGGAAGAATTAGAATCAAGAGGAGTTTTTGATCTATTGGAGGCAGCTAAAAATCTCCCTGATGTTGAATTTATTTTACTATGGCGTCCGTGGGGAGATTCCTTTGAAAAGGTTGAAGAAGTTATCAAAAAAAGCAATTTAAAAAACGTAGTTTTGTTTCGTCAGAGAATTCGTGATATGAGAAAATTTTACGAAAAATGTCATGTTGCAATAGCTCCTTTTAAAAAAAATGGAGGAAAATCATGTCCTACATTTATTATAGAGGCTTTGGCTTCAGGAAGGCCGGTAATATTGGGTCCTGGTGTAGGAATAAAAAGCTTGATACAAGATTTCAATGTTGGGCTTACTTGTGAGGAACGTGATTTAACTAATAAAATTCAAATAATGCGTGATAATTGGAAACATTTTGTCTCCGGAACTAAAGATTTTGCTAAAGAATTTTTTTCTCACCAAAGATTCGTTAATGACTACACGAAAATATATAGACAAATATTAAATGAATAAAATGAAAGTAATGTATATATCCAATTCTTCCCATATTGGAGGGGGAAATAGAAGTTTGGTTCAAATGGCTCAAAAAGTTAAAAGAAATGGACATGAAATCTTAGTCGTTGTTCCTGGAAAAGGTAAATTCTTGGAATTGATAAAGAAGGAATGTTTAAATTATATCATTTTGGATCATCAACTCTCAAACAAATATTCAAAAATTGATTTTATTTGTAAGTTCTTTAAATACTTGAGGCTTCTCTATTTCTATTCACCAGATATAATTCACGTAAACGATCTCTTTTGCTACCGTATTGTCAGTATTGCGGCAAAGATTTTAAAGATACCTTTAATCTGTCATATTCGTTATTCTGTAGACGAGAATAGCGTGAGTTATTATATGAAAGTGTTACCACATGTAATAATTTTTAATAGTTTTTATATGAAAGAGATGTTCATAAAAAAAAATCCAAATATTCCTGAAACCATTAAGAAAGAAGTAGTTTACAATTTTTTTAATCCAGATGATTATTATTGTCCCGAGATGCGGAGGGTCATAAGAAATCAATGGGGAACACATAATTGTTTTTTAGTTGGTATAATAGGCAATATATCCCCTCAAAAGGGACATGACACCTTTTTGCGTGTGGCAAAAGAACTTTTATACACTTCGCCAAATTTTCGTTTTGTGATTGTTGGAGAAGATTTAGGACCCAATAAGTGTAATGAGAAAAAAGTAAAAAGATTGATAACAGAGTTAAATATAGATGATTATATTATATGCCTTGGGTTTAAAGATAATATTGGAGAAGTTCTTGCGGCATTGGACGTATTAATTGTTCCTTCTGTTTATGAACCTTTTGGAAGAGTTGCAGTTGAGGGTTTGTTGGCTGGTTTGCCAGTAGTAGCGTCTAAAACAGGTGGTCTGATTGAGATTTTAAAGGATGCACCCTATGGATTTTTGGTTGAACCCAATAATTTTCAACAATTTGCTACAAAGATACTAGAGATTTATGAAAAAGCAGAAAAAATTCCAGTAGTTTTAAATAGGGAATATGCTATCAATAAATTTAGTGAAGATGTAAATTATAAAAAATTGATAAGCGTGTATTTTAATGTAATCAAATAATTCATTTTTTTATGTTATTACCTCATAGTGAAAAGATGAAATTATTATGAACACTTCTTCGTTAGTTAGATCAAGTGGAAAAGCCGCTTTGTGGCAAATATTAGGTGGAGGGTGGCAAACACTAGTACGTTTGGGGGCAAGTGTCTTTTTAGCAAGGGCTCTTAAACCCTCTGATTTTGGTCTCTTTGGTATGGCCTTGCTTTTTAGAGATCTTCTTGTTCATATTGGTGCCATGGGAATGGCCTCTGGCATTATAGTGAAAAAAAATGTTTCTCAAGAAGATTTAAATACATGTTTTTGGACAATGGCAGCTGTGAGGTGTTGTTTATTTTTAATTGCCTTTTTGGGAGCTCCTTTGGTTGCTCTTTTTTTTAAAGAGTCCCGTGTTGTTCCCGTAATTCAAATTGTAGCTTTTTGCTTTATAATTCAAATTTTTAGTATAATTCCAAATACACTTCTCATTAAAGAATTGCGCTTTAAAAGTTTAAATCTAATTAATGGGATAGGGGTTTTTTTAGAATCTTCTCTTGCTGTCTTTTTAGCTATAAATACTGATTTGGCTTATTGGTCCTTAGTTATTGCTTTGCTGGTTAGTAATCTTTTCATTAATTTAGCTATTTTTGCTTCTGCTATTTGGTGGCCAAGATTTAATTTCAACAAAGAGAGTTTTAATTATCTTTTTCGCTTTGGAATTCATGGCTTATTTTTTTCCATTATCAGCTATTTACGACAAAATTTGGATTATCTCCTAGTAGGTCGTCTTTTAGGCTCTTATCAATTAGGTCTGTATGAATTTGCATATCGTATCCCGCATTTGGTTTTTGATAGAATTTCAAGGCCTGTTGGCAGTGTTGTATTTCCAGCATTATCCAAAGTTCAAGATGATAACAACAAAATTTTTACTGGATATGTAAAGTCAGTTAAATTTGTTACTTTCATTGCATTTCCTATGCTTTTCGGATTGGCCGCCGTTGCAGATATTTTAGTGCCGGTTTTTTGGGGAGAGCAATGGTTGTCTATTATAAAGCCTTTACAAATCCTTTGTTTATGCGCAGCATTGAGATGTATTTTTCAGCCTATTGGATCTATTTTTTATTGTAAAAATAGACCTGATCTTCAATCTAAAATAGCTTTTATTAATTTAATTTTCACTGCTATTTCCATCAGTATCTTAGGATACTTTTATGGATTAATTGGTGTAGCTCTTGGTATGCTGGTTTCTTGTCTTCCCTCATTTATTATTTTATGGTATGCTTTTCATGTTTTGTTGGAGAAAAATTTTTTTATGTTGTTTAAAGAATTATGGCCTATTATATTTTCATCTTTGATGTGTCTATTTGGGACCTTTTGGGTAAAAAAGTTGTGCCTAATATTTCATTTAAATATACAAATTGTATCACTTATAACAATTTTTTCAGGAGCCATTATATATGTTATTTGTATATTTATTTTATTCAATTCTTTAATTAAAGAGATATTTAAAAACATAGGATTAATTTTATGAAACTTTTTTATTATAGTTCAAATATTTTTAACTTTGGTGACGCCTTGAATGAGTGGTTATGGCCTAAAATTTTTCCAGATTTGTTTGATAACGATGAGAAGATTATTTTTATTGGTATTGGTACCATATTAGACAGTCGGATTCCTGAAAATCCATTTAAAGTTGTTTTCGGCAGTGGAGTTCGTTATCCTCAAAATCCTCCTAAAATTGATTGTAAGTGGGATATAAGAGCTCTTAGGGGTAAGTTATCTGCTAAAATATTAGGTATTGATGAAAAAGTATCTATTACCGATCCAGCAATTTTGGTAAATCTTTTTTTTAAAAGTGATTTTCAAAAATGTTACAAAATATCATACATGCCCTATTTTAGAAGTGCATCCAAAGATTGGGAACTTGCCTGTAAGTTGGCAGGCGTTAAATATATAGATCCTAGGAAGTCCATAGAAGAATGTTTTTTAGATATTGCCAGATCTGAATATCTTATTAGTGAAGCTATGCATGGTGCTATTGTTGCGGATGCTTTTAGAGTGCCTTGGATCCCTGTACGCTCGTTAAATAAGTTTTATGAAGATTCAGTTCATAATTTTAAATGGAATGATTGGTGTTCATCCTTGAATTTAGCATTTAGACCAATTGATTTGCCGGTATTGTGGTATGATAAATCACGGATGATTTCTTTATGTAAAAATTATATAAAAATATTATATATTGCTTTTAAATTACATTATATTAAAAAGAAGTATTCTTTTAATTTAAGTGATAATATTATATTACAAGAAAATTTTGATAAATATTTAGATGTTATAGAACAATTCAAAAAAGATTATAAAATATAACTTTAAAAGAACTATATGGTAAATGAGAAGCTAGAATTAACTTTTAAAACTTTTCCTTATGGTTGGCATCCTTATTTAAAATGTTATTCTAGTGCTATGAATAAATTTGGAATTAGTGTGGTTCCAGGAAAAGTATTTAATAATAAAATTCTAGATGATACTAGTTTGACAGGAGTTCATTTTCACTGGACAGAGTATTTTTGGAATTCTTCTAATCTTCTTAAAAATGTCAAATCAATTTTAGGTATATTATCTTTTTTAAGAGAGGCGCGTAAGAAAAGAAAAATAATTTTATGGACAGTTCATAATCATAAAGGACATGAAGGTAAATTATTATTAGATTATATAGGATATAAAGTTATTGCTAACTTTGCAGATTTAATTATAGTTCACAGTAAATGGTCTAAAAACGTCATAAAAAAGAAATTTAATCCACCAGGCCGCATTGTTTTAATGTATCATGGAAATTTTATGAGTTATTTTAAATGTAATGAATCTAAAGAAAATTCTCAAAAACACTTTGGCTTAGATATTACGAAACCAACCATTGGAATAATAGGAACTATCAGAGGATATAAAGGTCATGATCTTGCAATAACAGCATGCCAAGAAAAGAATATTCAGTTATTTATTGCTGGCAAATGTTATGATGATAAATTTTTACAACGTTTGGTTTTATTAGACACAAATAACATCGCAATTTTTTATCCAAAAAAATTGACAGATCTTGAATATGCTTCTGCGATTAATGCTTCAGATATAATATTATTACCATATAGAAATATCACTACCAGTGGAGCTTTATTAGCTAGTTGGAGTCTTGGACGAAGTGTTATTGTTCCTGACCATCCATATTTTAGAGAAATAATTCCTAAAAATTCAGTAGTGGGTTATTTATTTAAAAATTATAAGGAGATTCCTTTTTTGTTTGAAAGGCTTCTATCTGTTCCTTTTAATAAAAGATATCATTTGTGTTTAGAAGAAGCTAAAAAATATGAATGGGATAAAGTAATTGTTGATTTAAGTAGAGAAATAAAAAACTTAGTTAAGTCCTAAAAATATAATTTTTTTCATGCGCGCATCGTAAAATAAAATTTAGTTATTTTTAATAATAATTGCACAAAATTTTTATAGCATAAGACAATATTTTTAAAGTTTAATTATGGGTAAAATATTACTATTTATTCTTTTTGTTTGTAATGCAATTTATTCCTTAGTTAATCCTTGGTTTGGAGTAACCATAGGCTATTTGTTCAATATCCTCGGTCCTCAATATATTTGGTGGTGGCATTTTCAGGGATTAAGGGCTTTTTATTTAATAGCCATTCCTACAGTCGCTGGTTTTTGTATTTCTTCTGTGCGGGGAGCTATTAATTTTGATATTATTAAAAATAAACGTGTCTTGTTTGCAAGTTTATATTTTATTTTGATTTTTCTTTCCTATTTTTGGGGACCTTATGTGGATGTTATGAATGAATGGAGATTTTTTGATCCCTACCAGGTTCTAATTAGGATGATAAAAGTTTTTGTTTTTTTCTTTGTTGGTCTTTGCTGTATATCTGATGAAAACAAAATGAAAATTTTTGCGTTGATTCTCCCCATTGTTGCTTTTTATTTAATTTATTGGGCTAATATGCAATATTTATCAGGAAGATTTTTTATAAGGTTAAAAGGGCCGGTTAATTTACTAGGTTGTGGTCTTTATTCAGATGAAAATAATTTTGCTATGCTTTTTGTTGTTAGTATTCCTTTTTTGTTTTTTTTGGGTTGGTTTTTTAAACAATGGTATTTACGTTGGAGCTTATGGTTGGCAATCCCCTTTGCTTGGCATGCTATTTTTTTAACTGGTTCTCGTGGGGGGCTTTTAGGTGCAGCTTTTGTGAGTCTTTTTGCTGGGTTACGTAGTCAAAAAAAAATTATTGGAGTTATGCTCATTCCTCTTTTTATTTTTGCGTATATTTGGCAGGGAGGAAGTGTTATTAAAGAACGGGCTGAAACTATTATTAAAAGAAGCGAAGATTCATCTCAACAGACACCTCTTGATCCAAGGATTGAAGCATGGAAAGCGGGTTTAAAAATGATTATAGCCTATCCAATTACAGGAATAGGATTGGCTTCTTTTGGACAAGCTTATTTATATTTTATGGAAGGTCGTCCTAAAGTAGCCCACAACACTTTTATACAAATCGCTGCAGAATCGGGAATTCCAGCGTGTTTTTTTTATGTGTTGTTAATGTTAAATTGTATGAGGTCCCTATTAAAAAATAGAGATTTATTTGGAAAGGGATCTTTTGGTTATTATCTTTCAGATGCTACTTTAATTTCTTTAAGTGGTTTTTTGGTTTGTGCCCTTTTTCTTACCCTTACCGGCTTTGAAATTCAATTTTATCTGATTATTTTGGCAAATACCTTGAGTTATTTAGCAAGAAAGAGATTTATAGATGAAAAAAATACATAATATAATTTTTTCTTATGATTTTTTTCCCAAAATTGGAGGGGCTCATCTATGGCTCTATGAAGTTGGAAAAAGATGGCCTGAACCAACGATGGTTATTACTTCAAATTTTCAGGAGCAATTTAAATTACAGAAGAGTTTTGATTCCTTGACTCATGGATCTATTAGAGAAATTAATCGTCTTCCTTTCAAAATAACTGGTTGGGGAATTGACTTGAATTTTTTTAAAAACTTATGGAAGATGATTCAAGTTTTTAAAAGAATTAGATCTTCTAATCCAATTGTAGTTCATTGTGTTAAAGCTATACCAGAGACAGTGTCTATTTTATTTATTAAATATGTCTTAAAACAAAAATTAAAAATAATTACTTATGCCCATGGTGAAGAATTTTTAATCGCAAAAACCAGTCGTCAGTTAAAGTGGCTAACTAAATTGGCACTGAATTGTTCTGATTTAGTAATTGCCAATAGTTATTCTACAAAAGGACTAGCGTCATCTTTTTATGATGAATCTAAAATTAAAGTGGTTCATCTTGGCGTGGATTTTGTGCGATATCAACTGTCCCATGTAAAAAGAGAAACATGGCGAAAAAATTGGGGATTTGCCAAAGATACAATAATTCTAATTACCATGGCTAGGATGGAACCTAGAAAGAATCATGGAATGGTTTTAAGAGCATTGGCTGAACTTCGTAAAGAAGGATTACCTTTGGCCTATGTGATAGGGGGCGAAGGAGAGGAAGAAGAAAGACTTAGACAGTTAAGTATGGATTTGGGGATTCAGCCCTGGGTAAAGTTTTTGGGACAGATTTCGGAAGAAGATAAAATTAAAAGTTTTTGCGCTGCAGATATTCACATTATGCCTTCTATTCATGTGGGTTCTATGATTGAAGGTTTTGGGATTGTTTTTATGGAAGCAGCGGCAGCAGGTCTTCCTTCAATTGCTGGGAATGTTGGTGGACAGCCTGAGGCAGTTATTTATGGAAAAACTGGTCTGGTGATTGATGGTCGAGATGTTGAGCAGATAAAAGGGGCGGTTAAGAGATTGGCTTTAAATTCAGAGGAGCGAATACAAATGGGGAATGAGGCACGTAAGTGGGCAAAAGAACATGATTGGTCTAATATAGTAAAAAAAATTTATGCTATTGTGAAGGATATCGGAGTTAATTGATGAAAATTTCAATTTATACATTTGTTCGCAATGGTTTATATTATGATTACCATGTAGTAGATATGTTAAGACATCATCTTGATTTTGCTGATGAGATTATAGTTAATGAGGGTTACTCTACTGATGGAACATATGAAGCTATAAAAGATATTCATCCAAAAATAAAAATTTTTCGAACTCATTGGGATGATTCCGATCCTAAAAAATTTTGGATTCAATTTAAAAATGAAGCAAGAAAAAAATGTACAGGTGATTGGTGTATTCTTTTGGATTGTGATGAGTTTATTCCTGAATGGGAATTTGAGAAGATAAAAGAGTATCTTTTATCTAATGACAAGGTTATTATACCTATGCAATATATAAATTTTTATGGAAATTATAAAGTTTATTTAAAATACAACTCAAAATTGAATCTTCCGTATAAGAAATATACTATCCACAGAAACTTACCAGATATAGAAGTCTGGGGTGATGGATCTAATGTAAGATTAAGGGATCAAGAACTATTCCCTTTTGACAAATATGATGGGCCATGGTTTACTGTGCATCATTTTGGGGCAGTTAAAAATGCAGCAAGACTACGTGAGAAATGGAATTGGCAAAGTAGATTTTATATACGTACAATCAAAAATCGAATTAAAATTCCGAAAATCTTCTTTCGTCTATTTCCTCACAAATGGGATGATTCACATTTTTTAAATGATCTTGAGATTTATGAAGGGCCCTATATAAAAGCCGTCAGGGAAAATCCTGACGAGTTTGTTAGGGATGATTTTTATTTGTATCATCTATTGAAAAGAAGAAGGAGACAAAAATGATTTCTGTTCTTTATTCATGCACAGAAGGATATTTTCCATATCTTGTGCGGAGTCTAGAGACTGTTCCTGATAAGATGAATTTAGAAATTATTATTGTTGTTGACTTCGGGCTAAAATTAAAATGTGAAGAGATGTTAAAGAAAAGAGAAATCTTACAAAAGAAGAATATAAAGATTATTGAACTTTCAAAGAAGATGCCCAATATGAAAAAAGCATATTGTTTGAATTTAGCTGCACAAAATGCTCATGGTGATTATATTTTGATCAGCGATGCAGATTTTTTATATCCAATGTGTTTTTGGGAGTTTCTTTTTAACAACATTCCTGAAGATAAAAAAATAGTTTATCACTTTTTTGTCGGTAGATTAAATAAAAAGGTTACTTTTAAAATATTGAGTGAAAACCATGAGTGGAGTGAGATTTACGAAAAGTATGAGGGAATGTCAGTTTTTTATCCACCTCCTTTTCGCTCTAAAATACTACTTAAGTTGGTTAAGTGGTTGGTAAGTTTGTTTAGATATCAGGTTGAATTTTATATAGATCGTCCTGTATATGATGAAATATTTGGCAACATAAATCCATGTTTTTATTCCAGAGATTTTTTCTTTCATGTGGGTGCTTACGATGAAGATTTCGTTGGTTGGGGAGGAGAAGATGATGATTTGGAAAGACGCACTTTAAATAAAGGGGGAATTAGTAAAAGGATTCCTATAATAGTGGCTCATCTTTGGCATCCAAGGGTCGTTGACTTTAAAAATTATATTTCTGATTCTTCAACTTACGGGGGTAGAAAACAATGAATAGAAAATAGAGGTTCACTTTTGTCAGCAATTCTCGGTGAGAAATAATGATAGTAAAAAAATAATAACAATTAATTCAATAAAAGTTTTTCACGGAAAGATAATGATACAGATTCATGATCAAAAAAAGGTATTCTTAATAATTTTTTTTGCGTTAATAATTCGTGTAGTTCTTTTGATTCTTTTCCATCATCAACCCCTAAATATCGTAGACGAACAACATTACAATAAATTAGCACTTTCTCTTTTAGATAGAGGCGAGTTTGGATGGAGTCCTGGAAAACTTACAGCAATTCGTCCACCACTTTATCCTGCTTTTCTAAGTGTAATTTACAGGGTTTTTGGAGCTAATAGTCACAATTGGGTGCGATTTATCCAGATTTTAATTTCATTGGCAAGTGGCTTTTTAGTTTATTTGCTTGCGAAAAAGCTCTTTAGACAAGAAAAGATTGCTTTGTATGCGTCTATATTTTTTCTTTTTTATCCTTCCCTTATAGTTTTCAATTACCTGATTTTGACTGAAACGCTATTTATCTTTCTTTTTTTGTTGGCTTTGTGTTTTTTTATATCCGCTATTATGGAGGAAGGATATAAGAAAAATGAAAAGTCCTTATTTGGCATGAGAAAAGTAACAATTTATTTGCTCCTTGCAGGGATCTTTTGGGGACTTGCTAGTTTGACGCGGAGCGTTACTTATCCCTTGGTTCCATTAGTCGGGTTATTTTTGTTTTTTATCTCGCCAAAGAAGCGAGAAGGTCTTATGGCCTGTGTTATCTTTGTGACAGCGGTAATACTAACCCTTACTCCATGGATGATACGCAACTACCGAGTATTTGGCCACTTTGTTGCGGTAGATACTATGGGTGGGCTTAATCTTTATATGGGAAATTATGAACACACGCCACTTCATCGCGCCTGGGCTGCAGTGGACAATCCCCCTGAAATTGCCTGGTATCGTGGACATGAAAAAGAACTTCATGGATTAAATGAAGCTGAAAAACAGCGATGGGCTATAAAAAAGGCTATAGAGTTTATGAAAAGATATCCAGCACACACAGCTGTGCGAACACTTATTAAAACAGCTAATTTTTGGCAGCTTGAGCGTGCTATTATAGCAGGAATGCAGAGAGGATATTTTCCAGGACTTAGCAATAGATTATTAGAGGTTTTCATAGTAAGTAGTATTTTGTGCGGTTACGTATTTATTTCTATCTTTGGTTTTTGTGGCTTGATATGGCGAGTTACAATAGGTAGAAAATTAAATGTTGAAGAGAAGGTAGTTAGACATGGGCTTTCATTAGAAAGAAGATTGCCAAACCCTACTAGACGTTCTTTAAGATTTATAGATTGGTTAATAATTCTAATTATTTTTTATTTTACTGCTATCCATGCTATTGTGTTTGGGCATTCTAGATATCATTTGCCTTTAATCCCTTTACTTTGTATTTATGCTGCTTTTTTTTGGTGTTATTTTAGAAGAATATATGAGGAGCATAGACAATATTTTTGGCGTGTTTTTGTGCCTGTATGTACGATTTTTGGTTGTTTTTGGATTTATGATGTTTTTATCGGGAGTAAAGATAAGATTTTGGCTTTTTTAAGTAAAGTATTTTAGTCACTTAGTGTAATTGGGTAATAGAGGATTTTTACATAAGGATGGAATTATGAAAAAGATTGATTATAAGGCCTATATTGCAATAGCGCGTCCAGATCATTGGTTTAAAAATGGTTTTATGGTATTAGGTGTGCTGCTGGCTTTTTTTATTGAGCCTACACTTTTTGAGAGGAATTGGTATTTTAATGTGTTTTTGGCTTTAGTGGTAGCTTGTTTAGTTGCCTCGAGTAATTATGTAATTAATGAAATTTTAGATGCGCCCAAAGATGCCCTGCATCCTAAGAAAAAGATGCGACCCATACCTTCCGGCAGAGTATGGCTTCCTTTAGCTTATTTTGAATGGTTATTTTTAGCAGTTGTGGGTCTTGGCTTGGCTTATTTGGTAAATTTTTCCTTTTTTTTATCTGCCCTCTGGCTCTGGATCATGGGATTTTTCTATAATGTTCCTCCATTTCGAACTAAAGATATTCCTTATGTAGATGTATTGAGTGAGTCAATTAACAATCCCATACGACTTTTTTTGGGATGGTTTGCCTTGATACCAAATAAGATCCCCCCTTTATCACTTATTATATCTTATTGGATGGCAGGGGCATTTTTTATGGCAACTAAGAGATTTGCTGAATATCGTATGATAAACGACGCATTAGGGGCTGCTAATTATCGCAAATCATTTGCACATTACAATGAGCAAAGACTATTAATTAGCATTTTTTATTATGCAATTTTTTGTGCATTTTTCTTAGGCATATTTATTGTTCGCTATCATTTAGAGCTCATTCTTTGTGTACCTCTTTTTGCAGGATTTTTTGCTTATTATTTAAAGATAGGTTTTCATGAAAACAGTCCTGTCCAGAATCCTGAGCATCTTTATAAAGAGGTTGGTCTAATGCTTTATTTAGGCATATGCTTTGTTTGTTTTGTGTTTTTGTTGTTTACGCGTATTCCAATTCTTTATAAATTATTTAAGGTAACCACCTATAATATAAATCCCTTATGGGAATTTTAAGTAATTATTGTTATTATTTTTAATAGAAAAGGAGTTTTAAATGTTAAAAAAAGTAATTTTTGTAACATGGGTTTTTATTTTTTTCTCTTGTCTTATAGCTAATGGTGAGAATAAATTTGGTTTTCCTGAAAGTACATGTAAAATTTTGATACTTACAGATCAATTACCAGGAAATATGAGTGAGAGACAGATTCGTTTTGTAGCTAACCATTATGTAGGATCTCAAAAACTGACCTTAAGTATTTCTAAACGAATACGTTTTTATACAAGACTTCTAAAAAGACCATTTGTTGTGCTGCATTACCATCTGGGTATTTGGCAGCAAAACCCTAAACATCAATTTATTATTGATGGTGAACATTGGGGAAATGATTGGGACTATGTAACTCAACATGAAGAGTGGTTTTGGCATAATGAAAAAGGAGAGAGAGTGTATTCTCGCAATGATGGTAAATATTTAATGAATATTTCAAATAAGAGTTTTAGAGAATATTGGAAACATTCTATACTCAAACAGATTAAGGCTGGTAATTATCAAGGAGTTTTTTTAGATTCTGCCAATATTGGGCTTTTGCAATGGGAGGCATCACATCTTGATCCAAGACTTGCGAGAACATCTGCAAGAAATAGAAAATTTAAAGAGTTAGGGGGTAAGAGTTGGAAAGAAACTTATAAAGAGTTTATGAAAGATTTAACTGTGTTTTTAGAAAAAAATGGATATGCTACTATCCCAAATACCTGTGGATTGTTTACTACCTGGGATGATACTGATTATTATACCACGGCATCAGGGGCCTTTATTGAAGGTGCTTTTGATACAAAAAATAGTAATGACTGGAAAATGGCAATGGATAGAACCTTACGACTCATTAAGAGAGATAAGATAGTTATATTTCAATCTTATTTAAAGAGTAATGAAGATATTAGAAAAAGAATGTATTATCTCTCATGTTATCTCCTTATAAAAGGAAATTATTGTTATTTAATGTATTTTCATAGGGGATGTCTTTCCTGGTATCCAGAGTTTGATATAAAATTAGGATGTCCTAAAAAAAAGATAATTTTATCTTTAAGAGATATACAAATAAGAGATGGCATATATAAAAGAGAGTATGAAAATGGAGAAGTCTGGGTAAATGTATCAAGAAGACCTTATAAAATAAAGTTTGGAAAAATAGTTAGACAGGTTGTTCCAATTGGAGGAGGTCCAGTGGATAGAGATGGAAATTTTCACGGTAAGCTAGAATATGAGGATGTTGAAAATTTATCAATTATGCCTTGGACAGGAATTGTTGTTTTATATAAATAAAATTAACTTAAATACAGGAGGAGTTTTTTATGTTAAATCGTATGATGATTTTTTTTATATTGTTAAATAGTTTTTTTATAGCAGCCTGCAGTGCAAATAGTGATGATATATATAAAGAAAAAGGAATTATAATTTATTATAAAAATGATTTTGATAAATCCAAAAAGGGTTTTCACAGTTCAAGGAAGGTAAGCCAAAGATTGGTAGATGATTCTATTTCAGGAAAGGCCCTTTTGAGTATATGTAAGAAAAAATGGGCAGGTCCTTCACTTGATATAGATATAAAAGGTTCAAAAGGACTTAAGATAGCTTTTATGGCAAAAGGGGAAAATTTTAAAGCAGCTACATTAAATATGTTTGATAAAAAAGCAAATGATAACACCACTCCATATGGATACAGATTTTTACCAGATGACACATGGGTGCCTGTTTTGTATTATGTAGACTTATTTAGATATAATTCCAAAAATAGTGGACACATAAGAAATGATACCCATTTTATAAATATAAGATTTTGGGGACCAGAACCCAAAGGTCATCAAGTAAAGATAATTCTGGATAATTTTGTTGTTTACAGAGGAGATGATAGAAGTGCTCCATCCAAAATTGAAGGTTTACATGCAGAAGCTAATAAAGATGGAGTGATGTTGAAATGGAAGGTGCCCCATGATAATGCTTATCCAATGGTCTATGTGATCTCGCGCTCTGATAATGGTCAGAAGTTTAAAAAAATAGCTGAGACCTATCATCCTTATTATTTTGATAGAACAGTTGAGAAAGGTGTTTATAAATATAGAGTGCTTGCATGTGATTTTCAAAATAATATTGGTGAGTGGTCCAAAGAGATAGAGATTAAAGGCAAGTTTAAATCCATTAAAAGTGAGCCAAATATATTGATAAAAGATAGGATGAATTATGGTCTCCATATAATAGAAGTCCATGAACGAGGCAAGGGAAAAGTGGAGAAAGGGCTAGTTGTAATGTATGGGGATTCTTTAACTGGACCAACCCTATATCCCAGGTTTGTCGCAGGAGCATTAGGTATTTATAGGGTTAGGGCATATGGATATGCCGGTATGGGAAGTGGTTGGGGCAAAAAAAATTTGGATAAAAAGATATTAAATAGGGTAAAACCAGAATTTATGCTTCTTATGTTTGGTACCAATGATGTGCGAGGAAGACTTAGGGAAAAAAAGGTATATATGGAATGGGTTGATAATGTAATTGCCACTGCAAAAAAAGCAGAGTCAGAAGGTGTAGTAGTAATAATAGGCACTATCCCACCACGTGGTTTTAAAGACCCTTTATCTTTGCCAGAGGCATCCTTTAATAAACTTTTAATAAAAGAGGCAAGAAAAAACAAAATTCCTGTTGCATATGTATTTAAAGAGATTCAAAATAGTGGTGATAGACACAAATTTATTTGGAAGGATGGTGTGCACTGGACATCAAAGGGCATGGAAGTGGCTGCCAAGGCATGGGCAAAGACATTTAAACAAGTTGAATTTGTTTTAAGGGATAGACCCTAGGTTTTTTTTATGTCTAATAAATTAAAGTTCATTGGTTTTGTCGTATCTTTGATATTTTTAACATTATCTCTCTATTCACTAGATATCCACAACATATGGAAGTCTTTTAAATTTGCAGATTATAGGTTTATTCCAATTGCTGTAATTTTGTTTTTATCAAGCCTTTATATAAGGGCTTTTTTATGGGCTTATATTATAAAAGAGAAAATTATGTCTAAAAACAGGCTTTTTTTACATTTAATGATGGGACTGATGGCTAATAACATATTGCCAGCTCGGCTTGGGGAATTTGTAAGGGCCTATACTGTTGGGAGTGAGACACATATAAGCAGAACAAAGATATTTTCCTCTATTATTATTGAGCGTATTTTAGATGTATTTTGGTTGCTTTGTTTTGTACTTACTGCGTTTTTTTTGGACCTTCCTTCTAGATGGCCCATGTATCTGGCAAGATTTACTTTTTGTTTACTTATATTTTTAATTATATTTTTCTTTCTTGTTCATAAGTTTAGAGATAGATATATTAAGTTTTTTTTATGGTTTGTTCCCAATAGGTTTAAATTGAAGTTTAAGAACAATATAGAATTTTATAGTGATATGATTTTTTCTGGTATATATGAGCTTAAGGGTGTAAGGATATTTGGTGTATTTTTCTTATCTTTTTTATGTTGGGTGATCTGGATTGTATTTCTCTGGATTTCACTTCTTACATTTCACGTCCATATTGGATTTGTTGAATCTTTGTTGTTAACTGGTATTATAAATTTAGGAGTAATGATACCTTCTGCCCCTGGTTATATTGGGACATTTCAATTTGTGTGTGTTAAAGGGCTTTCTTTATTTAAGATTAAACAAGATGTTGGCTTTAGTTTTTCTATTTTATTTCATGCTCTCTGGTATATGCCTACAACAGTTATAGGCATATTATCTATGTGGTATCTTGGACAGAATATTTTAAAGAAAGATTTTGAAGAAATAAAATATTTATAGAAACTAGGAGCATAAAATGTCTGGAATTGTTGGATTTTTTAGAAAAAGAACTTTAAAAAGTGTTTTAGCAAATATGTTAAAAAGTATAGAACCAAGAATTGATCCTTATGTTGAACAATATGAGAATGGAAATTTAAATATTGGTATTGGCCTAACTCATAAAAAATATTTTTTTGAAAAAAATATATGTTCTTTTAAAAAAAATGATAACAAATGGTTTTGTTTTTATGGGGAAATATATAATAATGATTTTTCAGAGATGGATGATATAGACTCATCGCTATTGGATTTAGAGGGTATTTATACAATAGTAGAAATAGATCTAAAGAAAAAAAATATAAGAATAATTTCTGATAAATTTGGCCTTAGGCCAATATATTATTATTTAGATAGAGATGGCTTTTATTTTTCCTCTCAAATAAGACCATTACTAACTATTCCAAATATAAATAAAAATATAGACTATAGGGCTTTTGCAGATTTTTACCATTTTGGGCATGTTCTAGGTAACAAGACCCTTTTTAAAAATATTAAATTGCTTCCACCAGCATCAATATTGACCTTTAATATGAAAAATATGGGGTTATCAATAAAAAATTATTGGAAATTCACAGAGTTTTTTTCAAAAGTTCATGAAGTTAATAGGAACTTAAAGGAAGAAGTAATATGGGCATTTGAAAAGAGTGTATTATCAAAGATAAATAATTTAGAAGATGTTGGTATATCTTTATCAGGAGGATTGGATTCCAGGGCAATTTTGGCTGCTATGAGAAATAGGTCCAAAGGTGTTTATTCTTATACTTTAGGTTTAATAGGTTGTCAGGACGAAAAATATTCTGAAAAAATGGCGAAAATATGCGGTACAAAACATAAATTTTTAGAAATAAAAAGAGAAGATTTATCAGATTTTGAGAACTTAGCCAATACTCTTATTTACTATAGTGACGGACTATACCATCCCCATGAATCCACTGAAAAAACAGCTCTGGATTATTTACAAAAAGCTCCTTTTAAGTTTCTTTTAAGGGGTCATGGAGGAGAATTAGCAAAGGCTTCATTGGCCTATCCTGTGCAGCTAACAAAAGAAGTTTTTGATTTTAATTCTTTTGATCAGGTAATGAAATTTATATTTAAAAGTGCAAATATTGTTGTAAGTCCCCAAGAACTATCTCTCTTTTTAACGCCTGAATTTTTGAAACACATAAAAGGAGAGGCCTATCATTCTTTAGAGGAATCAATTTCTGAGTGCAAAGATAAACTAATTTACCCTGATACTTTGATATATTATTATTTAAAGGAATGGATACGAAGACAAGTAGTAGCTTCTTTGTCTATTTTCAGAGAACATGTTGAAATTAGACTCCCATATCTTGATGGGAAATTTTTAAAGAAACTCTTTAAACTCCCAGTTTCTGAAAGATATGGTGGAGAAATTCAGGTTGAAATTATTAAACATTGCTCTCCATCTTTACTTAAAGTACCAAACTCCAATACAGGAGCTCCTCTTAATGCCAGCCCCTTGCGTGTCTTTATTACAGATAAATTTAATTCTCTTATGAAAAAATTAAGTATTCCAGGATTTCGTCATTATACTGAATTTGAAAGATGGCAAAGGGAATATTTTAAAGAGAGTATAAAACAAATACTATTTAATAAAAGGACATTAGAGCGAGGTCTGTATTTAAAAAAAGGACTAGAAGAAATCTTTAATGCTCATATAACTGGCAAGAAAAATTATGCTAGATTACTTGGCACAATAGTAGGATTAGAATTATGGTTTAGAAACTTTGTTGATTAAGGAGATTTATTTAACTTTAAGAGAATTCCTACTAACCTAACTTAAATCAAAAAACTGTTAGCCACTTTAAACATATCTTCATAAGGAACCTTATTTCTAAGACATAGAGCCATCTCTATAGACATGTTCATCTTTTGCTCTGTTTCATATAATATCTCTCTTTGTTGGAGATTTAGTCTGTATTTTATAAATTCAGCGTCGAACCCATCAATTATTAAACGAAGACCTTCTTTAAAAAAAGGAGATCGAACCTTTTCACAGTATCTCAGAGAAAAATCTACTCCTTTTCTTCTACTGAGAATGGAATAAAATAAAATGTTTTTTATTAATATTTCTGGATGAAGTCCGTGATAAATTTCAACAAAGGGTTTTTTCCCGTTATCCACATTAGCTACTAATAATTGGGCCTCTTTAAACAACTTAACATCAGATGTTGGAGGCAAGGGGAATTTGGACATGATCCTAATTAGCACTTGCTGAGGATTTTCCTTTACTGATATACCTAAAAGTCCAATACTTATAATGACAAAATTTCTTTGAAACTCTTTTAAATAGGTTTTCATCTTAAATTTGGCGTATTTTCTTATTAAATCGTCACTAAAAGATGATAAAATAAGATCTAATATATATTTTATAAAGGGCTCTGATGTATAATTGGCCTCCTTTGAAACAGCTTTTTTCCATTTTGTTCCACAAACCTTTTTTAAAGATAACCAATATGCAGCAACGGCTTCAATGGGTAATTCTACGATATCTAGTTCCTTTTCTTCAATAGAAAGGTTATTCTTCACTTCTTTGTTTTTTTTTGAAAAAAACATTAGCTGTACACCTAAATATTGAAAATTACACTGACTAGATGATTATATTTAAGCTTCTTTAATTCCAATTAAAAATTCCATTCTAATAAAATTGTTCCAAATCTCTCGTTATCAGCTCCTTTGTAATCACTCTTCATATCTACGTCATCTGTGGTCACCAAGACATAAAATGCGAGGGCAAACCTTCCTTTAACAAGATGGATTCCACTAAAAAATTGGGCTACAAAATTCTTTTTGTCCACGCTATGACTATCTCTAAAAGTATTACCATCAAAAAGTAAATTTCTCAAAAATCCAGCGGTACTAATTCCTAAGGTAATGTAAAATGACCATTTATTGTTATTCCGGGGTAGCTCTGCTTTATAGTTTAAATTAAAGCCTGCTGGATATGGATTATAAGTAAATCCCTGAGGTAAGTTATATCCAAATCTAAAATTAGTTACTAAACTTGCTTGAGTAAAAAGATTTCCAACACCCCCATAACCTCCAGCATCTAAATCACAGGAGAAGCCATGGGAAAAACCATACCTAAGTAATTTTCTCTTAACCATAAAATTTAAATTCAAAATAGGCTCTGTATGAAGTTGATGAGTCCATCCTTTGGGGTCTTTTTTATGGACAACTTTTTGAACTTGTTCTCCCAGAGATAATGGACCTACCACGCCAACTACAAGCTGCAACCCATTAAATTTATAAGAATTAAAGGAATAAAAATTAATAGTACCCACTAAGATACCTGCATAGGGAACATCAGCTTCTATTAAATCTGATCTATCGAGGTCATCTGGGGTCTGGATAATCTGTCCTAAACTAAAGGAAATCCTGTGGTATAAATCTTTTGTTCCGCCCAAATACCGTTCTATGCCGTCCAGTTTATAACCCCATTTTCCAAATTCTTCCCATGCATGAACTATCTTAGAATGAAAATGTATAGCCCAACTGCTGGAGATTTTATTATCTTCTCTAAAAAAAGCATCATTTAAAAATTCAAAGCCTACACTATTGTTTTTTGTACAATAAGCCTTTAACTCAAATGAAATTAAGCATAAAAAAAACAAAAACAAAAATTTATATTTCATTTTACCTCCTAATTTTTTAATTTTTAAACTTACCTATCAAAGTTCCTAATGTTAATTTACCAAATGACATAACGAATTAGCAATAAAAAAATCTCCTTAACACCCACCTCAGTCTCAGGAAAGATATCTAATGAGAAAGATAAGCGGGGGTTCTTTTCTTGATCTCTTATCTTATCAGCCTTCTACTCAGAGGAAAAGGTAAAATGTACTCTATTTTCCTCTCACACTCTTTTTTTCTCTTACCACTGAACTTCTTGATTCATTATTTTTGAGTAAAGTGTTTTAGGCAAAAAGACCCATTTATGCACTTTATGATCGTAAATTTTTGTGTCTGGAACTAATTTTTTATTTGGAATGCGTGGATCAAATTTTTTAGATGCTATTGCAAAACTCCACCAATTCCCTGGATAAGTAGGGATAGGAAATGAGTATAAATCAACAATAGGAAAGATTTTTTTCAGAGTACTTTGCACCTCTATTGCCATTTCTCTATGAAAACCCAATGATTCACTGTGGGTTACATAAATGCCATCAGAAGACAAACATTCAAATATATTGTTAAAAAACTCTTCACTATAAAGTGTTCTTGCCATACCAATTGCATCTGTGGAATCCACTATTATAACATCTACATCCTTTATAGACTTTATAAATTCAGAACCATCACTATAATGTATCTCAACTCTAGGATCATCTAATTTACATGAGACAAAGGATAGATATTGTCTGGCAACTTCAACCACTTTTTTATCTATTTCCACTAAATAGGCCTTTTCAACACATGAATGTTTTAATACCTCTCTCATTGTACCCCCATCACCTCCTCCAATAACTATTACCTTTCTTGGATTAGGGTGAGTGTGCATGGCAATATGCGTCAACATTTCATGATAAAAAAATTCATCTCTTTCTGTTAATTGCACAATATTATCCAGCACAAAGACTCTTCCAAAGTCTGGACTTTCAAATATCATAATTTCTTGAAATTGACTTTTGCCTTTGTATAAAATCTTTTCAACAGTATATTGATATTTTATAGGAGAGAATGGTTCATTTTCTGTAAATGTCAGCATAAATTTGCCTCCTTATTTAAATAATCTTTACCTTTGGGATGGGAAAACCATTAAATTCTGATGCATAAGACACAGTATATGCCCCTGCCGATGGAATAAGAACAAATTGCCCTGTCTTTGGATCACTGCTTATATATACATTTTTTTCTATTACATCCATTGAATCACAACTTGGACCAGCTATTGTCCATTTTTTATATTTATCAAAAAAAGATTCTTTATCATTTTTTTGTTGTACCGACAATGTTTGTTCAAAGATATAAAGATAATTAATTCCTCCTATAGCCTCCATTAGCCCATTAAATATGCCAACATCTAAATAAAGCCAGTTTTCATAATCTCTTTTTGCTGTACCTATTATTCTACAAACCATAATTCCCGCATCTCCAACAATGGCCCTTCCTGGTTCTATAAAAATTTCAATATCATTATCAAATTTTTCTGTAACATAGGAGGAGATTTTTTCCTCAACCTCCCTGATGTTTGGCGCAATCTTAGTATAACTAATTGGATACCCACCTCCAATATTGAGGATCTTTAGCTTTATCCTCTTCTCAAGACACATATCAAACAACCGCTTTGCCTTGTCTATTGCAATGTACCAATTATAAGGATTTAAACACTGAGAGCCAACATGAAATGTTACTCCTATAGGGAAAATAATTTTAGAATCATTTGCCCTTTTTATTAACTCAAAAGCTGTATCCAGTTCTAGGCCAAATTTTTTACTAAGGGGCCATTCACTCCCTTCATTTGGAACAGTAATTCTCACATATCCATAACAACCTGGTGCCCATTTTTCCAATTTTTCAAGTTCTGATAAAGAATCAAATACAAAATATTTTACTCCATACTCATAAAGGCTTTGAATAAAGTGGGGAGATTTTACTGGATTACTGGTAATTATTTTATCAGGTGGAATTTCTAATTTTTTTAATAATTCTAATTCTCCAATTGAAGCTATTTCAAATCCAAGCCCTATATGTTTTATAATTTCTAACAGTCTTATATCACTATTTGCCTTTACTGCATAAAATACCTTGCAATTTGGTATTAAACTTCCCACTAATTTTGCATTGTGTAATAATTTATCTCTGTCAATTAAGAGGAGAGGGGTGTGTAAATCAGGATTTTTGTCAATGTATGTGAGAACTTTAAAAAGGATTTTTTTAGAGATTATTCTTTTATGAAAATCAGATATATTAAATTTTCTTACCATCTTATCTCCAACTTTTTATTTATTAGACTCACTTACTCATCTGATGGATTTAGGCCACCTACAATTGTTCCATTCCATGAGTCTTTTTCCTCTTCTGGTTCTACATGAATTATTACATGGGAGTTTGGAAGGTGTTTTTGAATGTCCTTTTCTATTGCACAGCAGATATCATGACTTTTTTTGACACTCATCTCTCCAGGAACCAACAGGTGAAATTCAATAAATCTATTAGAACCAGATTTTCTGGTCTTTAACCCATGCCACTTGCCAACATCCTTTCTGTGTTTATTTATAATAGATTTTATTTTTTCTATTTCTTCTTCAGGAAGTGTATAATCCATAAGACCTGAAATTGATTTTTTTAAAAGAGAATAAGACATCTTTAAGATATTTAAACTAATAAAAATTCCCATAATAGGATCTAAAAACCATAGTTTTTCAGGATTTAAATACATTATGAAAAAAGAGATAACCAATCCTACTGTACTAATAACATCACTTAATAGATGTTTTGCATCAGCTTCTAAGGCAATTGAATCAAATTTTTTTGCACCTTTAAATAAAATAAAAGAAGTCAAAAGATTTATGGCTCCACAAATAATAGATAAAATTATTCCGTATTCAATATGTAAAATAATGAAAGGATTAATTATCCTATTAATACTGCCATACAAAATAGATGCACCAGCAAGTAGGATAAAAATCCCTTCCAATGCACTGGACAAATACTCTATCTTACCATGTCCATATAAATGTTCTTTATCACTTGGACGCTGGCTGAGAATAACAGAATAGATTAAAAAAATACTCGCAAAAAGATTGATAAATGATTCAAGGGCATCTGATAAAATACCAATACTTAAAGTAATATAATATGCACTAAATTTTATTACAATTGTTATTAGAGATGCAAATAATGAAATGAATGCAAATCTTTTCATAAAATAGCCTTAAGACTTAATAATAATGCGCAAGAAAAGACACCGCACCATAAAAGAAAATCTAGCAATTTTTCTACATCATTTATTTTCCAACCTCTTTTTCCTCCTATTTTGGGTTTTGTTTTTATTTTTCCAAAATATATGAATTTGCCGCCCATTTCACAGTCAAATATCCTACCACATGCAGCCATTGGCCATCCACTATTCGGACTTTCCATCTTTTTTGCGTCTACAATGGCCAATTTTAATTTTTCATAAAATTTAAAATCCCTTGTTTTTATAAAATAGAACAAAAATATAAAGCAAAAACTGAGCCTTGCTGGGATATATCCAAGGATGTCATCCATCTTTGCTCCAGCCCATCCAAGTTCTCTCCACTTCTTGTTTTTATACCCCCACATGGAGTCCATAGTACTAACTGTTTTATAAATCCACAAAAGTACAGGCCCTCCTAAAAGTAGATAAAAAAAGGGGGCAAAAAAACCATCATTTATATTTTCGCTCAGTGTTTCAGCAAGGCTTTTTAAAATTTCTCTCTCATCCATATTGGATGTTTCCCTGCTCACCAAAAAAGAAAGTTTTACCCTAGCCATATCTATGTTGCTCTCTTTGCAAAGATTTAAAACTTCACGACCTTTGTCAATAAGCCCGCCTAAGGACAAACCTGCATAGGCAAAATATATAGTAAAAAAAATTCCTAAAACAGGCAAAGAAGTTAAAGAAAAAACAATAAACCCAACCAGGGTGCAGGAAAAAATTACTGCAAAAATGCCTGCAATTCTTAAAGGGATTTTGTCTTGATTTCTAAATACAACCTCTAATTTATCTAAAAATTTCCCTATAAATCTAACAGGATGTGGCCAGATTTCTAAATCTTTAAAAATTAAATCCAGTAAAAAGGCCACTAAATAAAGCACATTATCCATTTAAATAACCCCATTTTTTTACCTGTCTGTATGCTTCATACACACAGATGGCAACAGCACTGGATAAATTTAAGCTCCTGGTCTTTCCCCACATTGGTATATATACGTTATGAGGGTAGGAATTTAAAAGAAAGTCAGGGAGTCCTCTTGTCTCAGGACCAAATATCAGAAATTCATCTCCTAAAAATGAATGTTCATATATTGATTTTTTTGCCCTTTTTGTGGTGAAAATCATTTTTTCGGGATCTGGCTCAACCCCCTTTAAAAAGCTCTCCCAATTTTTCCAAACAAAGAGCTCTAAATAAGGCCAATAATCTAATCCTGCTCTTTTTAGATACTTATCTTCTAAACTAAATCCCAGAGGTTCAATTAAGTGGAGAGGAGTGTTAGTGGCTACACAAAGACGTGCTATATTACCTGTATTAGGTGGAATTTCTGGCTCAAATAATACCACTTTCATAAAAATTAAGTGGAAAATCCCTAAAAATGAGGATGGGTATATATATTCAGATTTTTAAGTGATGAATTCAATATGGGCGGTCAGGGATTCGAACCCCGGACTTCCACCGTGTGAAGGTGGCACTCTAACCACTGAGTTAACCGCCCATCTCAGTTATTTATAAAAAAAATATTAGCAAAGTTCAAGTAGTAAATCATAAAAAATAGAAGAATAATCTCTCCTTAATTCACAGCCTAAGAAATCCTCATTAATGAAGCTTGCAAGATAAAAAATAGTAAAGTATAAGAACAAGAGTTAAAGGGGAAAAACTAAAGATTTTTAACACCCATAAAAAAAGGGGCCTAGATATGCCAAAGCTTGCAGTAAATGTTGACCATATAGCCACAATAAGACAAGCTAGACTCTCAAAAGAACCAGATCCAGTGCATGCAGCCTTTTTGGCAGAAATCGCTGGAGCCAACGGAATAATTGTCCATTTAAGGGAAGATAGGCGTCACATACAGGATAGAGACGTTAAACTTTTAAAAGACACAATCAGGACCAAACTTCATTTAGAAATGGCTGCAACTGATGAGATGCAAAAAATAGCCCTGGAAATAAAACCTTACATGGTCTGTTTAGTGCCAGAAAAAAGACAGGAGCTCACTACAGAGGGTGGTTTAGACGCAGCATCAAAAATAGAGTTTTTAAAAAAATTTTTAGATCCTATTAAAGAGGCTGGTATTAAGACATCTCTGTTTATTGATGCTGACCCAACACAAATTGAGGCAGCAAAAAAAATTGATACAGAATACATTGAAATACACACAGGACATTTTGCAGATGCAACAGATGATCTTAGCTCTAAAAAGGAACTTAAAAAAATATTAAAAGGTATAAAAATAGCCCAGGACCTAAAACTTAAAGTTAATTTAGGTCATGGTCTAAATTATGAGAATATATGGGCCTTTTCAAAGGTTCCTGGAATATGTGAATATTCAATTGGCCATAGCATAGTGGCCAGGGCTGCATTAGTTGGAATGGAAAGGGCCGTTAAAGATATGGTGGAAATTATAAAAACTTTTGTGGATTAGGTGTGATTGTTGGAATTGGATTTGATATAGTTGAAATTATTCGTATTCGCAAGGCCCTGGAAAGATGGGGCGAAAAATTAATCCGTCGTATTTTAACTGAACGGGAAAGAAAAATGGCACCAAAAGAAATGGATAAATATGTGGCATCCAGATTTGCTGCAAAAGAAGCTTTTGTTAAGGCCTTAGGTACAGGATTTTCACAGGGAATTTCTCCCCAACATATTGAAATAATACCTAGTTTTATAACTACTCCGCAGATAGAGCTAAATTCCAGGGCCTCTTATATTGCAATGAAGCTTGGAGTAAAAAAAATCTTTCTCTCTATATCACATGAAAAAAATGTAGCTGGTGCTATGGTAGTTTTAGAAGGCTGATACTAACGTAAGGAGGTAAAATTATGTACATCCCCCTTCCCACTCCCAAGGAAATGGGACTTTGGGACAAGATAACAATTGAAGATATTGGAATTTTCGGTGAGATATTGATGGAAAATGCATCCTGGCAAATAGTTTATGCATTGCAAGAGGAGTTTTCTAATTTAAAAAACAAAAAAATTGTTGTAATTGCTGGTCCTGGAAACAATGGAGGCGATGGTTTTGCAGTAGCAAGACATTTGAATAATCTTGGAGCAGATGTTAAAATCTACTACAAAAAAGACCTTGAATCCTACAAAAAAGATGCAGCCTATCACGTGAATTTAACCCTTAAAATGGGTGTTTTAGCTAAAAAAATCCCTGAAAATAACTTAAATTTAACAGATTATGATATAATAATAGATGCACTTCTGGGAACTGGATTCTCAGGTGATTTAAGAGATGATTATAAAAAAGTAGTGGAAGCAATAAATAATGCCAAAAAGTCCAGTTATATTTTATCAGTGGACATTCCATCTGGATTAAATGGATACACAGGAGTCCCTTCTCCTATTGCAGTGAAAGCAGATATAACAGTAACCTTTGAAGAAGCAAAGGTAGGTCTATATGTTCCAGAGGCAAAAGAGTTTGTGGGCAAATTGGTGGTGGGAAAAATTGGAATACCCAATAAAATAAAAGAACAAAATCCCCCTTCCTTTTATGGAATTTCTCATGATATTATAAAATCTCTCCCCGATATAGCACATATTGCCCATAAAGGCTCAGCTTCCCATGTCCTTGTAATTGGCGGAGCAAAAGGCCTCACAGGAGCTGTTAGTCTGTGTTCATTGGCAGCATTAAAGGCTGGTGCAGGTTTAGTTACAGCTGCAATTCCCTCTGGCTGTGGTTTAAATGTCAAACTAAACTGGCCAGAAATAATGACAAAAGAACTGGGCTCAAAGGATAGTAATGAATTTGATAAAAACTACTTTAATGAGATAAAAGATGAATTATCAAGATTCGATGCAGTTGTTATAGGTCCTGGGATGGGCAGAAATGATGGTGCAAGAGAATTTTTAAGGGTCTATTTAAATAGCGACCATCCCCCTACTGTAATAGATGCTGATGCACTCTACAATTTGTCTAAATTAGACCAAGATATTAAAATACCTCCAGAAACTATATTAACCCCACATCCAGGAGAGGCTGCATACCTTTTAAACACTAGTGCTGCCAAAATACAACAAGATAGATTCAATGCTGTAAAAAAATTGATAGATAAATATGGATGTGTATGTGTATTAAAAGGTGCTGGTACTCTTGTAGGAAACATAGATAAAAAGATATATATATCAAATATTGCATGCAAAAATTTAGCAATTGGTGGATCTGGAGATGTATTATCAGGAATTATCGGATATTTAAAGGGTATGAAAATAGATTCAAAAGACGCTGGTTGCATGGGAGTTATGTGGCATGGGCTGGCTGGAATGAATTTACAAAAAAAATATCCCTATAGAGGGAATCTAGCTCAGGATATTGCTTTTACACTTCCACTTGTAAGAACAGAAATTTAGATTTGAGTATTTTATAGTTATGTGCGTAATTTAATATGGCTGTGGATAACTATAACACATTGAATAAACTATTATTTTATCTTTATAAAAAAATATCCCCCAGAGGCAAAGGGATCTAAAATATTGGCCTTGCAATTGTTATAAATGCCTATAAAAAACATTTGCTTTCTACTGTAAGTATTTCACTTGGATTTTTACCGTCATTTGATAACAAGTCATACTTACTGCCCAAAAAATACAATTTTGTACCCATTTTAATTTAAAGCAAAATAAGATTGAACTGCACGACTTATTCGTCCTTTTATAATAATATAATAACAGGGATCAACAGAGGGATAGTCTCTTTTTCCCCTCAAGTCAAACAACGCAGTCAATAAAAATCCCACATCCATAGGTAATAGTAAGAAATTGTGTAATAACTTTCCACCGCCACGGGCGGTTTATACTTATTGATCTCTGAACAATTTATACAATTTTGTATCATATTTTTTATACTTTCTGGACTTAAATAAAAAAATATACCTAAAATTTGCATCATAAGATAATGTTTAGCTTGACAATATAGTGAATTAATGGTATAAAGTGTTTCAAATAGGAAGTATGAAGGAGGCACTGATTCTATGCGTAGATTCCATGTTAAGTTCACTGAAAAAAATCTTACGGGCAACGCCGGACTGGTATTGCTGGGCCTGTTTGCTGACAAACTGAAGCTTCCCAAGATGCTTGAGCAACACATTACTATTAAGCGGGGAGCTACCGCACAGTATAAGGTTTCCGACATTATCATGATTTTGATGATGGCAGTGTTAGCCGGGGCTAAGCATATGAGCCATGTATTTATCCTAAAATCTGATTTAGCATTGAGGTCGCTTTTTAAATGGGAAAGGTTTCCTGACTATACTACCATAAATCGGGTTTTTAAGTTGTTTAATCCCCGACATTGCAATGAGCTCTCCGATGTAGAAACAAAAGTGCGCAAAAAGGTTTGGGGTAAAAAATGGTTTAGCCGCATCACTTTAGATTTGGACTCTACAGTGCGTGGGGTGTATGGGAAACAGGAAGGTGCCGAGAAGGGTTACAACCCCAAGAAGCCAGGACAAAGGGGATATCATCCGCTACTTTGCTTTATTGCTGAGACGCGGGAATGTCTTCACAACTGGTTTAGAGCCGGAGATGCTTATTCAGCCAATGGTTGTGTAGAGTTTATGCAAGAGTGCTTTGCCAAGCTTCCAAGGAGAGTCTGGAAAATTATTGTACGTGCAGATTCCGCCTTTTTTAATGGAGAACTTTTAGACTACTTAGAAGAGGCTCATGCTTTGTACTTAATCAAGGTTAAGATGCGAGGACTCACTCAGCTTTTAGAAACTCAGAAATGGCACAAGGTTAAAAATAGACCTGGCTATGAGAAGACCGAATTCACATACAAATGTGAAAGGTGGAAGCACCCCCGCCGGTTTGTGGCCGTACGTCAAGTAATAGAGAGCAAATTTAGTTGCTTTTTTTTCAGCGTTACAAAGACTGAGTATGATTATTTTTGTTATGTAACAAATATGAACCTGAGTCCCTGGGACGTCCACAGGTATTATTGCCAACGGGGGGCCAGTGAAAACTGGATTGAGTGGTGTAAGGGACAGATGGCCTCTGGAAGCATTTTGACACAGGATTTTTGGGCCAACTCCGCCATATTCCAGACCTGTATTCTGGCTTACAATCTACTGGTTTGGATGATGTGGCTCAACGATGAAGATGGTTTTAGAGAAGAGCCCAACACAATCCGCATGTTTCTAATCCATGTTCCAGCTCGGCTGATGCATGCGGGACGACAATGGTTCCTTCGATTATCGAGGGATTATTTTTTCAAAGAACGTTGGATAAAGATAGAAAATTCCATCCGGTCATTACAATTTGCTTAATCTTTTTTTGAGAGTATCCTCCAAAATAGGATTTTGCGTAAGTCCATGTGCAGTGGTGTGCCTTTACACACCCGTAAAGAGTGCCACTGACCGCAGCTTCTACCTGAAAAAGCCTTCCAAGTCACAATGAGGGAGACATATCCTTTAACATAACAGCTCCATATCTAGGTATCTCTGTCCAGAACAATCAGTTGCTTACGATTGAACTGTAATTGCAGATTTTAGGATATAATTAAATTAATAGAATACATTTTGGCATTAATGATGCTGATAAAGATTACAATTAAAAAAAATAAAGAAGGAGGTATTTCTTATGATATCAAATGCAGATCTTGTTTGGGTGTTAGTATCAATGGCCTTTGTTATGTTAATGACTCCAGGACTTGCCCTGTTTTACGGTGGGCTTGTTCGAAACAAAAATGTATTAAATACTATTTTAATGAGCTTTATATGTATGGGAATAATTTCAGTTGAATGGTTTTTCATTGGATATTCTATGAGTTTTGGGAAAGATATATTGGGTATTATTGGGGGATTAAATCACCTTTTTTTGGCGGGTGTAGGATTAGAGCCAAGTTCCAATTATGCCACAACTATCCCTCACGCTCTATTTATGCTTTTCCAAATGATGTTTGCTATTATAACGCCAGCCCTAATATCAGGTGCAATTGTTGAAAGAATGAGGTTCTCAGCATATATTGTATTCATTATTTTTTGGGCTATTCTAGTATACAATCCCCTTTGTCACTGGGTTTGGGGCAAAGAGGGCTGGATGGCCAAGCTGGGTGTTTTAGATTTTGCAGGAGGGATGGTGGTTCATATCAGTGCTGGCATTTCAGCGCTTGTAGCTGCTTTAGTCATAGGAAAACGCAAGGGATATCCTAGCTCCCAGTTTATTCCTCACAATCTTCCTTTTGCTGTAATAGGGGCAGGGCTCCTGTGGTTTGGCTGGTTTGGATTCAACGGCGGATCAGCCTTGGGGGCAAATAAAATAGCCGTATTAGCTATAGTCAATACCCATCTTGCTGCAGCAGCCGCTGCGGTTTCATGGGTTGCTGCAGAGTGGTGTCATTTTGGAAAACCGAGCACCTTAGGGGTTATATCTGGTTTGGTTGCAGGGCTTGTAAGTATTACGCCTGCATGTGGATTTGTCCCCACCTGGAGCGCCCTTGTTATTGGATTATTTGCAGGTATTATATGTTACACTGCGGTTGTGATTAAAGTAAAAATGGGATTTGACGACTCCCTTGATGTTTTTAGTATCCATGGAATTGGAGGAATTTTCGGGTCAATCTCCGTTGGTGTTTTTGCTAGCTATGGTGCAAAGGGATTTATTTTTGGGAATTTTCATCAGTTATTGCTCCAAATTGGAGCAACCTTATTTGCTGTGATTTATTGTGGAATTTTGACCTTTTTAATCTTAAAGGCTATAGAGGCAATTATTGGTTTTAGAGTCACTGAAGAGGACGAAGTAAGAGGTCTTGACCTTAGTGAACATGGAGAAGAGGCATATAGAATTTAAGCTTGCAAGTAAACTACTTATTAAATAATAATAGAAACATTTAGCTACCCATTTATTTGGAGGAAAAGATGAAAAAAATTGAAGCAATAATAAAACCATTTAAATTAGACGACGTGAAGGAAAAACTTACTGAAATTGGAATAAAAGGTATGACTATTACAGAAGTCAAGGGATTTGGCAGACAAAAAGGTCATACTGAAATATATAGAGGAGCAGAGTATGTGGTAGATTTTTTGCCCAAAATAAAGATAGAAATCGTGGTTCCAGATGAAATGGTAGATGAAGTTATATCCACAATACTGGAATCGGCAAAAACAGGGAAAATTGGAGATGGAAAGGTCTTTGTAATTCCAATAGAGGAAGTAATAAGAATTAGAACTGGAGAAAAGGGTGAAGTAGCAGTTTAATTTTAAAAATTCATGCTGTAGGACTTGCCTTTTAGAAAAATTATAGGTATAAAAATTTTTTGGACAGCAAATTAGCCAAAAGAATTAATGATTTTTCAGTATCAATAAAAGCAAATAGCAAGAATAATGCAATGGAGGACTAAAAAAAATGGCCAGAGTTTGTGAAATATGCGGAAAAAGGACAAGGGTTGGTAATCACATAAGCCATGCTCACAACAAAAGTAAGAGGAAATTCAAACCCAATATTCAAAAAGTCAGAGCACAATTACCAAATGGAGAGGTGTGCAGAATTAAGGTATGCACAAGGTGTCTTAGAAGCGGGGCGGTTCAAAAGCCTGTTAGGGCTTAAATTTTTAACCGTCAATGTCAGTAAAGATGTCACTAAAAGTTATTTTATTTTTTTCCATCAAGCAACCTTATTTAAGATGTTTTTAATAAATTTTGCATGATTAAAAAAAATGCTAGACAAGATCATATTGAGAGGCTATCAAAAGTCAATGTAAAATTAATAAAAATTTCAGGATATGCTGAATTTAGAGATGTGATTTATGGAAAAAGCTCCAAAAATATTCCAGGAGGATGGAAAAATATATATTTAAAAATAAATTTTGTGGCTGAAGTCCATAACTAACTAAATTTTACTGTTTCTCTAACTCAAAAATATATTACCCCTACCTTTTGGGCAGGGGTAATATATTTTTATTTCCCTAATTCTTGAATGGTTCTTTGAATTATGTTATCCTGTGTTTTACGGCTTATATCCACAAAATGGGCGCTGTAACCAGCAACTCTCACTATGACCTCCTGATATTTTTCAGGATCTTTCTGTGCTGCTCTTAGAGTTGCATCATCCACCATGTTAAATTGAACATGGTCTAATCCTAGCTCTGCCCAAGTTTTCATGTAGGCCTTCCACAATTGATATCCTTTTTCTCCTGCAAGTTGAGTAGGAGACAAACGTTGATTGAGCAAAAAGGCACGTCCATGTCCTATGTGGTCTATTTTACCGCAGGATTTGAGCACTGCAGTTGGACCTTTTTTGTCCAGACCAGGTCCTGGGGATATTCCGCCGTCATAGAGTGCATCTCCAAGTCTACGACCATTGGGAAGGGCTCCTACAATATTTGCATAGTGGATATTACCGCTTACGTTCTCAGGTAATGCTGGCCAGGGATTCCCTGAAGGACACTTTATCTCTTTGGAATGACGGGCCACTTCTTTTAGACAACGTACCATAATTTCATCAACATAGTCATCATCATTGCCCCATTTAGGTGCGTTTTTAACAAAATCAAGACGCATCTCTTCATATCCTTCCCAATTGGCTTCTAGTGCTGTTAAAAGCTCATCCATGGTATATTTCTTCTCTTCAAATACAAGTTTCTTTACCGCTGCAAGGCTATCTATATTCTCTACCCATGTGAAGAAGGTTACCCATGCATTTCCTCTCTCTCCCTCTGGATTTATTATATCAAGACCGGTCTCAACAGACCTTTGTGAAATAGCTGAGAGGAAAGGACGTCCGTAAAATTCAGGATCCTTGACTCTGCCTAGGTTGATCGTGCGTACCAAAATGTTCATCAGCCATTCCATCTGTTTTACCCAGGCCTGAAAAAGTTCTTCAAAATCCTTAAATTTTCTTGCATCTCCTGTCTTAGGCCCCATCTGCATTTTCACAACATGGTCATAACCATTAAAAAGGGCATATTCTATTATTTTAGCTGTATTTGCTGTGGCCGAAGCCATACGAAAAGGTTGAAAACCATGCTTGGTAGGAGGACATGGAGACATGCAAGCCTGATGTACCCATAGCCTTGCCTCTTCCAAAGGATGTTTATACCAGTGCATGGTATTAGCAATTAAAATGGGATCATTCCGCATTGATGGATAACCCAATCCATGGCGTATACACTCAAAACATTCCCGCATTACTTCATCTTTTACATGGGGGTGCCAGCGAAAACCAAAGGTGGGATTAGAGACTCGCACAAGTCTAGCTGCTTGTAAAAAGGCAATTGTCAAATCATTACATGCATCGCTCCCATCAGGTTTGACTCCTCCCAATGTCCAGACCCATGTACCAGTAATACCCTGTAGTCCTTCTCTTGCCCATCTAGGGGCGAATGCCCCAACTTCATAGGTCCTGATCATAAACTCGCCCACAAGATCAAGGGCCTCTTCTTTTGTTAATCTCTTATCAATATTTACGTCTTTGTCATAATAAGGTCCATGATAATAATCAGGACGTGCTGGCCAGGCCCCTTCCCCAGCCTCAAATCTTGATATTACCTGCACAAAGTGGTCAAACTGGAAGGATTCCTGAAGTGTTCTGGGAGGTTTTGCTGGTACACGTTCACAGGTCTCAGCAATGCGTAGAAGTTCTTCTTTCCTTTTTGGATCGGTCTCAAAATTCTCAGCAATGATTCGGGCAAGTCTGGCATAACGATTTGCATAGCGAATAGCTGCTTCCAAAATAATCCTCATGGCCTCCCAATTTTGAATGCGGTCATATAGAGGCAAAATATCTGGACCAGGAGTCCCTGTGATTTTTTCCTCAGCCTCCTCTATCCTTCTATCAATTTCATCTAAAATATCTTCAAAACCCCGTTTGCCCGTCATAAAATATTCATAGTCTTTTCCAGAATACCCGTAAGCTGAAGTAGGTGCTCCCCAACCAATTGCTCCACTTACAAATTTTACAGCATCTTCTGGGTCCAGAATTCTTGCGAGCTTATCCACTGCAGTCTGACCATTCCAATAATCATTGAGTTCTGCAATGATTTTTAGCGACTCTTCTTCTGGTTCAGGTATAATACCTGGTTCATTGTAAACTTCTTCATTTACCATACTGGCCCCTTCGATATACCACTGTAATGTATGTGGTAAACTTCCAACATAGCCAACTAACTGAGCATGATCTGTAATAAAGATTGTAATATTATCTAAAACATGGGCAAGGGCCTTAGCCTTTCTCAACATGATAGGATCATGCTCGTTTTCTTTCCATGCCTCTGTCAAGAGTATGGGTCTCTCAAGGTCTATCTTTATTCCAGGATTGTAGTTACCTCCAATAGCTCCCTTTTTCCAAACCGCCTTTCTCAGATAGTCTAAACGTTTTGAACGCTTTTTTTCCGCCACAAACCACCATTTTTGCTCTTTTTCGAGCTCCTCAACGCTCTTATCCAGTTCTTGATTTTTTAAACTCTTTTCCATCTTTGCCCTCCTTAATGTTTAAAATTTTGCAATGCCATCCTTAAACCCTTTTTCTAACCTTGACCCTTATCACTACTACTTATCACGTTGATGCTTAGCCAAAAGGATCTTGGCCAGAATTTTCAGGCTTAGTTTTATAGGCCTGAGATGAACAAATCACCCTAAATGTTTATACAAATGCACCTTTTTCTTTTTTGAAATTTACTAATTTTCTAATTTCAATTTTCTTTTTTTTACTGAACGTACGGTAAAAAAAACATTATCATTCTTAAATTTTCTCAATATAAGGCAAGACCTGTACCACATATCTCAACTTTGTTAAATATATTTAGTATTGTTTGCAATTTAAAAGCTCATGGTGTTCTTGAGAAAAAGTGATGGAAATATTCAGAGACAAAATAAACGGAAAATTTGTCCTTTTTGTTAAAAAAACAGTGTTCAACCAAGCTAAATTATATACAAATGAAAATTAAGTCACATTGACTTTTAAAGACAAATCGACCAAATTAGCAAAAGGTTATTTGCATCAAAAGAACTTTGCCTTTTGTAAGGGTTTTGTGGAATGATTTACAGCAATTCTCGATGAGTTTGTGGAGTTAGTATTTAAGCCCGACTTTGACAGTTAGAGTAGGAAATTAGTGGAATTTGGGGGTATTTTTTTATAAAAGTTTAATCAGATCAGTTACATATATTTTTTATCAAAAAATTTTGTAGTCCTAACTTTACAATATTAATACTTTTTTATTGACTAAAAATAAAGAATTTATTAACATATCTATGCAGTCTAACTAAAGGGGGGAGTATGTTCCTTAAAGTTTCTAAGGTCAAAGGCTATGAATATGTTCGCATTGTTTATTCTTATAGAACTGAAGATAATAAAGTTAGACATAAAACCGTGGCTAATCTCGGTAGGGCCGACAAGCTCCATCTTATGTTTCCTGCTTTTGAAAAATTGTTCGAACTCTATGCCCAAAATGTTTTTACTTCTATTGATAAAATTAACACTCAAGAGGCTTGTATTAAAAATTATTCTTATATTATTATTAAAGAAATCTGGAATAAATATAAATTGGGTAATTTTTTTTCGAGTCTATTAAAAAAAAGAAGAGTTGCTTTTGATTTTGTAAAAACGGTTTTTACTTTGGTGATAAACAGATTGTTAGTAAGCGAGTTATCTAAGTTAGGGTATTTTAATAATAAAGATATGTTTTTATATCTTAATGAAGAATTATCTCTTCAGGATTTATACAAAACTTTAGATATGTTAGAAGAATGCAAAGAGGAATTAGAAGAATATTTATTTCACAGGAGTTTAAAATTAATAGATAGGGAATTAAAAGTATGTTTTTTTGATGTAACTACATTATATTTTGAGAGTAAAAAAGAAGATGAATTAAGGAAATATGGTTTAAGTAAAGATCATAAAAATAATGAAGTTCAGATAGTTCTCTCATTATTGATAGATTCTGATGGATTTCCTATAAGTTTTGATATATATGAAGGAAATAAAGCAGAAAGTAAGACGTTGTTGGACAGTCTTGATAGGCTAAAAAAGAAGTATAAATTAGAAAAAATAATCGTAGTTGCCGATAGGGGTATAAGTAATTCTTTGAATTTAAAGGAGATTAAAAAAAGGGGATATGAATATATAGTAGGATATAAGTTCAAAAATACTAAAATCCAAGATAAAATATTAGATAAAGAAGGATATGAAGTTATAACATATAATGAGAAAGAAGGAGTCTATGCATATAAGGAATTTGAGGTCCTAGAAAAAAGAAAGGTAAAGACTTCAAAAAGTTATCAAGAGATTGAATTAAATCATAAAATAGTAGCTACATATTCAGATAAAAGGACATTAAAAGACAAAAAAGAAAGAGATAAATTAATTAATAAAGTTATAAAAAAGCTTCAAAAAAATAAAATAAAAGGTAAAGAAAAATATATAGAAAAATATTGTGATGGTGGCAAAGTTAGATATAGATTAAATTTAAAGAAAATAGAAGAAGATAAAAAATATGACGGATATTATACTTTGGCGTGTTCAGATGTTAATATGCCAGCACTAAAAGTGATAAAAATCCATAAGCAAATATATAACGTTGAAAGTGCTTTTAGAGAATTAAAGACTGATTTGAATATAAGGCCTATTTATCATTACACTCCTAAAAGGATAAAAGGTCATATTATAGTCTCGTTTTTAGCCTATTTTTTATTAAAACATATAGAACATAGATTAAAATACAATAAAAAAACTCAGGACATGGTAATTACTTCAGCTGGTATAATAAATGCTTTAAAAGAGATAAATGCAATAGAAACAGACATAAATGGTAAGAAATATTATCTCAAAACCAAACATAATAAATTGGCAAGTAAGATGTTTGAAATTTTTAAAATAAAAAATATGAAACACATAATGTCTGAAGAGGAAATGAAAAAATATCTCTTTCCATCACTCTAAAGGTTTGTAGGTAAAATTCCCTCATTTTTAAAATTATAACATGCTAATATAATTGATTTTTAAACTTTTTAACTATCAAAGTCGGGTGATAGGATCATGCTCGTTTTCTTTCCATGCCTCTGTCAAGAGTATGGGTCTCTCAAGGTCTATCTTTATTCCAGGATTGTAGTTACCTCCAATAGCTCCCTTTTTCCAAACCGCCTTTCTCAGATAGTCTAAACGTTTTGAACGCTTTTTTTCCGCCACAAACCACCATTTTTGCTCTTTTTCGAGCTCCTCAACGCTCTTATCCAGTTCTTGATTTTTTAAACTCTTTTCCATCTTTGCCCTCCTTAATGTTTAAAATTTTGCAATGCCATCCTTAAACCCTTTTTCTAACCTTGACCCTTATCACTACTACTTATCACGTTGATGCTTAGCCAAAAGGATCTTGGCCAGAATTTTCAGGCTTAGTTTTATAGGCCTGAGATGAACAAATCACCCTAAATGTTTATACAAATGCACCTTTTTCTTTTTTGAAATTTACTAATTTTCTAATTTCAATTTTCTTTTTTTTACTGAACGTACGGTAAAAAAAACATTATCATTCTTAAATTTTCTCAATATAAGGCAAGACCTGTACCACATATCTCAACTTTGTTAAATATATTTAGTATTGTTTGCAATTTAAAAGCTCATGGTGTTCTTGAGAAAAAGTGATGGAAATATTCAGAGACAAAATAAACGGAAAATTTGTCCTTTTTGTTAAAAAAACAGTGTTCAACCAAGCTAAATTATATACAAATGAAAATTAAGTCACATTGACTTTTAAAGACAAATCGACCAAATTAGCAAAAGGTTATTTGCATCAAAAGAACTTTGCCTTTTGTAAGGGTTTTGTGGAATGATTTACAGCAATTCTCGATGAGTTTGTGGAGTTAGTATTTAAGAGGTAATACAAGTAAAAATGATATTTATTTTTCGCAAAGTATGGGTGTCTTGCCTCAGAGGGAATTGGAATTTTCCTCAAAGTGAGTTAGCAAGAATTAAACTTTGAGGAGGAAAGTGATGGGTAAAAAAAGAAGACATTACACCCCAGAAGAAAAAGTGATGATTTTGAAGAAAAATTTATTGGAAAACGTGCCTGTATTAGATGTATGTGATGAATATAATATACATCCTACACTTTTTTATAGATGGCAGAAGGAGTTTTTTGAAAAAGGAAGCATGGTCTTTGAAAAAGAAGAAAAGGGTCATATTTCTAGATTAGAGAAAAAGATTGCTGCTTTAGAAGACAAACTTTCTCAGAAGAATGAAGTGTTGGCTGAGCTCATGGAAGAATATGTAAGTTTAAAAAAATTTTGGGGGGAATTTAAAGGATATGTGGGTGGCACACGATATTAGAGATAATGTGGTGGATTTTGTTAATTATTGGTCCCAAAAAACTGAAATCAAAATCAGTAAATTTATAAGGTTGATTGGTATAGGTACAAGCAAGTTTTATGATTGGAAGAAAAGATATGGGAAGGTCAACGAGCATAACTTAATGGATACCACGGGATTTCTGGCAAGAAGATTAGAACATCCCAATGAAGGCTAAAGAAGGGTAACCTTCATGATGATAGATGAAGATGTGGTGGCTGTTAGTCCAAGTAGTGTATATAGGGTACTTAGTAAAGAAGGATATTTACGGAGGTGGAATAATAAATCATCGAGAAAAGGAAAGGGTTTTAAGAATGCCAAAGGCCCTCACGAACACTGGCATATAGATATATCCTATTTGAATATCAGAGGGACTTTTTATTATTTGTGTAGTATTTTAGATGGTTATAGTCGATATATCGTGCATTGGGAGATAAGGGAGAAAATGAGAGAAGCAGATGTGGAGATAATACTTCAAAGGGCAAAGGAGAAATTTCCAGACAATAGTCCTCGTATAATATCTGATAACGGTCCTCAATTTATTGCAAAAGATTTTAAGGAGTTTATCCGAGTAATGGGAATGAGTCATGTACGCACTTCTCCTTATTATCCTCAGAGCAATGGAAAAATAGAGAGATGGCATCAAAGTTTAAAGAAAGAGTGTATACGGGTCCACTGCCCTATCTCCCTCAGTGATGCCAGGAGAATAGTAGGTGATTTTGTAGAATACTACAATTCTAAACGTCTTCATAGTGCCCTAGGATACATAACGCCAAAAGATAAGCTTGAAGGAAAAGATAAAGAGATATTTGAAGAACGAGATCGTAAACTTTATGAGGCTAGAGAACGTAGAAAAGTAATGCGTCAAAAGAGAAAAAAATTATGCTTAAGGTAGAATACAAAAAAATAATAGTCCCTTCGCCAGAGGTAAAGGAAGAGTCGGCGTCCCCCCGCCGTCGGCACCTTCAGAATCAACACACGAAAAAGGGGTGCCAAGGATGCGCCAAAGGCGCACCTGAAAGGCTTGTCCTTGACAACCCTTTGATGTGTGTTACAGGGACATCTGCCTTTTATAGACCCTTTTGGAAATTAAAACTAGCTTATTTTTATCCGGGAAAATTCCATTTCACGCTGAACCAAGACAGTTTAAGGAAATCTATTTAATTGGCATAGAATTTAGTAAGTTTAAGAGAAATATTGTGGGATTTGAGTTGGAAAAGGTGCTTTACTAATTTCTTGTTAATTTTTTTCAAGTGAGCAGGGAATTTAAAAACCTCTCAAGGCCCTCTGGGTATAAATGCAAGATAGTTTCCTGTTCAATTGTTGGGCCTCCTATTTTGTTTAAAAAAAGTGCAAGTTCTCTTATCTCCTCTGTTTGATAATCTTCAGAGGGATATTTTATCTTGTGAGTCCTATATTCTTTTTTAGAAAATACCTTTTCCAGAGTCTGTATATCTGGATAAAATCTGCATCCAGGCACATTAGTTGCTATTTTTTCATAGATTTTTAATCCATCTCTATCTACATCACCAAAATGTACAATAATAGATGGTCTTATGTAATTTAAAAAATAAATCACAGAACTCACCATGGAATATCCACCAGTATAAAGTAAAATACCTTCAGAAAGCTCCATGTGCAAAAATGGAGCAAGATTTTCGGAAATAACAACCTTTATGTTATTTTGTGATTTTATAAAGGGAAGCACATAGTCTAAACACAGGGCAACTACACCTAATGATGCAGTTAATTGATAAAGGTCAATATCTTGTTTGATTACAAAATGGGAAAAAGAGCGCATAAGAACAAGATCCTGTTTTTCTAAACAATATGTGTTTAAAATACGACTTAAAAAAGAGGATTTTTCTATTCGTTTTGCCTCTCCAAATAAAGATGCTGATAAAAGTTTAACGTCTTTTATGTTGGGAAACTTCTTTAAGTGGGAAATTAAACAAAGCCCATCCCTTAAATCCTTTTCTGTACGTGGTTCATAGCCAAGATTTACAAGGTTGTCATAATCTGCACACAGGTCCTGACAATGTTTTTGAAAATATTGTTCAACAAATTCCCTGTTTTCTAAAACTACCCGCCTGCCTTTTGTTCTAATAACTCCAAGGGACACAAACTCTTCCAGATCCTTTGTAAGCCCACATTCTCCTTGTTCAAGCAGCTTTTTCATATCAAGACAGAGGCGAAGCCTATTTTGCAATCCCCTCCTCCCTATAAGTTTTATTCATCAAACTGATCAATTTTCCACATACAATTAATTAACAGCACTACTCACCCATACCACTCCCTGGGGTGTGGGCAGAAGTTGATATAAGAATCCATGGTTAAAAAGGGGTATATTGGGTAGGGCTGTTAAGAGTTGAATGCCACTTTGTTCCATTAGGCTATATACTGTTTCAATTGCTGTATGGTCTAATCTGTCTGCTTCATCCAGTGTAAGAAATGCCAGTCCTGTTTTAAATCTCTCAGTTGTATCATCTTGAGCCATGTTTTCAAGTAGTGCTGTAATAATGGCCAGATTTACTCCAAGGCTCTCTCCATTAGAAAGTCCTGTTCTTCGTTCTTTATTGTGAATATCTATAACTGTAAAGTCCAGATCAATATAATAACGATAGTCAACGATTTCTTCATATGTTGGGTCTGTTCGCAGATATCCAAGTTCTCTGGCCATTGACCTTATAAATTCCTCAAAGCTCGTATGTTTATTTTGTATGTAATTTAGTAAGGAATTGCTGGCTGCCAGATTATTTAATTTATGATAGGCCTCTCTTTTTAATACCTGCAACTTTACCTGCCTCACACGACCAAAACGCAAGTTTTCCATTCTTTTATTTATCCTGCGCACCTTCCTCTCTATCCTTGCTACCTGCTCATATACATCATTTTTAAAATTACCAACAACCTGACGTATGGAATGTTCTATTTTTTTGAGTTCTGTTCTAAGATGACTCAATTTTTCCTCTAATATCGCAAAATTTGTATATTCAGGATAAACTAAAGATATCAACTCCTCCACCCATTTTTTTAACACCCTTTGAGGGGGTATTTTTTCACCGTGCTCATTGGCAAAATCATCCATTTCTCTTTCTAACAGCACCAGCTTACTTTGAAAATCCGATCGAGTAACACCACTATCGCAAAGGGGAGGTTCATTATCTTCAAAATAGAGCGTCAATTCCTCTTTAAGGGACTTTTCAGTGTTTAACCATTTTTCTCTATCTTTCTCAAGTGTACCACAATTTTCCTGGGCAATTTTTATTTGATACTCATTTTTATTTATTTTTTTATCAATTTCTCTAATTTCCTTTTCAAGCTCTTCTACTTTTTGTTTTGCTCTAGTTAGTTCATCCTGTAATTCTTTTTCTTTTACACCTATTTCTTGCTGAAGCACCTTTAAAGGATATTCCTCTATCAATGTCTTTATCTGTCCTTTAAGCTCACTTATATTTGTTATAATTTCTGTCTTAGTTTTTTCTATTTCTTCTTTTTCATGACTTAAAGTGTTAATCCTATTTTTTAATTGTTCTATTTTCTCTATATATTCATTATATTGCTTTTTAACATTCTTTAGTTCCCTGAAAGAAGCATTATATTCTTTTTCCAATTGCTTATAATCAGAATGTATGGGGCTACTCTGTTTTATTATTAAAAGTTCTTTTTTTAGACGTGTTGCTATTTGAATATTATTTTCCAGATGTAACACACGGTTTTGAAGTTCAGATATCTCTGTCTCTAAGTTTTTTTCTTTCAAATAATCCAGCAAAGGCAACAATTTTTCTATTTTTTTTCTTTTATCCTCAATTGTGGTCATTTCTCCTGTTAAGTTTTTATCATTTTCCATTAATTTATTAATCTCTTGTTTAAGGGACTCTATCCTTTTTTGCCTGGCCTTTTTCCCTAAAATAGGCGCCTTTGGCCTTGGCTCATATCGTAATACCTTTCCTTCACTTATTAAAACACCGTCACTACACTCTATAATATTATGTGTTAGATCCAAATCTTCTCCTTCAAGGATAAAATAGAGTCTCTGATTTCCCTGACAAAGATGAAGGGCCTCATCTTTGTTTTGAATTATCCTGGCACATGTCAAAGGTCCAAGTATCATTTCCAGATATGCTGCTTGTTCCCATGATATATCCTCATATTGCTCAAATAAATATCTGCCCTTTGAGTTTTTAAATGTATCTGGCAACTCTGCCTGATAATTTTCCAGATTGTATAAAGTCTCTTTGGCTTTTTGTATATGTTCTTTTAAATTTTGTCTTTGCAAAAGGATTTTTTGTTCCTGAGCATTTAATTCTTCTTTTAAGTTCTCAAGGGAACTTAAATCAAAATTCTCTACCCCCATCATCTTGAGTTCTCTGGCCAGGGAAGCTGCCTTTTTTTGTTTAGTGTATCTTGCCTTTTTTTCAGCTAATAGTTGCAATAAAGTATCTTTTTCTCTAAAAAGCCTTTTTGTAGCGCTAAGGTTTTCAGCTTCTCTGTACAAATCTTCAAATATTTCAAATTTTCTTCCAAGTTCAGCCTCTAGTTTCTTGCGCGCCTGATTGAGCTTTTTTGCCTGGTCCATGAGGTTTTGTTTTTTCTCTACATCCCTTTGTAATTCATAAATAAATTTTTGCAGTTTATCTGCCTTTTCACTATATTTTTCGAGCTCTTTTGAACTTTTTTCCAGCTCTTTTAAAATGCAGCTCAGTTTTTTATTTATTTCTTTTTCCCTATTATCAAGCTGGGCAATTTGCGAATTAAGGGTCTGAAATCTTTTTTTGGCCCGCACAAGTCTTTGTTGTTCTTGCAAATTCATAAAGAGTTTTTCACGCTCTTCTTGAGCTATCTCCTTTTCTTGTTCAAGCTTTTGTAATTGTTTGGTTAATTTATCATAGGCTGAGCTGGCCTCATGCTCTTTCTGCTTCCATTCCCTTAATTCTGCTTCAATCCTCTTTAATTCACGTCTAACCTTAAATAACTGACTTCCGAAAAATTTATGCCCTGTTTTTTCTGTTTCTTCAAGATGTTTATACAGGTTAGAGATCTCTTCTCTTGCCTTATGGATATCCTGAATTTTTCGTTTAATCTCCTGGCGTTGTTTAAAGATCTTTTCAAGCTGTTGTAAGAAATTGGCAGTACCTTTTTTAGCTGGACATAAAATATCCTTTAATATCTTTGTCTTTTCTGTAAGGCCAGTTGAAGCTGCCGTGAAAATGGTTGAAAATTCACGTAAAACCTTGGGATTTGAAAGGTCAAAGGGTAAAATACCTTGTTGAAATAAGGCGCGGTGATAGTCTTTTGCATTGTCAAAGGGGCGTATATTACCTGTACCATCACCACGCATACGAAGTGACTTCGCTATTTCGGTGAGGTCATTTCGCAAAATATTGCCTTCTATAAAATCCTCCTGTTCTAAAGGAACATTTTCAGCAACAAAGTACTTAAATAAAACCCGTCCATCGAGCCGTTTTTCCAGACGAATGCCCATGTTTTTAATCCTTTCATGACCTTTTAATGCAAGCACAATATAACCTACATCACTGCCAAGATAATCCTCTAATGTGCGTTCTTCTCCCCTTTGGGCCGTTGGATTCAAGCGGATATATTTTTGATTTGCTATTAAAGCTATTTGAACTGCATCTAAGATGGTGGTCTTACCACTACCATTTCTACCAAAAAAGGCAGTAAAGGTCTTATGGATTTTAAATACAGCCCTGGGATAAAGACGAAAACCAAAGATAAACACCTTATCCAATAAAATTGGTGATAAAATCTTATCCCTTATACTCATACTATTTGCCTATATCCTTTAAATTTCTTCGATTATTTCCTCTGAAGATACTTCTTCTTCCTCTTCTGCCTCTGGACTCTCTTCCAGCTCAAAACCACACTCTTCAAGATACACAAGAAGTCCTTTTTTTGCATCTTCTTCTGAAAGGGTAACCAGCCTTTTTGCAAGGTTGTAAAAACGCTCTAAAGAAGGGAGCAATTTAATTCTCGTTTCTAAAAAATCCATCTTTCCTTCATCAACAATGATGAGAAAACCATATTTTGCAAGATTTTTTATGGCAGTGCAGAATCTTTGCTGGATTGTTGTGTTTTTGAGCTGGGTGGCCCTTGATGTACCTTTTGTTCCCTTTACCAGAGCTGTATAAAGGTCATTAAAATTTAAGAGTTGAAACAATTCCTGAAATAGATTTTTAACAATAAATTCAGTTTCTACCAGGCCTGATTCCAGAAATTTAAAGCCCAAAAACATACCAACAAAGGTCTCTGCCCTGGAAAATCTTCCTTTAGGAGCATTGGCTGACATTGCTTCTAAATAACAATAGCCCTTACTTTGCTCCATTATTAATCTATATCCAAGTAATTCATAAAATAGTTTTAACTCATTGATATATTCCTCTACAAAATGATAAAAACGTATATCTTGAACTACAATATTACATCCCTTTAAAAGTTTGAAATTTACTTCACGAAATAATGTTGGTTGTCTGAATAATCGTTCTAGTTCTTGCATAACAACTCCTGAAAAATATTAATATGTAGTGTAAAGAAGTTCACTTGTTGCCTTTAACATAAACACAGTCTGAATACAATGTACCACGAATTTCTCTGTACCCCTCTAAAAATGGAAAGAGATTTTCTTCAGCGAGAAAATAGATAAGACAATGATAAAAAAATGGATATTTTTCCATTTCTTTAGGCAATAATGTTTTATTTAAAAAACAAATTAAATATATTTTATTATTTTTCTCAAGCTCTTTTTTAAAAAGAGAAGTGAGCTCTCTACCCCTTTGTAATAAAGCAACAAACTCATCTCCTTGGAGTTCCGTAGGTGGTGAAATCTCAGGTAAAACAGTTGGCCTGAGTTTTCGTCTTTTTGGAATTTCTATATTTTTTTGAGGGGGCAAGAGAGTTTTGCGTAAACAAAATGGTTTTAAGGGAAACCAGGTTAAAATTTTTCCCTGCATTTCTATTAGCCTGTCTAAATGGCGCAAGTTGATACGTGCAGTGATGGCTGTTGTGCGATTAACAAACTCTGTTAGATCCAGCGCCACCTCTTCAATTTGTTCCTTTAAAAGGCGAAGTGACTCAATGGCAGAACACACCATCTCATCCATATAAGCCATTTTGTGTTCCACCGAATATCTTTCCCACTGAAGCAGTTCATTCAAAATTGTGTTATAACTTGAATAGGGTCCTAAAACCTCTGTCATTTCAGCAATTGTAGATTGCAGACCTTTTAGCTCCTGTAAAAAGATATTTAGCCCTTCCTCTTCTCCTTGTTTTACTGCCTGACGGACTTTTTCTTTAAGCCTTGCTCCTTGTTCTCGAATCTTTACAATTTTATTTATTATGGAAGAGGCCAGGTCATTAAAGGTGTGTTTTAAAAAGTCGGTGAGTTTTTCATGTTCTTCAGCACCTAATTTTGAAAGGGTTACATACAAGGTATAAAGGTGGCTCTCTATGTCTGATTGGTGTTTTAGGTCTTCTTGAACCAGATTTTTTGCTATGGCACTGGCAAGGCTTGATAGGTAGTAGTACCGTTCACTGTCATTTACCAGCAAAAAGCCTCGACGTAAAAGCCTCTCTAAGATTGATGAAGGTCGTTTATCCTTTTGTTCTGTAATATTAAGTGCTTCAGCGGCCAGCCGTTCCATCTTGTCCCAGGTAAGTGGTGTTACCCTGCCTTTTACATATTCATACATCAAGAACAGGGTGAGCATATCTTCCCTGTTTAAAGCAATCCCTTCAGGATATCTGCGCAAAAGCTCACGGCCCCATATGCGAGGGTCAACCCTTTTATTTTCAGAATCTTTAGATAAACTCATAGGTTAATCACTATAACTTTTTTTTTGGCCTTAATTTATAATTCAATACATTATCTTTCAACAAATTTGTGAAGGGCACATACTTACAAACAAATTGCCATTTCTAATTGATTTTTTTTATCTTTGAGATATTTTATATTTAAAAAATAGGCAACACATAAATCAGAGCAGAAAATTTTTGTTAATATTTATTGCGTAAAGATAAGTGTAATTTTCAATTTATTGCATTTGCTTTATAATACTTGCTATTTTTTCAAAAATTGTTACCTTTTAATCAATTAAAAATACAAACTTATAAATAAACTTCAAGGATTGGCTATATGAGATATTTTAATACTGCTGGGCCTGTGAGATGTGATGAGCATTACTGCCTTCCACCCTTGCAAAGATTGGACTTGGAAGAGGTTTTGATGTTAATTGACCAAAAAAAATATTTTGTTCTCCATGCTCCACGTCAAACAGGAAAGACAAGTTGCTTACTGGCATTGATGGAATATTTGAATAAAGAGGGAAAATATAAGGCCCTTTATATAAATGTGGAAAAGGCACAGGCTGCAAGGGAAGATGTGAGCCAAGGGATTAAAACTATTGTAAGTAGTCTTCAAAGGATGGAGGGATTTTTTTGGGGAACCAATTTTCTCTATGATTGGCAAAAAATTTTAGAAGAACGCGGTCCTCATGATGGATTGGAAACAGCTATTTCGCTTTTATGTCAAAGGGCCAAAAAACCTGTAGTGCTTATGATAGATGAAATAGACAGTTTGATTGGTGATACTTTAATATCAGTCTTGCGGCAGATAAGGTCAGGTTATGCTTTTAGGCCAAAGGGCTTTCCTCAGAGTATAATACTTTGTGGTGTTAGGGATGTAAGGGACTATCGCATACATTCAAGCCAACAAAAAGAAGTAATTACAGGTGGTAGTGCTTTTAACATCAAGGCCAAATCCCTTCATCTCGGGGATTTTAATAAGAGGGAAATAAGTATCCTTTATTCTCAACACACAGAAGAAACAGGCCAGGAATTTGAAGATGGGGTGATTGATTATGTGTGGGAGTTAACAGAAGGTCAGCCATGGCTTGTGAATGCACTGGGCTATGTGGCCTGTTTTGAAATTAAACAGAGTAGAGATAGGTCCAAAAAAATAACAAAAGACATAATAGAAGAGGCAAAAGAGAAGATAATAATAGAAAGATACACCCATATTGACCAGCTTGCTGATAAATTGAGGGAAGAGCGGGTAAAAAAGGTAATTGAGTGTATTTTAATTGGGGAAGAAGAGCCAGAGGATATCCCTATTGATGATATTTTGTATGTAAGAGACTTAGGTCTTATAAAGACCCATCCCAGTCTTAGGATATCCAATAAAATATATCAAGAGGTGATACCAAGGGAACTTACATTTTCTACCCAGCTTACCATCACCCAGGAGGCTGCGTGGTATGTAAGGGAAGATGGCTCTCTTGACATGGATAAACTCATGCGTGCTTTTCAGGAGTTTTTCAGAGAACACAGTGAATCCTGGATTGAGAGATTTGACTACAAAGAGGCAGGCCCTCAGCTTCTTATGCAGGCATTTTTACAGAGGATAGTAAATAGCGGAGGAAGGATTTACAGAGAATATGGCCTTGGAACAAGACGTACAGACCTATTAGTTGTATGGCCAACAAAAGATAATAATGTGCAAAAAATAGTAATAGAGTTAAAAGTATTACATAAGAGTTTAGACAAGGTAGTAGCACAAGGGCTTAAGCAGATTATAGATTACATGGACAAATGCAGTGCCCTTGAAGGACATTTAGTTATTTTTGACAAAAGAGAAGGTATATCCTGGGATGAAAAGATATTTGAGATGGAAAAGAGAGTGGATGGTAAAAAAATTAAAATATGGGGAATGTAGAAAAATTAAAAATATCAGGAGGAAATTATGGACTTTTTAGAGGTCAAAGAGATGATAGCAGATTTAGGGCTATCAATAGTAGATGAGGTCCCAGAAGAGGAATTGGTGGTAATTGAAGATGAAACAAGAGGAATTAAAGGTATGATTGTGGATTGTGAAGGAGAGATATTAATCATTGAGCAGCTAATTGGTAAATTTTCTGAAAAGCATTACAGATGGTTTTTAGAGCAGAGCAGGTTTTTACCCTTTGGTGCCTTTGTATTGGATAGTGAATCCAATACTATCTTGTTCAGAAATACCTTAAGGTTAGATACATTAGATTTAGAGGAATTTGAATCAACAATTAATTCTCTGGAGATATTTTTTGCTGAACAGGGTGATGCATTAATTAGAATGTCCAGGGAAAATTAGGAGGGAAAATATGGGAATACTTAGTCGTTTTTTTAAAATAGGACAAGCAGAGGCCCATCATCTGGTGGATAAATTAGAGGACCCAATAAAATTAACAGAGCAAGGCATAAGGGACTTAAAAAAGAACCTCTCTGAAGCAACATCGGCCTTAGCAGAGGTAAAGGCATCAATGATTAGGTTCCAGAGAGAAGCTGAAAATGAGAAAAAGAGGGCGGTGGAATATGTAAAAAAGGCAGAGATTTTACTCTCTAGGGCAGCAAAAGGAGAGATTGAGCAATCTGAGGCAGAGAAATTATCTGCTGAACTTTTAGACAAGGCAGAGAGATTTGATGCAAATGCAAAAAGGCTTGAGCAGGAAGCAGAGGCCCAGAGAAAAATGGCAGATAATTTAAATATAAAGGTGCGACAGCTAAAATCTCAGATAGCCAAGTATGAAGCAGAATTAAAGGCTTTAAAGGCAAGGGCTGCAACTGCCAAGGCTGTTAAAAAGGTAAATAAGCAAATGGCAAAGGTAGATGCAAGTTCCACAATATCTATGTTGGAGAGGATGAAACAAAAGGTTGAAGAAGAAGAATCTTTGGCCGAGGCATATGGAGATATTGCAGCTGAAGAGACATCTTTAGAGGATAAAGTGGATAGTTTAATCAAGGAAGATAAATCTGCATCTTTAAAAAAATTAGAAGAACTCAAGAAAAAGGTAGGGCTTGCATAAAAAAACCTTAGAGTATGTATATCCCCTGAGTGTTGAGGGGAATAAATAGGGGATATTAGTGATCAATGTGAGTGATCTGTGTGAGTGGACAACAAATGAAAGAGAGTCGGGCCCTCGTGATGGGCCCATATAATATGCTTTAGCCTTCAGCCATTTTTTTAAACATCTCATATCTCTTTTTCACCATCTCTTCCATTTCCTTCCAGTATTGTTCTGCAAGTTCTGGGTGGGTGCGTTTTAGGAGTTGATATCTATTTTCGCCTTCAAGGAACTCTTTCAATGAGCCATCTGGCTCTTTAGAATCCAGGATAAATGGATTTTTGCCTTGCTTTGCAAGCATAGGATTATACCTATAAAGTGGCCAGTACCCTGATTGCACAGCCAGTTTTTCTTCTTCCTGGGATTTGCCCATGCCTTTAAAAATACCGTGGTTAATACAAGGGGCATAGCATAAAATAAGTGAAGGACCATTATAGGCTTCGGCCTCTAACAATGCCTTTATTAGCTGGTTTTTATTGGCACCCATGGATACAGAGGCAACATATACATAGCCGTAGGTCATGGCCATTCTTCCAAGGTCCTTCTTTGGTGTGGTCTTTCCTGCAGCTGCAAATTTAGCAATGGATCCAAGTGGGGTGGCCTTGGATGATTGCCCACCTGTATTTGAATATACTTCTGTATCTAATACTAAGATATTTATGTCTTCACCTGAAGCAATTACGTGATCTACACCACCATATCCTATGTCATAGGCCCAACCATCTCCACCAAATATCCAGAAAGACTTTTTCACAAGTAAGTCTTCCATATCCCATATTTGATTTAATATGGGATGAACCACTAGCATAGGAAGTTCTTCTTTGATCCTTTCAGCATATTCCCTGGATTTTTCTGCATCATCTTTATTATCAAGCCATCCAATAAAGGCCTCTTTGAGTTCTTGAGAGATATCCAGATTAAGCGCTTCTTTAATGAGTTCAGCTAGTTTTTCTCTTCTTTGTTTTACACCAAGGAGCATTCCAAACCCATATTCAGCCGCATCTTCAAATAATGAATTACCCCATGTTGGACCATGTCCATTTTTATTTGTGCAATATGGAATAGATGGTGCAGTGCCACCCCAAATAGAACTACAACCTGTTGCATTGGCAATGTACATTCTGTCTCCAAAGAGTTGTGTGATGAGTTTTACATAGGGTGTTTCTCCACAACCAGCACAGGCACCTGAGAACTCCAAAAGTGGCTGTTGAAATTGAGAACCCTTTACACTTGTCTTGGGCATTAAGTAGTCTTTGGGCTCTAAAGATACTGCAAATTCCCAATTAGGAGCTTCTCTGTCTTTTTGTGTGAATATTGGTTTCATTACCAATGCCTTTTCCTTTGCAGGACATACGTATGCACAACTTCCACACCCTGTACAATCAAGTGGGCTTACCTGTATGCGGAAATGATATCCTTTGAGTTCTTTACCCTTGGCATCAATAGTCACAAACTCTTCTGGGGCCTTTTGTTTTTCCTCATCTGTTAGAAGGAATGGACGAATAGCCGCATGGGGGCACACAAAGGAGCACTGATTACACTGAATACAATTTTCAGGGATCCATTCTGGGACATTTATTGCGATACCTCTTTTTTCATATTTGGATGTTCCCAGAGGAAATACACCATCTGGTGAAAATTTGCTAACAGGAAGGGTATCTCCTTTTAAGGCTGCAATTGGTCTTAATATCTCTTTAATAAATTCAGGCTCCTCCTTCTCTTCCACAGCTTCATCTTGAAGTTCTGCCCATGATTCTGGGTACTTGATTTCAACTATCTTATCTATAGCCTTATCCACTGCCTCTATATTCATATTTACAATCTTTTCACCTTTCTTGCCATAGGTCTTTTTAATGGAATCCTTTAAAAGAGAAATGGCTTCATCAATTGGAAGCACCTTAGAGAGCTTGAAAAATCCAGTCTGCATAATCATATTTATTCTACCACCAAGTCCCACTTCCTCTGCAATTTTAACAGCATCTATATTGTAGAATTTGATTTTCTTCTGGGCTATTGTCTTTTTTAGAGAATTGGGAAGATTTTTCTCCATCTCTTCAACACTGTTCCATGGGGAATTTAAAAGGAAGGTACCTCCTTCTTTTATCCCTTCCAATACATCGTACAGATACACATATGAAGGTTGATGACATGCAATATAATCTGCATTTGTTATTAAGTAAGTGGATTTTATTGGTTCTTTTCCAAATCTCAAATGAGAGACTGTATAACCACCTGATTTTTTTGCATCATATGCAAAATATCCCTGTGCATAAAGGGGAGTGTTATCTCCAATAATCTTGATTGCACTCTTATTAGCACCAACGGTTCCATCAGCCCCAAGTCCCCAGAATTTACACTGTACAGTTCCAGGGGGTGTGGTGTCTTCTATTTCATCCTGGTATTCCAGGGATAGTCTTGTGACGTCGTCCTCAATACCCACTGTGAAGTGATTTTTAGGACCTGCTTTTTTCATATTGTCAAACACTGCCTTGGCCATTGCAGGTGTGAAATCCTTGGAGCCTAAACCATATCTTCCTCCAAGAATAAGAGGCATCTCGCCTTTTTCCATAAATACTGTGCATACATCCTCATATAAGGGTTCTCCAAGGGAACCAGGCTCTTTGGTCCTATCAAGCACAGTGATTGTCTCAACGCTATTTGGCAGGGCCATTAAAAAGGCATCTTTTACAAAGGGTCTATATAGTCTGACTTTAACAAGGCCAACCCTTTCTCCCTTGTCCACCAAGTGACATACCACTTCTTCTAAGGTTTCACAACCAGAACCCATTGCCACCACAACTCTATCTGCTGCTTCATGGCCAACATAGTCAAAGAGATTGTATCTTCTGCCAGTTAGTGCCCAGACCTTTTTCATGTTTTGCTCAACTATCCCAGGAAGTTCATTGTAATATAGATTGCATGCTTCTCTATTCTGGAAAAAGATATCGGGATTTTGGCTTGTCCCTCTTAAGTGGGGATGTTCAGGATTCATTGCCCTAGCCCTGAAATCCTCGATAGCTTCGGAGTTTACAATAGAGGCTATATCTTCATAATCAATTACGTGTACTTTCTGGATTTCATGGGATGTCCTGAACCCATCAAAAAAGTGTAAAAAGGGAATATTTGAATCAATTGCAGCTAGATGGGCTACCAGCCCAAGATCCATGACCTCTTGAACAGATGACGAACACAGGAGCCCAAAACCCGTTTGTCTAACTGCCATCACATCTGAATGATCACCAAAGATTGAGAGGGCATGTGTGGCTATAGACCTTGCAGTAACATGAAACACCCCTGGGAGGAGCTCACCAGCTATTTTATACATATTTGGTATCATTAAGAGAAGTCCCTGGGATGCAGTAAATGTAGATGTTAATGCACCTGCAACCAATGAGCCGTGAACAGCTGCAGCGGCCCCTGCTTCTGATTGCATTTCTTTAATAAGAACCTTTTGCCCAAAGATGTTCTTCCTGCCCTGGGCAGCCCATTCATCACATATCTCGCCAATAGGCGATGATGGTGTAATTGGGTAAATAGCCGCAACATCAGAGAGTGCATAAGCAACATGAGCTGCTGCCGTATTACCATCAATAGTTAGCATTTTTTTTGTCATAATAAAACTCCCTTTTTATCTTTTATTTTTTTGTAATAAATCTTTTTAATGATATTTACCCTTAGGGTCAACGTCAAATAAAAATTGCCAATGATTTTCGGTGAGGCGTAGACCCTTGAGACGATTATACAAAAAATTTGAAGAGTTGGAAAATTGTATTTTTTTGCAGATGATTGGGAAGCTTTTAAGAAGGTACTGCTGCGAGAGCGTCATGTAATAGGGAAAAAAAGGACAGTGATAATAAAAAGAGATAATAACAATACAAGCCATCATTTGGGACGAATGACAGGTACAACAAAAGTTGTATAAAAAAAATGGTTGATGCATCAATGAAATTTTGGCACGTATTAAGTAATCCTTAAAATTTTTGCCCAATGTCAGCAAAGATTTTTTTTCTATCTTTAGATGAACACTCTAAAGGCTTAGAGGTAACAATCCATTACCTTTAATATAACTGTCAAAGGCATAGCAAATTACCCCAGAGTTGATTAGTATATGTTAAAAATTATTTGAAAACTGCATGGCGAATTTAATAATTATATCTTTTATTACTTTCTTCCTCGCCCTTTTTATCTCAGAGATAGATGCATTTTTAGATAGAGGTTCACATTCTGATATATTCTTTGAATCCCAGATAAGTTTTTCTTGTCTATTATATAAATAACATCTTACAGTCATACACAGGTCAGATTTCTCTGTCTCTTCATAAATATTTTCCACATCTGTTTCTAAAGAATAATTTACTATATCTATGATTAATTGTGCGTTAGTTCTCTCTTGGTCTACAAACTTTATCTTGTTAGATCTTTTTGAAAATTCATCAATGAGTTGTGTCCTAAATTCTGTGGGGATTTGGGGATTAGTAGTGGGATTTTTTATTTTTGATATATTTATAAGGGTAATATTTTCAGGTAGAGTAATCTGGGACGTGGATATTAAATGATATCCACATCCCAAAATATTTACAAAAAATATAAGAAGTATAAGTTTCTTTAAAAATCTTCTAAACCACAACATTGACCAATTTTCCAGGAATTACGATTATTTTTTTGATCTTTTTATCACCAATATGTCTTTTCACATTTTCATTTTCAATGGCCACTTTTTCTATCTCCTCTTTTGAATAATTCGCTGGAACAATTATTCTTGCCCTCAATTTTCCATTTACCTGAACCACAATTAGAACTTCATCTTTTACCAGTGCCTTTTCATCAATTGTTGGCCACGTACATTTTGCAAGGTGGGTGGTATATCCCATCTGCTCCCACAATTCTTCACATATATGGGGAGCCATTGGATAGAGAGTTGTTAACACAGTTGACCAGACAGATGAAAGTACTTTTTTATCTCCTTCTCCAGAGCCCAGTTTGTCCATTTTATCCTGTATTTCATTGACAAGTTCCATTATTGAGGCAATGGCTGTATTAAATTGATACTTTTCCTCTAAGTCATTGGTGATCTTTTTCAAAGTAGCATGTTCTTTATATCGAAGTTCTTTTGCCTCCTTTGAAAGTTTATCTGTTATCCTGGCAGCTGGACCAATAGGAATGAGTCTTGGTTTAAGTTTCTTTGACAGGTTCCATAAGCGATGTAAAAATCTATGGGCACCTTCAATTCCAGAATCACTCCACTCAAGCTCTTTTTCAGGGGGTGCAGCAAATAGAATAAATAATCTCGTTGTATCTGCACCATATTTTTGCACCATATGGTCAGGATCTACTACATTGCCCTTGGATTTACTCATTTTTGCCCCGTCCTTTAACACCATTCCCTGGGCAAGTAATCTTTGAAAGGGCTCATGAAAATCAAAGTATCCAAGGTCTCTTAATGCCTTGACAAAGAACCTTGAATATAAAAGGTGCAATATTGCATGTTCTATCCCACCAATATATTGATCACAGGGCATCCAGTATTTTAATGCCTCCTCATTAAATGGAGCACTATCTATTTTTGCATCAGTGTATCTAATAAAATACCAACTGGATTCAACAAAGGTATCCATTGTATCTGTTTCTCTTTTAGCTGGCCCTCCACATTTAGGACAGGTTGTATTCACAAATTCTTCGGAATCTGGAAGGGGTGATCTACCATCAGGATGGGTCTTTATATCAAGGGGCAAAACAACAGGAAGGTCTTTTTCTGGGACCAATTGGATCCCGCATTTGTCGCAATATATCACTGGAATAGGTGTTCCCCAATATCTTTGCCTGGAGATATTCCAATCCCTGATCCTGTAGTTCACACTCTTTTTAGCAATTCCCTTTGTCTCTAAATATTCAACAATCTTTTGTTTTGCCTCTTCATTAAAAAGTCCTGTAAAATCGCCAGAGTTTATTAAATATCCTTGTTCTGTATATGCGGCTTCAAGATCTTCTTCCTTCAATTCTTTATCTTTTGGTGTAATTACCACCTTTATTTTTTGATTATATTTTTTTGCAAATTCAAAATCCCTTTGATCATGGGCAGGCACAGCCATAACTGCGCCTGTTCCGTATTCCATAAGGACAAAATTTGCCACAAATATTGGCATTTTTTCATTAGTAACAGGATTAATACAATATTTACCTGTAAACACCCCTTCTTTTTCTAAGTCTTCAATATTTCTCTTTTTTGTGTCTATTTTTTTTGTCTTTTCAATAAATTTTAAGACCTCCTCTTTTTTGTCAGAGTCTTTAATAAGGTCTGGAATGAGTGGATGTTCAGGAGCAAGACTCATAAATGTTGCCCCAAACAAGGTATCTGGCCTGGTAGTAAAAACAGTTATTTTTTTATCTGACCCGTAGATTTGAAAATCTATCTCAGCACCCACGCTTTTGCCTATCCAGTTCCTTTGCATGGTAATGACCCTATCTGGCCATCCCCCTTCCAGTTTTTCAAGGTCCTTTAACAACTCTTCTGCATAATCAGTTATCTTCAAAAACCATTGAGCCAGCTCTTTTTGTTCTACAACTGACGAACACCTCCAGCAAAGCCCATCTTCTACTTGTTCATTTGCAAGCACTGTATGACAGGAAGGACACCAGTTTACGGGTGCTTTTTTTCTGTATACCAGTCCTTTTTTATAGAGTTGTATAAAAAATAGTTGTTCCCATTTATAATATTCAGGAAGGCAAGTAGCTAATTCCCGATCCCAATCAAGGGAATACCCGAGCCTTTTTAATTGGAACTTCATCTCATCAATATTTGAAAAGGTCCACTTGGCAGGATGAACTCCGTGTTTCACAGCTGCATTTTCAGCAGGGAGACCAAAGGCATCCCACCCCATGGGATGAAGGACATTATATCCCCGCATCCACTTATATCTGGCAATACAGTCGCCTATTGTATATACCCTTACATGTCCCATGTGAATCTTTCCAGAAGGGTATGGAAACATCTCAAGGACATAATATTTTGGTTTGTCTGATTTATGGGTTACATTAAAATATCTGTTTTTGTTCCAGATCTCCTGCCATTTTTTTTCTACCTCTTCAGGAACATATTTGTCCATTGCTGGTCTCCTCACGATTTTGCAATTTGTTTTCAAGGGTCTTTGCCACTGCATCTAAAATCCCATTAACAAACCTTTTTGAATTCTCATCTCCAAATGTTTTGCTAAGCTCAACAGCTTCATTTATAGCCACTTTAGTTGGAACATCTTCTCTATACATCATTTCAAATATTGCCAGTCTGAGTATTGTGAGTTCAACTTTGGCAATTCTACTTAATTTCCAGTTTTTTGAATGTTCTTCAATTATTTTATCTAATTCAGAAATATGGTCCAAAGTACCTTTTACAAGCTCTTTGGCAAACTGAGTGGCCCTTTCATTTATTGGCTCTTTTTCATCTGCGCTAAAATGGTCTATCATTTTTAAGTAGTTATTAATATCTTCTTGTTTAAAAAAATTAGAACTATATAAAATCTGAAAAGCTATTTTTCGTCCAACTCTCCTTGGGCCTTTTTTCCTTTTTTTAATGTTCTCCATATTAGAGGGTTCCATTCGGGTTTTTTGGGTTTATTGAGTTTATTGGGTTTATGGGTGAATAGGTTTATTGGGTTTGTTAGGTTCAACGCTTAACCCTTTAACCCTCTAACCCTCAACCCTTTAACCCTCAAACCCCTTTAATTGATTTATAACCTGCACAGTCTCTAAAGCGGCCTGCGCAGCCTCTGCACCTTTATTTCCTGCCTTACTCCCTGCCCGCTCGATTGCTTGCTCCAATGTATCTGTGGTGAGCACTCCAAAGGTTACAGGAATATTTGATTCTAGTGCTACATGGGCAATGCCCTTAGCCACTTCTGATGCCACGTAATCAAAATGAGGGGTTGCTCCCCGTATAACTGCTCCAAGGCAAATTACCGCATCTACCTTCTTGGACATAGCAACCCTTTTTGCAACAACAGGCATCTCAAAGGCACCAGGCACCTTTATTAAAATGATATCCTCTTCCAAAACCCCATGTCTTACTAAAAAATCAATTGCACCACTCACAAGCCTAGACACAATAAAATCATTAAATCTACTTGCAACTAAGGCAAACTTTAATCCTTTTCCTATTAATTTTCCTTCAATGGTTTTGATATTGTTCATTTTGTAACCTCTTGAGAAATTTTATTTAAGGATTCTTCGTCTAATAGGTGCCCCATTTTCTCTTTTTTGGTTTTAAGATATTTTCTATTCTCTTCACATACTGGTCCGATAATAGGAACCCTTTCTACTACTTCAAGGCCGTGTCCTTCAAGTCCAACTATTTTTTTGGGATTGTTGGTGAGCAGTCTCATCTTTGTAACACCCAAATCCACCAGGATTTGAGCCCCAATTCCATAATCCCTCAAATCAGGTTTAAATCCAAGGATCAAGTTGGCTTCAACTGTATCTTTACCCATATCCTGTAATTGATATGCCTTTATTTTATTTCCAAGACCAATCCCTCTACCTTCTTGCCTCATATAAAGGAGCACTCCTTTTCCTTCCTGTTCTATCATTTGTAAAGCCTTATGTAATTGAGGCCCGCAATCACAACGAAGAGAACCAAAGACATCTCCAGTTAAACACTGACTGTGAACCCTCACTAAAACAGGTTCTCCTTCTTTTATTTCACCTTTTACAAGGGCTAGATGGACATAATCGTCAATATCGCTTTCATAGGCGATAGCCTTAAATTCTCCAAATTTTGTAGGCAGCCTTGCCTCTGCAATCCTTCTCACCAGGGAATCAAATTTTGATCTATATCTAATTAGGTCCTCAATTGTAGCTATTTTTAAATTGTGTTTTTTTGCAAATTCAATGAGATCAGGCATCCTGGCCATGTTGCCATCATCCCTCATAATTTCGCAAATAACAGCAGCAGGTTTTAAACCTGCCAGACGGCATAAATCAACACTTCCTTCAGTCTGTCCTGCCCGAACCAACACTCCTCCTCTTCTTGCCCTTAGGGGGAATACATGACCAGGGGTGGAAATATCTTCTGGGGTTACGTCGTCTTTTACTGCAGTCAAAATAGTTGTTGCCCTATCATAGGCAGATATACCTGTTGTCACACCCCTTGCAGCTTCAATTGAAACAGTAAATGCTGTCCCAAATCTGGATTCATTTCGTCTTGGCTGGAGATCTAACTTTAATTTGTCAACTAGCTCTGGAGCCATGGCCAGACAAATAAGACCCCTTCCATATTTGGCCATAAAATTGATTGCCTGGGGTGTTACTTTTTCTGCAGCAATGGTTAAATCACCTTCATTTTCTCTGTCTTCATCATCTACCAAAATTATCATCCTGCCCTTTCTAATTTCATTTATTGCTTCTTCTGTTGAACACAATACTGATTGCGCGTCTTGATTTTTTGTCATGGTTCTTATCCTTAAATTAAAAATTATTTTTGGGATTAAAGTGTATCTCCAAATTTTTTACAGACTTGATATAAAAAAGCAAATTAAAATCCATGTTCCCGCAAAAAATCAATAGTTAATCCTTTTTTTTCACTATTTTTTTTCCATGGAGAAACCATTTTTTCTATATATTTTCCCACTATGTCAAATTCAGTATTAACCTTTGTCCCTACTCTCCACTGGGAAATAGTGGTTTTAATTTTGGTCTCTGGTATTATGTTTATCTCAATAAAATTTGAGCCACACTGATTTATGGTCAAGCTAATGCCATCAAGGGCAATGGAGCCTTTTTCTACCACATATTTTGAAAATTCTTCTGGAAAATTTAATGTATATTTTGTGGATTTACCTACCTCTTTTATCTCTTTAACAACAGACAAACAATCTACATGTCCTGATACCAGATGGCCGCCAAGACGGTCAATTAGCCTAATAGCCCTTTCTAGGTTCACCTTGGTTCCTGTGGTGATATTCCTTAAATTGGTCCTTTTTAGGGTCTCTTCAGAAGCATATACAGAAAAAATCTCACCATCATTTCTCTCAACAGTTAAGCATGCCCCATTTACAGCTATGCTCTCTCCTATCTCTATATTTTCAAATTGAGGATTAGGGGAAATAGAGATCCTCAAATCCCTGCCCAATATCTCTGTTTTTATTATTGTCCCAATGGCCTGAATAAGACCTGTAAACACCTAAATATCTCCTTTTGGAATTAAGTGAATCAAAAGGTCTGTATCTATTTTTCTATAATCTATTATATCAAATTTGTGCGCATCTTTGATTTTAGAGATTGTGTTTCCAGAAAAAGAACTCTTAGCTCTATCATCACCTAAAATAATAGGAGCTATAAAGAGAAAAATTTCATCTGCGAGTTTGTTTTTAACAAGGCTTTGTGCGAGCCTACCTCCGCCTTCACACAAGACATAATAGCAGTTTAAATCTGAGAAGAGTTTAGATAATTCTTGATAAAGATTTATATATCCATTTTTTTTCTCTGTATGTATAATTTTTACCCCTTTTTTCTGCAGTCCCTTTATTTTTTCATAATCAGATTCTGTAGTTATAAAAATAGTTTTTTTAGGCCTGGATTTTATCAAATAATATTCTGAATCAGGATCAGGTAATCTAGAGGTTATAATAGCTGCAAAGGGATCTTTTTTCTCCTTTGCCTCAATCCTAGGAGTGAGCTTTGGATTATCATTAAAAAAGGTATTGCCGCCAATTAAGATGCAGTCGACTTTGGCTCGTAAGTTGTGCACAAATTTTCTGGATTTTTGAGAGCTGATCCACTTTGAATCACCATTTTCTGTTGCAATCTTTCCATCCAGAGTTTGGGCAAGTTTTAAAAAAATATATGGTCTTTTTTTCTTATTCCAAACAATAAAATCCCTTATCAAATTTTTGCACTGGATTTCATTAAACCCTATATCCACTATTACGCCTTTTGATTTTAAAAATTCAGCACCCCCACCCTCTACATTTGGGTTTGGATCCAGCGTGCCAATGTTAACCCTTTTAATATTGTGTTCTAAAATGGCGTGTGTACAAGGGGGAGTCTTGCCATAATGGTTACAGGGCTCTAAAGTAACCCATAATGTAGAATCTTTAATGTCACATCCCTTTGATAGAGCGTCTTTAATAGCAGCTACTTCTGCATGGTCTTCGCCGTATCTTCTGTGATATCCCTGGCCAAGGATGGTATTTCCTTTTGTTATAACTGCGCCAACACAGGGATTGGGGGCAGTATATCCCATGCCTTTTTTGGCAAGGGATATTGCGAGCTCCATAAATTTACTCTTTTTTGGATTTTCATGAATATGTGTCATTTTTTATCGCTGGTTAAAGTTGGGGAGTTGAAGTTGTTAGTTAGTAGTAATTAATAGTTATTTGTTATTTAGGGTAAATCTAGTTTGTATAAATTGATTTTTGCTTCTTCTAACATGGCTTTAGATAGTTCATCTGGATAACCTTCAAGGTAATAGATATTTTTAACATTGCAATTAATAAGCATTTTTGTACAAATTAGACATGGATGATGGGTACAATATAGATCACAACCTTTAAGTGAGATTCCATGGACGGCAGCCTGAATAATAACATTTTGCTCTGCATGTAGTCCCCTACACAACTCATGTCTTTCACCTGATGGAATCTTTAATTTTTCTCTTAGACATCCAATATCAAGGCAATGTGCAATTCCAGATGGTGCTCCATTGTATCCTGTAGCAAGTATTCTGTTATCCTTAACAGCAACAGCTCCAACTTTTCTGCGAATACAAGTGGACCTTTCAGCGACCATTTGAGCAATTTTCGCAAAATAGATATGCCAGTCAATCCTCTTATCTTTCATTATAACTACACATACCCCCTTTCACTCCAATAACCACGAATAACTATCAAATAACTATTAATAACTACTGACACTACTCACAACTATCAATCACTACCTCTAACTACCTAATATTAGATGTCTGCAGGACGCTGATAGCTAATTAGCTACCCTGCTTTGTTGAAAATTCATGGAAAATATTTATAAAAATCCTTTCTCTGCAAAATTCTCATAACCTCTATTTTTTCCCCATGAATTTCGATTCCTATTCTGTAATCTCCTATCCTAATTCTATATCTACCTTTGCTCCCCTTTAGTCGTTTCAAACCTGGAATTTTTTCAATTTTTTCAACACATGGCAAGTCTTCAAATACTAATTGGTAAATTTTATCGTAAATTTTCAACTTTTTTAGTTTCTTTAAATCTTTCAAAAATAATTTTCTATAACTTACTTCCATTATTCTGGTTCAGACAAAAATCTCAACGCTTGTTCTTTTGATAATAATGGTGTGTCTTTAGCTTCATCCATAGCTTTATTCAAACAATAATCTTCAATATTTTCTATAATTTCCTCCACTGATTGAGGAAATTCTGGAAAGATCTTTTTCCATATATCAATAGGAATGAATATTCCTTTTAATTTACCGCGTGTATCTGTAAGATATTCTATGTCAATCATTTAACTCTATCTCCACTTTTGGAAATTTCTTACTACACAACAACCACTAAATAACTAAAATTACTATCCCCCCTATTCCCCATCATATCTTTTGAACAAAATACAGGCATTTGTACCCCCAAAACCAAAGGAATTACAAAGGACATAATTAATTTTTTTATTCCTTGCCCCTTCAGGGACATAATCAAGGTCACATTCAGGATCTGGATTTTCTAAATTAATAGTGGGTGGTATCTTTTCGTGGTAAATGGAAAGCACGCTGAACACTGCCTCAGCTCCTCCTGCTGCGCCCAACATATGCCCAATCATGGATTTATTTGCTGTTATAGGTATGTTGTATGCGTGTTTTCCAAAGACCTTTTTTATTGCTCGTGTCTCGCATATATCATTTAATGGAGTGGAGGTGCCGTGGGCGTTTATATGATCAACCTCCTCTGGGGCAATATCAGCTTCTTTTAAGGCGGCCTTCATGGCCGAGGCCATTCCTTCTCCGCTTTCATCAGGAGCAGTTATATGATATGCATCTGCAGATGCTCCAAATCCAACTATTTCCGCGTAAATTTTGGCACCCCTTTGTTTTGCGTGTTCTAACTCTTCTAAAAGAATCAACCCACATCCTTCTGAAATAACAAATCCATCCCTATCTCTGTCAAAAGGCCTGGATGCCTTTTCTGGTTCATCATTTCTTGTGGATAGTGCCTTCATAGCATTAAATCCAGACACAGCCATGGGAGTTATAGTTGCTTCAACACCCCCACAGATCATGGCCTTTGCCCTACCAAGTTTAATATCAGAATATGCATATCCAATACTGTGACAACCAGAGGCACAAGCAGATGTTGTGACCATATTAGGGCCTTTTGCCTTGGTTAATATTGCTATTTGTCCTGCTGCAATATTGGATATTAGTTTTGGAATATAAAAAGGTGAGACCCTGGATGGACCTTTTTTTAAAAGTTTTTCATGGAATTCTTCTAATGTTTCTATTCCACCTAGTCCACAACCCAAAACAATTCCTATGTGATTACAGTTTTTTTCATGGACCTCAAATTTTGCATCATTAAGAAGCATCTTTGCAGCAGCAACTGCATAATGATTAAACCTATCCATCCTTTTTACTTGCTTTTTAGGGATGAATTTTTCAGGCGCAAAGTCCTTGACCTCTCCAGCTATTTTGGTATCATATTGAGAACAATCAAATCTTGTGATATAGGAGATACCTGATTCACCTTTAATGAGTCTCTGCCAGGATGTTTCAACGTCATTGCCCAACGGCGTAATTGCTGCCACCCCTGTTACAACCACACGTGTATTTTTCATAACCTCACCTCTTATATTATGTTCGGGTTGAGGACTGATGTTTACCTAAAGGGGGCAATACCCCCTTTTTTATTTTCATTTTTTCACCTTTGATTCAATGTAGTCAATCACATCCTGTACTGTTCTTAATTGTTGAGCTTCTTCATCGTCAATTTCCAGATCAAATTCATCTTCCATTGCCATTATGAGTTCTGTTAGATCTAACGAGTCAGCTCCTAAATCATCTACAAATGAGGCTTCTGGTACAATCTGTTCTGGATCAACATCCAATTGCTCAGATACTATTTCTTTGATTTTTTCCAGTAGTTCAGACATGTATTTCTCCTCCTGTTTTTTTTCTTTTTTATTTTTTAAAGGTACAATCCTCCGTTTATAGAAAACACCTGCCCTGTAATGTAATTAGCCTCTTCTGAGGATAACCATGCAACTAAAGATGCCACGTCTTCTGGGGTGCCAAATCTCTTTAAGGGGATTTTGGATAGGTAGGCTTCTTTGGTCTTTTGGTCAAGTTCCTTTGTCATTTCTGTGGTAATAAACCCTGGTGCAATGGCGTTTACTAAAATGCCCCTGGGAGCAAGCTCTAGCGCAACTGCCTTGGTAAGTCCTATAATTCCTGCTTTAGAAGCGCAATAATTGGCCTGTCCTGGATTTCCTGAGAGGGCAACAACAGAAGTTATATTGATAATCCTGCCATATCTCTGCCTGACCATTATTTTGGCAGCTTCTTGAGTGCAGTAAAAAGTACCATTTAAATTAACCCCTATTACCTTATTCCATTGCTCCTCCTTCATCCTTAGGATTAGACCATCATTTGTTATGCCCGCATTATTCACCAGTACATTCAAGAAAACCTTGTTTTTTATATTACTTTTAAAGAAATCTTCAACTTCCTCCTTTTTGCTCACATCTACCTTAAAAGCCCTGGCTTCTCCACCTAGAGTTTGAATTTGAGCAACCACTTCATTTGCAAGATCATCCCTCGAGACATAAGTAAAATAGACAACAAAGCCTTTTTCAGCCAATTTAATGGAAATGGCCTTACCTATTCCCCTTGAGCCTCCCGTGACAATGGCAGCCTTTGGTAAATTATTTTTATCTTTTCCCATAGAGTGCCCTTTATTTCATTAAAATTTTAAAATAACACTGGCAACTGTAAAACCTGCGCCAAAAGTAGCGAGCAAAACCAGATCACCCTTTTTAATCCTTCCATATGAATAGGCCTCGCTAAGTGCCAAAATAATTGACGCAGCAGAGGTGTTTCCATATTTATCCACATTAATAAAAACTTTTTCCATTGGTATATTCATCTTCTTTGCTATGGCCTCAATTATCCTGTAATTAGCCTGATGAGGGATAAAAAGATCAACGTCTTGAGAGGTAAAATTATTTTTTTTAAGTATATGTTCACTGATTTCTGTCATGTTTCTAACTGCATGTTTGAAAACCTCTCTTCCCTTCATTCGGGCAAAATATTTTTCGCTGACCCTTTGGCCCAGCGCAAAAGGCTCAGCAGATCCCCCTTCTAATCCAACCATGAGCAAATGACCCAGTTCCCCTATAGTTTTTAACTCAATATCTATTACTTGGGAAATTATTTGCGGACATCCATCTAAATGGCCTGTGACAATGGCAGCACCTGCTCCATCCCCAAATAAGACACAGGTATTTCTGTCTTTAAAATTCATTCTAGAGGAACATACTTCGCTGCCCACCACAAGGACTTTTGCTTCAGGTTTGTTGGCAACAATACCTCTCGCAAGTTCAAGTCCATAGGTAAATCCAGAACATCCAGCTGCTATATCTATGGCCATTTCACATTTTTTTGAGCCTAATTTAGCCTGAAGCAGACAGGCAGTGGCAGGAGCACAATAATCTGATGTAAATGTTCCCACTATTACATGGGTTATGTCAATAGGATCTAGTTTGGCATTTTCTAAGGCATTTTTGGATGCATTATAGGCCAGATCAGAACAAGCAACTCCTTTTTTTGCTATCCTCCTAGCCTTTATTCCAGTCCTGGTGGTAATCCATTCATCAGAAGTATCCACCATTTGTTCCAGTTGTTTATTGGTTAAAATATTCTCTGGTACGAAATGTCCCAATCCTAAGATAATCATATTATTTTTGTTCTTTAATGACTCCATATCCTTCTGTTTCTTTTTTGGTTGTTTCCTTTGGAGTGATTGTAGTAGTAGAAAGTAAATTTTTCAATCTATAGAATCTTGTTATCTCAGGATGTATTTCCAGCTGTTCCTTAATTTTTTCTACAATATTCATCTTTGCAAAGGCTGCTCCCATTTTAGTAGCCTGGGTAATGGATTTTTCAGTTGAACTCCCATGACATACTATCACACATCCCTTTAATCCAAGGAGAGGAGCACCACCATACTCCTCATAATCAAACCTCCGGATGAGCCTTTTAAAGGCTGGTCTCGCCAGAAATCCTCCGAGTCTTGTTAATATACCTTTCTTAACTTCTTTTTTTAAAACATCGCTAAAAGACTTTGCCAGACCTTCACATAATTTTAAAGCTATATTTCCAACAAAACCATCACAAACAGCAATATTAACTTTATTTGTAAAAATATCTCTACCTTCAATGTTGCCAATAAAATTTAAAGAGGTTTTTTTTAACAATTGGTATGCTTCATTGACCTGTATATTCCCTTTTCCCTGTTCTTCACCAATATTTAATAATCCAACACAAGGAGACTTTACATTGAGAATGTTTTTGGCAAATATATCGGCCATTATTGCAAACTGTACTAAGTGTCTTGGTTTAGAATCAATATTTGCTCCCACATCAATAAGGATCAAAGGCTCTTTTTCCCTGGGGATTATTGTTGCCAGTCCAGGCCTATCAATACCCTTTATTCTTCCGATTGAAAACATTCCACAAGCCAATGTAACACCTGTGTGTCCAGCCGAGAGGACACCATCAGCCATCTTTTCTTTAACTAAATTACATGCTACTTGAATTGATGTGTTTTTCTTACGCCTTAAAATATATGATGGCTTATCGTTCATATCCGCAACATTTTCTGCATGTACCACCTCAATGTCAATATCTTCTGTTTGATGCTTTTCCAGTTCTTCTCTTATATCCATGTCTCTGCCAACAAGAATAAGAGAAATGTCCTTTTCCCTCGCTGCTTTTAAAACACCTGGAATAACAACAGAGGGGCCATGGTCACCCCCCATAACATCAATTGCCAGACGCGGCTTTGTGTCATTAATCTTCTTCATCTTTTCCTAAATAGGACCTTCCTGCATATCTTCCGCAAGATGGGCACACGCGATGTGGCAGAGTAGGGTAGCCACATTCACACTCAATCACATTTGGAACAGGTACCCTGTGATGGGATCTACGCATTCCCTTTCTTGATTTTGATGTACGTTTTTTTGGAACTGCCATTGTTTTTACCCCTTGTTATTTTTATTTTTTTAAATATTGCCAGTCTAGGATCTCCTAAATCCTTTCCACAATTGCAAGAATATAAATTTAAATTGATACCACACCTAGGACAAAGCCCTTTACAATCCTCTTTACATAAAATTTTTTGGGGAATGTTCAATACAAATCTTTCCCACAATAGACCTTTTAAATCTAAAAAAAGCTCCCCTTTTTGCTCCACAATAAAGGAAATATCTAAGGAATCATCTTCTTTTGGTTTTTCAATTATTCTGAATAAATCCTCAATTTTTATCTCAGCTTTTTCTAAACATCTATCACATAAGGTTTCTATTGTACCAACAAAAAGCCCTTTTATTATGCAACAATCACCCTCTCTTTGAATGAAGAGCTCCACGTGGATATCTTTTTTGATTTCATAAAAAAGTTTATATTCTTTAATTTGATCTAACCAGATGTTTTGATCATCTATGGTTAGTTTTAATCCCTTTGAAGGGATATCCCTGAGTCTAATAAAATAAATCTGTTCCATAAAAACCTCGTATGCAAAGGTAGTAAATCTATTTCTACCGCATGAGTTTGTCAAGGACAATATCACAAGGGCAGCAATTCTCGGTGAGGGACAAATTAGATCATTTTAGATGTTTTATCTCCTTCTTTCAGATTCAAAAAACTATCTATGATTTTTTGATGTCTTTATTTTAAATTATTGAAACATTGAAAAATAATGGCATATCTTCTTGTGATCCAAAACTGCTCTCCTTAATCATTGAGAATAAACTTCAATCTTACTTCAAAAATGTTCAATGTCCAAGATGTCAATCAAATATGCGTCATAATAAAGCGGTGAATATCAGTAAATATGTCACCAAAAGTTATTTTATTTTTGATCATCAATCAACCTTTTTAAAAAAAATCTGTAGTTCCTGAGCAATATATTTTTACCTATCCCCTGTGCCTCATACCAATGAATTTCAGCCAGACACAATTTTCCATCTTTTAATTTTACTTTAGCGATTCCTTTCAATTTTCTCCATCGTCCTTTCCCATAAGTTCTTTCTAACCGTTTTAATTCCCGGATAGACTTTCCAGTAGCTATGGTTTCTCTGTTTGTAATCTGGGTTAATATTTCAAAGTACAATTTTTACTTATTTCCTAGTGAATTTGAAAATTATTGTGACTCTCTTTTTACCAATTATCTCATTTGTTGTCTATATGAGCAACCCTAAACTTGAAAATTATCCATCAATTTTGTCAAAAAAATTAAATTATATTTCTCACCGAGAATTGCTGATTTTTTCACAATCTCTTTGACATTAGGGGTAGTTTAAGTTATATTTTTTACATTTAAAACCATCCTTAAAAGGACAAAGATATGTTTTGGACGGGATTCTTTTATGAGTAAGGCAGAATACACGACTATTCGGGTAAATAGATTATGTCAAGCCCACAAAAAAATGATTATTTCTAATAAACTTGTAAGGATATATAAAGGAAACTAGTATGGAAAGTAATTTAAGTAAAAAAAAGAAAACAATAGAAAAAGAATTATTAGATTTACCTGTAGAAGAATTGTTAGAAGTAGAACAGATAATAATGAAAATTGTTAGACAAAAGATAAGAGATCAAAAGAGAGATGAATGGAAAAAAGATTTTTTGGAAATTTCAGAATGGACTCATTTGAAAGATAATGAAGTTAAGGTTGATAAATGGACAATAGAGAAATTTTAGTAGATACCAGTGTTATAATTGATTTTTTACGTAAGAAAAACAAGAGGAAGAGTCTGTTATGGGAAATTAAAGAAGAAGATTTTAATTGTATTATTTCCAGTATAACAGTTTTTGAATTATATACTGGTGCTGTAACGTCAAGACATATAAAGGATTTAGAAAAGATATTAAAATTGTTGGAGATTGTATCTCTAACAAGAGAGATAGCTGAACAATCTGCAGAAATATATAAAAGATTGAGAAGAAAAAACCAGTTAATAGAATTTAGAGATATTTTTATGGGGGCAACATCTATGGTGCTAAATATACCATTAATAACTTTTAATGAAGAGCATTTTAAAAGGATAAAAGGGATAAAAATATTTAATAAAGACATCTAACGAATAAGGTTAGATTGTGAGAGCGAGCGTAAGAGAGCGAACCACAATCTGAACCGTTTGTTGGACAAGCCCGGTTAAATATAGAAAATATCTTTTTGTGGCTATGGAGTGTTGATCAAGGAAAGTGGTGGTAAGGGGCAAACGAATAAGGTTAGATTGTGAGAGCGAGCGTAAGAGAGCGAACCACAATCTGAACCGTTTGTTGGACAAGCCCGGTTAAATATAGAAAATATCTTTTTGTGGCTATGGAGTGTTGATCAAGGAAAGTGGTGGTAAGGGGCATTGGTTGGATTAACCAATGCTATGGGAAGTTGATTTGTTGTTGCGATTGTCATTTTTTTTAATATCCAGGCAATTTTCAGGTAAAAAATTCTGTTTTTAGGGTATAACTATCCTTTGCCGGGGATTTTAAAAGATCTCCGGTTTTTTGAATCATATATGGTTTGAGCTTACATAATCATCCTCCCAGCCCCTTTCATGTACAATAACCAGGTTGCGATGGTAATAATCCAGGTATCATTGTTTTTATAATCTTCATGCTATTTCCACAGAGGGGGCAGACTATTGACGGTTTTGGTTTTCGTTTCCATTTGGTGAATGGATTAATACGGAGTATCAACTGTAAAAAACAGATTAATTTCTTGCTGCATGAGTGAAGAAAGCCATAACTTCTGCTTCTTCTAAAGCCTTTAGGCAATACATGGAGCATAATGAGATAGAGGAAGTATTCACCTGAAACGGTTCTGGTTTTATATTGCCTGGTTTTGGCATGGAAGTATCTGAAGGTGACCTTTCCGTTTTTGCATTTTAAGATGTCCTTTTCCCGAATAACTCCTCTGTAAAGATAATTGCCAAGATAGACAATGGCCTTTTCAGCGTTTCCGACGTTTTTACAGTGGACGATCCATTTTTTGGAGCAATTTTTGGGGAGTCTAAGTTTTGCATCTACAATGGCGTGCAGGAGTTTAGCCCTAAACACGGTTCCAAGAGCCTTTTGGTTAAAGAGGTATTTAGTGGATTTTGTTCGCCACAGCCCTGTTTTTGTATTGATGCTGGCTGCAGGCATGATTACATGGATGTGGGGATGATAGTTAAGGTTGCGGGAATGGGTATGAAGTACGGCAATAAAGCCTGCTGCACCGCCAAGTTTTTTATCGTTTTTTACAAAAGTCTTCAAGGTTTCCTGGACAGATTCAAACATCAGGGAATAGAAGGTTTTTTGATTTTTCCATGCCAGGTTTCTGAGCTGAGTGGGAAGAGTAAATGTAATCAGCCAGTAAGTAGCGGGAAGTTTTTTGCTCAACTGATTTTCTATCCATTGCTGGTTTTCATGGTTCTGGCAGTGAGGACAACTTCTGTGTCCACATGAATGTGGAATATAAACGGTGTGGGAGCAGTTATCATTTGAGCACCGTGCTAACATGAGAGGGCCATGTTTATCCCTGCAATGTTCCATGACATGTAGGGCCTTTTTATGGTCCGGCAGGACGAAATTTTTATACTTTACAAAAAAAGAATCTTTGAATTGGGTTATGATAGAAGAAAGGTAAATCATTGCACATCTCCCCATCTGATTTCAAGGTGATTGCTGAGGAAGTTTGCAGCCTTTTGAGCATTGGTTCCGGTTTTGTTGGTAAGGTGTGTGTATTTTGAGGTTGTGAGGATGCTGACATGCCCCAGGATTTTCTGTAATTCTACAAGGTCAACTCCGGCCTCCAGCATATGTGTCGCATAACTGTGGCGAAGAGAGTGACATGAAATTTTTTTTCTAATTTCTAGTTCTGTGACAACTACTTTCATGGCAGTCTGGATGCCACTTCTATCCAGTGGTTTGTCAACAAGATGGGCGTTTTTACGACCTCTTTTGCGATTTGGGAATATAAAGCGTGGATGTTTGTGAACTCTCCAAAAATTTCTGAGTACCTGTAAGGTTTTCCGTGGCAATGGGACTAATCTATCTTTTCTGCCCTTGGCATCACGAATATGAACCCTCATGTTTGTATAGTCGATATCTCCGAGGTGAAGCTCAATTCCCTCACCCAACCGCAATCCCAATGAATAGAGTGTGAAAAAGAAAACTTTGTAACTCAAACTTCTGGTAGCTGTTATTAATCGTTGAAGTTCTTCTATAGTCAGAATATCAGGAATTCTGGATGTTTTTGGCGGTTTAATCAAAGGGATATTTTCCCATGTTTTTTTCAGCACATAGGAATAAAAAAATTTGAGACCATAGAGATCGAGCTTGACGGCACTCCAGGAGTGGCTTGCCCGAAGATCGTTGAAGTAATCCAGAAGCTGGTCAGAGGATAGGTCGGATATTTTACAATCAACCTAAAATTTGCATCATAAGATAATGTTTAGCTTGACAATATAGTGAATTAATGGTATAAAGTGTTTCAAATAGGAAGTATGAAGGAGGCACTGATTCTATGCGTAGATTCCATGTTAAGTTCACTGAAAAAAATCTTACGGGCAACGCCGGACTGGTATTGCTGGGCCTGTTTGCTGACAAACTGAAGCTTCCCAAGATGCTTGAGCAACACATTACTATTAAGCGGGGAGCTACCGCACAGTATAAGGTTTCCGACATTATCATGATTTTGATGATGGCAGTGTTAGCTGGGGCTAAGCATATGAGCCATGTATTTATCCTAAGATCTGATTTAGCATTGAGGTCGCTTTTTAAATGGGAAAGGTTTCCTGACTATACTACCATAAATCGGGTTTTTAAGTTGTTTAATCCCCGACATTGCAATGAGCTCTCCGATGTAGAAACAAAAGTGCGCAAAAAGGTTTGGGGTAAAAAATGGTTTAGCCGCATCACTTTAGATTTGGACTCTACAGTGCGTGGGGTGTATGGGAAACAGGAAGGTGCCGAGAAGGGTTACAACCCCAAGAAGCCAGGACAAAGGGGATATCATCCGCTCCTTTGCTTTATTGCTGAGACGCGGGAATGTCTTCACAACTGGTTTAGAGCCGGAGATGCTTATTCAGCCAATGGTTGTGTAGAGTTTATGCAAGAGTGCTTTGCCAAGCTTCCAAGGAGAGTCTGGAAAATTATTGTACGTGCAGATTCCGCCTTTTTTAATGGAGAACTTTTAGACTACTTAGAAGAGGCTCATGCTTTGTACTTAATCAAGGTTAAGATGCGAGGACTCACTCAGCTTTTAGAAGCTCAGAAATGGCACAAGGTTAAAAATAGACCTGGCTATGAGAAGACCGAATTCACATACAAATGTGAGAGGTGGAAACACCCCCGCCGGTTTGTGGCCGTACGTCAAGTAATAGAGAGCAAATTTAGTTGCTTTTTTTTCAGCGTTACAAAGACTGAGTATGATTATTTTTGTTATGTAACAAATATGAACCTGAGTCCCTGGGACGTCCACAGGTATTATTGCCAACGGGGGGCCAGTGAAAACTGGATTGAGTGGTGTAAGGGACAGATGGCCTCTGGAAGCATTTTGACACAGGATTTTTGGGCCAACTCCGCCATATTCCAGACCTGTATTCTGGCTTACAATCTACTGGTTTGGATGATGTGGCTCAACGATGAAGATGGTTTTAGAGAAGAGCCCAACACAATCCGCATGTTTCTAATCCATGTTCCAGCTCGGCTGATGCATGCGGGACGACAATGGTTCCTTCGATTATCGAGGGATTATTTTTTCAAAGAACGTTGGATAAAGATAGAAAATTCCATCCGGTCATTACAATTTGCTTAATCTTTTTTTGAGAGTATCCTCCAAAATAGGATTTTGCGTAAGTCCATGTGCAGTGGTGTGCCTTTACACACCCGTAAAGAGTGCCACTGACCGCAGCTTCTACCTGAAAAAGCCTTCCAAGTCACAATGAGGGAGACATATCCTTTAACATAACAGCTCCATATCTAGGTATCTCTGTCCAGAACAATCAGTTGCTTACGATTGAACTGTAATTGCAGATTTTAGGATCAAAGTAATTTCCGATTCGCCTAAGTGCCCTAGAATATGCCTCAATTGTTTTTGGCTGAAATCCGCTTAATTTCAGTAACTTAACATGTTTTTGATAATAAGCATTGAATTTGGGGTCAGTGGGCATGTTTGTGTTCATTATAACCTCCTAATTTAAGAGCCTCTTCTTGGCTCAATACTAGCTAACCTTTTATCACATAAACTTTATATTGCAATCATTAATTATCCGAAGTATAATTACCTAAAATTGCTTGCCGCTTTAGCGGCTTCGTCCAACAAGGCGCTCAAGCTGACCGCCAATTCGCTGCGCTCATTGGTGGCACCTTAGCTTTAACGTTAGATTGATTTATAAAAGACAGAATTATCTTTCAATAATTATAGTCTACTTAAAATTATGCCCTATATTTCAATATTTTTCGGAATAATTATTCGTATGTTTTATAATGAACATGAGCCTCCCCATTTTCACGCATATTATCAAGGACTGGATGGAATTTTTGACTTAGAAGGAAATTTAATTAAAGGAAATATTGAAAAATCTAAGACTGCTTTAAAATTAATAAAAGAATGGGCAGAACTTCATAAAAAGGAGTTAGAAGAAAATTGGAAAAGAATCAAAAAAGGTGAATCATTAAGAAAAATAGAACCTTTAAAATAATATTAATGGAGAAAAAAGATGTTGGAGAGATTGAAATATTTACCAAAGATTATAGATGCTAAATATGTTGGTAATTTTACGATAGATGTAGAATTTGATAATGGAGAGAGAAAGAGAATAAACTGTCACAAATATTTAAAGGGAAAAATTTTTGAAGAATTGAAAGACGAAGAAAAGTTTAAAGAATTTTTTATAGATGGATATACAGTATGTTGGCCTAATGGAGCAGATATAGCTCCTGAGACTTTATATCTTGAAGGAGAAAATTTCTAACAAACCACTCCAGCAGACGGGCAAATGGCCCGCCGCTGAGTTTGGTTGTTAGCGCGATAAACATATTTATTACTCCCTCCCCTCGCTCAGCAGTTCTCGGTGAGTTTGTAAACGTAGAATTTATAAATATCTACTATAACTAAATAAAGTCATAAAATCAAATTATTTCTCACCGAGAATTGCTGCTCTTCGCTCATTATACTTGACAGACTCAATTTATTTCTATATCGTATATACAAGATAGCAAAATAAAAATTTGTTATCATTTTTCAGATAAATAAAGGAGATAAATAAATGAGACCAGTATGACAACTCAAATGATTATAAGACTTGATTTTTCCTTAAACTGGACTTTCCCCTTTTTTAGGTCAAAATACAACAAAAAAACTGTAATATCAAGATGTTATCTGGATATTTTTTGTAAGACCCCACCTTTTATTTTGTAGCCAAATACAGAAAGTATTTCAGCCTGGAGGGGAGTTGGTTCCTCTATTATCCTTATAGGCTTTCTTTTACCTGAATGCCAACAAAGGCAACTATGTAAGGATCTCATTGAATCCATTATTTTATCGAGAGTGTTCACCTAAAGATAGATAAAAATCTTTGCTGATATTGGGCAAAAATTTCAGGATCAGTTAATGCATGCCATAATTTCATTGATGCATGAACCATTTCTTCCTTTTTAGATACAACTTTCGTCCTACGTGTCATTCGTCCAAGATGATGTCTTGTATTGCTATTATCTCTTTCTATTGTTACTGTTCCTCTTTTTCCTATTATATGGCGCTCTCGCGGCAATACCTTCTTAAAAGCTTCCCAATCATCTGTATAAAAAACACAGTCCTTCAATTGTTCAAGTTTTTTGTATAACCGTCTGAAGGTTGAAGCATCACGATTGCCAATAACCCAGGCAATAGTTCGCCCTCTGCTACGATCCAACGCCTTGATAATCCATATTTTGTTTTTTTTGACTGGATAAAATGCCACATCTCATCAAATTCTATTTCTTTTATCTCATTAGATATAACTGGTTCTGGAAGTGATTCGGCTTCCTCTTTTATCCATCGGTAAGTCAATGAACGAGAAACTCCAAATAATTTAGCTAAAAAGCCAAATGATGCTTTACCAAGAGAATAAAGAATAACTGCAAGAGCTTTTTTTACTTTCAGAGATTCTTTTCTCCTTGCATCTCCTATCACAAAAGTTCGTGAACAGTTCTTGCAGAGATACCGCTGTTTTTTACGAACAAAACCATTTTTGACGACTTGCGTTGAATTACAATGCTTGCATACAACCATTTTCTCCCTCCCATTATTTTGGTTGGGATAACTTATATTATATTTCTATCTAAATGTAAACACTCTCAAACAGATTACAGACAACAGATCACTCACACAGATCACAGATAACCTATGATCTATGAATTTATCATGCACCTGAATTGATGACATGTTATCCTCTCTTAAGTTTTTTATACGCTTTCCAAATACACAAGCTCCCAGCCGTGATAAACAATGATAACCTTTTTCAGCTTCTTTCCCTTTGCTATCCAATGTTTTACCTTCTCATCCTGCTCTGATTCATCTAACTGGCTCTTTGCTTCATCTATTAGTTTTGTAATTTTGAGATTGTGTGAAGTGGTATTTTGGCTTCTTTTTAAGTATTTCAGTTCTATTAATGCAAAGTATTCTACATAGGGGTTTCTTGGATATAGTGCTATGTCTGCAAATCTTTTGTTTAGCTCTGGCTCACTTATTACAAAGTAGTAATCGCACAGGTTAAGGTAGGTAAGGTGTATGGCTTTGATTGTCTGTTCCCCTTTTATGTAGTCCCTTATGCTTGTGGATTCTTTTATCTTTTCCCCTAAAAATCTGAATACTTCCAGGTTTCCATTTAAGGCAAATTCTGCTAATTTGTCTGAAAATTTGTTTAAATTTATTTTAAATATGTTTCCGCTCTCCAGTATCTTCTTTATGTATTCTGCTGTTATTTCCTTTATTGTGTTATTTGGAAGTCTTAGCTCAAGTTTTAATTTTTTATCTTCTATTGTCAAAAGCCCGAGATAATACATAAGGGATATGAAGTTGTCTTCGTCTATGAGTTCAAATGCGCTGAATGCATCCTTTATCTTTGATGTTGTGATTGTCTCTCCATTTATGACTTTTTCCAAGACATTGAAGTTGCCATTTAGCTTTTTTCCTGTGTAAACTAACCACTTCAGCTTGCCATAATCTGTCCTTATGTTCAGGTCTGCAAGTTCTGAAGGTGGTTCTCCTGTATAAACAAAGCTTTTTACATAATGCCAGATCATATCTGAATTATAAATCTTTTCTTTTGATTTTGCTGAAAATCTGTAGTTGTTATACCAGCTATTAAGAAGTTCAAAATCTGGCTCTATCTCGTAATATTCAAGTATCTCAGCTACTTCTTCTTTTGTAAATCCAAGCATTGAGTTAAGATTGGGATTGTTTGTTGCAAAATCTCCTATGTTAAATCCACTTGTTACATCAAACATCACCATAGGAGTTACTCCAGTAATAAAGAGCCTCTTTAGTGGCCCTCCTTTCATGTCTGTTGCGCTTTTAAGTATCTTAAAGAAGTGTTTGAATATTGATTCCTGCCCTTTTACAAGCTGTTCATATTCTGCCTTTTCTTTGCTCAGCAACTCATTTGCAAAGTTGTCATATTCGTCTATCAGGCAGTAAATTCTCAAATCATATTTGTCTCCTAAGCTGAGTAAATACTTTAATTTTTCAATGCCATCCCTTATATCATTAAGTTTGTCTTCTGTTATCTTATATGCTCTTATAAACCTATCTATTGCAATGTTTACGGTGCTATTGAAACTTTCTTTATAGTTGTGACTATCAACTTCACTAAAGTTAAACCTCAAAATCTTAAATTTATTTGCAAGTTCAGTTTTGTTTTCTAATATCCATGTATCTTTAAAGATTTCTTCAAATTCATCTTTGCAGTTTTCGTCATAATAGTAATGAAGCATTGAGATAAAGAGGGATTTGCCAAATCTTCGAGGACGGATGATGAAAAGGTATCTTGGCAGATCCTCAATTATTGGGATAAACCTTGTCTTATCAACATAATAGTAATTATCAAGCATTATTTCCTTAAATTCGCTTAATCCATAAGGGATCTTTTTCTTTTTCATAACTTGCTCCTGTTTTGTATTTTTTACCTTTTAGACATAACCACATCTTTTCCATAGTTGATGGTAATGGGTTTTTGTACACCTTTTGTTACTTTCTCTACCTTGAGCTTTAGATAAGGGCTCATCTCCACTACAGTGATCTTTCTGTCTCCATTTGTATCTGCATAGCCATCAAGGGCTTTCAGCACAAAATAGGTGAAGTGGCCATGTCCTCTGTATCCTTCATTTGCAAGTACTACAGTGATCTTTCTGTCTCCATTTGTATCTGCATAGCCATCAAGGGCTTTCAGCACAAAATAGGTGAAGTGGCCATGTCCTCTGTATCCTTCATTTGCAAGTTGCTGGGATGTTGCTGCAGATAGCACATGTATGCCTGAGCCTATGGAAAATCCCATAAGCCTTGATTCATAAAGGTCTGCAATTGTCCAGTCCACTGCTCCTGCATGGCATGTGTCAAGGATCATCACCAACGCTCTTCAAGAGCCTCTAATAACATCTCCTGGGCATCTAATAGTAATCCCTATTGAATACCTTGTTGAATACCTTTTTGTATCCATCTTTCTGCTATTGTTGGCATATCCAACTCCTTTAATAAGGGGTTTATTTGTTCTTCTGGATAGTCCTTAGCCATTACTATGTAGTCTATTATAAAAGACACCGCTTCTCTATCAATCTTTATTAAACGAAATAACAAAGGACGAAATTTATCCAGTTCATCAAATATGTTCTTTAATGCATATAGTGCTGAATACAACCTCGCATTCCTATTTAGCTTCTCTAAGAATTCTTGATCTTTATAGGTAGATAGGTCAATTAAGATATATTTAAACTGTAGCAAATATTCCTTTATGTCTGAGGATACATTAAAATAGTCGATGCTTAAAAAAAGCCTTTTATTAAATTTTATTCTAAAATTTTTTCCATACTCACTTTAGATTAAGCTCAAGATTCATTCATCGGCTCTTAATTTTGATATTTTTTTGTAAAAAAAGGACGAAAAATAAAAAGAAACAAAAAAAAGGCAAGCTGATCCATCAGCTTTTTGAAGTTATAAGCTGCTGCTGCCAACAGTAAATTGATTGTATCTCCTATTGTCCCTTTTAGAAAGTTTCTGGCTAAACGAAAATCTGATTTTAGATGGCCTATTACTGGTTCTATCGCCGCCCTTCGTCTAAATCTCTTACGCATCTTGGATTTTTGATAGGGTGTTGCTTTCTTTTTAGGACTCTTTGGGATAATAATTTTTGTTGAGCCTATTTTGCTTTTACCTTTAAATCCCCTATCACAAATGGCCACCTCTGGTCTTTTTCCTACTATCTCCTCTGTTTGACACAATACTTTTGGCAATGTATGACCATCATATTGATTTCTTTCAAAATTTACTGCAGCAACTATTACTCCACTATTTTTTGTCATTGCTATAGCTGCCTTTGAACCGAATTCATATTTCTTATGTTCTTTACCTTTGCTTATGCAATAGACTCCTGGTTCATGAAGACTATAAATTTTATTTTTATCTTTTTTCTTTTGAGAATGCACTTTTTCAAATAGTTCTATTTGTTTTACATACTTGGGATAAACATCTTCTGGCAATTTACGTTTTATTTCTCTAATCAATATCCCAGCTATAGTCTTAATCCTTTTTCTGGCTTTTTTAACTTTTTTCTTATCCTTTGACCTCTTGTTAAATCTTATTTTTTTTAACAACTCAGGTAACTCTCTTCTAAAACTTCTACGTAAAACTATTCCTTCTTCTTTAGCTATTTTTCTACATTTGGAAATAATTTTACACATTAACTTTGTATCTGTTGGAAATGTAATATTTTTCTCTTGAACTGTAGTATCTACAACTATCTCTTTTTCTTGAATTTTGTCTTTATGTAATTGAGCAGATATTTCAAATATTTTCTTTACACCATCTTCTCCTATGCGTTTTCGGAAATGTGTAAGCTCTGATGGAGCACATGGAGGAGACCATCTAAATCTACTTTCTCCACAAAAAGCTTGAAAATATGGATTCTGTGTCCACATCTGCACTACTTTTGCATCACTTAAATTATACAAGTGTTTTAACATTAAAAGTCCAACCATCAATCTAGTAGATTTGGCAGGACGACCCCGCTTACTATATTTACTCGCAAATGCTTTATCAAATTCTTTCCATGGAATTTTTTTAGATAAAATTATCAAAGGATCATCAGGATTAATAAAATCTAATAAATCTCCACATATCAAATGTGGTATTCTACGCTTTGGCATACATGTCTGCATATAATTTCCCTTCCATTTTTTTATTCTTTTCTACCACCTTTTTACCTGTTTTAAACATTTTCTGGTCGTTTATATTACATTATAACAAACATTTTGTAAAGTATTTTCAGTAAATTATATATTTTTTAAGCATCGACTAAAATAGTCCACAAAATTCTCTGGCAAATCCCATTTCTGTTTTCCATGGTAAAGTATTATTGGAATTATTGGCTTAAGCTCTCTTTGGTTGCGCATGTCTTCTTTAGGTGTATGGGTGTCAGTGATCAGTGTGAGTGATCAGTATAAAAACAGATTACAGACAACAGATCACCCACACAGATCACAGATAACCTATGATCTATGAATTTATCATGCACCTGAATTGATGACATGTTATCCTCTCTTAAGTTTTTATACGCTTTCCAAATACGCAAGCTCGCAGCCGTAATAAACAATGATAATCTTTTTTAACTTTTTTCCCTTTGATATCCAATATCTTACCTTCTCATCCTGCTCTGATTCATCTAACTGGCTCTTTGCTTCATCTATTAGTTTTGTGATTTGTAGCTTGGGTGAAGCATGTTCTCGGGTCCTTTTTAAGTATTTCAGTTCTATTAATGCAAAGTATTCTACATAGGGGTTTCTTGGATATAGTGCTATGTCTGCAAATCTTTTGTTTAGCTCTGGCTCACTTATTACAAAGTAGTAATCGCACAGGTTAAGGTAGGTAAGGTGTATGGCTTTGATTGTCTGTTCCCCTTTTATGTAGTCCCTTATGCTTGTGGATTCTTTTATCTTTTCCCCTAAAAATCTGAATACTTCCAGGTTTCCATTTAAGGCAAATTCTGCTAATTTGTCTGAAAATTTGTTTAAATTTATTTTAAATATGTTTCCGCTCTCCAGTATCTTCTTTATGTATTCTGCTGTTATTTCCTTTATTGTGTTATTTGGAAGTCTTAGCTCAAGTTTTAATTTTTTATCTTCTATTGTCAAAAGCCCGAGATAATACATAAGGGATATGAAGTTGTCTTCGTCTATGAGTTCAAATGCGCTGAATGCATCCTTTATCTTTGATGTTGTGATTGTCTCTCCATTTATGACTTTTTCCAAGACATTGAAGTTGCCATTTAGCTTTTTTCCTGTGTAAACTAACCACTTCAGCTTGCCATAATCTGTCCTTATGTTCAGGTCTGCAAGTTCTTTTGGAGGCTTTCCTGTGTAAACCCAGCTCTTTACATAGTGCCATATCATGTCTGAATTATATATCCTCTCTTCCGCATCTTCTGAAAATCTGTAGTTGTTATACCAGCTGTCCAGAAGTTCAAAATCTGGTTCTATCTCGTAATATTCAAGTATCTGGGCTACATCTTCTTTAGTAAATCCGAGCATTGAGTTAAGATTGGGATTGTTTGTTGCAAAATCTCCTATGTTAAATCCACTTGTTACATCAAACATCACCATAGGAGTTACTCCAGTAATAAAGAGCCTCTTTAGTGGCCCTCCTTTCATGTCTGTTGCGCTTTTAAGTATCTTAAAGAAGTGTTTGAATATTGATTCCTGTCCTTTTACAAGCTGTTCATATTCTGCCTTTTCTTTGCTCAGCAACTCATTTGCAAAGTTGTCATATTCGTCTATCAGGCAGTAGATGTTTAATTCTATTTCTTGTCTGAATAATTCGCTTAATTTTTCTAATGGATTGGATGTCTTAAACTTAATATTAAGTCTGTAATTTTTTACAAATTCATCAATAACTACATCTATGTGATGATAAAAACTTTCTTCATATCTTGTTGCATCAACTTCGCTAAAGTTAAACCTGAGTATCTTGAATCTTCCCTGAAGCTCTGTCCTGTTCTTTAATATCAATGTGTCTTTAAAGATCTCTTCAAATTCATCTTTGCAGTTTTCGTCATAATAATAATGAAGCATTGAGATATAGAGGGATTTGCCAAATCTTCGAGGACGGATGATGAACAAAAAATCTGAATAATCTTCAATTATTGAGATGTATCTTGTCTTATCCACATAGTAATAGTTCATCAATTTTATATCCCTGAACTCACTCTTACCATAAGGAATCTTTTTCTTTTTCATAACTTGCTCCTGTTGTGTATTTTTTACCTCTTAGACATAACCACATCTTTTCCATAGTTGATGGTAATGGGTTTTTGTGCACCTTTTGTTACTTGAAGTGGCCATGTCCTCTGTAGCCTTCATTTGCAAACTGCTGGGATGTTGCTGCAGATAGCACCTGTATGCCTGAGCCCATGGAAAATCCCATAAGCCTTGATTCATAAAGATCTGCAATTGTCCAATCCACTGCTCCTGCATAGGCATGTGTCAAGGATCATCACCAACGCTCTTCAAGCAATTCTAATAGCATCTCCTGGGCCTCTAATAGTAATCCCTGTTGAATACCTTGTTGAATACCTTGCTGAATACCTTTTTGTATCCATCTTTCTGCTATTGTTGGCATAGCTAACTCCTTTAATAATGGATTTATTTGTTCTTCTGGATAGTCCTTAGCCATTACTATGTAGTCTATTATAAAAGACACTGCTTCTCTATCAATCTTTAGAAATAACAAAGGACGAAATTTATCCAGTTCATCAAATATATTTTTTAATGCATATAGTGCTGAATACAACCTCGCATTCCTATTTAACTTCTCTAAGAATTCTTGATCTTTATAGGTAGATAGGTCAATTAAGATATATTTAAACTGTAGCAAATATTCCTTTATGTCTGAGGAAACATTAAAATAGTCCACAAAATTCTCTGGCAAATCCCACTTTTGTTTTCCATGATAAAGTATTATTGGAATTATTGGCTTAAGCTCTCTTTGGTTGCGCATGTCTTCTTTAGGTGTATGGGTGTCAGTGATCAGTGTGAGTGATCAGTATAAAAACAGATTACAGACAACAGATCACCCACACAGATCACAGATAACCTATGATCTATGAATTTATCATGCACCTGAATTGATGACATGTTATCCTCTCTTAAGTTTTTTATACACTTTCTAAATATACAAGCTCCCAGCCGTGATAAACAATGATAATCTTTTTTAGCTTTTTTCCCTTTGCTATCCAATGTTTTACCTTCTCATCCTGCTCTGATTCATCTAACTGGCTCTTTGCTTCATCTATTAGTTTTGTGATTTGTAGCTTGGGTGAAGCATGTTCTTGGGTCCTTTTTAAGTATTTCAGTTCTATTAATGCAAAGTATTCTACATAGGGGTTTCTTGGATATAGTGCTATGTCTGCAAATCTTTTGTTTAGCTCTGGCTCACTTATTACAAAGTAGTAATCGCACAGGTTAAGGTAGGTAAGGTGTATGGCTTTGATTGTCTGTTCCCCTTTTATGTAGTCCCTTATGCTTGTGGATTCTTTTATCTTTTCCCCTAAGAATCTGAATACTTCCAGGTTTCCATTTAAGGCAAATTCTGCTAATTTGTCTGAAAATTTGTTTAAATTTATCTTAAATATGTTTCCGCTCTCCAGTATCTTCTTTATGTATTCTGCTGTTATTTCCTTTATTGTGTTATTTGGAAGTCTTAGTTCAAGTTTTAATTTTTTATCTTCTATTGTCAAAAGCCCGAGATAATACATAAGAGATATGAAGTTGTCTTCGTCTATGAGTTCAAATGCACTGAATGCATCTTTTATCTTTGATGTTGTGATTGTCTCTCCATTTATGACTTTTTCCAAGACATTGAAGTTGCCATTTAGCTTTTTTCCTGTGTAAACGAGCCACCTAAGCTTCCCATAATCTGTCCTTATGTTCAGGTCTCCAAGTTCTTTTGGTGGCTTTCCTGTGTAAACCCAGCTCTTTACATAGTGCCATATCATGTCTGAATTATATATCCTCTCTTCCGCATCTTCTGAAAATCTGTAGTTGTTATACCAGCTATTAAGAAGTTCAAAATCTGGCTCTATCTCGTAATATTCAAGTATCTCAGCTACTTCTTCTTTAGTAAATCCAAGCATTGAGTTAAGATTGGGATTGTTTGTTGCAAAATCTCCTATGTTAAATCCACTTGTTACATCAAACATTACCATTGGGGTTACTCCCGTAATAAAGAGCCTCTTTAGTGGCCCTCCTTTCATGTCTGTTGCGCTTTTCAGAATCTTAAAGAAGTGTTTAAATATTGACTCCTGTCCCTTTACAAGCTGTTCATATTCTGCTTTTTCTTTGCTAAGCAGTTCATTTGCAAAGTTGTCATATTCGTCTATCAGGCAGTAGATGTTTAATTCATTGTCTTCTGTTTTCAGAAATAGCTCGTTTAGTTTATCAAGCGGTTCTTCTTCTTTTAGTTCTACACTCAGATTATAGCTTTTTACAAATTCTGAAATTACTGTGTCTATGTAGCTGTTAAATGAATCTCTATATCTTGTGGGATCGATTACACTAAAGTTAAACCTGAGTATCTTGAATCCTCCCTGAAGCTCTGTCCTGTTCTTTAATATCCATGTGTCTTTAAAGATCTCTTCAAATTCATCTTTGCAGTTTTCGTCATAATAGTAATGAAGCATTGAGATAAAGAGGGATTTGCCAAATCTTCGAGGACGGATGAAGAAAAGGTATCTTGGTAGATCCTCAATTATTGGGATAAACCTTGTCTTATCAACATAATAGTAATTATCAAGCTTTATTTCCTTAAATTCGCTTAATCCATAAGGAATCTTTTTCTTTTTCATAACTTGCTCCTGAGCATTTCTTATCTTTTAGACATAACCACATCTTTTCTATAATGTTAGAGTCAATTAAAAATCCCCACTTTTTTTAGAATGAATTTTAGATTTAGTTAAGTCCTTTATTCTAGAACTTTAGCAGAGGTAAGAACAGGATCTCACAACCTTGCTCTCTAAATAGGCAACCCCCCTCGCCCTTTACGCTGCGCTTAATGGAGTGGGGATTAAGACCTCTGATTCTCAGACTTTTTCAATTGTATAGCCAGATTTATTGCCATTTTGAGACTGGTGGTTTTTGCTTTTTTCTTCCCTACTAGATCATAAGCAGTTCCATGATCTACTGAGGTCCTTACAATTGGCAGACCTAGGGTAATATTTACAGATTCATTGAAATGAACAAGTTTTAAAGGAGCTAATCCTTGATCGTGATACATGGCCAATACAGCTGAAAATTCTCCTTTATAGGCCCTATAAAATATAGTGTCACCAGGATATGGACCCTGGACATTTATTCCTTTTTCTCTTGCAGCTTCTATTGCTGGCTTTATTATCTCTACTTCTTCTGTGCCAATCTTACCTCCCTCACCTGCATGGGGATTTAGACCACAAACGCCAATAGGGTTTTTATCCTCTCCTATTTTTGTAAGCAAATCATGAGTCAACATAAGGCACCTTAATATTTTATCTCTGGTAATCAAATATGGAACCCTTTTTAAGGGAGGATGGGTGGTTACAAGTGAGACCCTGAGTTTAGGGCCAGCAAGATGCATGCACACATCTTCTTTTGACAGACCAAATCTATTTGCAAAAAACTCTGTATGACCAGGGAAATCAAAACCAGCATCTATTAAAGACTTTTTGTTTATTGGACAGGTTACAACAGCAAATGAACTATTTTCCTTTAAAATTTCAGTGGCTATTTCCAATATCCTGCCACTTATATAACCGCTTTCTTTAGATGGAACTTTTGGAGTAAAAGGAAAATCATCTAAACCTTTGGAATAAAGACTCACTCTTACATTTTTTGCTTCATCAATGTGTTTTATTTTGCTCCAGAATTTTTCTATAGAAAAAAGATTACAGTAGTATTTAAGACAAATCTCAGGCCCTATTATAAGGAAATTTTCATTAAAGAAATTATAATTAGATAAGACCCTGCATATTAGCTCAGGGCCTATACCATTTGGGTCTCCCATTGTAATTATTATCATGAAACTATTCCTTAAGTTATAAAAAAAGACTCTTTCCCTTGGACACTGTATTTTTCTTAAGCATGTTAAAACGTTCAAAAAAGTCCTTTAAAATTATTTTATGATCAAAGGCCATTTTAGGGAGATTATTTAAAGGATAAAAGTTCAAATCTTTTGCATCATCTCCAGCCCTGGGAGTTTGTCCTTTTGGAAACCTGGCAATAAACACTGTGGTTATTGTATGATTTCTTGGATCCCTATCTGGCGATGAATATACCCCAAAGACAGATTCTATTTCAATCTCAAGACCTGTTTCCTCTTTTATTTCTCTTAGAGCAGCCTCTTCAAGAGTTTCTCCAACATCTACAAATCCGCCAGGTAAGGCATAACCAAAAGGAGGATTTTTCCTCTTAATTAAAAGGACTTCTTTATTATCTGTGTAAATTATTACATCCACAGTTGGGAGTGGATTTTTGTAAACTTCTATATTTTTCCCACATCTGGGACAAATTATGACATCCTTCATATTTACATCTCCAAAGGTATAGATTATTCTTATAAATTCATTTTATCTTAAATAGAGTCTTGCTTTTTTTCAATTAAAAATTAAGGACAATTAATATTATGAAAATTTACCTGGTTGGCGGTTGTGTAAGGGATAAACTTTTGGGAAAAAAATGTAAAGACAGGGATTTTGTGGTGTTTGACTCTACTGAAGTAGAATTTTTTAAGAGATTTCCCAGGGCAAAAAAGGTGGGTAAAAAAATACCTGTGTATTTAGTTGGAAGAGACGAATACACTATATCTGAATATGACAATATTATGGACGATTTGATGTCCAGGGACCTGACAATCAATGCAATGGCTGAAGATGAAGACCAAAGACTCTATCACCATCCCTTGGCCCTAGAGGACCTTGCAAACAAAATTTTGAGGGTTATATCCCTTGAAAATTTTAAAAAAGATCCATTAAGGGTGCTCAGACTAGCCAGGTTTTATGCCCAGTTTCCTGATTTTTCCATTGATCAATATTCATATGAAGTCCTCAAAATAGTTGGTAGAGATGAAAACCTTATGAAAAAAGTATCAAAAGAAAGGGTTGCTCAGGAAGTGCTTAAGGCCTTATGTGCTGAGAAACCATCTAATTTTTTCGCCCTGCTAATGGAAACTGGAGCAACTGGTTATTGGTTTTCTGAACTTGTCTATCTAAATAAAAATAAAGATTGGATGAAAATATTAGACATATGCAATGAAAATAAAATATGTAGTTGGATGGCCCTAGCTTATGGTTTTGGTGAAAACTATGATGATTTAGATAAGGCTTTGAAAATATTTAAAGGCATGAGCAATAAAATTGGTCTTTCAAAAAAGCTTATATCTAGCGGCATAATTTTTTTAAAAAATTATCTAAAAGCTAAAGATTTTTTTTCTGCAACTCCACAAGAGGTTAGGGATTTATTATATATACTGGATAGACAGGAATTGGTAGAACCTTTTTTTTATGTTATGGAAAAAATAACAAAAAATAACTATATGGATAAAGTAAATCTTCTATTAATGAAAATGAAAAAAATTAAACTTCCAGATAAATATAAAGGACTTGGTGTTAAATCCGGAGAAATTTTAAAAAATATGCAGATTAAAGAGATTGAAAAATGGTTAAATTAATAGCAGATAAAGAGAGTTATCTGGATGATTTTTTGCGGCAAAATACAAATAAAGGACTTAGATGGATAAAGCACATTATTAATGATAAAAGAGTACTCATCAATGGCATTGTTTGTAAAAAAAGGAAAAATATAATTAAGACTGGAGATGTGATTGAAATTTTAGAACAAAATATCTCCTTTGATATAAAACCTCTTGTTATTAAAGGAAATGATTTAATCTTTGGAACATTAAAACCCCCTTTTGTCCATTCAGTCAGAGGTAAAAACAACCCAAATATGGAAGATATATTAGAGAAATTTTATAATAAAAAGGTTTTTTTGCTTAATAGATTGGACTTTTTAACCAGTGGAATCTTGCTCTTTGGATTTTCAGAAAAATCCAGAGAGATCTATTTTGCCCTGCAAAATAGAGGAGCTATAGAAAAAAAATATATTGCCATTGTTTATGGAAAAGTAGAAAATAGTGTTATAGTAAATAATAAAATTGATCAATGTAAAAGAAAAAAAGTGGTTGTGTTCAAAGAACCAGACAATGATATTAATAGACATACTAAAATTATTCCAAAAAAAATTTTTAAAAAGGAAAATAAAACCCTTGTTGAAGTAACAATTAAAAAAGGTAAGAGACATCAAATTAGAGCACATTTGTCTTATATTGGTCATCCAATTGTTGGTGATCCTTTATATGGAAGAGATAAATTTCTTAACTCAAGAATGTATTTACACAATTTTATGGTTAAATGCAGTGACTTTAAAATAAAAATAAAAAAGGAATTCTAACTTAGGATAAAAATTTTATGAAAAAATATCTATATAGACCAAATACAGACCTATTTATTAGAATAGATAAATTTTTGCACCAAAAATTAAGTCATCTTGGTTATTCCAGACAGGGAGTAAAAGAATTAATTGAAAAAGGACAGGTGTTTGTAAATAGAAAAAAAGTAATAAAACCTTCACAAAAGATTTCCAACAAAGATGTAGTAGAAGTACTTATATGTGAAAATAATGAGATTAAACCTGTACAAGGAAATTTAAAGATTCTTTATGAAGATGATTATCTAGTTGTAATAGATAAACCTAAAGGTCTTGTTACACATCCAGCACCTTCTTGTAAAGAACCAACACTTGTAAATTATCTTTTATATAAATTTCCCCGAATAAAAGAATTAGATAGTGAGAGGCCAGGAATTGTCCACAGATTGGATAGGGATACTACAGGACTCATGGTGGTTGCTTTGCAAAAAAAAGCACAAGAGCTCCTTCAAGGACTATTTTCAAAAAGAAAAATAGAAAAAAAATACCTGGCTTTAGTTATGGGGGTGTTGGAGAAAAAACAAGAAGAATTAAGATTTTTTATGGATAGAGATCATAGATCAAAGACAAAGATGAGGGTATATTCTGATGAAGGAAGAGAGTCTATAACAAGATACAGGGTTATTTATGAATTTAAAGATTATAACCTGAGCTTGGTTGAGGTTGAGATATTAACAGGCAGGACACACCAAATAAGGGTGCATTTTTCCCATATTGGGCATCCAGTGTTGGGAGACCCTTTGTATTCAAAGGGCAAAAAAATTGAAAATAAGATAATTAGCAGGCTGGTAAAAAGACAGATGTTGCATTCATGGAACCTAAGTTTTAAACATCCGATTTTAAATAGGGAACTTAAATTTGTATCAAAGGTGCCAAAGGACTTTTTCAGGGTGCTTTTATATGTATCAAAAAAAAGGCCAATGGTTGTGGGGGTCACAGGTGGAGTTGGTTGCGGAAAATCAATGGTAGCTAAATTATTAACAAAAGGTGGTGTTCCCTATTGGAGCGCTGATAAAGCTGTTGAGACTTTGTATAGAAAAGGGAATTCTGGTTATGAAATGATTAAAAGGAGTTTTGGTCTTGAGTTTGTGGATGAACAAAATGGAATTGTTAATAAGAAGAAATTATTTATGAATATGAGTCAGGATGAAAATTTTAGAACACAAGTAGAGCAAATAATCCATCCCATTGTATTTGAGGACATGATGGAGTTTATATCAAAAAATAAAACAAAGAATATGGTTATACTGGAAATTCCACTTTTAATTGAGGCTGGATGGCACAAAGATCCTGGGAAGCGAGTATTTGACCTTATTGTTGGGGTGTTTTGCTCAAATGAGATTCGTATAAAAAGGCTTGAAGAGATTAGGGGATGGAATAAGACACAGGTAAGAGAAGTAGATAAGTGGCAGCTTCCCCAAAAGGAAAAATTAAGACATTGTGATATAATTATAGATAATTCTTCTACCCTTGAGAAAACCCACAAAAAAGTTGCCTATTTACGGAGATTATTAAGGGAAATAAGGGTATCAAAAGTAAAAGCAAAAATTTTTGAATTAGAACATCTGGATATAGTTTAATTCACAGGAGAGAATCTCTTATTTTTGAGTTTCTTTTCCTTGAATTTTTTTTAATGGTAAACTAAACTTTTAGAAGAATTGTCACGGGATGTAGCTCAGTCTGGCAGAGCGCAGCGTTCGGGACGCTGAGGCCGTGGGTTCGAATCCCACCATCCCGATTTTTGAAAGAGTTATTTTATTTTTTTGCACAATTTTTTGTGTACAAGAATAATTCTGGAATCTTTTCAATAAAGATTAAAGGGGGCGTGGTGTGAACATAGTTTTTGAACCTAAGGATGCGTTGATTTTAGTGGATATACAAGTAGATTTTTGCCCTGGTGGAAAGCTTCCTATTGAAAAAGGAGATAAAGTTGTTCCTGTTTTAAATCCAATCATAGAACAGGCAGAAAAACAAGATATCTATATTTTTTATTCTAGAGATTTTCATCCAAGATTGCATCCCAGTTTTAAGGAAAATGGCGGTCCTTGGCCAACTCATTGTGTCCAGGACACAGAAGGTGCTAAATTTCATCCTGATTTAAAGATAGCGAAAAAGGCCATTATTGTGACAAAAGGCACTAGATTTGACAAAGATCAATATTCTGCCTTTGATGATACAGGTCTTGCATCTATTTTCAACAAATTAGGCATAAAAAGGGTGTTTGTGGCAGGATTGGCACTTGATGTTTGTGTTAAAGAAACAGCCCTTGATTCTATAAAAAATGGTTTTCAAACTTTTCTAATAAAACAGGGCTCTATGCCAGTTTCAAAGGAATCAGGAGAACAAGCCCTAGTAGAGATGAAAAATAAAGGTGTTATTATAATTTAACTGGATGTGGAGAACAAAATGAATAATAGATGGCCCCTATTTGTGGATCTCTATGAACTTACCATGGCTCAAGCATATTTTTTTGAACATTTGGATGATGAGGCGGTTTTTAGCACATTTGTTAGAAAATTACCTAAAAACAGAAATTTTTTAATAGCCTGTGGCCTAGTTGATGTGTTAAATTTTTTAGAAAACTTTAAATTTTCATCAGATGAGATAGACTTTTTAAAATCTTTAGGTCTTTTTAAGGATGAATTTTTGGATTTTCTTAAGGAACTTCAATTTACAGGTGATGTCTATGGATTAAGAGAAGGGACTGTTTTTTTTGAAAATGAACCTATTTTAGAAATAAAGGCCCCTATAATTCAATGTCAATTACTGGAGACATATATCTTAAATCAGATACAGTTTCAAACGATGATTGCATCAAAGGGAGTGAGAATATGCAGTGTATCCCAAGATAGAAATGTTGTTGATTTTGGTTCAAGGCGTGCCCATGGATTAGATGCTGGTCTAAAAGCAGCAAGGGCCTTTTATATTTCTGGGATGAGTGCTACCAGTAATGTTTTGGCTGGAAAGATTTATAACATACCTGTTACTGGCACAATGGCGCACAGTTATATCCAGGTTCATTCAACTGAATTTGATGCCTTTGAAGCCTTTTCTTCATTATATCCCAATACTGTTTTGTTAATAGATACATATGACGTGTATCAAGGAATAGAAAATGTGATTAAACTCTCAAAAAAATTAGGGGATAAATTTTTTATAACTGGAATTAGGATAGATTCTGGGGACATTATAACTACGTCCAAAGAAATTAGAAAAATACTTGATAGGGCAGGGCTATATAAGGTCAAAATAATAGTCAGTGGAAGTTTAGATGAATATAAAATTTACGAAATTGTAAAAGAAAATGCACCAATAGATGGATTTGGAGTAGGAACAAAGGCAATAGTATCTGAAGATGCCCCTTATTTAGATATTGTATATAAATTAACTGAATATAAAGGAGAGGGAAAATTCAAAAAATCAAAAGGAAAATCCACAATTCCTTTCCAAAAACAGGTATATAGATTTATTAGTGAAGGAAGATATAGTGAAGATATTATTTCAATGTATAAGGAAATTCTCCCTGGAAATCCCTTAATTATTAAGCTCATGGAAGATGGAAAAATTGTAAAGGGAGCAGTGGAAGATTTAAATACTATAAGAGAGAGAGTTAAAAAAGAACTTAGTATGCTGCCAGATGATTTAAAGAAAATAGAAAAATCCGAGATGGTATATCCTGTTAAGTTTAGCCCTAGCCTGGAAAAAATAAAAACAACTCTGAAAGAAAATCATGGGTAATAAGAGTAGACAAGAGGACAAAGTAAAGAGATTTGAGACCTTTGATCATGGAGCTGATATTGGGATTAGGGGATATGGAAAAAGTGTTGAAGAGACATTTGTAAATGGAGCCAAAGCGCTTTTTTATTACATGTATCAAGTAAGTGAACCAGTTGAAGAAAATTTAGATATAAAAGAAATAACTTTTGAACTGGAAGAGAATGATTTAACATCTCTATTTATAAGGTTTTTAAATACGTTAATTGCAGAATCAGATATAAATTCTCTTGCTTTTTTTGATTTTTCATTAAAGATTGAAGGCTTAAAATTAAAGGGTAAAGCAAGAGGTTATCCCATAAAAACAGGTGAGATAGGTGTTGAAGTAAAAGGGGCAACTTATTGCGAGGCCAAGGTAGAACAAAAAAATGGAATTTGGGTTGCCCAGTGTGTTATTGATGTGTAATGTGATTTAGAAATTGTTCAATAATCTTCAATGCCCATGTTTACTTTTTCATTGACTTGACTAAATATTTTCTAAAAGATATCTATTTACTATTAATCAGATGCATTAAATGGAGGAGGTTTTTTTATCTATGGCTAAAAAAAAGGGAAATTATTTACAGGGTGCTGAAAAAACTGAGCAAGGTCTAAAATTTAAAGGTATAATTTTAGAACCAATTGTTGAAAAATGTGAAGGATGTGAAAGGATTGTTGAATTTGAAGGGGAGCGTTATTGTGCAAGCTATCCAAGGCCCAAGGCAAAATGGAGAAATGGTGCATGTAATTTTGCAACTCATGTGAAGGCTGAAATTGATAAGAGTGGGCAGGTTAAATTAAACCCATTGAAGGCCTCAAAGCGTGCAGCACGGGGAAGATAATTTTTAAAAAGGTCCCTTATTTGGGACCTTTTTTTTCTATAATCTAAAATTTTATAAAAGGGATATATGGAAAATATTTTAAATTATTTGGACAATCAAAAACAAAGGGTAATTGAGCTACAAAAAAATTTGGTCTCACGGCCAGCATTAGCTCCTGAAAATGGGGGGGAAGGGGAAATAAAAAAAGCAGAATACCTGCTTTCTTATTTGAAAAAATATTCATCCCTTATTATAAAAGAACTTCCAGCTGAGGATAAAAGGGTACCGTCAAAAAAAAGGCCAAATATTGCAGCTATTTTATCAGGCAAAGAGACAGATAGAACCATTTGGATAGTGTCCCACCTAGATATTGTGCCCCCAGGTGATTTATCCTTATGGGAAAGTGATCCATATGTCTTGCGTCAACAAGGTGACTATATATATGGAAGAGGAGTAGAAGATAATCATCAAGGCATAGTATCTTCAATACTTGCCCTTGAGGCCTTTATTAATACTTCTACCAAGCCTAGAGTAAATATGGGGGTTTTGCTGGTTGCAGATGAAGAGACTGGAAATAAATATGGCCTTGAGTTTTTATTTGAACATCACAAAGATCTATTTACTCAAAAAGATTGTTTTTTAGTACCAGATTTTGGTTCAAAAGATTCAGATTTAATTGAAATAGCCGAAAAGGGAGTTCTCTGGTTAAAAATAGAGGTGTTAGGAAAACAGTGTCATGGTTCTACACCTGAGAAGGGAATAAACTCCCTTGTAGCAACTGCTGATCTCATTATGAGGCTAAGAAGACTTTATAAAATATTTGACAGTCAAGACCCTTTATTTTCCCCTCCAATCTCCACATTTGAACCAACCAAAAAAGAAGCCAATGTGCCTAATATAAATACCATACCAGGAAAAGACGTGTTTTATCTGGACTGCAGAATTCTGCCATCATATGAACTTTCTCAAGTAATAGAAGTAATTAAAAAAATTTCTCGTGAAACAGAGAAAGATTATGGTGTTCAGATAAACCTTGAAACAATTCATGGTTTAAGCTCCCCGCCAACTGATAGAGAAAATGAATTTGTGAAAAAATTGGCAGATGCAGTTTTTGATGAATATAACATAAGTCCCAAATTTATGGGTGTAGGGGGAGGAACAGTGGCTGTTTATCCCAGAAAAAATAATATCCCTGCTGCTGTTTGGGCAACAATCTTTGGGACGGCACACCAGCCTAATGAATGTTCTTCTATAAAAAATACCCTAAAAGATGCCAAGGTAATGGCAAGGCTTTTGCTGTAATGTTTTTATGGAAATAAACATTCTTGCCAAAAGTTATTTAGCTAGAATAAGCGAGAGTTTTATTTACAACAAATGGGAATTGTCGAGTACGACTATCCTTATTTTGGAAATTATATTAATTGTAGTTCTTCTATGCATCTTTTTTTATCTTATACAAAGAAGATATCAACAAAAAAAAGAGTTGGAACTAAAAAATCCTTTTACAATAAAAAATAGAGAAGAAATAAGAAGGATTTTTGACCAGACTTTAAATGAACGAAGTAAATTCGAGGTCAGCTTTTCAAAAAAACATAAATTTTTTTCCAATTGTAGTCCTGTTGAACTAAAGAAAGATTCTATTATCTTGGAACTTCCCGCAAATATTGTCCCTACAAAAGAATGGAATAAGAGACCTGTTTATGTCTACTTTAGTATTTCAGGTAGAAGACCAGGAGTTAAAAATTATTATTATTTTGAATCTGAAATGCTATATTTTTTTTCAAAGTCTAATTACCATTTTATAGTGGTTAAATTACCTGATATACTGGAAATAAAACAAAAGAGAAGGCACTTTAGGATTGAAGCTCGTAATAATGATTTTGAAAAGGTTGTTATATATTTTTTTTACAACCAAGATAAAATAAATAGTGTCTATGACTTGCCAGAACCTGTTTTTGAATATAAAAAATCTAACAAAAACGAAAAAGATATTTCCTATCCAATATCAATCGTCAATATTTCTGCTGGGGGAATCAGGCTGAAAATTACTCGTCAATTCAAAAGAGAAATTGGTTTTGATGTTGATAATCCTCCTCTTATTCTAATTTTTTTATCATTTTTTATTGAAAAAAGAAAAATAAATATTTTCCTTCTATGCCAGGTAAAAAATCACAATGAAGATTACATAACTAAAGACATTGAAATAGGACTCCAATTTATCAAAGAGGGTTTTATTGACCCTAAGAAAAACAACATTATTAACTGGAAAGAAATTAAAGAAGATGAAGGACAGGAATATATAGCTAGATGGGTGTTTTTAAAGAATTTATCTTTAATTAGAAAGGGATTACAATAATTAAAATCACGATGCAATATTTTTATTGTAGGTCTTTTTTCTATGGTTAAAGGTAGTTATAACATTTATGTGATGAAAAAAGGAGGTAAATATCTGTGGAAGATGGATCTGAAGGAAAATTCTGGAATACAATAAAGAGTATATTTACAGGAAGTAGAGAGATCCAATCTATTGAACAATTAATTAAAGAAGCAGAAGAAAATAACCTAGTTCCCAAGGACATTGCTTATATGTTAAAGAGTCTTTTAAGGCTTGGAGATAAGAAAGTCTACGAAATTATGATTCCAAGAACAGATATTGATTGCATGGAAGAAAATGCTACAATTACAGAAGTTGCGGATATAATAATAAAAAATGGACATTCCAGAATTCCAATATACAGGAAAAACAAAGATCAAATAATCGGAATAATTCATGCTAAAGACCTGCTCCCTATCCTTATAAACAAAAAAAATGGTACACTAAAAGAGATTTTAAGACCACCTTTATTTGTGCCAGAAACAAAAAATGTAAAGGATATGTTACTAGAATTTCAGTCAAAAAAACAACATCTTGCCATAGCAATTGATGAATATGGTGGCACTTCAGGTCTGATTACTCTGGAAGATATATTAGAAGAGATAGTTGGGGAAATTGAGGACGAATACGATACACCTAAAGAGGAAGAGATCCAGATGTTAGAAGATTCTTCTTGTCTGGTCTCAGGAAGGACATCCCTAGAAGACCTAAAAGAGCAAGTGGGGATAGATTTAGAATCTGAGTTTGTTGAAACCATTGGCGGATATTTGACTGAACTGATAGGAAGAATTCCAAAGGTGGGGGAAATCATAAAAGTTAAAGGATATAATTTTCAAATAAAAGAAGCAGATGAGAGACGTATTGGCTCAATATTAATATATCCCATAGAAAAGGCACAAGATGCCTCTTGCAATTTTGAGCACCCATCACAAGAATGACTAAAAATGTTTTATCTATTATGCATAATTGCGACTTATCTAGGTTTTGGAAATCCCTTTTTACAAATTGGTTTTTTGGTAATTTTATATCCCATTTTATTTGTTCATATTAGCAATGAATCCAATAAATTAAAAGATTCAATAAAGACATCCTGGTTTACAGGTGCCATTGTCTATTCATTATGCCTCTATTGGGTGGCATATCCGGTTTATACTTTTTCTAATGTTCCTATATTGATTGCTTTAGCCTGCCCAATTTTACTTGGATTGTATCTTGGAATCTACTCAGGGATATTCGGAGGAATCTTGTTTTTTATAAAAACAAGTAATTGGTTTATTAAGGGAATAATTGCAGGTCTTAGTTGGTCTTCTCTGGAATATATAAGGGCATATTTTTTAACTGGGTTTCCATGGCTGAATATAACTCAGGCACTCTCACATTATACCAAATTTATTCAACCTATAAAAATAATGGGAGAGACTTTATTTGCGGGAATTATTATTGTTGTAGCTGTATGGCTATATGAATTAAAAAATAGAAAAATAATTCCTCCTATTGTTGCAATATTAACTATTTTATTAATATATTTATGGGGATTTTTCTTGTATAATAAGAATATAGTTCCCACCAAAAAAATAAAATGTATAATAGTTCAGGCAAATATTAATCAATATGAAAAATGGGATAAAAAATATCAAGAAGGTACTTTAAAAAAATATATAAAATTAACAAACAAAGCTCTGGGAACTAGTAATGATAAAAATACACTGGTAATTTGGCCAGAAACAGCAATGCCATTTTATATTCAAGAAAGAAACTATTTGAGTTATAAATTGTTAAATTATACTAGACAGAAAAAAATAATTTTAATAACTGGAGCACCTGCTTATAAAATAGACAGGGTTAAAGTAAGATGGTATAATAGAGCTTATTTAATATACAATGGAAAAATTGTAGATTATTACGACAAGGTGCACCTGGTCCCTTTTGGGGAATACATCCCATTTGGTAATGTTTTTGGATTTCTGGGTAAGATAGTAGAAGGTCCAGGGGATTTTAGCAGGGGAAAAGATTTAAAACCTCTTAAATTTAAAGACCTTGCCATTGGGACTTTAATTTGCTATGAAATAATTTTTCCAGATTTGGTTTCCAAGTTGGATATAAACAATGCCCATATAATTGTAAATATAAGTAACGATGCCTGGTTTGGAAATTCATCAGGCCCTTATCAGCATTTGAATCAGGCAGTTCTCAAGGCCATTGAGACTGGTAAGTTCATAATTAGGGCTACTAACAGCGGTATTTCTGCTATAATTTCACCGAGAGGTGAGATCGTAAAAAAACTCCCATTAAATAAAGAAGGATTTTTAAAAGGCAAAGTGTCTTTGTTTCAAGGTCATACTTTTTATGTTAAATATCATAGTCTATTTAAAGTTTTAACTATTTTATTATGTGTAATTTCATTAACCATAAAATTAAAAAAATGTGGGTCAAAAGATGGAAGAAAAACTAATACAACTTCCTGAACTAAAAAGGCAAAAAGATTTAATTTTAGAAAAATACTCCACTTTAAGGGGGCGTCTTTGACGTAGAACCTTTAAGGTTAGAATTAAAAGAAATAGATAAAAAATTATCAAGGCCAGAATTATGGTCAAATCCTGAAGAAACCAAGTCCCTTATGCAAAAAAAATCCAGGCTAGAGTCGGAATTGAATGCAATAGATGAACTCGAGCAGGCAAAATCTAATATGGAAGAGTGGTTTGAACTTGCAGAAGATGATCAAAGTAAAGAGATCTTACAGGTTGCAGAAGAGCAATTAAATCACTTTAAGAAAGTATTGGATGATTTTGAATTAAAAACACTTTTGTCAAATGAACAAGATAAAAATAACGCAATTTTAGAAATACACCCTGGGGCTGGAGGTACAGAGGCCCAGGATTGGGCCCAGATGCTGCTTAGGATGTATAAAAGGTGGGCTGAAGATAAGGGATTTAAGGTTCAAGAATTAGACATACTCCCTGGTGATGAGGCGGGAATTAAGAGCGCCACAATATCTATTGAAGGGCCTTATGCCTATGGGCTTTTAAAAGGGGAAAAGGGGATACACAGGTTGATCAGAATATCTCCTTTTGATGCATCAGGCAGGAGACATACCTCCTTTGCATCTGTAGATGTCTATCCAGAAGCAAATAAAGAGATAAAAATTGAAATAAAGGAAGAGGATTTGAGGATAGATGTGTTCAGAGCTGGGGGACCTGGTGGACAATCGGTAAATAAGACCAGTTCTGCTGTAAGAATAACCCACATTCCAACAGGAATAGTGGTTCAGTGTCAAAACGAAAAATCACAATTCAGAAATAAAGAAATAGCACTTAAAATACTTAAAGCAAGACTTTATGAGCGGGAATTAAAAAAAATAGAACAAGAGAGACAAAAGGAATATTCTCAAAAAAGTGCTATTGCCTGGGGTTCACAAATCAGGACATACACATTACAGCCCTATCGACTTGTAAAAGATCACAGGACCAATGTGGAAGAGGGTAATGTAGAGAGTGTCCTGGATGGAGATTTAGATAAATTTATAAGGAGTTATTTGCTGTATATCCATGGACAAAAAAGAAGGTAGTGTAAATAAAATAGAAGAAGAATTAAAGTTCATCCAGAAGACACTGGATGAAATTATATCGAAAAATGGCCTAAGCTCAAAACATGGGGTGGTAATTTTTCGTCCTGCCTGTGGAAGCTCTATAGAAGAAATAAAGGGAATATTGGAGAAAAACCTGTTGTACGAGTGGAATGTCTTATCTTTAAATGGGGATATTACGCCTACCCTGATCTCACTTTTTGAAAATTTGGAAAAACTTAAAGCTTTTGCTCAAAAAGACCCCCTCACTGGTTTGCTGAATAGAAAACAGTTAAATGAGATTATTACCATAGAAACAGAAAGATGTTATAGAACAAGACAGCCCCTGTGTATTTTATTTATAGACTTAGACGATTTTAAAAAAATTAATGATACTATGGGACATGATGTTGGAGATAAAGTGCTTATTGAAGTTGCTAATACCTTAAAAAAACAGTGTAGAAAAAGCGATTCTATTGGAAGATATGGAGGAGAAGAGTTTGTGATAGTGCTTCCCTCTACTTCGCTGGTTCAAGGAGAAATAACTGGTGAGAGAATAAGAAATTCAATTAAAAATATAGAATTTGTAAGCAAAGAACATGGTGTTTTTAGAGTAACATGCTCCATTGGACTTTGCTGTTATAAGGGTAGAAAAAAAATAGAACCCGAACTTTTGTTAAAACAAGCTGACAAGGCCTTATATGAGGCAAAAAATAAAGGAAAAGATAAATTAGTGTCAGCAGGAATTGTGGACATTGACCTTACGTCTGTAGAAAATATGGTTCGGGTTAATTCAGAGGAAAAAAATTTTTTATTTGGAAAAACTAAATAATAACAAATATTAAGAGATATGAAAGATTCAAAAAAAAGTTTGAGCATATCAATATTAAGCGGAAAAGGGGGGGTAGGGAAAACCAATATTGCATTAAATCTAGCGTACGCCTTAAATAATATGAAAGCTCCTACCCTTTTAATTGACTGTGATCTTGGCCTGGCCAACCTTGATATCCTTCTTGGAATAACTCCTGAAAAGAATTTAGAATATTTGCTTGGCCAGGATACCAAGGTAGAAGATGTATTAATTACACTTGAAGAAGGACTGGAGTTTTTACCAGCTGCCTCAGGGGTTCCAGAACTTGTGGAATGGGATAATGATATTCAAACCATTATTTTTAAAAAATTAAACACTTCTTTAAGTAAATATCACTTCTTAATCTTAGATTTAGGGGCCGGTATAAATTCCACAGTAATAAACTTAGCAGCTATTAGTAGATTTAAAATCATAATAATTACCCCTGAACCAACATCTTTAACAGATGGGTATGCATTAATTAAGGTTTTAAAAAACAAACACAATATCAAAGACTTTTTTATTATAGTAAACATGGTTAAAAATCAAAAAGAAGGAACAACAACTTTTCAAAGATTAAAAATGGCTTGTAAAAATTTTCTTGGCATCAAAATAAACCTTCTTGGAGTAATAAATGAAGATCCTGCGGTTCCAATGGCTGTTGTAAATCAAGTTCCTTTATTTAAGTTTAAAAGAGATTCAAGCGCGTCTAAGAACATAGAGGAGATTGCCATGAAGGTAAAAAAGTATCGTGAATTATTAGTCCCCGAACTTACCCTCCCTTTCAATTTAGATATATTAAAGAAAAATTAATTAATACTAAATATAGTACTTGACCAACTCAATATAATTTTGCATAAAATACATTAACGTATTGAATTCATAATTAAACACAAAAACAAAGGGGGAGAAAATGAATAAAAGTGAATTAATAAAGGCACTTGCAAGAAAGAAGGACCTATCAATAGAAGATGCAACAATTATCGTAAATACTTTTTTTGATTCAATAAAAGAGGCTTTAAAGCAAGGACGGAGAGTTGAAATTAGAGGGTTTTGTAGTTTTAAAATTAAAGAGTATGATGGGTATGTTGGCAGAAACCCCAGTACAGGTGAACAGGTGGAAGTTAAGCCAAAAAGGCTCCCCTTTTTCAGGGTGGGTAGAGAATTAAGGGAGTTCCTAAACTCCTGAGCAAATATAATTAAAGTTAAATAACGAGAAAAAAATTTATTAATAGAGGAGAGATGATGGAGTTTAATGGGCAAATTACCTTCTACAAAATGCATGGAAGTGGAAATGATTTTATTTTAATATATATGGATGGGTGCCCTGAATTGATGGATTTGAACATGGAAAAGTGGGCAACACAGTTATGCATGAGAAAATTTTGTGTAGGTGCAGATGGATTGATCTTTTTAACTAAAAAAAGAATGTCTTACCCCGAGGCATCATTTAGGTGGCATTTTTACAATTCTGATGGTTCAAGAGCTGAGATGTGTGGAAATGGATCTAGATGTGCAGCCAGGCTTGCATTTAAACTGGGAATAGCACCCAAAAAACATGTTTTTGAGACAGATGCAGGATTAATAGAGGCTGAGGTCTTTGAAGATAAAAAAAGCGTCAAGGTTCAACTAACCAATCCAAAAGATTTTCAGAAAGATATAGATTTAGAAATAGCTGACCAGTTTTATAAAGTACATTTTGTAAATACAGGCGTTCCTCATGTGGTGTTATTTTTTGAACATTTAAGTGAGATAAATGTTCCGGTTTTGGGGTCAAAAATAAGATTTCATGAAAAATTTCAGCCCCAGGGAACTAACGTCAATTTTGTTTCAATATCAAATGATGGTGTTTTACACATAAGAACTTATGAAAGAGGGGTTGAGGCCGAGACTTATGCGTGTGGTACTGGTGCAGCTGCTTCTGCTTTTATTGCCTACAAATTGGGACTTTTACAAAAAAAAGAAATTCCAGTAATTACCGCAGGTGGTGAGAAATTGTTAATTACTATAGGAAGTAAAGACACCCTCTATCTAACAGGAGGAGCCACCCTTGTTTATGAAGGCAAATTAAATCTTGCAGAAATAGGGTTGTAAAATTTTAAAGCCAGGCCAAAAGAGGTATAAGCCTGGCTTTCGCAAAAGGAGGAAGGTATTTATTTTTTCTTTTAGCAATTTTGGTGCCATGTAATTTTTTATATATTTAAGGATTTTTTAATTTAAATTGGTTAAAAATTTTTAACCGGTTTTTAAGCGACTTTTTTTGAAAATATTTAAAAAACAAGAAATTTTTGGATAAGAATTCATATATTGTTTAGATGATAAATGTTCAAATAATTGAACTCCTCATTTTTTTGTGTGGCTGACTTATCCTTTCAACAAAAGGAAGGAAATTAACAAAAACTGGCTTATCCTTCTACCCGCAAGAAAGATTAAAATGATAACCAGTTTAGATGGGTTGAGAAGGTTTAAAGAGATGATCTTACAACCTACATTGGTTTAAACAAACCAATACTTCTGATGCCTTTTTAATGTCTTTAATTTTAATTCTCTCTTCCTTGGTGTGACAAAGATAAAGCTCACCAGGTCCCCAAACTACTACATCAAATTTTTCTTTTAAATTTAATGCATCTGTCCATGATTTTATAGTTGTATATCTCACTGGTAATTTAGCATCAATCAATGCCTGTTCAAGATAGTGGGTTACTTTCCCACTTATACATCCTTCATATACATGATCTATTTCATATTCACCAAAATTCTTTAAAAATTTAAATTTGTCTACATAATTAGAAAATTTTTCCTCTGGTTTTAAAAAAAACTCAAACTTTATTACGCAATGATCAGGAATTACATATTCTTCTGAACCTCCACTAATTTTTAACGGATTAATATTTAAATTTAGTCCTTTAAGTTTATTGTACAATTCCCACGCCTTATCTATAGCATTAACTCCTTTTTCAGGCAGGGATCCGTGAGCTTGTTTTCCCTGTACTCTCACAGTAAGTTCAAAATTCCCCCAATGTTTAGATGCTATTTTTAAATCACTTGGTTCCATTATAATAGCATATTTACCTTGGTCCCAACAATTAATAAATTCTTTAGATCCAAGCCCGTCCTCTTCTTCATCACATAAAAAAACAAGGGTATAATCTAGATTGTTCTCAGCAGCCAGAAGCATAGCTGCCACACTGCCCTTGGCATCACACACCCCTGTACCATAGGCATACTCTCCATCATCACTATATTTTTCTCTTATGGGAACTGTATCTAAGTGGGTGGCTACAATTATATCTGAGTTAGACTTAGTGGCAATATAATTTTTTCCCACAACCACATCATATCCTAAATTTTTTAAATAGTCTCTAACAAAAATAATAATTTTATCTTCTTTTTTGCTAGGAGATTCTATCTCCACTAGTTCTCGCAACAAATTAATGATCTTCTCATTTTCAGCCATTTTCCTTTTTCTCCAATTTTTTTAAAGCCCAATTTTTTGTAAAAATTGATAGCGTCATAATTAGTCCTGCCAACCCATAGTTCGACTGCTTTTCTTCCTTGTTTAATGCCGTAGTTTAAGACTTTTTCTAATAATTTATCTCCTACTCCTTTTCTTTTAAATTCCTTTAATACAAAAATTTCGTGAATCTCTAAAATTTTTTCTCCTTTTAAATTTATCCAATTTGCATCTGCGGCAACAAATCCAACAATTTTATCTCCTTCTTCAGCTACAAAAAATCCTTCTTTATCTCTATTATAAAGCCATTTAAAGTATTTTCTAATCTCTTTTTTAGTATGATATTTGTAATCATCAAAATCTTCATAAGCTTTCATATATGTTTCAACAAAATTTTCTATATCCTCAAATTTTACCTGTCTTATTAACATATTCTTATTATTCATTTAAAACTACTGTACAATCTACAGCTATAGGGATACCGTGGTCATTAAAACAAATGGGATTTATGTCTATTTCCTGGATATTACTATTTTTTACTCCAAGATTAGATACTTTTACAATAATATCACTAAGGGCATTTTTATCCACTTCTACCAGGGACCTTACATTTTCAAGAATCTTTTTACATTTAATATCCTGGAGCATCATCTTTGCTTCTTTGAAACTTACTGGAGCCAATCTAAAAGTCACATCTCTTAAGATTTCTGTAAAAATTCCTCCCAGGCCAAACATAACACATGGTCCCATAATCTGGTCTCTAATAAAACCAATTACCACCTCTCGCTGGTTATTCACCATTTCCTGAACTAGAATTTCTGCTTCAGGAAACTTATCTTTTATGAAATTAAAAGCATTTTCTGCTTCCTCTTCTGATTTTACATTTAAAAACACAACATTATGTTCTGACTTATGGACAAGACCAGTCAAACATGGCTTTAACACAACTGGATAACCGATTTCTTTTATTGCTTTTTTGACCTCGGTAAAATCTTTTGCCAGGATTTCCTTACAAACTAAAATACCTTGTTCTCTTAATATGTTTTTGCTCTCATATTCTGATAATATTTTTTGTTTTTTCATTTAATTGTCCTTAAATTTTATAGTTGTACTTATATAATATTAGTCCTAATATTCCTGTAATCCCACAGTGCTTTCATGCATACAACAGGTCTTTTCATACCTAATAACACAGGAATATTATTATCTTGTAAATATTTTATTGGGGGGTCTTCTGGACCTGTTAAAGAAGCAAAAATAATTGGTTTGTTTATACTTTTTTTCAATTTTATGAGTTTATTACAAATTTCTATGCAATATTGTTCAGTAGATTCTATTAATTGTTCTGGTATCTCCTTTATTTTATTTTTGACACTATTCATTTTATCCCTTATGTGAATAGGTCCAAATAAACCATAAATAATAATGCCTCCTATATCTTCTCTTTCAAATATAATTTTGGGCAATTTATACATAAACAATTCATAATCAAAGCTCATTGTCACATCAATTGGATTTTTCACTGCTGAGATAGAGGGTGTAATTTTTGATATAATTTTTTGAGTCTCTTCGGATAATTGAGGAACATTTAGTCCTAGACGTTCACAATGGTCAGCTAAACATGCTCCTGGCCCTCCTGAGTTTGTTATAATACATATTTTGTTGTCTTCAAGATATGGCTGAGTTGAGAGAACAAGTCCCATATCAAAGAGTCCAATTACAGAGTCTGCCCTGATAATGCCCGCCTGTTTAAAGAGTCCATCATATAATTCATCTCTACCTGACAGAGCTGCTGTATGGGATATTGATGCCCTTGCTCCTGCCTTTGTTCCCCCAGGATAAAGAGCTATAACCGGTTTTTTGGGTGTAATAGTTTTTGCCACTTTCAAAAAATCTCTAACCCTTTTAATCCCTTCTATATAGAGGGCAATTGCATGGGTTTGAGGGTCTTGACCAAGATATTCTAAAGAATCAACAACGTCTATATTAGCTTGATTACCAATGCTTATTGCCTTACTGATTCCAAGACCTATTTTTGAAAAATAGTGAAGGGTTTGAGTTACAAAACTCCCACTCTGGGATATTATTCCTAGGTGTCCAGGTTTGTTTTTAATTGCAAAAAAGGTTGTATTTAGGCCCTTTTCAGGATTTACTCCTCCAATGCAATTAGGTCCCAAATATCTGATCTGATATTGGCTGGCTATCCTGTCTATTTCTTTTTGAAGTTCGTGTCCCTTATCTCCCATTTCTGAATAACCTGCAGTAATTATAATTGCGTGTCTTATACCCTTTTTGCCTGCTTCAATAAGTAATTTTGGTACAGAAGTATTGGGCACCATAACAACAAGCAAATCCACTTTTTCTGGGAGGTCTTTTATAGATTTATATGCTTTAAGCCCTAATATTTTACTTTCCCTGGGATGGATTGGATATATTTTCCCTTTAAAGGTTGCTATTAAGGAAAGTAGGTGTAGGGTCCCGGTTTTTGAATAATCAGAAGATGCACCAACAAAAGCGATTGAATGAGGATTTAAAATTTTATCTAAAGGATGGTTTATTTTTTTATTGTTTTTCATAGAAAATCCTTTTATTTCAAATGTTCAATAAAAGAGAAAACAAGCCAAATTGAGCTACCTTGAAAATATTAATAAATCATTTGGGCAATAAAATCAATATAGCCAATCATATTCTCGGGAATCCATAGAAATAGAATTTTTTTGGTAAATTTAAGAAAAGATTACCAGATAAAGAAAAAAGGTTTATCTAATCCAATCCAAAATAAAGCTGCCCCTTTTGTAAATCTATAAAGCCAAATACATTGACGAAATTATTGACACAATTGGTTAAATTGAATAATATCCTTTTTAGAAAATGGTGTATTATTATCAATTGGAAAAATATTTTTCAGTTCAATATGAGAAATCATATTTAGATAGTTGAACACTTATTAATTGACATTTTACTGAATTTTTTGGGGGTGATTAACATGGAGAATAATAAAAAAGAGTTATTTGATCCCTCAAATCTCTCATGCGAAGAGTTAAAAAAAATTGCATTCGCTTTTAATCAAATGGAGGTAATGACCGGTATTGTAGATACAGAGGGTAACATTGTATTTGCCAATCAATCAGCTCTCCATAATGTAGGTGCCAGTTTTAAACAAGTGAAAGGTATGCCTTTTCGATGCTCCCCATGGAGAAGTCATAGTGAAGAGGCTAAAAAGATAACTGATGAAATGATAGCTAAGGCCTTGAAGGGTGAGAGAATTTCTGTGGAAGATACAATAGTGGATCGGAATGGAAAAAAGATTCCCGTGATTTTTTCTATTTCGCCACTTTTTGACACTGAAGGAAAAATAGTAGGTCTCATCCCTGAAGGAAAAATTATATCTGAATTAAAATGCCTTCAAAAGAAACTTGAAAAGGAAAGATGGCAGACACGTCAATGGCTCGATTCACTGGATACAAATGTTGTAATGTGCGATACAGAGGGAAAAATCAAAAACTGTAACCGCGCATTTTTAAGAACACTTCAGAAGGATCCAGAAGATGTTGTGGGGCAAAAAATCTATGAACTTCCCTGGTTCCGTTTATCAAAAAAGGATCAAAAGCGGATAAAATCTTGTATTTCTCAAGCCTGTAAGGGAGTTAAGAGTACCTTAGAGGCAAATGTTTCTATCCATAATGGAGATAAGCAACGTTTTATCATTAATTTAAGCCCAATATTTAGTCCTGAAGGGGAAATAAAATTTTTGTCAATAGAGGCAAAAGATATTTCTGAACAAGTAAAGTTGCGTGAGCTTATGCTCCAGACCGAAAAAGACTATTCTACTAGATTACGGAAAGAGGTAGAAGATGCAACCAGGGCACTTAGAGAGACTGAGCAGTTTAATAAAAATTTAGTTGATTCAGCGCCTCTTGGAATTATGCATTTAACTGATGATGGAAAAGTGGTTTTTGTGAATCCAGAGTTAGAAAAAAAATTAACAGAAGCAGGTATAGATAAAAGTCAAATTAAGGGAAAAAGGTTAAGTGAGCTCAATCTTTTTCCTGCCAATGCATCCTGGGAAAAGATTAGAATGCTTTATTACAAGGGCCACGAGTTCAGACATGAAAGATTAATTTTACGAAGACAAGGCAAAGAACCTTTACTTTTTGAGATTAGCACAGCTCCACTAAAAGGCCCTGGCGGGAAAGGGAGAGGTAATATAGTGATAATGAATGATGTTACCGAAAAGACACGTCTTGAGCAGGAACTATTCAAGACAAGAATGCAGTCAGAAAAACTGGCCTCCTTAGGACAACTAATAGCAGGAGTGGCTCACGAGATAAATAATCCATTGACAAGTATAATTGGTTGTGCAGAATTTCTTATAGAGAATTGTAATCTTAAGGGAACAGCATTGGAGGCTGCAGGAGTAATTGCTGCTGAAGCTAAAAGATCTGGTGAGATTGTCAAAAACCTTTTGGCTTTTGCTCGTCAGTCTTCACCGAAAAAAAAGCCTTCAGATATCAATGAACTGATTAGGTCAGTGGTAGGAATACGAATGTACGGCTTAAAAGACATTGGGGTCAAAATTAAACTCAAATTAAGTGATAACTTGCCCCCAGTGGAAGTGGATAGCAACCAGATTCAACAGGTAATTTTAAATTTAATGAATAATGCAATTGACGCTATATGTGAATCAGGGATCGGAGACACTGTTTTGGTACGTTCCTTTCAAGATGGGAAGGAGGTAAAAATTTCAGTTGAAGATAATGGACCAGGAATACCTCACGAGATTCATGAGAAAATCTTTGATCCCTTTTTTACTACCAAAGAACTGGGAAAGGGAACAGGACTGGGATTATCAATTTCCTATGGAATAATAAAACAGCATAGAGGAGATATAATCTATAATCCAGTGTTGCCTCACGGAACACAATTTGTTGTTTCTCTTCCCTATTCTCAATCCCCAATAGAAGAGACTATGCCTCAAGAACAAATGCCTGATTTAAGACCTTACACAATACTTGTGGTAGACGATGAAAAAAGTATTTGTATTAGCGTGTCAAATTATCTCAAAGAGCTAGTCAGACGGGTAGATATGGCATTCACTGCAACTGAGGCATTAGAAAAACTCCGCAGACACCAATATGATATTCTTTTAGTAGATTTGAAAATGCCTGAAATGGATGGTTTAGAATTTTATAAGATATTAGTTCAGGATTATAGTCAATTGGTTAAAGGATTTGTTCTTATGACAGGATTTCAAAGTGAAGCTGTAAAAAAATTCAAAAGAGAGACAGGTAGTCCTGTTTTGAGTAAGCCCTTTGAAAGAAAGGAGCTTATTGACGCTTTAGCCAGGGTTATTAAGTCCAATGAAAACAATAGAAATATTTTTAAAGGGTTCGTGCAATGAGAGTTTTAGTAATAGACGACGAAGAAACTATTTTAAAAACTTTTAAGTTTAGGTTATCGGCCTGGGGCCATGAGGTTTTGGTGGCCAATGAGGGTAACAAGGGGCTTGATATTCTCCGAAGTATCCATTGCGATGTAGTAATAATAGATCTCAAGATGCCTGGTATTTCAGGTGAAGAGCTTGTTCCTGTGGTACATGAGGAGTTCCCAGACACTGAGATTGTTGTAATTACAGGTTATGCCACTATTGATTCTGCAGTTAATATGATGAAAAGTGGAGCATCTGAATTCTTTACTAAACCATTAGATTTTGAACAAATACGAATTGTGCTTGAAAAAATCAAAAAAAGATTAGAGTTGAGAGAGGAAAATATTCGGCTCCGTGATAAAGTAAAAGAGTTGCGTTCCCATGTTTCTGGTCAGTATAGGTTTCACAACCTCATTGGCAAAAGTAAGGTTATGCAGGAGATATTTAATCTAATAGCTGCAGTTGCGCCCTTAGATTCTACTGTGACTATTTACGGCGAAACTGGCACAGGCAAAGAAGAAGTGGCAAAGGCTATCCACTATAATAGCCCCCGTGCCTCAGGTCCTCTGGTTATTGTTGATTGTGGTATCCTTTCTGAAACACTCCTGGAATCAGAGCTTTTTGGTCACGAGAAAGGGGCCTTTACTGGCGCTATTAAATCTAAACGGGGAAAATTTGAATTGGCACATGGAGGTACTATCTTTTTGGATGAAATTGCCAATGCATCACCTAAGGTTCAAAAAAAGTTACTCCGTGTGATTCAGGAAAAGACCTTTGAAAGGCTAGGAGGCGAAAAAACTATTAAAGTGGATGTGCGAATAATAGCTGCCTGTAATAGAGATCTATCTCAATTAGTCAAGGAAGGGGTTTTTCGAGAAGATCTGTTTTATCGTCTAAATGTGGTGCCAATCTATTTACCCCCCTTGAGAAAAAGAAAAGAAGATATTCCGCTTTTGGCGAGGTTCTTTCTGGATATGTTTACCAGACAGATAGGGAAAGAGCCAATGGATCTCACTCCTGAAGCGATTGAGCAACTTATGCATTATTCATGGCCTGGCAATATAAGAGAATTGATGAATGTAATGGAGCGCATAGCAGTCATGAATTCGGATAAGGTAGTTAAAAGTATTCCTATCTCCATGACAAAACCGATTGTGGGAGAGTTGGAACAAAGAGAATCAAAATCTGTCAGCTTAGAGCCACCTCTAAAGGACCAGATTGCCTCTCTAGAGTTTAATTACCTTAAATTAGCACTCAAGACCTATCGAGGACGAATAAAAGACGTTTCAAAACAATCAGGACTGAGTACTAGAACGATTTACCGTAAGATGAAACAATATGGCTTAGACAAACGCGATTTCAGATGAAATACATCTTAAGCTAAAATCTACTTAAAAGAGTTAAAAGCAAAAACAAAGCAAAATATTTATGGGCACAATTAGAAAGAGTTTGTTACAACTTATATTTTCTGGCTCCTATATGCGAAGATGGAATGATAAATTAAGGTCCTTTGAGCTGTGGGAGGTAGATAAACAGGCCCATAAGTTGATTATTGCGTGGGTTTTTTATTGTTTAAATTCCAGAGAGTTATCCCAAAATAAAAAAAAAGAACTTGCCTTGAATGTGATTGAAGGAGGAATCTTTGAATATCTTTATAGGCTTATTATCACAGATATAAAACCCCCTATATTTTACAAAATAAAGTCTAATCCTGTTCATTATAGGCAGCTTACTGATTGGGTATTTGAAAATCTAGAACCAAAACTAATGCCCCTGGGTGAAGATTTTTGGAGTAAATTTAAATGCTATTTTTTAGAAGAACAAAATTCCCTTGCCAGAGATATCTTATTTAGTGCCCATCTTTGTGCGAGTCAGTGGGAGTTTAATTTACTCAAGGACCTGAATAAATGGGATGAAGAGATAAAAGAAATAGACAAAAATTTTATTAATCAGTTAAAAAAATTAGAGCATATTAAAGGGGTGTCTGAAATAATAGCACCCCTATCTTCCCCTTTAAAAAAGTTTATATTTCAATGTGGGCAATTGCGGTTTCAAAAAAGATGGTCTCAAACTCCAAGGATACCTGAGACTTCTGTTCTAGGACATATGTTTATAGTGGCGTGTTATGCATATTTTTTTACCCTTTCCATGGGGGGATGTACCTCTATGTTGATAAATAATTTCTTTAGTGGTCTTTTTCATGACCTGCCAGAGCTACTCACAAGGGACATAATTTCTCCAGTAAAGAGGTCTGTTAAAAAGATTGGGGACTTTATTAAAGAATATGAAGCAAAGGAATTGGAAAGACGAATATTTAAAGTCCTTGAAAGTGGCGGATATAAATTTATTTCTGATAGGCTTAGATACCTTCTTGGCATTGAAGTGGGTTCAGAATTTATACCAGTTATTCGCATAAATAATGAAACAAAGGAAGTTACTTGGGACATGTTATACGAAAGATATAACCATGACAAATATGATCCAAAAGATGGTGAAACAATTAGGATATGTGATAATATTGCTGCATTTATAGAGGCATATAATGCTCTTAAAAATGGTATCACCTCTGATCATTTGCAGCAAGCTGTATGGAGAATAAGGAGTGACTTTAATCAATATTCTCTGGGAAATAGATTGCACGTAGGAAGTGTCCTTGCAGATTTTGATTAAAAATCATATGTTTTAGTTTAACCTTCCAAAATCTCAAACTTGCCATTAGAAAAAGTAATTGTTATGTGAACTCTATGAAACCAAAAGGTGTGAGTACTTATCCTAAGGTAATAAAAAGATTTAGGATTTGTCAGTGTTGCGGGATTCCTTTAGATAAAGGGAGAAAAAAATATTGTTCTTCTAGTTGTAAAGAGGACTTTGTATTTAGATTAAAATGGTTTAATAATTTGCTCAGAGCAGTAAATGCAAAGTACGCAACATTTTTTTTCAATGAACAGATACTTGGGTTAAATATTCTCCCATATGATTCAGAAAATGTTTATTCTTTCTTTTATAACCGTACTCCAGGTAAACGTCCTATATATGACATGGAAAAGATGTTGTTTCTGCTTGGGGAAATATGGTGGGAAAAATTAAAAAATTATGGTAATAGGGATGCTGCATGCAGAGGAGTATTGAAACAGGGTAAGACCCATATATTCAACAAAAATTTACTTATCCCAAAAGAAAAGATCTCTCTGGCAGGAATTTCAAAGCATCTGAGCTGTCTTAAAATAAACAGAATTGAATTGATTGCCAGTGAAGATCCATATGAATTTGTAAAAGGGGCTTTCAGGAGAAATATTTTAAAGCACCATCCAGATATGGGTGGAGATGAGAGGACATTTATTAAAATTTACAATTCTTATCAAAATATTATTAATTGGTTAAAACATCCTAGATATACCTCTACCAGAGGCGTTCCAGGCCAATGGTGTTTTGAAGCAGGAAAGAGCAATTGGTACGCTCCGCTATGACAGACCTTGATTTTAATTCATTTTTTGAAAGAGTCACTAAACTAACTCCAATCAAAAAACAAATTCAGCTTGCAAATGAGTTGGGAGTTGGCAGGGCAGCCATATCAATTGCCAAACAAAAAAATAGTGTTCCCTATAAATGGGTCATCCATATTGCAGAAAAATACAATCTAAATCCTACCTATCTCATCACAGGAAAAGGAGACCCTTACAGTGGTGTTCAATCTGGCCCAAAAATGATCCAGTTAACGCCATTATGCGAAAATAATGAAGATGAGGGAAGTGGCGAGGTCTCTGTTGCTTTTTCAGAGGGAGTAGAAATTTTTATATCTCCTTGTAATAAAAAATTTTATTTCAAACTAGAGGATAATAGTATGGTAACTACCTTTTATCCTGGGGATATTTTAATAGTTGATAAGTCAAAGGAAATAAATTTGGGACATGTGTTTGTCTTTAAGTTATTGAAATATAAAAAAACATCATTTTTTGTTAGAAGAATAGGTCTGGGGGAAAATAGTTTGATTTTATTAGCAGATAATGTTAATTATCCGCCTGTTCCATATGACTCAAATAAATTTGAGGTTATTGGACGAGTAGTTGGATTTTTTAGAACAATATAGTGATGGGATTTGCAACTAAACAAAATTTATGGAGAAATTATGAAAAATAATAAATTTAAATATGCATTAAAAGAGATTGCTGATGTGATAAAATTTGAAATGTGGCTGCGTTTTTACTTTGCATCTCAAGGCAGTGAAAGAAACTCTGTGGTCTTAAAGGTACCTGAGGAAGTCATGGAATATATTAAAAAGGAATACAAGCTCCTATATGAGCTGGCTAATGAGCTCAACAATAAAAAAATCACTCCTGAGATATCCCAAAAAGCAGTGACAGATTTCATCCTCAGAAAACTTGAAGGTAAAAAATTTCCTCCTGCCATGGTCCCTAGCGTATTGAACAGTAAATCTTTTGAAGTAGAAGTGTCTGTGTTTCACCTATGGGTTTCAGCCCATGAGGATCAATTAGATGAAAAGGTTTTTGATTTTAAGGAATGGATGCAGCTTTTTGAGGCATGGAAGAGGACAGAAAAAGGTCAAAATGTATTAAGCACCTTACATTCTCCTGGATGTAAGACAAGCGAAGTAACACAATAACCACAATTGCAAAGTAAAGTGATATTAGTGAAAACTCTTTAAATGTCCTGTATGACATGTTTAGTGGAGGCGTTTTTTTTATTAATTTTCCACAATTTCAATAAAAATTTTGATCTTATCCCCTGGATATATTTTAGAGTTCTTCTTTAAATTGTTCCATGTGAGTAATTGGTTAGTGGTAACTCCAAATCTTTTTGCTATCCCCCAAAGATTATCTCCTTTTTTTACCTGATACAGAATTTGTTTAAGTGCCCTTTGAGCTTTTTTTAAAGATTTATAATCAGTGCGTGGTATATATAGTTTCATGCCAGGTTTTATTATGGATTTTTTATGTAGCCTATTTACAATGAGAATAGTATTTAAAGGTACATTAAATCTTCTAGCTATATCCCATAGGGTATCCCCAGGTTGTACTTCGTAATTTTTGCGCTTATTTTCCCAGGATCTTTGTTTGGACAAATATTTGGGGTTTCTTTTTGTTTTTTTGAAAGCAAGGTAAAATTGTTTGGATTTAGGAATCAATATAGATCTGCCAGGCCTTAATAAATTTTTGTTAGTTCTGTTAATTCGTTTTAAAATCTTTATTGGTACTCCAAAACGTCTGGAAATCCTCCACCAAGAATCTCCCTTTTTTATTTTATATCTATAGAGTCCTCCAAAGGGACGAATTGCCTTTGTCTTAATAAGATCTTTGGCCTTGGCCTCGAGAGATCTTGGCACGTAAATTATTGATACAACACTAGGTGGAGTCACATATCTTCTAAAATGGGGATTCCACTTTCTAAATTTTTTCCAGGATACTCCAAGCTTTTTAGCAAAGGTATAGAGATCTGTTCCTTCTCTAACAAATATTCTTGCTGGTAGTTTTTGATCATTTACTTCTAGGGGTTCAAATCCAAGTTTCTCTAAGTTTCTAAGGATTTTTAATATGGCCATAAATTTGGGAACATACATTCTAGTCTCTTGTCGGAGATAACCTCGCTTTGCAATATGGAAGAAATTGTCCTTTTTGGTTCTTTTTAAAGCCTTTGATATCTTACCTTCCCCTGCATTATAAGCAGCTAATGCAAGATACCAATCTCCGAAAATTTTATATAGATCTGATAAATATTTCGCAGCAGCTATAGTGGACCTAAAAGGATCTAGACGTTCATCTATCCACCAATTTACTGTTAAACCATATTTTCTGGCTGTAGCTGGCATAAATTGCCATATCCCTGCTGCGCCAGCTCTGGAATAAGCCCTTGGATTAAAACCACTTTCTCCAAAAGGAAGAAAAGCCAGGTCCTCTGGTATATTATACTTTCTGAAAATTTTCAGAATATAAGGAAGATACAATTCAGACCTTTTTAGCCACCTTTGAAAGGTCTTTCTTTCAATACTTGTATAATAAATATAATATTTTTTAGTGTATTTTGTATCTTTAATCTTTAAAACAAAATTAAAATATTCTTTCTTTGAACCATTTGAACCATTGGACAAAACCCCTTTTTGCTTTGAACAAGATGTGAATTTATTCAATTTTTTTTGAGTCTTTTCTAAGTGCTCTATCTCTTGAGGCGATATTGTAACCTCTTTCTCAAGCGGTTCAGGAGAATTTACACTTACTTTTACATTAGGTCCTATTTTCTTCTGTCCAAGATATAGGGATTTTTGTTGAGTTTTAATTGAATTATCTATATCTTCATAGTGTGAGAGGGTTTGGTTTCCTATTTTTGTGTTTGGCCTTTTACCTGTAGAAAGAAAAGAACAAGCACTTAAAGAATAAATTAATATTAACAATGAAATTAATAATTTAACCATATAGACACTCCTTGGAACAAACTATGAAGTCTGACATCCTTTATGGCAAACGTATTGTAATGGATATGTTAAGTAAATCTCCTTCTAAAATAGAGATAGTGTGGATTCAAAAAACACGATATAGAGATGTTAATGAAATATTAAAGAGTTGTCAAAACAATAAAGTCAAATATCAATTTGTTCCAAAAGAAAAGCTTGATAGGATTTGTCCAAAAAAACATCAGGGAATAGTTGCAAAGATTTTCTCCCCTGGATTCGTGGATGAATATGAATTAATTTCCAGGCTCAAGGGTTCCAAGCTTCCCCTGATATTGGCATTAGATCAGGTGCAGGACCAGGGGAATATTGGAGCCTTAGCAAGGACACTATATGGTTTGGGTGGATGCGGGATGGTTATCACAAAATTTAGGTCTGGTCAGTTAGGAGAACGTGCCATTAAATCTTCCTCAGGTGCGCTTTTGCATCTTCCTATTTCAAGGACTCAAAATCTTAAGTCTTTCCTTGACCTTTGTGCTAATAATAATATTTTTACTTATTTTGCTGGAATTTACGAAAATTGTGAGGATGTGTATTCTATTAATCTGAAGTTACCTGCAGTATTAGTTTTGGGAAACGAAGAAAAGGGTGTGAGAAGAACAGTTAGAGATAAATGTTTGATGGGATTAAAAATACCAATGTTAAGGGATTTTGATTCCCTTAACGTAGCCCAGGCAGGAGCCATTTTAATTGGTGAGTTTTTGCGCACCTGGCTTAAAAAATAGCTATCCAATTATATTGGGAATATTTTCAATGACTTGTCTGGTAAAGGTTATCATCTTGTCCATGAGCCATGGAAAAGACACAAGAAGTGCCAAAAATATTGCCAAAATCTTTGGAATAAACGATAAAGTCATCTCCTGTATCTGGGTGGCTGCCTGGATAATACTAATAATAACACCCACTATTAACCCTATCCCTAGCATAGGCATTGATAAAAGTAGAGTAAGTTCAATAGCATCTTTAGCAAAACCTACAACAAAATCTGGAGTCATAATTTGCTCTCCCTATTTAAAGCTTTTTACTAAGCTTCCTATTAAAAGTCCCCAGCCATCCACTAATACAAATAAAAGAATTTTAAAAGGTAAAGAAATCATTACAGGTGGGAGCATCATCATTCCCATGGATAACAAAATGCTTGAGACAACCATATCAATTATTAAAAATGGAATATAAATTAGAAAACCAATTTCAAATGCAGTTTTTAATTCACTTATCATAAATGCGGGAATAAGAATTAGGGTTGGAACTTCATCTTTATTTTTTGGTCTTTTTATTTTTGCAATTGAAACAAACAAAGAGATATCTTTTTCTCTTGTATTTTTAAATAAAAATTTTCTAAGGGGCTTTTCTGCCCGCCTTATCGCCTCTTTAAATCCAATTTTTTCATTTAAATATGGTTGAAGGGCATCTTTATTTATAGCCTTTCCAACTGGATACATAATTACAAAGGTCATAAAAATTGCGAGGCTAATAAGCACCTGATTTGGGGGCATTTGCTGAATACCCATTGCATGTCTTAAAAAGGAAAATACAATTACGATCCTTGTAAAAGATGTGACCGTCAATATTATGGCAGGCGCCAAGGAAAGTACTGTTAGTAGAAACAGGATTTCTAAAAGAACTGAAACCTTTTCTGGCTCATGGAGATTGTCAGGAAGTTGTAATTTTAGTATTGGTGTGGGGTCCTGTGCCCCCCATAGTGGAGAAGTGAAAAATAATACACTAGCTAGAATTAAAAGAATTATTATTGATTTTTTCTGTAAATACACTCTCAAAGTCCTGGGCATGGCTTACATCCACCTCTTTTAATAGAGTGATTTTTGACTCAGTGACACCAATCACTAGCAAACTATTCAAAAAACGCACCACCACAATTGCTTTTTTAGGTCCAAGGCTTAAACTTCCCAGGACTTTGAGTTGACTTTGTTTAAAATTATTAAATCCAGGAGGGCTAAATTTTTTTATGACAAATAATATCCCTATTAAGATTGCCAACAATATTAAGAGAAAACCAATTACTTTGAGATAGATAAGCACGGGAAATTTATCCAAGCTGCTTCACCCTTTCCATAGGACTGATAATATCAGTTAGTCTGACCCCGTACTTTTCATTGATTACTACTGCTTCACCTCTGGCAACTAACTTACCATTGACTAAAATTTCCAGGGGCTCTCCTGCCAGTTTATCCAATTCTATAACCGATCCCTGACCTAGTTGTAGTAAATCATTTATCAGAAGTTTGCTCCTGCCAAGTTCTGCGGAAACGCTCAATGGAATATCCAATATAAATTCTATATCCCTTTTTTCTCCTGTTGATTCTCTGATTTCACTACTTATATCTTTAAAATTAACATCTTGAGCTTGAAAGGATTTTTTCTTTTCTTCTTTTTCTTGTTTTAGAGTGGTTTCCTCTTCTTCAGCCAAGGCTTTAGCCCATTCTTCAGCTAGTTTTTCCTGGTCTACCTCATCACCCTTTGCTTCAGACTTGGCTCCTTTAGTTTTTTCTGATTCGTCCATTATTCCTTCTTCAGAAAGGGCCTTAGCCCATTCTTCAGCTAATTTTTCCTGGTCCACTTTATTATTTTCATCAGCCATATTAATACTCCTTTGTTTATCCTAGTTTTTGGGAAATTTTTGCATTTAATAATTGATAATTCTCAATCTCTTTAGATATTAAAAGGGCCTTGTTACCCTTATATACCCCTGGTTTTCCTGTAAATTTTGGAATTCCTTCAACTTCTGCAATAAGTTCATCATCTACGTATGTATCAAGCAACAAGATATCTCCCACCTTTAGATTTAAAAGTTGCTTTGGAGTTATCTGGGTAAAGCCCAGATTCACCACTATTTCAACTGGAGTTTCTAACAATCTTTCTCTAATTCTAATAATCCAGGTTTGGTCAACTTCAAGTCTTTCAGATTGATAGGAGGCATAGAGTTTTGACCTAATAGGTTCTATTGTAGCATAAGGTAGACCAATAATTAGATTTCCAATCGCATTTTCAAGTTCCACCTCAAAGGAGGACACAACAATTACATCGCCAGGAGGGATAATTGATGCAAATTGGGGATTTATTTCAGTTCGTTGAAATTCAATTTGAACTTCGTGTATAGGCTGCCATGAGGACTTCATTTCTTTTAAAGCAATTTCCACCACCCTATGGATTACTGCCTGTTCAATTGGAGTGAAGTCTCTACCTTCAACCTTTGGCTGAGAACCTGAACCTCCAAAGAAATTTTCAATTAAAGCAAAGACCAGTCTGGAATCTATTATAAGAAGAGCACTACCCCTTAATGGATTCATTTTAAATATATTTATAGAAGTGGGAACAGGTAAGGAACGCATAAACTCGCCGAATTTTATCATATCCACAGAGGTTGGATTAACATCTAGCCTTTTTCTCATAATTGTGGCTATACTATTTGAAAATTGTCTGGCAAATCGATCATTAATTATCTCTAAAACAGGCATACGACCGCGAATTATGCGGTCCTGATTTGTTAAATCAAAGGGAACAACATCGCTTTCTTCAGTAACTTCAACCTCTGTTTCGGCTTCTTCTCCCTGAAGTCCTCTAAGTAATGCGTCAACCTCTTCTTGGTTTAAAATTTTGCTCATAATTGTCTTGTTTTATCTAAAGATTTTATAAATCATTATTCTTTTATGTTAAAATTAATTTTAGCCAAAAAAACTCAGATGTCAACTTATTGAACTAAGAAATCAGTAAAATACACCTTGGTTACTATTGGTTTTTCAAAGATTTGATTAAGTCGCTGGGCAATTTCCATTTTTAGTGCATATTTTTTTTCAAGAGAACTTAGGTCATCAAAAGTTTTAGATGAAAGAAGCATGATTAAAGTATCTTTAATCATGGCCATTTTTTCTTCAACAAGTTCACCCGGATCCTTTCCCTTTACCTCAATTTCAATAGTTACTTTTAAATATCTTTTCCCAAGTGGATCGGCTAAATTTACTATTATAGTTGGAAGTTGGACCAGTGATGTTTCCAGCTGTGGCCGAGGTTGTTCTCCTTCTGCTTTTTTTTCTCCCTTATCTTTTGTTTTTTCTTCCTCTTGTTTTTTGTCTCCCTTCTTTTCGTTGGGTGCATCTGTTGTTTGTTTCTTGGCTGCAAAGAATTTTTTGTAGGCAAAATAACCTCCACCTCCTAACAGTGACAATATTACCAATAAAATGATTATTAATTTTAATCTACCCTTTTTCTTTAGTTCTTCCTGGGTCTTATCTTGGTCTTTTTTTTCCTTAGCCACCTATGTCTCCTTATTTTATAAGTAAGTTTTGGAATGAGGTCTATTTTTTATTAATATTTCTACTCTTCTATTCTTTGCCCTATTAGAAATAGAGGTATTGGGAACCAGAGGCCTGTCTGGTCCGTAGGCCGAGATAGAAAAATATGAAGGTTCCATTCCTTTATTAAGAAAAAACTGTAACACAGAAATAGCCCTTAAATAGGATATTTGAAAATTTTTTCTCCTAGTTCCTGTATCGTCAGTATGTCCAGAAATATTAACAGGTGCATTCATAAGTTGTATTAAATAGCTAACTTGCTCCAAGATTTTTTTTGCCAGAGGTGTTAATTTAGTAGATCCACTTTGAAAAACAATTTTATCACTTAAAACCAATACTACACCCTCTGGTCTATTTAAAATTTCTAAGTTTTTAAACAAGGTACTTTTATTTATATATTTTGGCATGATTTCGTCCGGGAAAAGGAGATCCTTGATTCTATTGGGCTTTTCCAAAATATCCCAGGGATTTTCAAGCATTTCCCTGGCAACAGTGATTCTTGTGGGGATCCTTCCTGTTTCAGTTGACATTAGAAAAGCAACCTTTCCCCTAAACCCCTGAAATGCAATCTTTATAACTTCTTTGTCCAAAGTGGACATACTCAGTAACAGGACAAAAAAGGTAAGAAGTAAGGTCATCATGTCAGAAAAGGTGACCAACCATGCCTGAGAATCCCCTTTTGGGCTTTCTTTTTTTTCTCTCTTCGCCATATTCTTAAATCTTAATACTGGTATTTATTGATGGTATTTCTAAATGAAATTTTAAAAATTTTTTAACACACAGCAAATAGTTTTATAACAAATAAAATACTTATTATCAAACCTAAAAAGGGATTTAACACCATGATTTCTTTAAACCTTATGGGATGGACACTTTTTATCAGTTTGTTATTTAGCAGAAGACCAACAATGATTAAAACAAATATCCCTCCTAAAACCACCCAGATAAATAAAGGGATCTGTCTGAAATCTTTAAAATAAATTAGATTCATAGCAATTGAACTCAATAAAAAAAATATTAGTCCATAAGACCATTTAGCACAGGCAGGGATAGAAAATTTATAATAATCCCTTCCAAAGTCATCTTTATTTCTCCTGATCATCAAGTAAAAAGTGGAATATAGAGAGGATATACCAAGAGAGAAAAATAAATAAGACCAAAATATCAAAATAAGAAACATATCTTTTGGAAGTAATAAATTTTTTATATTTAAAAGAGAGGTATTATTTTTTAAATAGTAAAAATTAAAGATCTGTGCTCCATACATTCCAACCCACCACAGGATATTAATAATAAGCAAGATTAAGATGTAAAGTCCTGTACTTTTCTTAAAGAGATTTTTCAACAAAAATAAGATAATAAATAAAAAAATAGATGCAACTATTATGGTAAGATCAATTTGTACAAAGAGATTTTTTAGGAAGAATTCTTTTATTTGTTCCAATTGAAATTTGAATTCAGAAAATTTTATTAAATAACAAGCAGATAAAATACCTAAGATTAAATATACTAAAAAAGAGAAAAAGCTCATTCTGAGGATCTGAATAGAGAGTTTCTCATAAAATTTAATTTTCTTTATCTTCCCAAAAAGCATGGAGAACAAAGAGATCAAAAGTCCTCCGCTGAAGATTCCAAAGACAAAGGTCAAAATCCCGCCTGGCACACCTAGGCTTAAAAATTTATTTAAAATTTCACCATCCATTTAGGACCTCCTTGAAAAACAGCTAAGCCCAAAGTTATTGTTGCATTACTAATTGACTTTTTATACACTTCAAAATACGTAAATACCCAACCAAAATGCATGAGGGATATAACTTTAAACTCTTAATTTGCAAACATCAAGTATTTAACCACTTTTAGAAATGGTTAGGATCACAAAGGACCCTATTGATGGATGAGAGAGAACTCTTCTATTCATTGATGCTGAAGCACACTCCAGGAATAGGACCGAGAACCTGGAAAAAATTAATTGAGGTGTTTAAATCTGCTCAAAATGCAGTTGTTAACTCTCACATGTGGAGTTCTTTTGGGATTTCGTCAAAAGTGGTCAAGGCACTAAAAGAAAAGAGATGGAAAAAAAATGTCTCAAAAGAGATGGAACTCATTAAAAGATCTAAATCACAATATCTCCTTCTCTCTGATACACACTATCCTGAGCGACTTTTTGAGATTCCTGATCCTCCCCTAATACTCTATTATGCAGGGAATTTATCACTTTTAAAAAATCCATGTATAGCTATTGTTGGAGCAAGAAAAATAGACTCTCTTGGCAAAAAATTCGCCCTCTCCATTGCAAGTGATCTCTCTAAAAAGGGAATTACAATTGTATCAGGACTGGCTGTTGGAATTGATGCAACTGCTCACAGGGGCGGATTACACCATGTGGGTTCAACCATAGCTGTTTTGGGTACTGGGATAGATGTGAATTATCCTGTGCCTAATGTATATCTAAAAGAAACCATAAAAAAATTTGGATTAGTTATTTCAGAGTTTCCTTCATCAACTTTACCAGCTTCAGAAAATTTTCCAATAAGAAATAGAATTATAAGCGGCCTGAGCCTGGGTGTGCTTGTTGTTCAGGCAGCTAAAAAAAGTGGGAGTTTGCTTACAGCATCTTGTGCCTTAGAGCAAAACAGATTGGTTTTTTCCATTCCAGGACCAATAGACAATCCATCTTTTGAAGGAAACAATGAGTTAATAAAAAATGGTGCTATCCTTGTTAGAAATGCTGAGGATATTCTAGCTGAGATCAAATATCAAATTGATCTATCAACATGGAGTGAGAGCAAAAACAATCAAAAAAAGAATACTCACATGCAAAATTACGGAGTTTCAATTCCTTTAAGTAAAAAAATACTGGATTTTCTCAAAAATAAAGGCGAAGCTAGAATTGATCAGATGTGCGATGATCTGGACATTGATCCCTCCCAACTCACCTCCCAGCTAATCCAATTGGAGGTTGAGGGAAAGGTTAAAAGGGATATAACCAATAAATATTATCTTTCAAGTTAAGGATAAAAGATGCAAAAAATACCAGTGGACAAGGCAAAGGCTGGAATGGTTCTGGCAAAGCCTGTATTAAAAGAAAATGGTATGGTATTGATAGCTGAAGGAACAGAACTCAAGGAAAACCACTTTCCAATTTTGAGAAAACAGGGAGTAAAATTCATTGTAGTTAAAGGAAATCCTTTAGACCTTGGTGAGGGAGCATATGGATTTTCAGTAAAAAAGAGGCTGGAAAGACTTGATCATCTCTTTAGAAGACATCAAGACAACCTATGGATGCAAAAGGTTAAAGAATTTTTTAAGGTGTATTTTACATATCAGCTCAAAAAAAGTAAGACAGAAGAATAGAAAAAGGGGGAACAAAATTTAATATGGAAGACTTAAAAACCAAAAGAAAAGGGAAAATACTGGCTATCAAAGATCTTCCTACGTTGCCTCCAGTTTTAGATCAAATTACCAAGATGATAAAAGATGAACAGAGTACCCCAAAGCAAATAGCTGAAATAATTGCCAAGGATCAAGTTCTTTCTGCAAAAGTTTTAAAAATGGTAAATTCACCAGTCTATGGGTTTCCACGACGGATCAATACTATTCAACATGCATTGGTTCTTCTTGGATTTAATGTAATTAAAGGAATAATAATCTCAACAACTGTCTTTGATGTAATGAGCCAGGCAATGGTGGGACTTTGGGAACACAGTCTTGGTTGCGCCACTATCTCAAAGATTATTGCAGAAGAGGTAGGACTAAAAGACCCTGAGGAATTTGCTGTGGCAGGACTTTTGCACGATATAGGTAAAGTAGTAATAGCCATTCAACTTCCTGAGGAAGAAGAAAAAATTGGGAAATTGGTTGTAGAAGAAGATATCTCATTTTTTGAAGCAGAGAAAAAAGTTTTGGGTTTTGCTCATGATAGAGTAAATAGTTGGCTTGCTGAACATTGGAATTTGCCCCTTCAAACCAAAGCAGCTCTTACTTATCACCACAATCCAGATTCTGCTGAGTTCTATCAAGAATTTGCAAAAGTAGTCCATGTTGCAGATTTTATCACAAAGGTTTTAGAGATTGGAAATAGCGGAGATGAGCAGGTGTATGAACTCTCTAAAAAAGATTTTTTAGATCTTGGTCTTAGTTTTAAAAAACTCGCAAAAATAATGGATAGGGTGTTAGAAGATATAATAGAGATTTTAACATTTATCCCCAAGTAGAAAAATGATACCAAATAACCCTCCGGAAGTTTTTTTAATATCACCAGATGAGACTATTTTTTTAATGTTTGATGATCTCTTAAAAGATAAAGGGAAGGTAGTTTTATTTAAAGAGGGAAAACCTGCTATAGAGCAGATACTCCAAACCCCTCCTGCCATGATAATTCTTGATATTAAGGTCAAGGATATTTCTTATCTGGAAATGATAAAATTAATAAAGGGTGAGAATGTTTATTTGCAAATACCTCTGATATTATGTCTTGATAAAGAAATTCCACAAGAAATTGAAAAAATGTCCATACTTGATTTAGATATTGATGAGTTTTTCGTTAGACCAATAAATCCTAAGGAAGCAAAGATAAGGTTAGAATTAACTTGTTGTAAGGCATCCAAATTTTTAGATGCAAATCCCTTAACTAAATTACCTGGTAATACTACTATTATACAGAAGATTCAAAAGTTAATTGATGCAAAAAGGGACTTTGCCCTTGGATATGCAGATCTGGATTTTTTTAAATCCTACAATGATAAATATGGTTTTTCGAGAGGTGATGAAGTACTTATGATGACGGCTAGAATTATTGTAAATACCGTGAAGGAAGCGTGCGGGGCAGAAGGATTTGTTGGACACATTGGGGGTGATGATTTTGTTTTTATTGTGCCTTTAAATAAAGCAGAAGATGTATGCAAAAGAATAATAGAAAATTTTGATGCAATAATACCTTATTTTTATGATCCAACAGACAAAAAAAGGGGATATATAGTTTCAAAGAATAGGCAGGGTAAAATAGAAAAGTTTCCATTAATGGCTATTTCAATAGGAGTTGTTTTTAACATAAATGGAAGATTAAAGCACTTTGGAGAAGCATCTCAACTAGCTGTAAATCTCAAAAAATTAGCAAAAAAATCTCAAAAAAGTACATACGTTATAGATCGGCGTAAAAATGAACAAATATCTAAATAATTACCTCTCTTACTTGAAAGGTCAAAGGGGATTTTCTCCTGCCACCTCCAGGGCATATGAGACTGATCTCTTATCTTTTGAAAAATATTTAAAAGATAATTTTTCTTTGACATTGGAACAACCAGATAAGATAACAAAAAAACATATAACCTCATTTTTAAAAACTTTGCATCTGCAGGGTTTTAAAAAAACAAGTATTTCAAGAAAGTTGTCTTCTTTGCGAGGATTTTTTAAATTTCTTGAAAAAAAGAAAATTATAGATAAAAATCCAATAATTGGCATATCCAATCCAAAAATAGGAAAACACCATCCAAAGGTACTTAACATAGATCAGATTACAAAACTTTTAGACAAGACTCAGGACTATTCTCCAAAGGGTCTCAGGAATAGGGCTTTACTTGAATTATTATATGGATCAGGATTAAGGATCAGTGAGGTACTCTCCCTAGATATAGATGATATAGATTTTAGTCAGGGACTTATAAAAATAAGAGGAAAAGGAGATAAAGAGAGGTTAGTGCCCATCACATCAAAGTGTAGGGAACTCATGTTAAGATATTTAGAGCAAAGAAGTGCTTTTAATCCAAAGGATCGGACCAGGGCACTTTTTTTAGGTGTTAGAGGAAAAAGACTGAATAGACGAGAAGCAGTACGGATTGTAGAAAGGGCTTGCATGAAGGTGTCACTTCCAGTCTTAATTTCACCCCACACCTTGAGACATTCTTTTGCCACTCACATGCTGGAATCCGGAGCTGATTTAAGGATAGTTCAAAAATTATTGGGACATTCAAGATTATCCACAACACAGAGATATACCCATATAACAATGGGCAAGATAGCCCATATATATGACAATGCCCATCCAAGGGCAAAAAAGAAAAGGTAAAATTTTTCCTGGGAAATACACCACTTGGAAATTGCAAAAAAAGGATATGTAGGATAGAATCTCTTCACTGTGATGCAAAGTTAATTAACAATTAAGACCAAGTGAACCTTAGATGGAATTAAAGTGGGAAGAGACTTTTTCATTAGTCAATAATTATAAATGGAAGGATATATATACACTGAGCCGTCCAGCTTATTTTTCAACTTTAGATGAGTTGATAAGATATCTGGATATAGTCCATATAAAATTTTGTTTAATAAAACCTTTTTTTGAATATAAGGAGTCTTATCCTTTAGTAAATCCCCAAGAACTTCTACCTTCATTTGAACCTGCATTAGAAGAATATTCATTTTTACCTGGTTTTAGTTTAGTGGCCTTTGATAGACCCATTGATTATTTCAATGAGGTTTTTCAGTTTGATCTTCTCCACTGTATTGAAGATGCAATAACAGAGATAAATGGACCAGCAGCACCTTATGAACCTGCAATAGTTCAACATAATCTTTCATTATTTTTGAGTAGATTACCCAGAACATTTCATGATTCTTTTAAAAAAGATTTTGTTAGTAAATTCATTACTAATATACTTACTTATCCAAAATTAATTCCCTATCTTTTAAATATGGACAGGGCACATGTTATTGCAAAAAATACCCATGGAAAATTTTATTTTGCAGGTGTATATGCTTCATTTCCCTCTGATTTAGATACTGAATTAAAGAGATTTGGTTTAAAAATTCGCAAGTTTCAGCCAGGAGATAACAGACTCTATGAACTTAACCGGCTTTTTGTATATCAATTTTTAATGGAATTATATGGATTTCCAATTGCATCAGAAAGACGAACCTCTGCTGCTCTATTTGCCAGAAAGCTATTTAGGATGGGTGAAGATTTTATTATAAGGGTATTAGGACAGTCTGATAGGACCATAACATCATTATATAGATCAAGTGATTCCAGACTATATCCAAAAGTGGAAAAAATTGCATTGGTTAGCCTTAGTAAAAAACAGGAAGATAAGATTCAAAAATTAAAAAAACAGGGTTTACTTGTATCTGAAGATCCACCCTGCGTAATTCTCAAGGTCCATTATAAACAACATAAATATGATCCCAACAATGTAAGAACTGATAGGGCACTTTCTGTTATTAGACAGGAACTAATACATCCAATAACTGGAGAGACAAATAGTGAATTTAATATCATAAAAGATATAAATCTCATGACATATGTTTTAAACGATATTGTTAAAGGTGAATATACAGGTAAAATTAAATATAAACGAAATGAAATAGTTGAGAACACAGAAACTCACGAAAAGCGACTAAAGTTCCTCTATGCTTGGTTAAATAAACATAAAAGAAGAATAATAGGCTATTCTGATGAATTTTATCATAATATTACAAAAGTCTTAGACAATTATCTCTTAAATTCAGAAAATTATGAAATATTTCAAGAGTATATAGACGTATTTCAAGAGGTTTGGAAAGAATACTCTTATATACAACAGGCTAGAAAAGTAAAACTGATGGAGGAATTGGCTAGGAGAATATTTAAAGGAAAGAAGATAAGTTACTTAGAGGCTCTAATGAAGATTAAAGAAATAGCCCAGGACTTTAAATTCGAGAGTGTTATGTATTTTGAGAATTTATTAGAACACATAATTAATTTGTGTGAAAGTGTACTAAATGACAAATACTTATTAAAAAACTATATCAATAAGAAAGAGGAACAATTAACTGACTATGGGAAAAAAATTAAAAAAGTCTATGGGCAATTAGTATCAATTGTAGATGATTTAAAAAAGATACATCAACAAAAAAAGAAAACTAATATAAAAATTCATGTATTTGAATATTCGTCATAAAAGGCAATTAACCATATAGTAAAGTAAATTCATTTTATTTATAGAGGAGTATATTATGTTCTGTCCAAAATGTAAGTATACAACTTTTGACTTTTATAAAAGATGTCCTAAATGTAATTATGACTGGGATCATATAAGACAGGATTTAGGCCTTGAATGGATGTCAGAGCCAGATGTAATAGAAGATAGTATATCTGTAATGGAAACTAATAATGTAGTCTCTCAAGAGAAAAAAGAAGATAATTTAGATACTGAGTCCAATATAGAAATTGAATTTGAAGAACAAGTACAAGAATTTGATATTGAAGAATCTTCTAAAGTTGAAGAAGAAAAAGAATTAGAGTTAGACCCATCTTTATTTATTGAAGAATCAGAGAATTTAAAACAGGATATAGAAAAAGAAACTAAAGAAATTGAATCAGCGGAAGAAGTAGTGGATATTATAGACATCCAGGAAGAAGAAAACAAGATAGAATCTCATGATAACGAAGAATCAATGGATATAGAGTTTGATGATCTTGTTATAGAAAAAGATGAAGATAATATTAAGCCAGAAGACAAACAACCTTCCAAGGAAGAGAGTTTTGATATAGATAAAGAAATAGAAATCCTTTTAGAAGAAGATAAGGAAAATTCAGATAAACGGTAAAGGTTAGTAAAGATAAACAGGAAAAATTAAATGGAGACGAGGGGAGTCGAACCCCCGACCTCAGCCGTGCGAAGGCTGCGCTCTCCCAACTGAGCTACGTCCCCAAAACATATAAAAAATTTTACATCTAATCATACCTTCAGGTCAAGGGATTTGTGCTAATAAATGGCACATTACCTTATGTCCTGAATTAACTTCCTTTAATAAAGGGGATTTTTTGCACCTTGGTGTCACATAGGGACATCTATTTGAGAATATACATCCATATTCACTTTTATCTGGATTATTTATTCTTTTTACAGAAAATCTCTTTTTTTTGCCTGGAACTGAATCTAACAACAGTTTGGTATAGGGATGGATGGGATTTTGAAAAACTTTGTCTGTTGGACCGCATTCTACTATTTTTCCCAGATACATTACATAGGTATAGTCACAAAAATAACCAACCAAATTTAGGTCATGGGATATGAAGATGAGGGAAAGCCCCATCTCTTGTTTGAGTTCCATTAGAAGATTTATAATCTGTGCCTGAATGGATACATCTAGGGCAGAGACTGGCTCATCACACACAATTAGTTCAGGGTTCATGCTAATTGCCCGAGCAATGCATATCCTCTGTCTCTGCCCACCACTGAATTCATGGGGGTATTTGTATGCACTGTTCTTATCTAACCCTACCATCTCAAGTAGCTCAAAAATCTTATTTAATCTTTGTTCCCTTGATTTATATATTTGTCCTACCCCATCCATTAATGTAGTTTTAATGGTCAATTTTGGATTTAAAGAACTGTAGGGGTCTTGAAACACAATTTGTACTTTTTTTCTAAATTCTTTTAATTCCCTTTCCTTTAGATATGTTATATCCTGTCCTTTAAATATTATTTGGCCTGTATCAGGCATGTAAAATCTCAGGATGATCCTTGCCAATGTAGATTTACCACATCCACTTTCACCTACTATTCCCACTACCTGATTGTTTTTTACTGTAAGATCTATTCCATCAACAGCTTTTATATATCCTACAGTCTTTTTAAACAGTCCTTTTTGAATGGGAAAGTATTTTTTTATGTTTTTTAAGCTAAGTATTTCCATAAATTATATGCCTGTTAAATGGCACCTTACCATGTGTTTTTCTGATACTGCTGTAAGTAAAGGAGTCTTTTCCATGCAAATCTTTTTTTTATAAACACACCTTGGATGAAACACACATCCTTTTGGTCTATTTTCAGGAGACGGCACATATCCTGGTATGGGTTTTAGAACTTTTCCAGGTTTTTCATAATCAGGAATAGATTCAATAAGACCCTTTGTGTAGGGATGCAATGGATTTTTAAGGACTTCATCTTTTGGTCCTTGTTCAACAATTGACCCAGAATACATCACTATTACCCTATCTCCTACTTCTGATACAACTGATAGGTCGTGGGTTATGTATATGGCTGAAAGGTCTTTTTGTTCTTTTAATTGTTTTAGCAAGTCTAAAATTTCTGCCTGAATTGTTACATCCAATGCGGTTGTTGGCTCATCTAATATAACTATCTTTGGGGATAGAACAATTGCCATGGCAATCAAGACCCTCTGCCTCTGACCACCACTTAACTCATGGGGATAACAATTTATTTTGTTTTCAGCATCAGGTATTTTTACCTGTTTTAAGATATCAATGCACATGCCTTTAACACTGTTTTTATCAATTTTTGTGTGAGTTAAAATAATTTCAGATAATTGGTCATAAATTGTAAATACTGGATTTAAAGAGGTTAAAGGGTCCTGAAATACCATTGAGATCTCTTTTCCCCTAATTTTTCTTAAACTATCTTCATTTAGGGAAAGCAAATCTTTTTTATCAAAATATATCTTTCCATTAACTCTACTGTTTTTAGGTAGAAGGCCCATAATAGAGAGTGCAGTAAAGGTTTTACCACATCCACTTTCCCCCACAATACACAAGGTCTCTTTTTCTTTTAAAGCAAAGCTGATTTTATCTATTATTTTTATTTTTTTAGAGTCCTTTAAAATATCTATCTCCAGGTCTTGGACAGTTAGTATATTTTGCATTTAAATTTAATCCCGTGCCTTTGGATTTAATGCGTCTCTTAGGCCTTCTCCAAAAAGGTTAAATGCAAGTACTACTATTAAAATTGCAATTCCAGGAATAATGGTAAGCCATGGTGCATCAAAGAGATAGTATTTTCCTTCAGATAAAATATTACCCCATGTGGCATGAGGTGGAGGGACTCCAAATCCAAGAAAACTAAGGCCAGCTTCTGTCAATATTGCACTTGCAATTCCTATTGTGGCAGATACCAAAACAGGTGTTATACCATTTGGAAGCATGTGTTTAAAAATTATTTTAAAATCACTAATATTGAGGGCCTTTGCAGCTAGAACAAACTCTCTTTCCCTTAAAGATAAAAATTCCGCTCTTATAAATCTAGCAGTCCCCATCCAGCTTGTTAGACCAATAACTATCATTATATTATAGATGCTTGGTGGAAGCAATGCAACTACTGTTAAAATCAAAAAAAAGGATGGAAAACAAAGCATTATATCAATAATACCCATTATAATTGAATCTATTAAAATAGTTAATTTAGTAAAAAAGATTTTAAAAATTAATTTCAACCATATCAAAATACAGCATAATGCTATTAATAAGAATCCAACTATAGTGTGGTAATTTTTTACAACTATACCTACAAAAAATAAAATAAGTAAAAAAAGGTAATCCAGTGATATTCTTTTATTGCCATAGTATCCTGCTATTCCTCCTATTATTATTCCAATAAACACTGAAATGGATACTGCCACAAATCCAACGGTTAAGGACACCCAGGCGCCTTGTAGCATCCTGGAAAATACATCCCTACCAAGATGGTCAGTGCCAAAAATAAAAATACCCAATGGAGGTATTTCATCTTTGCTTAAAAAAGAAGGGTCTGCTCGGGTTAGAGGTGGGAGTAATTTAGCCTCTAATCTCACCTTTGCTGGATCAAATATAGGATGAGTTGTGGATGTTGCATAAAGTCCAAATATGGCTATAAGAAAAAATAAAATAAAGATTACTAATCCAAATACAGCCAGCTTGTTTTTTTTAAAGGTGTGCCAGAGTTCAGTAAAAGATGATTTAGCGGTTATTTTCATTTTTTGCTTTACAAATTTTTTGGTGAAGTTATGTTTCTTAAAAGGAGTTGTCAATAAGATTTAGATAGGTTGTTTGAGAATTTGACAGAGGTAGAAAAAAATTTGTATTTGTTTTCATGTCCTTATTAAAATCCATTTAAAAACCAAAAAGATCTAAAATGGGGGGACAAAATGAGGATATTTTTCTTATCTATTTTTATGTTTTTTTTGCCTATTTCAATGGCGTTGGGAATAGGAGCGAAGGGGGTTCGGATTTCTATGGAAAAAAGTGTCTCTAATGATATTCAATTTATAATACAGGATATAAACAAAGGATATGAAAATTTATATAAGCATCTTAAACAATTAGAGAAGGGGTTCAAAGAGCAGAATAAGCATATTGAGTCACTAGATAAAAGGTTTAAAGACTTAAATAATAGCTTAAAACAAATAGATAAGCGCTTAGAAAAAATAAATAATGAAGTTGACAAATTAAGAAAATTTATAACTTGGTTCGTGATTTGTATCTATGCTGTGATTGGCTTATTTTGGATTTTTGGCGTTTTACTTATTTGAGAGGTTATAAAAGTAGTATAAAGAGTAAAAATTTTATTAGAAACTAATAGTTAGGTGGTATTGGGATGGAAATTTTAAAAAAAATTAAAGGGTTTCAGCCAATCAGTCTGTGTGATTGGCCAGGAAAAGTCTCCTGTGTTATTTTTATTGGGGGTTGTAATTTTAGGTGTCCTACCTGCCACAACAAACAAATTGCCTTTTATCCAGAGAAATCACCCACAATTGAAATAGATATCTTTGAGTATCTTAAAAAAAAGAAAAACTGGCTGGACGGAGTTGTGATATCTGGTGGTGAACCTACAATTGCAAAGGGCTTAGATGAGCTTATTAAAGAATTAAAATCTCTTGGTTTTCCAGTAAAATTGGACACCAATGGCTCTAATCCAAAACTTATTTATGAATTTTTAAAATTAAACTTAGTTGACCTTTTTGCTGTTGATGTTAAAGGTCCTTTTAAAAAATATAAAGAACTAACAGGTGGAAAAATCTCAGAACAAGAGGTGAAAAAAAATTTTGAGGAAATATTTTCATTGGCAACAAAATATCCTTCCAAATTCCTTTTTAGATTGACAAAAGTTCCCCTATTAAATGAACAAGATATCCTCCTTGTAAAAAAATATCTTCCTCAGGGTTTTGAGCTAAAGCTTCAAGAATATCTTGATGTTACATAGTTTTTATTGAGATGGCCTTGCAATTTTAAATTTTCTATTCTAATAATGTTGTTTGATCAGTTGTTAAAAGGATAATTATTTTTCTAATTAAATCAATATCTTATAAAAGGAGATTAACAATGTACATTGAGGGGATAGAGTCAAAAATCGAGTCTAAAGTAAAGTCTTTAGATAAGCCAAGACAGATTAGAAAGAGAGATGGAAGGCTTGAGACATGGTCTGTTGATAGGATTGCAAACGCCATTTTAAAGGCACTAAATGCAAGTGGAATAAAGGACCCTCTCTTGGCCAAAAGACTGGCCATTAAGGTGGAGAAAAAGCTTTTAGGTATAGAGATACCTGAACAGGAGCAGGTACAGGACATGGTTGAGCTGGTGCTCATGGAAAACAGGCTCTATCATGTGGCAAAAAAATATATATTATATCGTGAACAGAGGAGACAACTAAGGTCCCAGACAGAGACTTTTTTAAATATAGGTCGTACAATTGATGACTATCTTTCAAAGGAAGATTGGCGGGTATCAGAAAATGCAAACATGGCCCATTCTTTTCAGGGACTTATGCTCTATCTTTCAGGCTCTGTTCAGGCCAGATATGCCCTGGAAAAATATCCAGAAGAAATAAGGCTGGCCCATGAGCATGGATATATACACATCCATGACCTCTCCTTTGGACTTGCAGGTTATTGTGCTGGCTGGAGTTTAAGGGACTTACTCTTAGAGGGTTTTAATTTAGAGGGACGCTGTTCATCTGGACCAGCCAAACATTTTGATTCTGCCTTAGGTCAGATGGTAAATTTTCTTGGGACCCTTCAAAATGAATGGGCAGGTGCCCAGGCATTTAATAATGTTGATACCTATCTCGCCCCTTTTATAGCCAAAGACAAATTAAATTATAGACAGGTAAAACAGTCTATTCAAAAGTTTATCTTTAATCTGAATACTACATCTAGGTGGGGTGGACAGTCTCCTTTTACTAATCTCACATTTGACTTGATCCCTCCAAGACACATTGCCAATGAGGGCGTTGTATTAGGCGGTAAGATGCATGATAGCTGTTATGGGGAATATGCAAAAGAAATGGAAATGATAAATAAGGCATTTTTAGAGATTATGTTAGAGGGAGATTATCATGGCAGGATATTTAGTTTTCCTATCCCTACTTATAATGTAACAGAGGACTTTCCATGGGACAGTGAAGTTGGAGAACTACTTTTAAAACTTACAGCAAAGTATGGTGTTCCCTATTTCCAGAACTTTATTAATTCTGACCTCAAACCAGAAGATGTGCGTTCTATGTGTTGCAGACTTCAGATGGACTTAAGAGAACTTAGAAAACGCACAGGAGGATTGTTTGGTGCAGGTGATTTAACTGGATCAATTGGCGTAGTTACTATAAATCTTCCCAAATTGGGGTATCTTGCCCAAGGCGAAGAAGATTTTTTAGACCTTATTACAGAGTATGCAACACTTGCAAAGGAATCCTTGGAATTTAAAAGAAAATGGGTATCTGACAATTTAGAGAAAGGGATGTTTCCATTTTCTAAAAGGTATTTAAAAAATGGGCTAAAAGGACACTTTTCCACTATTGGAATTGTGGGAGGACATGAGGCCTGTTTAAATCTTCTTGGCAAAGGCATAGAGACTCCAGCTGGCATCAGACTTATGAAGAGGACCTTAGAACATTTAAGGGAACTTACAGTGCAGTTTCAAGAAGAAACAGGGAATTTGTACAACTTAGAGGCAACTCCTGCAGAAGGGACCAGTTATAGATTGGCAAGGATAGATAAAAAACTCTATAAAGATATAATAACATCTGGGTCTGAAGAACCCTATTATACAAATTCCACTTGTCTTCCAGTAGATTATACCCAGGATGTGTTTGAGGCACTGGAACATCAAAATAAACTCCAGCCTCTGTATACTGGCGGTACTGTATTCCACGTATATTTAGGAGAAGCAGTTTCAGACTTAGAGAGTTTAAAGAGTTTTATAATAAAGGCAATGAAGAATACAAGGCTACCCTATATCTCAATAACTCCTACTTTTTCAGTTTGTAAGACCCATGGTTATCTTAAAGGAGAACATTTTAAATGTCCAAAATGTGGACAAGACGCAGAAGTGTATACAAGGGTGGTTGGATATTATCGCCCTGTTTCTATGTGGAATAAAGGAAAACAATCAGAATATATAGATAGGGTTACTTTTAAGATTTAGAATATATTATACAAGTTAGATTTGGTAGGTTTATTGGGTTATTGAGTTTGTTGAGTTTGTTGGGTTTGTAACCCTCTAATCCTCAACCCCTCAACCCTCAAACTCTATAACTCATTAACCCATTAACCCATACACTCATTAACCCTATTATAAAAGAGAGGTATAACTTATGAATTTTGTCATAATTGGTGGAGATGCAGCAGGGATGAGTGCTGCATCTCGCGCAAAAAGAAAAAATAAAGAGCTAAATGTAATAGTTTTTGAAAAGACATATGATGTCTCATATAGTGCATGTGGTATGCCCTATAATATTGCTGATCCTGCTAGGGACATGGACGAGCTCATTGTAAGGAGAGCAGAGGTCTTCAGACAGAAGCAGGGTATAGATTTGAAAGTTGGCCATGAGGTAAAAAAAATAGATCCAAAGGCGAAAAAAATCTATGGAACTTCTATACAAGGTGAATTTGAACAGCCCTTTGATAAACTACTTATAGCAACAGGGGCAAGACCAAAGAGCTTAAATATCCCAGGAACTGAGTTAGATGGTGTATTTTCATTAAAAAGTCTTGAGCATGGGAGGCAAATAAAAAAATATATTAAAGAAAAATCAGTAAAACAGGCAGTTATTATAGGTATGGGTTATATTGCTCTGGAGATGTGCGAAGCATTACGAGCTCTTGATATAGAAGTCTCAATGATAAAGCCAAATCCCAGGTTTTTGCCTAAAATAGACCAGGAACTGGCAGAAAGAATAAAAGAGGTGGTGCTCTCACATGGAGTTAAGTTATATGCAGGTTCAAGTGTCAATGGGATTGAAAGAAAGGGTGAAAAACTGTTAGTTTTAAGCGATGATTTTTCTTTAGATGGAGATATGGTGTTAATTGCAGTTGGCGTTGCTCCAAATAGTGAGCTTGCACAGGATGCAGGCCTTGAGCTTGGTGTTAACAATGCAATTTCAGTCGATAGATATTTTAGGACATCTAATAAAGATATATATGCAGCAGGCGACTGTGCAGATACATATAATGTGATTACTGGGAAAAAGATCTATCACCCATTGGCGCTTTTGGCAAATAGGGGTGGTTGGATGGTTGCAGACAATATAGTAGGAAAAGAGAAAGAATTTAAGGGTATAGTTGCAACTTCAGTGTTTAAGGTGTTTGAATTACAGGTTGCTTCAACAGGGCTTAATGAAAAACAGGCCCAGGATGCTGGTTTTGATCCAGTTTCAGTTACCATTAATTCCAGGTCTAGGGCACACGCCCATCCTGGATCAAAGACGATTTCTGTGCACATGGTTGCGGATAAAAAAACAGGGCAACTTTTAGGGACACAAATGGTAGGAGAAGAGGGAGTTGCACACAGGATCAATTCAATTGCAGTTGCCCTACATGCCAATATGAGTGTGGATGAGTACTTTGGCTGCGACCTTGCATATGCCCCACCATTTTCGCCAGTTTGGGATCCAACTCTTACAGCTGCAAATGTGCTCAAGAAGAAGTTAGGCGATTAAAAATTAACTTCAAGTGAGAGATTAAAAGAAGTAGTTTTTCAAGTTCTAAATTTGGCTCTTGCCAAGAATCGCTGGAAGTGCTGGTTTCTCCTTGACATGTTTTTTTTATGTTTATAGAGTGTGTTTCTTCAAAAATTATTCCTTGTTCTCTGAATCTCACTTCAGAGGGCCAAGAGACCAAAAGGAGGTGTTATGAAGCTTAGAAAGTATGAGACCCTTATTTTATTCAATCCTGACATGGGAAACCATGAGCGTCAGGAGGTGCTTGAAGACCTCACCAAAGTTGTTGAAGAGCAGTTTAAAGGAAGGCTCCTGTTAACGGATGATTGGGGTGTGAAGGAATTGGCATATCCTGTAAAAAAGCATACTAGAGGTCACTATGTTCGAATTGAATACGGGGTGCCAGGAAATGCAATTCAGGAAATAGAAAGGAAACTGAGATTAAATGAGGATGTATTTAAATTTCTGACAGTTAAACTACAAGATAAATTTGAGATAGAGGAGGAATAATTATGGCTTTTAAATTTACACCCCGGAAAAAATTCTGTCGCTTCTGTGCTGATAAAAATTTACCTTTGGATTATAAAAGGCCTGATATATTAAAGGATTTTGTTACTGAAAGGGGCAAGATAATTGGTAGAAGAATTACAGGTACTTGTGCAAAACACCAGAGAAAGCTGACTAGAGAGATAAAAAAGGCAAGACAGATGGCCCTTATGTACTACACTACCATCCACAGTGTAGAAGTGAATAAGAAAATTAAAGGAGTGGAGAGATGAGGGTTATATTGAGAACAGATATTGAGAAATTAGGTAAGCTGGGTGATGTTGTTGATGTTAAACCTGGATTTGCAAGAAATTATCTATTGCCAAAAAGACTGGCTATGTTAGCTACCCCGTCTAATTTAAAGATATTTGAGCACGAGAAAAAGAAATTAGAAGAAAGGCTTAATGCTGAGAGATTTAAGGCAAAGGAGCTGGCTGATAGGTTAGAGAGTGAAAAAATAGAGATCCAGGTAAGAGTTGGTGAAGGTGATAAACTCTATGGTTCTGTCACTTCTTCAAATATTGTGGATGAGCTTGCAAAGAGGGGATATGAGATAGATAGAAAGAAAGTGGAGTTGGATAAACCAATTAGATCCTTAGGTGAATATCAGATACCTGTAAAACTCTATCCTGGTGTAGTGGCCACTTTAAATGTTTCTGTGGTGAGATACCAGGAAGAAGGAGATGAACAGGAAAATCAGGGTGAATAATTATGAGAGAAGACCCTTTGTCTCTTCTCCAGAAAAAATCCTGCCAGAACTTATAAAAAGAGTTCCTCCCCATAACCTAGAGGCTGAACAAGCGGTTTTGGGGGGGATATTAATAGACAACTCTGTTTTTCATACTATATTGGAAATCTTAAAACCAGATGATTTTTATAATCCTGCCCATAAGATTATTTTTCAAACCTTTTTGGACCTGTACTCAAAGAATGTCCCAATAGATCTAATTACTGTAAAAGATGCCTTAGAAAAAGCTGGCAAACTTGAGCAAGTGGGGGGAGTTGTATATCTTGCCAGTTTAAGTGAACAAATAGTTCCATCTGCTAGTGCCATACACTATGCTGAAATAGTAAGAGAAAAGGCTATAAAAAGGGAACTTATCACTGGGGGTGCAAAAATTATTAACCTTGCATATGAATTTGATGAAGATACAGATACCCTTTTGGATCAGGCGGAACAGTCTATATTTCAAATATCTGAAAGCAGAGTTCTACCAAGATTTAAATCCAGTAAACAGCTTGTTGATGAAATATTTGAACAATTATCTACACGGTATGATAGAAAAGCACTTGTAACAGGCGTGTCCACAGGTTTTAAAAAATTAGATGAATTAACTGCAGGTCTCCAGCGAACAGACCTGATTATAATTGCAGGCAGACCCAGTATGGGAAAAACTGCTTTTGGACTGAACATTGGGATGAGGGCTGCATGTGAGCAAAATATCCCAACAGCAATTTTTTCTCTTGAGATGTCCATGGAGCAACTCATGATGAGGATGCTCTGTGCCAAGGCAAAGGTGGACCTCAGACATTTGAGGACAGGTTATTTAACAGACCAGGACTGGGCCAGACTATATGTGGCAGCAGATAAATTATCCAAAGCTCCTATATTTATAGATGATACTCCAGCACTTGAACCCTTAGAACTCAGGGCAAGGTGCAGGAGACTTAAAAGTGAAAAAGGACTTGGTCTTGTTATAATTGATTATTTGCAGCTCATGCACGTGCCTCAAAAAAGGGATTCCAGGGAACAGGAAATCTCTTATATATCCAGAAATTTAAAGGCATTAGCAAAAGAAGTTGATGTTCCAGTAGTAGCCCTTGCCCAGTTAAATAGAAAGGTGGAAGAAAGAAAAGACAAAAGGCCTATGCTATCTGATCTAAGGGAATCTGGCGCAATAGAGCAGGATGCAGATGTGATAATATTTTTATATAGAGATGAGGTCTATAATAAAAAGGAGGACAATCCCAAAAAAGGTATAGCTGAAATCATTATTGGAAAACAGAGAAATGGCCCTATAGGTAGTTTGGAGGTGGCATTTTTGGCCAAGTGTACTGCCTTTGAGGACCTTGAAAAAAGAGAGGAACAACAATAAAATAGTTAATAGTAAAGAAGTAAATTAAAAAGATAAAATCTTAAAATGGATAAGATTGAAATAATATTGTGATTGAGCGAGGAATTAAGTTATGCAATATGAGTATTTACATAGAGAAGAGACGCTTTCAAGAGATGAATTAACACAACTTCAATTAAAGAGACTTAGACAAACCATTAGACAGGCTAAGAAAGGAATTTTTTACTGGGAACGTTTAAGTGATATAGAGCCTGAAGACATAAGGTCAATAGACGATATAAAGCACCTTCCCTTCACCACAAAGGAGGATCTAAGAAATAATTATCCGGTTGGGCTTTTAACCGAGCCAGTGGCCAAGATGGTACGGCTCCATGTATCATCTGGTACAACTGGAACCCCAACAGCTGTGCTTTATACAAAGAAGGATCTTGATACATGGGCGGATTTCATGGCTAGATGCATGTATATGGTTGGTATTAGATCTTGGGATATCTTTCAAAATCTCAGTGGATACGGACTCTTTACTGGTGGATTGGGAATCCATTACGGAGCTGAGAGATTGGGTTGCTTGACCATTCCTGCAGGCGCGGGAAATTCCAAACGGCAAATAAAACTCTTAAAGGATTTTAGAGTTACAGCAATTCATATTATACCATCTTATGCTTTGCATCTGGCCACTGTTTTTGATGAAATGGGAATTGATCCAAAATCACTTTATTTAAAGACTGCATTGATAGGCGCAGAACCCCACACAGAAGAAGTTCGGAGAAGAATTGAAGAAATATATGGCGTCAAGGCATATAATTCTTATGGGCTATCAGAGATGAATGGCCCTGGAGTTGCTTTTGAATGTCCAGAACAAAAGGGCATGCACCTCTGGGAAGATGCTTATATTCTTGAAATAGTAGATCCAAACACCTTAGAGCCTGTTGAAGAAGGCCAGGTAGGTGAGCTAGTTCTTACAACCTTAACCAGAGAAGGAATGCCCCTTATAAGATACAGGACAAAGGATCTCACTGCAATTGTACCAGGTGAGTGTCCATGTGGTAGGGTCCATAAAAGGATTGCCAGGATTGCAGGTCGTTCAGATGATATGATAATATTAAAGGGAGTAAATATTTATCCAATGCAAGTTGAAAGAGTGCTTATGTCCATGCCTGAGGTAGGACAAAATTATCTCATTATATTAGAAAAAGAAGGATATATTGACCAGATGAGGGTTTTAGTGGAAATAAAGGATGAGTATTTTATTGAAGACATGAGAGAGCTTAAAAAACTCCAGGACAAGATTGCAAGACGGCTTAAAGAAGAAATATTGATTACTCCAAAGGTGGAGCTAGTTGAACACAAGAGCCTGCCAAGGAGCCAAGGCAAGGCCGTTAGGGTGATAGATAAGAGAAATGAAAAATAAGGAAAGGAGCATCAATATTATGACAGAAATTTTCCCAGCATACAGAGGGGAGCTTGAGTATGTGTGTCAGGTTTGCGGTTCAAAATTTGACAGTAAAGAACTTTTATATACCTGCCCTAAATGTAAGGGGGTTTTTCTTCTAAAGGATAAGAAGTTTGATGAGCTAAAAAAGATTTCAGGTAAGAGGTGGAGAGAGATCTTTGATGAGAGGGCAAGGACCAAGATTTTTCAATTAAGAGGAATCTTTAGATTTTATGAATTAATTGCTCCGATTTTGGATAAAGAAGATATTGTCTATCTTGGTGAGGCCAATACTCCAATTGTATCTGCTTCTAACCATTTAAAAAAATATGTTGGAATTAACTTTGCTTATAAAAATGAAGGGCAAAATCCCAGTGCTTCATTTAAGGACAGGGGGATGGCCTGTGCCTTTAGTTTTTTGAAATATTTAATTAGAGAAAGGGGATATAAAAATATTTTAGCTATTTGCGCATCAACTGGGGATACATCTGCTTCTGCAGCTATGTATGGTGCATATGTGGGAGATCCAATTAAGAGTGTAGTCCTCCTTCCTCATGGTAAAGTTACCCCTGAACAGCTTGCCCAACCTCTTGGGAGTGGTGCTACAGTATTAGAGCTTCCTGGTGTGTTTGATGATTGTATGAAAGTTGTTGAGCACCTGGCAGATAATTATAATGTTGCGCTATTAAACTCAAAAAATAGCTGGCGAATTTTAGGACAAGAATCCTATTCCTTTGAAATAGCCCAGTGGTTTGACTGGGATGTATCAGGAAAAGTAATCTTTGTGCCTATAGGCAATGCTGGAAATATCGCTGCAATTATCTCTGGCTTTGTAAAATTATATGATCTTGGTATAATTCATTCTCTTCCCAAAATAATAGGCATTCAATCTTCTCATGCTGACCCAGTGTATCGGTTTTATTCAATGAAGAGAGAAGATAGGAGATATGAACCAGTATCTGTTAAACCCTCGGTTGCCCAGGCTGCAATGATCGGTAATCCTGTTTCTTTTCCCAGGGTAAAAAAACTTGTTGATAAATATGAATCTCTTGGTGGGACATTTTATGTGGTGCAGGTGGAAGAACAACAGATTATAGAAGGCATGTTAATTGTAAATAAACATGGACATATTGCATGTACTCAGGGTGGAGAGTGTTTTGCTGGAATGTTAAAGGCCAGGGAGTTAAATTTTATTGAAAAAGATGAGATGTGTGTGCTGAATGCAACTGCCCATTCATTGAAATTTCTCAAATTTCAGCAGATGTACTTTAATGATTCCTTTCCAGAAGATTATAAAATAGTTGCAAAGGATGAACTCAAAAATTTTCCCAAATTAGTTTTAGATGCATCAGAAAAAGACTCTTTACCTAAAGAAACATTTTATCAAAGAGCAGTTGAAAATATAGTTAAGAAGTTAGGTCTGGAAGAAAAGAATAATTAAAAAAACTATTTCTACACCCTCTTAATACCGTATTTTTTCATTCTATACCGCAAAGTATTTCGTGTAATACCGAGTAGTTTGGCAGCTCTAACCTGGTTTCCACCTGTTTTATTAAGGGCCTGTATAATTAACCTTTTTTCATGCTCTACCATATCCAGCTCTGAAATTGAGGTAGTAGTGCTTAAGTCTTCTGGCCCTTTTGTATCTAAAGAAATTTCTTCAGCTCTGATTGTTGGTCCTTTGCACTTCAAAACCACTCTTTCTATGGTGTTTTTCAACTCTCTTACATTGCCAGGCCAGTGATAGGCGAGAAAAAGATCCATTGCTTTTGGTTCAATTGATAAAGTAGGTTGGCCAAAGCTCTTGCAAAATTGCTCCAAAAAATACTCCACAAGTAAAGGTATATCTTCAGCTCTTTCACGAAGCGGAGGAATATGGATATGAAAGGTGTTTAGGCGGTAATGGAGGTCTTGTCGAAACCGTCCTTGTTCAATCATTTGCAGCAGGTCTTGATTGGTAGCGCAGATAATCTTTACATCGCATTTTATTGGCTTAGTACTCCCCACTGGTGTAACAATTTTTTCTTCAACAGCATTTAACAACTTTGGCTGCATAGAAAGGGGTAAATCGCCTATCTCGTCTAGAAAAAGAACACCTCTGTCTGCCTCTACGAATCTACCTTTTCTATCATCTACTGCACCAGTAAAGGCTCCTTTTTTGTGGCCAAACAATTCGCTTTCTAAGAGATTTGCTGGTATGGCTGCACAATTGACTTTTACAAAGGGCTGTCTTCTCCTATTTCCCAATTTATGTATTCCCCTGGCAACAAGTCCTTTCCCTGTGCCACTCTCACCAGTTATTAACACCGAGGTATCAGTATTTGCCACAAGGGTCATATCTTCTATAATTTGGCGAATAGCTGCTGAAGTGCCCACAATTTTAAGGTCTTTTTGTGAGATTTTATCTTTACCAGGACTATTTTCCAGGGCACGGCTGATTACTTCACGAACCTTTTTATTGTCAAATGGCTTGGTCAGGTAATCAAAGGCACCTTGTTTAATGGCTTCCACTGCTGAAGGAATGGTTCCATAGGCAGTGAGGATGATAAGGGGAGCCTTGAGCCCTGCTTTATTTTTGAATTTAAGAATTTCCATACCGTCCATTTCTGGCATTTTAAGGTCAGTTAACACAACATCAGGCTGCCATTTAAGCCATGTCTCAATACCTTCCCGTCCATCTTTTGCAGTTGCAACTTTATAACCAATCTTTTCCAACAGAAGCTGTAAGATCCTTCTCATTTTTTTCTCATCATCTATGACCAAAATCTTTTTGCCCATATTTCAATTCCTTCAACATTACTTTTTAATTTTAAATAGGTTATCAAATATCTCCTAATCCATAGTGGGGCCTTCTCGGTAGCCAGACCGTTACAGTAGTGCCTTTTCCTAGGACACTTTTAATGCTTATCTTGCCTTTGTGTGCCTCAATTATTTGTTGACAAATGGCAAGTCCAAGACCCAATCCATTTTCTTTTGTAGTATAAAATTTTTTAAAAACATCTTTGGCAACTTCCTCTGAAATGCCTTGACCTGTATCACATACAGATACAATAACACCTTCATTTATTTGATCTTCAGAAAAATTGATGTTCAGTTTTCCCCCATCAGGCATGGCTTCTTCGCTGTTTTGTATAAGATTCAGAAAAACCTGTCGCAGCTGTTTTTCATCTGCATATATAGGCCGCCTTCCAGGAGAGCCTGTCTGGGTAATTACAACTGTTGGATTGTGGTTATGGCTCTTTTCCCATTGCTCAAGCATTTGGGTTATTAATTCATCTATATAGACCTCGGAAAAAGAAGGTAGTTTAACACGGGCAATATCAAGTAAGTTATTTACCACTTGGTTGAGACGATCAATTTCATCAACGATAAAATCAAGCAATTCTTTTGAAGATTCACTATTATATAAATCTTCCAGCAAATATTGGGCTGAACTTCGAATTATTCCTAGAGGGTTTCTGATTTCATGAGCAACCATAGAAGCCATTTCTCCAATGCGAGCCATTTGTTCCAATTGCAATAATTGGGGATATATCTCTTGAAGTTGCTGCTTGCTGTTTTGTAAGGAGTCATAAATAAGTACATTTTCCATAACAAAGGATATATGTGACGTGAGCGTTGTTAGAGCCTGAATATCAGCTGATGTGTAGAGAGACCCTCCTTGTTTAGGACCAAGAAAAAACATTCCAATAAAAGACTTGCCTCCTTTAAGAGGGAGCACGAGCCGATATCCTGCTTGAATAATCTCCTCCATCTCCTTGGCCAGTCTAAAATCACTAACCTTTGTTAATTCACAAATAATGTAATTTGTTTTTTCATTATTAAGTGCTTCTACTAAAGCACTATAGGACCATGGAGCATTCCCAAACCTAAGATGTTGGGGATATAAATAACTTCTTCGTCCTTCAATTATCATTACACAGGCATTTGAAATGTGGAAATCCTGAGGAATTTGTTTTATTAAAAGATCTACAAGTTCAGAACGATTCAGACTTGTAGTTACTTTTACAGTGTAATGGTGAAGTAGCTTCTGGTAATCAACCTTGTCTTTAAAAAATGCTTTATCTATAAATAACTTGATTTTATTTTTGGCAGGATCAAAAAACAGGGCTATAATAAGCAGATAAATTACAAAAGAGTCTTTTGTTAAAATCCGACTATTCCATAAAGTGTTTTTTATGGTCACAAGTGTACCCATATAAGCAATATATAGCCCACTCAATAAAATTATATAAGTTAATGTGGTGCTCATAATTTCATCTATATCCATAAGACGATAACGAAGAATAGCTAGTAGAAATGAAATGGGTATAAAACCGCCAAAAAACATAGCGATTTTAAAATTAATTATGGGATAGCCCATAACTAGATGAGGTAAAAGATAAAATAAAAAATAGGGTGTTATTCCTAAAATACCGCCTAAGAAGATCCATTTGAGCTGATTTTTTATATAGGCCTCTTTTGACCTCTTGAATGTTGTCCAGTTCCTGTACACAGTAAAACCTAGTATTGGTGGGATATGCCAAAAACGAGTCCTTTGAAGATAGATAAAAAATTCCCCCTGGTGGGACAGACAAAATGCAGCAAGAATGCTCATAACAGGTGGCCCAAGGTAGATTAGAAATAACATGGGAGAGTTATCTTTAAATAGTTGCTCTTTTGTAGGAAATAGACCAATAAAGTGCGTCCAAAGACTGAATCCTACCCAATTGCTAAGTGTTGCAGTGAAAAATGGTAGTGAAATTAAATAGGGTGAATGGATTCCAAAATTGAAACCAACTTCATTCATAATGTTGATAGCAAAAGCAATAAAACATCCTAAGAAGAGTCCTGAGGGTTGATCTTGAGGGGCATTGACATAAGCTATAACTCCGCTGGCTACTAAAAGCAAAGCAAGGGAAAAATAGGGCCAGCATACCGCCAAGTAAGATAACCAAGAAAAATTAGCGTAGGACAATTGAATTGAGAGCTCTTTTTTCCCTCGTTCTACGATTAAGAGTCCTTTAAAAAGGTATTTCTTTACAGGACTAAAACAAAATCCAAGCACTTTATTGATTGAAAAAGAGTCTATAAATTTTATCTCATCACCTTTTTGTATTGGATTTAAATTTTTATATACCTCCATTACTTTAAAAGATTTCCAGCCAAGTTCATAACTAAAACCTGCATCACCTCTAAGATAAATTTGACTGGTAAGAAAGCCAGCCCAAATAAAAGGTAATAAAATACAAGCTACTATAATGAATTTTCTAAATAATTGCCTTTCCATACTCCCTATTTACTTTGAAGATTTAGACTAATTTTAAATCAGTTCAATTAACATTTAAGTTAAAAAACTTTTTAATTTTTTAGTACTACTTTTATACCTCAATAGAGATTCTATTTGTGTGATGTGAGACACTATTAGTTCATTTTTTTTAGTTTTGGTTAAAAAATTTTTAGTAGGCCCTTCCACAACTTCTATAGCCTCCTAAAATTGTGGTTTCTATTGCTCCAAATGCACCATTTGATGGCCACAAAATGGTGGATTTGAACCATATAGTCGTCTTAGCAAATTCTCAGTTTAAATACCAGAATAAACTTTTTTTGAAATTTCAAAGACATAGATTGCTTCAAACTGATCTCATATTTATTGGCATATTAGATGCTGATAAAAAACTTAAATAAAGGTTGAAACCGTTGTGAGTGGAGGAGGAGATATTGAGAGTGTTTACATTTAGATAGAAATATAATATAAGTTATCCCAACCAAAATAATGGGAGGGAGAAAATGGTTGTATGCAAGCATTGTAATTCAACGCAAGTCGTCAAAAATGGTTTTGTTCGTAAAAAACAGCGGTATCTCTGCAAGAACTGTTCACGAACTTTTGTGATAGGAGATGCAAGGAGAAAAGAATCTCTGAAAGTAAAAAAAGCCCTTGCAGTTATTCTTTATTCTCTTGGTAAAGCATCATTTGGCTTTTTAGCTAAATTATTTGGAGTTTCTCGTTCATTGACTTACCGATGGATAAAAGAGGAAGCCGAATCACTTCCAGAACCAGTTATATCTAATGAGATAAAAGAAATAGAATTTGATGAGATGTGGCATTTTATCCAGTCAAAAAAAACAAAATATGGATTATCAAGGCGTTGGATCGTAGCAGAGGGCGAACTATTGCCTGGGTTATCGGCAATCGTGATGCTTCAACCTTCAGACGGTTATACAAAAAACTTGAACAATTGAAGGACTGTGTTTTTTATACAGATGATTGGGAAGCTTTTAAGAAGGTGTTGCCGCGAGAGCGCCATATAATAGGAAAAAGAGGAACAGTAACAATAGAAAGAGATAATAGCAATACAAGACATCATCTTGGACGAATGACACGTAGGACGAAAGTTGTATCTAAAAAGGAAGAAATGGTTCATGCATCAATGAAATTATGGCATGCATTAACTGATCCTGAAATTTTTGCCCAATATCAGCAAAGATTTTTATCTATCTTTAGGTGAACACTCTCGAGATATTTTAAAAATATTTGAACAAAAGTTTATTAATGGAGGTAGACAGATGAAACAGGTTATAGTTGCAATCGTTGTGGTGGCTATGATTGTCCTTTTTGGTCAAAGTGCGTCTGCTGAGTTTGTTTTCAGCGCTAATTTTGAAAACGGGGTTCCGCCAGTATTTTCTGGAGGAACGCGCACTTCGACAGAGGGTTATGATAGTTACGGGTTTGAGAATTACTATTATTGGGACGATAATAAGGAACAAGGTGCTATAACGCTCCACTTGAGTGATCTCCCACAGCACAACACTATCGATCTTACGTTCTACGTTGCGATCATCGATTCATGGGATGGAAATACCCATCGGAATCAGGACAGATGGCCTGCTCCAGATTATTTAAATGTGTCTATAGACAATAATGAGGTATTTCACGAAACCTTTGATAATTATGAGGGATTGGATGACCAATCTTATGATGGCCCATATCTGGTCTACCAAGCAGCCCTTGCAAGAAATAGTGGATTTAATGATTCAGCCTATATCATAAAGCTAAAAAACATCTCCCACTCAGCAAACGATCTAAACATTAAGTGGTATGTAAGTGGATATGGCTGGCAAGGGGGCTGGGACGAATCTTACGCTATTGATAATATAAGTGTAAGCGCGGTCCCCATCCCTGCTGCTGCGTGGCTTTTGGGCTCTGGGCTGTTGGGGCTTGTGGCTATGAGAAAAAAGTCTGGCGTGGTGTAGTTTATTTAGAATTGAGCTATAAATAATAACTAGGAGGATAACTTAAATGAAAGTATGCAAAAAAATATCATTAGGCGTCATAATAATTGTTTTTATGTTTTTTATCGGAATTAATACATCTTCTGCCAGTTTAATTGCTTATTTCCCCTTTGATGGAAATGCTAAGGATACTACAGGAAATGGACATGATGGAACTGTATATGGAGCTTCGTTGACAAGTGATGGATATAAGGGAAGTGCATATCAATTTGACGGTATAAATGATTACATTTATGTGCCATTGGACATAAATCCTTCAGCTATGACATTTTTAACAATGGGAGCCTGGGTAAAAGCATCAAATGATTCTCCCATTAGGCAGGTAATTTCTCATGATAATGGTGGTTATGATCGCTCATTAGGCATAGACCAAAGAGGAGGATCAACTGGCTGGTCTGCCTTTTCAGGCAGCGGTGAGGTTTTAGGTGGATTCCCAGTCACTACTGAGCAATGGACTTTTGTGGCAGTGGTGTATGATGAGAGCAGCAAAAATGTGATGCTTTACGTGGATGGACAGACCATGAGTGAGACAGGTGATTTATCAAATGGGAAAGATTTTTTACGTATTGGTTCAAATCCTGGATTTGGGGAATACTTTCAGGGAACAATTGATGAAGTATTCTTCTTTGACGAAGCACTGACAAAGAGTCAGCTTGATAACATCATGAATAATGGAGTCTCTTCTGTGCCAATTCCACCATCTCTAGTACTGTTATTTTCTACTCTTTTGGGAATTGAAGTATTCAGAAGAGTCAAGTTATTAGCTTAAATTGAAATAGGAGGGAAAATAATGGGTATAAAAAAAGCATGTTCAAGTTTTTTGATGGCATTGACCATGTTTTTATTTGTTACTGGTTTAGGACAGGCTGCTCATCTAAACGTAATTACCAGTTCTCCCTCATGGTATTATGGGCAGCGAGGCGCTGGGGTTCGAGAAACCTTTATGCTGACTACTAATGAATATACAGCATCCGGCCACTTAGAGCCACAATATAATACTCCATATGGAATTGTGTGGGGATGGGAGTCGGACGGAATTTGGACAGATCATACGTCGTTGGAGCTGTATCACGAATACCGGATTACTCAGCCCGAAGCAAATCATGTAAAAATATTTCAGGAGACCGATGTGTGGGCTAAAGCATCCAATAATAATGATTTTGGTAGTATTTTAATCACAGATAATAATTTTGGGACTTATGGTGCATATGCAGACTCAACGGTTTGCCAGGCTATAAGTATATTGGGAGACAATGGCGAAAATATAGGAGACCCTGTAGAGATAACTATTTTGCCATGGTATGATTGGAGTTATGAACATTCACCCTCTGGACTTGGATGGATAAATGGAACTATATCAGGACCATTTCCTCACGGGTTTACGGTGTATAGAAAAAATGCAAGTGGAGAAATACTTGAGACTTTCGACTATGGTGAAAAATACCTTGATGAATCCAGTGTAACGAATGGAGCTTACCTATTTTGGCCACCTTTAACTTTTAACGCTGCTATTGGAGATATTATTGAAGTTGATAGCGCTATTTTTAGTAGGATATTTTTGGACGAGACTAATATGGATTCGGAGCAGTGGAAGGGTGAAGCATTTGTGGAGGTGCACACGGATGTGTATGTCGCTTCATCCCCCGTCCCCATCCCTGCTGCCGCATGGCTTTTGGGCTCTGGGCTGGTAGGGCTTGTGGCTATGAGAAGACGGTCAGGTAAAGTTTGATTTATAGGCGCTTCACGGCTCCTTGGGAAGATTTGTAGACAACTAAAAAAATGGAGGTTTTATCATGAAAAAAGGTATGATCCTGATTGTAGCTGTTTTGGCATGCTTTTTTGCAACAATGGTTCATGCAGCGCTTTTTGTCGAGGATTTCGAATCTGATTTGTCTAATTGGACCGGAAAAAATCAAGGTACTCACCACGGGGAGATTGTGGATGATCCACTTATGCCAGGAAATAAGGTATTGAAGTTTGTAGCACTAAATGCGTCTGGTGATATTTTTACAAAAGACACATTTAGCTCTGCGAATGGAAATTTCGTTTTATCTTTTGACTATTTGGGTGTTAATAGCTCTGACTCAGGCGGATTTATTGGTTACAGCTATGGCTTTCCTGGGGAACACCACTGGTTAGGGGAACACACCCTGTTACTAATTATGATCTGCAACTATTGCCTGATACCGGGAACTGGGAGCATATAGAAATTTCATTTACTGCTGAAGGCAATATTCACTTGATGCTGGAAGAATTCAGAGGAAGCGATCAGACAGTAGGAAATGCATATTTTGACAACATTACTCTTTCAGCAGTACCTGTTCCACCATCAGTCTGGCTCCTTGTTTCAGGTTTGGCTGGCGTTGCAGGATGGCGGAGGTGGCGGTTTTCCATAAAGAGCTGATGAGTTAGCTTGCGCCAAAACCGCTCTGATATGACAGCTTGCTCTAGATTTACAATCAGGAAAGCGACTGAAAAAAAAAATTTCAGAGGAGGGTCAAAAATGAAAAAAATTGCACAACATCTTATCTTTATCACAGTGGTTATCCTTTTGACGAGCAGTTTAACCATGGCATCGGTGGTTGCTGACTACTGGTTTGAAGGACCATCAGGAGAAGATGGCACCTTGGTACTTGACCACTCGGGCAATGGTAACCATGGGACATTAGTAGGGTTTACCAAAATGAATATTGGCTATGCTGATAATCCATCAAACCCTGGATACACTTCAGACGGCATGATTCGGATTGTGCAAGGGGATCCAGTGGAGTACATCCAATCAGGTGTCTATGCCTACCCGTTTATCACCAACAGCTTTACAATAGAAGCAATTACAGGCCTTGCTCCAGGTGAGGCATTCTACTGGCAGCCTTTGGTAGGCCATGTGACTGAGCGAGAAGACGGCACTGAGACTTTTATTTACTGGGGTGCAGGAGGCTCTGCTCCTCACTGGCACATAGATCATGGAGGGCCATGGTGGACCTACGACGATTATGCCGAAATCCTTAATGACGGCAATTTACACCACTATGCTATTACCTATGATGCTAACAGCCAGGAAATGAAGATGTATCTGGACTACCAACTAATTGCCACTGTAGATGCCGACCTCAGCAATGCCGTGCTTTCTGATGATCCCGGGGTATTGTTTATAGGGTCGCACAAGGGTGAATGCTCCTGGGAGGTGTGGAACGGGCTGATAGACCGTATCCGCTTTTCTGACGAGGCTTTGGGTCCTAATGACTTTATTCATGCAAACCCCGTCCCCATCCCTGCTGCTGCATGGCTTTTGGGTTCTGGACTGTTGGGGCTTGTGGCTATGAGAAGAAGGTCTGGCTTGATTATGTAGGTTACTAGGTTGACAGTGCTATATTTAGTAAGATATACTTAGATGCATATAATGAGGAGAGTAAGGGAATTAACTGGGAAGGAGATGCATCGCTCTCATTACTTACCAGCGTAGATGTTGCTTCATCTCCCGTCCCCATCCCCGCTGCCGCGTGGCTTTTGGGAGCAGGGTTGTTGGGGCTTGGTGCTATGAGAAGATCAGGAAAGGTTTAGTATAAAATAGTATAAAAACGGATTAGGGTAATTTTACTTTTAACATAAAAAATTTTTACAGGGAGGCAAAGATGAAGAAGTATTTGACTAGTTTATTAACGTTTTTAATCCTTGGATTTTTTTTGGTTTCTGCAAGAGCAGCTTCTGTTGAAACTTCTGCCTATCTTGATTGGTCCAATTTTTCCTGGATGGGAATCTCTTTAACGGGGGGCTCAAATCCCATTTTAAGTTGGATAAGTCAAGGCGAAATGATAGAACTTGAAGCTCAAGAAAATTATTATTCTGAGTCTGCTTATAATTGGAATGATAACCTTTCATATACTATCACTACTCTTCAAATTGAGGTTGGAGCAAATGCGTTATCTGATAACATATCATCTTATGCTACTGCTTCTTCTGGTGATGGTTATGGGGATACTTATAGATGGGCTCAATTTCAAGTTAGTGGAAGTGGTTTGATAGTGTTTACAGTACCTTATAGGATTGAAGGAAAAATTGATGTAGGTCCTGAATCTGAATTTGATTATGCTTCAATAGATGGGGAAGTCTATATGGGCGTTTATCTTGACGGTAATGTTTCTCAGGACTCCTATTCATGGGCAACTCTTGAAAAATATTACAACATAAACGATTGCCAGAGTGATACAGGAGAATGGGAAGATGAGGGGTGGCTTAGTGTGGCTTTTTATTTTAATGATGGCGAAAGTGGGTATTTTCACGCTGGAACTTACACTGAAGTAACAAGTGCACCTATTCCTTCTTCTATTCTTTTAATAACTTCTGGAATTGGTTTAATATTCATTCGCAGAAGAGGGATTTCATGGGAATAGTGTAAGGAGGAGTTTATGATAACCAAATTGCGAAAAAATTATTAAATAGGTAAAAGGATGTCATAATTTCATCAATTTCATGGGTGCAATCTATGAAATTGATGAAAGGGCATTCTCTATAATTTTTATAACTCATTTACCAATTTTTAGAAAATTTATCTTGTAGAGATAAAGGATGCAAAACAGCTACAAACTGGATATTCATATACCAGTGGATATGATATCCGGTGATATTATAGTACTCTTTAGGACTTGATATAGGAGAAATGATTTGATATAAAGAATTCTCATGAAAGGGAAACGTATTAAGGTTAAAAATATAAAAAAGGTAAAAGAATTATTAAGGAGTATGAAGAAAGACAACACTGTGGTAAAACTTATTTTTCTCAATTTTATAAAAGAAGGGATAGATTTTGAAAAGGCCTGTAGACTTTGTGAAATAGACCAATCGACAGGATATGTATGGATAAGAAAATGGAATCGAGATGGTTATAAAGGGATAAAAAGTCAAGGAAGCGGAAGATGAGGAGGTAGACCAAGCAGGTTAACAGAGGAAGACTTAAAAAAGCTTAAGGAATTACTTAAAAATAGATCATATTGGACCTTAAAAGAGTAAGAACATTGAGAAAAGATACTTTTTTATATTAATACTCAGTTCAAGAGAAACACAATATTTTATATACTATAAAAGGTGAAAGTGTAAAATCATTTTTTGAAGATTCAAAGGATTTTTCAGCAAAGTTTTTAGAAAAGATAAGAGAAGTAAATTAAGAAATATAAAGCGATAGTAGCAAAAATATACAATTTTTCATCATTTAAGAGTAAAGTAATAAGAGAAAAGACATCTGAGTTAAATATTTATTATCTACCAGAGCTAACCTAATTATTAGTAAGGGCTTGTGCTGAATTAAAAGACTTATTGGGAGCAAAAAAATTTCTTTCATTCAATATTAGCTACCTATTACCTATTGATTAATCATCCAAATAGAATCATCAAATCCCAAGATAGGTCTTTTTTATTTCGTCTTTTTCTTTTAGCTCTTTTGGTTTGCCCTGTATTTTTATTTTGCCTTCAGCCATAACATAACCATAGTCAGCAATAGCTAAAGAAAGCTGGACATTTTGTTCTACTACAAGCATTGTTACGCCCTGTTTTTTTAACTTCTCTATGGCCTCAAATACCTCTAATACCAGCTTAGGAGCAAGACCCAGACTTGGTTCATCAAAAATAAGTAACCTAGGAGAACCCATAAGCCCCCTTCCAATAGCCACCATTTGTTGTTCTCCCCCTGACATGGTCCCTGCTTTTTGATCCAGCCTTTCTTTTAGTCTTGGAAACAGAGAAAACACAAATTCCATATTTTTCTTTAATTCTGCTCGTGCCCGTTTTGTATATGCACCCATCTCCAAATTTTCATAAACGCTCATCTCAGAAAAAAGGAGCCTTCCTTCAGGAACCATTATAAGACCCAACTCAGCCCTTTTATATGAAGGCAATTTAGTAATATCCATACCCTCAAAAATTATTTTTCCATTCCACGCAGGCAATATTCCCATTATAGCCCTCATTAATGTGGTCTTCCCCGAACCATTAGCTCCTATTACTGTTGTTAAATTGGATTTTTGAGCTCGCAGGTCTATTCCCCACAATATCTGGACATCTCCATATCCAGACTCAAGGGACTCTATTTCCAATATGCTATCTGTCATAGGGTATTTTCCTTTGATTTTATAAACTTTAATGCAAGATCAGGATCTCCCAAATATGCCTCTATTACTTTTGGATCATTGGCTACTTCTTCAGGCGTGCCTTCTGCAATCTTAGCCCCGTAATCCAAAACTATAATCCTATCTGAAATCTTCATAATAGCATGCATTAGGTGTTCTATCATCAAAATAGTTATTCCTGCCTCTCTAATTTTTTGTATAACTTTTATCATCTCATCTGCTTCTGCGGGATTTAAGCCAGCAAGGACTTCATCTAACAATATAATCTCTGGGCCAGAGGCAAGGGCCCTGGCAAGTTCTAATCTCTTCTTTTCTGGGACATTTAGTTTTGCAGCAAGGATATCTTTTTTCTCTGTAAGACCAACAGTGTTTAATACTTCCTCTGCAATGGATACGCTCTGTTTTAAACTAGCACCTCTTTTGCCAAAACAGGCACCTACCATAACATTTTCTAGGACTGTAAGTTCATTAAGGGGCTTTACTATTTGGTGAGTTCTTGCAATACCTAGTCTTGCCCTTTTGTAACAGTCCAATTTTGTAATTTCTTTGTGTTTAAAGAAAATTTTACCTTCCTCTGGATAATATACCCCGCTAATCACATTAAACAAGGTGGTTTTACCAGCACCATTAGGGCCAATTATTCCGAATATCTCTTGTTTTTTCACCTCAAAAGAGACGTTGTTTACAGCAACTAGGCCACCAAATTTTTTGGTCGTACCTTGCATTTTTAAAATCATTCCAATAAGCCCCTGAGTTTCTTAAATTTGTTCCTAATTGATCCAACTATGCCTCCTGGAGCAAATAAGATTATTATGAGCAAGACAAATCCTGCAATAGCCATATGCAAATTTTTAAATAATGGATTTACAAGTAACAGGCCCTTTAATCTCTCATATAATAACGCACCAATTGGAGGACCAGATACTGTTCCAAATCCACCTAACATTACCATAAATATCATTTCAATTGATTTGACTAGATGAAATGCATCTTCTGGTTCTATATTTCCTGCCTTAAAAAAGAAAATTGCTCCTACAAGACCAGGGAAAAATGCAGAAATGGCATAGGCTATGCTTTTAAAGCGTTTAGCATTTACTCCTAAAACTATTGCTGCATCTTCGTCTTCTCTTATAGCAAACAACCCATAACCAAATTTAGAATTTTTAATAAGGTATGAAGCAATCAAGGTTATGATAGTTACTATTACCATAAGGTAATAGGCAAACCAAATGGCCTTAGCTGCTCCGCCATAGGTTTTGTATATCTTAAAATTAAAAAACATACCTGTGGCGCCACCTAAAAATGGCAGGTTTGTAACAAGTGATTTTATTGCCTCATTGATTCCAATAGTAGCAATAGCAAAAATGGCTCCTCTGAGTTTTAGCACTGCTTCTCCTACAATTAGGGCAATAATTGCAGATACAATGCCCCCAATTATCATTGCAATGACTAAATGTAGACCAAATTTATACATTAAATAAAATGAAGTATATCCTCCTATACCATAAAATACGATGTGACCAAAACTCACATATCCTGTATACCCCAATATAATGTTTAGACTAACAGCCAGGGTAATATACATAAGTATTAGAAAAACTGTCTCTCTATAAATTACAGAATCGGTTACAACAGGAATTAAGGAAATTCCAACTATAATGGGGATGAGCCAGAGAAGAGTATATCTTTTTTTCATTGTTTACCTCTTAGTTATTAGTCCAGTTGGCTTAACTAAAAGAATGATTACTAAAATCACAAATTCAATAAAGGGAATATATCCTACAGGGAACTTTAATGCAAATAGGTTTTCCAAAAGTCCCAGTATAAGACCACCAACCAGTGCTCCAATTGGGCTACCAAGCCCTCCAAGAACACATATAACAAAACTCTTTAATTCATAAACTGCTCCAGAAAGGATTGTAAAAGGGAATATAGCTGCAATAAGACATCCAGCAACCATCGCCAATCCAATACCTATTCCAAAGGAAAGGGACAATATAAATGTTGAATTCACTCCCATAAATTCTGCAGCAGATCTGTTAATAGAAACTGCTCTAATAGCCTTACCAGTCCAGGTTTTATATAAGAAGACATAAAGTAATAGAGTAAATAAAATTGAAAAAAGACCAGTTAAGATCTTTGAAACAGGCAGATATATTCCCAAAATTTTAATAGAACCAAGACCTATATCTATTGCCCGTGGATTGGTGGTAAAAACAAAAGTCCCAAGACCAATTATAATAAGACTGAGTGAATAAGTAGAAAGTAGTGTTGACAATTCTGGTGCGTCTAACACCCTATGAAGCACTATAAAATAGGAAACCATTCCTAGGAGTATACCAATAATTAATATGAGTATCATGGCGAAAAAGGGATTTATTCCAGCAATATGAAATACAAAGTAAGCGCAAAACATCCCCAGGGCAATAAATGCTCCATGAGACAAATTTATCACATTCATTACTCCCCAGATGAGGTTAAGGCCCATGGCAGCAAGGCCATAGACCAACCCCAAAAGGATTCCGTTTATTATTGCAGCAAGCCAACCTTCCATTTATTTTTCCTTATTTGAATTTTTTATAGTAAGGATATACGAATTTGGCTGATTCAGCCCCCTTTGGCCAGATTACTTGCTTTACCAATTTGCCACCCTTGTTTTGCCACTGTAGATACACCATTTCATGGCCTAACTGGCGACCATAATAATCTCCCTTGTCAAATTTAATCCTGCCATAAAAGGTCATAATATCCATGGCCTCCAATGCCTTTTTAACCTTATTGGATTTTAGGGAACCAGCATCTTCAATTGCCTTTTGGATGACCAGGCCAGCAACAAATCCTCCCGCTGCATGATAACCTGGAGTCTCGCCATATAATTTAGAATAGTTTTTCACAAACCAATTTGCAGAAAGGCCAAACCAGGGTAGGCCTAATTTTTTGGCAGTGTTTTGGGTAAATTGGGCCTTGGGTTCCCATTGAGATGGAGCAGTAACATAGAGGGCAGCTTTACCAATTTCTGCAAATTTTGGAACTGCTGGGGCAACCAAAAGAGACAGGAGCTTTACTCTAATCTTTTGTTCAAATAACTGTTTTGCAAAGGTCTCCCCATCCGAAAAATGTCCTCCTCCTATAACTGCATCTGGTTTTTTCGCTGCAATCTTGTTTAAAAATGAAGTAAAATCAGTAGTGCCCTTTGCGTAGGATTCAAAGAGAACGAGTTTAAAGCCATGTTTTTTTGCATAATTTTTTGCTGCAGTTGCCACTGCCTTGGCAAAGTTACTCTGTTCAAAAATAATGGCTACTTTTTTGGCTCCTGGATCATGTGCTTTTAATAAATCTAAGGCACCTGTTAAGTAGCGACTGGCTGGGGTGTAGATTTGGAAAGTATGGGTATAACCTTTGGAAAAAATACTATCAGAGGCAGCGCCTATAGCAAGCATGATCTTTTCATATTGCTCTGCTATTATAGCAGAAGATGCAGTCAGGCCAGAGCTATAAGGACTTATAAGAAAATCAGCGCCGTCTTGAGTTATGAGTCTAACATATAATTGTTGAACCCTGTCTTTACTGCTTTCATCATCATAATATCTAAATTCTACAGGAAGTCTTTTGTATAGTTCTTTTACATAAATTCCCCCTTGCTTATTCACATAATTTTTCCACAGGCTTAACCCATTGAACTGTTCTTTGGACTCTGCATTGAGTTTTCCAGTCTGGGACACGGTAAAGCCTATTATAATTTTGTTTTTCGCAGATGCTACCTTGGTAAATCCAAAGGACAGAAAAAAACAAGTTAGAAACACCCAAATAAAAATCCCTCTCTTCATCATCATCCCTCCTTTATGTTTGTAGAATTGCCCACCTTCAAACACCCCGTTTGAAAAATAAAAGGGTGTTTTCTAATCTATTCTTTTCTTTTTCTTAATAAGATTATTCCATAAAAGTCAAATCACTTTTTTGACCAACTAAAAAATACTTCAACATGGAAAGACTTATGGTCTTTCCTAATCTTCTTGATCTTGGAATAAGAATAATATTAATTATTTTTTCTGATAATCTCAGCAATAAAATCAGATTTATTCACAAAATAACAATTTTTTTGGGTAAATTTTTAAAATCACTTTCACCAATAGGGAGTTTTTGCATGGCTTTGTCCTTTGGATTTAATTTTAGGCCAAAGTTAGGTGTTTATTTAGGAAAGGTCAATACCTTGTTGAAAAGAATTGAGGTCCCCAGCTGCGGCCAAGTATAAGCCATGAAAATTTTCCATTTTCGATGCCTATGATTATTTATATCAAATTTATCACAAATTTGGAGCAGTATAATCTTAAACACATTTAATACATTTTTGTCTATTTTCCTAAATATTTTCTATTAGATTAAAATTTATTTAAAAATTTATGCTTCAACTTATAACAAATCTTTGCTCTATCCTGACATCTCCACCACATTCAGGACATCTTTTATATGTTTTTTTCAATATTTTCCTTTTTAATTTTAAAAATACACTATTTATTACCCCAACCTTTTTTTCATATTTCACAGTCTTCCCCCATTCACAATTTTTACAACAGATATTAAACATTACATATTTCCCGGCTAAAGGCATTGTTTGATTTGGTTTAAACATTGCAGCCCTCCTTATATTCTCTGTATTTTTCCAGATCATCTTTGATTAATTCCAGGACAAAGCCAATTACTGCTGCATCATCAAGATAACCAATTGCAGGAATAAAATCCGGAATAAAATCTATAGGTGAAATAAAATAAAGCAATGCAGCAACTATCGCTGTAACAGTTTTCCAGGCCATCTCATATCTGCCTTCACAAAAATCCTTTAGCATATTCCACATATCCACTATGGCATCCCACACTTTTTTCAGTGTAGAGGGAATATCTTTTTCCAGCGAAGGAATTTTTTCTTTGCCTTTAATTATGGCTTTGTCCACATCATGTTCTTTAATGTCCTCTTTTTTTTCCAGCAAAAATTGTCTTAATTTTTCCTTATCTGTTTTATTCAGTCTATCCATTTTTACCCCCTTATTTTAAAGGATTTTTTACTCATTCCAAAAGAGATTTATACACCTCTTAAGCGAACACGTTGGTTCGCAAAAAAATTTATTGAAAAAAATTTAAGGTGATAATTGTTGTAGATAATCTTGTAAAAGGTGCTTTATTTTTCTATTTAAAATTGAATTGTCCAGAATAACGACGTCAGGTAGCCATTTTTTACAAACCAAATTACTTCTGTCTCATCAAAATATTTCATTCTGGCCACGCAAAAATCCCTGTTTCTCTGTAGAATTATAATATTGGACCGAATATTTTTGCTTAAATAACAGTAAGCTTCTCCTCTTATTTTTAACCTTACACTTTTCATTTTAGGTTTAATCCATGAACTTTTTATTTATGTTTATTAGCTTTTCCTTTTATAATATGTCAATAATGAAAAACATAAATTTACATTAATTTATTACTTAACTTGTTTTTCTTTTTTGTAATCTTTCATACCATTGTCTTCCTTTTTCTCCACATCGTTCTTTTATTAAAATTTTTAACTTATGTGTCTGATGGTTTAATCTATGGACTTCTCTCAAAAGCTCCTCTTGTTGTTTTTTTATTTGGTCTCTTTCCAGAAATAGTTGATTTCTGAGTTCATTGAGGAGTTTTATTTCTTTATAAATATTCTTTAGAAGCTGGTAGTTGTTTTCTTTTTTTGCTTGATTAAGCTTATTTTTTAACTCACTTTTGTATATTTTGGTATCATACAATATTTTATTTAAACCTTTTAATGTTGTTCTGGCGTCATTAAAGAATTTATAACTTTCATTGCCACATACTACAAAAGAATAATGCAGGTTAACTAGAAAGTGGAAATTATAGGTTGTTGTGGCCTCTTCAATATGACGTGCAATTCTTTGGCGATGTTGTTCAATTGTTAATTTGACTTCTTTTCTTTTTTTATGCCATCTTTGTCTGGACTTTTCTTCTTCTTTATTTAAGGTATAGACTGTTATTCCTAAGGCAGATAATACTATTGCACCACCAATCAACCAGATATTATTCATGTTTGTCCTCCATGGAGTTTTTATTATTATTGTTGATCTTAGAAGTTAATTCTTTTGTTATTGAGTTCAATTGATTTGCGGATTGGTTGTTATTTTGTTTAATTAAATCCAGCATTTGACTGATTAACTCTTTAATATATTTTTTCTCTTCCAGTTGAGTTTGAGGATCGCAGAGCCTTTCTTGTAATTTTTTTATTGCTCGCATAATTTGTTCTTTCTCTAGCTTGTTGTTTTCAATATATTTCATAATAATTTCACATTTCTGTAAAAATAATTTGTGCTCATGTAATAATTGTCCAATTTTAAAATTATATTCTTCATCAATTTTATGATGCACGATTTCAGATTGTCTAATAATATCTTCTTTTTTTAATTCTAATTTTTCGAATTCATAATCATATGTTTTCTTGATTTTATATAAATTGCAAATAGTATCTAGAGGATCTAGCATATTAAAGATACTATCCCGTGTAATTACAGAAACCTTAGAGGCAATGTCACTTATAAAATCATTTTTAGTTTTAGAGATATTAGAAAGATCAATTTGTTTTTTATTAAAGGGTTAATTATGTCTTGTATAATTAGACGAGAAAAAAAAGATAAAGGTGACAAGTAAGAAAAATTTTTTTAACAGTTTATAAATTTTTATAAATTCGGTGGCTTATAATTAATAACCTTTATTGCTTTATGTCTCTTTTTGCAGCAGTCATACTTCAAGCAAAATAATCTAATATTCTTTGATTGTTTAAATACTATGACACAAAGATTTTATTGGAAAAAGATTTAGATCGGTTTACATTTGAAAATGGGAAAAATCTAAGTTCTAGGTTCTAAGGTATGGGTATAACATTATGAACATCTAAATTTTTGAGGTCTGCTAAAGGGCTTCTTTTACTCCTATCATATCATAAAAGACAAAAAGCTCAGGTCTCAAACCCCTAAAAGGGGGGGAGGGGTAAGTGGGTTAATGGGTAGATGAGTTGATGGGTCGATGGGTAAATGGGTTTATCCCTTAAAAGCGGGGCGTATTTTCAGACAAATCACCCCCCTTACAAAAGTCTAGCCAAGGAGTAAGTCTCAAACCCCTAAAGGGGGAGCGTATTTTTATCCTGTTACCCTATTGAGCCCTTGTGTGTCAAGGTCCGAGAAGGTAAAATCCGTCCATGCCCTCAAAAAAAGTGTCCGGTCGATTTTTTGACGCTCAAATTTTGCACAATTTTTAATATAACCATTTAAAATTATTAGTAAATCAAAAGTCCGTCTATCTATTTTTGGCTTATTTAATAATTTCAGTATGTTGACAAAAATTGTCACTTGTTCCAGATCATGGACGAATTTTTGTGATTTGGAACAATTTTGTATTGTAAATTAATTAATAATTAGATTAAAATTTTTAGTAGTTGTGATTTTGCTATGTTCGGGATATTGCTCAATTAATAATAGTTGCAAAATATTTGAGATTGGCTCAAAATTAGATAAAAAAATAAGAGGGGAATTAAATGCAATATGATATAGCATCAAAGGTGATATTGACACATTGCAGGAATGTTATATTGCGTAAGTTGTGTGGATTAGAGATAAAGGATTCGGAGTTAGTAGATGTGCATCCCCAAGAGACAGCGTCAGTAAGGAGATCAGATTTTGTATTAAAGGCATCTTTTGAGGATGGGACACAGAGGCTAGTGTTATTGGAATTAATAACTCAGTGGAAGAAATACTTGCCTTTAAGGACATTGGAGACAAGATGCAGGCATATACTTGAAGAGGATTTGGAGATAGAGACAGTAATGATAGAGTTAAAGAGATGTTATGGGATAGTGGATTATTATAGGGACAATGAGGTAGAATTTAGGTATAAAGTAGTAAAGCTATATGAGCTAGAAGCAAGAGAGGTATTAAAAGAAGGGATTGTGTGCTTGTATCCATTTGTACCTTTAATGAAGGGAGGTATAGGTTTAATAGAAGAAGCGGAGAAAGGGATATATGAGGTAGAGGAAAGCAGGCAATATAAATCAGATTTACTAACAGGGATGGCGATACTAAGTGGTTTAATATCCAGGGAAATTCCTATGGAATTAATAAAGCGTAGGAGGGATATAATGATAGAATCAGCAGCATATGAGATAATAAAAAGAGAAGGGGTTGAAGAAGGGATCCAGCAAGGAATTCAACTAGGAATCGAGCAAGGAATTCAGCAAGGAATTCAACAAGGAATTCAGCAAGGAATCGAGCGAGGAAAACTTGAAGGTCTTTTGGAGGCCATAAAATTTGGTTTGGAATTAAAATTTGGAAAAGAGGGTATAAAATTATATCCTGAAATTAAAAAGATTAAAGATTTAAATATCCTAGAAGCCATGATAGATGTTATTCGGATAGCTGAAAGTGTGGAAGACGTAAAAGAAATATATCAGAAGGTTTTGAAATAACAACTTTCTTAATCCTTTTATTAAATAGATTTTTAAGATAAGGTGTTTTAGATGAAAAAAATTCCCTATGGCAAATCAGATATAGTTCAGATTTTAACTGAAAATTACTATTATGTGGATAAGACAAGATTTATCCCTTTAATAGAGCAGGCAGGGGATTACCTCTTTTTTCTTAGACCAAGGCGCTTTGGAAAATCTTTGTGGTTAGCAACACTGGAGACCTATTATGATATTTTAAACAAGGATAAACTTACTGCGATATTTAAAGATACGTGGATAAGTGAAAATTTGACCCGTGAAGCAGGGAAGTATTTTATCTTGCGTTTTAATTTTGCTATGGTTGATCCTAATCCAGACAGGGTGGAGGAGTCATTTAACATTAGATGTGAGCAAAGTATTTCTTTCTTTTTAACCAGATATCAAAAACTCCTGCCAGAGGAGTTAATAAAAAAGATAAAGTCCTATTGCAGATATGATGATATGTTAAGTGCGTTGTTATCTCCTGATTTTTATTATTTAACAGGGGAAAAGATTTATCTTTTAATAGATGAATATGACAATTTTACAAATACGATACTGTCAGAATATTCATCAAAGAGGTATCATGAGATAACGCATGGTTCAGGTTTTTTAAGGTATTTTTACAATTTGTTAAAAGGAGCTACAACAGGACCAGATGCACCGGTTGGCAGGATATTTATAACAGGTGTCTCTCCAATAACCATGGATGATGTGACTAGTGGATTTAATATAGGAGATCCCATTTCCTTAGAACCTGAATTCAATGAAATGGCAGGTTTTACTTTTGAGGAAGTAAAAGAGATTTTTAAATATTACGTGGAAGCTGGATGGCTAAATCAACCCCTGGATAAGCTATTAGATATAGCTTCTCAGTGGTATAATAATTATAAGTTTGATAATAACAGTGAAGTGACTTTATACAATCCAGATATGATATTTTATTTTGTTAGGCAAACAGGCCGTAGAAAGGGCATTCCTAATATGCTAATAGATGATAATGTAAAAATAGATTATAATAAACTAAAACACCTTGTTATAATTGATAAGAGATTTAATGGGAATTTTTCCATTCTTCAAAATATTATTCAAAAAGGATATATTTCAGGAGAGGTGGCAAGTTCCTTTCCTCTGGAAGATTTACTGGAAGAAGAGAATTTTACATCCCACTTGTTTTATTTAGGATTACTCACCTTTGAAAATGGAGGTCTCCTTAAGATTCCCAATCAGACCATGTGGAAGATACTCCATGATTATATTCGTAGGGCCTATAAGGATTTAAAGATTTTTACACCGCATATCTGGCAGCTTCAACAATATTTAAAAGAGATGGCTTATGAAGGTAGATGGGAAGCGGTTTTTGAGCTATTATCCAGAGAGATCAAAAATCAAAGTAGTATAAGAGATTTTTTAAAACATGAAGAGAGCATAAAGATATTTTTGGCCACGTATATAAATATAATGGATTATTTTATAGTACGCACAGAGACAGAATTAAATAAAGGATTTGCAGATATATATCTTGAGCCCTTCTGGGAAAGGGATGAAAATGTAAGGTATGGTTATTTAATAGAATTAAAGTATATTCCCCGTTCAGAGAAGATAACAGAAGGGTTGCTAAAAGGACTAAGAGACAGGGCCAGAGAGCAACTGGAGCAATATTCAAAGGATGTAAGGATTGAGAAGAAATTTTCTGCCAGGGCAGATGGAGAATTGATTAAGATATATCAGATCTGGCATGGTTGGGAGATGGTGGAGATAGGGCAGTTATGTGGTGAAATGGAAAGAAATCAGCACCTTGTTTAAATATCTCCCGTCTTTTTTATGTTTTCCTTCTCTTTTATCTCGCCTTTTAGAATCTTTAATTTTTCATTTTAAGGCCAGCTAAAGCGCCTTTTTGCTCCCCTATCCCAAGTTTGTCACTTTTTTTTGTAAGATATTGTAATTATTGAATTCAATCATCTTTTTCTTCACTACAAATTTATCAATTAATTTTTAAAATGCTAGATAAAGGCTTTAAAGGAAGTTCCAGGGCATTATATATCTCCAGTTGAAAAGATTCTAATTCTGTTATTTGTCTCAGATGGATTGTTTTACCTTCCTGGGTTATCATAGTGGTGGTTACTCTAATTATGGTACTTAACTCTCTTCTTATTGTTTCCCATAATTTTGAAATCCCTCTTTGTCTCAATCTCCTTTGAATAACACAAAGCAGATGATAAGCTAATATGGTTAAAAAAATATGACCTGTTATTCGTTTATCTATTCTATGATAGATTGGTCTTAATTTTAGTTCACTCTTTAAGCTCCTGAATGATGCTTCTACATTTGAAAGAAGATTGTAAATCTCCCATAATTCCTTATTACTTAGCTCTGTCCTGGAAGTTCTAAGTTTGTACGCTCCTGAAAATCTTACATGAAGTTTGTCTTTATCTCTTACTCTCCAGCAAATATCCACTGCTTTGCCATTCTCTTCCTTTACTTTAATCTCATAAAATTGCGACACACTGCTGTATTTCTCTTTTATTCTTCCTATCCTCTCCAGTACCTTCGGATAACTTTTGATTCCTACTTTTCTTGTAAGAGATTGCTTGAGCCTTTGTAAATCTTTTTCCAGGCGCAGTTGAATACGATTTTTTATTGCCTCTTCCTTTTTGGCCCTACCGCTACTTTTACAATATAAAAATACCTCTTCAGGCTCTTCTACTCGTATCGCATATACTTTGCCACTATTACTCTCATGAACTATACTTTCTTCACCTGAGGGAAGTTCTTTTACTCGTCGTCTGTCTACACATATATAATCAAGTCCTTTGGCTCTGATTAGTTTTAAATTCTCTTCTGTGGCTATACCTGCATCTATAACTACTGTAAGCTTGCCTGTAAGCGATCTTGGAGAATTTATAAAAAAATCATCTAAAATCTTCTCCAGTGTTGAGGCTTCCGACACATTACCAGGAAAAATCCTGCTGGCCTTGGGAAAACCATCTTCATCAAGTATTATACCTACTGTCACTAATGGCCTATCATTTCGTTTCTCCTTAGATAGACCTCTCTTTGACAATTCTGAGCTTGTAACCTTCCCCTCAAAATATGTATTAGTCAGATCATATAAAATAAGCTGTTCTCCAAGACCAAAAAGTTCTCTTTCTCTTTTTACCACCTTCTCTTCTATAGCTTCTTTATTGGCTATCAGCTTGTCCAGAGTCCTATATAAACTGGATAGCGATACCACTTTTGCATCAATATTCATTACCTCATCAAGCCCACTTAACCGGTGAAACCATTTATGAATTTCCCTCTCACTCCCACAATTTATCAGACTCCCAACTATAAGAACTTTTGCTCTATCTATATCCTTTCTATTAAAACCTATTTCCTTTAAAATTTTTGTAATCATAAGTTTATCATATGCCCAGGCCCCTACAACTTCTGCTCCAACACATCTGACATCTTCGTTTTTTACTGAAGCAACATCAACCATCTTCCAATGAGCCTCATGTTTTGTTTTCTCCTCACTCTTTTGAAGAGCTTTTTTTCTTATTAAACCTGCAAAACGTCTTGCAGGTTTTTCAATTTTTTCAGGGACTTTTAATAACGACAATTGTCCTTTTAATAATTCCTCAATTCTATTAGCAAGAAATTTTAACTCCTCCCTGGACAGATCCAGTTTTCCAAGGTTTAAAATAGTTCTCTGCCTGGGACCATCAGGGGTTCTGTAAGATTCTACTAATTGATGGTAGAAATAAGTTTTTCCAGATTTGGGATCGGTTTTTCTAACTTTGCGGATAAACATAGGTAAGGATTATATCAAATCGGTTTTTCTTTGTCAAGATGCGAAATATTTTTTCTACCACTACATTCAGTTTTTAAAAAATTTAATTCAATAATTCCAACAGATTATAGCATTTTGCATCACAAAATCAACCAAATTTTTTATAAAAATCTTATTATTTTGACAAACTTGGGCTATCCCAAAAGGCAAAAAAGCTCAAGTCCCAAATCCCTAAAAGGGGGAAGGGGTAAATGGGTTTATGGGTAGATGGGTTAATGGGTTTATCCCTTAAAAGCGGGGCGTGGTTTCTAACTCTTACCCTATTGAACCCCTGTGTGTCAAGGGCCGAGAAGGTAAAATCCGTCCATGTCCTCAAAAAAAGCGTCCGGTCGATTTTTTGACGCTCAAATGTTGCATAATTTTTAATGTAACCATTTATAATTATTAGTAAATCCAAAGTCTGTCCATCTATTTTTGGCTTATTTAATAATTTCAATAGGTTGACAAAAATTGTCACTTATCCCAGATTATGGACGAATTTTTGTGATTTGGAACAATTTTGTATTGTAAATCAATTAAATATTTCAATATAGATTAAAATTTTTAGTAGTTGTGGTTTTGCTATGTTCACGAGTCAATTATAATAGTTGCAAAATATTTAGGATTGGCTCAAAATTAGACAAAAAAATAAAAGAGGAATTAAATGCAATATGATATAGCATGGAGGGATGGGGATATTAAGTGGTTTAATATCCAGGGGAATTCCTATGAAATCCAGGGGAATTCCTATGAAATTAATAAAGCGTAAGAGGGATATAATGATAGATTCAGCAGCATATGAGATAATAAAAAGAGAAGGGTTTGAAGAAGGGATCCAGCAAGGACTCGAGCAAGGGATTTAACAAGGAAAAGAAGAATGAAAAGTTTACATCCTCAGTACTTGTTTGATCATATAAAAATAGCAAAACTTCGCTTTATTTTTGAGAAAAATGGTAAAAGGAAAATTAAGGGTTATTCAGGCTCTGCCTGGAGAGGGGGTTATTGGAAAGACTTTAAAGAAGATCTTTTGTTGTTTTAAAAACAAACCCTGCAATGAATGTCTGGTAAAAAACAATTGTCCCTATTATAACCTGTATGAAAGACATAGTTTGGAACCTGGATTTTCAGATCTACCCAGACCATATATCTTTTATCCTTCACCTGTTACTGATAACAGATACTTAATATTGGATGTCACTCTGTTTGCCTATGGCTGTGATTTTGTCCTTCACATTATTATGGCATGTGAGGAGGCGGGAAAGCGGGGGATTGGCTTTGAGAGGATCCGTTTTTGTCTAAAATGTGTGTTACAAAACACATTGAAAAAAGAGTGGATACCTGTATATGTGCCGGGCGAAGTAAAAAAACTTATGATACAAATTTTTTATTAATTGACTGGCTTAATACTCTTCCCTGTGAACCAAAGAATGGATCCTGGAAGGTAGAAATAAGATCTCCATTGCGATTTAGAAAAAATAAAAAATATTTGAGATATGCAGATTGGGGATGGGCATTTGTCTCTCTTGCAAGGAGATTATCTCTTCTGAATTATTTATGTGGAGGCTTTAAACTAAATTCTGAACAATGGCTTGAGATAAAAAGTTTTTTGAGCCAACCAGGAAAGGTTGAAAATGAGATATTCTGGTATGACTGGAAACGTTATTCATCCACTCAGAACAAAAAAATCCCAATGGGCGGTGTTATGGGCAGGGCCTTTGTTGATGCCCCTCAATCAACAAAAGATATATGGTGGTGCTGGTGGCATGTGGCAAATATATTTCACTTAGGAAAAGGCACAAGTATGGGGCTTGGAAAGATAGAAGTTTACACGTAATTTACCAAGCTCACCTTCATTATCATTGATGCTGATTTTAATATTGCCTGATATATTGTTTGTTGCTGGCTTATCTGGGTTAATAGGTCAGCAAAGTCAATATCTTCAATGGTGCTTTTTCTTTCTTTTTGGTTTGTTTGAAGGTCTGATAAGATTGTTTCTGATGTGTTTAGTCTATTTATCTTTGCTCCAATTTGTGCGTGTATCTTAGTGACCTGAGTTAGGGCAGAGTCAATGTAGTCAAGGCAGCTCCTTATCTTATCTTGATCATTTAACTCCAGGGCAGCTATAAGTCTTCCAACCCCAACAAAGAGGTTACTTTTTTCATCAGATGCAAGGGCCATCTCCAGTCCCGAAGAATTTTTATAAAATCCACCAAATATCTGGGTGCCAACATGGGTTACTGGTATTTTTATCCCCTGGGAGATCTCTGTGTCCATACCAGCATCCCTTGGATGGATTGTGAATTGATCTCCTGATGAAAGAGAAGTCGTAACAGAAGAGGGGGCTATTTTTAGGATTCCACCTTTTACTGGCAGGGATTCATATCCTGAGCCTGTTGCAGTTATTTTATGGCCTGTATCCCATGTAATTCCACCATCTGTGCTGTATGAGTATTCTATCTCATCCCCTCCAGTAAATCCACTCCCAGTAACATTATCTATTCTCACTATCACATCTTCATGTATATCTCCCTGAGCAAATGCATATAGATCAGTGGATGATTGCTCTACTTCAATAGAACCAATTTTAAAGCTAAGTCCATTTAATTGAGGTGACGCACCTGATGAATCTAGTTTACTTAAAGTAACTTTACCCCCTGGAAGTTCTAACTCTAATTGAGGATTGGAATTATCTGCCTGAATATTGCCAGACCATGTAATTCCACCATCTATGCTATATTTATATTCAATGGGATTTCCATCTCCTAAAGTCCCTCCAGATACTATTCTTACTATAACTTCATTTTCAAAACTGCCGTTTTTTTCTGGAGTAATTGATAAGTTATAGTTACTGTAAGTAGAACTAGAAGGAATGGTCTTTATTTCAATTCCCTCTCCACTTTCATTATCGCCCTTATAAATTGCACTTGGGGCAAGTATTAATTCTGTTCTATCTTCATTTGCCAGTGTTTCATCAGTAACAACCTCATATCCTTTTTTTAGCTCAATTTGAACTCCACCAAGATCTAGAGTTGTATCCCCTGCATTTAAAGTTCCTGTTGTTATGGTAGTCTGAGAGCTCCCTTTTTTAACAGTATATGTGATTCCATTATCAATACCAATTCTTGCAGTTGCACTTCCTGATTTGCTGAATTCAATTACCACTACATCATCACTGCTTCCAGTTATGCTTTTAACATAAGCATTAACATCATCCATTCCTGTATCGTCTTTTTTATTTGAAAAAAGTGTAAGCCCTTTTTCAAAGGCCTGATTGTTGGTTTTGTGTCCAGCAAATATAGATCTGCCTTCATAGGTAGTATTTGACAGTGCAAGGAGCTGGTCAAATATCTGTTTTACTTCATTTAAGATACCTTTTCTGTCTTGTTCATTAAGGGTACCAGTAGATGCCTGAACTGTTAGTTCTTTAAGCCTTGTTAGTTGGTCTTCTGTCTGTTTTAGAGTAGTATCAGCAAGGGAAAGCCACCCTTTTGCATTATTGATATTTTCCTTATATTGTTCAATGGCCTTTATTGAGTCTCTATAAGATAGGATCCTTGCCATACCAACTGGATTGTCTGATGGTCTATTTATCTTTTTTTGAGTTGCACCCTGCTCATATAGTTTTTGTAGAGATGAAGTAGTCTGATCCAGGTAATTTATAAAATTTGTATATAACATGCTCTGGGATATTCTTGACGTCATTTTATGCTCCTTTTACATATGCTAGATAAATGGTAATTAGTAGGTAGAATTCTATTTACAACTCTATTAGACCCAACTGGTTATGGAAGCATTTGTATTACAGTGGACATCATCTGTTCAGAAACAGTTATTAGTTTTGCAGCTGCAGTATATGCCTGCTGAAATTTTAGTAAATTACTCATTTCCTCGTCTAAATTAACCCCTGAGATCTCCTTTTGTCTTTCATCTAAATCTGTTGCCAGTGATTTGAAAAAGTTGTAATTATACTCTGCCTTTGAAGTATAGGCACCAACAGTTGCAGTAAGGGAATTATAATAACTTTGTAAGGTATTTTGGGTAGTGCCTTCAGATTTTGTGGTAAATGAGACCTGTTTATATTGAAGTCCAGCAATATTGTTTGCTGTTGTGTTGTCTGCTGGATTTGCTTCTCCTGCGCCATTTATCCTTCCAGTAGCAATAAAATCAATATTTTGGTTTACATATGGATTTATGGCAACATCATACGCCCCTGTTCCTTCAAAAAAGGTGTTTATTCCAAGTGCTGCTAAAATTCCCGATGAATCTTCTCCAAAGGCAAATTGATAATTGGGATCTTTGGATGTTATTTTTAGTTTATTGTCAATTATCTCAGCAGAAAGATACGAATTAAGTCTGGAATCGTTGTTTATTGCATCCCTTAAATTTTCTAATGAATGGGTTGATGGGTCAAAATTTTCCCTCACATTGGCTGTAGTCGAATCCATATCCAGATAAAGGGCGCCCTGTACTAGCTCGCCAGTTGTTTTGTTGTAAATATAAATTCCAACATTGCCTTGAGTTAGTTTATCGTGAAAAAAAAGACCTGAGCTGCCTGAGCCAAGAGGGGCTGATGTGTTTTGGACCTGGTAGGTGCCTATTAGTTCTCCAAATTTTTTCAACCCCACTCCTTGAGAGTGCATTCTATTTACTTCCCATATGAGTTCTTTAGTAAATTCGTTAAATTTTTCTTTTATCTTTCCAATGTAGTTGTCTCTAAAATTGAACATACCTGTAATGGTTCCGCCGACCAATCTTCTGGTATTGTCCTTCTCATTTCCCAGCACCATGGGAGTTATGTTGACCTTGGATGACGTTGTTTGATACCAATATAGCCCATGTTTAGGCACAATTTGAAAGGTATCTCCTACCTCAAGTCCATTTGATCCAGTGTATTGGGATGGGTCATTTGGATCCCCAAACCATATCTTGACATCGCTATTTGGAAGGCTCACCCTGGAATCATAAGTTAAGGCAGGAATGGTGATATAGTTGCCATTTTCATCAGTAAGCCAGGTCTTTCCACCATCTATTGATATCTTCAGCCTTGCCACATTCGGATCGCTTTCACTAGATGCTACATCTCCAGCCTGCACCACCTGCAAAGTATATTCAAATTCATCTGAGCCCGAAAAATATACCTGCCCATTAAAATTTGAGCTTGGGGTAAGTGTTGTTATGCTCTGGGGACCTTCTAATGCCAATTTATAGGTTTCCATACCATCTACCAGGGTGTATCCAGATCTAGTAGTTACCAGTAGATCTCCTCCGCCATTGTCCATTACTGTGATGTCCATAAGTTGTGCAAGGTTCCTTAAAAGGGAGTTGCGCTTATCATACAGCTCATTGGGATTGTTTTTCCCAGGAACCTCGTGAGCTGTTATCTGTCTATTTAACTCTGCTATTTCCTGGATCAATTTGTTTGCCTTATTTACGTCCTGTTCTATAAAATGGTTTATCTGGGTCTGGATATTTTGCAGGTCAGTTGCTCCAATATCAATAGATTGAAGGAGGTTAAAACTATCTCCAAGTAGGGATGTTCGCACACTTGAATCATCTGGACGTTGTGCCAGATTTTGCCATGAGGCAAAAAATTGTTCTAGCGCTGCACTTAGTCCTGAATTTTCTTCATTCTTGAATACAGTCTGGACGCTATCTAGATTTTCATAGAGGGTACGCCACCTTTCTTGGTCAGAATATTTTTGGAGATATTGTTTTTCTATAAAATCGTCAAATATTCTGACAATTTCTTTGGCCCTCACACCCCTGCCCAGTTGTCCAGGGGCAAAGTCAATAGATGGCGCCTCTTCAATAATTACCTTTCTTCTGGAATAACCTGGCGTATTTACATTTGCTATGTTATTACCAGTGGTCTCTATTGCGCTCTGCGAGGTAAATAATGCCCATTTGCCTATGTCTAAAACTGATCCTATACCAACCATCTATAACCTCCCGCTAACAATACAAGGACCAGTGGTTTTGGTATCTAATGTGCCATATTTTGAATACACATCTTTGGCCTTGGGTCTTATTTGATCATATAAAAAATTAACAAGATCCTGTGTCTGCTCTAGATATGCTATTGCAAGGTCTGCATTTTTTGTGGCCTGTTCCATGCATTGATTTTCTTTTATCCTTATTTTTTCAATTAATTGTTTCAACTCATCTTTTTGTTCCTCTGAATTTATGAGCTCAGGTAGCTGGGAAAGTTTCGTTACTCTAAATTTTTTTTCAAGAACATCTAATAATTCTTGTTTTTCCTTTTGCAGTTGATAAAGCAATCTTTGAATTGCAAACTGATTTTTAGACAATTCCTTCTTGTTATTTTTTAGCAAGATCTTATATTCTTGTTTTTGTAGAGAATGTAAAACACCCAGAGCCTTTAGCTGTCTCTTTAAAGAATTAACTATCCTTTTCATTTTAATGGACTCCTGGTCTTTATATTTTTATCGTTTATTTTTAATTTTTGTTTATCCCTTTGTCCTTAGAAAATTTTGGGTATATAGTGAATTATCAATAAATTTTAAGGGATTTACTGGCCTATTATTAATCCTTACTTCAAAGTGGACATGGGGGCCGGTTGTTCTTCCCGTCAAACCTACTTTAGCTATTATGTCTCCCTTTTTTACATTATCTCCAATATGAACGAGATTTTCCTTATTATGGGCATACATTGTTTCTAATCCTGCTTTGTTTTTAATAATCACGACTTTTCCATAACCCTTTTTTTCACCAGAAAAAATTACCTCTCCATCTGTAGCTGCTTTAATTTCTGTTCCAATGGGAGCAGCTATATCAATGCCATTGTGCATTTTTTTTACCCTTAAAAAGGGATCTTTTCTCATACCAAAGTAAGAAGATATCTCTCCTGGAACTGGCAATATGATCTTAAAGGAGCTTTTAGAGTTATGTTTTTTTTCTATGTCATTTGCGATTTTGTTTACTTTATCTAGAATATAGCTGTTTTGTTCTATTTGTTCTAGCGGATTCATTTTTTTCTGGATATTGTTTGCACCCTGGATTTTTATATTTTTTGGTTCAGTTGTGTGTTCACTCTTTTTCTCAAGCTGATTTACCAGATTGTTATATAGAAATTTTGATAGTCCTATGCCTCCTTCTTGTGCCAATTTTTTTGAGAATTCAAAGTCAAAAAGATCCATATATTGATTATTTATAGGGTCAGAAAAAAGACCATTTTTTGAAACTGTCTTTTTCATCTCTCCCCATAATTTCTCAATAAAAATGGCCTCAAAATCAGTGCATACCTCTTTTAGTTTTTCTTTATCATTTCTGGAGTTGGAGGTTTTAATGGAGGTTAATTTTTGAGCTACTTTATTTAGATCCAGACTATTTTCTAATATCTTAGGGTCAATAGTTGTTTTTATCATTTAATATACCTCCAGCTCTGCATGTAAAGCTCCAGCAGCCTTGAGTGTCCTTAAGATGGAAATCATGTCCCTTGGGGATGCACCAATTGCATTTAGTCCATCAACAAGTTCTTTTAAACTGGCACCTTTTATTATGTTCAATTTTTTTACCTCTTCTTTTGCTTTGACCTGTGTCCTGGGAACACCTGTAGTGATTCCCAGACTAAATGGTGCTGGTTGAGAGACGAGAGGTGTTTCTTTTACCACTATCTGGAGATTTCCTTGAGCAATTGCAACTGGAGATATCTTTACATCCCAACCCATTACAATGGTGCCAGTTTTTTCATCCACAACCACCTTTGCCTTGGAATCTGGCGATACATACATATTTTCCAGACTTGCCATTAATGGAACTAAATTGTGTTTAAACTGTGGTGGAACCTTGAGTTCTATGGTGGATATATCCTTTGCAAAGGCAAAATTCCCACCTAACTTTTCGTTAATTTGCTTTACTATTTTTTCAGTAGTAGAAAAATCTCTAATATCTAAAGAAATAGTAATCTTGTCCTGTGAATTAAATTCAAAGGGTGTTTTCCTCTCTATTGTTGCGCCGCCAGGGATCTTTGCCACTGTGGGGATGTTTTTTACAGCAGAGGTTGCCTGGCCGCCTACGGAATATCCACCAAGCAAGATTGGTCCTTGGGCAAGGGCATATATCTTTCCATCTATTCCCCTGAGTGGGGTTAAGATAAGCACCCCGCCCAAAAGGCTTTTTGCATCTCCAATTGAAGATACAGTTACATCTATTTTGTCTCCTGGCTTTGCAGACACTGGCATCTTGGCGGAGACTACAACTGCTGCCACGTTTTTGGGCTGGATATTTTGGGGATCTACCTTTATTCCCATGTTCTCAAGCATGTTAGCGATTGAACGTATTGTAAATTCTGATCCCCTTTGATCTCCAGTGCCAGATAGTCCCACAACAAGTCCGTAGCCAATTAGTTGGTTGGTTCTAACACCACTGAATTTTGCAATATCCTTTAGTCTCACGCTCTCGCAAAATAATTGTGGATGAGATAAAAAAACTATGAAAAAGATCATCAGTATCAGCTTGATTTTTTTGTTAAATCTTAAAATGGCCATATTTTATCCACCAATTTTCCCATCCATCCCTGTTTTTGTTTGTCTGATAACACACCTTCCCCATATACATAGATCTTTGCATCTGCTAGTTGATTAGAGGTAATTGAGTTATCCGGACCTATATCTCTTGCCCTGATCAATCCATGGACTTGAATTATCTGTTTTTCTCCATTAACCATAATTTCTCTGACCCCTTGAAGTTCCATAAGGCCATTTGGAAAGACCCTGATAATTCGGGCTGCCACAGTCGCAGTGACAGTGGTCTTTCTTGTTATTTCTCCTGATGTATCCAGTTTGTTATTGTTTACAGCCTTTAAAAGGGGCACATTACCTACAGAGTTTGGGAGTCCCATAAATTTTGACTGTCCAAGAAAGCTGCTAAATCCAGCATTTATATGATATTTTTTTTCTGACTTGGTATCTGATTCACTGGAAGCGCTGCTTTGCTCCAGGATTTTTACGAGCACAATATCTCCCACCCTTTTTGCCCTGTTGTCTTCAAAAAGGAGCGTGGCCTCTGAAGGTTGAAAAAGAGAGCCTGGATTATCTATTTTTAAGATCGGTTCTGGTTGAGGAGGTATAAGTGGTGCTACATAAGAAGGGGATTTTGCTGAACATGCTGCTAAAATTGCCAGTATCAATATTACAAATATATTTTTCATAACTAAACTCCCCTCTTAATTATTCAACTTTTACAGTTTCTCTATCTACCACCTTTGCATAGACCACTCTATGGCTCTGGATGTTTAAGACCTTTATAAAATCGCCTATATTGCCATCTTCTAAGCATCTACCAATGGTCCTTAAAATAATGCTATTTCCTTCATAAACTAATTTTACCTTTTGTCCTTTTGATACCACAGGAATGGGTTCTAATCTTTCCATAGTAATTGGTTGCATGGCCCCTATTGGAACCTTGATCCTGTATGGCCCGGTTTTACCGTCCCAGATATTTTTTGGAAGATATGCGAGATTTTTTTTGATAAATGTTATTTTATCAGGTGTCAGCGGCTCTCCAATGTTTAAAGGTCTCTTTGCACAGGGCACAGGTTTAAACACATCTAGGAAAAATCTACCACTTCTCTTTTTTGTTATTTTTTTATCCTTTAATGTAATAAAATATACTGTATTTGAACCTGCTTTTATATTATTTCCATATACCTGGATATAAATTTTTTCTCCTTTTCCAAGTATTATATATTCTGGCAATACCACATCTCTCAATCTTATATCTCCACCCATTTGAGAACTATTATTTTTGACAAAATTCATAAGTAGAGAAAAGAGTTTTTCTTTATTTAGAATATATTTTCCTTTAATTATCTGAATTTTATCTGGTATATCACAACTATTTAGCAATTTATCAGGAAGATTATCTGATAATATTTTTTTCAAAGTATTTCTTTTTAGAGTAAATTTTTGAGGATAGTGCGATATATCCAATATAAGCATTTTTTTAATATTTGACGCTATTTTATTTGAACTTTCTGCAAGTATATCTTCAAATCTTACAAAGTTATCAGATACAAAAATTACGTTTTTGATTTTTATACAAAAGCAAAGTCCTTGATAAGATATTATGAAAATTAAAATGAATAAGGTAAAAATATAAAAAATTACTTTTCTCATATTCATCTACCTTATTATACTATTTGCAGTTCGTAATATTTGATCTGATGCAGTAACTGTTTTTGAATTGCTTTCAAAAGCCCTTTGGGCCATAATCATATTAACCATCTCTTCTACTAACTCCACATTGGACATCTCTAAAAATCCCTGAACAATTCTTCCAGCATTATCTGTGCCTGGAGTAACCTGTTGGGCTGCTCCTGATGCAGGAGTTTCTAAATAGAGGTTCCCGCCAATTGCATTTAGACCTGCAGGATTTATAAAGGTATATATTGGTATATCAGCTCCAGCTAATTCATTGCCTTCTTTATCTAAGGCTGAGATATGACCATCATTGGTAACTACTATATTTTGGGTCTCTGTTGGCACAGTGAATGTTGGTTGCAGGGGATATCCCCTTGCAGTAACTATCTGTCCATTTTGATCAATCTTAAAATTGCCAGCCCTGGTGTATGCCAGTTGTCCATTTACATCCACCTGAAAAAAACCATCGCCTTCTATTGCTAGATCAAGTGGATTGCCTGTGTTTTGCAGATTTCCTTCTTTAAAAAATTTGTGCACAGTAGCAGGTCTCACTCCAAGTCCAATTTGAATTCCCGTTGGGATAGTTTGGCCTGCCTGATTTTGATGTCCAGCTATTTTTAAGGTTTGATACATGAGGTCTTCAAATTCTGCCCTGCTTTTTTTAAAACTAACTGTATTTACATTGGCCAGGTTATGGGCAATGGTATCTATGTTGAGTTGTTGTGCAACCATACCTGATGCAGCAGTCCAAAGGGACCTGATCATAATAATTACCCCCTTTTCCAAAATTATGTTGGATTACCAACCTTATTTATTACGTTTCTGTCTTGGTCATTGGTATTGGTCATTACCTTTTGCATGGCCTCAAAGTTTCGCAAGGTATCAATCATTTTCACCATCTCTTTTACCACCTGCACATTAGAGCCTTCTAAATGTCCTTGATATATTTTTGGATTATTTACTGGTTTTTCATTGTTGGGATTACTTTTATATAAATTCTGCCCAAATTTTTTAACAAGGCCTTTATTTTGAAAATCCACAATTTCAATAATACCCACTTGTGTATTTCCAACATAAACTACACCATCTTCAGTTATTGTAATCTTTCCCCTTCCAGCAATCTGAATAGGTCCTCCTTTTCCAAGGAGCTTGTAACCCTGTGGAGATACAATGAAGCCATCTTTATCTAGGGTAAAATTTCCAGCCCTTGTGTACATTATTCCATGTGGGGTTTGTAATTTAAAAAAGCCTTGTCCACCAATTGCCAGATCCAGAGGATTTTGTGTGCGTCTAAGATCACCTTGAGAAAAATCTATTTTCTTTTCACCTATTCTCGGTTGGGTATTTAGATCCTTCTCAGGCCACCTTACACCTCCAGTTATCCCGAGATTTGGATCATTAAAGTCATGGGCATAGTGGATTAACACATCCTCAAAACTGAGCTTATCCTTTTTATATCCAATGGTTGAAGCATTAGCCAAATTATTGGCTATTATATCTAATCTATATTTTTGAGTCAGTGCCCCGAAAACTGAGTTGTATACACTATCCTGCATGGGAAAAAACCTCCTTTGTTGAGTAATAAGCAAAATCCAGGCCAGCTAATTTAAGACCAGTTTTGTCAATAAGGTGAAAAAATAAAGATAAGGGAAAGGTACACAGATCTTTTCGAGTTTTTTCAATTTTTTGACACCACATTTATTTTCAAATATTTTTGTTCAACCCTTGACTATTTTGAGAGTTTTGAATATATATAAAGAAGCTTATTTGAGCGGGTGTAACTCAGTTGGTAGAGTACAAGCTTCCCAAGCTTGGAGTCGCGGGTTCAAATCCCGTCACCCGCTCCACTCCTGGAAAAAATTTAATTGGAAAATTTTGGAGTGGGCCTATTTGGTCCACTTTTTTTTTGAATAATTTAAGCTTTGGAAGGGGAAATGGAGTTTGAAGATATAAAAGAAAAACTCAGAAAAATTGTAACTGATGCAGTTTTGACCCTGGGATATGATTTGTGGGGCATGGAATTTTTAGGATCTATCAGAGGTGGGGGAATACTAAGGGTATATATTGACTCGCCCTCAGGCATCTCCATTTCTGATTGTTCCCAGGTCTCAAAACATCTTGATGTAATATTGGATATAGAAGACTTAATTCCTGGTTCTTATACCCTGGAAGTATCTTCTCCTGGTCTGGACAGGACATTTTATGAGATAGATCAGTTAAAGGATTATATTGGTCAGATGGTGTCAGTTAAATCTAAGATTCCAATTGAATCTAGAAAAAAGTGGAAGGGAATACTTAAAGCTGCTGACCTAACTAATAAGGTAGTGGTAATAGAGACAGAGGTAGAGGAATTTTCAATTCCCTGGGAAGATATTGAAAAAATTAAGTTGATATATTTTGAATAGGAATTTTAAATATTGCAAGAGATGGGGGAGAGTCTTTAATTTTTGCTTAGTTTTCATAAGTGGAGGTTATCTCATGGGGTTAGAGTTAAAAAGGTCTATTGAAATTATAAGTAAAGAAAGAAGAATAGATAAAGATGTATTAATAGATACATTGGAAGAGGCTGTAAAGGTAGCTGTAAATAAAAAATATCACAATAAATTAGATATAGAGGTAAATTACAATGAAGATACAGGAGATATGGAAGTATATCAATTCAAGAGGGTGGTGCAGGAAGTAGAAGATCCTGATAGGGAAATTTCCCTGGAGGAAGCCAAAGAGATAGATCCAAATGTTCATTTAGATGATGAGGTGGGATTTAAACTGGAAGTAGAAGATCTTGGCAGGATAGCGGCCCAGTCAGCCAAACAGGTTATAATCCAGCGTATGAGGGATGCTGAACAGGAAATTATATATGAAGAATATAAAGATAGGATTGGTGAAATAGTTAGTGGAACAGTCCAGAGAAAAGAGAGGGCTGGACTTATAATAAATTTGGGTAGGACTGAAGCCCTTTTGCCCAAGGAAGAACAGATCCCTACAGAACACTATAAAAGGGGTGATAGAGTAGATGGTTATATAATAGATGTCAAAAAAGAAGGCAGAGGGCCGCAGATAATATTATCCCGTTCCCATCCAGCTTATATGGAACTCCTTTTTAAAAGGGAAGTTCCAGAGGTTAGTGATGGAACAATTATGATTATGGGAATAGCCAGGGAACCTGGAATTCGGGCAAAGGTGGCACTTTATTCAAAAGATAGAGATGTAGATCCAATAGGCGCGTGTGTTGGTGTTCGTGGCTCTCGCATAAATAAGATTATCCAGGAATTTAAAGGGGAAAAAATAGACCTTGTTGTGTGGAGTCCAAATATCACTACTTATGCTGTCAATGCACTGGCACCAGCCAGAATTTCCAGTATTACAGTTGATGAAGATGAAAAGAGTTTAGAAGTAGTGGTCCCTGACAATCAGTATTATTTAGCAGTTGGGAAAAAGGGACAAAATGTAAAATTGGCCAGCAAACTGCTTGGTTGGAGTATAGACATTATAACAGAAAGTCGTTATGGAGAAATCTATCAAAATAGACAAAAACTGGAACAACTGGCTGGAGTTGTGGGAATTAGTGTTGATGCATTTTATGAGGCTGGTCTAAATTCTTTGGAAGAAGTGGCACAGGCCTCAGATGATGACCTCCTGGAAATGGAAGGTATGGATGAGGAAAAATTAAAAGAATTGAGATCAGCGTTAAATCTATTGATGGCATAGAGGAGAGGTTTGTCAAAATTTTTGACAAATTTATGTTTAAGGCCTTATGAAATATATACCAGAGAGAACCTGTATTGTGTGTGGAAAAAAGACATATAAGCATCTTTTAGACAGATATGTCTATTTAAAGGGTAAATTTATTTTAGATAAAGATAAAAAAATGGATGGAAGGGGCTTTTATATTTGTAGAGAGGAAAGTTGTCAAAAAAAAGCAAAGAAAAAGCTTTCTTCAATTAAATCCAGATTTGAGAGAAGTAGTTAGACAAGTGGTTTTAAGGGGGGATTATGGCCACAAAAATGCGTGTTAGAGAATTATCAAAAGAATTAGGTATAAGTAATAAAGAGCTTTTACACCTTTTAAGAGAAGAAAATATCCCAGTAAAGAGTCATATGAGTGGACTTACAGATGAACAAGTCGCACATGTAAAAGAGAAATTTAAAGAAGTAAAACAACAACAGAGGGTGGAAAAAAAGAAAGTGGCCTCTGGAATTATAATAAGAAGACGGCCTGTAAAGAAAAGAGAAGAAAAAATAAAAGAGGGTCAAGAGGTAAAAGAAACTAAATTTATAGAAGAAAAAGAGCAAGAACAAGATAGTGTTGAAGAAAAAGAGGTCAAAGAAGAAGTTGAAAGAGAAGAGAAAAAAGAAGTTAGTGGACAAGGAGAAAAAGGAAAAGAGACTTTAAAGGAAGAAGAAGAGACCAAATCCCCCCATTTTAAAAAGCAAGATGTAGAAGAGAAAAAGGAAGAAAAAAAGAGAAAAAAGTCATTTAAAGACAGGAGAAAATTTAGAAAAAAAAGAACATATCCAAAGGCACGGGTGATTACAGTACCAAAAAAAGAAGATAGGCAGACCAAGGAAAGTGAAGAGCTTACTAAGGAACAAGAATTTAAGGCCCCAGAGGTTCCTGTGGTACCTGAGAAGATAGATAGGGCAAGGCGAAAGAAAAAAGGCAAAAAAGTTGTAGATGTATCAGGCATTTATGAAGAAGAAGCCAAGAAGAAAAAGGTCGATTGGAAAAAGAAAAAACAAACTCCACTGGAGGATAAAACAGGTGGAAAGGTTTTAAAGAAAAAGAAAAAAGAAGAGAAACCACATGAGCCACCAAAAATTACCACTCAGCCAATTAAGGCAGCCAAGAGAAAGATAAAAATAGAAGAGGCCATCAGAGTAGCAGACCTTGCTCAGCAGATGGGGGTTAAGGCCCAGCAGATAATTAAGAGCCTTATGGACATCGGGGTAATGGCCACTATTAATCAGTCAATAGATTATGACACTGCTGCACTGGTAGCTGCAGAATTTGACTATGAGGTGGAAAAGGTTGGATTTTCAGAAGAAGATTTTATTTTACCCAAAGAAGAAGATAGACCAGAAGACTTGAAGCCTAGACCCCCAGTGGTGACAATAATGGGCCATGTTGACCATGGTAAAACTACTCTATTGGATGCCATTAGAAAATCTGACGTGGCTCTACGAGAGGCTGGAGGTATAACCCAGCATATAGGAGCATATCATGTAAAAGTTGGTAATGGATATGTAGTATTTTTAGATACACCTGGTCATGAGGCATTTACTGAGATGAGGGCAAGGGGAGCTCAGGTCACAGATATTGTAATTTTAATAGTTGCTGCTGATGATGGTGTAATGGAACAGACCAAAGAGGCAATAAATCATGCAAAGGCTGCAGGTGTCCCTATTATTGTGGCAATTAATAAAATTGACAAAGAAAATGCGGACCCAGAAAGGGTAAAAAGAGAACTCGCAGAACTTGGGCTTTTACCAGAAGAGTGGGGTGGCGACACAATTTATGTAAATATTTCTGCAAAGAAAAAAGTTGGTATTGATCAATTGTTAGAGATGTTACTCCTTCAGGCGGAAGTCTTAGAATTAAAAGCTAATCCAAATAAAAGGGCCAGGGGGTTTATTATTGAATCCAGATTGGATAAAGGTAGAGGGCCTGTTGGAACGGTTCTCATCAAAGAAGGCACATTAAAGACAGGAGATAGCTTTGTCTGTGGTTTAAATTATGGAAAAGTCAGATCCCTAATAAATGATAAGGGTCAAAAAGTAGATAGTGCTGGGCCGTCCATGCCTGTTGAAGTGCAGGGATTTGATGGAGTGCCAAATGCGGGAGAGGAGTTTGTGGTTGTTGAAAATGATAAGGTAGCAAAGAAGATTGCAGAGACAAGGCGTCAAAAACACAGAGAAAAAGAGCTTGCCACACAGACAAAACTCACCCTTGAGAGTTTCTTTAAGGCAAAAGAAGAAGAAAATATTAAGAATTTGAATCTCATTATAAAAACAGATGTTCAAGGATCCTTTGAGGCAATAAACGAGGCTTTAGGAAAACTTTCCACTGATGAAGTAAGCGTAAAAATAATCCATGGAGCACCTGGTGCCATCAATGAAAACGACGTAAGATTGGCATCAGCCTCTAATGCCATTATAATTGGATTTAATGTACGTCCAACTGCTAAAGTAAAGGAATTTGCAGAAAAAGAGGGAGTTGAAATCAGGTTCTATTCAGTTATCTATGACCTGGTAAATGATATTAAAGAGGCTTTAAGTGGTCTGCTTGCACCAATTAAAAAGGAGGTGTACCTTGGTCAGGCAGAGGTCAAAGAGACCTTTAATATACCAAAGGTGGGAACAGTTGCAGGGTGTGTGGTCATAGATGGTAAGGTTCAGAGAAATGCACCCATTAGAGTCATCAGGGATGGAGTTGTGGTGTACACTGGAAAGATTGCATCTTTAAAAAGATTTAAAGATGACGTAAAAGAAGTAACAAAGGGATTTGAATGCGGCATTGGAATAGATAAATTTAATGATATAAAAATTGGTGATATAATAGAAGCCTTTGAAGAAGTAGAAGAGAAGAGAACTCTTTAATTTAGAAGCAATAATAATGTTGGGCAAATGTTATGCAGATTGGATGTGTAAGAGTTGAATTTTATCTCCACGGTGTTTTTTCCTTAAAGGAAAAGAGAAATATTGCAAATAGTATAAAACAAAAACTCAAGAACAAATTCAATATTTCAATTGCAGAAATAGAGTCTCAAGATAGTTTGAATAGACTTGTATTTGGTATTGCAATAGTTTCAAATAGTGGAAAGATAATCCAAAAAGTAGCTGATAATGTGTTAAATTTTTTAGAAAAAATAACCAGCGAAGAAATAGTAGATACTTCAGTGGAAATATTCAGTCTTTAGAATGAGTTTTTGAGTTGTGGGTGTTAGGATTTGAGTGTTAAGTTTTTTACTTTGGACAGAGAATATAGAAAAAATGAATATAAAGAAAAAGATAATTGATGTAATAGCTAAGAATAATACATTTTTAGTAACCTCCCATATGAACCCAGATGGAGATGCTGTTGGGTCAATGGGAGGTATGTTTTATTTACTTAAAACATTAGGGAAAGATGTTTATCTTTACAATACATCCGAAATTCCAGATAGATTTTCATACTTAGATATTAGAGATTATGTAGTCCATAAATTACTAAGAAATGAATATGACTGCATTATTTTTTTAGATTGTGGAGATAAATATAGAGCTGGTAAGGAAATAGACAGACTCCATGTAAAAGTAAGTATAAATATAGATCACCATCCCACCAATGATAATTTTGCTGATATAAATTGGGTAGATGCAACTATGTCTTCTGTTGGTGAGATGATTTTTTATTTAATTAAAGAAGCAAGAGTAGAATTAACTTATAATATATCTGAGTGTTTGTATACAGCTATAGTATCAGATACAGGTTCTTTTACATTTAGCAATACACGTCCAAGCACTTTAAAGGTTGTTATGGAAATCTTAGAGAATGGCTTTGATTTAGATGATTTTAACAGAAAATATCAAAGGTATTGGACCTTAAATAAAGTGCATCTACATGGCCTTGCTATGCAAAATGCCAAGTTATATTTTGATGGGAAATTAGCACTAACAAAGATTTCACGAGAGTTATTTGAAAAGACCAATACAACATCAGAAGAAGCAGAAGGGATAATTAATTATTTGAGACAGATCAAGGGCGTCAAAGTAGCTGCTATTTTGCGTGAAGATGAGGACAAGGTGAAGGTGAGTATGAGGTCATGGGGAGAGGTGGATGTGAGTAAAATAGCCATGGAGTTAAATGGTGGAGGTCATAAAAATGCAGCAGGCGGAAGTCTAGATTTGCCCTTGGATGAGGCTGAGGAGGCCTTTATAAAATGTGTAGCTGGTTTTATATGTTGAGGAAAAATAAAGAGTTCTATATCTGGTATTTATGGTAAAATCTGGAATGGATTCCAAAAAAATAGCCCAATGTCATGGTGTTTTAGTTCTAAATAAACCTAAAGGGCCAAGTTCAACTTCATGCATTGAAAGGATAAAGAGGAAGTTTAAGCAAAAAAAAATTGGACATGCTGGCACATTGGACCCCATGGCATCTGGAGTTTTAGTTGTTCTTCTAGGCAAGGCCACTAAATTGGCCCCTTATTTAATGGAAGGACATAAGGTTTACAGAGGAGTTATTCGTCTAGGAATTGAGACAGATACTTATGATATTACGGGAAATGTTTTAAAAGAATCGTCCTATCTAGGTTTAACAGAGGATGAGATAGTTAAGGCAGTATATGAATGGCAAAATATAAAAGAGCAAGAGGTTCCCCCTTATTCAGCGGCAAAATACAAAGGGAAGACCTTTTATTCTATGGCACGGCAAGGGGAAAGGCCTCCAAAAAGAGTGAAGAAAATTTATATTGACCAGGTAGAGGTTTTAGGCGTAAATTTGCCTTTTATAGAGTTCAGGATTAGGTGTTCAAAAGGCACTTATGTCCGTTCCCTGGCCCACAGCCTGGGGAAACGGCTAAAGGTTGGTGGTGTGCTATTTTCTCTAATCAGGGAGAGGGCAGAACCTTATGGCCTTGAACACAGTGTGTCAATGGAGGAACTCTTAAATTCCCCATCCCTTTTTTTTGAAAAGGTAATTGATCTATCTGAGAGTCTGCCTCACTGGCCAAAGTTAGCAGTTGATGAAGATATCTCAAACAAGATAAAGAATGGAAATTTGATAAGGGTAGGAGAGATTGGCGGAGCATACCCTGAAAAGGAAGGAGAGAGGTATCTTTTTTTAGATCCTTCTTTAAGGGCTTTGGCCATTATGGAGACCAGATTCATAGATGGAACTCTTTACTGGAAGATTTTAAGGGGACTTTGGGGAAGAGAGTAAAAACTAAAAATTAATTAAGGAGGTTTGCTGTGGCACTTTCAGCTGAGGAGAAAAAAAGGATTATTGACGAGTTTAAACTGCACGACAAAGACACAGGCTCACCAGAGGTCCAAGTTGCTTTGCTCACTGCAAGGATCAATTATTTAACAGAACATTTTAAGGTTCATAAACACGATTTCCATTCAAGAAATGGACTACTTAAACTCGTTGGACAGAGGAGAAAGCTCTTAAATTATCTGCGTAAAAAGAATGTAAACAGGTATAAAGAGCTTATCCAGAGATTAAATTTGAGAAAATAAAAAAATGGGTCAGGGGCAATTGAATTTATCAGCCTCTGACCCTTTGGTAAAAATAAATTTTATTGTGTGATATAAATTCACGAGAAGATGCGCTAAGTGTTAAGTGCTAAGCGTTAAGAAATTCTTAGCTTTTAGTCCTTAGCCCTTAGCTTTCTCATAAGTAATTATAAAAATTAGGAGATAAAAGAGTATGGGAGATATTAGTGGAATTAGGGTAAGTGCTGCGATTGATAACAAAGAATACATAATAGAAACAGGAAAATTAGCAAATCAAGCCCACGGGAGTGTATGGGTTCAAAGCGGTGATACAGTTGTACTAGTAACTGCTGTAACCCAGCCCCTGGATAGGGAAATAGATTTTATGCCACTTACAGTTGAATACCAGGAGATGTCATATGCCTCTGGTAGGATTCCTGGTAGTTATTTTAAACGTGAAATTGGACGACCTTCTGAGCGAGAGATTTTAGTATCGAGGCTCATTGATAGACCTCTGAGGCCACTTTTTCCAGATGGTTTTAGGCAAGAAGTGCAGATAATTGCAACTGTACTTTCAGCTGATCCAAATTGTGATCCTGATGTACTTGCTGTAAATGGTGCCTCCTGTGCCCTTCATTTGTCTCAGATCCCATTTCTTGGACCAATTGGGTGCGTTCGTGTGGCATATGTGGATGGAAATTTTGTGATTAATCCATCTTCCGTAGAATTGGAATATAGCAAGATGGATCTGGTGGTGGCAGGGACAAAGGATGCAGTTGTCATGGTGGAAGGAAGTTGTAATTTTGTCTCAGAAGAACTTGTTGTGGAAGGGATTGAGTTTGCACATAAGCACATTCATGCCTTTGTAGAATTACAGGAAGATTTAAGAAATAAGGCTGGAAAGCCAAAAATAGAAGTAGAGGAGAAGAGGGAGGATATAGAACTTTTAGATGCAATTGAAGAAGTTGGGTATAAAATCCTCTCAGATGCCCTGAGGATTCCTACAAAAGTAGAGAGGAAAATGGCCCTAAAGCAGGCCCAGGAAGAAATAATTGGAAAAATTGAACAAAGATATGCAAGCAATGAAGAGTTATTCAAGGAAAAATTAAAACATCTTCCGGGCTACATTAAAAAAGTAGAGAGTAAGATAGTCAGGGAGTGGATAAAGAATGGTCATCCTAGAATTGACGGTAGGAAACTTACAGATATCAGAAACATAGATATTGAAATAGGAATTTTGCCCAGGGCTCATGGCTCAGCCCTCTTTGCCAGAGGAGAGACCAAGGCCCTTGGGGTGGTGACTCTGGGTTCAAGTCACGACGAGCAGCACATAGAGACTTTAACTGGTGATTTCAGTAAACGTTTTATGGTACATTATAATTTCCCTCCATATTGTGTTGGTGAGGCTAAAAAATTGCGTGGTCCATCTAGGAGAGAAATTGGTCATGGGGCCCTTGCAGAGAAATCTCTAACCCCCATACTTCCTTCTCCAGAGGAATTTCCTTTTACTATTAGGTTGGTATCAGAAATAATGGAATCTAATGGTTCTTCCTCCATGGCCACTGTTTGTGCAGGATCCCTCGCACTTATGGATGCTGGAATCCCTGTAAAATCTCATGTTGCAGGCGTGGCTATGGGGCTTATTAAAGAGGATGATGAGTTTTTTATATTAACAGATATTCTGGGTGATGAAGACCACTTAGGTGATATGGATTTTAAGGTTGCAGGGAACAGAGAAGGAATCACTGGAATTCAATTGGATATAAAAATAACCGGCATATCAAAGGATATTTTAATTAGGGCGTTAAAACAGGCCAGGGAAGCCAGGTTCTTTATCCTGGATAAAATGGAGAGTGTTATATCCAAACCAAGAGAGCAACTATCAGAATATGCACCAAAGATTGAAGTAATAGAAGTAACTCCAGATAGGATAAAAGATATCATAGGTCCATCAGGTAAAAATATAAAGGCCATAGTGAAAGAAACAGGTGCAACAGTTGATATTGAAGATAATGGAAAGATAACCATATTTGCCCCTGATAAGGAATCCTTGGACAAGACCATAGAAAAAATAATGTTTTATGATCAAAAACCAGAGCTGGGCAAGACATATAATGGAAAGATAAAACTCTTAAAAGATTTTGGTGCAATAGTTGAGATACTTCCAGGTGTAAATGGGCTAGTTCATATCTCGCAGCTAGATATAGGTCGTATAAACAATATTTATAAAAGTTTTTCTCCAGGACAAAAAATCAAGGTCAAGGTTATAGAAATAGAGGAAGGCACAGGAAAAATTAAATTGAGCAGAAAGGCTGTATTGCTGGATGAACAAAAAAGAGGGGGACATATTGATCAGAGAAGTAGTAAAAGACCTGTAAATAGGGAGAAGGGTCTTAAAACGAATTTAGGATATTCAAAAAAAAGATAAAAAACCGCTTGAAATTTACATTCTCATCTCATATAAAAAAGTAAAAATATTTGGTGATCCTGAGTTGATTTTTCCTCTTTTTTTCACCAATAAGTTCTTAAAGTGTTACGTAATGGTAATAGTTTGATAACTCTCAACATGAAAAGTTTGAAGTAAGAGGGAATGAGAGTTGGAAGGTTATGACAAAAAAAGATTGAGTCCTTGCATTGAAAAGATTTTAGAAATACCATCCTTTCCTTCAGTGGCCATAAGGGCCCTGTCTCTTTCTCTAAAAGAAGATTTAGATATTAAATCATTGGCAGAGGTGATAGTTGGTGATCCAGCATTGGTTCTCACTATTTTAAAACGAGCTAATTCTTGTGAGAAGTTTCGTAGAAAAAAAATTACCGATGTATACCATGCAATATCCTTGCTTGGAATTTCTGATCTGCAATGCATACTCTTAAGTAATATTACTTTTAGTTTTTTAGAGAAATGGAAAGAGAATAAAGATGCCTTGGCCCTTCATAAAGAAATTTTAAATCACTCTCTTATTACTGGTATTTTTTCTCACCTTATAGCAAAACTCACATACCCTGAATTAAAACAAGAAGCATTTTCTTGTGGAATACTCCATGATGTGGGGAAATTGGCCATCCTTTTGTGTGAAGGAGAAAATTACATTAAAGCAGTTAAGGATAGAAACAAAAATGGAAAAGATAGTCTTTACTTAGAAAATGAAATTTTAGGTTTTGATCATACAATCTTGGGTAGAAGATTGGCTAAAGAATGGAATTTATCAGAATCTCTGATAGAAGTTATTTCCTATCATCATTTAAATGTTCAGACTCTTGGTTTTGTAAAAGATAATTTTCTCCTTATATGTATTGTAAAGCTTGCCAATATCTTATCTCATGAATTTGTCTTTGATGGTGAGATATTAGAGGAAGAAAATAAAGAAAAAAATCTTCTTATAAAAGAATTAAAGTTAAATAACGAAGAATTGAAAAACATAAAGCAATTGTTTTTAGAAGAGTATAAAGGCAAAGCAAGTTTTTTTGACCTCAAAGAAAACTTTGAAGAGCTATTTTTAGAAACAGTTGAAAGGGCCAATCGTCATATATCCCAGTTGGCTCTTAAATTAAGTGAACAGAAAAGAGAACTAAAAAGAAATTATGAATTTCAGAAATTAATTAATAAAATAGGTTTAGTTATATCAGGATCCTGCAATGTTAAAGAACTCTTTCAAAATATTGCCCGAGTTTTTGTCAATTTTCCTGTGTTCAAAGCAGGATTGATTTATGTTTTAGATAGAGAAAATTGGATATTAGAAGGTCATATCTGGCATCAATCAAAAAAAAGTAGGTCTATTAGATGTTTTTTAGATAAACAAGGCAGGCCAGTATGGGATCAGCAAACATCAAAATTTCCTACTTTACTAAAAGAATTGTTCTCTTCTTATAAGAAGAGGATTTTTCTGGAACAAGCAGAAAAACTTGATTTAGCTATATGTTATAAATATCCTTTTTATACTGTTCCTCTTTATTCTGAAAAAATAGATATGCAGGGAGAATTATGTCTGACGCCTACCTCAAAGGGTTACTCAATTTCAGATAAGGAAAAACTTTATCTAAGCCAAGTCATCAAACTTGTGGTGTCTACCCTGGAAAATATCAGGCTAATTGAGAGATTAGAAAAAAAGAATGAAGAGCTTACCTATGCATTATGGAGAAATCAGCAACTTCAAAAACAGGTCCTCCATACTGAGAGATTGGCTATTGCTGGTCAGTTGGCAGCAGGTGCTGCCCATGAAATCAATAACCCCTTAGCTGTAATAAATGCTAGGGCCCAGTTGTTACAACTAAAAGAGACTGACGAGGTAAAGAAAAAGCAACTAAATCAGATTATTGAACAAATAGAGAGAATAAGCAATATTTTAACAAGATTAATGGATTTTGCCAGGCCAGCTCCTCCAACCTTGACATCAGTTGATATCCATTCTCTATTGGATAAAGTGGTGGATTTTGTTGGTCCAGGCTTAAGAAAATACAACATAGTTGTAGAAAAAGAATATAAAGAAGATCTTCCATACATAAAGGCAGATCCGACACAGTTAGAGCAAGTTTTTTTGAATCTAATTATCAATGCCCAACATTCAATGGAACAATCAGGAGGGATGCTGCGTCTTAAGACTTCCCTCAATAGTGCTGACAAACAGGTAATTATTGAAATTGCAGATCAAGGATGTGGGATACCCAAAAACCAGTTAAAAAATGTATTTGACCCTTTTTTTACCACAAAGGAACCAGGTAAAGGAACTGGCCTTGGGCTTTCAATATCTAATTCTATAATAGAAAATCACTATGGAAAATTAGAGATAAAAAGTAAAGAAGGTGAAGGTACTACTGTTAAGGTAATATTACCATTGGACATACATGAATTAAGGGAACCAGATTCATTTGATTCATATTCAAAACAGCCCAAGACATATAATATTAAACCCAAAATATTAATAGTGGATGATGAAAAACACATAAGAGAGATATTGTATGAAACATTGGAAGAAGAAGGTATGGAGCCAAATATCTGTTCAAATGGGGCAGAAGCACTGGAGCTATTGGGAAAGAAGAGGTTTGATCTAATTTTGTTGGATATGAAGATGCCTGTATTAGATGGGCTCTCACTTATTAATGCAATAAAAAGAAAGGATTTAACTATACCTATAATTATTATAACAGGAATGGCAACACATGAAGAAATAAAAGATGCTTTGAGTAAAGGTGTATATAAGTGTATTAAAAAGCCCTTTCATATTAAGTCCCTTCTAAAAGACATAAAGAGCATCCTCTCCAAGGAGGGTCTTTTTGAAGAACTCTCAATGTAGGATTATATCTGTTGCCAGTGGTAAGGGTGGAGTAGGAAAAACTTCCTTTTCTCTTAATTTAGCATATAATCTCTCAATAAAAAAAAAGAAGGTCTGTATAATAGATGCAGACTTAGGACTTGCCAATATTGATGTAGTGCTTGGGATAAATCCAAAATATACCCTGGAAGATTTGATTTTTAATGGCAAAAGTGTTGAAGAGATTATTTATCCAGTGGATGATTTTCTTCACCTTCTTCCAGGAAGCTCGGGCATTCCAAAGTTAGCAGACCTCTCTCCTTCTCAAAGGAGAGAGCTGATTCAGAAGTTTTCATCCCTCACAGGATACGATTTTATTATAATAGATAATTCCCCTGGAATAGCACCCTCTGTACTCTCTTTTTGTCTGGCAACAAAGGAATTAATTTTAATTATTACTCCAGAACCCACTTCTATCACAGATGGTTATGCTCTTATAAAAAGTTTAAAAGAAAATGGACTATATTATCCGCCTTTTTTAGTTTTAAACAGGGCAAAGTCCAGGGAACAGATAAAAAAAGTAATGGGTAGGTTTCAGGATGTATGTAAAAGATTTTTAGGCATATCTATTCTTTTTTTAGGAGCATTATTTGAAGAAAGTATAGTTGGAGAAGAGCTTACCCATAATGCGCCAATATCCAAATTATACCCAAATTCTCTGGCAAGTAAATGTTACAAACTTATAACAGATAGAATTTTAAATAGACCCAAACAGAACCTTTTTTTATCAGATCCAACAGAAGTCATAAAGCAATCAGTAATACAATTTACTGCCAGGATTGCTAGACAAGATTTTGATAAAAAGATTGAAGATCCTCTATCTTTACTGACTTCACTCAAAATTTTAATTGAAAATGCAAAGTCTCTTAAAAAGGACAAAATATTAGTTGAGAAAATTAAACAACGATTAAAAGAAATAGAATATATTGTAGATTCATATCTAAACACAGATAAGTTAAAAAAGAAAATAGGTGTATTATCCCTAGATATTCCAATGAAAAATCTTATAACTGATATTCTTTTAGACAAAGATTATGAAGTGATAGATCTTATCAATATAAAGGATATAAATTCACTAGAGTTGGATCTAGTTATTTATTACCATCTTCCAACCAAAAAACTTTCAAGTTCCTACATGAAAATTTTTAAGTCTTCTACTCCTATTTTACTTATATCACCTTTTAATTATTTTATCCAACATAAAAATATAAAAGGTTTTTTGAAATCTCCCTTTAATATAGAAAATTTTTATCTGGAAGTAAATAAATTAATAAATGGTAACTCATAAATACAACAAAGAGAAAAAATGTGCGCTCAAGAAAATAATATTATAGTTCCCAGAAGTGAGAGTATTTGGATAAGTGCCCTTGAGACTTCCGCAGACCTCCATGGACAAAAACTGATTTCAGCCCTTAAAACATTAGGAGGTAATATTAAGTTTGTTGGTATTGGCGGAGTTAATATGTCAAAAGAGGGCATGAGCAAGGTTTATAGTTCAGAAGAATTTGCTGTTATGGGTTTTTTTGAAGTTTTAGACCATATACCCAAGATTTTGAAGTGTTACAGAAAAATAGAAGATATTTTTAAAACTGGAAAAATAAAATGTGCTATATTAATAGATGCCCCTGATTTTCACTTTAGAGTGGCAAAGATTGCTTTTAAATATAACATCCCAGTATATTATTATATAAGTCCCCAGGTGTGGGCCTGGAGACAGGGTAGAATAAAGTTTTTAAAAAAATATGTAAAAAAACTCCTCTGTATTTTTCCCTTTGAAAAAGGATTTTTTAGACAAAATGGTTTGAAAGTTGAGTATGTTGGGAACCCACTAATGGAATATTTGGACTTTGATTTTTTAGATAATTTAAAAAAAACAGATAATTCTCTTATACTTATGCCAGGTAGTAGAGAAAAAGAAGTGCGAAAGATTTTTCCAATTATGGCAAAGGCAAGTGAGATAATTTTATCAAAGATTCCCAATATAAAATTAAAAATTGTTGTGGCACCTGGAATAGAAAAGGAATTTTTTGATAATGTTCTCCATGGTGATATTAATTATAACTTGGTTGATTTTGAAAATAGATATATAGAGATGGCAAAATCTAAAGTGGCTATTGTGGCATCTGGCACTGCGTCCCTAGAATGTGGGCTATTGAGATTACCTACTGTTGTAGGGTATAAGGTGAGTTGGCCAACATATTTTATTGGCAGGATTTTTGTTAAAGTCAACTTTATAAGTATGACCAATATAATTATGGAAAAAGACATATTTCCAGAGCTGATTCAAGGGAGATTTACTCCTGAAAATGTGGCCTCACATCTTATAGAATGGTTGAAAAATCCCCCTTTGTATGAACAGATAAGAGAAGATCTCCTTAAGTTGCGAGTTAAATTAGGGCAAAAAAGGGCTTCTTTTGAAGCTGCTAAGATTATCTGGGATGATCTTATAAAAAATAAGTATCTATAAAAACTCATGAGGTTTTAAATGGACAAGATAAAATTTGGTATAATTGGCGTAGGACATTTAGGCCATTTTCATTTAAAGGTAGCTAAAGATATTTCTTATTATGATATTGTGGGAATCAATGACATAGATCCAACTAGAATGGAAGAGATATCTAATAAATACAATGTAGCTGTTTTTAAAGAGGTAGATGAATTATTAGAAAAATGTGAGGCCATCTCAATAGTGGTTCCTACTAAATCCCACTATGAGATCGGGTTAAAGGCCTTGGAGAAGGGTTGTCATGTATTTATTGAAAAACCCATTACAGAGACTGTCGAGCAGGGCAAGATGTTGGTTTGTCTGGCAAAAGATAAAGGGTTAAAATTACAAGTAGGTCATATTGAGAGATTCAATCCAGCATTTTTGAGTCTTCAACATTTAGAACTCTCTCCTATGTTCATAGAAGCGCATAGGCTCAGTGAATTCAATCCAAGAGGAACAGATGTAAGTGTGATACTTGATATAATGATCCATGATCTGGATATAGTGTTAAAATTGGTTGATTCTCCAATTAATTTTCTCCATGCCTGTGGAGTGGCCGTTGTGTCACCATCAGAAGATATTGCAAATGTGAGGATTGAATTTGAAAATGGGGCAGTTGCCAATTTAACTGCCAGCAGAATATCTGCAAAGCACATGAGAAAAATGAGACTTTTTCAGAAAGATCAATACATCTCTATAGACTTTTTGAATAAAAAAAGTGAAATTTTGAGTTTAAAACAAGTAGACCATTTAAAAGACACAGGATATGATATTTTGCCTATTGGGGTAATAGGAGAAGGCAAGAATAAGAGGGATATTTTTTTTGTATCTCCTCCTAACATAGATGTGAATTCTCTAAAATTAGAGTTAGAGGAATTTGCAAGGTCAATAATTTTTGATGACCCGGTTAAAGTTACAGGTGAAGAAGGTTTAAGGGCATTGGAACTTGCCCATGAAATAATTAGACTAATGAAAAAACCATCTAATATCTAAGCAATTTGACAGGGTTTAAAATAAAAGTTTTGTGATGGATGTTACAGCTATTTTTGTTAACAATTTTTTAGAAGCTTAAATATAATGGAGAAAATATATGCAAAAAAAGGAATTTTCTGCAATAAAATACGACATTTGTGACCCAAAAAAATGCAATCCCCAAGAAGGTAAGTGTTTTTCTGCTGAGGCTTGTTCTTATAAAGTAATGAAACAAATTGATGGGCCCTTTGAACCACCTGTTGTTTTTCAAGATTTATGTATGGGTTGTTGGGATTGTATAAGTGCATGTCCTCTTGGAGCGGTCTATAAAAAGACCATCTTAAGTTAATTGATTGATTTGCTCGGCAAGATAAATTGTTTGAAGAGAACTTGACTATTTTGACTTTGTATAAATCTTAATATAGTGAATTTAATCTTTATCAGGGAGGATGAAAATGATTTTATTTGAATTTATTTGTGAAGACTGTAAAAAAGAATTTGAAGAACTTGTTAAACCTGGGCATGATAGAGTAAAATGTCCAAATTGTGGTTCCTTAAAGGTAAAAAAACTCTTATCAGCAGTAAAAGTCAAAGGGGTGGAACAGGGGCCAGTTGCAAGTGCAAACAGTTGTGCATCTGTTGGGGGATTTTCTTGAGCTTCCTAAAAAATCGCCCAGGTGTGGGCAGGTGGTGCAGGTTATGAGAAATATTTTAGATCTTTCTTCCACTGAAATAGAGGAATATTTAAGAGAAATAGGTGAGCCAAGGTTTCGAAAATCCCAGATATGGAACTGGCTGTATGTACGTGGAGTATTGGATTTTCAACAAATGAGTAATCTCCCCAAAAAATTGCGTTTTAGATTATCTGAAGATTTTAAAATAGAATTACCTGAAGTTTGCGCAGTAAAGACTGCTAAAGACGGCACTATTAAATTAGCACTTAGTTTACAAGATAAAAACATAATAGAAACTGTCTTAATACCCGAGAGGACCCATTATACCCAGTGCCTGTCATCTCAGGTTGGATGTGCCCTTGGGTGTACATTTTGTAGCACAGGAAAAATGGGATTTATCAGAAATCTCTCCCAGGGCGAAATTTTGGGGCAAATACTTATTGCACGGGCATTTTTAAAGGAAATTAAAGCCAAACTAAAAATACGAAATCTGGTGTTTATGGGCATGGGTGAACCTCTCCTCAACTGGGATAACGTAAAAAATAGTCTTTATATTTTAAGGGATAAACAGGGGTTTGATTTTTCTTACAGACATACAACTATTTCTACAGTGGGCATACCAAAGCCCCTTAAGGAATTTGCCAAAGAAGATTTAGGTTCAATAGCCGTCTCCCTACATGCTCCGAATCAAAATCTAAGGGAACAAATTATGCCCAGGGCGGCGAAAATAATGGAACTGGATGAATTAATAGATCTCCTTAAGTCTATTCCTCTAAGAAACAGACAGAGAATTACCATTGAGTATATTTTGATTGGGGGGGTAAATGATTCTTTGGAGCATGCCAGAGAGTTAAATAAAATATTATCTCACATAAAATGTAAGATTAATCTTATCCGTTTTAATCCAGGGCCTGATATAGGCTATGCTCCTCCTGATGAGAAACAAGTAATTGCCTTTGAAGACTATCTCAGATCCAAGGGACAGATTGTTACCTTGCGAAAAAGCAAAGGACAGGATATAAGTGCTGCATGTGGACAACTAAGGGCAGAGGTGAGTTAAGATGAAACCAAATTTTGAGAAAGGTGGAGGATTAGTTCCTGTTGTAGTGCAGGATTACAAAACTTTAGATGTGCTTATGCTTGCATATATGAATGAAGATGCATGGGAGGCCACTTTAAAGACAAAAAAGGCCCATTACTTTAGCAGGTCTAGAAACAAGCTCTGGCAAAAGGGTGAAGAATCTGGTAATATTCAGATAGTAAAGGATATAAGGATTGATTGTGATAAAGATACCATCCTTCTTTTAGTAGAACAAATTGGTTCTGCTGCCTGTCATACTGGCTATAAGAGCTGTTTTTACAGAAGGATAGTGGAAAGTGATGGAGAGCTTAGAGAAGAGATATGTAGCGAAAAAATCTTTGATCCCAAGGAGGTGTATAAGTAAATGTCTGAGGAAAAAGTTTTAAAATTGGGGATACCAAAGGGTTCACTCCAGGATGCCACTATAAATTTGTTTAGAAAATCTGGCTGGAAAATCAATTTACACCACAGAAATTACTTCCCTGAAATAGATGATCCCCATGTCACTTGTACCCTTTGTAGGGCCCAAGAGATGCCCATATACGTTGAAGATGGAACATTAGATGTTGGGCTCACAGGAAAGGATTGGGTTTTAGAAAATGAGGCAGATGTAATTGTTGTTGATGAGCTGGTCTATTCAAAGGTGAGTAATAGACCTGCTAGATGGGTTCTGGCAGTTGCTGGAGATTCACCATACAAGAGACCAGAAGACCTCAAAGGAAAAAAAATCGCCACTGAGCTAAAGAATTTTACCAAAAAATATTTTGAAAGTGCAGGAATTGATGTAGAAGTGGAATTTTCATGGGGAGCAACAGAGGCAAAGGTGGTGGCTGGCCTTGCTGATGCAATAGTTGAAGTTACTGAGACAGGAACAACAATCAAGGCTCATGGACTAAGGATTATTGCAGAATTACTACAGACCTGCACCCAAATTATAGCAAACAAGAGGGCATGGGAAGATGAGTGGAAAAGAAACAAAATCCTTCAAATGAAGACCCTCCTAAAAGGTGCACTTAAGGCAGAGAGGATGGTGGGGCTTAAAATGAATGTAAGAGAAAATGATTTAGAACAGGTGCTTAAAATGCTTCCAAGTCTTACATCTCCCACTACATCTAACCTTTATCAAAAGGGATGGCTTTCAGTTGAAGTTGTAGTGGACAAAGATGAAGTAAGGGATCTTGTTCCAAAATTAATGGATATTGGAGTTGAAGGGATAATTGAATATCCCTTAAACAAGGTCATATAAAAAATGAAAAGATTGTATTTAAACTTTTTATTATTAATTTTTTTGTTGAGTTGTGCTACAACAAATCAACAAATTATCACAAAAGATGTGAGGGCTAGATTGGATCTAGCCCAGGCATATATATTAAAAAAACAACCACGCCTTGCCTTTATTGAATTGAAAAAAATTGAAAAAAAAGCAAAGAGAATTCCCTATTTTTATTTTTTAAAGGGACTTATTTATCTTCAGACAAAAGAGCCTGACAAGGCTATTTCCTCTCTCACATATGCTATTAAACTTGACCCCCAATATGGAGATGCCTGGAATAATTTAGGACTTGCATATCTTGCCAAAAAAGATGAAAAAAAGGCTATTTCATGTCTTAAAAAGGCCCTTTCAATAGAGACTTATAAAACCCCTGAATATGCTGCTCATAATCTCGCCTTAATTTATATAAATAAAGGGAATTTGGATAAGGCCATTTTTTATGAAAAAAAAGCCCTTACCTTAAATTGGAGATATCTTCCTGGATATTTTTCAATAATTAATTTATATGTAAAAAAAGGAGATATTTCTAGTGCAATATACTGGATAAAAAAGGGGATTTACGCATATCCTGATAACCAAAATCTCTATTATCTACTTGGGGAAAATTATCTCAGATTGGGAAAGACAAAAGATGCAAAGATGGCCTTTGTTCAGGTCCTCAAACTTGACAAATCAAAAGAGACAAAATTTGCCAAATTGGCCAGAGATTATCTGGATATCCTCAAATAAAAAAGACTATTCAAGGGTCTTAGGGATTAATCCATGGATCTATGATTTTGCTGCATACAATTTCTGGGCCCGCCCAGTTGGTTTAATCTCCTGCCTAACTATGCTCAAGTTAGTTGGATGTGAAGTTGCTCTATTAGACTGTTTATATCCAATGTGGAAAGATATTAAATGGCCTAAGCCAGCTAAATAGTCGATGCTTAAAAAATATATAATTTACTGAAAATACTTTACAAAATGTTTGTTATAATGTAATATAAACGACCAGAAAATGTTTAAAACAGGTAAAAAGGTGGTAGAAAAGAATAAAAAAATGGAAGGGAAATTATATGCAGACATGTATGCCAAAGCGTAGAATACCACATTTGATATGTGGAGATTTATTAGATTTTATTAATCCTGATGATGCTTTGATAATTTTATCTAAAAAAATTCCATGGAAAGAATTTGATAAAGCATTTGCGAGTAAATATAGTAAGCGGGGTCGTCCTGCCAAATCTACTAGATTGATGGTTGGACTTTTAATGTTAAAACACTTGTATAATTTAAGTGATGCAAAAGTAGTGCAGATGTGGACACAGAATCCATATTTTCAAGCTTTTTGTGGAGAAAGTAGATTTAGATGGTCTCCTCCATGTGCTCCATCAGAGCTTACACATTTCCGAAAACGCATAGGAGAAGATGGTGTAAAGAAAATATTTGAAATATCTGCTCAATTACATAAAGACAAAATTCAAGAAAAAGAGATAGTTGTAGATACTACAGTTCAAGAGAAAAATATTACATTTCCAACAGATACAAAGTTAATGTGTAAAATTATTTCCAAATGTAGAAAAATAGCTAAAGAAGAAGGAATAGTTTTACGTAGAAGTTTTAGAAGAGAGTTACCTGAGTTGTTAAAAAAAATAAGATTTAACAAGAGGTCAAAGGATAAGAAAAAAGTTAAAAAAGCCAGAAAAAGGATTAAGACTATAGCTGGGATATTGATTAGAGAAATAAAACGTAAATTGCCAGAAGATGTTTATCCCAAGTATGTAAAACAAATAGAACTATTTGAAAAAGTGCATTCTCAAAAGAAAAAAGATAAAAATAAAATTTATAGTCTTCATGAACCAGGAGTCTATTGCATAAGCAAAGGTAAAGAACATAAGAAATATGAATTCGGTTCAAAGGCAGCTATAGCAATGACAAAAAATAGTGGAGTAATAGTTGCTGCAGTAAATTTTGAAAGAAATCAATATGATGGTCATACATTGCCAAAAGTATTGTGTCAAACAGAGGAGATAGTAGGAAAAAGACCAGAGGTGGCCATTTGTGATAGGGGATTTAAAGGTAAAAGCAAAATAGGCTCAACAAAAATTATTATCCCAAAGAGTCCTAAAAAGAAAGCAACACCCTATCAAAAATCCAAGATGCGTAAGAGATTTAGACGAAGGGCGGCGATAGAACCAGTAATAGGCCATCTAAAATCAGATTTTCGTTTAGCCAGAAACTTTCTAAAAGGGACAATAGGAGATACAATCAATTTACTGTTGGCAGCAGCAGCTTATAACTTCAAAAAGCTGATGGATCAGCTTGCCTTTTTTTTGTTTCTTTTTATTTTTCGTCCTTTTTTTACAAAAAAATATCAAAATTAAGAGCCGATGAATGAATCTTGAGCTTAATCTAAAGTGAGTATGGAAAAAATTTTAGAATAAAATTTAATAAAAGGCTTTTTTTAAGCATCGACTAAATATGGCACAGGTCCATATCCTAGAGTAGAGTTTCCAAAACCTTGTGGATTAGAAAATGTTCCAAGAAAATTTGCAAGATATGGGCTGGATTTTAATGCAGTTAAAGGTGCCCTGAAAAATATGTCACCACCTGATTTTGTTGTGGCCCGACTTTGACAGTTAGAGTAGGAATTTATTGGAATTTGGGGTAGATTTTTAAAAAAGTTTTATTTCATCAGCTATATGCTTTAAAATAGCTTGACAGGATTTACTTTTTGAAATATATATTTATACACATCTATGTTAAACTTTTTGCAAAAAAAGGAGGTAATAGGATGAAAAGATTATTAGCAGTATTATTAATTGGAGCCACTTTGTTTTTAGGTGTACCTATGAGCATAGGAGCTGAGGCAGTCGGTGGTGCAGCCGGAGCAGGTGCCGGGGGGGGAACTGCGGCAGGTGCAGGAGCAACAGGTGGTGCTGCAGCGGGAGCAGCTGCAGCGGGAGCAGCAGGCGCTGCTACTGCTGGTATCACTACAAGTATGGTTGCAATAGGCGTGGCTGCAGCTGCTACTATAGCAGGCGTGGTTGCAGCTGCTAACTTAGATGATGATGATGGGGGTTATTGTGGTCACGGTCATGGTCACGGTCATGGTCACTGATTTGGCTAACTTAAAAAGACCTTTAAAAAAGGTCGTCTTGTACAAGACGACCTTTTTTTTTGGAATATCTATTTGAATAATTTTTAAGTATTGACAATAAAAAGTAAATATAGGAAGGTGCCCAAGAATTTAATTTAAGGAACACATTATGGAAGAGAGATGGGAAGAAGAGGAAATAGATTTATATGAACTGTGGCTTGTTATTGTAAAATATAAAAAGATGATTTTAGGTTTAACCTTTGGTGTGGCCTTTGCGGTGGCAGTACTTTCTCTATTTATGACAAATATATACAAAAGTGAGGCTACGATATTGCCAGTGGGTAATAATGAGCAAATAAGTGGAGCCCTAGCTGGATTGGGAGGATTAGCTCAAATGGCAGGAATTTCTCTTCCTTCAGGAGGGTCAAGTTCTGAAATTATTGCACTTTTAAATTCAGATATCCTTAAGGAAAAGGTTATACTGAATTATAAAATCCTACCTCTGCTGCTTTATGAGCAATGGGACAGTGAGAAAAACACATGGAAAAAACCAAATCCTATAATTAAGTGGTTTAAAGGAGTTATTCGTTCTTTACAACCCAGTAATCGTGAGTCAATAAAAGAAAGCGATGTCCCTACTTTAGAGGATGGGATAAGAGAATTTGAAGATATATTTAATGTTCAAGAAGACAAAAAACTTGGTACTATTTCTATTTCCATAGAATATCCAGATCCAGAGATTTGTGCAAAAGTTGTAAAATACATATTGGATACACTGCGAGAGCATATGAGTGAAGAGGCAATTAGAATTGCACAAAAAAATAAAAGGCTTTTAAAACAGGAGCTATTAAAAACTTCTGATCCCACTATTCAGCAAAAGCTCTACACCTTGATTGCCAAGCAAGTTGAGACAATAACAATGGCAAAGGTAAATGAAAACTTTGCCTTTAAGATTATTGATCCTCCAAGGGTGCCAGATAAAAAATATAAGCCAAGACGTACGCTTATCGTGGTGGTATCCTTTATAACTACTTTGTTTTTAAGTATATTTTTGGCATTTTTTTTAGAATATATAAATAATGTAAAGCAAAGATCCGGGGCTAAAGATTTAGTTGAAGGAGCTGTTAAGAATGAAAAAAATTAAAACACTATTTTATTTTATAATGTTATGGCTGTTCATTTCAATTGGTGGTTATGCTGAAGTCACTAATATTTCAAATCTTAGTACATCTCAAAAAGAAAGGATTTATAAGAAACTTCAACAAGGCGGTAATTTAACTCCCGAGGAAATTGAAATACTAAAAAATAGTAAAGAATTTCAGAGTGTAAACCCGTCAATAAAGGAGTTGATTTTAAGGAAATTCCAACAAGGCGGTAATTTAACTCCCGAGGAAATTGAAATACTAAAAAATAATAAAGAGCTTCAGGGATTAAGACCAGAGGAAATAATAGAAGGGAAAAAATTACTGGAAAAGCCCCGTGTGCAGACAAAAAAAGAAACAGTTGAGATTAAGTCCATACCTCCGAAACAAAATTTTTTCGCAATTTTTAAAAAATATTTAGAAGTAAAAACAGGGGAACTAACTGTCCCTACAAATATAAAGCCCTTTGGGTATAATCTGTTTAGGGAAGTGATATCAAAGCCACTTCCAGCCCAGCCTGTTGCTCCAGATTATATAATTGGACCTGGAGATGAAATACAGGTTTTATTTTGGGGAAGATTAAATGCACAATATACTCTATTAGTTGAGAGGGATGGTAGGATACTTTTCCCTCAAATAGGACCATTAACAGTGGCCGGAATGACCTATGAGGAGATGAAAAGTTTTCTCACTAAACAGGCCACAAGAATCATTGGAACTAATGTAGCTATTACTTTGAGCAGGCTTCGCCAAATTCAAGTTTTTGTTTTAGGCGAGGTGAAAAATCCAGGTCCTTATAATTTAAATGCCATGTCAACTATTTTAGATAGTCTTATAGCTGCAGGGGGTCCAACTGAAAGAGGGAGCTTAAGGAGGATTGTTTTAAAGAGAAACAACAAGGTAATTAGTGAACTTGATTTATATGATCTGCTTTTAAAGGGTGATAAAAAAAATGATAAAAGATTAAGACATGGAGATACCATATTTGTCCCCTTAGCAGGTCCTTTGGTTGGTATTGCAGGTAATGTGAAAAGGCCAGCCATTTATGAATTAAAGGAAGAAACAACTCTGGAGCAAGCTTTAAAGCTTGCAGGAGGTTTGTTGCCTATTGGATGGGACCAAAAAATACAAATTGAGAGATCTGAGAATCACAAATGGAAAGTAATCTTAGACGTTAATGCTGAAGACAAATCTAATTTAAAAAAATTTAAGTTAAAAGACGGGGATTTAATTAAAGTTTTTTCAATTATTCCTCAAAACATGAATTCCATAAAGCTCATGGGGAATGTTCGCAGACCTGGTTCTTATTCCTACCATCAAGGAATGCATCTCAGTGAAATAATTACCAGTGTTGATGATTTGTTGCCTGATACTTATTTTGATTACGCGTTGATTAAAAGATATGTATGGTCTACTGGAGAAACAAAGCTTGTTCCATTTAATTTAGGAAAAGTGGTCTTGGATAAAAAAGAAGATGTTGAACTAAAACCCTGGGACAAAATATATATATTTTCAAAATGGTTATTTGAACCAGAGCCTTCAGCTACCATTAAAGGGGAAGTAAGAAAGCCTGGTAGCTATAAAATGAAAGAGAAGGAATTTAGAGTAAAGGATCTTATTTTATTAGCTGGAGGCTTAACTAAACAGGCCTATATGGAAAAGGCAGAAATTTATCGTTTAGATAAAATAAATAAAAAAAGAAAGCTCATAACCTTTAATTTAAAAAAAGCACTTATGGGTGATCCTGACGAAAATATTCCTTTAAAAGACTTGGATGAAATTATAATCCATTCTATTTGGGAATATATACCAAAGCAAACTGTCACAATATATGGGGAGGTAAATTCCCCTGGACAATATCCATATGTCAAGGGAATGAGAATAAAGGATTTGGTTTTTGCTGGTGGAAATATTAAAGAATCTGCATACTTAGATGAGGCTGAACTTACTTCTTATAACATAATAAATGGAAAACTTAGTTTAGTGTCAGTTCGAAAAATAAGTTTAAAAAGGGCCCTTATGGGCGATCCAGAGAACAATGTGCCATTAAAACCATATGATAAACTATTTGTGAAAAAAATCTCTGAATGGGGAAAAGTTGAATATGCTGAAATTAAGGGGGAGGTTTTGTTCCCTGGAAAGTATATAATAAAAAAAGGAGAAAAACTCTCATCTTTAATTGAGAGAGCTGGAGGATTTACTAAAGAAGCCTATTTTTATGGTGCAAAATTTTTTAATAAAAAGGCCAAGGAAATTCAGAAAAAAAGCTTAAATGATTTAATTCAGGATTTAGAACTCAGGGCAAATGTATCTATTACAAAATCAATGCAGACAGCAATTTCGTCAGAAGAGACTCAAACCTATAAAATAGCTTTAATGTCTATTCAAAATTTTATAAACAAATTAAAAAAGATAGAACCTGAAGGACGGGTCTCCATTAAACTTACAGAGCTGTCTTCTTTTAAAAATTCGAAATATGACTTCCAATTATCAGATGGGGACCTCTTGATAATCCCAAAACGACCTGAGTTTGTTACAGTGATGGGAAGTGTATATACTCCAAGTGCTTTTTTGTATGAACCTGACAAGACTATTGGTGACTATATTAAACAAGCGGGCGGTATTACAAAAAATGCCGATGAAGATTATATCTACGTATTAAAGGCAAATGGTGAAGTATATTCAAAACAGCAGGCTAGATTTTTGACAAGCTTCTACAAATATAAGCCAATGCCAGGAGATACAATTGTAGTGCCCGAGAATTTTGAAAAAATACCATATTTAAGATTAATAAAAAATATTACAGAGATAATATTTAAGATAGCAACAACTGCTGGAATTGCCATTGCTGCCCTTTAAATGGGACATTAATCATGAGGAGAATATTAGGATGATAAATAGGATCCTATTTGGGATCCGAAGGTGGATCGTTATTTCTTTTATATTAATATTACCATATAAGTCCTATGGTTATTTCCCTGATTCATGTATGCTTCCACTGGATTCTTTAGAGAGCTATACTGGCATTTGGCAAATGCCAAATGCCAGGGTCCTTCCTGACTGGCATTTGCGTTTAACCTATGGCGATAGTGATCCTTATTCTTATTTTGGGGGAGCCCTAGGCCTGTTTAATAGACTGGAAATCCACGGACAATTCACAGTAGTCCACACCATAGATGCCTTTAAAGGATATGGCTATGGTCGTTATAAAGATAGATCAGCTGGTGCTAGATTAGTTCTTTTAAAAGAAGATGAATTCCTTCCTCAAATAGCCATTGGAGCCTTTGATGCAACTGGTACAGCACTTTTTGCTCAAAGATATCTGGTCATGTCAAAAATGATAGAAAATTTTGATATTACCTTAGGAGTGGGACAGGGGATACTGGCTGGTGAGTTTATAGGGGGTGAATCAAGGGCAATGGGAGGAAAAAAAGATACTGGATTTTCTTTTTTATTTTCCTCTCCATTTAGAAAGACAAGACCATTTGGCGGAATAGAATATCATTTTAATCCACACCTTATCTTTAGTGCAGAATATTCTAGCATAAACTATGAAAAGATGTTCGGGTTTATTGCTAAACATAAAAAAAAAGTAAAACAAGATAACAGCAAAATTCCTTTTAATTTTGGAATTAAATATAAAATTGGCTCAGCTATTCAAGCCAAGGTTGCTTTAATGAGGGGTAGGTGGCTGGGCTTTGGGGTTAATGTGGACCTTCCCATGGACCCTGAAGGTTTTTTAGGTTGGAAAAAGGAACCCAAATATAAGGTATATGAAAAAATAAGGTTTAATGCCTATTTTGCAACCAACTTGGAATTGGCTCGAATTTTAGCTGACGAATTAAAAAATGATGGATTTAAAGATATTAGAGTTGCAGCAAGTGATATATCTATATGGATTGAGGTGGAAAATTCAAAATATATATCTCCTCTTCGAGCATTACGTAGGGTGATAGTTATAATAGACAATCTATGTCCACCAAGGATTAAGAATTTTTATATTAATTTTAAAAAAAATGGTAAAATACTAACCAGTATTAGAACCAGTAGAGACAATATACGTGCATATTTAAATAGTCGTATAGATAAAAGAACTTTTCTCTATTATTCAGATATAAATCTATACAAGGATAAAAATCTAAGTAATTTTCTCAGTGAAAAAACTGTTTCTGAATTTGTAAGCCCAAAGGAGAGATGGTGGGATTTTAGGTTAGACCCTAAGTTATATACATTTATAAATAATAGGTCAGGATTTTTCAAACATAAAGGAATAATTCGTACTTCTTTAAAGCTTTATCCAACAAGATCAACTCTCTTAAAAGGTGAATTAGAATTTACTCTTTTCAATCAATACGATGAACTTATTTTTCCTCCTTTAGAACCCGAACCTACAAGAACAGATATGGTATTGTATGAGAAACAGTCTAAACCAAGAATCTCTCAGCTTGCAGTTGATCAATTAATTGAAATTCCTAAGATAGGGTGGCTGAGAGGAGCACTCGGATATTTTGAATATGGATATGCTGGTTTTGGTATAGAAGGATTTAGATATTTTAATGATGGAAGATGGGGTTTGGGGTTAGAGAGTGAAGTTGTTAAAAAAAGATCCATTGATGATAATTTTAAACTAAAGAAAGATAGTAGTACTTTTTATACTGGTTTTATTAACCTTTATTGTGAGATATGGCCCTCGCAAGGGGTAGAAGGAGGGTTAAAGATAGGTAGATTTTTAGCTGGGGACAAAGGAGTAATGATTATTTTGAGGCGTTCCTTTAAATATTTTACAGTTGGAGCATGGTACACAAAAACAGATACTTCGATATTTAAGTCAGACAAAAACAGAGAAGCAGAGGAAAAGGGATTTTATATTTCTTTTCCATTTGCTGTGTTTTCAGACAGAGAAAAAAGAGGAATCCTCACATATGGTATAACAAGCTTTACAAGGGATCAGGGTCAAACTTTAAGACAGCCTAGATATTTGTTCCCTCTTAATCCTTGGGATACTCCTGATTACCTTAAAAGAAATTTGGACGAGATTAGGGGACAATGAGGGTTAAAATAGTTTTATTAATCTTATTTTTGTTATTTGGATGTGCAAAGACTAGATGGTATAAAGAGGGAGCAACGCAGTGGGATTTTAATAAAGATGAACAAGAGTGTTTAAAACTAGCCCACAGAACAGCAAAAGAGGCCACTGTTGGAGGCAAAAAAGAAAATTTAGAGGTTTTTATAACTAGTTATGAAAGATGCTTATATCAAAAGGGTTGGTCAAAGATTTCTCTGGAGAAAATTAGACAACCATCTAGAATGTCTTTAGCTTATATAGATAAAAATAATGTATTATGTGGACTGGGAATAAGGCTGGATTTAGGGAAAAGGTTTTTGGTGGTAAAGGAAGAAAAAAAAATATATGGCCCAACTATTTTGCATTCATTTCTAATAAAAAAAGAAAAAACTTTTTTAAATATTGTTTTTCAAAAAAGTTTACAAGGTATATTTAAAAAGAACCCTTATGGAGTAGGGGAAGGTTATTATATTTATGATAGTTTTTTCTCAAAAAAAGTTCCTTTGTCCTGGACTGTTTATTTTGGGAAATTTAAGAACAAATGGGTAAAGTGTATTGGAGCAATTTATTTTATTTCAAAAAAAGAACGAGTTATTGTGGTGATCTCAGAACCCTTGGGTTTTCCAAGTCAAAAAATCCCATGGCTCGGCTATTCTGCTAAACAGATTAAAGAGATTAGATCATTTAACAGTAAATGGTTAAAGTGGTTGAAGAGCCAATTTAATATTCCAAATTAAACTTTTTAGACCTTCCTTTTCTGGTTTTTAACTATCACATATATCACAATTTGTATGTATTGAAATAACAAACATTGAAAACCAAAAAATGCTGCAATTCTCGGTGAAAAAATAATTTGATTTTATGGCTTTATATTGTTAGGACATTTACAATTTCTCGTATTTCTGTGTAAATAGTATGTTTACAAACTCACCGAGAATTTCTACAAAAAATGGATTATTTTTGACATTGACCGCCATCTTTTTTAAAAAATAACTAAAATTTTTTGGGGATATCTTGATAAAAACTATCAAACTTTGGCCTGTGGACAAAATTAAAGGATAAAAATTTCTTATGAAATTTAAAGATCTTATTGGAAGAGGATTACTTTTATTGCATGATTTTGCAATCAGTTATCTAGTATTAAATTTTTCTATATATCTTAAGAATATTTTAGGGGAGTTTGGTGTATTTAATGTAAAACCAGGTGTGAATGATTATTTTTCTCAAATATGGTGGGTTTCATTTTTTTTAATCCTTATGTTCTTTATAAAAGGTTTGTATTGTAAAAGATTACCTTTTTGGACTGAGACCAGAGAAATAGTTCTAAGTGTTTTTTTTACTATCCTTTTATGTTTTTCGGTTATTTATTTGAAAAAAACGATAAATTTTCCAAGGGCTATTTTGATTTTATATTTTTTCTTTATAATATTTATTTTACCTATTTCTAGATATTTTTTTAAGTTGTTTTTATGTAAAATCTCTATTTATAGCAAGGATGTTATTATATTAGGTGCAGGAGTTGCAGGAAAAACAGTAGTCCAGGGTCTATTATATAATAGAGAACTTGGCTTTAATGTTATTGGTTTTTTAGATGATAATAAATTAGGGAAATACATAACAATAAATGGAAATAAATATAATGTGTTGGGAAAAATAAGAGATTTTAAAAAGATAATAAAAGAAAAAAACATAGATTCAGTAGTAATTGCAATGCCTTCTCTTGGAAGAGAACGTTTAGCAGAGCTTGCAGCTGAGGTTCAGTGTTTTGTGAGAAGATTATATATAGTTCCAGAAATGAGAGGTATTTCTATCTCAAACAGTGAGCTTTACCATTTGTTTGAGGAACAACTGTTTTTGTTGAAAATAAATAATAATTTACAATCATTAAAAAATAAAATGGTAAAAAGATTATTTGATTTAACTATGGGGATCTGTCTTTTGCCTTTTCTTATTCCATTAATACTTATAATAGGAGTAATGATTAAATTAGATTCAGAGGGAAATGTTTTTTTTAGTCATACTAGAGTGGGAAAAAAGGGAAAAAAAATAAAAGTTCTTAAATTCAGAACAATGTATAAAGATGCTCAGGATAGATTAAAGAAGATTTTAGAGGAAGATGAGAGGGCAAGAAGAGAATGGGAATCTACTTTTAAATTAAAAAATGATCCAAGAGTTACAAGGATTGGTCAATTTTTAAGAAAGACTTCTTTAGATGAATTACCTCAAATATTTAATGTGTTAAAAGGAGACTTAAGTTTTGTTGGACCACGTCCTGTTGTGGAGGAAGAAATTAAAAAGTATTATAAAGAAAATGCTCGCTTCTATTATATGGTGATGCCAGGCATTACAGGATTATGGCAGGTAAGTGGAAGAAGTAATACTGATTATTCTTATAGAGTCCAACTAGATACCTGGTATGTCCTGAATTGGTCTCTGTGGCTGGATGTTGTAATCTTGTTTAAAACTATAAAGGTAGTATTAACAAAAGATGGTGCTTATTGAAGAAAAGTGAGGATTTCCCTAGAAAGTATGTTAAAAAATAAGAATTTCCAAATTAATAAATACAAAGACTTATTACCCCCAATGTTACAAAAGAAAATTCCACCCATATAACAAATTAAAAATAAAGACAGAAAGTTACTGTGGGGCATAAAATATACAAAAGTTAGAAAAGATTTATATAAACTGCTCACACTAAATTGGTTAAAGGGAGCGGATATTGTAGAGGAAGTTTAAAGTTCAATGTTCAATGTTCAACGTTTAAGGAAACTAGAATCTAGACCTTAGAACGTAACTTAAAATACGGTATTTAAAGAGCGCATATATAATGATGCGAAGCTAAAAAAGACTTCCTCATTTTACAAAATTAATCACTTATTAAAAGAAAAAATCAGGAACTGGCTGAAGATTGAAGGATTTAGTGAAAAATAGTTAGAACTTTTATGGAACTATTATAGAGGATGTATCTTAGATATTCTAAAGATTATACCAATTAAGAAAAAAGAAAAGGACTTAAAGGAATTTTTAGAGAGGGAGAAGTGGCTAGCATATACAGAGATAGTGGATTGCCTAACAGAGTTTGATGAGGATGGCAGGGAATTTTTTTTGGAAGTAAGTCAAGAAATTGTGCAAAAAGGATTTTATTCTTTGGAAAGAATAAATAAAAAAGAAAAAAATTTTCTACAGAGATGGACAGAAAAAGAGATACTGTTTTATGATCCTTTGGAGTTGAAAGCAACAGGAAATAGCAGAATATACGAAAAAGGGATGGAACTTTTGCTTGAAAAAATAAATTGAGTTAAGGGTTAATGGGTAAAGTGTGTATGGGTGGTTAGTGTGAGTAACATACACAGATCACAGACATAGATCATCCACAGAAACATAGACCAAGATATAATAGGAATTTTCTATGCAATATGACATAGCATCGAAGGTAATACTATCCCATTGTAGGGGTGCGGTATTAAGGGATCTTTGTGGACTTAAAGTTAAGGAATCAGAAATAATAGATATACGACCACAAGAGACAACATCAGTTAGGAGATCAGATTTTGTATTAAGGGCATTATTTGAGGATAATAGAGAAAGATTGGTGCTTATAGAGTTTATAACAGAGTGGAAGAAATATTTGCCTCTTAGGACATTGGAGACAAGGTGTCGTCATATACTGCAGGAAGAGGTTGATGTAAAAACAGTGATGATAGTGTTAAGGCGTTGTGGAGAGGTAAGGGATTATTATCATGACAAAGAGATAGAATTCAGGTATAAAGTTGTAAAGGTGTATGAGTTAAAGGCAGAAGAGATATTAGAAAAAGGTTTAATATGTTTATATCCTTTTGTGCCTTTGATGGAAGGGGGAGAAAAATTAGTGGAAGAAGCAGAAAAAGGAATATACGAGGGAGAAGGTAGCAGGCAGTACAAGTCAGATTTGTTAACAGGGATGGCAATATTAAGTGGCTTGATATCCAAAGAGATACCGTTGAAGTTAATTCAAAGGAGGAGGGATATAATGATAGAGTCAGCAGCTTATGAGATAATAAAAAAAGAAGGATTTGAAGAGGGTATTCAACAGGGAATTCAACAAGGAATTCAACAAGGGATTCAACAGGGATTATTGATGGAAGCACGGGAGAACTTATTGGAAATTCTTGATGAACGTTTTGATATTGTGCCAAAATCTATGGTTCAAAAGATTAAGCAGATTGACAGTAGAGAAGTATTAAAAAGTTTGCTTAAGTTAGCCATGCGAGTAAATTCATTAGAAGAATTTGAGACAAAATTAAATAAAGCCATGAACTAGAGAGTGAACAGTGTGAGTAACATATATAGATCACCCACACAGATCACAGACACTTTTAGAGTGACCAGTGTGAGTGATCAGTGTGAGTGAGAGAAACAGATAAGACCCAGATAATATACACAGATCACCCACACAGATCACAGACACTTTTAGAGTGACCAGTGTGAGTGATCAGTGTGAGTGAGAGAAACAGATAAGACCCAGATAATGTACACAGATCACCCACACAGATCACAGACACTTTTAGAGTGACCAGTGTGAGTGATCAGTGTGAGTGAGAGAAACAGATAAGACCCAGATAATGTACACAGATCACCCACACAGATCACAGACACTTTTAGAGTGACCAGTGTGAGTGATCAGTGTGAGTGAGAGAAACAGATAAGACCCAGATAATGTACACAGATCACCCACACAGATCACAGACACTTTTAAGGTTATAGGGCTAAAGGGTTAGATAGTTAGGGTTACAAACCCACAATCCCAATAAACTCAATAAACACAATGAATCCAAGGGTCCCACGACCTCATAACTAATGTTCGGAGGGCTGAATATGCAAGACTTAAATCAAGAACAGTTAGATATTGAAATCCTACCTAATGAGGCGAAGAAGGAATTAATGCAGTTTTATAAAATGCTCTTGAAGAAATATAAAATTAAAGAGAAAGGGCTTTTGCCTAAAGGTTTCTATCAACCTATAAAAGTAGAATCTTATTCAAAAATTGCAGCGCGGGAAGAAATATATGACAGAAGATAGAGTTTTTGTAGATACTAATGTTTGGATATATGGACTTACGGATAGCGCATTAGAAACTGATAAAAAGAAAAGAGAAATTTCTCTGTTAGTGCTTGAAGAATTATTAAAACAGCAGGTACAAATTTACATATCTATTCAAGTAATTAACGAATGTCATTGGAATCTTGTTAGAAAGTTTGAATTAATAGATGAAAAAGTTACGAGATTAATTCAGGAAAATGTAATAGAAATTACAAATGTAGTAAGTGTAGATATGGGTACTTATATGAAAGCTAATATGTTAAGAATGCGATATCATCTGTCGTTTTGGGATAGTCTTATAGTTGCTTCAGCTTTAGAAAGCGGATGTTCTATCCTGTACACAGAAGACATGCAAGATGGACAGGTGATTGAGGGGAGGTTAAAGATTGTGAATCCCTTTGGGAGATAAGTCAACAGTGTGAGTAATTGACACAGATCATCCACAGAAACATAGAATAAGATATAATAGGAATTTTCTATGCAATATGACATAGCATCCAAGGTAATACTATCCCATTGTAGGGGTGCGGTATTAAGGGATCTTTGTGGACTTAAAGTTAAGGAATCAGAAATAATAGATATACGACCACAAGAGACAACATCAGTTAGGAGATCAGATTTTGTATTAAGGGCATTATTTGAGGATAATAGAGAAAGATTGGTGCTTATAGAGTTTATAACAGAGTGGAAGAAATATTTGCCTCTTAGGACATTGGAGACAAGGTGTCGTCATATACTGCAGGAAGAGGTTGATGTAGAAACAGTGATGATAGTGTTAAGGCGTTGTGGAGAGGTAAAGGATTATTATCATGACAAAGAGGTAGAATTCAGGTATAAAGTAGTAAAGGTGTATGAGTTAAAGGCAGAAGAGATATTAGAAAAAGGTTTAATATGTTTATATCCTTTTGTGCCTTTGATGGAAGGGGGAGAAAAATTAGTGGAAGAAGCAGAAAAAGGAATATACGAGGGAGAAGGTAGCAGGCAGTACAAGTCAGATTTGTTAACAGGGATGGCAATATTAAGTGGCTTGATATCCAAAGAGATACCGTTGAAGTTAATTCAAAGGAGGAGGGATATAATGATAGAGTCAGCAGCTTATGAGATAATAAAAAAAGAAGGATTTGAACGGGGGATTCAACAGGGATTATTGATGGAAGCACGGGAGAACTTATTGGAAATTCTTGATGAACGTTTTGAGATTGTGCCAAAATCTATGGTTCAAAAGATTAAGCAGATTGACAGTAGAGAAGTATTAAAAAGTTTGCTTAAGTTAGCCATGCGAGTAAATTCATTAGAAGAATTTGAGACAAAATTAAATAAAGCCATGAACTAGAGAGTGAACAGTGTGAGTGATCAGTGTGAGTGAGAGAAACAGATAAGACCCAGATAATGTACACAGATCACCCACACAGATCACAGACACTTTTAGAGTGACCAGTGTGAGTGCTCATGTCAGAGGCTAAAGGCTAATGGCGAAGGGGCGGAGGTTGTAGATGGCAAAGTTCAAAGTTCAAGGTTCGACGTTCAAGGTTAAAGGGTTAATGGGTTAGGGAGTTGAGGGTTTATGGGTTATAGAGTTGAGGGTTAGAGAGTTGAGAGTTAAACCCAACAAACTCAAAATATGGTTATCGAGAGATTTGAAGACATCGAAGCGTGGAAAGAAGCACGAAAAATAGTTAAGAGAGATTACAGTCTTGCGGATCAAATGAGGAGAGCAGCTCAATTATGGCGAATATAGCGGAGGGATATGCAAGGAATGGAAATAGAGAATTTATTCGTTTTCTTTTTATTGCTAAATCTTCTGTTGCAGAATTACAAAGTCATCTTTATGTAGCTATGGATCAAGGATATATAAAAGAAGACGATTTTAAGGAAATTTACCAAGATTTGGATAAAATCCAGCGAATGATCTCAAATTTTATAAAGTATCTCAAAAAAACTCTCAAACGCGAGTAGAGTTTAAGGGTTAAGGGGTTGAGGGTTATAGGGTTTAAGGGTTAGAAGGTTACAAACCCAATAAACCCAACAAACTCAATTAACCCAATAACGCTATAAACGCACTAACTCAATAACCCAATAAACCTTGAACTTCAAAGGTAGAACAAGGAGATTTAGATGAAAATAGAGACATACCGTGGGGCACTGTTTGTGGATAGGGAGGATGAGATAGAATTTTTTGTAGATTGGTTTAGTGAGGTACCGCAGAGGTTGTTGTTAGTTTACGGACCTAAATCAAGTGGTAAGACCACGGTGATAGAGTATGTAGTGGAGAAGAAGCTTCTTACGGAAGAAAAATGGTGGAAAGAAAGTAAATATTGGGTCAAATATATTAATCTGAGACGGAAGTTTATTTCCAGCTATTCTAGTTTTTTACACTCTTTTATATTTCCCGAGGATGTGTATAGAGAGACGGTGGAAACAGATGGCAAATTTTCGTTAAAATTTTTTAGTTTAGAGCGAAAGGTATTGCAGGAGATAGAGAGGAAAGAGAGGGATTTATTTGAGGAGCTAATGAGAAAGATTGAGGATGAGGCGAGAAACAAGAAGTGTATATTGATCATAGATGAGATACAAAAATTAGAAGAGATTTATATTAACAGTAGCAGGGAGCTTTTAAAAGAATTTTTAAATTTTTGTGTTTCTCTAACTAAAGAAAAACATTTATCCCATGTAGTTATCCTTACATCAAATACGGTATTTATAGAGAGGATATACAATGATGCGAAGCTTAAGGAGACAAGTAGATTCAAGAAGATTGATCATCTTAGCAGAGACAAGGTAGAGAGGTGGTTATCAATAGAGGGTTTTACCACGAATGAGATAGAGCTTGTCTGGGAATACCTTGGGGGCAACATAGGAAGAATCTTAGAGGCCATAAAAATTAAGAAGAAAGGAATAGATTTAAAGAAATTTTTGGAGAGGGAGAAGTGGTTGGCGTATACGGAGATAGACGAGTTTTTGGCCGTTTTTAACGAGGAAGAAACTAAATTTTTTAAGGAAGTAGCAAAAGAGATAGTGAAAAATAGTTATTACAGTATTAAGGGATTAAAGGAAGACAAGAGGAAGCTTTTAAGGAAGTGGGCCGAAAAAGAGATACTTTTTTATGATCCTCTGGAGCTAAGGGTAACAGGAAACAGCCGGATATATGAGAAGGGAATGGAGATTTTGTTAGAGGGTTATAGCGTTTAAGCTTTTCTCTTTAAAAACGTGAAAAAAATTTACGTTTTTTAGAGGAGCCTAAATCATTGCAAGTTCTTGAGTAATGAGGGTTAAGCCTTGATGGATGAGGAGATAGGACTTTTCAATATTAGATGGTTGTGATACACTATGTTCTAAGTCCTTTTTAAAACACCTTGAAATTATGGGATTTTTAAAAAAGTCGTTAGCACAAATTGTAGCCCAAAACCACTTCCAGCCAAATTTAGTAACCACATAAAATGATTTACCTTTTGCCTTTTTGACTATCTTTCTAGAGATTAATTTTTTCAATTCATAGCGAATTTGAGAGGAATTTCGGAAGTAGTTGGATAGAGCATTTCTGAGTTCAGAAGTTTTAAATCCAAAAGAGGAATATTTGGTTTTAAGCAATTCTTTGATGAGAGCAAGTTGTCTGTCTTTTCTGAGGTCAGGAGCAGGGACCTTATGGTTAAGGTGGTCAAGAACAGGTTTTGAAAACATGTCTGGTTCAACCTCACATAATGAGGAGAGATCAACGTCAGCACAACAATTGAGGAATTTGTTATTGGCATCAAGACCTTTCCATAAATAGGCCTGTAGATAGAGAACAGGTTTTTTAAGCCCCAGCGATTTAGGGTTGTTAATGGTGGTTCCTGCCCGCCAGTGCCTCGAGAATATGTGGGATTTAAGTAAAGTAAGCAGGGCATAGAAATAATGTTGTTTAAATGACAGAGTGTCGAGGCAGTTGGCAGGCGGGGATGTAATAGTGTTTTACAGGTTTTCTGCATTTATAGAGGCGATGAAAAGTCTTTTTAGTTTTATTGGAAGTTAATTTCCGAGAAGCAAAGGTAAAAACAGGTTCTTTGTCGGTGATAATACAGAAGACATGATTTTTAAATTGATTGTATTTAGAGGCGAATTTTTTTTGAACATAGTCAAGTTTAGCACCCTTTTTCCCGCCATGGAGGGAAGGCCACCAGAGAATAGGGATGTCAAATTTATTAGCTTGTTTTGAGATATGAGAGTTAAGTTGGCCTGCCCGCCAGTGCCTCACCAATAATATGAGGTAGTTAACTAGACTAAGCAGTGCAATATCAATAAGTCCTTTAAAAGACTGAATGTCAAGGCGATTGGCAGGCGGGTCAGTGAAAATGCGCATAACGCCATTAGAGCGTTTAACAAAACCCATAGATTTAAGGAAAGAAGCAACGCCTGCTTCATAGAAGAGGTCTAAAATGTAACCGTGAAGAATAACACGATCAAAAGATGTGTAGGAAAACTTGATATTTTTTGAAAATTGAGCGATAAAGTTGTTGTTCACAGGTAATTTTCCTCCTTATGGAGTGTTGACTAATCACCTATTTAGGAAATTACTTGTGAACATTCAATTTTTTTTCAGGCAAAGTTATGGGACTTATCAATAACTAAGAAATTCATAACACAAATCAACATCCAGTTTTCGGAACTTTAGTTTGTTAACATATACAGATTACCCACACAGATCACAGACACTTTTTACAGTGACCAGTGTGAGTGATCATGTCAGATGCTAAAGGCTAATGGCGAAGGGACGGAGATTGTAGATGGCAAAGTTCGACGTTTAAGGAACTTAGAACCTAGCGGTGAATGACAGAATGTCAAGGCGATTGGTAGGCGGGTCAGTGAAAATGCGCATAACGCCATTAGAGCGTTTAACAAAGCCCATAGATTTAAGGAAAGAAGCAACGCCTGCTTCATAGAAGAGGTTGATAATGTAACCGCAAAGGATAACACGATCAAAAGATGTGTAGGAAACTTAACATGCAGTTTTCGGAACTTTAGTTTGATAATAGAGAAAAGGGAATAAAAGAAATGAAAGCGATTCTTATGGGAAACCAAATTTTATTTATTTGATAAGGAGGGGCTATGATGGAAGTTAAAGAAACTGAAAGGCTTAAACTTATTTATCTTAATAGAAAAACTGTCCCCTGATTTGCAGGAGCAAGTAATTGATTTTATCAATTTTCTGATTGAGAAAAGGTTAAAACAGAAAAAAATGGATATGGAATATGATTTTAAAATTAAAGAAATTTCAAAATTTGCTGGTGCACTAGATAAACTTTGGATAGAACCTCTTACCTATCAAAAAAATTTACGGAAAGAATGGGAGTAGAAATTGAGAGTGTTAATGGATACTAATGCTATTTTGTATTACCTTTCTGATAAAGAAATTGCTTTTGTTAAAGTGGAATTTGTTATGTCATTTATAACTGAAATAGAATTATTATCTTATCCTGGGCTTAAAAATGGAGAAGAAAAAATATAGTATCCTTCAGAACTTGATATAATAGGAACGATTTGATATAATGAATATTTATGAAAGGGGAACGTATTAAGGTTAAAAATATAGAAGAGCTAAAGGAAAAATTAAAGGGTGAGAAGAAAGACAATATTTTGGTAAAACTTATTTTTCTAAATCTTATAAGAGAAGGGATAGATTTTGAAAAGGCGAGTAGCGGTTGTGGGATAGCCCAATCGACAGGATACTTATGGATAAGGGAATGGAACCAAGAGGGTTATAAAGGGATAAAAGGTAAAGGAAGAGGAAAAGGGGGAGGAAGGCCAAGTAGGCTATCAGAGGAAGATTTAAAAAAGCTTAAGGAATTACTTAAAAAGAGAGCTTATTGGACTACAAAAGAAGTAAGGGCATTGATAAAAGATACTTTTGATATAGAATACTCCCAAGACCATGTAGTAAGGATATTGAGAGATAAGCTTAAGATGCATTTTTCTAAACCATATCCGATGGATTATAGGAAACCAAAAGATGGAGAGAAGATATTAGAGAATCAACTTCAACTTACTTTTTCTCTGTTAAAGGAGAAAGGATTTAAAGAAGAGGAGATAGCAATAGGTTTTATAGATGAAACAAGTCCGCAGAACACCGCCAATACAGTAAGGGTATGGAGTTTTGAGAAGACAAGAATTATAAAAAATACAACAAAGTTCAAGACAAACACAATAGGTTTTTATGCTATAAAAGGAGAAAGTGTAAAATCATTTTTAGAAGATTCAAAAGGCTTATCAATAGCTAAGTTTTTAGAAAAGATAAGAGAAGTAAATAAGAAATATAAAGCGATAGTAGCAATAATAGATAATTTTTCATCCCATAAGAGTAAAGTAGTAAGAGAGAAGGCATCTGAGTTAGATATTTATCTAGTCTATCTTCCCCCTTATTCACCAGAGTTAAATCCTATTGAATATATCTGGAAAAGTATAAAAAGAGTGTTTTCATTAGTTTTTGTAAAAGATATAAAAGAGATGAAGGAGGTTATATCAGAAGCATGGAATAGGTTATGTAAAAAACTAAGTTTTGCTAAAAGTTGGATAGAAAAATTTTTAAAGGGCACCCCATATTATATGAAATTGTGCGGATAACTATAATAAGAGCATTTTTGAAAACGGTTGATATTGTAGATGTGAATTCTAAAATCAAAGAATATACTATTAATTTTAGGAAAACTTACAAATTAAAAATCCCTGATGCAATGATTTGTGCTACAGCATATTTTTTTGGCATTCCTTTAGTGACGAATGATAGGCAAATTTTTAAAGTAAAAGAGTGTATTATTACAACTTACGAAATATTTAGAAATACTTATGTAGTTTTAAAAAGAGAATAAAAAAAAGGGTTATAGATGAAAGGATATTTAAAGTATCCAAAGTATTTGGATTTTAAATCAATATTGCGTAAATATATAGCTACTATCAATAAAAATTTGTTTCAAAGAATACAAGATATTTTGTAAAGAGATAGGTTGTAAAGAATGATAGATTAGTGTAAACCAGATCACCCACACTTTTCCCTGTGACCAGTGTGAGGGATCAGATCACCCACACAGATCACAGACACTAATAAGAGTGACCAGTGTGAGTGAACAGTGTGAGTGTGAGACACAGATAAGACCCAGATAACATATACAGATCACCCACACCGATCACAGACACTAATAAGAGTGACCAGTGTGAGTGAACAGTGTGAGTGTGAGACACAGATAAGACCCAGATAACATATACAGATCACCCACACCGATCACAGACACTAATAAGAGTGACCAGTGTGAGTGAACAGTGTGAGTGTGGGAAACAGATAAAACCTAGATAACATACTCAGATCACAGACACTGTAGTGAGGGTTAAGGGTTATAAACCCAACAAACTTAGAACATAGGGATTTTCCATGCAATATGATATAGCATCAAAGGTGATATTGTCCCATTGCAGGAAGGTAGTATTAGAGGAACTCTGTGGGCTTAAGATCAAAGATGCAGAACTCATAGAGGTACGGCCTCAGGAGACAGCATCTTTAAGGAGATCAGATTTTGTTTTAAAGGCATTGTTTGAAGACGGGACAGAGAGGCTAGTATTACTGGAGCTAATAACCCAGTGGAAGAAATATTTGCCTCTGAGGACTCTGGAGACTAGATGTCGTCATTTGCTGGAAGAAGGTCTGGAGATAGTGACAATAATGATAGAACTGAGGCCGTGTTATGGATCAAAAAATTACTATCAAGATAATGAGGTTGAATTTAAATATAAATTGGTAAAGTTATATGATATAGAAGCAAAAGAAGTATTGAGAAAGGGGAAAAAATGTTTGTATCCCTTTGTACCCTTGATGAAGGGTGGCAGGGATTTAGTGGAAGAAGCAGAGAGAGGAATATATGAGGGGGAAGAAGATCGTACATATAAGGCAGATATGTTGACAGGTATGGCCATATTAAGTGGACTTATATCAGAAGAAATCCCCTTTCAGTTAATTCAGAGAAGGAGGGACATAATGATAGAGTCAGCAGCCTATGAGATAATAAAAAAAGAAGGATTTGAACAGGGAATTCAGCAAGGGATTCAACAAGGGATTCAACAGGGAATTCAACAAGGAATTCAACAAGGAATTCAACAGGGGATTCAACAGGGAATTCAGCAAGGAATTCACCAGGGATTATTGATGGAAGCACGGGAGAACTTATTGGAAATTCTTGATGAACGTTTTGAGATTGTGCCAAAATCTATGGTTCAAAAGATTAAGCAGATTGACAGTAGAGAAGTATTAAAAAGTTTGCTTAAGTTAGCCATGCGAGTAAATTCATTAGAAGAATTTGAGACAAAATTAAATAAAGCCATGAGCTAGAGAGTGAACAGTGTGGGTGATCAGTGTGGGTGCGAGACACAGATAACACACACAGACCACAGACCACAGATCACAGACACTGGGGGAGTGACCAGTGTGAGTGAACAGTGTGAGTGTGGGAAACAGATAAAACCTAGATAACATACACAGATCACAGACACTGTAGTGAGGGTTAAGGGTTATAAACCCAACAAACTTAGAACATAGGGATTTCCCATGCAATATGATATAGCATCAAAGGTGATATTGTCCCATTGCAGGAAGGTAGTATTAGAGGAACTCTGTGGGCTTAAGATCAAAGATGCAGAACTTATAGAGGTACGGCCTCAGGAGACAGCATCTTTAAGGAGATCAGATTTTGTTTTAAAGGCATTGTTTGAAGACGGGACAGAGAGGCTAGTATTACTGGAGCTAATAACCCAGTGGAAGAAATATTTGCCTCTGAGGACTCTGGAGACTAGATGTCGTCATTTGCTGGAAGAAGGTCTGGAGATAGTGACAATAATGATAGAACTGAGGCCGTGTTATGGATCAAAAAATTACTATCAAGATAATGAGGTTGAATTTAAATATAAATTGGTAAAGTTATATGATATAGAAGCAAAAGAAGTATTGAGAAAGGGGAAAAAATGTTTGTATCCCTTTGTACCCTTGATGAAGGGTGGCAGGGATTTAGTGGAAGAGGCAGAGAGAGGAATATATGAGGGGGAAGAAGATCGTACATATAAGGCAGATATGTTGACAGGTATGGCTATATTAAGTGGACTTATATCAGAAGAAATCCCCTTTCAGTTAATTCAGAGAAGGAGGGACATAATGATAGAGTCAGCAGCCTATGAGATAATAAAAAAAGAAGGATTTGAACAGGGAATTCAACAGGGAATTCAACAAGGAATTCAACAAGGAATTCAACAGGGGATTCAACAGGGAATTCAGCAAGGAATTCACCAGGGATTATTGATGGAAGCACGGGAGAACTTATTGGAAATTCTTGATGAACGTTTTGAGATTGTGCCAAAATCTATGGTTCAAAAGATTAAGCAGATTGACAGTAGAGAAGTATTAAAAAGTTTGCTTAAGTCAGCCATGCGAGTAAATTCATTAGAAGAATTTGAGACAAAATTAAATAAAGCCATGAGCTAGAGAGTGAACAGTGTGGGTGATCAGTGTGGGTGCGAGACACAGATAACACACACAGACCACAGATCACAGACACTTTTCCCTGTGACCAGTGTGAGTGTGGGAAACAGATAAAACCTAGATAACATACACAGATCACAGACACTGTAGTGAGGGTTAAGGGTTATAAACCCAACAAACTTAGAACATAGGGATTTCCCATGCAATATGATATAGCATCAAAGGTGATATTGTCCCATTGCAGGAAGGTAGTATTAGAGGAACTCTGTGGGCTTAAGATCAAAGATGCAGAACTTATAGAGGTACGGCCTCAGGAGACAGCATCTTTAAGGAGATCAGATTTTGTTTTAAAGGCATTGTTTGAAGACGGGACAGAGAGGCTAGTATTACTGGAGCTAATAACCCAGTGGAAGAAATATTTGCCTCTGAGGACTCTGGAGACTAGATGTCGTCATTTGCTGGAAGAAGGTCTGGAGATAGTGACAATAATGATAGAACTGAGGCCGTGTTATGGATCAAAAAATTACTATCAAGATAATGAGGTTGAATTTAAATATAAATTGGTAAAGTTATATGATATAGAAGCAAAAGAAGTATTGAGAAAGGGGAAAAAATGTTTGTATCCCTTTGTACCCTTGATGAAGGGTGGCAGGGATTTAGTGGAAGAAGCAGAGAGAGGAATATATGAGGGGGAAGAAGATCGTACATATAAGGCAGATATGTTGACAGGTATGGCTATATTAAGTGGACTTATATCAGAAGAAATCCCCTTTCAGTTAATTCAGAGAAGGAGGGACATAATGATAGAGTCAGCAGCCTATGAGATAATAAAAAAAGAAGGATTTGAACAGGGAATTCAACAAGGAATTCAACAAGGAATTCAACAGGGAATTCAGCAAGGAATTCAACAAGGGATTCAACAGGGAATTCAACAGGGAATTCAACAAGGAATTCAACAAGGAATTCAACAGGGGATTCAACAAGGAATTCACCAGGGATTATTGATGGAAGCACGGGAGAACTTATTGGAAATTCTTGATGAACGTTTTGAGATTGTGCCAAAATCTATGGTTCAAAAGATTAAGCAGATTGACAGTAGAGAAGTATTAAAAAGTTTGCTTAAGTTAGCCATGCGAGTAAATTCATTAGAAGAATTTGAGACAAAATTAAATAAAGCCATGAGCTAGAGAGTGAACAGTGTGGGTGATCAGTGTGGGTGCGAGACACAGATAACACACACAGACCACAGATCACAGACACTTTTCCCTGTGACCAGTGTGAGTGACCGGTGTGAGTGTGGGAAACAGATAAAACCTAGATAACATACACAGATCACAGACACTGTAGTGAGGGTTAAGGGTTATAAACCCAACAAACTTAGAACATAGGGATTTTCCATGCAATATGATATAGCATCAAAGGTGATATTGTCCCATTGCAGGAAGGTAGTATTAGAGGAACTCTGTGGGCTTAAGATCAAAGATGCAGAACTCATAGAGGTACGGCCTCAGGAGACAGCATCTTTAAGGAGATCAGATTTTGTTTTAAAGGCATTGTTTGAAGACGGGACAGAGAGGCTAGTATTACTGGAGCTAATAACCCAGTGGAAGAAATATTTGCCTCTGAGGACTCTGGAGACTAGATGTCGTCATTTGCTGGAAGAAGGTCTGGAGATAGTGACAATAATGATAGAACTGAGGCCGTGTTATGGATCAAAAAATTACTATCAAGATAATGAGGTTGAATTTAAATATAAATTGGTAAAGTTATATGATATAGAAGCAAAAGAAGTATTGAGAAAGGGGAAAAAATGTTTGTATCCCTTTGTACCCTTGATGAAGGGTGGCAGGGATTTAGTGGAAGAAGCAGAGAGAGGAATATATGAGGGGGAAGAAGATCGTACATATAAGGCAGATATGTTGACAGGTATGGCCATATTAAGTGGACTTATATCAGAAGAAATCCCCTTTCAGTTAATTCAGAGAAGGAGGGACATAATGATAGAGTCAGCAGCCTATGAGATAATAAAAAAAGAAGGATTTGAACAGGGAATTCAGCAAGGGATTCAACAAGGGATTCAACAGGGAATTCAACAAGGAATTCAACAAGGAATTCAACAGGGGATTCAACAGGGAATTCAGCAAGGAATTCACCAGGGATTATTGATGGAAGCACGGGAGAACTTATTGGAAATTCTTGATGAACGTTTTGAGATTGTGCCAAAATCTATGGTTCAAAAGATTAAGCAGATTGACAGTAGAGAAGTATTAAAAAGTTTGCTTAAGTCAGCCATGCGAGTAAATTCATTAGAAGAATTTGAGACAAAATTAAATAAAGCCATGAGCTAGAGAGTGAACAGTGTGGGTGATCAGTGTGGGTGCGAGACACAGATAACACACACAGACCACAGATCACAGACACTTTTCCCTGTGACCAGTGTGAGTGATCAGTGTGAGTGTGAGAAACAGATAAAATCTAGATAACATACTCAGATCACAGACACTGTAGGGAGGGTTAAGGGTTATAAACCCAACAAACTTAGAACATAGGGATTTTCCATGCAATATGATATAGCATCAAAGGTGATATTGTCCCATTGCAGGAAGGTAGTATTAGAGGAACTCTGTGGGCTTAAGATCAAAGATGCAGAACTTATAGAGGTACGGCCTCAGGAGACAGCATCTTTAAGGAGATCAGATTTTGTTTTAAAGGCATTGTTTGAAGACGGGACAGAGAGGCTAGTATTACTGGAGCTAATAACCCAGTGGAAGAAATATTTGCCTCTGAGGACTCTGGAGACTAGATGTCGTCATTTGCTGGAAGAAGGTCTGGAGATGGTGACAATAATGATAGAACTGAGGCCGTGTTATGGATCAAAAAATTACTATCAAGATAATGAGGTTGAATTTAAATATAAATTGGTAAAGTTATATGATATAGAAGCAAAAGAAGTATTGAGAAAGGGGAAAAAATGTTTGTATCCCTTTGTACCCTTGATGAAGGGTGGCAGGGATTTAGTGGAAGAAGCAGAGAGAGGAATATATGAGGGGGAAGAAGATCGTACATATAAGGCAGATATGTTGACAGGTATGGCCATATTAAGTGGACTTATATCAGAAGAAATCCCCTTTCAGTTAATTCAGAGAAGGAGGGACATAATGATAGAGTCAGCAGCCTATGAGATAATAAAAAAAGAAGGATTTGAACAGGGAATTCAGCAAGGAATTCAACAAGGGATTCAACAGGGAATTCAGCAAGGAATTCACCAGGGATTATTGATGGAAGCACGGGAGAACTTATTGGAAATTCTTGATGAACGTTTTGAGATTGTGCCAAAATCTATGGTTCAAAAGATTAAGCAGATTGACAGTAGAGAAGTATTAAAAAGTTTGCTTAAGTTAGCCATGCGAGTAAATTCATTAGAAGAATTTGAGACAAAATTAAATAAAGCCATGAGCTAGAGAGTGACCAGTGTGGGTGATCAGTGTGGGTGCGAGACACAGATAACACACACAGACCACAGATCACAGACACTTTTCCCTGTGACCAGTGTGAGTGACCGGTGTGAGTGTGGGAAACAGATAAAACCTAGATAACATACACAGATCACAGACACTGTAGTGAGGGTTAAGGGTTATAAACCCAACAAACTTAGAACATAGGGATTTTCCATGCAATATGATATAGCATCAAAGGTGATATTGTCCCATTGCAGGAAGGTAGTATTAGAGGAACTCTGTGGGCTTAAGATCAAAGATGCAGAACTCATAGAGGTACGGCCTCAGGAGACAGCATCTTTAAGGAGATCAGATTTTGTTTTAAAGGCATTGTTTGAAGACGGGACAGAGAGGCTAGTATTACTGGAGCTAATAACCCAGTGGAAGAAATATTTGCCCCTGAGGACTCTGGAGACTAGATGTCGTCATTTGCTGGAAGAAGGTCTGGAGATGGTGACAATAATGATAGAACTGAGGCCGTGTTATGGATCAAAAAATTACTATCAAGATAATGAGGTTGAATTTAAATATAAATTGGTAAAGTTATATGATATAGAAGCAAAAGAAGTATTGAGAAAGGGGAAAAAATGTTTGTATCCCTTTGTACCCTTGATGAAGGGTGGCAGGGATTTAGTGGAAGAAGCAGAGAGAGGAATATATGAGGGGGAAGAAGATCGTACATATAAGGCAGATATGTTGACAGGTATGGCTATATTAAGTGGACTTATATCAGAAGAAATCCCCTTTCAGTTAATTCAGAGAAGGAGGGACATAATGATAGAGTCAGCAGCCTATGAGATAATAAAAAAAGAAGGATTTGAACAGGGAATTCAGCAAGGAATTCAACAAGGGATTCAACAGGGAATTCAACAGGGAATTCAGCAAGGAATTCACCAGGGATTATTGATGGAAGCACGGGAGAACTTATTGGAAATTCTTGATGAACGTTTTGAGATTGTGCCAAAATCTATGGTTCAAAAGATTAAGCAGATTGACAGTAGAGAAGTATTAAAAGTTTGCTTAAGTCAGCCATGCGAGTAAATTCATTAGAAGAATTTGAGACAAAATTAAATAAAGCCATGAGCTAGAGAGTGACCAGTGTGGGTGATCAGTGTGGGTGCGAGACACAGATCACACACACAGACCACAGATCACAGACACTTTTCCCTGTGACCAGTGTGAGTGAATAGTGTGAGTGAGAGAAACAGATAAGACCCAGA
>NZ_BAAHYQ010000002.1:0-408351 GCF_054657475.1 Desulfothermus naphthae
TACATAGATATAATCCAGAAATTGCCACAGAAAAGGCCAAAGAATTGGTGAGAATGGCAGTAAATAAGGTAGTTTACAAAGAACCTCTTGAGGAAATTGAGCTAAATATAGATCAAAGGGCCCTGGTTATAGGCGGTGGTGTTGCAGGGCTTAGTGCTGCAATAAATCTCGCTAAACAGGGATATGAGACCCATATTGTGGAAAGAACAGACAAGCTTGGTGGAAATGCCCTAAAGCTCTTTAAGACTTGGACAGGAGAGTCTGTAAAAGAAGGACTGGATTGGTTAATTAATGAGGCAAAGTCATTAGATAATCTCCATATTCATTTAAATAGTGAGATAATAGATGTTGATGGTTTTGTTGGTAATTTTAAGACAACAATAAAAAATAGTTCAGGAGAAAAGACCTTAGAACACGGTGTTACTGTAATTGCAACAGGTGGGGCAGAATATCAGCCAGATGAGTATTTGTATGGACAAGATGATAGGATAAAGACCCACCTTGAGCTTGATAAGATGTTTATGGATGATGAGCCTAAATTAAAAGATGTAAATACAGCAGTATTTATCCAATGTGTTGGCTCAAGGGAAAAGGATAGGCCCTATTGTTCCAGGGTATGTTGTTCCCACTCAATTGAGAGTGCACTTGAGATTAAGAAGAGAAATCCAGATGCAAAGGTATTTATCTTATACAGGGATATAAGGACCTATGGTGAGAGGGAGTATTTATATGAAGAGGCAAGAAGAAAAGGGGTTATCTTTATAAGATACAATGTGGATGAAAAGCCTGTAGTGACGAAAGATGGAGATAACCTAATTGTAAAAGTAAAAGATCATATTACAGGCTTGCCCCTTGAAATAGAGACCGATCTTTTAACACTTGCAACAGCTATAGTTCCCTATAAGGATGAAAAACTTGCCCAATTTTATAAACTCCCATTAAATGAAGATGGATTTTTTGTTGAAAAGCACGCAAAACTTGGTCCTGCAGAATTTGCCACAGATGGAGTATACTTGTGTGGTCTTGCACACTATCCAAAATCAATAGACGAGTCTATTGCCCAGGGACTAGCTGCTTCAGCAAGGGCAATTACCTTACTTGCCAAGAAAAAGATATTCTCCAGTGGTGAAGTCTCTGTGGTTGATCCAAGAAAGTGCGTTGGTTGTGGTGTTTGCGTAACGATTTGTCCCTATTCAGCACCGAGGATAGTGGAAGAGGAAGGACCAAATCAGGGCAAGGCAGAGATAAATCCAGCTTTGTGTAAGGGTTGTGGCCTGTGTATGGCATCGTGCAGGTCTGGAGCGATTTCCTTAAAGGGTATGGAAAACCAGCATGTTTATGCAATGATAGAGGCCATTGCTGTTTAAGCTTGAACTAAATATCAGGGCCTTAAAAAGAGGTAATATGTTTCTTTTTAAGGTCCTGTTAAAATAAAAAACTTAATTACCAGGAGAAGCCAAGATGACAAACTTTGAACCAAAGATAGTTGCATTTTTATGTAACTGGTGTAGTTATGGGGCAGCTGATTTAGCTGGTGTTAGCAGGATGGAATATCCTGCAAATATCAGAATAATAAGGGTGCCCTGCTCTGGAAGTATGAGCCCAAAATTTATTCTACAGGCCTTTAGACAGGGTGTAGATGGTGTATGGGTATCTGGCTGACACCCGGGCGACTGCCACTATATTAGTGGCAATCTGTTCGCCAGACGGCGGTTCGCTGTCTTGAAGAACCTGCTTGAGTATATTGGGATTGAACCTGAGAGATTACATTTTACCTGGATATCATCAGCAGAGGCAGGGAGATTTCAAGAAAAGGCCAAGCAAATAGTGGAAACTGTTAAGAAAGTTGGTCCTGCAATGAAGAAAAATAAACTAATAAAGAATTTAAGTCCCATTGCCATAAATTTATAAACTTGAGGGCAAGGTTGTAGGAGGATATATGTTAGCTGAATATACAAAACAATTAAGAGACACGGCAAAACGTCTTTTAAAGGACAAGAAGGTAGATTGTGTCCTTGGTTACAGAAAAGGCACAATTCCTTTGGTGGACGCCCCATATTTTGCTTATACAGAGGAAGATTGTGATAATTTGATCTGGTCTAGCTTTTGTACCAAAAATCTGGCAAAGTTTCTAATTAAAAGACAGGATAAAGTAGCAGTAGTTGCGCAAGGATGTGTTAGCAGATCTATTGTGGGGCTTATAAATGAGAATCAGGTAAAAAGAGAAAATGTGTATATCTTAGGTATATGGTCTCCTGGAATGGTGGATAGAATGAAAGTTTATGAAAAAATAGGTGGTAAGGAAATTGTGGAAGCTGAGGAACAAGGGGATAAGATCATTGTCAGAGGTGATGGATTTGAAGAGGCCATAAATAAAAAAGAGGTATTAAGACAAAATTGTCTTACCTGTATTCATAGAAATGCGGTTTTATATGATGAGTTTATAGGAGAAAAAGGCGAAGACACAGGTGGTGGTGATATAGATCAAGTTGCTGCTCCCTGGGAAAAACTCTCTATTGATGAGAGGTGGGAGAAGTTTAAAGATACATTTAAGGAATGTATCAGATGTTATGCATGCAGGAATGCATGCCCCCTATGTTATTGTGCAGAGTGTTTTGTAGATGAGTCCAGACCCCAGTGGTGTGGTAAGACCCATGATGAGGCAGATGTTTATACATTCCATATCTTGCGGGCATTTCACTGTGCTGGAAGATGCGTAGATTGTGGAGCCTGTGAGTCTGCCTGTCCAATGGGCATAAAGATGAGAGTGCTCACCTCTAAGATAGAAAAAGACATAAGGCAGATGTATAACTATGTACCAGGATTGGAGATAGGCGCAACTCCACCTCTTAGTGTGTATAGGCCCGATGACCCAGAAGAATTTATAACCCCATAAAAAGGAAATTAGCTATGGGATATAAATATTTGGCAAAACAAGACATAAAAGAGCTCTTTGATAAGGTATCCAAATTAGGGGATGTTTTTGCCCCTGTAAAAAAGGGTATAGAAGTAGTTTGGTCAGAAGTTCAAGATGTATCTAATGTATTATTTGATTTTAAAAATACATCCCTGTCTCCCAAGGGTTTATTTTTCCCTCAAACAGAATGTATGTTTGAATTCAAGAACAACCCAAGGGCAGAGGATGGGCTTATTTTAAAAGAAGTGCCCCCTCTGGAAAAAAATAGAGTGATTTTTAATATCCGACCCTGTGATGCAAGGGCATTTGCTATCTTGGATAAGGTATTTATGAAAGATGAAGATTCATTGGATGTGTACTGGAAGGATAAAAGGGACAAGACCACATTAATTGGACTTGCCTGTAATAATCCTGCTTCAACCTGTTTTTGTACTCAGGTAGGTTCTTCTCCCTTTGGAGAACAAGGCCTGGATGTCCTTATGATAGACCTTGGGGATAAGTTTCTGCTAAAGCCCATTACTGATAAGGGAAAAGATATCTTAGATGGATTTAATGATGCATCAGATGAGGATGTAAAAAAGATAGATGAGTTAAAAGAAAATGCAGAAAACAAAATAAAAACTAAACTCTCAATGGATAATATTTTGTCTAGAGAGATATTAGAGGTATATGAAAATCCATATTGGGATAGGTTGCATGAGACCTGTTTAAATTGTGGTGCATGTACTTTTTATTGTCCAACCTGCCATTGTTTTGATATTCAGGATGAGACAAAGGGAGAATATGGAAGGCGAGTCAGGATTTGGGACACATGCATGAGCTGGCTATTTACCCAACATGCATCAGGACACAACCCAAGGGGAACTAAAAAACACAGGGTTAGACAGAGGTTTATGCATAAATTCAAATATATGCCATTTAAGTTAGATGGAGATATAGGTTGTGTTGGATGTGGTAGGTGTATTTTAGTATGTCCTGTAAATATAGATGTGAGGGATGTAGTAAATAATTTAAACAAATAAAAAAACAAAAAGTGAGATGGCTATGAAGAATCCATATAAACCATATCCAGTAAGGATAAAGAAAGTAGAGATAGCCACAGAAGACAAGAGTCTTCGCACCTTTGAATTGGAATTTATAAATAAGGAAGATGCGAAAAAATTTGATTATATGCCAGGTCAATTTGCAGAATTATCCATACCTGGCTATGGTGAGTCTCCAATTGGAATAGCATCTTCCCCAACAGAAGGCGATAACCTTTTGTTTACTGTGTTTAGAATAGGTAGGGTGACAACAAAGCTCCATTCTATGCAGGAAGGGGACATAATGGGAGTGAGGGGGCCACTTGGCCATCCATATCCATTAAAGGATCTTGAAGGCAAGAATATAGTTATAATTGCAGGTGGTTATGCTGTAACAACGCTAAGATCCACCATGGTATGGCTGCTCCATCCAGATAATCGTTCTAAATATGGAAAAATAACATTTATATATGGGGCAAGGACTCCAGGTCTTCTTTTATACCATGACCAGTGGCGTGAGTGGCAAAAGAGAGATGATGTGGACTGTCACATTACAATAGACAGGGAAGTAGAGGGCTGGGATGGTCTAGTTGGCTTTGTTCCAACCATAACCGAACAAGTAGCTCCAAATCCAGAGAATTCAGTGGCAATAATATGTGGACCACCAGTAATGATAAAATTTACCCAACCTGTACTGGATAAACTTGGATGGAAGGGCGAGCAGATAATAATGAGTTTAGAAAACAGGATGAAGTGTGGAATTGGTATATGCGGTAGATGTAATGTAGGTCCATATTATGTGTGCAAAGATGGTCCTGTGTTTACCAAGGCCCAGCTTGATAAGCTACCAAAAGAATATTAATGCTCCCCTTAATTAAAATTTAAAAAAGGCTGGGTGGCAGAAGAAAAACCCATTTCTGCCCCTGCCTTTTTTGAATTTTCAAATCTGACTGTATAAAAATTGCAGAGAAATGTGGAGCTTTTTTTTTTAATGAATAAGGAAGATGAATCCATCCCTTTAGTCAACCATGTAAATAATACATTAAAAAAATTAGATTCTGCTGTTTATTTTGGTTCCTTAAAATTCCCACCCAAACTTGAGAAACTGTATCAGAAAGAGAGATTAAAACAAAGGGAAAAGGAATTTTTTGTCCTAGGAATCATTGGAATCTTAATATACAATCTTTTTTTATTTGTAGATTATATATTGGTTCCTCATATATGGCAGAAATCATTTTTTGTAGGAATTGGAGTTGTAACACCTTTGATGATAGTGGGATTGGCTTCTCAAAAAATAGTTTTTTTAAGAAAAAAATTTGACCTTATACTGACCTTTTTGATTATTTTGGTTTCATCATCTATTATCTTTATACTTTTTTTGAATAATCATCAATATATTTTTCATGAATATTCATTTCTAGTGTTGATTATTGTTACAGGAAACATTGTTTTTAGATTAGACTTTCGATATGCCGTAATATCGTCAGTCAGTGTTTGTGTTATGTACGCAATTTCCTCTCCATTTATAATTAAGGGACATAGCGATATTATTTTTTGTAGCAATCTGATCTTGCTTTCAGGATGTTTAATGAGTCTATTTGGCTCTTATTATATAGAAAAAGAAGATAGGATTAAATTTCTTTTAAAAGAAAAGCTCACCATTGAGAGACATCAGCTGCAAGAATTAACCATTTTATTAGAGAAAAAAGTAAAAAGAGACCCTTTGACAAAACTTTATAATAGGGACTTTTTCAATTATACTTTTGATAAAGAATGGAGAAATGCTTTGAGATATAAATATCCAATAGGAATTATTTTTTTGGATGTAGATGATTTTAAGACTTATAATGATAATTATGGCCATCAAGCAGGCGATTATGTATTAAAGAAAGTAGCCAAGGTCCTGGAAAATAATACAAATAGATTTCATGAGATAGCGGCTAGATTTGGTGGAGAAGAGTTTGTTCTATTACTTCCCCATGTGTCCTTGGACGAAGCTATCCAATTGGCTGAAAAGATTAGAAGGGAGGTTTGTGAACTTAAGATTGAACATAATTTTTCCTCCCATGGGGTAATAACTGTATCCCTAGGTGTTTGTAGCCTGATTCCCAGGTCAAATTTAAAAAAAGAAGACCTTTTGTTATTAGCCGATGAGGCAATGTATCAATCTAAGAATAGGGGAAAAAATAGAGTCACCCCCTGTAATATAAAGTAAATTTAATAGGTTAACATCTTTTTTATCTCTAGTAATCCTTCTTTAATTTCTTGAATGGCCAGATTCCACCTCTCCTCATCTATTAACTTTTTTCTAGCACCCTCTATGGTTAAACCCTTGTCATATAAAAGTTGTTTAATTTTTATGATTGTCTTTATGGAGTCCTTTGGGTAAAGTCGCTGTCCCCCTTTAGTTCTTATGGTCTTTATCTGATTGAATTCTCCCTCCCAGAATCTTAATACGTAAGGTTCAACACCTACAACTTTGGCCACTTCACCTATTTTGTAGTATCTGCGGCCCAGTTTTTCCATTCTACCTCACCCAAACATATTTGTTTAGTCTTGAGAATTTAAGGAAATCTAACTGGTAATTTTTCTAGGATGTATTTTCCGAGCTCTCCATGTACCTTGTCAACTTCCTTATCTGTAAGTGTTTTTTCTGGATGTCTGTAGGTCATTCTTAAGGTTATCCTCTTTTCCTTCTTATCTTTGGGTGTATATAGGTCTATTAAATTAATCTGTTCCAGTATCTTAGACTTGCTCTGTTCCAATGTATTTTTAATAGTTTCGTATGAGAGGTCTTCAGGACACACGATTGTCATATCTCTATAAACTGGTGGATATTTTGACCAATTTTTAAATTTTATTTTGTTTTTCTCTACAAATTGATAAATTTCATCTAAAAAAATCTCTGCTAAATATACCTCATTTTTAACGTGATAGGATTTTTTTAGTTTTTTTTCTAAAGACCCAATAAATCCAACATGAAAAGTATCTAAGTACACCTCTGCCTGAATATCTAAAAATGGATATTTTTCCGTCCTCTTAAATTGCAATTGAGATTTAAGATTCAGTGTAGCGAAGAGGTGTTCAATAATGCCTTTTATATCATAAAAATCAACATATTTTACGTCACTAGACCAATGATTTGGCTCTCTTTTCCCATAAATAGCTATTGCCAATCTATTTTTTTCTATAACCCCGGTCTCACATCCCTCATCACGTAAAAAGGCCTTTGCCACTTCAAAAAAGTGTAAGTCTTTATTTAGCTTGTCTAAATTAATTCTAATTGCTTTAAGTGGACCTGTTATTGTGTATGTTCTCATTGTATCTTGGTCTTTGGATAAGGGATTTGCAACAGGCACCATGTTCTCTTCTCTCTCTCCAAGACTGATAAGCTCGTCCTTATCAACAAAGCTGTAAGTAATACATTCCTGTAGTCCTATACCCCTTGCCCACTCTTTTATCTTGCACAAAAAATTGTAATCAGCACCTTCGGATACTTTTAGTTTTTTAAAGGATTTTGATATCCTTGGCAAAGTTGCAGGAACCTTCTCGAGTCCATAGATCCTTCCCACCTCTTCAACAAGGTCAATTTCTCGCTCTAAGTCAAGTCTAAAACTTGGAGGAATTACTTTAACATTGTCTTCATCTACTGTAGTTATCTGGCAACCAAGTCTAGTTAAAATATTTGTGCAATATTCAGGTTTGCTATCAATACACAAAAATGAGATTGCCCTTTTTGGTCTGAACAATATGGTTTTGTGTTGAAACTTTTTGGGCTCATTCTTTATAATACCTTTTAAAATAGAACCACCACCAAATCTGGCTATTAAATATGCTGCGCGATTAATGGCTCTGTCTGCACCTAATTGATCGACCCCTCTTTCAAATCTATATGCTGCTTCAGAGGATATTCCTAATTTTCTAGCTGTCCTTCTGATCCTTGAGGGATTAAAAACAGCACATTCAAGCAGTACATTTTTGGTATTGTTGTTAATTTCAGAATCATATCCTCCCATGATTCCAGCAAGAGCAACCGGATTTTCTGCGTCCCAGATAAGCAAGTCATCTTGGGTTATTTCCCTTATCTGTCCATCCAATGTCTTGAAATCAAGTTTCTTATCTGGTCTAGCCACGCGAATTTTATTGCCCTTTAACAGGTCTTTATCAAAGGCATGTAAAGGATGACCAAATTCTAATAAAACATAATTTGTAACATCTACAATATTGTTAATTGGCCTCAGTCCCATTGCAACCAGTCTATATTTCATCCAGCCTGGTGCCTGTTTTACTTTTACCCCTTCAATTATTCTTGCTGCATACATAGGGCAGTCTTCAGGGTCGTAGATCTCTATTTTTAGGTTGTCACCCCTTTCTAATTCTATCTTTTCTATTTCTATTTTGGGTAAATTTAAGGGAAGTCCAAAATAGGCAGAAACTTCTCGTGCAACTCCAAGAACACTTAAACAGTCACCTCTATTGGGAGTAATTCCAATATCAAATACTTGAGTGTCCAGATCCAGTGCATCAACTAATTTTTTTCCTGGTTCATATATTGAGTCCAAAACCATTATTCCCGAGTGATCATCAGACAGTCCTAACTCTCTTTCTGAACATATCATACCAAGGGATATTTCGCCTCTTAATTTTGCCTTTTTTATTTTGAGTCCACCAGGAAGAGTAGAACCAACAGGGGCAAAGGCAACATACTGTCCCTTGGCCACATTTGGTGCACCACACACAACTGGTAAAAGTTCTCCCTTTCCTATATCAACCTTGCAGACCTTTAATTTATTTGCATTTGGGTGTTTTTCACATTCAGCTACATATCCAACAACTAATTCTTCAATTTCTTCAAAGGGATTTAATATTTCTTCAACCTCAAGCCCTATCATTGTGAGTACATGGGCAAGTTTATCTATATCTCCATCATAAGGGGTGAATTCTTTTAACCATTTGACACTTAAATACATATTTAATCCTTTTAATAGGGATTTAATGATTATTTATATAACTTAAGACAATAATTAAATTTTACTTGTACATATTTGAATTTGAATATTTTACACAGGAAAGTCTATAAACTGGTTAAGAAATCTTATGTCGTTTTCAAAGAATATTCTGAGGTCATTGATTCCATATTTTAGCATTGCCACCCTTTCAACTCCAAGTCCAAAGGCAAAACCAGAATATTTTTCTGGATCATAGGACACTGCTTTAAACACTTCAGGATCTATAAGACCGCATCCAAGGATTTCCACCCAACCAGTTTGTTTACACACCCTGCAAGGTGACCCATTAACAAAACCAGAACCATTACAAATTACACAGCTTATATCCACCTCAGCACTTGGTTCAGTAAATGGGAAGAAGCTCGGTCTAAATCTAACCTTTGTGTCACTGGAAAAAATGTGCTGAACAAAATAGGTAAGTGTACCCCTCAGGTCTCCCATGTTTACATCCTTATCAACTAAAAAGCCTTCTATTTGATGAAACATGGGAGAATGGGTAAGATCTGAGTCCCTCCTATAAACCTTTCCTGGTGCAATGGCTGCAACTGGCGGAGTAGTCTTTAGCATTGTCCTTACCTGCAAAGGAGATGTGTGGGTTCTCAAAACTATATTTTCGGAAATATACAAAGTATCCTGCATATCTCTAGCAGGGTGATCCTTTGGGATATTTAAGGCCTCAAAATTATAAAAATCAGTTTCAATTTCAGGGCCTGTGACGATCTCAAAACCCAGGGATTTAAATACAGAACAAATTTCTTGAATAGTTATTGTTATAGGATGGAGCGAACCAAGAAATCGTTCTCTGCCAGGAAGAGTAATGTCAATTTGTCCTTTTTTTGCTCCTTGTTCTTCTAATTCCCGTTGCTTCTGTTCTATAAGATTTGTAATAATATTTTTTATTTTATTAGCAACCCTTCCTGCCTCGGGTTTATATTCTTTTGGTAAGTGGGGGAGTTCCTTCATTACCTTAGCGAGCTCCCCTTTTCTACCCAAAAACTTTATTCGGATCTGGTCTAATTCAGAAGATGTAGTAATTTTATTAATTTCTTCAGAAAGACTATTTTTTATAGATTCTAATTTATCCAAAAAATTTTTTAAGTCTCTGGCCAATTTTCTACACCTTTGTTTTTGCTATTTCTGCTAATTTTGCAAACCCATTTTTGTCATTAATGGCCATGTGTGCCAATACCTTTCTATTTAACTCAATATTATTTTCTTTTAATCCATGGATAAATTTGCTATATGAGAGCCCATGTTCTCTAGCAGCAGCATTAATCCTCATAATCCAGAGCCTTCTAAAATCCCTTTTTCTTTTCTTTCTGTGTGCATAAGAATTTGTAAGGGCCTTGAAAACAGCATTTTTTGCAACCCTGTAAACCTTGCTTCTAGCACCTCTGAAGCCTTTGGCCATTTTTAAAAGCTTTTTGTGACGTCTCCTTGTGACATAACCACCTTTAACTCTCATTTATTTGTACCTCCAAAATTGGTGTCTTAAGTTTTATATGCCCAGCACTCTTTTTATTGCCTTTAAATTAGCGGAATCTACAAGCGCTGGTTTCCTTAAATTTCTTTTTCTTTTAGCACTTTTTTTTGTCAAAATATGACTGTGATATGCCTTTCTCCTCTTAATTTTTCCAGATCCTGTTACCTTGAATCTTTTGGCAGCTCCCCTATGTGTCTTTAATTTTGGCATATTACCTCCAATAGATATCTTTTAACATTACTTTTTTGTGCCCTTTGCAACCTTTGGGGCAAAGATAACAAACATATTTTTACCCTCAAACTTTGGCCCCTGTTCAACCTTGGCAATGTCTTCTAATTCTTTTATGATGTTCATTAACATCTCTTCCCCTTGATGCTTGTGTAATACTTCCCTGCCCCTGAAAAATATAGAGACCTTACATCTATCACCTTTATTTAAAAAGCGTTTAATGTGGTTCATTTTGGTGTTGAGGTCATGCTCATCTGTTTTGGGCCTTAATTTCACCTCTTTTAATTGAACCTGAACCTGCTTTTTTTTGGCCTCTTGTGCCTTTTTTTGTTGCTGGTAGACATATTTACCATAATCCATTATTTTACAAACTGGCGGGTCTGCCTGTGGCGCAACTTCCACCAAATCCAGACCCTGATCATAGGCTAAATTGAGTGCCTCCTTTGTGTCTAATATACCAAGTTGTTTTCCAGAGGCATCCACTACCCGCACCTTAGGTGCCCTAATTTGTTCATTCCGTCTTGCTTTAACAGGCGAAGCTATAGCTCATTCCTCCCCTTTTAAAAGGTTCCATACAATCTTTATTAATTAACTCTACCACATCTTCAATTTTTTTAGGACCAAGGGTTTTATTTCCCCTGAGCCTTACATTTACTGTTTCATCCTCTACTTCTTTGTTTCCAACAACTAAAATATATGGGATCTTCTCAAGCTGTGACTCACGTATCTTCAGATTTAACTTCTCATTTCTAGAATCCATCTCAACCCGAATACCAGCATCTTTTAACCTATTATAAACTTTTTCACAATAGTTAAGTTGTTCATCTGTTATATTTAATATCCTTGCCTGAACAGGTGAGAGCCATGTGGGAAAGGCACCTGCATAATGTTCTATAAGTACACCCAAAAATCTCTCTATTGCACCTAAAATCACCCTGTGTAGCATAACAGGTCTGTGTTTTTTGCCATCTTCACCAATATATGTGAGATCAAAACGAGCAGGGAGTGTGAAGTCACATTGAATTGTTGCGCATTGCCATTTTCTATTTAATGCATCCTTTAATTTAACGTCAATTTTTGGTCCATAAAAGGCACCTTCTCCAGGACATACTCCATATTCCATGCCAATATGTTCTAAGGCCTGTTTTAGTGCTTTGGTAGCCCTATCCCAGTCTTCATCAGAACCAATTGATTTTTCTGGCCTTGTGGATATCTCCACTTCATATTCAAAGCCAAAAAGTGCCATAACGTCCTGCACAAATTGTAAGATATTTACTATTTCATCTAAGAGTTGGTCTGGTCTACAGATTATGTGGGCATCGTCCTGGGTAAATTCCCTTACCCTGAGCAGTCCATGTAGTACGCCTGATTTTTCATGCCTGTTTACTTTTCCCAGCTCAAAATACCTGATTGGCAGGTCTCTATAGCTCCGTATTTTTGATTTATAGATGAGCATGTGGGCCAGACAGTTCATGGGTTTTAATCCATATTCCTGTTCATCTATCTTTGTAAAATACATATTTTCCCTGTAATTGTCGTAGTGACCCGATTTTTCCCAGAGTTGTTTTCTAAGCAGTTGTGGTCCTCTAACAAGCTGATATCCTCTTTTTAGATGTTCTTTTATTTCAAAATCTTCTAAAATAGTCCTAACAAGCGCACCTTTTGGATGAAATATGGGCATGCCTGGACCAACTTCATCGTTAAAACTAAAAAGATCTAATTGAACCCCTAATTTTCTATGGTCTCTCTTTTTGGCCTCTTCCAGCATATTTAAATATTTTTTTAATTCCTTTTTGCTGGGCCATGATGTTCCATATATACGCTGGAGCATTTTATTTTTCTCATCTCCTCTCCAATAGGCCCCAGCAATGGAAAGGAGCTTAAAGGCTTTTATATAGGAGGTGGATGGGACATGTGGGCCTCTACACAGATCAAAAAAATCATCCTGAAAATAAACAGATACCTTGCTATCTTCTATCTCATCCAATAATTCCAGCTTATAAGTTTCATTTTTTTCAAGAAAGAGCTTTTTTGCCTCATTTTTATCTAAGATTTTCTTTTCTATTTTTATGTCCTGTTGAGCAAGTTTTTCCATCTCTTGTTCAATTTTTTCTAAATCTTCGGGGGTAAAAGGAGATTCAACATCAAAGTCATAGTAAAAACCATCTTCAATTGCAGGGCCTATTGCAACTTTAGCATTTGGAAACAATCTCTTTACAGCCTGTGCCATTAGATGGGCTGTTGAATGCCTTAATATTTCCAGACCCTCTTTTGAATCAATAAAAATAGGCTCTATTTTTGCGTCTTGTATATCAATTATCTCATTTAAATCCACTGGTATTCCATTTACCTTACAGGCAATAATATTTTTTAGTTGTCCCTTTGAATAGAGTTTACTTAAAACATCAAGAATAACTGCTCCTTTTTCAACTTCCACACTATTTTTATCTACAAAGATTTGCAATTTTTACCTCCTTAAAAAATCTAAATAGGGAGGCCTGGCCAAAGCCTCCCTATTTAATAATAGGCGCGAGGAGATTTGAACTCCTGACCCCTTGCGCGTCAAGCAAGTGCTCTCCCCCTGAGCTACGCGCCTATGTGAGAAAATATTTAATCCCTAAACTTATCATCTGTCAAGGGCAAAAGAGTGTGGTCAGCGATTCTGGGTGAGGGAAAATTAGCTCATTTTAGATGTTTTCTATCCTTATAAGACTGAGCAGAAAGGCCTGGCCTTTTTATCATTTATGGGACTTTTACAAGGGCACAACCAAGCCTATCTTTTACCAGAAGTAAGATTTCATTGTTCGGCACAAAGGTAAAGTCCAGAATATCTTTTGCCATTTTGCGGGAACGCCATGTCTCTACTACCTCCTGTCCGTTCCACTTCACCCCTACAAGACTATCTTCTGCATTTTCATTTAAAACTATTTGTTTTATCTTTTTTACTCCAAAAGAGGTCTTTCTTTGTTTGTCTATTAAAAAGTTTTGATTTGCATATTCATGTTTAAACACAAATCTCCTGTATGCATAATATACCTTAGATGTTTCTTTGGTGAATCCTCCAAGATATCTAGGTTCTTTTAATTTTATCCTAAAAGGAACTACATCAAAAGTACCGTATGATCTATCAGATATGGCCTCAACTTTTTCTGTGGGAGTGTAATAAACGGTCAAAAAATTTGTAGGTTCTAATATTATTATGTGATTTTTATCCCCAGGGATAAGATTAAATTGATAAATACAATAAACATCTTTTGCTGGTAAATAAGGCTCTATATTGAATTTATGTATGTCTTCATTCCATGTAAGATGATAAATATCTCCTTCATAGGGATCAGTTTCACCTTTTCTTTGTGCAAGCAAGACACTTTTTCCTGACCTATCTTCAATTACTCTAAAATAATAAGGAAAATCCTTAATTAACGGCACAAGGGAATTGTTTTTAAATTCAAGTATCATAGAACATAATTTAGTGGTAAAAGCGTCTAATTCATGAACCTCTTCTCCTAAAGTCACCATTAACTCGTCTCTACCATCATTGTTAATGTCCATGGCATGGATGTTGATAGGTATGAGGTCTTGTTTTTTAAAAATATATTTAAACTCAGGAATTATTCCTTCAGATGTGTATTTAACAACGTAAATACCCCTTTTATTTAACAGGGCAAGTTCCACGTCTTTATTTAAGATTTTGCATGAAACCAGTCTAACATAACGGCCACTTATACGAAATAGTTTTCGCTTATATGGAGTAGAGGGATGAATAAAACTCGTGGTTTCTTTAAAAGATGTTGAAGGCAATTTATAACTCAATTCTTTTTTTACGCCTGGTGTGATTGAGGTAATCTGTTTATGTTGTAAATTTTTGGCCAGTTGTGTTTGAGTTGAAAGCAAAATAGGGTATCCTGGTGGTTCATAAGTTGCTAATGGATTTTGGAAATTAAAAGATTCTGTAAACAAGGTATTACCACTGTAAATGGAACAAATTTTTATTGTAATTAGATGATTGTCATATTCTAGACGAAGCACAAGTCCATATTCTGGTTGTGGATTTATTAAATTGTGTTGATATAGTTCAACCACTTGATAATTTGATGAAATAAGTTTCTTTAAAAGTTCTTGATAAATTTTTATGCTATTTTTATTTTTTAAATTGGTGTATAAATAAATAACTGGTGCGCCAGGTATGGTGACAGGGTCACCAATTTGGGGTTGAGGACCAAGTTCATACATTATGTGTGCTAGTACTTTATTTTGAAAAAAGGAAGAAACCTTAATCACAGCTGATTGGGGGAGTAAATAGAGGGGTAATTTTTTTTCTCTATGTAATACTAATAATTCCTCACCTCTAGTCACTTTGATATTGTTTTTTGGGAAAACCACTCTTTTACCATATTTTTCAGTTATATTGGAGATGAGTGTATATTTTGACGGATAATGTTTATTCAAATATTGTATTACATGTTCAATATTTTTAGAATAGCTAAAACCTGTTGTAGGGACAAAAAGGATATAAAAAAAGAGATAAAGAAAAAATTTTTTTCTCATATTTAATCCTTTTATTGTTTTTAATTTAATACATTAAAAAAGGGACTGACCTTCAGTCCCTTTTTTAATGATCGAAACCATTTTATCCTTTTATTAGAATTTCCAGATCATCTCAACAGTATTCATTATAGCAGCTTCGTCAAAATCGTCTCCATATAAGTCTTCAACTGCATCCTCTGGATCAAAGTATGAGAATACATTACCAAGAGAGAAGTGCTTATTAAAGTGATATGTAAGCTGAAGGTCATATTCCCATCCTACGGAATCATCAATATTTTTACCTTCTATGTCTTCCAGCGCGCCATCTTCGGCAAACCAGAAATACTGGAACTGGGTTTTATATGAAAATTTACCTATTTTCCCTTTACAACCAATGCCCAATGAATACATGCCAGGATTAAAGGCACTACCACTGTTGCCTATTCCTCCATAACCAGTCCCTTTACCTTTATCTTTATCACCTAACATGGCAAAATCATTGGCATATAACTGGGATTTTAAAATTGGTATGTACTTATAAATAAAGGCATTCTCCATTCCAAAGGTTGATGAATATCTGCTTACGTTGGTAATGGGATTGTAGGCATCTATATCATCGTCATTAGCATCGTCATCACCAGACATATAATAACCACCTATGTAAGGTTTAATAGCGTCAGATAGGTCAAACTCCAAAGACGCAAAAGCTGCATAGGCAGATATATCTAGATCCTTATAGGTCCTTCCATTGTGTACAAGCCGTTCTTTGTTTCCAACAGCATATACAAATTCTGCCCTAGGAACAATAATACCTATTTTTCCATAAAATTCTGCACCAAAATAATTTATCGTTGCGTTCATTGAATCGTTGTCACTATAGGCATAAAAAGGAGAAACCTTAAATCCCATAATAGGAATTGTTAGTTTTAAAGTATATACGTTCCAGTCCAATGCATCACCGTCAGTTACTCCTACTTTTCCTATATCATCATATACAAAAATATCTAAAATCTCATAAGAAATTCCATTTATATTACCTTTTAGACCAATATACGGATGATCATCTCCGTATAAAACACCACCTGTTTTTATATCCAGGGCCTTGCTCTGCCATCCGGTTTCCAATATTGTTGGTACTCCATAAGAGGAAAAGTCGTAAGTAAACTCTAATTTTTCCACTCCAAAGCTGTTACCAGAAAACCCATTTTCTCTTTCTATATTCTCGTAGCGATTACCTGTTCTTTCCCCCCTGTCAGTATTTCTTTTATCATAAGTGAGATCAGATTCTAAGATGGCCAAAAAACTCCAGTTTTCTCCTGTGCCTTTAAAACCCAATCTGAATTCACTTCTCACACTTAGGTCATCATCTCCCGCCCATCCATTTTCATCTAAGGTTTTGTCATAGGTACTATTTTCGTCGTTAAAGTTCACGTTTTTGCTATACATGGGGTATGTCTTTAAGCTGCCGAATATTTGGATATCAATATCCTTACTTGCAGCAGATACCTTTCCTGTTCCCATCTTAGCGAAACAAATAACTGGTGAAGCCATTAATATTACCAGAATTACTAAAAATATACCCTTGATTTTTCCCATAAAAAATACCTCCCTCCTCTTAATTCTTTAATGAGTTAGCAATCTCACCTTAAGACTTTAATCTTGTTAAAATTTATTACTTTTCAACTTGTATTCCACATAATCCTTCCTCCTTTTGCAATTATTCAGTTAATCCCCCAACATTTTTAGATAACATTAAAAAATTATATATTAATTCTAAACTCTATTTTTTTCAAGTATTTTTTACGCTATTCGCAGTTTTGAGCTGCTTTTAAAAAATTTACCTTGTCCCTGGAAGGTAATATGAAAACAAGTAAATATTTATCATATTTATCCCAACCGTGTAAATTTTTATAGATCCATAAGTTAGATTTGAGGAAAAGAATTAAAAAATATTTTAACAAAAACCAAGGACCTTAACCCAAGTTTGTCACTTTTTTTTGTAAGATATTGTAATTATTGAATTCAATCATCTTTTTCTTCACTACAAATTTATCAATTAATTTTTAAAATGCTAGATAAAGGCTTTAAAGGAAGTTCCAGGGCATTATATATCTCCAGTTGAAAAGATTCTAATTCTGTTATTTGTCTCAGATGGATTGTTTTACCTTCCTGGGTTATCATAGTGGTGGTTACTCTAATTATGGTACTTAACTCTCTTCTTATTGTTTCCCATAATTTTGAAATCCCTCTTTGTCTCAATCTCCTTTGAATAACACAAAGCAGATGATAAGCTAATATGGTTAAAAAAATATGACCTGTTATTCGTTTATCTATTCTATGATAGATTGGTCTTAATTTTAGTTCACTCTTTAAGCTCCTGAATGATGCTTCTACATTTGAAAGAAGATTGTAAATCTCCCATAATTCCTTATTACTTAGCTCTGTCCTGGAAGTTCTAAGTTTGTACGCTCCTGAAAATCTTACATGAAGTTTGTCTTTATCTCTTACTCTCCAGCAAATATCCACTGCTTTGCCATTCTCTTCCTTTACTTTAATCTCATAAAATTGCGACACACTGCTGTATTTCTCTTTTATTCTTCCTATCCTCTCCAGTACCTTCGGATAACTTTTGATTCCTACTTTTCTTGTAAGAGATTGCTTGAGCCTTTGTAAATCTTTTTCCAGGCGCAGTTGAATACGATTTTTTATTGCCTCTTCCTTTTTGGCCCTACCGCTACTTTTACAATATAAAAATACCTCTTCAGGCTCTTCTACTCGTATCGCATATACTTTGCCACTATTACTCTCATGAACTATACTTTCTTCACCTGAGGGAAGTTCTTTTACTCGTCGTCTGTCTACACATATATAATCAAGTCCTTTGGCTCTGATTAGTTTTAAATTCTCTTCTGTGGCTATACCTGCATCTATAACTACTGTAAGCTTGCCTGTAAGCGATCTTGGAGAATTTATAAAAAAATCATCTAAAATCTTCTCCAGTGTTGAGGCTTCCGACACATTACCAGGAAAAATCCTGCTGGCCTTGGGAAAACCATCTTCATCAAGTATTATACCTACTGTCACTAATGGCCTATCATTTCGTTTCTCCTTAGATAGACCTCTCTTTGACAATTCTGAGCTTGTAACCTTCCCCTCAAAATATGTATTAGTCAGATCATATAAAATAAGCTGTTCTCCAAGACCAAAAAGTTCTCTTTCTCTTTTTACCACCTTCTCTTCTATAGCTTCTTTATTGGCTATCAGCTTGTCCAGAGTCCTATATAAACTGGATAGCGATACCACTTTTGCATCAATATTCATTACCTCATCAAGCCCACTTAACCGGTGAAACCATTTATGAATTTCCCTCTCACTCCCACAATTTATCAGACTCCCAACTATAAGAACTTTTGCTCTATCTATATCCTTTCTATTAAAACCTATTTCCTTTAAAATTTTTGTAATCATAAGTTTATCATATGCCCAGGCCCCTACAACTTCTGCTCCAACACATCTGACATCTTCGTTTTTTACTGAAGCAACATCAACCATCTTCCAATGAGCCTCATGTTTTGTTTTCTCCTCACTCTTTTGAAGAGCTTTTTTTCTTATTAAACCTGCAAAACGTCTTGCAGGTTTTTCAATTTTTTCAGGGACTTTTAATAACGACAATTGTCCTTTTAATAATTCCTCAATTCTATTAGCAAGAAATTTTAACTCCTCCCTGGACAGATCCAGTTTTCCAAGGTTTAAAATAGTTCTCTGCCTGGGACCATCAGGGGTTCTGTAAGATTCTACTAATTGATGGTAGAAATAAGTTTTTCCAGATTTGGGATCGGTTTTTCTAACTTTGCGGATAAACATAGGTAAGGATTATATCAAATCGGTTTTTCTTTGTCAAGATGCGAAATATTTTTTCTACCACTACATTCAGTTTTTAAAAAATTTAATTCAATAATTCCAACAGATTATAGCATTTTGCATCACAAAATCAACCAAATTTTTTATAAAAATCTTATTATTTTGACAAACTTGGGTTAAGATTGGCATGAATGCTATTTTCAATGGAATATTTTTTTTACTGCTTTTTTCAAAAAATTAGATGCCTTAGTATTTTTTAATGCTTCCAGTATAGCTTTTGCCAGTTTACAAGGCTTAGCTGGTGGTACTAATTTTCCATATTTTCCATTTTCTAAGATTTCCCCTGGTCCGCTTGGACAGTCTGTTGAAAATACTGGTGTACCAAGTGCCATTGCTTCAATTAATACATTTGGAGATCCTTCCCATAATGAAGATAAGACAAATAAATCGGCCTGTTTCATAAATGAATATGGATTCTCTCTAAATCCAGGGAGCCATACATCATTTGTTATACCTAATTTATACACAAGGGATTCTATTTTTTTTCTTTGTCGCCCCTCACCTAATATAACTAATTTGACTGGAATCTTGGATCTTAAGATTTTAAATGCCCTGATTAAGGTAGGAAAGTCTTTTGACTTTCTAAGACCTCCAGCCCCCAGAATTATTGGATACTTTTTTTCAACAAACCATGGGTGGTTTATACTTTGTTTTGCCATTTTAAACATTTCTGGAACGATTGTGGGATTTGGGAGGACCTTTACCTTTTGTTCTGGCACTTTTGTTATCTTGATTATATCATTTGCAACTCCCTTTGAAACTGCTACTATTAAATCAGCTCTGGGGAAAATCTTTTTTAATTTGGGGTGAGAAATAAACCTTTTTAAAAAAAATTTCTTCTCATCCCTTTTTGAAAAAGTGATTCCGTTTTTCTGGCTGTTTAATGGGAACCAAAATTCCATACTTACCATTTTGCAATATTTCAGCAGGACCACTTGGACAATTTGTAGCAACAACTGGAGTTCCCACAGCCAGTGCTTCGATAATAACAAAACCAAGTCCTTCCCCAAAGGAACTAAATACAAAAACCTGTCCATGTGCCATGTATGGATATGGATTATCAACAAATCCAGGGAAATCTATTTTGTTAGCTATACCTAATTTTTTCGCGAGATCCTTGTGAAAATTTTTTTGTTTGCCTTGTCCAAGTATAATCAGTCTCGTATCTACATCTTGAGTTACTATTTTAAAAGCCCTAATCAGAGTTGCAAAATCCTTTCTCATGCATAACTCGCCAACTCCTAAAATAACTGGTGGATCTCCAGGCTTAAACCATGGATGTGGAGGTCTCTGTTGCTTTGATTTCAAAAGTGAATCATCTACTACAGGACACGGTACAACCTCTATTAAGTCCTTTGATAGTCCTGTATAGCGTGCCATATCATCGGCAACACCTTCACTTGTTACAATTACTCTATCCGCATATTTGTACAATCTTCCTATAGAAACTCTTTGAATCGTTCTGTCTAATATTCCCCTATTAGCCAAATTTATGGAAACTGTGGTTCCTATACTTACAACAAATTTTGTTCTACTACTAGTTAGTATTTTTGCTAAGATAGCACACCTATTAACTCTATCCTTATCTGTTAACAAGACATTTGGCTTTACTCTTTTTATACCTAAAATTTGCATCATAAGATAATGTTTAGCTTGACAATATAGTGAATTAATGGTATAAAGTGTCTCAAATAGGAAGTATTAGGAGGCACTGATTCTATGCGTAGATTCCATGTTAAGTTCACTGAAAAAAATCTTACGGGCAACGCCGGACTGGTATTGCTGGGCCTATTTGCTGACAAACTGAAGCTTCCCAAGATGCTTGAGCAACACATTACTATTAAGCGGGGAGCTACCGCACAGTATAAGGTTTCCGACATTATCATGATTTTGATGATGGCAGTGTTAGCCGGGGCTAAGCATATGAGCCATGTATTTATCCTAAGATCTGATTTAGCATTGAGGTCGCTTTTTAAATGGGAAAGGTTTCCTGACTATACTACCATAAATCGGGTTTTTAAGTTGTTTAATCCCCGACATTGCAATGAGCTCTCCGATGTAGAAACAAAAGTGCGCAAAAAGGTTTGGGGTAAAAAATGGTTTAGCCGCATCACTTTAGATTTGGACTCTACAGTGCGTGGAGTGTATGGGAAACAGGAAGGTGCCGAGAAGGGTTACAACCCCAAGAAGCCAGGACAAAGGGGATATCATCCGCTCCTTTGCTTTATTGCTGAGACGCGGGAATGTCTTCACAACTGGTTTAGAGCCGGAGATGCTTATTCAGCCAATGGTTGTGTAGAGTTTATGCAAGAGTGCTTTGCCAAGCTTCCAAGGAGAGTCTGGAAAATTATTGTACGTGCAGATTCCGCCTTTTTTAATGGAGAACTTTTAGACTACTTAGAAGAGGCTCATGCTTTGTACTTAATCAAGGTTAAGATGCGAGGACTCACTCAGCTTTTAGAAGCTCAGAAGTGGCACAAGGTTAAAAATAGACCTGGCTATGAGAAGACCGAATTCACATACAAATGTGAAAGGTGGAAGCACCCCCGCCGGTTTGTGGCCGTACGTCAAGTAATAGAGAGCAAATTTAGTTGCTTTTTTTTCAGCGTTACAAAGACTGAGTATGATTATTTTTGTTATGTAACAAATATGAACCTGAGTCCCTGGGACGTCCACAGGTATTATTGCCAACGGGGGGCCAGTGAAAACTGGATTGAGTGGTGTAAGGGACAGATGGCCTCTGGAAGCATTTTGACACAGGATTTTTGGGCCAACTCCGCCATATTCCAGACCTGTATTCTGGCTTACAATCTACTGGTTTGGATGATGTGGCTCAACGATGAAGATGGTTTTAGAGAAGAGCCCAACACAATCCGCATGTTTCTAATCCATGTTCCAGCTCGGCTGATGCATGCGGGACGACAATGGTTCCTTCGATTATCGAGGGATTATTTTTTCAAAGAACGTTGGATAAAGATAGAAAATTCCATCCGGTCATTACAATTTGCTTAATCTTTTTTTGAGAGTATCCTCCAAAATAGGATTTTGCGTAAGTCCATGTGCAGTGGTGTGCCTTTACACACCCGTAAAGAGTGCCACTGACCGCAGCTTCTACCTGAAAAAGCCTTCCAAGTCACAATGAGGGAGACATATCCTTTAACATAACAGCTCCATATCTAGGTATCTCTGTCCAGAACAATCAGTTGCTTACGATTGAACTGTAATTGCAGATTTTAGGTTATATATTTTAGCAAAAATGGAAAGGCAGAATATACATGCCTAACTGGCAAGTTAATTACATTGATCCTTTCTGGAAGGTGTTCTAGATTAGGACCATGATTTTTGATCTTAATTAATTCAACTTGATATCCCCTTTTAGCTACAGAGGGGATTAAATTTTTCATGGCCCTATCAAATCCACTGTGTCCTGAAGTTGCCAGAAAGAATCCAATGCGTGGAGGAGGTTGCATTTTTGTCTATTTTGCTTTTTTCTTTTGCTGCAAACTACAGCTATTTTTTGCGCCTCATCCACCAATTCCCAGTTTGTTAAAAACAAACCCAAGGACCACCCACATAATTACTAATAATATCAAAGAATACAAAGTGTCCATTTTCCCTCCAATTTTAAAATAATTTCTCGCCAATGAGTCTAAAATAGGCTTCTAAGTATTTATTTTTTGTATTTTCTATGATTTCCTCTGGTAGGTTAGGGGGAGGGGATTTTTTGTCCCAATTTTGGCTCAACCAATCCCTTAAATATTGTTTGTCAAAGCTTTTTTGCGGACGTCCTTTTTCATATTCATCCTTTGGCCAAAATCTGGATGAGTCAGGGGTTAGGACCTCATCAATTAAAACTAACTCACCGTTAATAAATCCAAATTCAAATTTTGTATCAGCAATTATAATACCTTTAGAAAAGGCATATTCGCTTGCTCTTTTATATATTTCAATTGAAATGTCTTGAACCTGTTGAAAAATCTCTTCTCCTATCTTTTCAGCAGCTTCTGTTACTGTTATGTTGACATCGTGTTCACCAACTTCTGCCTTTGTTGAAGGGGTGAAGATAGGTGTTGGGAGTTTTTCTGATTCAACTAGTCCTGCAGGCAGCTTATGTCCACAAACTGAACCTGTTTTTAAATAGTCTTTCCATCCAGATCCTGTGATATATCCCCTGACAATACACTCTATTTCCAAGGGCCTTGTCTTTTTTACAATTACTGATCTTTTTTCTAGTTCATCTTTGTATTTTTTTAAACTAGCAGGAAAATTTTTGACATCTATTTCAATCAGGTGATTTGGCACTAGGTGTTTAAATTTTTCCATCCAAAAAATAGTGAGCAAATTTAAAATTATTCCTTTAAAAGGAATTGGATCAGGTAACACCACGTCAAAGGCAGACATCCTGTCGGTTGTGACAATCAAGAGCTTATCTCTGTCAACTTCATATATATCCCTAACCTTACCCCTGCTGATTAGAGGATATTCACTAATTTCTGTCTTTGTTATTATCTTCATTTAAGTTTCCTCCAGAATTATTTATTTCTGATCTCAGCACTTTTAGCGTGTGCATCTAAGCCTTCTAACCTGGCTAACCTGGCAATTTTGGCGCTGTTTTTTCTTATATAGTTTTTTGATGCCCATATAAGATTGGTCTTTTTATAAAAGGTTTCTACGGAAAGTCCAGAGGAAAATTTTGCAGTGGCAGTGGTAGGTAAAACATGATTTGGACCAGCAAAGTAATCACCTACTGGCTCTGGAGCATACTCCCCTAAAAATACACAACCTGCATTTTTGATTTTAGGAATAATTTCCCAGGGATTCTGTACGTGAACTTCCAGGTGTTCAGGCGCCAAATCATTAGCTACTTCTATGGCTTTTTCTAAATCAGGAACCATTATAAAGCCTCCCCAGGTTTTTAAGGATTTTTGCGCAATTTTTTTTCTTTTTAACTGATTTAACTGGATATTTATTTGTTTTTTTACCTCATTAGCTAATTTATTTGATGTTGTGATAAGTATAGAACAGGCCATTTCATCATGTTCAGCTTGAGATAAGAGGTCTGCCACAATAAAATCTGGTCTGGCAAATTCATCAGCTATAACTATAATTTCAGATGGCCCTGCAATCATGTCAATGCCAGTGTTTCCAATTAACAGCTTTTTTGCAATTGTCACATAGATATTTCCTGGTCCAACTATCATATCCACCTTAGGGATGCTCTCTGTTCCATAGGCAAGTGCCCCTATTGCCCATGCACTTCCAATTTTATAAATCTCATAGAGATTTAATAGATTGGCGGTTGCAAGGATGTATGGATTAATGTCTCCAGATTCTGATGGAGGAGTAACAACCAAGATCCTTTCTACCCCTGCAATCTTTGCTGGAACAGCATTCATAATCAGTGTTGAGATAAGAGGGGTACTACCGCCCTTACCTCCTGGAACATATAACCCCACTTTTTCAATAGGGGTAATTAGTTGCCCCAAAATTAAAGAATCCCCCTGAGGTTCTAACCATGATTTTTGTTTTTGATAGTCATGGAATTTTTTGACATTGGCTATTGCCTCTTTTAATATATCAATATCTCCCTCAGGGATTTTTTTTAGGGAGTCTTCTATTTCTTGTTTTGGAACTTTAACATTCTTTATAGAAAAATTAGCACAGTCAAATTTTTGGGTCATTTCTTCAAGATATTTATCTCCATTTTCTCTTACTTTTAATAATATTTGCCTGACTTCCTCTTCTAACTCTATGTTGGTTGTTTTTCTTTTTTTAAGGATTTCTTTAAAACTTGCCAGGTCTGTATAATGGTAAATTTTTATCATAGTGCACTATTCTCCTTAATTTTTAAAAAAATTAATGGAATAAATGAATTAATTATAATAAAAGCAATTTTATTTCCTGGTATTCTTAAATAATGGATTTTTAACTCTCAATTAAATAAAAAATAGGTCTCACACCTAAAAATCTTACCATCCAATAAAACTGGCCTCTACTTGTTAGAATCATTCCTTTATTTTTATTTTTTATCAAGGAATTCCATTTTATTTCTAAAATATCTGATTTATCAATTCCATTGTTGATAAGTATAAAATTATTAGCCACAATAGCAAATCTTTGGAGTAAATTGCACTTATAAAGAGCCAATTTTTTTATATCTAAAACAATGGTTGTAAGATCATATGCTCCTTTTCCTTTTTTTTGGTAGTTGAATAATACAAGTTTGTTATCGATAATCATATAATTCATTAAATTTTCAGATGTATCAAGACTCTCTTTAATTAATCTATCTGGTTTTACACAGAGTTTTTGTCCTACTTGCTTTTTTAGTTTTATTTGAGACTGAGTTCCTTCTAATAAATACACTCCTAAGACCCAGGGTCTGTTTATAAGTGTTTTGTTTGATATGAGCTCAAAATTTGAGTCTGAGAGCTTTTGTAGAGAATTTGCTAGAAAGTCAAGTTCGGCATCAAATTTATAAAAAGTATCAGCAAGTTTTTTCTCGTCATGAGAAAGCTTCCATCTCTTCTTTGAGATACTTGTATCCACCTTTAAAAATTTTCCCTGCCACATATAAGAAACCTTAGACCACAATGAACATCCTGTTAAAAGAATCATCAAAAAATACAGATAAAAAATTTTCTTCAACTCTATCCTCCTTAAAAGAATATCAATTTTTTGTTTGTAAAAGGATTAAAAATTTAGTATTAAGGCAGCAAATTAAGACTTGCTAGTAGTATATTATTAACTTGCGTTTTGTGGTTGTATCCTTTTTAACCTGGAAAAGGCAACCCAAAAAAAGGCAAAAAAATGGAGTTAGAAATAATTTTATTTTTAGTCTCTTTGTAGGTACTTGATACTTTTACCAAAAAAATCAAGCCAATGTTTAGATATGTGAAAGAAAATTTTTAAGGAAAAGATTAATTTTTTTTAAAAAATAAAAGCCCTTGAAAAAGAAAAAGTAATTTACCAGCAAAAGATAACCGCACTAGAAGAAGATTTGAAAAAAATTCAGAAAAAAATAGAAAGTTTTGAGGACAAAAGCCAGATATAGCTTTTATGTTTGGGGGCCTGATAACTAGGCCAGATTTAAAATCATTCCTTGACAGGTTTTATTTCCATGTCTAAATGAGATTTAATCTTGTTTAAAAATATTTTATCAGGAGGAGAATTTTATGGCTCATGAAATAAAGCTAGTAAAGATTGTCACTGGTGACTTGGTAATTGGAAAGTGGGTTGAACAAGAAGGTAAGTTAAAAGACCCTGTTATTATTCAAACAATACCCACACAAAATGGTATCTCTCTTGCTTTAATGCCCTTTGGGTATCCCTTTGATCATGAGATTGAGGGAGAAGTTTGCAAGGAGCATATTGTATATTGGTATAAAAATATGCCAGCAGACCTTGAAACAAAGTATTTAGAGGCATCAAGTAATCTTACTATATCTTCCACATCAGACCTAAAAAACCTAGAAAATATTATAGGGAGTGGTCAAAAAGGTGGGAAGGTTACAAATATTTCAGATTTGTTGAAAGGATGAGAATTAAAGAGCCAATGCCCTTAAAGAGCGGTATTGGCTCTTCTTTTTTGTTATGAAAGGGCTTCTCCCATTATTTGAAAATCCTTCCCATTACATTGGCCAGGAAATAAATAGTATCCATAAATCAAGAGACATTCCTCTTAAGTGGTGTTTAGCTTTTCCTGATAAATATCCTGTTGCTGTCTCATACTTTGGCCATCAAATTTTGTATTGGATTTTAAATTTCAGAGAAGATATCTGGGCTCAAAGGGTCTATGCCCCATCAAAAGAGGTAGCAAAAATATTAAGAATAAAAAATGAGGTTCTCTGTACCCTTGAAGGGGACATGCCTTTAACTTCTATGGATATAATTGGTTTTAGTATTACCCATGAGCTATGTTATACTACTATTTTGTATATGCTAAATCTTGGGAAAATACCTATTTTTGCAAAGGATAGAACAGATCTTTGTCCTATTGTAATTGCTGGAGGAGAAGGGGTATTTAATCCAACTCCCCTTGAGCCTTTTTTTGATGCCTTTGTAATTGGCGATGGGGAAGAGGTTGTTTTAGAAATTTCAGATCTCTATCTTAAGTGTAAAGCAAAATCTTTATCAAGAGAAGAAATTCTCAATGAATTGGCCATCCTTGAGGGGGTCTATGTCCCTATTTTAGGAAACACACCCGTTAAAAGGCGAATAATTACTTATTTAAAAGATCTTTATGTTCCAAAAAAACAGATAGTTCCCTTTGGAAAACCTATTCATGATAGATATGTGGTGGAAATATCCAAAGGGTGTACAAGGGGATGCAGGTTTTGCTATGCTGGAATGATTAATAGGCCAGTGAGAGAGAGAGCTGTTAGTGAAATTGGTTCTATTTTAAATGAAGGTCTAAAGGCCACAGGCCATGGAGAGGTTGGCTTACTTTCTTTAAGTGTGGGAGATTTTTCTAAATTAGATGAATTAATTTCAGTGACATTTTCTAAGTGTATTTCTGAAAATATTTCTTTGTCTCTTCCATCTCTTAGGGCTGGTAGTGTGCCTGAAAATTTTATAAAATATCTTGGAAAATTAAAGAGCAGGGGGCTTACCCTGGCACCTGAGGCGGGAACACAAAGGCTTCGTAATGTAATAAACAAGGGTATATCAGAACAAGATATTATAAATCACGCAAGGTGGGCCTTTGAAAATGGGTGGCAACAAATAAAACTATATTTCATGATTGGTCTTCCTACTGAGACTAAGAAAGATTTAGAGGGGATTTTTGAATTGTGTTTAAAGGTCCTAGAAACTGCGCCAAAACTCACAAGGCGAGTTAAGGTCTCTGCATCGATTTCTCCTTTTGTACCCAAGCCACATACGCCTTTTCAATGGGAAAGACAAAATAGTTTGGATGAGATAAAAGAAAAGATCCGTTTTTTAAATAAAATGTTTAAAAAGAATAAATGGCTTAATTTAAGCTGGCCTACATTGGAGATGTCTGTTGTGGAAGGGATCTTTTCAAGGGGTGATTATCTCCTGGCAAATGTTATTTTAGAGGCATACTTATCTGGAGATGTGTTTACTAGCTGGATGGAACATTTTGATTATAATTTGTGGGCTCGAGTTTTAAAAAAGCATGGTATAGATGTCTCTAAATATCTTGGACCTAGAGTTATAGATGAAGAATTGCCCTGGGATTTTATAGATACTGGGGTTAGTAAAAAGTTTTTAAAAAAAGAGTTTATTAAGGCCAAAGAGGCAGAGGTAACTTCGGATTGTAGGTGGGGTGAGTGCGCTGGATGTGGCGCATGTGATTTCAAAAAAATCTATCCTGTTTTAAATTCAAAACAAAAGTCCACAGATAATTTGGCAATAAGTTTAAATAAAAAAGTAGAAAAAGATAAGGAGAGGTACAGTTATTTGTTTTGGTTTGAAAAAAAAGATTTCGCAGCCTATTTGTCTCAACTTGAACTCCAAAAGGTCATTGAGAGGATTATGAGACGAGCAAATATCCCTTTAGCTTATTCTCAAGGTTATAACCCCAGACCAAAAATCTCCTTTGGTCGAGCTTTGCCTGTTGGAGTTATAAGTTTGTGCGAACCTTTTGGAATCCAGGTATTAAAAAAGCTTGATGAAGATATAGTTGATGAGTTAAATAGAAATTCTATCCCTGGTATAAGATTTACTTCTTATGAACATATTGAAGGGCGAGTAAAGGTGCCCTGTTCTACAAAAGAGCTATTTGAGTTGATTTTTATAAATAATAAAGAGTGTTATTTGTCGGGATTTAATGAAGATTCAATAAAAGGAGTTATATTTAACAAAAAAAATAAGGAGATTCCACTTGATTTGATTGTGGAAAAATGGGAAAATAAGAATGATTCTATCTATTTCTTGTTTGATTGGAGGGCCTTTTATTTAAATCCTTTAATTATTATAAGGTCAATTTTTACTAATATTGATCCCTTGGATTTTAGACTTATTAAATTGAAACAGTTTTTTTAAAATAAACTAATATAAAAGATGTTGAAAGATATGAACAGACAATTAGATGAAATAGCAAAAAAATTAAAAGATGCAAAAAAGGTGGCAGTACTCACAGGGGCTGGTGTGTCTGCTGAAAGTGGTGTCCCAACATTTAGGGGCCAGGGCGGACTTTGGAGAAATAAAGATCCTATGAAACTAGCAAGTATTGAAGGATTTTTAAAAAATCCAAAGGAAGTATGGGAATTTTATAACTGGCGCAGAGAACTCATTTCAAAGGTGAATTTTAATCCTGCCCATAAGGCAATTGCTGAGCTCGAAGAAAAAAAGGATGATTTTTTGCTTATTACTCAAAATGTAGATGGACTCCACAGGCTTGCTGGAAGTAAAAAAATAATAGAAATTCACGGGAACATTTGGAAAGTAAGATGTACAGAATGCAAACAGGAATTTTTGGATAAAAGGCCAAATTTAGGGGTGCTTCCAAAATGTGAGAAATGTGGTGGTTTACTCAGGCCAGGAGTTGTATTTTTTGGGGAGTCTTTAGATCCTATTTTGCTTGATAAAAGTATAGAATTTTTAAAGTCTTGTGATTTTATGATGGTAGTTGGTACATCCTCAGTTGTGCAACCTGCCGCATCTTTTTCCATGGTAGCAAAGGAAGCAGGTGCCATTGTTGTGGAAATAAATTTAGAAAAAACACCATATACGAACTATATGGATTATTCTATTCAGGGCAAGGCTGGGGAAATTCTGCCTTTAATTGTTGAACGAGTATAAAAAATAAGAGGAGTTTTGTTATGATTGGAAAGACAGGAAGATACATGTTTGCCTCAGAATCTGTTACTGAGGGACATCCAGACAAAGTGGCTGACAGGATTTCTGATGCAATATTGGATGAATTTTTAAAGCAGGACCCAGATGCCAGGGTTGCATGTGAAACCCTGGTTACAACTGGTTTATGCTTTGTTGCAGGAGAGATAAGTAGCAAAGGGGTTGTGGATTATCCAGAAGTTGTTAGACAAACTATAAAGGAAATTGGATATCACAGCTCAGAGATGGGGTTTGATTGGAGGACATGTGCAGTTATATCCTCTATTGATAAACAATCACCTGATATTGCAATGGGGGTAAATAGGGAAAAACCAGAAGAGCAGGGTGCTGGGGATCAGGGTATGATGTTTGGTTTTGCCTGTAAAGAGACTGATGTCCTTATGCCAACCCCAATATACCTTGCCCATAAACTGAGCAGAAGACTTACCTATGTGAGGAAAAAAGGAATATTAGATTTTCTCAGGCCAGATGGAAAGACCCAGGTTGCTTTAGAATACGAAAATGGAAAGCCAATTAGAATAGACAACGTTGTTATTGCAGCCCAGCATGAGGAGAACGTAAAATATGAAGACTTGAGAGAGGCCATTATAGAGGAGGTCATTAAGCCAATTTTGCCTGAAGAGTTGGTAGACGATAAATTAAGAATATTTATTAATACTACTGGAAGGTTTGTAATTGGCGGTCCAATGGGTGACTGTGGAATGACCGGCAGAAAGATCATTCAGGACACATATGGTGGAATGGCTTCTCACGGTGGAGGTGCCTTTTCTGGTAAGGATCCTTCAAAGGTGGATAGGTCTGCTGCATACATGGCAAGATATATTGCAAAAAATGTTGTGGCCGCTGATCTAGCTGATATGTGTGAGGTCCAGATAGCCTATGTTATTGGCGTTGCCGAGCCTGTCTCTGTTTTAGTAAATACTAACGGCACAGGAAAGGTCAGTGATGAAACCTTAACCAAGGCAATTTTAGAAGTCTTTGATTTAAGACCTTATTTTATAATAGAACGTTTAAGGCTAAAAAGACCCATATATAAAGAAACCTCCTGCTATGGACATTTTGGAAGGGAACATCCAGATTTTACATGGGAAAAAACAGATGCAATTGATGATTTGAAAACAGCCTGTAAGGTATAAAAAAATATTCATTTTGTCTGTAAAGTGCTCGATCTGACCTCGATTTTGTTACTGCTTTATAGTGGCAGTGAGCTAAATTGTTGTCAAGGCTATCAACGTAAGTTAAAAGAGGTGATGTAATGCAAGCCATAAAGCCAAAGGGGCTCCCAATGCTTATTGGAAGCCTCCCTTTAGAAGATCATACACAGGCCCTTGATTGGGTCTTTAAATATTCTCCTTATATTCCTTTATGGGTTCAGCTGCCTAAAAGACCTTTTGAAGGGATGATCTCTCAGTTTATGGAATCCCTCCCAGGATATACCTTTAAGTCAGCAAAAGAATTTATAGATACAGCTAGTCCCCTTTTTCATGAAGAGATGGTCTCATTTTATGAAGAGTATATGGGGGTTATTGAAGGAAAGATTGATGTTGAAAATAGCAGGTTTAAATTAAACAGGGATAGAGCAGCTGGTTTTTACCATTTGGTTGAAAGATTAAGTCAAATGGATGGCTTAGATAATATTTGTGCTATAAAAGGGCAAATAACAGGACCAATTACCTTTGCAACTGCGGTAAAAGATGCAGAGGGAAGGGCAATATTTTATGAGCATCAACTAAGGGATATGGCAATTAAACATCTAACAATGCTATCTGCATATCAAGCTAGTGTTTTATCTCGATTTAATAAGCCTGTTATAATATTTTTAGATGAACCTGCACTTGCTGGATTTGGTTCATCAGAATTTATAAGCATAAGTAGAGAAGATGTATTATCAGCCTTTTCTGAAATAATAAATTATTTACACTCCAAAAATGTGCTTGTTGGTATACATGTATGCGCCAATACAGATTGGTCCTTGGTATTTGACTCTGGAGCAGATATCCTTAGCTTTGATGCATATTCCTATTTTGATAAATTAGTTCTATTTAAAGATAAATTAAAAAATTTTTTAAGCCAGGGGAAATTCATTGCATGGGGAATAGTGCCAACAGATGCAAAATACATTGAAAAAGAAACTTTTGATAATTTATATAATAAATTTATGACGCAATTAAACACTATGAAAGAGCAAACTGGTTTGGATAAGTCTCAAATAATTATAAATACATTTATAACTCCTAGCTGTGGAGCTGGTTCCTTGAATATTGAGCTTGCACAAAAGGTCTTATCCATCACATGTGATATGTATAAGGCTGTTTTGAAAATGTAGAGAAACGCTCGGGAGTCTTTATGTTTATTAAACATGCAAAAATACTTATTACTGGTGCAAATGGACAATTGGGTTTTGATATTAGACGTATATTAAACAATTTGGGATGCAATTTTATTGCTACAGATTATAAAGAACTGGATATTACCAATGAGAAAGCGGTTTTTGATTTTGTAAAGAGAGGTGATTTTGATTTGATAATAAATTGTGCTGCATATAATGATGTTGATAAAGCAGAAGAAGATGTAGAAAATTGTTATAAATTAAATGCCTCTGCACCTTTTTATTTGGCAAAGGTTGCAAAAGAGGTAAAAGCTATTTTTGTTACATACTCTACAGATTTTGTATTTGATGGAAATAAAGGAGTGCCATATACAGAAGAAGATAAACCAAATCCTATTTCAGTTTATGGAAAAAGTAAGTTAAAGGGAGAAATTCTTGTTTTAAAGGAATATGAGAAATCAATAGTTATCAGAACTTCGTGGCTTTTTGGAGTAAATGGTAAAAATTTTAATACTCAAGTATTAGGATGGGCAAAAAAATATAAAGAATTAAAAATAGTAGATGATCAAATCTCTTCACCTACTTATTCCTATGACCTTGCTGATTTTTCTTTAAAATTACTTAAAAAAGATAATTTTGGTCTATTTCATTTTTCAAATGATGGAATTGCAAGCAAGTATGATCAGGCCAAGTATTTATTAAATAAGATTGGTTGGGATGGGTGCCTTTATAGGGCAAAAACTTCGGACTTTAATTTAAAGGCCAGAAGGCCAAATTTTAGTAAGTTGGATAGCAAAAAAATTGAATCCCTTGTTGGAACCAAGATACCATCTTGGCAGTCTGGAATTGATAGATGGTGGGAGGAATACAATGCCCTTTAATTTTAAAAAGTGTGAAATAGATGGACTAATACTTGTTATTCCAAAGGTTTTTGGAGATGAGAGAGGTTTTTTTATGGAGACATACAAAAGCTCAGATTTTGTAAAGGCTGGAATAGATGAAGATTTTGTTCAAGATAACCATTCAAGATCCATAAAAGGTGTGTTAAGGGGATTGCATTTTCAAACATCACCTTATGAGCAAGGTAAGTTGGTAAGATGTATAAAAGGAATTATTTTTGATGTAGCAGTGGATATTAGAGAAAATAGTCCTACCTTTGGCAAGTGGTATGCGACAATTTTGAGTTGTGAGAATAAAAAGATGTTATGGATACCAAAGGGATTTGCCCATGGATTTTTGACCTTGTCAGATTCGGCTGAAATAATTTACAAAGTTTCAGGTGCTGAGTATAACCCAGCTCATGATGCGGGTATTAAATGGAATGACCCAGACATTGGAATAAATTGGCCTTTTAAAGAATATGACATAAAGTATCCCATACTTTCGGCTAAAGATGAAAAATTGCCTTATTTAAGGGATATAGAAGTTTAATTTGTGTGGAGTAAGAGATGGAAAGGATGCCATTAGCGGAGTTAATAGAGAGTGAGTTAAGTGCAGCGATATTTGGCTCAGACAAAGAGGCAATAAAGAGAATAAGCATTTTGTTAAGTGAAAAGATTGAGAAGATAGAAGAAGTAGAACTTGAACAAGAAGAGACAAAATCAGATCTAAAAGTCTTGATAGAGTTAGTTAAACAAGGATTTGATGATGTAAATAAACGCTTCGAAGATATGAATAGACGTTTTGACATGATGTTTAAATTTATGAGTATTGGATTTACAATAATAACAATATTGATTGTGGTATTTAAATTTATTCATTGATAGAGGATATGGCAAAAAGAGGGATAGATTTTCTGCAAAAGACTAAGAATTGCTTTGTTTAAAGGATATAGAAGTTTAATTTTGTGGAGTGAGAGATGGAAAGGATGCCATTAGCGGAATTAATAGAGAGTGAGTTAAGTGCAGCGATATTTGGCTCAGATAAAGAGGCAATAAAGAGAATAAGCATTTTGTTAAGTGAAAAGATTGAGAAGATAGAAGATGTAGAAATTGAACAAGAAGAGACAAAATCAGATCTAAAAGTCTTGATAGAGTTAGTTAAACAAGGATTTGAAGAGGTAAATAGACGGTTTGAAGATATAAATAGAAGATTTGAAGATGTAAATAAACGCTTCGAAGATATGAATAGCCGGTTTGAAGATATAAATAAACGTTTTGACATGATGTTTAAATTTATGAGTATTGGATTTACAATAATAACAATATTGATTGTGGTATTTAAATTTATTCATTGATAGAGGATATGGCAAAAAGAGGGATAGATTTTCTGCAAAAGACTAAGAATTGCTTTGTTTAAAGGATATAGAAGTTTAATTTGTGTGGAGTAAGAGATGGAAAGGATGCCATTAGCGGAATTAATAGAGAGTGAGTTAAGTGCAGCGATATTTGGCTCAGACAAAGAGGCAATAAAGAGAATAAGCATTTTGTTAAGTGAAAAGATTGAGGAGATAGAAGAAATAGAACTTAAACAAGAAGAGACAAAATCAGATTTAAAAGTCTTGATAGAATTAGTTAAACAAGGATTTGAAGACGTAAATAAAAGATTTGAAGAGATAAATAGAAGATTTGAAGATATTAACAAACGCTTTGATGATGTAAATAGACGCTTTGAAGATATTAACAAACGTTTTGAAGATGTAAATAGAAGATTTGAGGATGTAAATAAACGCTTTGAAGATATGAATAGCCGGTTTGAAGATATAAATAAACGTTTTGACATGATGTTTAAATTTATGAGTATTGGATTTACAATAATAACAATATTGATTGTGGTATTTAAATTTATTCATTGATTTGTAGTACAAAGATATAATCCTAAATTTATTTAGGAAATAAAATGGTAAAAGGATATAATACATTATTTGTTACTGGTGGTGCTGGGTTTATAGGGTCGAATTTTATTAGATATGTCTTTGAAAAAACAGAATTTAAAGGCAATATTGTAAATATAGATAAATTGACATATGCAGGAAATCTAGAAAATCTTTCAGATATTTATGAAAAATATAGTGGAGATAAGTATTTTTTTGAAAAAGTGGATATATGTGATTTTAATAAATTAGAAAAAATTTTTGACAAATATAAACCAGATGCAATTATTCATTTTGCAGCAGAATCACATGTGGATAGGTCTATTTATGGTCCAAAGGATTTTATAACTACCAACATTATAGGTACTTTTAATCTATTGGAAATTGCAAGAAAATTCTGGCAAGACAAATACGATATTACAAGATTTCATCATATTAGTACAGATGAAGTATATGGTTCTTTAGAGGATAAAGGATATTTTTACGAACATACTCCTTATGATCCAAGGAGTCCATATTCGGCCTCAAAGGCGTCCTCAGATCATTTAGTAATGGCATATTTTCACACATATGGAATGAATGTTGTAATAACCAATTGTTCAAACAATTATGGACCCTATCAATTTCCAGAAAAACTTATCCCCCTCATGATTTTGAATATGTTGGAAGAAAAGCCCCTTCCTGTTTATGGTGATGGAAAAAATATAAGAGATTGGCTATATGTGGAAGATCATTGCAGGGGAGTTTGGTTAGTCTTAAATAGAGGAAGGCCAGGTGAAAAGTATAATATTGGTGGTGAGAACGAGTGGCGTAATATAGACCTTGTAAATAAACTTTGTGAGGTTGTAGCAAAAAAAAACAATAAGCCAAAGGATTTTTACAAAAGACTTATAACCTTTGTAAAAGACCGCCCTGGACACGACAGAAGATATGCTATAAATTGTGATAAAATAAAAAGGGAACTTGGTTGGAGCCAGAGTGTGGATTTTGAGACAGGCCTTGAAAAAACCGTTGATTGGTATCTGAAAAATCAAAAGTGGATAGAGAATGTGAGATCTGGGCAATATAAAAAGTGGTTAGAACTAAATTACCTCAAAAGGAACTAGATTAATTTTCAAAAATTTTATTAAGGAGACATAATGAAAGGCATTATCCTGGCAGGAGGAAGTGGAACCAGGTTATATCCTATAACCATCCCTATTTGTAAACAGCTTTTACCAATTTATGATAAGCCAATGATTTATTATCCATTATCCACATTAATGTTGGCTGATATTAGGGATATACTTATTATTTCAACGCCAAAAGATACTCCCAGGTTTGAGCAACTTTTTGGCAATGGATCTCAGTATGGTCTAAATATCTCTTACAAGGTTCAGCCAAAGCCAGAAGGTCTTGCACAGGCATTTATTATAGGTGAAGAATTTATTGGTAATGATAATGTGTGTCTTGTTTTAGGCGATAATATATTTTTTGGACACAATTTAACGACCCTTTTAAAAAGAAGTGTTGAGAAAGTAGAAACCCAAGGGGGAGGCGTTATTTTTGGTTATTATGTAAAGGACCCCCAAAGATATGGCGTAGTGGAATTTGATAAAAAGGGAAAGGTTATAGGTATAGAAGAAAAACCAAAATACCCAAAATCAAATTATGCTGTTGTAGGGCTTTATTTTTATGATAATGATGTGGTGGATATTGCAAAACATGTAACTCCTTCCTGGCGAGGAGAGCTGGAAATCACTTCTGTGAATCAGGCATATCTTAAAAAAGGTAAATTAACAGTAGAATTAATGGGGCGTGGATATGCATGGCTTGATACAGGAACAGTAACTAGCTTGTTGGAAGCAAGTAATTTTGTTAAGATTATTGAAGATAGGACAGGACTTAAAATTGGCTGTATAGAAGAGATTGCTTATAGAAAAAAATGGATATCAAAAGAGCAACTTTTGGAAATTGCTAAGATGTTAGAAAAAAGTGGATATGGTGAATATTTAAAGAGAATAGCCCAGAGCTGAATTTATTTGTATACCTTTCTAAATAGCCTTAAGTGAGAAATAGTATTTTTCATAAAAAAACACTAAAAAGGTATGGGATACAAATATAATAAGGCGGTCAATAGCCGCAGATTATACTTTTTTCTGCGGCTTTTTTATTTAAATTCAAAAAATGAGGAGGTTTATTATGGGAAGGAAGGTATTTTTTACATGGGTTTTCTGGTTTACTCTTTTAATTTTTGGGATGAGTTTACCTATACACCTTAAGGCAAAGACTATCCGTCTCACCTATGCCAATTTTCCACCAGCTTCCACATTTCCCTGCGTGCAAATGGAAAGGTGGAAAAAAGAGATAGAAAAAAGGACACACAATAAGGTTCAGATCCTCACATTTCCAGGAGGCACATTACTTGGGGCAAAAAACATGTTCAGGGGCGTAATTCAAGGGCAAGCAGATATTGGATGCCTTTGCATGTCATATCAACCTGGGGTTTTCCCTTTAACAACAGTTATAGGTCTTCCTTTAGGTTTTAAAGACTCTAAAACAGCATCCTTGGTTTTGTGGGAAATTTATAATAAATACAAACCAAAAGAATTTTCAAAAGTAAAAGTAATAACACTTTTTACATCTGCCCCCTCTAATATTATGTCAAAAGTTCCTATAAAAAGGTTATCAGACCTAAAAGGCCTTGAGCTCAGGGCATCTGGTACTGCATCTGAAATTTTAGAACTTCTCGGAGCAACTCCTGTATCCATGCCCATGTCTGAGACACCTGAAGCCCTTCAAAAAGGAATTGTTAAAGGACTTCTTTCATCATTAGAGGTTTTAAAAGATCTAAATTTTGCTTCTTATTGTCCCTATGAGACTATAACCAATTTTCAGGTATATCCATTTGCTGTGGTAATGAACAAAAAGAAATGGGAAAAGCTTCCTCCTGATGTAAAAAAAGTTATCGATGAAATCTCAAAAGAACATGCTGCATGGACTGGTGAGTATATGGACAACCACGTAAAAGAGGCAATTCAATACGCAAAAGAAAAATATAATGCAAAGCTATTTTATTTTTCAAAACAAGATATGCAAAAATCTAATAAATTATTAAAAAAAGTTATACTTAAATGGAAGAAAATGGCTAATAAAGCAAATCTACCTGCAGATGAAATACTCAAAGACGTTTATAAATTTAAGAGTAAATATGAACATTAAGGCATTGTAAAGGCGTAGTTGTCATGTCTTTTAAAATCATAGATAAAATAAATAGATATTTAAATATCCTTGCAGGATGTATGTTGATACTAATGATGTTGCTTGCAACGTCAAATATTATACTTAGATTTTTTGGACATCCCATAAAAGGCACCTTTGAGATCCTGGGATTTTTAGGTGCTATTGTTTGTAGTCTATCTCTCCTTGAAACTGAACAAAAAGGAGGACATATAACCATTGGACTTTTATATGAAAAACTACCTAACCAAATAAAACCATTTCTAGATTTTGTAACATTAATTTTATCTATCAGTTTTTTATTCCTTATTTGTTATAAACTATTTCAACTGGGATTTTCAATAAAGGAGTATGGAGAGTTATCTGAAACTCTCCATATTCCTTATTATCCAATTATATTTATTTGCGCATTTGGTGTGTTATCTTTAATAATTTTTATGTTATTTAATTTTTTAAAAAAATAGGCATAACTTGTTTTAATGTATTTGTCTCATTAGCTAAAAATCATTCTATTGGAAGGAATACATGGATTTTACATCAATTGGGATTGCAGGAATTATAGTTTTGTTAGTCACTATGTTCTTTTTGAGAATACCAGTTGGCTTTGCCATGGGTATAGTTGGATTTTTAGGTTTTTGGATATGTATTAATTTTAATGCAGCCCTGGGCATGATAGGAGAAGAGACGTGGAAAGTGCTTTCTTCTTATGGGCTGACTGTTATCCCGCTTTTTATACTTATGGGGCAGATATGTTTTTATTCAGGAGTAAATAAAAGGATGTACAGATGGGCTAATGTCATCCTTGGAGAAATCAAAGGCGGGTTGGCCATGGCAACGATCATTGCCTGTGCTGGATTTTCTGCAATATGTGGATCAAATACAGCAACAGCTGCTACCATGGCCACTGTGGCCTTGCCTGAGATGAAAAAATATGGCTATGACCCGGCATTTAGTGCAGGAGTTGTGGCAACTGGCGCCACCCTGGGTGTGCTTATTCCCCCTAGTGTTGTGCTCATAATAATTGGTCTGCAGACAGGACAATCAATAAGGGACCTATTTTTAGGCTCAGTTATCCCTGGACTTTTGCTCACATTTGGATTTCTTCTTGGTATCCTAATAATCTGCCAGGTGATTCCATCCCTTGTTCCAGGCGGGAGTCCTACCTCTTTAAAAGACAAGATCAAGGCATTATTTGGTTTCTGGGAAGTGTTTTTACTTTTTGCACTTGTGATAGGAGGATTATCATTTGGAATATTTACCCCTAGCGAGGCTGGAGCAGCGGGAACTTTTTTGGCATTAATGATTAGCCTTTTTAGAAAAAATCTTGGATTTAAAGAATTATTTAATGCTATTTATGATACTTTAAAAATTTCGTGTATGATTTATGTAATCATACTTGGTGCTGTGATATTTGGAAGGTTTTTAACTATTACAAGAATTCCCTATGATACTGCATCTTATGTAACATCCTTAAACCTACCAAGTTGGATTATTATGGGACTGGTTTTTTTGATATATTTAATTGGTGGTGCTATAATGGATGCATTGGCACTTCTTCTTATAACCATTCCTATATTTTTTCCAGTGGCAAAATCTCTAGGTTACGATCCAATATGGTTTGGTGTATGGATTACTCTTATTACCACTATGGGAGCTGTTACACCTCCTGTTGGAATAAATGTCTTTATTGTATCTGCCATGGATAAAGAATTAAATTTAGCCAAAGTTATTAAAGGAGTTATTATATTTTTACCTATTTTTATAATAATAATATTTTTGTTACTTGCCTTTCCCAAATTGGTCACATGGCTACCCCATTTTATAACTTAGTTTATTGGAGAGTTATTGTTTTTTTATTGATTAGGATGTAAATAAAACAGGGAGTCTTTATTAAGGCTCCCTGTTTTTTAATAAAGCATATTACTTTTTATATCCCAAAGGAAGCTGGGTAAATCTTCCTCCATATATAATAGGATCTCCTTTATATCCAAGGGCCTTAAAATTAATATAATCAGTTTGTCCTATTAACTTTTGTACATCTCTTCCTTTCATATGCAAGTATTTAAAATCTACCCCTTTAAACGCTAATTTTTTAAATTCTATATTTCTATTATCTTGATGACACCTATTACAGGTCCTCTCTCCCTTAAGGCTTTCATGACATTGTACGCACGACAAAGCATACTCTTTAGGCATTACTTCATGTTCAATCCTCCAATACATCCTAGTTCCTACCCACATATATTTTCCACTATATTTTAATCCTGCCTTTTTCATCCCTTCTTTAAAACTCTTTTGCCAGTCAAAATTTTTCCAATATGCACTTTTGTCTTTTTTATTATATGGGAATAAATGGGGAATAAGTAAATATCTATATTTGGCATCTGCTCCTTGAATTCCTTTCATGACCTTAAAAGGAGTTATTTTAGACATAGGATCTTTTATTGACCCTATTGGTTCTACAATATTAGTAAAAACTAACTTCTGTTTTTCCTCATAGGTAAGAGATTCATTAGGATCAAATCCTCTGGCCTCTGGATTTATTTTATCTCCTATAAACATCCTTTTAACATAACCATTAAACCATTTATAAACTGGTTTTGCTGATTCCTTCCAGCGAAAATTTCCTTTTTTAAAATGATATGTTGGTCTGCCATACTTGCCTTTTTCTATCCCTCTTTTTTTGTCTCCAGCAGTAGACCAATCCCACCATACCTTGGTTGGTATACACTTGGCATAAATAGGAGAATGACAGGTGTTGCAATCTATGGTTTTACAATGTTTGTTTAAATGATGGTCTAATAGACTATTACGATAATGGGGAGTATTAGAATGACAATCCTCACAGGTAATAACCCCTTCTACCACAGGAGAAGACATGCTTCTTCCAGGAATCTTATGATTTTTAGTTTTATGGCAGTCAATACATTCAAATCCATAGCCACCCATATGTATGTCACATGTCCTACTTGGCCAATATAGAGCAGAATTTAAATCTGCATGTTTTACTGCATCTCCACCTCCACCACTAAAATGGCAATAACCACAATTTTTTCTTTTAGGATGTCCCACATTTTGAGCTACATAAGTTAAATCAACACGTTTGTCTGGCATTCCAGCCTTAGGAGGAGCTTTTTTATAACTTCCAGTCTGGTCATGACATATTAAGCAATCCATTTTTGTCATATCTGAAAAATCAAAAGAAGAATCTTTCCATCCATATCCTGCATGACAACTTGTGCAACGAGCCTCGTTGCTAATTGGAGATATTCAGTCATTATTTAAGACATCTGTTCCTTTCCCATGTTTTATACACTTAAGATGATTTACTGTATAAGGAGAAGGTCCTCTCCACAACCAATGTGCAGATGTTAACATCTCCCGACCTGCATTTATATGACAGCGTAAACACTCCTGTGTAACCTGAGTAGGTGTAGGATCTTTGGGTAGCTTCACAAGTTTCTTATGATCTGGCACATTTTTTAAATGACAACCTGTACACCTAATAGGACCTTTTTGCCTTTGCTTGTGACATCCTATACACCTTTGATGATATGCAGCTTTTAATCCTATTCTCCCCGCATGTTCTGGATTAAAGGCATCTTGATGACATGCCCTACATGGAAGTATTTTATTTGGTGAATCCTTTGGACTATAATGATGACATATAACACAATTTTCATTTAAAGTCTTTGCATGAGCTCCATGCATAAACCTTACTGGGCCATATATATCTTCATATGTATTTACAAAAGGACTTTGCAGTACCATATAAGTGGATTTTATGTCCTTTATTCCTATACCCAAATGTCTAAACCTCATTTGCCTTAATATTATATCCTCTTTAAATACATCTTTTACAAATTCATATTTTTTTTGAGCTAATTTTAAAGCTTTTATGTGATCTTTAGGTACCCATGTTGATGGTCTTGGGTGATAATCTTTTCTTATTTTTGTAGTTGCATCAGGAGAGCTGTAAGAATTACTCACAACAAGACATAACATAGTTAGTAAGAATATAATTTTTTTCATTTTCTACCTCCTTCTTTTGGAGCAGAAATTACAGGACAAAATGTCACAAACACACGATATAAGAAAAATATAGCAGAAACAAATGAACAAGTTACCAATATTTCTCCTATGGAAGGATAATAAGTACATTTAGCAAAATGAGGATTAAAACCGACTATAAACACATTTATTCTATTTAAAAGGACTCCTAAAACAATAAGTAAACTCGCAATAAAAAGTAACCGTCTTGAATTTCTAACTTTATCAAAAAGTAACATAATCCATGGGACTATAGCGCCAAAAACTATTTCAATTAATAATGAATTACTTTGGCCTGTACCATCAAAGATATTCCAAAATTTTCCTCTATATATTAAATCTCCCAATTTAAGAGCAATATAAATGCCAAGCAGAATAATAACTATTCTAGACAACTTACTCAAAATATCCATTTCTGAAGATAATTTTAAAGATGAGGTGGCTATAGTTGTCTCTACAATTACCATTGGGTATCCCACAGCAAATGCTGAGGTTAAAAATAAAAGTGGAAGTATAGGAGTATACCATAAAGAAGATAATTTTGTTGGAGCTATTAACAATAATGTACCTAAACTAGACTGGTGCATACAAGATAAAACAACCCCTAGTACAATAAATATCCACATAAATTTACCTAATCCTTTATTCAAAGACTTTAAAATTGAAATTTTTTCACCATATCTTTCTGCAATTACAGGTAAGAATTCTATCCACAATACAGTTAAATATGTCATTACACACATACCTACTTCAAATAAAACAGATGTATGGTTTTGAAAAATAATAGGTTTCCATATTGCCCAGGAGCGTCCAATATCTACAAATACACCCAAAGCTACAAAGGTATATCCCAAGGCAGCTGTTAGTAAGGCTGGACGGGTAATAGGTTTGTAAAATTTTTTCCCCAGTATGTGAGCCAAAAAAGCAGTAGTAAATCCTCCTGCTGCAAGGGCAACCCCCGACGCTACATCAATTGCTATCCAGATACCCCAAGGATAACTATAACTTAAATTAGTTGTATAACCAAGTCCTTTGGTATATCTGAAAGCTAAGACTATAATTCCTGCTATCATAAATCCAGTTGCCACCAACATTCCAGGAGTCCAAAAAGGAGTATCCAGAAGTGGACGAGGTCTATTTTTCATTTCCCTCCTCCTTATGTTTATTTATTGCCATTATTCCACTTAATACACCAAATAATACAATAGGTGACCATAAATAAGTAAACAAAGTGGATTGAATTGTTTCAGTAAGTTTAGGAATAGGCCTTTTTGGTACAGAAGGAAAACCAAGTTCTTCCATTGGCTGGCCTGAAATGTACAACCAACAAGTGCCACCAACTTCTTTTTCTCCATAGATATGGTCTATATACCTTCCAGGATCTTGTTTTATTCTATTTTTAGCTATTTGCAATAGGTCTTTTCTTCTGCCAAAGGTAATGGCCTCAGTAGGACAAACAGAAGCACAAGCAGGCTTTCCTCCTTTTTTAGAAATTCTTTCAAAACAAAAAGTGCATTTTCTAACCCTGGGAGTAATAGGATTAAAGTATTCATAAGCAGGAATTTCAAAAGGACATGCAACCATACAATATCTGCATCCAATACATTTTTTTACATCATAATAGACAGCACCATTTGGTTGTTTACTTAGTGCACCTGTAATACATGCAGAAGCACAAGCAGGATCCTGGCAATGCATACATTGTATTTTGACATAGGTAGGCAGTAGATTTCCTTCTTTATCTTGTTTTTTGTTGGAAAAAAATCTATTTACAACAGTAAAGGCCTTGTCACTTGGTCTTCTCTTTTCCTCAAATACAGTTTTATCTTCAAAATCCTTTTCTGGTTCAGGCAGATTATTTGCTTCATTACATGCTAATTCACATTTTCTACATCCAATACATCGTGTTACATCAACTAAACAAGCAAAAGGATTCTCTGGTGCCCTGGATTTCCAGGCCTGTGAATCTTTTGGAAGAAACATACTCGTGCCAGCCACCCCTATACTTGTCAGAAATTCCCTCCGGCTTATGTGTTTCATAGATCTCACCTCCTTTTTTCACATCCATTTTTGTAAGACACCTATTCCCCTCGCAAACTTTATTGTCTGTTTAAATGTTAATACATCTAAACTCAGCGAGCTATCTATTTTAGAGATAACTCAACAATAAAATTTTTAAATAGCACATTTTAAATCGTAATGTCTATAAAAAAAATGAATTAAACTCAGATAAGAGATAGGTACAACAACTTGATTTTTTGTTTTATACTAACTGTTAAAAGTGCAATAAATTCCTAGGTAAAGGGTCATTGGCAATCCACTTTTAGGGTGCAGATCTTCAGCAATCAGATTTCAGGTTGGAGCTAACAAATGTTGGGAATTATACAATAAAGACACTATCTTGTGAAAGATACTATAAAAATCAATCTTTCAAAAGAGGGATTTAAAAAAATGATAAAATTATTCCTTAAAAATTATGGAAAAGAGGCACAAAAAATATTAGCTTAAAGCAAGTAAAGGAAAAGTTTTATGGTTTCAATCTATCTATTTGACCTAAGGGTTCAATTTAACTTAATAAAAATTTTAACAACACCTAAACCCAAGGAGTAATATTATGGATTATTTTTTTTCCAAAACCTTAACATATAAAAATCTATGTAAACATTATACAGAAATAAAGGATATCCCAATGAGGGATATGTTTTTACAGGACAAAGAGAGGTTTAAAAAATTCAGTATAAAATTAGGCCCTATTTTATTTGATTATTCAAAAAACAGAATTACTCAAAAAACTATAGAGCTTCTTTTAGAATTGGCAGATGAGGCCTGTTTAAAGGAAAAAATTAACGGGATGTTTTCTGGAGAGATCATAAATACTACTGAGAAAAGGCGGGTTATGCACTGGGCCTTACGGTGTCCAGAAAATGAACAAATAGTTATTGATGGAACTGACTGGTCTAAAGAGATTCATTCAGTTTTAAAGAGGATAGAGAGATTTGTTGGGGACGTGAGATCTGGCACATGGAAGGGATTTACAGGCAAGAAGATAACAGATGTAGTTAATCTCGGAATTGGTGGATCAGACCTTGGCCCTAAAATGGTTGTTCACGCCCTGGATTTTCTGGCATCTGATGACCTTAAGGTGCATTTTGTATCAAATGTAGATCCTGCCCATTTAAATAAGACATTAAAACATTTATCACCAGAGACTACTCTTTTTATAATATCTTCCAAATCCTTCACAACACAGGAGACCATGGAAAATGCAAAAAGGGCGAGGACGTGGATAGTAGAAAAATTTGGAGATGATAGGTGTGTTGAAAGACATTTTGTAGCAATTTCAACAAATAGAGAGGGAGTGATTGATTTTGGCATAGATCCAAAAAATATGTTTGAATTCTGGGATTTTGTAGGGGGAAGGTATTCCCTTTGGTCTGCTATTGGCACCTCAATTGCCCTTTCAATAGGATTTGATAATTTTAAAGAGCTCTTAAAAGGCGCTAATATGGTGGATAATCACTTTAAAAATGCTGATTTTAAAGAAAATATTCCTGTTATTATGGGACTTTTAGATGTATGGTATGTAAACTTCTTTGGGGCAAAGTCCATTGCAATCCTGCCATATTCTCAGTGCTTAGAAGAGTTCCCAAACCATCTCCAGCAACTAATTATGGAGTCAAATGGAAAAAGGATTACCACAGATGGAAGGGAGGTAGATTTTCATACCTCTCCAGTTGTGTGGGGACGGGTAGGCACAGATGGCCAACATTCATTTTATCAGCTTTTACATCAGGGAACTCAAATAATTCCCTGCGATTTTATTGGTTTTGTTAAAAATCCATACAATACAGAAGATCAGCACGATATATTTATGGCAAATTTCTTTGCCCAGACCAGGGCCCTTATGCAGGGCAAGGACGAAAAAGAGGTGCTCGATGAGCTAAAGAAAAATTCTAAGGATGCCCAAAAGATTAATAATATTTTACCACACAAGATATTTCCAGGAAATAGACCATCTAATTCCATTTTAATAGATGAGCTCAATCCCTTTACCCTTGGAGCACTCATCGCCCTCTATGAACACAGGGTATTTGTGCAGGGGTGTATATGGAATATTAATTCCTTTGACCAATGGGGGGTTGAGCTGGGGAAAAGACTTGCAAAGGACATAATTGATAAGCTAAACAAGGACGTGATGTGTGAAGTTTATGATTCATCTACAAATGGACTTATAAATTATTACAATAAAACAAAAAGGGGTGAGAGATAGTGTATTATCTTGGAGTTGACGTAGGTTCAATTAGCATAAATGCTGTATTAATAAATGAAAATAAAGAAGTTATATACGAAGCTCCTTATACAAGACATTTTGGCATCATTTATGAGAATACATACAGGGTATTAACTGATATTTTAGAAAAATATCCATTAGATGAGATTAAAGGATGTTTATTTACTGGCTCAAATGGTAAATTGATTGCAGATATGTTAGATGCACCCTATGAGGTAGAAACCATATGTATTGTGGAGGGTGCAACCAATGTTGTTCCTGGAGTAAGATCAATTATAAATATTGGTGGACAGGATGCAATGCTATTTAATCTCTCCTATAGTGAAGGTAAATTTTTTTTAAATAATTTTTCAATAAATGGACCCTGTGCCTCTGGTACAGGTTCTTTTATTGATCAGCAGGCAGAAAGGCTTGCTATCTCCATGTATGGAGAAGATTTTAAACTTACCCAGGACAAGCTAGACACTACATTAAAAGAATTTATTGAGCTAGGACTTAAAAGTTCATCTCCAGCACCTGTTGCTTGCAGGTGCACGGTTTTTACAAAGTCTGATATGATCCACCTGCAAAATAAAGGTGAGCCCCTTGAAAACATTATAGCCGGGCTCCATTATGGAAATGCACAAAATTTTATCAGCACAATAGTTGGCAATGTGGAAGTTGAATCTCCAGTAATTTTTATTGGTGGAATGGCAGCAAATAGGCTTCAGTATCTTGCCCTGAAAAAGTATTTCCCAGACCTTTTTATACCAAAATATTTTAGATCTATTGGTGCTATTGGGGCTGCAATTTTATCTATGAGGAATGGGAATTTTTCATTAAAAGAGATAAATAAGCTAAAAAAGGCAACTAAATTTTTAGCTGGTGATTTTCCAAGGGCAAAACCCCTTGTGCTTGAAGTCTCAAAATTTAATGAAAGCAAAGAAATAACTCCACCAAAAAAGCAGGGTAGTTTTGCCGGTTATCTTGGGATAGATATAGGCTCTACCAGCACAAAGTATGCATTTATTGATAAAGATGGAAATATAATTTCAAAATGTTATGTGACAACCAGGGGTAAACCAATAGAGGTAACCCAATATCTGCTTTTAGACCTTTTGAAAAAACTTGGAGAAGACGTTGAGATCTTAGGGATTGCAACAACTGGGTCTGGTAGAAATGTAGTGGGAGATTTTTTAGATGCAGACCTTATTATTGATGAGATAACTGCCCATAGCAAGGGGGCTGTGTCAGTAGACAATAAAGTAGATACCATATTTGAGATAGGTGGCCAGGATTCAAAATATATCAGGATAAAGGACACCTATCCCATTGATTTTGATATGAATAAGATTTGTGCAGCAGGCACAGGAAGTTTTTTGCATGAACTTGCAAATAAATTGGGCATAAATATTGTTGGCGAGTTTCAGGAAATAGCCCTGAGTTCAGAAAATCCAATTAGTCTGACTGAGAGATGCACTGTTTTTATGGAATCTGATTTAATGGGATATTTGCAGCAAGGGGCAAAAATAGAGGATTTAATTGCTGGCCTTTGTTATGCCATTGTCCACAATTATTTAAATAGGGTTGTTGGCAAAAGATTTATTGGAAACAAGATTATGTTTTTGGGTGGCCCTTCTTTAAATAAGGCTATAGTTGCTGCCTTTGAAAGGGTCCTTGAAAAAGAGATCCTGGTTCCACCAAACAGGGAGGTTATGGGTGCCTATGGTGCAGCATTGCTTGTGAAACAAAGATTAGAAGGCTCTCAAGAAAAACCAAAAAAAAGGAGGATAAAAGAGCTGGCTAATACAAAGGTAACTTACAAAGAGACAATATGCAAGGCAGATCCAAACTGCACTAATGAATGCAAATTAAAGGTATATAATTTTCAAGGAAGAAAGAGTATATGGGGCGGTGATTGTGGAAGATACGAGGTCACAAATTATATGGGAGAGCCATGCGAGGATTATTTTCAAAAAAGGGAGGAAATATTTTTAGATATTTTAAAGAAATGGGATATTGAGCCAGGAAAGGAATCAGGCAAAAAGGGCTCAGCACTTATTGGAATTCCCTTTGCCCTCCATTTTCTTGAATGGTCTATTTTATGGGGAATATTTTTTAAAGAGCTTGGGTTTGATGTGTTCCTTACCCCAAAGACCAATACAAATATTTCAAAGATTGGAGTGGAGTCTGTTGTAACTGATATGTGTTTTCCAATAAAAGTATTTCATGGACATGTGAAATTTTTAAAAGATAGATGTGATTTTTTGTTTCTTCCAAATGTAATAGATATGCCGTCGTATAGTAATGAAGAAAAATCCATGTTTTGTCCAATGGTGGAAGCATCTGGATATATTGTAAAAAGTGGATTGGATATTGATGAAAAAAAGATATTAAGAACACATGTGTATTTAAAAGATGGGCCAGATAGTATTGCTCATGACTTATATGAAGATATTGGCGATAAACTAAAGGTATCTGAAAAAGAGATAAAAAGGGCAATAGATATAGGATTTTTAGAATATAACAGATATAAAGAGAAGTTAATTGAGATAGGTAAGAATGTTTTGGAAAGGAATAAAGAGAGACCAATCTGGATTGTAAGTGGCAGGCCCTACAATTTATATGATGGGAGATTGAATTTACATATTGGCTCAAGGCTGGCAAAAAGGGGGATTTTGGCATTACCAATTGATTTTATTGATTTATCTAAGATCGATTTATCAGATTTTCCAAGGATGTATTGGGGCTTTGGCTCAAAAATATTGAGACTTGCCAAGTATATAAAATCTCATCCAAATCTTTTTGGTGTTCATATAACAAATTTTAGTTGTGGGCCTGATTCATTTATAGAACACTTTTATAAATTTATTTTAGAAAATAAGCCCTATCTAATCCTGGAATTTGATGAGCATACTGGGGTTGCAGGGGTTTTGACAAGGATAGAGGCCTACTATCATGTAGTCAGCAGTGTATTTGGTAAGTTTTTAGAAAATTGATTGACTTCATTTTTGATAAGTGGATAAGATGGTGCAAGGGTAAACTAAAAATAGGAGGTGGAGATATGGAAAAAATTCTCAGAATAAATACAAGGACCCTGGAATATAAGTTTGAAGGGGTGTCTGATGATTTAGCATATCTTGGGGGAAGGGCCTTTACATCTAGGATTATTAGACAGGAAGTTCCACCCAGGACACATCCCTTAGGGAGGGAAAACAAGCTGGTAATAGCTCCTGGGATACTTACAGGGACTCCAGTAGTTAATTCTGGGAGGATTTCTGTTGGTGCAAAATCCCCCTTAACAGGAGGCATAAAAGAGTCAAATGCTGGAGGGACTTTGTCCCAGAAATTGGCAAAACTGGGAATAAAAGCGGTTATTTTAGAAGATAAGCCTGAAAATAAATCTAAACCCAAGGTTGTATTTATAAATAAGGATGGAGTAGCAATTGAAGAAGTTCCTGAGCTTGAAGGAAAAGGTACCTATAGGAGTGCGGAGAGGCTATTTGAGAGATATGGAGACAAGGTGGCAATTATGGTAATTGGTCCTGCAGGAGAGGATTTGCGCCTTGGCGCTTCTATCCAATTTACTGATCCAAAGGGCAGACCTGCTAGAGCTGCAGGCAGGGGAGGTCTTGGCGCTGTTATGGGTTCCAAAGGGATTAAGGCAATAGTTGTAGATGATACAGGCGGAGCAGGAGTAGAGATTGCAGATAAAGAAACATTTAAGGCTGCTTCTAAGAGGTGGACAGAAATCTTACAGGCACATCCTGTTACATCAGAGGGATTGCCATCCCTTGGTACAGCAATTTTGATAAAAATCATTAATGAAGCTGGTGCACTTCCAACCAAAAATTTTAGATATGGACGATTTGATAAGGCAGAGGAAGTTAGTGGTGAAAAAATGGTTGAAATTATAGAAAAGAGAGGTGGGGTTGTAAAAGAAGGATGTCATCCAGGATGTATTATCCAGTGCTCCCAGGCCTATGTTGATGAAAAGGGAGAGTATATTACCTCAGGTTTTGAATATGAAACAATTTGGGCACTTGGTCCTAACACTACAATATCAGATTTGGATGACCTTGCAGTGTTAGATCGTATGTGTGATGATCTGGGGCTGGACACAATTGAAATGGGAAATACCATTGCAGTGGCCATGGAGGGAGGACTCATCCCTTGGGGAGATGGAAAGGCTGCAATTCAGCTATTAAAAAGGGTCTATCTTAAAGAAGATTATCTGGGCAAGATAATTGCCAATGGAGCTTCTTTTACTGGCAAGGCCTTTGGAGTTGAAAGGGTGCCAGTTGTAAAAGGTCAGTCCCTTCCTGCATATGATCCAAGAGCTGTCAAGGGTGTAGGAGTGACATACGCGACTAGCCCTATGGGAGCTGACCACACTGCTGGTTATGCAGTATGTCAGAATATATTAAAGGTTGGAGGAGACATAGATCCTTTGAAAAAAGAGGGGAATGTAGAGGTCTCTAAAAACTTACAAATCGCCACTGCAGCAATTGATTCTACAGGTCTTTGTTTATTTGTTGCCTTTGCTGTGCTTGACACTGAAGATGCAATGGATACCATAGCAAAACTTATCAGTGCAAAGACTGGCAAACAAATAAATGTTGAGGACTTAATTAAGTTAGGGATTAGTGTGCTGAAGGATGAATATTCTTTTAACTATGATGCTGGTTTTACCAAGAATCAAGATCAATTACCTGAATTTTTCTTAAAGGAAAAGTTCCCTCCACATAATACTGTATGGGATTTTACAATAGATGAACTCCAGGCTGCCAAGGTTTTATAGGATTCAAAGGTGGATCAGTTTAAACACAAGGGACATTGTGATGTAAATCATTTATTATTTATTAATGGTTTCTTATTTTTTTACCTTAATAAGAGGATTAATTTTTCACAATCCCTCTTTTGAGGGATTGATTTTTAAAAAAAGTAAGTTAACAATGAAATCAAATATTAGACTAACTATAAAGTTTTTTTGAAAAAAGGAGTATATTTGTTATTTTTTGGGAGTAAAAACTATTTACCTGTGACGTCAAATCAGGAAGGTAACTATAGTTTTTTAGGCACAAACATCTTAAGGGTTCAATGATGAGTTCAAAGTCTCCTATAGTCATTGTTCTCTAAGACAAATAAAAAAGGGAGATAAAAGAAATGAGAATCAAATCGATTGTTAGTCTAGTTTTTTGCTTTGTCTTTTTTCTGACTCCTGGCTTATATGCAGAAGAAGTATCTTCCTGTAGTGCAAAAGTATTTTTTTAAGTTTTATATTAATCCTCTATTTTTAATAATCTTATGAAGGTTTTCTTCTGCATCAGAGGGTCTTAAATATAAAGGTTTGGGGATGTTAGTTGAATATTCTATTTTCTCAGCATATTTTGCTAATGAATTTATAGAGGGCCTATCATAAATAGGATCTAAGATCGTTATATCCATATCTTTAAAAAAATCTGAATATCTCCTTACTCCACTACCAAAAATTTGAGTCTTTTTATAAGAGGTTATTAATTCTTTTACCTGAGATGCATTTAAAATATTTAACTCTGTTAATGGGGTAATGGGATCTGGGCCTGAAAATCCCTGAACATAAAAAAGGTCTATTTTGGCATATTGAACTACAAAAATAGTCCCTTTTAAAAAACAAAAGGCATTAAAGGCAAGGAGATCTATGTAATTTATTGCACCAATTGGAATATTTTTGGTAATGGATATTGGAGTAAGAATGGATAAAGAGATCCTTAGGCCAGTAAATGACCCTGGACCCACAACGCACGCTATTTTTTCGATAGATTCTAAAGATACCTCAGCTAATTCCAGACTCTGTTTTATCATTTTAGGGATCAGCACAATGCCCTTTTTTTGTGAGTTAGTTTCTAAACCAGCGTAAAATTCACCATTTTTTGTCAATGCTACTTGAATTATGTCTTCTGCAGAATTTACGCATAGGGTGAGTGTTTTTTCCATTATTTTATATTTGGCCCTATTAGTCTATTTAAGTCATTATATACAGCGAGCATCATCAATCCAATAAGGATCCCAAGCCCTATTTTCATAGCAAATTCTTTAAGTTGAGGGCTTAAAGGTTTTTTTGTAATAATTTCAAGAGAATAGAATAATAAGTGGCCTCCATCAAGCACTGGAATAGGAAGGAGATTTAAAAGTCCTAGGTTTATGCTGATTAGTGCAGTTAAGGCGAGGAGGTCGAAAAATCCAGCCTTGGCTTGAGAAGAAACGAGCTGGGCAATCATAATTGGTCCGCCGATATTTTCAATGGGAACTACTCGCTCAATTAGCTTAACTATCCCTTCAATAGTAAGTTTTATAACAACCCATGTCTGTTTAAAGGAAAGAACTACAGCCTCTTTGGCACTCAAATTGATATGTAACCACTTATTGGATGCTATTATTCCAACTCTGTTAACCTTTATTTCTTCTCCAAAAATGTTTTTGGTCTTTTCTACCCTGGGTGTGATTTTTACCAACAGGGTTTTGTGTGCTCTTTTTATTTTAAATTTCAAAGGAAATTTTTTTTCATTTGATACAATATCTACTATATCATCCCAATAAGTTACAGGTCTGCCGTTTATTTCAATAATTTTATCTCCTTTTTTGAGCCCAACAGCATGGGCAGGGGAGCCTTCTACTACACCGCCAATTTCATTGGTAAGCACTTGTTGACCAACATTTAAAAATACCAAAAAATATAGAATCCACGCAAGCAAGAGATTAAAAATAGGTCCGGCTGCTACAACCAATATCCTGTGTAATGGTGGCCTCTTTGAGAAGTCTTCTGCATCTGAAAATCTTGGATCAAAGTCGTCTTGTTCTTCTCCAAAGAGCTTAACATATCCTCCAAGGGGAAATGCTGAAATTTGCACATCAGTTCTATTTACTCTAAATCCCAAAATTTTTTGACCAAACCCAATAGAAAAGGTTTTAACTCCTATCCCTAAAGCTTTTGCCACTAAAAAATGTCCCAATTCATGGAAAAAAATTAACACTCCAAGAACAAATATAATTGCCCACACAGTGGTCATTTTGTCTCTAACTCCTTTATTAATTTTACTGCTAACTCTCTTGTGTATGCATCAATCTCTAAAATATCTTCTAATGTTGAGACAGTGCTTGATGTATGTCTGTCTAAAACCATTTTATTTAATTCCACTATATCCAGAAACTTAAGTTTTCCTGACAAAAAAGCCTCGACTGCGACTTCATTTGCAGCGTTTAAGGCAATTACATAACTTTGTCCAGCTTCTAAGGCCATTTGTGCTAATTTTAGCATAGGAAACAATTTGGTATCAGGTTTAAAAAAACTAAGTGTGCCAATATCAAATATGTCCAATTTCTCCCAATTAAAATTAATTCGTTTAGGATAACTAAGACAGTATGCTATAGGGAGTTTCATATCAGGTAGACCCATCTGGGCAATAATTGATCCGTCACAAAATTCTACCATTGAATGAATTATACTTTCCCTGTGAATGGCCACCTCGATTTTGTCTAAATGTACTCCAAACAAATAATATGCCTCTATTACCTCAAGTCCTTTGTTCATAAGGGTTGCAGAGTCAATGGTTATTTTGGGACCCATTGACCAATTTGGATGTTTTAAGGCCATTTCTTTTGTAACATTCTTTAAAAATTCTTTATCTTTACCAAAAAAAGGCCCACCTGATGCTGTTAAAATTATTTTATTAACTTCTCCTATATCCCTGCCTGCAATGACCTGGAAAATTGCGTTATGTTCAGAATCTATGGGCAGGATGGCAGCACCAGTTTTTTTACACAATTTTTTTATAATAGGCCCTGCCAGCACCAAAGATTCTTTGTTTGCCAGGGCAACCACCTTTCCCTTTTCAACGGCTTTAACTATTGGTCTGAGCCCTGCTGCACCGCTTATGGCAAGGATTATTATGTGAGCTTCTTCTAGTGTTGCTAATGTGTTATATCCATCTATTCCAGTAAGTATCTGGGGTCTATAGTCTTGAGGTAAGAATTCTTTTAAAGGTTTTATAAGATCTTCATACTTTACACAGAGATATTTGGGTCTGAACTTTATTGCCTGCTCTGCCAGCTTATAAATATTTTCTCCTGCACCAAGGGCACTAACAGAAAAAATATCCCTTTTTTTTTCAATTACTTCTAAGGTGCTAATGCCAATAGAGCCAGTGCAACCCAATATGGAAATATTTCTCTTTTCTGGTAAACTATATACTTTATCTAAAGACGATATATATTCCATTTTTTCACCAATTTTGGGTTTATTGTTTGGGTTTGGGGGTTTATTGGGTTTATTGAGTTCAACTCTTAACACTTAACTCATTAACTCATAAATCCATACACCCATTAACCCATATACAATTGACCCACTATGTTCTATCTGTCTTAAACATTGAACCTTGAACGTTGAACCCCTTTTTACCACTATTCCCACTTTCTTCAACTACCTTGTTCTTAAGTTCTATGTTCAATGTTCAATGTTCTATGTTTGTGGGTTTATTGAGTTCAACTCTTAACACTTAACTCATTAACTCATAAATCCATACACCCATTAACCCATATACAATTGACCCACTATGTTCTATCTGTCTTAAACATTGAACCTTGAACGTTGAACCCCTTTTTACCACTATTCCCACTTTCTTCAACTACCTTGTTCTTAAGTTCTATGTTCAATGTTCAATGTTCTATGTTTGTGGGTTTATTGAGTTCAACTCTTAACCCTCAACCCCTACACCCATTAACTCATTCACCCATTCACCCATTAACTCATTAACCCATATACCCATAACCCCTTTCTAATTCTTGTTAATTTATGTTTATAAAATATCTTGTAAAAATAATATAAATAGGACATACAAACAAAAGGCTGTCTATGCGATCTAAAATGCCACCATGGCCTGGTAAAATAAATCCTGAATCTTTAATATTTAAATGACGCTTTATAGCTGATTCAAATAAATCTCCAAATTGTGCTCCAAGATTCAAAATCGTTCCAAAAAAAAAGAGGTAATACCAGGAAAGTGAAAAAAATAGTTCTCCATAGATTAAAGAAAACAACCAACAACTAAAAAGACTTCCAAGAGAACCCATCCATGTCTTTTTAGGACTAATCCTAGGCCAGAGTTTTTTTTCTCCAAAAAATTTACCTGAATAATATGCACAGGTATCAGATACAATTGTTATACCTAAGATAAACACTATATCCTTTCTTGGGACCTTCTGAAAAAATTGAAGTACATACGGAATATAAATAATACCCAAAAAAATCAGCTGAATATGTATCCATGGTATAGGAGAATTTTTTTTTCCATAAATGAATAAAAACAAGAGATTCAATATCCAAAAACAAGAGATCAACAAAAATTCAGGGGAAATATGAATAAAATCATGAAATACAACTAAAAAGCAGAAAAGAACTGCCAAAATTTTAAAATTTAAATGATTATTTCTCCAGAATAAGGATAAAAATTCAAAAAGTGCGAGGGAACTTACCAAAAATATCAATACTTGCAAAAAAAAATTTGATCCAAACAGGATAATCCAGCCAACAATAGGAAGAATAATTATGCTGGTTAAGATTCTTTTTTTATGTGGGCTCATACTTTTAGTTCCTTAACCACCTAAATACAAAGCTAAATTAAATGCCACCAAATCTCCTCTGTCTTTTAGCAAAATCATCCAGGGCCTTGTGGAGATCTTGTTCAGTAAAATCTGGCCAAAGTACAGGGGTGAAATATAGCTCAGAATAGGCAGCCTGATAAAGTAGATAATTTGATAGACGTATTTCTCCACTGGTTCGAATAATCAAATCAGGGTCAGGTTGCTCCCTTGTGTACAAGAAATCTTTAAAGCTTTCTTCATTCAAACTTTCTGGGTCTATTTCCTGTTTTAGGATTTTCTTTATTGCAAATATTATTTCATCTCTTCCAGAATAGTTTATCGCAAGATTTAATACCATCTTATTACAATCTTTAGTTTTTTTTAAAGTAAATTCAATGGCCTTTCGTGCAGCAAAGGGAAGTTTTGTATAATCTCCCAATATATTTAATTTTATTGATTGTTCTTTCAGGGATTTATATTCTCTGTTTAAGAAATCCACAAGTAATTTAAAAAGGAAATTTACTTCATCCTTTGGTCTTTTCCAGTTTTCTTTGGAAAAGGTGTATAGTGTTAAATATTTTATGTTTAATTTCCTGCATTCTTCTACTATTTTTTTGGCCACCTTTGTCCCTTCTCTATGACCTTCATATCTGGGTAAACCACGTTTTTTTGCCCATCTTCCATTACCATCCATTATAATGGCAAGGTGGGTAAGTGGAGGTTTGCTTTTTGTGTCATTCATATCCACTTTTTTCCTCTGCGTAACGTCTTTTTATAGTTTTTTATTTCCCTACTTATGGCTAAAAAATAAATGAAAACGTATAAAGAGCTTCTCTTTATTTCTGTCCGATGACCCCGGTCACTTGTCGACATAAAGCAAACTCAAATGCACACTGATATAACAGCAAGTGCCCCAATTATTAGCCCATTCTTTACCCTTAATCTTAAGCGGAGGTATTATATAAACGCTCAGCAATCCATACTTTTATTATAGATTCTCTAGTCACACCAAGACGTTTGGCTTCTCTATCTAAACATTTTATCATCCATAAAGGAAGTTCAACATTTATTCGTTTCAATTCAAGAGCAGGTCTATGTGCTTGTGTCATATCTAAATATTCTAAAATATCTTCTCCATTATCAAATCTTTTATCAAATTCTTCAGCTGTTATATATTTCTTTTTCATTTTTTCTTGCCCTTCTTACAGAAATTATCCTTATTTTATCAGAACGGTAAGTAAAAATTGCAGACCAATATTCGTCTTTTATCCTACCGATTAACAAATAGCGTGGTTCATCTACATATCTTGCGGGTATTTCTACTCTATATGGATCTTCCCATAATTTTTGAGCTTCTACAAAATCAATTCCGTGTTTTTCTTTATTTTTTTTTGTTTTTTTGAGGATCAAATTCAAATTCCATAATTATGACTTATATGTTTTTATCATCATTGCAAAATAATTTCTAAAATTTCAGATTTTAGGCCGAACATCTTGCTATATTTCCATAATTTCTTTTTCTTTTTCCTTAAAAATTTTATCTACTTTTTCTATGTATTTATCAGTAATTTTCTGGATTTCATCCTGACCATTGTATAAGTCATCTTCTGTAATTTCCTTGTTGTTTTTCATCTTTTTTAGAGTTTCATTTCCTTCCCTTCTAATATTTCTAATGGCAATTTTTGCCTCTTCCCCATATTTTTTTGCCACTTTCACAAGTTCTTTTCTCCTCTCCTCAGTTAAAGGGGGAATATTTATCCTGATCATTTTTCCGTCGTTTACTGGAGTTAGCCCTAAATCAGATTTCATAATACCCTTTTCAACATCTCCCATGGCATTTTTGTCCCAGGGCTGGATTGCTATTGTCCTGCTGTCTGGAATAGAAATAGATGCCAATTGTTTTAATGGAGTAGGGGTATTGTAGTAGTCAATGATAATATCTTCTACTAAAGAGGCAGACGCCCTACCAGTCCTTAATTTGTTAAAGTCTTTTTTTAGTTTTTCTACTGCCTTTTTCATCCTGTTTTCACAATCTTTAAATACTTTATCCATCACACACCTCCTTTTACCACTGTTCCCCCTTTCTTCAACTACCTTGATCTAAGTTCTACGTTCAATGTTCTAAGTTCTATGTTCTAAGTTCTATGTTTGTGGGTTTATTGAGTTCAACTCTCTAACCCATACACCCATTAACCCATTAACCCCTCTACAATTCACCCACTATGTTCCATCTGTCTTAAACGTTGAACCTTGAACCTTGAACCTTGAACGTTGAACCCCTTTTTACCACTTTTCCCCCTTTCTTCAACTACCTTGATCTAAGTTCTACGTTCAATGTTCAATGTTCAATGTTCTATGTTTGTGGGTTTATTGAGTTCAACCCTCTAACCCATACACCCATTAACCCATTAACCCCTCTACAATTCACCCACTATGTTCCATCTGTCTTAAACGTTGAACCTTGAACCTTGAACCTTGAACGTTGAACCCCTTTTTACCACTTTTCCCCCTTTCTTCAACTACCTTGATCTAAGTTCTACGTTCAATGTTCAATGTTCAATGTTCTATGTTTGTGGGTTTATTGAGTTCAACCCTCTAACCCATACACCCATTAACCCATTAACCCCTCTACAATTCACCCACTATGTTCCATCTGTCTTAAACGTTGAACCTTGAACCTTGAACGTTGAACCCCTTTTCACCACTGTTCCAACACTTTCTCCAAGCACAACTCTTTTTATATTGTGTCGCCTAAGGAGATTGAATACCACAATGGGTAGTCCATTGTCCATACATAAAGATATAGCTGCTGAGTCCATAACTTTTAGGCCTTTTTTTAGGACATCCATATAGGATATTTGTGAAAATTTTTCTGCATTTTTATCTTTTTCTGGGTCCTTGTCATACACCCCATCTACTCTTGTGGCCTTAAGCAAGGCATGGGCCTTTAGTTCCATAGCCCTTAAGGCTGCAGCTGTATCTGTGGTAAAATATGGATTTCCTGTTCCTGCAGCACAGATTACGATCCGTTTTTTTTCAAGGTGTCTGAGTGCCCGTCTTCGTATGTAAGGTTCAGCCATTTCTTGCATCCTTATAGCTGTCATAAGTCTAGTAGGAAGACCAAGACTCTCCAATCTGTCTTGGAGTGCCAGTCCATTTATAACAGTTGCCAGCATTCCCATGTAATCTGCTTGGGCCCTGTCCATCCCTTTGGCTGATGTTGAGACCCCTCTAAATATATTTCCTCCTCCAATAACCAGGGCAATCTCTACTCCCATATTTGCAACCTCTGCAATATCATTACAAATATTATCAATTGAAGTTAAGTCAATACCATATTTTTTTTCTCCAGCCAGGGCTTCTCCACTTAGTTTTAATAAAATTCGTTTGTACAATATTTTTCCCATGTCCAATTGGCTCCCTTGATTTTGCAAAAAAAAAGGGCCCTAAAGGCCCTTTTTTAATCCAATTTTTCTCCTACTTCAAATCGCACAAACCTGCGAATTACAATCTTTTCTCCTAAAACAGAGACAAGTTCGTTTAAAAGATCCTGAATAGATAAGGAGTCATCCCTGATATATGGCTGTTCTAAAAGACAAACCTCTTTGTAAAACTTCTTTAATTTACCTTCCACTATCCTTGGAATAATATTCTCAGGTTTTCCCTCTTCTTTGGCTTGATTGGCATAGATCTCTTTTTCCTTTTCCAGCACCTCTTGGGGAATATCTTCTGGGGAAATATACTGGGGAGAAGATGCTGCTATTTGCATAGCAATATTTTTTGCAAATTCCTGAAATTTGTCGCTCTTTGCAACAAAATCAGTTTCACAATTTATTTCAACCAATACCCCAATCTTTCCATTCATGTGGATGTATGATCCAATCATTCCTTCAGAGGCTGTTTTTCCTGCCCTTTTTTGCGCCTTGGAAAGGCCTTTTTGCCTGAGCCAGGCAAGGGCCTTTTCTTCATCCCCCCCAGATTCTAAAAGTGCCTTTTTGCAATCCATCATTCCGGCACCTGTTTTGTCCCTTAATTCTTTGACCATTTTAGCTGTTATCTTCATTTTTATTGTCCTCCTCTTGAATTTTTTCCATATTTTCCTCAGTTTTTTCTTCTACTATTTCCTCTTCACCCTTTTCCTGTTTTTCCTTTTCTGCTTCAGCCTCCATCTCCTTTCTTCTGGCAGCACCTTCAATACATGCATCTGCAATTTTGGATGTAAATAATTTTATAGCTCTGATTGCATCGTCATTTCCAGGGATAATATAGTCAATCACATCTGGGTCACAATTTGTATCAGTTATAGCCACAATGGGAATGCCAAGTTTATTAAATTCCCTAACTGCATTTTCTTCTTTTTTTGGATCCACAATAAATCCTGCCTCTGGATAATCCTCCATATCCCTGATGCCACCAAGTGCATTTTGCAATTTTCTTAGGATTCTCTCCATCCTGATTATTTCTTTTTTTGGGAACTTATTTATTGAACCATCTTCAAACATCTGTTCAAGTTCCTTCATCTTGTCAATACGCTGCTTAATTGTCTTAAAATTTGTGAGTGTTCCCCCAAGCCATCGATGGACTACGTAAAACATCCCACATCGCTCAGCTTCTTCTTTGACTATGTCCTGGGCCTGTCTTTTGGTACCTACAAACAGCACCTTACCTCCATTTGCAACAGCGTCTGAAATAAACTCATAGGCCCGTTCAAAAAGCGGAATGGTCTTTTGTAGATCAATAATATGTATGCCCTTTCTTGAGCCAAAGATAAAGGGCCTCATCTTGGGATTCCAACGTCTTGTCTGGTGACCAAAGTGTACCCCTGCCTCTAACATCTCTTTCATTGTGATTCTTGCCATAATACCTCCTTTGGGTTTTTCCTCCACCCATGCAAAACCGTACCTACTGTTGTAGGACCCAAAGGTTTATGCCATGGGTGTGTGTTTTTTGCACGTAAAAGGTGACTTTTAGACGAAAAAAAAAGACTTTGCAAGACAAAAAATTGGCTTTTTATTTCTCTTCTACTACCTTGTTTATAAGTGTTCCAAGTCCTTCAATTTCTATGTGAACTTCATCACCTGGTTTTAATTCTCCTACACCTGGAGGAGTACCAGTTAATATAACGTCTCCAGGCAAAAGTGTCATGATCGACGATATAAAGCTTACAAGTTCAAAAGGGGTAACTATCATATCAGATGTTTGACCTTCTTGTTTTAATTCTCCATTAACAATTGTCTTTATAGTTAAATCGTCCATATGTCTAAATTCGGTTTCAATCCAGGGGCCAACTGGACAAAAGGTGTCAAAGCCCTTGGCTCTGGTCCACTGGCCATCCTTTTGTTGTAAATCCCTGGCTGTAACATCATTGGCGCAAGTAAAACCAAAAATATAATCTGGAGCATCCTTTGGAGAGACATTTTTACACTGTTTTCCTATTATTACAGCAAGTTCGCCTTCATAATGAACACTTTTTGACATTTTAGGATAGACTATTTCTTCGCCAGTACCAATTATTGAAGATGGTGGCTTCAGAAAAAGAACAGGCTCCTCTGGAATCTCCATATTAAGTTCCCTTGCATGGGCTTTATAATTGAGGCCCACACATATGATTTTTGATGGCACTACCAAAGGTAAAAGCTGAATATCCTTCAGTGGAATGGTCCCAAACTGTTTTGCTTCTTTGTCTAATGGATAGACCTTTTGATCTGTTAGTGCTCCATAAAAAGTTTTGCCCCTGTAAAAAACTCTTATTAATTTCATTGTAGCCCCTTTTTTATATAGTTTCTTAATTTGCAATTTGTGAGTAAAGAGCGAACAATTCTCACTTCGGTCCATAGCATCAAAATCAAACCGTAATAATAACTGGGATTACAACAGGGTCCCTCTCTAATGTCCGTCTAAAGTATCTTCTTAGAGAATTTTTAATTTTTTTCTTTAAATTGGACTTGGAGATTTTCCCTGATTTATTGTAAATGTCCAGTACTATTTTTTCCGCATCTTCTAGAATGTATGAATACTCCTGTTCAAATATAAATCCTTTAGATTGGAGTTTTGGACCTATTAAAATCTCTCCATTATTTTCATCTATCACCAATATTAGTAAAACCATTCCTTCATCAGCGAGTAGCTGTCTTTCTTTTAAAATTGTAGTGCCTACATCTCCTACACCTTTTCCATCTACAAGTATAGCATTTGCTGGAAAGGGATCTTCTAATTTTATCCCCTCTGGATAAAAAGTTATTGGGTTTCCATCTTCTAAAATAAGTGCCCTCTCAGGTGCAACGCCACATTCAATTGCCAGGTTCTTATGTTTTACAAGATGCCTATATTCACCGTGAATAGGGATAAAGAATTTTGGTTTCACAGTGTTTAACATGATCTTTAATTCTTCTTTGTGGGCATGCCCTGATGCATGTACATCCTGTACTTTTTCATATAACACCTCGGCACCAAGCTTGTACAGCTTATTTATTACTGACGTAATTGCCTTGGTGTTTCCAGGAATAAATCTAGATGACATTATAACAGTATCTCCCTCATGAATTTTTAATTGTCTATGGGAGCCCTCAGCAAGGCGGGTCAATGCTGACATGGGTTCTCCCTGGGAGCCTGTTACTAAAAGTACTATTTCTTCATCTTTTAATTTATCTAAATTTTCTAAAGGAATCAAATAATCTTCATCTAATTTAAGGAGCCCTAACCTTCTTGCTATATCCACATTTGACTCAAGGCTCCTTCCGCAAATAGCCATTTTGCGGTTTAAACTTTTAGTTAACTCAAAAATTTCCTGGATTCTCTGTATATGGCTTGAAAATAGGGTTATTAATATCCTGCCCTTAGCAATCTTAAAAATTTTCTCCAAAGAGGCCATAACCTCCCTTTCTGTTAGGGCAAAACCATCTAATTCCACATTGGTTGAGTCTGATAAAAGGAGCATAACTCCGTCTTTAGAAAATTCAGATATGCCCTCTAAGTCTGTTTTATGATTACCTAAGGGTTTTTGATCTATTTTAAAATCTCCACTGTGAACTATCTTTCCAACAGGAGTCTCTATCCCCAGACAATAACCCTGAATAATAGAGTGACAAACGGAAAAAAAATGAAAAATAAAATCACCTATCTCTACTTTTTCTCTGGGTACTATTTCTTTTAAAATAAGCTTGTTAGGATCTGATAAATTATAGTCTTTCACCTTGTTTTCTATAAGAGCAAGAGTAAATTTAGAACCATAGATGGGCACTTTTATGTCTCGAAGGAGCCAGGGAAGTGCTCCAATATGATCCTCATGACCATGTGTTACCACTATTGCCTTTAAGTTGTCTTTTTTGGAAATAATAAAATCCAGTCTTGGAATGACCACGTCCACCCCATAGTGAAATGTATCAGGGAACATAAGGCCACAATCAATTAAGACCCCTGTTTCTTGTGTTTCCAGATATAGGCAATTTAAACCAATCTCTCCAAGGCCTCCTATTGGATATATAGTGACTTTTTTTCTTTTACCCATTTAATCAACTCCAGATACTTTTCTTGCATATAAATTTGCGTGTTGTTTTTTAGTTCTTCCCGCTGTTTTATAGAATATTTTTTGGGCCAATCTAAGGGTTTATGTACCCTTATATACACCTTTGATGGTCTGACAAAAATATTGCCTCTTGGCAGACATTTGTTTGTTCCATAAATTGTTATTGGCACCATCTCAAGGCCAAGTTTTATTGCCAAAATAAAAGGACCAACCTGGAAATCGAGTAATCTATTCTCCTTTATATTTCTTGTACCTTCTGGAAAGATAACAACAGATTCTCCTTTTTTTAAGGTCTCAACCGCCTTATTTAAATCCCTTAAAGCCTTTCTTTTATTTTTTCTGTGTATAGGGATATGACCTACTGCCTTCATTCCCCATCCAAATACAGGGATTTTAAAAAGAGAATCCTTTGCAATAAATCTTGGTGAGAAATCTTTCAAGGTTTTCATAATTATTGGGATGTCAAGAAGAGAAAGGTGATTTGAAATAAAGATATAACATTTATTTTTATCTAATTGAGTGGATTCACACACAATGTCAATTCCCGCAGACCAGATAACCACCTTTGACCACATATATTCAATTTTTTTTATTAAGGGAGATTTTTTTGAAAAAACAGTGATGATTATAACTAATAGTCCACCAATAATAGTTGAAACAACCACACAGGGAATAAAAATTAGATTTTGCAGGATGTATTTTATCTTGTGCATAAGGGTTTACTAAAAAAGAATTTTAATAGATTGAAATATAGATTTTTTTTAAAAAAAAAGCAACTTAAACATGAGTGTTCAAACAACGTTAAGTTAAAAAATTTTTACCGTAAAAATTTTTTAACTTTCTGCAAAATTTTGCTTGATTTTCTCCTAAACTCGTTTATATATTGTTTTCAGTTAGTGGCGTCAGGTTTGGTTAAAAAATGCAAAAGGAGGTAGGTTGGTATGAAGAAATTATTTTTGGCATTGCTAGCAGGGGTGTTCGTCCTCTCTTATGCCTTGAGCGCCTCTGCAACAGAGCTTAAAACCTATGGTTATTTCAGGGCCTATGTATCTCATGTTACAAACTATAATTTTGATGACGATACAGACGAAAATGAATTTACTGCAGCTCAAAGACTCAGACCTTATTTTGATTTTATTGCCAATGAGAATTTAAAGGCAACTTTGGCTCTGGAATACGACACCACATGGGGTAAGAAATCAAGGAATGCTTTAGGGGATGCTGGTGGTGCAGCTGGAATGGATACTACTACTAATACAGAGTTAAAGAGGGCTATGCTTACTTTTAAATGGCCAAATACAAATATCCTCTTTAAAATTGGTGCCCAGGGAATGTCTCTACCTGGAACATTTGGAGGAGAGCTTAACCGTGAAGGAGGGGTTAGTCCGGTATTTAATGGTGACATTACTGGCGCAATTGTAAGTGCTCAAATAAATGATATGTTTGGCATAACCTTTGGATGGGCAAGACCATGGGTAAATGAAGATGATAATGCACTTATAGGCTCTGAGTCAGATGAAAATATAGATGCCTTCTTCTTGACTGTGCCAGTGAGAATTGAAGGTACACAAGTCACACCTTATTTCTTATATGCAACTATAGGTGACAGGGCTTACCCAGCAGAAGGTCAGGTATTTCTTCATTCAGGTGGACTTCAGGCCTATTATAATACAGGAACTTTGAAAGAAGATGATTCAGATCTCTGGTATGCTGGAATGTATTATGAAATTTCAATGTTTGAGCCTATAGTTGTTAAAGGTAACATTATATATGGGAAACTGGATAGCGATATTGAATATAGAAATGGTGCCAGGAATGAAGATGAAATTGGTGAGAGAGAGGGTTGGTATGTGGATCTGGCCATTGATTACAAGATGGATTTCATGACACCTTCTTTGTACGGATACTATATGTCTGGAGATGATGATGATCCTTGGGATGGAAGTGAATGTATCCCTATCCTTGCAAGTGATGGATGGGGCACACCAGGAGGCTTTGCTATTGGAGATACCACTTTTTTTGATTTCAATGACAATAACTATGGATTGGTACAAGAATCTCCTACCGGACTTTGGCTAATTGGTTTTGCTTTAAAAGACATTTCTTTGATTGAGAATCTAAAATCCACCTTTGCCATTGAATATGGAAAAGGTACTGTTGACAGTGACTTGATTAAAAAATATGGTTCAGACTATGTTGCTCAGATAGATGGTAATTATGTGTTAACTGATGAAGATTCTTTTATCCAGGTAATGCTCACTAACAAATATAAAATCTATGAAAACCTTGCAGCAGTTTTAGAGCTCGGATATGCATCTTTAGATATGGATGACGACACATGGGAAAATCGGAAGGGTAAAGATTACTTAGACGATGATGCTTATCTCGTAACATTCGGTTTTACCTATGACTTCTAATTTAGGTTAAATTATTACCTGGCGCCACTATAAGGCCAGGCAAAGATGCCTGGCCTTTTTTTATAAACACGCTCTATTGGGATTAATCCTAAACCCAGGTTAATAATCACTAGTAGGGGCAATTCATGAATTGCCCCTACAAATCACAATCCACCAATCACGAATCACTAATCAACAGGCTCAATATTCACAGGGATCACTTTAAATTCTGGTATGTTGCACACAGGATCCAGTCTTTCTGATGTTAAAGTATTTATTGGAAGTTCAGAGAAGTGGAAGGTGGAAAATATCACTTTTCTTGGAACTATATCAGTTATCTTAACAGGTGCTACTAACTCACCTACCTCTGATTTTAATCTTATTTTACCCTCTTTCTCAATTCCAATTTCCCTGGCATCGTCGGGATTTATGCATACATATCCTTGAGGAGCCAATTTATCAAGGGCATAGCTCCTTCTGGTCATGGTACCAGTATGGTAGTGGTATATAACCCTTCCAGTTGTAAGGGTATATTCATAATCTTTAAAATCTTCCTCATATGAAGGCTGAATTGCAGGATCAAATTTTGCCTTTCCACTCTGTGTGCTAAACTTATCTTTGTATAAAAATTTAGTCCCAGGATGGTTTTCAGATGGACATGGCCACTGAATACCACCTTTTTTCAGCCTCTCATATGTAATTCCCCTATACTGGGGCACTACCTTTCGAATCTCATTAAATATATCCTCAGGTGAGGAATAATCAGCACTGATTTGAAAATGTCTCATAAGATCCCTTAAAATCATCCAGTCTGGTCTTGAATTTCCAACTGGTTCTAAAACAGGTCTTACCAATTGAACACGCCTCTCAGTATTTGTATATGTGCCATAACTCTCAAATGATGACGTGGCTGGAAGGATTAGGTCTGCATATTTTGCAGTATCACTTAAAAAGATGTCTTGAACCACCATAAATTCCAGCTTTTCAAAGGAATTTTTTAAACCAGTCAAATTAGCATCGCTCAATACTGGATTTTCTCCCATTATATAAAGGGCCTTGATATTGCCTTTATCTATCTCATGGCTAATGAGAGATGCCCTGGTTCCAGGTTTATCAGGAAGACTTTGGACTCCCCATACCACCTCAAATAACCGTCTAACATTATGGTCCCTAACGCTCATATATCCTGGCAAAACATCTGGAAGTGCTCCCATATCACATGCGCCCTGCACATTATTCTGACCTCTCAAAGGATTTACTCCACTTCTCTCTTTACCTACATTTCCAGTCAAAAGAGCCAGATTTGCAACTGATTTCACCACATCGGTTCCATTTTTATGCTGGGTTATACCCATTGCATATACAAAGGACACATTGGTAACAGATCCAATTAACTCAGCTGCCCTGTTTAGTTGTTCCACACTAATTTCACATATTGAACTTACCTTATCTGGCGTATATTCACGAATTACCTCTAAATATTTGTCAAAATTTTCAGTTCGATTTTCCACAAACTCTCTATTCCACATCCCTTTTTCATAAAGGATATGGGCTATACCATTTAGCAAAGCAACATCTGTTCCAGGGTTATGTCTAAGCCACAGGGAAGCAAATTTTGTAAGTTCTATTCTTCTTGGATCACATACAATTAACTTAGCGCCCCTGACATCAACGCTTCTTTTTATCATAGTACCAATTACTGGATGGGCTTCTGTTGTATTTGAGCCTATTACGAAGATTACATCTGCCTTTGTCATGTCATCTATGGAATTAGTCATGGCACCTGCACCAAATGTTGCGGCCAGCCCGGCCACTGTTGAGGAATGTCAGAGACGGGCGCAGTGGTCTACGTTGTTTGTACCAATTGCAGCCCTCATAAATTTCTGAAAAAGATAATTGTCCTCATTTCTAGATTTTGCAGAAGAAAGTCCCATGATTGCATCTGGACCATATTTTGCTTTTATCTCCATTAATTTTACTCTGATTATATCATATGCCTCATCCCATGATATTGGAACAAATCCATTTGACTGCCGCAAAAGAGGGGTCTTTAATCTGTTTTTATTTGTTACAAAATCATAACCAAACCTTCCTTTTACACACAGGCTACCTTTATTGACCCCTTTTTCATATTTTTTCTCAACCCCAATAATCTCCTGGTCAGTTGCCCTGTAAATAACAGTACAACCAACACCACAATAAGGACATATTGTTTCAACATCCTTTGTTGCCCATTTTGGAACATCATGTCTTGCCTTTTCAAATTCTATGGCATTGACAGGACATACTGATAGACATTCTCCACAAGAAATACACTCAGGAGAATAAAATATTGTTTTTTGTTGTGCATTAACAACTGCTGATGCCCCCTTTCCATCATACATAAGTGCGCCTACCCTACACACCTCTGTACATGCTTCAATACATCTTCCACATAATATACATCTATTAGGATTGTATTTAAGAACTGGAGATGGATGCTTTGATTTATGATATTCTATTGGTTCAGTTCCATATTCATATATTTCTGCTGGAGTAATCCCATATCTATGGACAAGGGAAAGCAATTCATTGTCCTCATCTATTGAGGAAAAAATTGATATAGGATGATGGGCAATTAATATCTTCAGGTTTTCCCTCCTCAGTCTCTCTAATCTATCTGTATTTGTATGTATTACCATTCCATCTTTTGCCTTAGTGGTGCAACTGGCAACAGGAATAGTTAGACCTTCAATTTCAACAAGACACATCCTGCAAGTGCCTATAGGTCCAAGTCTCTTTAAATAACATAGAGTTGGAATATATATATCATTTTCCTGACAAACTTCTAAAATTGTTTTACCAGGATTTGTTTTTATTTTAACACCGTCTATTGTAAGACTAATCATTGGTATTACCTCCTTTATCAAACCCGACTAAAATTACTTTATAACATCTAAGGCACCTATCAGCATCTGTTATTGCATCCATGGGTGTTATAATTATATTTTCTGGATCCGCCTTTTTCTTAATAATAAGGGGGGTCTCTTCTATTAACATCTTTTTGTTTATTTCTGATTCAAAATAATCCACAAATTGAGATTCTGTAAAAAGGCCAGTATCTTTTAACATATCAGATATCATTTGAGAATCTTCTATCTCAAATTTACCATATCTTAAGTATTGGTCAATGTAAGTTGCGGCCCTCTTTCCTTGCGCTGCAGCTTCAATCAATGTTGCAGGACCCAAGACACAGTCTCCTCCAGCAAAAATTCCCTCTTCATCAGTCATGAGGGTATCTTTATCAACAGCTACAGTATTTCGCTTTGTCTTTTTTATTTTAAGGTCTTTCTCACTGTCCAGCCAACTTAGATCAATCTGTTGTCCAATGGCAGGAATAAGTATATCTGTCTCAATTACAAATTCCGAACCCTCAATCACCTCTGGCCTCCTCCTTCCTGATGCATCTGGCTCACCTAATTTCATCTTTACAAGCTCAACTCCAACTATCTTTCCATCTTCAACAATAATCCTTGTGGGATTTTGGAGAAATTGAAATTTAACTCCTTCTCTTAAGGCCGCTTCATATTCTTCCTTATGTGCAGGCATCTCTTTTTCAGTCCTTCTATAGACCACTAATACATCTTCTACACCAAGTCTTTTTAATGACCTACAACAATCCATGGCAACATTACCAGCTCCAACAACAATTGCTTTTTTCCCCAGCTTAACTGGTTCGTTATTATTATATTTTCTTAAGAACTCAAGGGCCTCATAATATCCTTCTGGATTTAACTCCTCTCCAGGTATGCCCAGCCTTCTGGTCTTTTTGGCACCAATACTTACAAATACTGCGTCATATTTTTCTTTTAATTCTTTGAGTGTAAAATCTTTACCAAGGGCCTTGTTATAATATATCTCTGCACCAAGGTCTTTAATTAATCTTACATCCCTGTTTACAACTTCTTTAGGAAGTCTATATTCAGGGATTCCCCACATCATCATCCCACCAATTCGGTCCGTTGCTTCAAAAATGTGGACATCATATCCTTTTTTAAGCAAAAAGTGAGCACTTGTCAGACCTGCAGGACCAGCACCAACTATGGCAACCTTTTTCCCCTTTGGAGGCTCCTTAGATAGCCCTTTATAAGGGTCTTCTTTTTCCAAATCATATACCCAATCAGATACAAATCTCTTTAGGTGTTTTATAGCAATGGGAGAGTCAATTTGTCTTCTCCTGCATGCATGCTCACAAAATGCTACACAAATCCTACCACATATAGAAGATAATGGATTCTTTTCCTGAATGGTCAAAAGAGAAAGTGAGTAATATCCCCTTTTTATGTATTCAATATATTGAGGTATATCTATCTGAATTGGACATGCCTCTATACAAGGGGCAGTTACTTTCCATCTATAATCTAAAGTGTCTATCTCATTTTTTGTCTTCAAAGAACTCAAAAATATATCCCTAAAATGAGTCAATGCCTTTCCAAGTGGAATTAGGGACGTGTGTCCCAACTCACACATAGAAGCATCATAGGTAAGCTCCACCATTTTTTCCAATATTTTTAAATCATTTTCCCGACCAACACCTTCAACTATACGCATTAAAACATCCATTGCCACCTTGGTACCTAACCTACAGGGAGTGCACTTTCCACATGATACATCCCTTTGGATAATCTCCACATATTTTCTCAAAAGATCAATCAAATTTACTGAGTTATCAAATACCAAAAATCCATTCCAGGCAACAAACCCAAGGGTCTTTTTGCCTTTATTTGATAAATCTAAACCATCAAAACCTGGTTCATCTGGAATCTGATCATGGGGTAGGTGGCGATTATCTATCACCCTATCTCCCCAAACCCCATAAACTACTTTCATAAAAATCCCCCTAAATAATTTTTGTTCACATAGACAACAGATTTAACTTCCTGGTTTTTTTAAAATCTTTCTATAAAATTTTTAAACCTGTATAAAGTTATATAAAAAAAAAGATAATAGCGTTAAACATTGATGTTTGCATACATGTTTTTAATTTCACTTTCAACTAGATATTATCTCCTTTTTAAGGCAGATTTGGGTGAGGGTGTGGCTGTTTTCATATTAAAATTGGATTTCTCAGGAATGTAGTTTCTGAATGAGATGGGTAAGGAGAAAAAAAATCAGCCTAGGCTTGTCATTTGACAAACCTAGGCTGATACTATTTCATTAATTTACTTTAAAAACAAGTGAACCATTTTCAACATCTATAATCACCTTTTGACCTTCCATTACCTTTCCTGCAATTATCATCTTGGCAATCTCTGTTTCCACCTTAGTCTGTAAGTATCTTCTTAAGGGTCTTGCGCCATAAACTGGATCATAGGCCTCTCTTGCTATAAATTCCCTGGCTCTCTCTGTTAATTCAAGGCCAATCTTCCTTTCTTGTAGTCTGTTTCTGATCCTCTCAACAAGTAGATCCACAACCTTTTTGATCTCTTCTAACATAAGAGGTTTAAACAAGACAATCTCATCAACCCTGTTCAAGAATTCAGGTCTGAAGTGGGACTTTAATTGGGCAAATACCTGTTCTTTTACACCTGGTTTTAGTTCACCAGTTTCAGTTATACCTTCAAGTAGATAATTAGATCCTAAGTTTGATGTCATGATTATTATGGTATTTTTAAAATCAACAGTCCTCCCGTGACTATCAGTGAGTCGACCATCATCTAATATTTGCAATAATATATTAAATACATCAGGATGTGCCTTTTCTATTTCGTCTAAAAGGATTACACAATAAGGTTTTCTCCTCACTGCTTCAGTGAGCTGTCCTGCCTCTTCATAACCCACATATCCTGGAGGAGCTCCAATTAAACGAGATACAGTATGTTTTTCCATATATTCTGACATATCTAATCTTACCATATTGTCTTCTGTATCGAACAGGGCTTCAGCCAGGGTCTTACATAATTCAGTTTTTCCAACACCTGTAGGTCCTAGGAACATAAATGACCCAATAGGTCTGTTTGGATCCTTTAGGCCAGCCCTTGCCCTTAAAACTGCATTGGATACAGCCTGAACAGCCTCATCCTGTCCAACAACACGTCTATGCAACTCCTCAGGAAGTCTCAAGAGTTTTTCCTTTTCTCCCTCCATTAGTTTTGTCACTGGAATACCTGTCCACTTGGAAATAATCTCAGCTACATCTTCAGGTCCAACCTCTTCTTTCAATAATCTCCTTTTACCTTTTTTCTCAAGCTCTTCTTCTTTTGCCTTTATTTTTGCTTCTATTTCAGTATATTTTCCATATTTTAGCTCAGCCACCTTGTTTAGATCATAGTTTCTTTCTGCCTCTTCTATTTCCAACCTCACACGCTCAAGCTCTTCTTTTAGCTGTTGAAGCTCTTTGATTTCTTTCTTTTCCTCTTCCCATTGGGCAAGCATTTCATCTCTAAGTTTTGTGAGTTCTGCAAGTTCCTCTTCTAATTTTGTTAGCCTTTCTTTAGATGCATCGTCTTTTTCCTTTTTTAGAGCTTCTCTCTCTATCTCCAGCTGCATAATCTTTCTATTTATCTCATCCAACTCTGTTGGCATGGAATCAATTTCTGTCCTAATTTTTGCTGCTGCCTCATCAATTAAATCAATGGCCTTATCTGGCAGATGTCTATCAGAGATATACCTATGTGAGAGAGTTGCAGCGGTAACAAGGGCACTGTCGCTTATCCTAACTCCGTGGTGTACTTCAAACCTCTCTTTAAGTCCTCTCAAAATCGAGATGGTATCCTCAACTGAAGGTTCATCAACAATGACAGGTTGGAATCTCCTCTCTAAGGCCGGGTCTTTTTCAATGTATTTTCTGTATTCATCTAAGGTAGTTGCACCTATACAATGGAGCTCACCCCTTGCCAACATGGGTTTTAGAATATTTCCAGCATCCATTGCACCTTCTGCCCTACCAGCACCAACTATTGTATGGAGCTCATCAATAAATAGAATAATCCTGCCCTCAGATTCCTGAATTTCCTTTAATACAGCCTTGAGCCTCTCTTCAAATTCACCTCTGAATTTGGCACCAGCAATTAATGCTCCCATATCTAAGGCATATATGGTCTTATCTTTTAATCCTTCAGGGACATCTTGTTTAACTATTCTCTGGGCAAGGCCTTCTACTATTGCTGTTTTACCAACACCTGCCTCACCAATTAATACAGGATTATTTTTTGTCCTCCTGCTCAAGATCCTAATCACCCGTCTAATTTCACTGTCTCTGCCAATAACAGGATCCAGCTTTCCACGCCTTGCCTCTTCCACTAAATCCCGTCCATATTTTTGCAAGGCCTCATAGGTTGCCTCGGGATTATCAGATGTTACCTTTTGATGTCCTCTCACTTCAATTAAGAGGGATAAAAATTTATCTTTATCCAATTTAAATATCTGATTTACTCTACCAATTGGAGTAGAAGGATTTTCATCTAAAATACACATGAATATATGTTCAACACTGACGTATTCGTCCTGCATCTTTTTTGCTAAATCCTGGGCACGAACAAGGACATCATTTAATCTATGGGTTACATAGATCTGTCCTGGCTGGGCACCAGGTCCCATGACCTTGGGTAGATTTTGGATTTCTCTTTCAATAGAATCCCTATAAGCATTTGGATCAATATTTCCCCTTTCCAAAACCCTGGGTATCAAGCCATCTTCCTGAGAAACCAGTGCATATGCCAAATGTTCAACATCTACCTGCTGATTATTATGCTTGATAGCTATGTTTTGTGCTTCAGATAATGCCTCTCTTGATTTTTGTGTAAATTTATTTAGATCCATAATTGTTTCCTCCTTTTTAATTATTTTTTAAAAATTTCTTGGATTAAAATTTGATATTTTTTTGAGTTCTTCAAAAAGCTCCCTTTCTCTGGGACTTAAATTTTTTGGGACTTTAATCTGGATTCTCGCAAAAAAATCTCCTTTTTTTGCGCCCCTACCAAGGCCTTTCCCTTTTATCCTCAACTTTTGACCGCTGCTTGTTCCTGGAGGCACCTTTAATTCAACTCTACCATCTAAAGTAGGGATGGACACAGAACATCCCAAAGCTGCCTCCCATGGAGTTAAAGGAAGGTCTAAAATTACGTTATTTCCTTCAACCTTAAACAAATGATGGGGAAGTAATTTTACTTTAAGATATAAATCTCCTTTAGCTCCCCCAGGTCCTATTTGTCCCTGACCAGCCAGACGAATCTTTGATCCTTCACTAACTCCAGGGGGAATATTTACAGTAAGCACCTTTGATGAAGCTCCATCAGATAGGGTGATTGTCTTTTTTCCGCCTTTATATGCATCTTCTAGTGTAAGTTCGATTTCTGCCTCTGAATCTGCACCTCTGGTGTTAGCTTGCTCAAAAAAGTCATTTCCATAAAATTGGCCAGATCCAGAGAAGGGATCTCCTGCAAATCTGAATTTTTTGGAACCGCTTCTAAATTTACCACCCCTTGACTCGCCAAATAGATCCCCAAAAATGAGATCAAAGAAATCACTAAATCCTTCAAAGCCTTCACCACCGCTTGTACTAAAATGAAACCGTACATTTTCAAACCCTGGGGGGGGTTCAAAATTCTGGCCATGTTCCCAATTGGCACCAAGCATGTCGTATCTTTTGCGTTTTTCAGGATCCTTTAAAACCTCATAGGCTTCGTTTATTTCTTTGAATTTTTCTTCAGCTTCTTTGTTGTTTGGATTAAAGTCTGGATGATATTTTTTGGCCAATTTTTTAAAGGCCTTATTTATCTCTTCCTGGGTTGCGTTCCTTGAAACACCTAAAATTTTATAGTAATCCTTATATTTAACAGCCATTTCTAATTCACCCTCCTCTTAAATATAACTCGATAAGTAAGCACAAAAAAATAAGCGGTTTTTTCCGCTTATTACACACTATTTTAATTATTTTTTCAATGGATTCATAATATAAAGTAATATCAAAAAATAAATAGTCAATAAGAATAGTTCATTAACACCTAAAAGGAAATTGAAAAGAAATTGACTCCACGTAAAAATTTGTAAAATTTGTCACTTTTTTGCCAATATATTGTAACACCTTCCATGATATTACCTCTTTCCAAGAAAATGATAGCGTTGAGATGTTCCTTTTTGGAAGCAATCATTTTCCTGAACAAAGGCTCAAGCAGCTGTACCTGGAAATGTCAATGTTTCTTTGAGTAAAAAATTTGATTCATAGATTTAAAGATAAATATGACCACAATTACTAAGTATAGGGGAATATGATTTATTGTAAACCCATAACAAAAGGAGGTAAGTTGGTATGAAGAAATTATTTTTGGCATTGGTAGCAGGGGTGTTTGTTCTCTCTTATGCCTTGAGCGCCTCTGCCACAGAGGTTAAAACCTATGGTTATTTTAGGGCCTATGTATCTCATGTTACAAACTATAATTTTGATGACGATACAGACGAAAATGAGTTTACAGCAGCCCAAAGACTCAGACCTTATTTTGATTTTATTGCCAATGAGAATTTAAAGGCAACTCTGGCTCTGGAATACGATACCACATGGGGTAAGAAATCAAGGCCAGTTTTTAAGGATGCTGGTGGTGCAGCAGGAATGGATACTACTACCAATACGGAACTAAAGCGGGCAATGCTTGCTTTTAAATGGCCCAACACAAATATCTTATTTAAAATTGGTGCCCAAGGTATGTCTTTACCTGGAACATTTGAAGGGGGTATAAGCCCAGTATTCAATGGTGACATTACTGGTGCAATTGTAAGTGCTCAAATAAATGATATGTTTGGCATAACCATTGGATGGGCAAGACCATGGGTAAATGAAGATCATAATGGACTGATAGGTTCTGAGTCAGATGAAAATATAGATGCCTTTTTCTTAACACTACCTGTAAGAATTGAGGGTGCAAAAATGACTCCTTATCTCCTATATGCAACCATAGGAGATAGTGCTTATCCAGCAGGTGGAAAAGTATTTCTTCATTCAGGCGGACTTGAGGCCTATTATAACGGAGCACTTACGGGAACTTTGAAAAAAGATGATTCAGATCTCTGGTATGCTGGAATGTATTATGAAATTTCAATGTTTGAGCCTCTAGTTGTCAAAGGTAACATTATATACGGGAAACTGGATAGCGATATAGAATATAGAAATGGTTCCAGCAACGAAGATGAAATTGGTGAGAGAGAGGGTTGGTATGTGGATCTAGCCATTGATTACAAGATGGATTTTATGACACCTTCGGTGTATGGATATTACATGTCTGGAGATGACGATGATCCTTTTGATGGAAGTGAATGTATCCCTGTACTTGCAAGTGACGGATGGGGAACACCAGGAGGCTTTGCTATTGGAGATAATAGTGTTTTTGATTTCAATGACAATAACTTTGGATTGGCACAAACATCTCCAATGGGTGTATGGTTAGTTGGTTTTGCCTTTAAAGATATCTCTTTGGTTGAAAATCTTAAGTCCACCTTTGCCATTGAATATGGAGAGGGTACTATTGACAGTGACTTGATTGAAAAATATGGTGCAGCCTATGCTGCTGAGATAGATGGTCATTACGTGTTAACAGATGAAGATTCTTTTATTCAAGTAATGCTCACTAACAAATACAAAATCTACGAAAACTTGGCAGCAGTATTAGAGCTCGGATATGCATCTCTGGATATGGACGATGATACCTGGGGAGATGATTACTTAGAGGACAATGCTTATCTCGTAACATTTGGTTTCACCTATGACTTCTAATTTAGGTTAAATGATTACCTGACGCCACTATAAGGCCAGGCAAAGATGCCTGGCCTTTTTTTATAAACACGCTCTATTGGGATTAGAGAGTGTTTACATTTAGATAGAAATATAATAAGTTATCCCAACCAAAATGATGGGAGGGAGAAAATGGTTGTATGCAAGCATTGTAATTCAACGCGAGTGGTCAAAAATGGTTTTGTTCGTAAAAAACAGCGGTATTTTTGCAAGAACTGTTCACGAACTTTTGTGATAGGAGATGCAAGGAGAAAAGAATCTCTGAAAGTAAAAAAAGCTCTTGCAGTTATTCTTTATTCTCTTGGTAAAGCATCATTTGTCTTTTTAGCTAAATTATTTGGAGTTTCTCGTTCATTGACTTACCGATGGATAAAAGAGGAAGCCGAATCACTTCCTGAACCAGCTATATCTAATGAGATAAAAGAAATAGAATTTGATGAGATGTGGCATTTTATCCAGTCCCTAAAATTTGCATCATAAGATAATGTTTAGCTTGACAATATAGTGAATTAATGGTATAAAGTGTTTCAAATAGGAAGTATGAAGGAGGCACTGATTCTATGCGTAGATTCCATGTTAAGTTCACTGAAAAAAATCTTACGGGCAACGCCGGACTGGTATTGCTGGGCCTGTTTGCTGACAAACTGAAGCTTCCCAAGATGCTTGAGCAACACATTACTATTAAGCGGGGAGCTACCGCACAGTATAAGGTTTCCGACATTATCATGATTTTGATGATGGCAGTGTTAGCCGGGGCTAAGCATATGAGCCATGTATTTATCCTAAGATCTGATTTAGCATTGAGGTCGCTTTTTAAATGGGAAAGGTTTCCTGACTATACTACCATAAATCGGGTTTTTAAGTTGTTTAATCCCCGACATTGCAATGAGCTCTCCGATGTAGAAACAAAAGTGCGCAAAAAGGTTTGGGGTAAAAAATGGTTTAGCCGCATCACTTTAGATTTGGACTCTACAGTGCGTGGGGTGTATGGGAAACAGGAAGGTGCCGAGAAGGGTTACAACCCCAAGAAGCCAGGACAAAGGGGATATCATCCGCTCCTTTGCTTTATTGCTGAGACGCGGGAATGTCTTCACAACTGGTTTAGAGCCGGAGCTGCTTATTCAGCCAATGGTTGTGTAGAGTTTATGCAAGAGTGCTTTGCCAAGCTTCCAAGGAGAGTCTGGAAAATTATTGTACGTGCAGATTCCGCCTTTTTTAATGGAGAACTTTTAGACTACTTAGAAGAGGCTCATGCTTTGTACTTAATCAAGGTTAAGATGCGAGGACTCACTCAGCTTTTAGAAGCTCAGAAATGGCACAAGGTTAAAAATAGACCTGGCTATGAGAAGACCGAATTCACATACAAATGTGAGAGGTGGAAACACCCCCGCCGGTTTGTGGCCGTACGTCAAGTAATAGAGAGCAAATTTAGTTGCTTTTTTTTCAGCGTTACAAAGACTGAGTATGATTATTTTTGTTATGTAACAAATATGAACCTGAGTCCCTGGGACGTCCACAGGTATTATTGCCAACGGGGGGCCAGTGAAAACTGGATTGAGTGGTGTAAGGGACAGATGGCCTCTGGAAGCATTTTGACACAGGATTTTTGGGCCAACTCCGCCATATTCCAGACCTGTATTCTGGCTTACAATCTACTGGTTTGGATGATGTGGCTCAACGATGAAGATGGTTTTAGAGAAGAGCCCAACACAATCCGCATGTTTCTAATCCATGTTCCAGCTCGGCTGATGCATGCGGGACGACAATGGTTCCTTCGATTATCGAGGGATTATTTTTTCAAAGAACGTTGGATAAAGATAGAAAATTCCATCCGGTCATTACAATTTGCTTAATCTTTTTTTGAGAGTATCCTCCAAAATAGGATTTTGCGTAAGTCCATGTGCAGTGGTGTGCCTTTACACACCCGTAAAGAGTGCCACTGACCGCAGCTTCTACCTGAAAAAGCCTTCCAAGTCACAATGAGGGAGACATATCCTTTAACATAACAGCTCCATATCTAGGTATCTCTGTCCAGAACAATCAGTTGCTTACGATTGAACTGTAATTGCAGATTTTAGGTTTAAAATTAGTAGGGTCTTACAAAAAAATTGTCTATAACTAATTATATTTATTGATTAATTAACAAAATTTTCTTTAAAAAAGGGAAAGTCCTGTTAAAAAAAATCTTTTATCTATTTTTTTATAAAACTTCCCTTTTTCTCGCTCTTAATCTTACTTTTATCTGTTTTTGAATAATGTCTCAATTATATCGAATTCTGCGGGATACTATAACAAGATTTTCTTAAAAAAAGAAAAAGTCCAGTTTAATAATATTTTAGGCAATGTCTTTAAAATATTAAAAATCTGTTAGATCAATTATTTTTATACGGTCTGTTTTTTTTGGTATTATTCCAGTATGATCCAAAAGAATAAAAGGCTTTAATCCTGCAATAGTCTTATATGAATTATTCTTAAAATAAGAATTAGTAATGGCATTCCAATTGTTTGCATCTTCTGGAATATTACCATTAGAAAGGGAGTGAAGTAATTTTAACCATTTTAAAGACGCTTCTACCATTTTTTCTGGCCTTTTTTGCCATGAGCCATAAGGATGGTCTGGAATAAAGGTAGAATATTTTTGTCCCCAATATCCATCAGGAAAACGTTTTATAATAACATTAGCATCTATTGTCCGCCAATTTCCTTGAAGAAGTTTACTTTTTAAATTTTGAAATTCTACTACTTTTTTTCCATATGGAGAAAGATTAAACTTTTTATCCACTAAACCCTTCATGTGCTCTATATATACATAATCAAATCCTTTTGTATAAGCATATTTTAATGTATCTAATAATTCTTCTGGAGAATGACACCCTTTTAAATATTTTCCTCCAAAAGGGAATTTGTCCAAAAACCACAAATCAACACATGCCCACAATTCAGCTTGACCATATTGTCTAGCTGCTCCTGAATATACATAATACATTAAATCATTATAATTTTCTTTAAGTAATTTAGGTGCTAAAATTGCGCCACCACGCGCTGCAGGATGGGCATAAGCAGGGAATACCATTTCAAAAACCAATCTCTTTCCATAACTTTTATAATATTCAACTAGTTCTCTTATCTTATCTACTACTAGATCATGAGCAACCATTGCAGATTTCTTAGCAACATCCACAAAATAAGGTAATACAGTTCTATTATTTAACTTTGCTCCATTTAGAGATTGCATTAACATTGGTTCATCATATACAACCCCTAAAAAAAGAGGATCTCTGGCAAGAATACTCATAACCTTTGAGCTTATATCCCACCGATAAGTCCCATCCTTGTGTTCAAAGTAAGGAAAATTGGGGACATAATTTACTAATTCTGTATTAAAAAGATAGGAAAAATGATTTCTTCGACAGAAACTTATAATTTCCAGAAGACCTTTACCAGAAAGTATTTCCTCAGGAGATATGTGCCAAACAATAAACTTAATCTTCATCTTTTTTAATGCACTTTCAAATGCATGGCTAGAAGTCTGATGATTCCAATTATCTGCATTCACTCCTAATACAAACCCATATACAGGTAAAATCCAAAAAAACAAAAAAAAAAGTATAAAGAACATGACCACATAATAGAACTTTTTTGTAGTTTTAATTGATCTTTCTAAAAATGTGTACATAACGTCTCCCTTGTTTTTCTAATGAATAAAAATTCTTTACTGTTTTTCTCCCATGACTGCCCATTTTTTCCCTTAACTCTTGATCACATATCAACCTTTTCATTTTAAGAATCCACTCTCTATCATCTTTTGCCAAAAAACCGTTTAAACCATCTTGAATAACTTCAACATTTGCTCCAATAGGAGAAGCAATAACGGGAATGCCAGCAGCCATATATTGGATAATTTTAAAGGCACATTTTCCCTTTGCAAATTCAAAGTCCAATAAAGGCATAATCCCTATATCAAAAAGGGAAAAATAGTCTAATTCCTTAGATAATTCCCAAGGAAGGTAAGTTATATTCTCTAAATTCCAATCTAATGGTTTGTTTAAGCCAATTATTATTAATTCAAAATTAACTTCCTTTATCAATTTGTGAAACACATCTTTAACCACTTGAAAATGAACCCTATTTGTAGGCGTTCCTATCCACCCTATCCTAACATGAGAAGAAGGATTCCTTTTAATTTTACTATATTTTTCATAACTTACCACTGTAGGAATAACCTCTACCTTTGCACCTAATTTATTAAAGTAATCAGCTAAAAAACGGTTACCACATACTACTGTAGAAAATCTTTTTGCTATATCTTCAAATTTTGTAAAATCCCTTAAATATCTATGAATAAAACTTGAAGAAGCCTTATCTTTTAAAAAAATTGCATCGTCAATATCCAAAATTACCTTGGAATGTAACCCAAAAACCAATTTTTCTAGCCATGGTGGTCCTATTGGAGACAATTCTCTTAGAATCCATATTACATCGTACTTGGGAACTAAAATCAAGACTTGAATAATTCTTTTAAAAAGAAAAAACATATAAAACAAAATCTTTAATAGAGTATTACCTTGTTCCTGATGCCATAAAAAAAATCTTTCATTTAATAGGCTCAAATGATCCACATATATTTCTTGTTTTTTAAAAAAATCTATATACTGATATATCCTATATCTAGTATCTGGAGATAAATTAGGTTTTATTGTTAAAGCTAGGACTTTCATTAAAAAACCGCCCTAAAAAAACCTTGTGCCTTTTTTTTAAATATAATTCTTTTTGTAAAAATATAAAGAAATGCAAATATACACCCCTTGCCCAAACCCTCCAACCTATTAATTAGATCAACTAATATCTGGTCAAATATCCCAAAATGTTTCTTAAAATATATATTTCTACTATTTCTTAATGTCTTTATCATAACATCTATATTAGAAGGACTCTCAGCAGAAACTCCTCCAATGTGCTTTACCTTAGCTTCTGGCCTAAACCACACCTCACGATTTGCATCTAATACCCTTTTACAAAAATCCACTTCTTCAAAATACATAAAAAAACTCTCGTCAAAACCTCCAAATTTTATAAAATCTTTATGGCTTACAAAAAAACAAGCTCCTACAACCTGTTCCACATTTCTAGGAATTTTATGATCAAAATGTAATAATTTATATTGCCCTAAAATACGATCTAAACCACAGGCATCAAGAAAAATTCTGTACCAATTTGGTAAATTTCTACATGTCTTTGTAATTTTACCATGTTCATCTAATATCATAGGGCCAGCCACACATGCCCTTAGATTGTTTAAAAGAAAGTTAGATAAAATTCCTGGAACATCATTTATCAACTCAGTATCAGGATTTAAAAACATTAAAAAATTTCCTTTGGCATGCCTTGCCCCAATATTACACCCTTTTGCAAATCCTACATTTCTTTTAGGAACAACTAATTTTAATGCTATTCCTGGATTATTTTTTAAAAAATTTTTTACCTTTTTTGAAGTTAAGTTATCCAACGAATTGTCAACTATTATTATTTCCCACGGTTTTGAGGCGTGTTTACAAATAGACCTTAAACAAGCCTCTATTGTATTTTCATTGTGATAAGCAACAATTATAATAGAAACCATTCTTATTTCTCAACTCCAAGTGTATGAATAAATTTTATTGATTTTATATTATCTATATTAGTTTTATAACCCTCATTAAACAACAATCTATATCTCCAAGTTGTACCTTGAGAAAATCCATAAATCATTTTTAAAGGGATTAGAGTAAGTTCCATATCACTACATGATTCATTAAAAGATATTTTTACCCTATACACAGGATATAAATTTCGCCTAGCACCTATATATTTTAAAAATTTTATTTGTCTGATTTTATTAAAATTAAATTCCATATAAGTACCTCTGCCCATACATATTGCTGATTCCCGACCACTAGTTTGTGTTGCATAGTAAAACTTTATATTTTGTACATAAATGGGAACAATACGATTTTTCAAAAAAACATAAGCATCAAATGAATAACTATTCTTTGGAATAATCATTGCCACTACAATCAACCATATTATAGTTATCCATTTTCTAAACATTATCTTTGCCATCTTTAATCCTTTTACTCTCTTTATAAGATAAAAGACCTTCTAAAAAAGCAATTCTACATTTAATTCTCATAGAAATTTCAAAATCAAAAAATAACTTCAAAATACCTATATCCCATAACCATTTAATGATTTTTAATTGCAATTTTGGAAAAATCATTTTTTTATTAAGTCCCATCTCTTTGGCAAGGGTTGGATATTTTTCTTGTAGAACCCCATAAGAAAAACCTACCTTATATTCTCTTTTTATTAATTCCTTTTCTGAAATAGGATGATAATGGTATGCCCATGCCTTAATATTTAACCCTATTTTTAGCCCATTTTTTTTGCAATTGTATGCAAAAGCTGTATCTTCAAAAGCATATCGAGCCATTGCAAAATCATCATCAAATCCTCCACAATCCAAAATCTTTGATCTTTTAACTGCCAAATTTGCAGTATATACATATAGAGGATGTAAATCATTTTGTTGTTCATTGGGGAACTTAAATTGCATTCCTTTACTATCCATATATTTTAATACAGGACTTAATGCAATCTCTGGATGCCAAACAAGAATACCTTGGGATAAATCAAACCCTCTTTGCAAAAAGATACTGTGTTCCTTTAACAAGTTAGCAGGAGGAAATACATCATCATCAAGAAATAATACTAAATCATGCTTTGCCTCTTTAAGGCCATAGTTTCTAGCAATTCCAGGTCCTTGATTGGATTGTGTTAATATCTTTAAATTTCCCTTATGTTCCTTTTCATATTTACACAACACATCTTTTGTATTATCTGTAGAACCATCATTAACCACAATTACCTCACATTCTTCTATTACATCCATATCAAATACTTTATTCAAAGTATGAATTAAAATATTCGCTCTATTATAGGTGGGAATTATAATACTAAACAATTCCAATCCCCCATTTAAAAAATTCAAGAAATTCAGGTTGTCTATTTTTTAAAAACCTCAATAAATATATAGTAGCTATCATTTTTCTCCAAATGTGCGCATATATATTTCCATGATGCTTTTTAAAATAATAATATACACTTTTTAAATGCTGTAGGATTATTGCATCCATGGTCTTAAAATATTTTATAGTGCTGGTCTTTCCCAAATGTTTTACTTTACAAGAATGAACATAATATACAGGATACCCACTTTCCCATATCCTATGACAAAGATCTACTTCCTCATAATACAGAAAAAAATTTTCATCAAAACCACCTATCTCATGAAAAACAGAAAAAGGAAGTGCCATACATGCACCTATTAAGGTGTCCACAGGCCGAGTAGAACAGTGATCCCATGTGGAATAATATGGTCTTCCAATAATAGAATTTTTGGGAAATTTAAAGGTCAAGGTAGAATGTTCCAAAAATTCATTAAAAATGGAAGGAAAAGCTCGTCCAGCACTAAAATCAATGTTTCCATCTCTATCAACTACCGTTGGTCCAACAGCACCCACATAGGGATTGGCACGTAAGAAATTAATCAAACATCCTATGGTATTTCCCTGCAATATTGTATCTGGATTTAAAAAAACAAGATAATCTCCTTTGGCTACTTTGGCTCCAATATTACACCCTCCCCCAAAGCCAATATTTTTAGAATTCTCAATTAATATTATATTGCTTTGTCTAAGGGGATCTATATTCTCTTCAGAATCATTATCAACCACTATTATTTCATAATCAAATCCATGGCATTCATTATACACAGATTCCATAGAATTCAATATATCTTTACAACAATTCCAATTTACATAAATAATAGAAACTAACATATTTTAACCCTTACCTAGATATAATTGTTCTGTTGCCTTTACCATATTATGTACATTAAAATTAGATCTAATAAATGCTTGTGCCCTATGTCCCATTTCAATACATAAATTGGGGTTATTTACCAAAAGTTGTAAATAGTTAGACAATGCTTTTGCATCTCCTACGGGAAAGAGAAAACCTGTCTTTCTATGTATAATTCCATCTTTAATTCCAGTGGTATCACTTCCAACCACAGGTTTTGCCATTGCTCCTGCCTCGATCACTGAATATGGCATTCCCTCTTTTTTAGATGAGAGGACTACAATATCACAAATGGCCATTAAGTCATAAATATCATCTCTCCATCCTAAAAAAATGATTCTTTTGTTTAGTCCTCTGGTATCAACATAATTCTTTAATTCCTCATATTGGTCTCCTTCCCCAGCTATAAGCACAACTGTATTGTTAAATTTCTCTTTTCCTACATAAACAGCTTTAAGTAATGTCATAATATCCTTTTGAGGAGAAAGCCTTGCCACTGATAATATAATCTTTGATCCCTTTTCTACCCCCAGGGAATTTTTTAGTTTCTCAACATCAACTGAGGATTTATGCTGGACCAACATTTCAATATCTACTCCATTATTTATTTGTATTAACCTTTTAGCTGTTGGAAAAACTGAACATAATTCCTGGAATTCTGAATGGGATACTGCTATAATTTTATCACTTAAGTAAAACAACATCCTTTCTAATATATAATAAATATACTTTTTTACTCCACCAACCCATTGATAATACATACAATGAGGAGTATAAATAATTTTAGGTATTCCACATAATCTACCTGCAATACGTCCAATGGCTCCGGCAATAGAGCTATGACAATGTAGTATTTGAGGTCTTTCTTTCAATAAAATACTAATAAGTCTGATAATTGCCTTTATATCTGTTAAAAAATTTATTCCTGGAGGTATTTCCAATATATAATACTTATGACCTAATTCTCTAAAACAACTGGAATATTTATTTTTCTCATCTTTTATAACACTTTTTAAAAGCAATTTATCAGGAAATACACCTATTATTTCAAATTTCTCTTTATCTAGTCTAGATACTAGATCAATAATATGTTTCTTAACTCCTCCTGCAGATATGACAAAAAATACTATTTTTAATTTATTCATAATTTATGTACACAATATTATTTTAAATTATAAAATTTTATTTTTATATATAGTAGAAAATCCTATCCCCATAACAATAAAAAATAATTTAGTAACCTTTATAAATTGATGTACATCAGCAAATAATCCAGCAGCTAAATATACTGTTAAAGAAAACATACAAGCTAGTAGAATATAAGATTTTTTCTGATCTATTTTAATAAAAGTATTATAGGATTTTTTTAATTGATAAAATACAACTACAATCAAATTTAATAAAGAAACTAATCCTAATATTCCATGCTCTACTAAAGTGGTTAAATACACATTATCCGCTACAAAAACTTGTTTTACATTTATAGTAACATTAGGTCCCAATGTATTAATATAATTTAAATAGATTTCCTGGTACTTCATATGTCCTATTCCCACCCAAAAATTATTTTTAAGAATATTCCATGCAACATCCCAATAAAAAAAACGAGCATATAGATTAGTTGGATCTAACAATCTCTTAATAAATGGATCATGTTGTCTAATAGACCATAAAGTTATAAGCAACAAACAAGATGGTAGCACTAAAAATAAAGCAAGTTTCCTAGCTGGTCTGTAAAAAATAAACAGAGCTACTGCAACTCCTACCCATACACCACGAGTAAAATTTAAAAGAATTGCCAATGATACAATCCCAAAAACTAATGTCTTAAGAATCTTTGAAGAATATCTAAATCTATAGACCACAAAGGATATTCCCATAGCCATAAAGGTACCTGCTTCTGATGGATGAAAAAAAATAGTATAGGGACGATAAACTCCTCCGGCCAATTTCACGTCTTGAGGACTAAAATATTTATACCCAGTAAGACCTTTCATGTGTTGAAAATAAGATATTTTATTTAAAAGAGCTAATACAGGATTTTGCTCTGTTATTTTTTCGAGTATGGTAAATATGCAGAGAATAATAGTTACTGTAGCTAACACACATATAATACTATTTATATTATCATTGTCTGTTTCATTTAAAAATATATAAAATAAAATAGTTCCCCAAACATATGTCTCAACAAAATTACGAAGCGCTACAATCTTAAGGACTCCGGTAAAAAAAGATATGCTATGAATAAATAGTAAAAAAATAATAGAAATACTTATCCATTTTCCTCCTAAATAAAGTTCACTATTTTTAAGAATAAAATATGAAATAATAAAATAAATTGCATAAAAGATAAAGATAACCTCATCTAAATAAACAGCAGGAAGAGAACCTACATCTATACTAAAAAAGAAAGGACAAAGTCCTAGAAGACCTAATGAGGTATATAAAAAGAATAGATTAAAACGAAAAATAAGGAATAGAAATATCAAACTAAGACTAGAAATTACTGCAAAGATAAAAGCTATATCACCTATTTTTATTAATAAAATTAACAAAATAATAATAGGAATTATTACTATTAAATCTAAATTCTCAATAAAATATATATTACGCATTTTCTTTTCCTCAAAATTCAAATTGAATCTTAATAGAGTTTTAATTATTCCTAAATTTTTTATAAAAATCAAAAAGTAATAAAAACATCAAGAGAGTACATATTACTTCACATATAAAGGTAGATATAGCTGCACCTAAAATAGAAAACTTAGGTATAAATAATATGTTTAAACCAATATTGCTTATTACTAAGACTATTGCCATAAGAAATAAGAGCAAAATCTTATTAATTGCTATGGCATAATGGGCAAGTAAAGAATTTAGATAAACAAAAGGTAAGGTCAACATTAAAACTACTAAGGTAGTGCTTCCAAAAACAAAGTCTTTTTTAAAAAATATAAGGATTTCACGCCTAAAATATATTGTAAATAAGGAGATAATACACATTATAAAAAAACCTATATATGCCTTTTTCAATAAATCAAATTCCCTTTTTTCCCTGGAAAGAGAAGGAAAGATTGCTATCAAAAAACCTCCAAACAGAGAAACAAAAAAATCAAAAATCTTATAACATACCTGATAAATACCTGTTAGACTCAATCCTACCATTTTGGATAGCATAAAAATATCAACTCGAAAATATATTAAGGCAAGGGCTTCAATTGGTAACATTCTCATGGATTCCTTTGCTAGGACCTTAATTTTATCAAAAGATATTGTAGGCTTTAAAAATTTTTTTTCTTTAACAAAAATTATAATCAACAACAATGTTCGTATACCCACTGACAGAAAAAAACCTATTAAAAAACCTGCAAAACCAATAAATTTCACATAGACTAAAACTGAAACAAACAGTAAAGATAGACGCTCTAAGAATTGACTTCCTGCAGGAATATACATTTTCTCTTGTGCAATAAAATAACTCTCTATGGTTTTAGCCATACAAAGGGGAAAAATTGAAGCAAAAAAAAGAATAATTTCTGAAGAATAGTTCTCAAAATGGTAAGGATATAAAAACTTAAAAAACATAAAAAATAATATCCATATAAATATTGAGGTAAATAACTTAATCTCTAATGTGGAATAAAATATAATTGTTTTTTGAATAGTCTCATCAGATTTAGCCAGATCTCTAATAATTATTTTATCAAGACCTAAATTTCCAATTAATTCCATTAAAAGATAAGATGTTATCAATACCGCATATAAACCAACTTGCAATTTAGAAAAAGAACGAACTAAAATCAAAAAATATACATAAGCAATTATTCTTCCCAAAAGAGAAGAACCACTCATGAAGCCTGTATTACTAAAAATTTTCTTATTTACAACTTTCATGTTAAATCCAACTTTGGATAAATATAACTGTATAGTTATGTTTCATAATCTTTAATCTTCTCCCATATCCAAGTAGCATTTTTTCTAATAATTCTAGCAGGAATTCCTACTGCAACACAATAATCTGGAATATCTTTAGTAACTATAGAACCTATACCTATCACACTACCATCTCCTATCTTTACTCCTTTTAATATAGTAGATCTTTCACCAATAAACACATTTTTTCCTATAATAACATCTCCAGGAGGGTTGAGACGCTTTTTAGTATTTACATCTATTACAGAGTGGGAATCTGTAGTTCTTATATCATTCATTGCTCCTATATGTGTTCCATCCCCTATTTTTATGGATGTACCTTCCTCACTAGCTGCCATATGAGATTCTTTACAATAAACAATGCCCTTTCCTAAGGAAATAAGACAGTTATTATCTTCAAAACATAACCTACTCCCTACAAGATAAGAGTCTTCTCCTATAATAAGTCGATGATTAGATCCTATCATTCTTATCCACATATTATTTAAAATAGCATTCTTTTTTATTATTATCAGATTATTATCCCCTCTGATTTCAAAAGTTACATGTCTTAAAAATGCCCTTTTATAGCTTATCTTATTTCCCTCTCCTTTGATCTTATAATGAATATCAAATAAATTAACAAACTGATAAAAGATTTTACGAATTAATTGGACCTTTTCTTCTGACAAATGGACAAGTATCCTTTGTTTTATAAAATCTTTTATCATAATTACTCCTTTTAAAAAAATATTTATATTTTATACAAATAACTAATCCTTAAATAAGAACTTAATTTATATAATAAAATAGAAAATAATAGTCCCATAAATATTCCTAAAATTATGTGAATACTTATTATATCTATATTTAATATTTTTATTAAAAAAATCCTTGTAGATGCAGTAAAAATAGTATGTGAAACATAAATATATAGGGTATTTTCTCCTATATATGATAAAATTTTTAATTTATTATAATTATATAATAAGTTAGAAATTAAAGAAATTAATATTATGCCAATGATTCCAATTATAAAATTATATATATTTAATTTCTCATCAAAGAATATATATATTTTTTGTTGATATACATAGAAATAAGTAAAAAATATAATTATTATAAATAATATTATTACATAAAAAAACATTTTAATAGAAATAATTTTTAATAAAACACTTTGAATATGTTCAAATGAGACGGCTCCTAACACAAAAAACACAAAATATTTCATTACTAAATCAGATAAAAAATAAAAATTGTGATATAATTGTATACAATAAAACAAAATAGAGAAAAATAATTGACCACGTTCTGAAATAAATTTATTTAATAAAAAATAAAGTAAAAAGCATAAAAACAATACATATAAAAACCAATATATATCATAAGGAAGATAGAATATAGATAAATAATCGTGCACTACACCTTTATGATTAATATATTTTGACATCAAAATCCTCAGGCTAATCAAAATCCAAGACCATATTAAATATGGATACATGAGGGTTCTCAACTTATTTATAATAATTTTAGATCCATATCTCTTTATAGAAAATTTTACAAAAAATCCTGATACCATAAAAAAAAGGGGCATTTCTATAGAAGAAATCAAAAAATTACTAAAATTAAAAAAAAATATATTAACAGGCAATTTAGAATCTACCAATCCTCTAATTACATGGTGATAGATAACCAAAATGATCGTAATCCCTTTAGCATAATCTACCCATTTTATTCTAGCTTGTCGAGTATTATACATTTTCATTACTTTAATAAGGAGAGTTCCCCGTCAAAACCTATAAAAGATTAAATAGAATTGTTTTTATTTACTTTTTCCCAAAGTCCTTTATTATGGTTATAAGAGCGAACAATTTTTGCTGGATTACCAGCTACCATAGAATAAGGAGGAATATTAACATTAACTACTGAATTTGCCCCAATAAATGAATGAGCACCAATTCTAACGCCTGGAGCGATAACAGTATTAACACCTATAAAAACATCGTCTTCAATTACTATCGGTTTACCCTCAGTCAAGGGTGCAATATTTAAAGGACAATCTATAATTCTATAATCATGTAAATGATCTACTATAGCACATCCTCTACCAATCAAGACCCTATCTCCTATTTTTATATAATTTACCACTGATATTTGAGTCCCATCCATAATAACAGAACTATTTCCTATTATAAGTTTACTATTATATTTTTTTCCCTGCCATTCTTCTACTGGATTCAACCAACAATTCCTACCTATTATAACATTTTCTCCTATACAAATTCTATGAGGGTTTTCAATTCTAGCTGGAAAATAAATAATAGATTCTCTGCCAAACTTTTGAAAAGCTCTTTTAATTAAAAAAGTATAACATGATGAGATTTTGAGAAAAAATTTATGTAAAAACAAATAAAAATTCATCATATAAACCTATATACTGTTTCTGGAATATAAAACTTTCTTTTATTAAGAATAGTTACAATGTTTGTTATTCCATATTCTTTAAGTATATTTAAGTTATGTTTAACAATATGTATCTTTATAGACTCGGCCTCTACTACAAAAATCACCTTATCAATATGATTACGTAAAAATATAAATTCATGAGAATCTCTTAAAGCTGGCATATTTACAAATACATACTCATATTCTTCCCTTAATTGTGATAATATTGAAAATTTATCTTCTATATCAAAAACTCCTTCTTTTTTTCTTGAAGCATAGTAATATAGATCAACCCCTTGAAAAGAACCCTTCACAAATAAATTGTTTTCTGTTTGTTTTCTTTTACAATGATCTCTTATTAATTCATTGCCAGAAAAATCAACAACAACTACACTTTTACGTTGATATTCCCTGAAAAAAAGGGCCATTAACATACAAATAGTTGTCCCTCCCTCTCCTGATCTTGATTTTGTAAATAATAAGTTTTTTTCATCGATTTTAGAAGTTGTAAGAGAAATAAAAAACTTTTGAAATTCTCTTATATTATTCTTATATAGTTGTAATAAAAACTTTTCTTTAGATACTCCTTTCATAATCTTTTGAAAAGATATTGAGCCTAACACAGGAAGCTCTGTGGACTTTGCTAGTTCATTTGGACTGGTAATTCTATGATCAAAAACAGAGAAAAGAATTAATATGGCTCCATTTCCTGAAAAAATTAACAATATTGCCATTATTAATACCAATTTTATTTTAGGACTAGATTGCTTAATATTAAAAGAAGGGGGTTCAACTAAAGATAAGTTGGTAATGCCTCTATTCTCTATTAGATTCTTAATCTTGTTTTCCAAAAACCCATTAAAAATCTTTTCATAAGCCTTTTTAGCAAATTTTACTTCTTCTTTTAACATATTAAAATATTTAAGATTCTTAACATAAAAATTTAATTCTTTCTTAAGAGAAAGTAGCTCCTTTTTTAAAGACATCATTTCAGCTTTTTTTCCCTTTACTTCTGCTTCTAGCTGAACAATCTCTTGCTCCACTGTCTCATATACTTGAGTCTTTCTTTTATCCTTAGTGTCAACTATACGCTTTGGCTCTGTTGAAAGAAGTTGCTTTAAAAGTTTTATTTCTTGATCAACCCTAGCTATTACTCGACTATCTTTAGTATACAAATTTAGTAAATTCTTTTTTTCTAATAATGCATCCTCAAGTTTACTTCTCAAAACATCATACTGACGATTTCTTACTTCTACAGTCCTATATTCCTGATAAGGTTTAAGAGAAGATTTAATTTTCTTAAAGATATGGAGTTTATTGGTCAAATATTCATATTTAGCCTTTGCTTCTATCAAACTTTGTTTTACCTGATTATATTTCTCAATAAGTAATATTAACTGGTCCTTGCCACTATAAATATCATATTTCCCCATAAAATTTGAGAAATCAGCCAATAGTTTTTCATATCTTGTCTTTGAACTCTTAAGTTCGTCTTTTAAAAAGTCTACTTCTTTTGAGGTATTATATACCTCTATGTGGTGTTTTATATATTCATTAATTATAATTTCCAAGACCTTTTGAGCTACTTTGGGATTTGGAAATCTAAAAGATAATTCTAAAGTATCAGATTCAAATAATGCCTTAACAGACAAATGGGATTTCAAATAATTTGCAACTTGTAATATTAATTCTGCATGTTCTTTTCCCTCAATTTTCTGTTCTTCTAAGCCAAATAAAGATTTAATTTTTGAGGTTATTAAATGTAGTTTATTAAAAAATTTATCTAAAAAATTATCAAATTTATGTATGTCAAAATCTTTTCCAATTATTTTTTCAGCACTTCTTTTAAATACTATATCGCTTTTGATTATTTGAATCTCATTTTTTAATTCTTGTTCTCGACGAGTTACATAAATATTATTTTTGTCAGAAACAAATTGCATATTTCCCATTTGTTCTGAACCCAACCGAATAAGCACTTTAGCCTTACTAATATATATTTTTTTTGCACATGACAAATAAACTCCTGCAAGTAAAATGACTGCAATGGTAAATATAATATTATATCTTATATATCTAAAAAAGAAATTCAATAAATCTCTAAGTGTTGTATTCATAATAAAACCACCTTTTTTAGTTATCAGCATGTAATTCATAGGTAAAACCTAATCCCAAGGACATAGTTGAAGGAATCATATTCTTAATATATTGTTCTATAAAATCATTTAGCTTAACAATTGTCTTACGAGGCACAAACAAAATATCCCCCTCTGCTAAAAAAATATCTCTTTCCTTACCTGATTTAAAATCGGCATCTATTTTATATACCTTATATCCATTTTTATTACGTCTTAATAAAATTACCGAATCTAAAGCTGCACTTCTAATTCTAACTCCACTTAAAGCAAGTATTTGAGCCACCGTCATATTAGTAGGAATAGATTTTTCTCCTCCGTTGGTGACTTCACCTGCAACAAATACAGTTCTAGTAGCTTTTGTTTGGAATGATATTGTTATTACAGGATTTACAAAATATTTTGAATACAGAGCAACTAATTTTTTTTGGAGATCCTCTAGGGTCATTCCTTGAACATAAAGACCTTGAAAAAAAGGCAATGATATTTTTCCATCTGGTCTCACTGTTTGCACATTGTTAATCTCAGGATGATAAAAAAAACGAATAACTAAAGTATCTCCTGGTTCAATTACTGTACGAGTTTGAGGACGAAAAAAATTTTTAGGTATTTCTGTCTGAGGCTTCCTTTTAGCTCCACATCCCAAAAATATACATAGCAGAGCTATTATTAAAAATCTTATGTATACTTGTTTATCATTCATATCATATCTCTCCTTAATTTTTTATAATTTTATTAAAAAGTCTATTTATGTTGCGTTTGTAATGTCAAATGGCTTTCAATAAACTTCTCTAGTCTTGTTTTGCCAAAAATTCCAGAGCGATAGCCCATCAGTCCAATGAAAAACAACACAATTATCATGACTACAATTAAAATATTCCTCAATTTCATATCATAACCTCTTAAAAAAGATTTTAAAATTATCTCCCTGTACCTTTTAATACAATTGGTATTGCCTTTAATAAAATCATTAAATCTGTAAAAAGACTAAATTCATCAATATATTTCATATCTAAATTCATCCATTCTTTAAAACTTACGTCATTTCTTCCTCCAATTTGCCAATAACAAACACATCCAGGACGGACACTAAATCTCCGTCTTACCCAATCTTCATTTTCTGATAATCTCCTATAGTCTCTTAAAGAAAGAGGCCGAGGACCCACTAAGCTCATATCACCTTTTACTACATTAAAAAGCTGTGGTAGTTCATCAATACTATATTTTCTCAAAAAATGTCCTACTTTTGTAACCCTAGGATCATCTTTAATCTTAAATACAGGACCATCCATCTCATTTAATTCTGATAGATGTTCTTGCATCTTTTCAGCACCTTGCACCATTGTTCTAAATTTATACATATTAAATATACGTTTATGTAAGCCTATCCTCTTTTGAACAAAAAATACTGGACCCTTAGAGGTAATCTTTATAACAATAGACGTTAGAATAAATACAGGGGAAAGCAAAATTAATAAACCCAGGGAAAATAAAATATCCATAAATCTCTTCCATAACATTGTTGCATCTTCTAGTGGGGCAGAAGATACAATTACTGAATATAGATGTCCAATTTTACAGGGTTCTTTAATAGATTTACTTATTTCAAACAAATCTGCAGAATAATAAACCTTAATCCCTTGTTCTTCAGATATTTTTATAATAGAATTGACTTCATCATAAAAGGATCTAATAGGTAAGGAAATAAATACAGCATCGATTACATTGTCTCTAATAATAGACTTATAATCTGATAACATTCCTAGAAGATTGCACTTTCCATTACTATAATCAACATCGTCAATAAAACCTATTAAATTAAAACCTAATATTCTATTTCTATAAACTGAATTAGCATACTCTCTAGCCCTTCTATTGGTTCCAACTATTAATATATTACGAATATTTTTCTTACTTGTAAGAAAAAGTATATATAATTTAAATATAGCCCATTTACAAATTGTTTCCAAAAACCAATAAAAAATACCATATAATAACACAAATTTATTGCTAAAAATCTTTATATTCCAAATCCAGCCTATAAAGTATAAAAATGTTACATCAATAAAAGTAATAACAAAGGTATTTAACACAATATTAGAAAAATTTATCTTATATATATTAATTTTTTTATTGTAAAAAATTCTAGAAACAACAAAATAACAAATTAAAACAATAATGGGATATGAAGATGTACTTAAAGGAGAATAAACGTTAACTGTATTAAAAAAAGTCTCATTATATAAAATACTATAACAAACAAATAAAGATATTATTACACCTAATAAATCTATAAAAAAAACTATATAACCGTATGTCTTTGCCCTAGTATTAAACATATTTTAATTTGCACTTCCACTAGAAATCTTTTATCTAAAAAACAAATATTCATGTCATTATTTTGTAAGCGATCACAGGGAATCTAGTCACTAGGTTTGTTATCCATTCAAGGTCAGGTCTTTGCCCCTTAAAATAAGCAGTAAACGCATCTACAAGAACATTAAAAGTATACTTACATTGTAGCTTACAGCTTTGCCGCAGAGACAAAATTCGCTCTACCCAACGGCATCCTTTATCGCTCTGAGTGCCCTGGCTCCTTTTCCTCCACAAAACTCCAAAACGAATCGTTCGTTCAGCCAGATTGTTAGTAGGCTCTACTCCATCTTCACTAAGGAAGGTAAAAAGAGAGTCCATTTCTCCCTCTAACCTTCGCACAAGCTTCCCAGCATCACTCTTACTATCTCGATAAAGAACTATTAAACGGCACAACTTCGCATAAAAAGCTCTCCATTCTCCTTTGCTCGGCGGAGCTTTTGCCATATGCACTAAAGTACCTAGTTCCTTTAATGCCCATTTACCACATCTCGATAATTCAGGATCATAGCTTTCTGCTAAACCCCTCGCCCTCCTTATAAGATGACTCAAACATGTCTGCCTGGAATTAACCCACTTCTTATAAACACCATAACCATCACTAACAAGAATCCCTTCCCATTGCCCAATTAACTCTTTAAATGCTTCTTTTGAACGTCTCTTATGAACCATAAAAAAGCAATCGTACTATTTACCATCACCCATAACCAGTATAAATCCCCACATTTATACCACGTGGTTTCATCTACATGATTCATTTTTGATGACCTAGCCTTGTCCCGAATCGCTTCATAATGAGGTAAAATAGCTTCTGAACCACGGTCTATTACTTTCTGGATTGTTCCAAGACTGATACACGGTCCAAGCACTGAATGGCAAAAACCCTGGACCATCCGACTACTATTTCCGGCTATCCCACCAAGTTCAACTATAAACGCCGAATGATGGGAACCATAGCCTGTCCGGTATTCCGAAGGAACATAACCTTTTTGCTCCCTACCACATGACTTGCACATCCCTTTATAAAGATGAAAATAGGATACTTCCCGTTGAATCTTAGGTAATTCAATATGCTGATGGGTGTAATAATGCTGAATATCTTTAAACTCACAACAACCGCACTTACCCCGCTCAGGATAAATAAGATCTTCCTTTGTGGGCTCCAATAACTGTTGCCTCACTCCAACAGAACCTTTCGGTTATGTCAAGAATTTTGTGTAAAAATTTTATTGTAGTTATCCTTATAACTTTATATAATGTCTATGATATTGTTTTTCTTGAAAAAAAAATCTTTTATCTATTTTTTTATAAAACTTCCCTCATTCTCGCTCTTAATCTTATTTTTATCTTTTTATCTGTTTTTGAATTCAACGGCATAATGTCTTAATTATATCGAATTCTGCGGAATACTATAATAGTTTTAGCACCTGAGCAAGTTAGAAATACAGATGGAACAGAGAAGCAGGATTGTGAGATAAATGCAGGGAAAAGGATATGAAATGAGATTAGACGAGATCATCCGAAATTAGGGATTATAATAGTGGGGGATAGTCTTTATTCAAAACAGCTATTTATTCGAGAATGAGACATTTAATACATTAAAGAATCAAGGATACCACTTAGAACATAATTTTGGTCATGGTAAGAAGAATTTGTCAATAATTTTTTTTCTTTTAAATTTATTAGCATTTTTTGTACATCAGATATTAGAATTAACGGACCTATTATATCAGAAATGTCGAGGGAAATTTAGTTCTCGGAAAGAATACTGGAATCATTTGCGAGTGACATTTCGGATTTTGTTATTTGAGAGTTGGGAGGAATATCTGAAGTTTTTTTACTCTCCTCCATAGTAAAAAGTGTTTTGAGAGAATATTTTTTGAATTTATGGAAATAAGTTTGAGGGAGTAGTGCGTCCAAAAAGAGATTATAAGAGGATATTTTACCGAAGAGAAGTGGTATTTTATATCAAATTTTCTTAAATTTTTAATAAAGGGTAGTTTTTTGAATCTGAAAGAAGGAGATAAAACATCTAAAATGATCTAATTTGTCCCTCACCGAGAATTGCTGCCCTGTTCTCAGCAATTCTCGGTGAGTTTGTGGAGTTAGTATTTAAGGGGTAATACAAGAAAAATGATATTTATTTTTCGCAAAGTATGGGGAAAAGGAGGATATTGAAGGTTTGGGGAAAAATTGTATTAATGTTTAAATAATTCCTTGTAATTATTATACAAAGAAGTTATAGTAGAAAAAAAATTAAGAGAGAGGAATTATTTTATGCATATAAAAAAACATTTAAGTTTTACAGCATTAAGGGAAAAATTGTCTAGTCGGGTGTTAGAGATAGAAGATAAGCGTGATCAAAGTAAGGTGAAACATAGTCTCCATGATTGTTTTATGAGTGGTTTTGCCATGATGTTTTTTCAGGATCCTTCTTTATTATCTTTTCAACGCAGGATGAAAGAGAAGCAAAATAGGAGTAATTTAGAAACAGTTTTTAAAGTAAAATCAATTCCTAAGGATAGCCAGATTAGGGAAGTTTTAGATAATAGTGATATTGATAAGTTAGAGGAAGTATTTTTAGATTATTTTAAGGCATTGCAACGAGGTAAACATTTGGAGAATTATCGATTTTGGGGAGGGAAGTATTTGATTACATTAGATGGGTCAGAGTATTTTAGTTCAGAAAAGATATGCTGTCCTGGGTGTCTTGTAAAGAGATCTAAGAGAGGTAAAGTTCGTTATTACCATCAGATTTTACAAGCAGCTTTAGTGCATCCAGACCATAGACAGGTAATTGTTTTAGCACCTGAACAAGTAAGGAATACAGATGGAACAGAGAAGCAGGATTGTGAAATAAATGCAGGGAAAAGGATATTAAATAAGATTAGACGAGCTCATCCGAAATTAGGGATTATAATAGTGGGAGATAGTCTTTATTCAAAACAGCCATTTATTCAAGAACTAAAAGATAAAAATATGAGTTATATTCTAGTAGCCAAGCCTAAGGATCATAAGTTGATGATGGAGTGGGTATCAGAACAAAAGAGAATGGGGAATGTATCGAGAATGGAATACAAGGATAAGAAAGGCCGTAAACATGTATATGAATGGATAAATGAAGTACCATTAAATGGATATGATGATACAATTTGGGTAAATTATTTTGAATATAAGATTATAGGAGAAGAGAAAGTTAATTATCAGAATAGTTGGATAACAGATATACCGCTTAGTAGAAATAATATAGAACATTTAGTAAGAGGTGGCCGATCGAGATGGAAGATAGAGAATGAGACGTTTAATACATTAAAGAATCAAGGTTATCACTTAGAACATAATTTTGGTCATGGTAAGAAGAATTTATCAATAATTTTTTTTCTTTTAAATTTATTAGCATTTTTTGTACATCAGATATTAGAATTAACGGACCTATTATATCAGAAATGTCGAGCGAAATTTAGTTCTCGGAAAGAATACTGGAATCATTTGCGAGTGACATTTCGGATTTTGTTATTTGAGAGTTGGGAGGAATATCTGAAGTTTTTTTACTCTCCTCCATAGTAAAAAGTGTTTTGAGAGAATATTTTTTGAATTTATGGAAATAAGTTTGAGGGAGTAGTGCGTCCAAAAAGAGATTATAAGAGGATATTTTACCAAAGAGAAATGGTATTTTATATCAAATTTTCTTAAATTTTTAATAGAGGGTAGTTTTTTGAATCTGAAAGAAGGAGATAAAACATCTAAAATGATCTAATTTGTCCCTCATCGAGAATTGCTGCCCTGTTCTAATTTCACTTGATTTTTACATATGCTAAATATATAATTTAAACATGATTATATGTCAAGCCTATAAAGTCAGATTAAAGACTAATTCAAATATAGAACAAAAGCTAGTTAAGTTTGCAGGATGTTTTAGGTTCTTATGGAATAAAGCATTAGTGTTAATAAAATATAGACTTGCCCACGATAGACTTATCTTATGGTATAATGATCTAGCTCACCTCCTTAAACAATGGAAAAAGAGTGAAGAATACGGTTTTCTAAGCAAAGCTCATTCTCAAATTCTTCAACAAACACTTAAAGATTAAGAAAAAGCAATAAAAAGTGCTTTTATTCCTAACAATGGAATTAATTTCCCAAAATTTAAAAAGAAATATCTAAATGATACATTTAGGTATCCTCAAGGTGTAAAAATAGAACGAAATAGAATATATCTGCCTAAAAGAGGGTGGATATGTTTTTACAAATCAAGAGAAATAAAAGGAAAAATAAAACAGGTAACAGTTAAAAGAGAATTTAAATTTTGGTTTGTAAGCGTAGTTGTAGAAAAAGAGATATTTCATACTAAAAGAACAGATACTCCAGTAGGCATAGACCCTGGAATTAAAAATATTTGTATCTTTTCCTCTGGTGAGTATATAGAACCTTAAACTCACCACCACTATTGCCAAGAACCACGGAATAGTGGTGATAGAGGATTTGAGGATAAAAAACATGACAAAGTCATCCAGAGGGACAATAGATAATTGATGGCATAAGGTTAGACAAAAAGCAGGATTGAATAGAAGTATTTTAAGACAATCATGGGGAATATTAAAAAGGCTTTTGGAATGCAAATTGGAATTTTCAGGTGGAGAGTTGATGTTAATAGATCCCAAATACACAAGTCTAGAATGTCCATTATGTGGTGATGTAGATAAAAATAACAGAAAGAGCCAATCTTTGTTTGTATGTCAAAGTTGTGGCTATAAAAATAATGCTGACCATGTAGCCGCAATAAATATTCTTTTAAGAGGCTATCTACCGCAGGGCATGCGGAAAGTTATGCCTGCGTAGTATGCCAGGGTGCATACGATGAAGCAGGAACCAGCGGGAACCTGTAAGGAAGTATCGCTCCTTGTATATAACAATGGCTCCCCTTCCTTCAGGAAGGGGAGGATGTCAACGAAGGAATTTTGACAAATGCCCTGTTAGACTTAAAAAGAGAAAAATAATGGGAAAATATCAAAAGCTGATATTTACAATATTAACTGCTCAAGCTGATAATAAAATAAAATTTATTGACTTGTGTAATTTGCTGAAAAGATTAGGATTTGAAGAAAGAGTAAGAGGAAGTCATCATATTTTTAGAAAAGATTGAAAAGCGAAAAGTTAGAGATTCTGAATTTGCAAAAAATTATGAGTTAGGTTATCACCAATTCAAGATTGGAGCAATGCTAAAATTGGCTCGAGAAGAGGCTGGTTTAACTCAAGAGGAACTTACTAGAAGACTTAATACTAAGAAGTCTGCAATTTCAAGGATTGAAAATCATGCTGAAGATATCAAGCTTTCTACACTTGAAAAAATTGTTAGGGCTTTAGGGAAAACCTTACGTGTTGAAGTGGTATAGCTATTGAAATTACTGACAAAAAACAGAGAACAAACCACTCAAGTTGACCGCCAAGTTGCTGCGCCCTTTAGGTGTCTGGTTGGTGGGAGTTTAGCTTTGACGATTAAATATATAAAGGGTGTTAAAAATGAAAGAGAACGTATTACAGGAAATTAAACAATTTGACATCAGAGGGAAAAAGCTCCTTATTCCCAAAATGCACCCTTTTGGCGCACCTCTGCTCGCTGCCTGCCTTTCTGCATTTTCAGTAGATGCCATTGTGATGGATACATATGTAGGGCTTTCCCATGGAAAAAAATATACATCATCAAAGGAATGTTTCCCATGTCAGGTGACATTGGGAGATGTAATCTATTTCCTTAATAAAGAGAAAAATAGGCTCAGAAATAAATTTAATCCAAAAGAGTATGTTTATTTCATGCCTGAGTCTGATGGTCCATGTCGTTTTGGAATGTACAACAAACTACACAGGATTATTTTAGATTCAATATCTGAATATAAAGGTATTTATATCTCTTATCTGTCAACAGAAAATTCCTATGATACTAAACAGATACTGCCTCCTGAAGAGGCATCAAGATTTAGAAAATTGGCTTATGTGGCAACAATTATAGCTGATGCCCTGGACAGGATATGTTTTAGGGTAAGGCCATATGAAAAGGTAAAAGGCTCAACAGATAAGTTGATTCAAAAAGGACTTTGGGAGCTTATAAAATTAATAGAACAAAAGGGAAAATCCTTGCCCTTTTCAGAACTCTTTGATCTAATTTCTTTAATTGCCAAACAGGCGTCCCAATTAATTGATAAAAGAATTCCAAGAAAACCTCAAATAGGTATAGTAGGTGAGATATATTTGAGATCCCATCCAGAATCAAATCAAAATATCATAAAAAAGATTGAATCTTATGGCGGTGAAGTAACAAATGCTACATTAGGAGAATGGATTAACTTTGTCACTTACGAGGAAATAAGAAAATTGAAAAGAAAAATAAAAAAAGACATTAGAGAAAGAAAAATAAAATCTGTTTTATTTAACTACAAACAGCTATTTAGCGCAGGACTAAAAGAATCTTACCAAAAAATGAGACAAAAACAGGTATATAAGGCAGTGTTAAAACATTTAGATATACAGGTGGATCACGAAATATCACTTTTAGAAAAAAAATTGGATAATAAATCCATTTATTCTTTTGAAGTTGGCACAGAGGCATGTCTTAGCATATCAGGGGCATTGTCATATATAGAAGAAAATTTCCATGGCATTGTAAATGTTTATCCATTTAGTTGCATGCCATCTACAATTACTTCAGCTATCTTAAAACCCATTTTAAAGAAAAAACTTATACCCTATATTGATACCCCTTTTGATGGCACTATTCAGCCAAATAGGGAAATTGCCCTTAAGACATTTATGTATCAAGCAAGTCTGAGAAAACAAAAATTTAATTAAATAATAACCATGGAGGCAATATGAAGCTCTTTGTAATGTTACTTGTCTTAATTTCAGGAATATTTGCAACTACACAAGCAGGCGTGAATGCAATACTTAGCAGTTACTTGAAAAGCAACTTAACAGCTGCACTTATATCTTTTTTTGTAGGATCAATTGGTCTTTTTATTTTTATATTTGCCTTTAGACTCTATCCAACGGAAGAAATCGCCTTTAGCAATATACCGTGGTGGGCATATCTTGGCGGGCTTTTAGGAGCCTTTTTAGTAACTGTGACCATCTTTGCTGTGCCAAGACTTGGGGCAACAACTATGTTTGCCCTATTTATAGCTGGTCAGATGCTTGCATCTATTATTTACGACCATTTTGGAATATTAGGCTACCCCAAACACCCTGTGAGCTTGATTAGAGTAGTTGGCGTAGTCATGATTTTTATTGGAGTTGCATTGGTGAAATATTTTTAATTCTTTTCTATTTTGGCTGGTAATAGGTAACAAATTTTTTTAAGAAATTTCAAAAAATTAAAAAAGAGGTCTTGACAAACAAAGGTTAATTTTTTTATACCTATATAAAATTAGGAGAAGATATTTTTTTCGGTTTAACCCAAAAGTGAAAGAAGTGGACACTTGTTCTAAAAAAGGTAGTAGTTGTAGAAGATTAATACTGTAAACAATACCTTAAATTTTTTATTTTGTCTTTGTGAGTGGAGATTTATTTAATTAAAGAGGAGGTGAAAATTTATGCCAATTGTTACCATATCAAGAGGAAGTTATTCAAAAGGTAAAGAGATTGCAGAAAAATTGGCCAAGAGGTTAGGGTATGAATGTATTTCTAGGGATGTTATTATTGAGGCCTCAAAAGAATTTAATATACCAGAAATAAAATTAATAAAAGCACTTCATGATCCTCCCTCTATTTTGGAGAGATTTACCTATGGAAAAGAAAGATATATTGCTTATATTAGATATGCCCTCTTGAATCATGTAAAAAAGGATAATGTTGTGTATCATGGGGTGGCTGGGCATTTTTTCTTACAGGGAATTCCTCATGTGGTAAAAGTAAGAATAATAGCTAACCTAGAAGAACGGGTCAAAATTGAGATGGAGAGGGAAAATATTTCAGCGGATAAGGCAAAAAAATTAATTAAAAAATACGATGAGGCACGCAAAAAATGGGCTAAAGCACTTTATGGAATAGATACAAATGATCCTAAATTATATGACGTAATTTTTCACATTGACACATTAAAAGTAGAAGATATAGTGGAATTATTAGAACAAACAGTTAAAAGACCGTGCTTCCAATCAACAGAATTGTCTCAAAAAATTTTTGAAAATAAGTACATAGAGGCGAAAATAGTTGCTACTCTCGTTGATTTATATCCTCATATAACAGCTTATTATGAAGATGACAAAGCTCACATTGTGATAAAAGATCTCCCTCATAAAAAACAACAGATCGAGAAAAAAATTGAAGAAATCTTTAGAAAAGATGTCCTCCTCAAGAATATTGATTTTGAATTAGTTGTAAATTCCGTTGACTCATCTATTCCTGATTAATCATAAAAAAATATATGAAAAAGGGTCAGAAAATACTGACCCTTTACCTTTTTGTCTCTTCTTTTTTGTGTTTTTGTCATTTTTTTAAACACTATTTAGTCGATGCTTAAAAAAAGCCTTTTATTAAATTTTATTCTAAAATTTTTTCCATACTCACTTTAGATTAAGCTCAAGATTCATTCATCGGCTCTTAATTTTGATATTTTTTTGTAAAAAAAGGACGAAAAATAAAAAGAAACAAAAAAAAGGCAAGCTGATCCATCAGCTTTTTGAAGTTATAAGCTGCTGCTGCCAACAGTAAATTGATTGTATCTCCTATTGTCCCTTTTAGAAAGTTTCTGGCTAAACGAAAATCTGATTTTAGATGGCCTATTACTGGTTCTATCGCCGCCCTTCGTCTAAATCTCTTACGCATCTTGGATTTTTGATAGGGTGTTGCTTTCTTTTTAGGACTCTTTGGGATAATAATTTTTGTTGAGCCTATTTTGCTTTTACCTTTAAATCCCCTATCACAAATGGCCACCTCTGGTCTTTTTCCTACTATCTCCTCTGTTTGACACAATACTTTTGGCAATGTATGACCATCATATTGATTTCTTTCAAAATTTACTGCAGCAACTATTACTCCACTATTTTTTGTCATTGCTATAGCTGCCTTTGAACCGAATTCATATTTCTTATGTTCTTTACCTTTGCTTATGCAATAGACTCCTGGTTCATGAAGACTATAAATTTTATTTTTATCTTTTTTCTTTTGAGAATGCACTTTTTCAAATAGTTCTATTTGTTTTACATACTTGGGATAAACATCTTCTGGCAATTTACGTTTTATTTCTCTAATCAATATCCCAGCTATAGTCTTAATCCTTTTTCTGGCTTTTTTAACTTTTTTCTTATCCTTTGACCTCTTGTTAAATCTTATTTTTTTTAACAACTCAGGTAACTCTCTTCTAAAACTTCTACGTAAAACTATTCCTTCTTCTTTAGCTATTTTTCTACATTTGGAAATAATTTTACACATTAACTTTGTATCTGTTGGAAATGTAATATTTTTCTCTTGAACTGTAGTATCTACAACTATCTCTTTTTCTTGAATTTTGTCTTTATGTAATTGAGCAGATATTTCAAATATTTTCTTTACACCATCTTCTCCTATGCGTTTTCGGAAATGTGTAAGCTCTGATGGAGCACATGGAGGAGACCATCTAAATCTACTTTCTCCACAAAAAGCTTGAAAATATGGATTCTGTGTCCACATCTGCACTACTTTTGCATCACTTAAATTATACAAGTGTTTTAACATTAAAAGTCCAACCATCAATCTAGTAGATTTGGCAGGACGACCCCGCTTACTATATTTACTCGCAAATGCTTTATCAAATTCTTTCCATGGAATTTTTTTAGATAAAATTATCAAAGGATCATCAGGATTAATAAAATCTAATAAATCTCCACATATCAAATGTGGTATTCTACGCTTTGGCATACATGTCTGCATATAATTTCCCTTCCATTTTTTTATTCTTTTCTACCACCTTTTTACCTGTTTTAAACATTTTCTGGTCGTTTATATTACATTATAACAAACATTTTGTAAAGTATTTTCAGTAAATTATATATTTTTTAAGCATCGACTATTTACTGTATTCTCTAAAATCTTATATGAGCGTCTGGCAAGTTCATTTACATCTGGGATGTACCCATTTTGTAAAAGAGCAATGTCATATAAATGACGTATTATATCATCTATTAAATTATCCTTTTGTTGTTTTAACATCTTGGAGAGTTTTTTTATTAACTCATTCTCTGGATTTATTTCTAATATCTGTTTTGGTATAGAGGTATCTTGACTTAAAATTTGAACAATCTTTTGCATCTGGGAACTCACGATTCCCTCTGGACTTACTAGACATGCTGGAGTATGGATAAGCCTGTTGGTAACCCTTACGTCCAATACTTTATCTTTTAACACATCTTTAATCCTATTTATAAGGTCCTGGATTGATGTCAAATCTTGTTCACTGGTTTCCTTTTTATCCTTTCTGATTTTGCTTATATCAGCATGTTCAATGGCCTGAAATCTTTTTCCCTTATAGTCATAAAGGGCTGGAAAAATGAATTCATCTACTGGCTCGTAAAGATATAAAACCTCAATTCCAGCCTCTTTGAACGGTTCAAGATATGGACTGTTTTCAATGGATTTCCTGTCACTTCCAGAAAAATAATAAATTTCATCCTGACCTTCTTTCATGTTTTCTATATATTCATCTAAAGAAATTACTTCATTTTCGTCCTTTGCCCTAGATGAGTTAAATCTAATTAATTTTGCAAATTGTTCTCTATTGAAATAATCTGTATATCCCAGTTTAAATATTTTTCCATGTTCTCTCCAAAAAGCATTGTATTTTTCTTTGTCTTTTTCTGCTATCTCTTCTAACTTCTTTAAAACCTGTTTGGTGATTGTTGATTTTATCTTTTGGATCACCCTGCTTTCTTGAATTGTTTCTCTAGAAAGATTCAATGGCAAATCTGAACTATCTACTACTCCTTGTAAGAATCCAAGGTAGTTTGGTATTAATTTTTTATTTTTTTTCTGGATAAGGACCCTGTTGACGTATAAATCCAGTCCATAATTTTCTGCATAGGTATCAAACATCATGGTTGATTTTTTGGGAATAAATAAGATTGAACTAAATTGTACTGGTGCATCCACGGATATGTGAAAATATTCCAGAGGTTCCTCTGGGTCATGGGTGAGAAATTTGTAAAATTCATGGTATTGTTCTTTTTTTATTTTAAATTTTGGTTCTTTCCACAAGGCTGGAATAGTATTTACCTTTTCTTCGTCCACATAGATTGGAAAATTTATAAAATTTGAATGGGTTTTAATTATTGATTTTATTTTTTCTTTATCAGTAAAATAACTACAATTTTCTTTTAAAAGAACTTTAACCTCTGTTCCCCTTGATACGTCTTCATTCAATTCTTCAACTTCAAAACCGCCCATACCATCAGATTTCCATATCACTGGTTTTGCCTTTGGATCAAATGATCTTGATTTGACCTCAACTTCTTTGGCAACCATAAAAACAGAGTAAAATCCTACTCCAAATTTACCAATTATGTCTTCGATTTGATTTTTCTCTGAGGAAGCCTGTTTTAGAAATTCTTCAGTGCCGGATTTGGCTATAGTGCCTAAATTTGAAATAATTTCATCCTTAGTCATTCCAATACCTGTATCCTTGACAACGAGCATATTCTCTTTTTCGTCAAGTGTTATCTTTATCTCAAGGGGGAGGTCTTTTTGATACACATCATCTCCTTGTGTAAGTCTAAACCGCACCTTATCCAGTGCGTCAGATGCATTAGAGATAAGTTCACGTAAAAATATATCTTTATTTGTATAGATAGAGTTTATTATTATATCTAAAAGTTTTTTTGTTTCAGCCTGAAACTCAAAAACTTCTCCTTTTAACATGAAAAACCTCCCTATTTTATATTTTTGGTATAAGTATGAAAACCACAATAATATTTTAATATGAAAATAAAATAAAATAATTAGTTGTCAAGAATCACGATTCAAAGAAATGAATTGTTGGCAGGATTGTTTAAATAAAGAGATATTAATAATCTAAGCTGCACAGGACATTTTATTGCCCTATGCAGCTTATAAAATTAAAGATTATAAATTTTTAAACTTAAAAAAAGCATCTCCTGCAGCCCTGAGCACATGATAGGCAATAGGCGATCCTGTTAGGAGGGGATGGGTTGCAACTTGCATAAAATAAATATCCTCCACTGTAAGACCTGCCTGAATTGCTGTTGAAATAATATTTACCATCTCAGCAGCTGTATCTCCTCCAAGCACATGCCCTCCAATAATCTTTTTGTCTTTTTTATTAAAAAGCAATATTGCCTTCATATCCATAAATGTATTCGGGAGTGTAGCCGGATGTTTATCAGGTGCGACAAATTCCCCTTTGACATATTCAATATTCTCTGTCTCACATGTGCGTTGAGTTAATCCTGCAGCAGCTATAGAAACATCTCCAATTTTTGTAGCAAAGGCACCTAATGCCCCCCTATTTTTTATGTTTTCGCCAAGCATGTTATTAGCTGCAATAACTCCTTCATAAGCTGCAACAGAGGCCAATCTGATCCCACATGGCTTTTTAGTTACAAAGGAAAACTTTGAAGCACAGTCGCCTGCAGCATATATATCTTCAACTTTTGTTTTCATATACTCATCTACTTCAATACCCCCTCTTTTATCACAGGGAATACCTGCTTTTTCAGCAAGAGAGATGTTTGGAGCAGCCCCAACACCCATGATCACAACATCTGCTGCAATGGATTCTCCACTTGCTAAAATGACCTTCTCAACCTTTCCATTTCCTTCTATTTTTGTAACCTGTGAATTGGTCTTAATGTTGATATTTAATTTTTTTAATTCCTCTTCAGCCCTTATACAAAATTCTTCTTCAAGTGCCACCAATAAACAATGGGGTAACATCTCAACTATAGTAATGTTGGCATTATCTCCTTTTAATTTTGCTATTTGCTCAGCCATTTCTACACCAATAAATCCACCACCTATTACTACTATATCTTTCGCGTCTTTGACTCTTTGGTTAATCAGTTCCAGGTGTTCAGGTTCTTTTTTGATTGCAAATACATTTTCTAAATCACTCCCTTCAATTGGCGGGATAATAGGGATTGAACCTGTTGTTAATAAGAGTTTATCATATTTTAACTTTTCCTTTCCATTAAAAGTGAGCTCATGATTTTTAGTATCTATTGCAGTTACTTCGGCAATCCTAATATCAGGTCCCATTGATGTAAAAGGGTCATCAGGAATTAGGTCCTTAGCTACCTCTTTCAATGTCCCATAAATATAGGGTATTCCACAAGGAACTGGTGTCCTGGAGACCTTTCTAAATAGTACCACCTTTGTTTCTGGGGACTTCATTTTTAAAGTTAGTGCAGCTGCCAAACCTGCAGCAGATGCTCCTATAATTGCTATGTTTGTGTTTTCCATATCCATCCTCCTGTTTAAGTTTTTTTCTTAAAATTGTACAACACAAAAAATATACCAATTAAGTTAAGCCTTGTTTTGAGATAAATACATATGAAAAGAAATTTTTATTAAACTTAACATTAATCGTTAAGTTAACAAAAGGATAAAGTTTTAACAAATCCGATGCACCATAAGGGACATAAGGTCTATTTTTTAACCATTTCTTTTCTTTAATGCAATACTAATACAAATAGCAGCACCGCCCCAGGTTACTGCAAGTCCAAAGATCATCATTAAAATTGCTCCAATACTCATTTTATGATTCCTTATTTTTTATTATTAAAACTACTGCCCATTTGCATCACAAAACTCAAGATTACAATTCCAACAACTATGGCCCAGCCAAAAATTATTATACTACTGATTGGATACTCTTCATAAGGTTTTTTGATATCTCCGATTAAATTTCCAATTGCCATATAACTTAATACCATGGGGGTCAAAATCTTGAGACAAAAATTCCACCACCTGCCTATAGAAAAATCAGATAGAGAATTTGCATGCTCCCGCAAAGAATCCAACTTAAAAAACCAGGATAAAACAAGGACTTCAACCAAACCGGCAAAAACAATTCCAAAATTATTTATAAAATGATCCACTATATCAACTAAAAGTAATCCTCCTTGGGTTGTGAAAACAAGACTTAAGAGAAAACCAACTACACAAAATAGGGATGTGGTTGGTCTGCGCTCCCATTTAAATTTGTCCATAAGTCCTGATATACATGTTTCTGTAATTGAGACCATTGATGAGAGACCTGCAAAAACCAATGCCAGAAAAAATAAAACTCCAAAGAATTCTGCCCCTGGCAACAAGCTTATAGCTTTAGGTATTGTGACAAATGCCAGACCCACTCCGGCCCCGGCAACGTCCTTTACACTCACACCCTGTTTTGTGGCCATGTATCCAAGGACAGAAAAAATCATTATTCCAGCTAAAATGCTAAATCCGCAGTTTATAAATGTAGTTATCATTCCATTGTTATTTATATCAGACCTTTCAGGCAAATAACTTGCGTAAGTTATCATAATTCCGAAACAAATACTCAAAGAAAAAAAGATTTGCCCATATGCTGCTGTCCACACTCTGTAGTTTAATATAGCGCTAAAATCAGGACGAAAGAGCCATTGTAAGCCTTTAGTTGCTCCTTCTAATGTGACTGCACGAAAAAGCATGATAATGAGCAATATAAAGAGTAGGGGCATAAAGATTTTATTCGCAACTTCTATGCCTTTTTTTATTCCACTAAATAATATCAACCAGGTAATCAACCAGAGCACAAGAGTACATATAAAAATAGGCCACACAATGTTACCCCATTGCATTGGAGTGGATGAGAGATGGAGAAATTTGTTAAAAAAGAATCCCTTTGTATCCTCTCCCCACCCTAATTTAAAGGAAAAAAAGACATAATTTAGTGCCCATGCAATAATCACTACATAGTAGATGGAAATGATAAAAGAAATAAAAACCTGCCACCATCCAACCCATTCCCATCTCTCCTTTGCCATGGCAAAGGACTTAGGAGCTGAACCTTTGTATTTATGTCCTAAGGCAAATTCCAGAATAATAATAGGGATTCCTGCAGTTAACATTGCAAAGAAATATGGTATTAAAAATGCTCCTCCTCCATTATTATAAGCCATATAGGGGAATCGCCAGATATTACCAAGACCAATCGCAGAACCAATAGATGCCACTATAAAACCTACTCTACTAGCCCATTGTTCCCTTTGTGCCATATATTTCCACCTTTCAAATTTTGTAGTTTAATTTTTAATTTAGCAAATACTTACCCTGTATGGAAAATTTTAATTTAGCCCATGTCAAACCACATCATACCCTTCACAATCCATTTAATTAATAAATCTATCGTCAACTTCGCTTCTGAGTTTTTCTAAAAGTTTTTTATCTGTAAAATCAAAGTGTAGAGGAGTAAGTGTGATGTATCCTTTAGTTAAATAAGCCCTGTCTGACTGTGGAGATAGATTTTCTTCAGGAATATATCCGCATAACCAGAAATAGGGTTTTCCACGGGGGTCAACTCTTTCTTCATACCAGTCCTTATAAATTGTTTGTGTCTGGGGACATACCTTTATTCCCTTTACCTTTTTTAATGGCAGGTCAGGAAAATTTAGATTTAAAACCCTATTTTTAAATTTTTCCCAATCAATTTTTTCTATTAATCTACACACAAACTTGGCTTGATCTGTGAGATCTCTGGGATCAAAATTGTCTATTGACACAGCAAGTGCACTGACTCCAGCTAAGGCCGCCTCTGTAGCAGCAGCCACTGTACCAGAATACAAAATATCTACTCCAACATTTGCACCATTATTTATCCCTGAAATAAGTAAATCCGGTGGATTTTTTAGGATTTTTCTAAGGGCAATTTTTACACAATCAACTGGTGTACCAGATACTCCTATGCCTTCAAAATTACTGTTTTTTACGTGTTTAATCCTGATTGGATTAGAGAGGGTCACCGCATGTCCCACGGCTGATTGTCCTGTAAGAGGAGCTATTACCTGGACACTGTGGCCTGCCTCAAGTAAACTTTTATAAAGAGTCCTGAGTCCAAGAGCCCAAATACCGTCGTCATTTGTAAGTAAAATTTCCATCTTTACGTTATTTTATATTTTGGTTAGAGGTTATTAAGAGATGTTATGGTAAAAGGTATTTACAACTGTTGGGAGCATAATGAACAACTTTTTATTTGGCAAGGGTTATGGAAGTAAAAAAGAAATTTATCAGTGAACTAAAAATAGGGGACAGAGTTGATGATGTTTTTATTGTAACAAAAGCAAGACAGGGTTCATCTAAAAATGGCCCTTATTGGGACCTTGAATTTCAGGATAAGACAGGCAGGATATCAGCAAAGATGTGGTATCCTCAAAGTAGCCAATACGATACAATTGCAGAAGAATCTTTTGTTCGTGTAACAGGATATGTGGATTCCTTTAGAGATAATCTACAGATAATAGTGCAAGGACTCAAGGTGGTTGTTGAAAATGAAATAGATATTGAAAATTTTATTCCCACAACAAAAATTCCACCTGACAAACTCATGAATGAACTAGAAGAATTGTGTTTTAAAAACTTGAAATATAGGCCATGGAACAAACTCATAGGCATGATTTTAAGAGATAAAGATATTAGACAGAGATTCATAAACGCACCAGCTGCCAAAAGTATCCATCATGCATATAGAGGAGGACTTTTGGAACATACATTAAATGTTTGTAAATTGTGTTTGAATATAGCAGAACTTTATCCTGAAATCGACAAGGAAATTTTACTTGTTGGAGCAGTACTTCATGATATAGGAAAAATTGAAGAATTCGAAGGTAAAATTTCTTTAGATTACACAGATAAAGGTCAATTAATTGGCCATGTTGTTATGTCTGTTTTGTTAATAGAACCTTTTTTAAATAAGATAAAAGGTTTAAGTAAAGATTTAATTATGCATTTAAAACACATTATACTCTCTCACCATGGTGAATATGAATTTGGATCCCCAAAGAGGCCTAAGACCAGAGAAGCATTAATATTGCATTTTGCCGATAATATAGATGCAAAATTAAATATAGTAGGTTCTCTTATTGATGAAATGGAAAATGAACAAAATAATTGGTCAAAGTATCAACGTTCTTTAGAAAGAAAGATATTTAAACCAGTACATACAAATGAATTTATTAAGGCTGTAAAAGAGAAAAAACGGAGGGCTATAGAAGAATGTTCATTGCCTTTGAAGGAATAGAAGGATCAGGTAAAAGCACACAGAGTAAATTATTGGCCAAAAATTTGAAAAGTGCAGGATTTAAAGTTGTATATTCCAGAGAACCTGGAGGTTGTGTACTGGGTAATAACCTGAGGAAGATATTGCTTGATTCAAAGAACAAAGATTTAGATCAAAGGGCTGAATTATTTTTGTATCTTGCAGCAAGGGCACAGCATGTAAGAGAAAAGATTATGCCTGCTATTCAAGATAATAAAATTGTTATTGTTGATAGATTTAATGATTCAACTATTGCTTATCAAGGATATGGAAGGGGATTTGACATAGATTTTGTATATAGACTCTGTAATTTTGCCTGTTATGGACTCTGGCCTGATGTCACAATAGTTTTAGATGTGCCTGTTAAAATGGGTATTAAAAGGGCTAGACTCAGAAACCATCTTTATAAAGATTTGGATGAATCAAGGTTTGAACAAGAAAATCTCAAATTTCATGAACGGGTAAGAGAGGGCTATCTAGCTCTTCAGCAAAGAGATAATAAAAGAATTGTGGTGATAGATGGTACTGGTACAGTGGAAGATGTTAGTTCTTCTATTTTGTCAGTATTGAAAAAAAGATTGGGATTAGAACTTTAAGGAGATCTCATGCAAAACATAGCAGTAGTACTTTGCAGGACCAAATATTCTGAAAACATTGGATCAGTTGCCAGGGCCTGTGTGAACATGGGAGTAGAGGAGTTGGTATTGGTTGATCCCAAGGAATTTGATCTAAATAAGGCCCTTCCTCTGGCAACTCCCAAGGGAAAATATGTCTTAGAAAGGGCATCTATTGTTTCTAACCTCTCGATTGCACTTGAAAATTTTAATAAGGTCTATGGTACAACGGCCAGGACAGGGGGATGGAGGAAAAGGATCTTACTTCCCAAACAGGCCGCTTCAGAGATTGCTAAAGATGTAGCTGAGGGAAGAAAAGTAGCTATTGTTTTTGGGCCAGAGGACACTGGACTTTTAAATGAGGAAATTGAATTGTGTGGTCAACTAATTACAATCCCTACAAATCCAGGAGCATGGTCCCTTAATGTGGCACAGGCAGTATTGATAATTTTGTATGAATGTTTTAATAAAATATCTTATCACAATTGGAGCAAAAGCAACTTAGAAAAAGATTTAACAAAATATGCAACCCACAAGGACTTACAATTATTATTTGAAAATCTCAAAAAAGTTCTTTTTGAAATAAACTTTTTATTGCCCCATAATTCTGATTATTTTATGTTGCCTTTAAAGCGGTTTATCCATAGAATTAATTTAAAGAAAAATGAGTTTAATATGTTAATGGGTATTTGCAGACAGATGCTCTGGTATTTCAGGCAAACACAGAAAAATAAAAATTAGCTTTTCTTGTAATGATGAATTTTTCGACTAAAATAAAATCAATATATTGTTGTAATTTTAAAAAAAGGGGTGAAACATATGCAGGATAATAAACAAAAACGTGAAGAGATGCTTCAATTAGTTTCCTTTAAGCTGGGGGATGAGGAATTTGGTGTAGACATTATGCAGGTTCAGGAAATAATAAGAATGCAAAATATAACCTCTGTCCCAAATGCTCCAGAGTTTGTAGAAGGAGTAATTAACCTTCGTGGAAGGGTAATTCCTATAGTAGACTTGAGAAAAAGGTTTGGTTTAGAGGAAAAATCTCACGACAAGGCCACCAGAATTATAGTTGTAAAAGTCGATGACCTAACAGTTGGGCTTATTGTAGATGAAGTTTCAGAAGTATTACGTATTCCAGTAGATACTGTAGAACCACCACCCCCAATCGTGGCTGGCGTAGAATCTGAATATATTAAAGGGGTTGGAAAACTTGAGGATAGATTACTTATTTTATTGGATCTGTCCAAAACATTGAGTAAAGAAGAAAAAGCATCATTACAGTTGATGTAAATGAAAAAACAAAAATATAAAGCCCTTATTTCATCTGATTGGAACGAATGTCTCTCTCCCTCTCGGCCTTTTGATCCGATCCTCTTTAAATATCCTGAACTTTCAGAGAAGATTCATGATATTTTCAAAAAATACACATCAAATCAAATATCTTATAAAGAGGGTCTAAAAATAATAAAGAGTTGCTTGCCCAGTCCAATCACCTTAGGGGATATGGATAGATATTTGAGGGAAAAGTTTTCTGTTTATCCTGGAGTATTGGAGTTTATAGATTGGTGTAAAGAGAATAATGTACTTTTTATGATCAATACCACTGGTTTTATTGGCTATTTTCAGAGGGCCATGTCCTTGGGGCTATTGCCTCATATTAAGATAATCAGCGGAAGTCCCTTTATAAGATTTAATGACTCTTTAATATCTTCTTATTTTTTGGAGCTATATGATACAAAGGACAAACAAAAGAACACTCAATTGATTATTGAAAAATACAATATTAAAAAAGTTATTTTAATTGGAGATTCCGGGGGTGATGGCCCCCACTTTGTGTGGGGAAAACAAAATGGATATATCTTGATCGGATGTATGGTAAAGCCATCCATTATATCCTTTTGTGATAAACATTCAGTGAAAATAGACGAATTTGTGGGGGATTATAAATCCCCACAAGAAAAAATTGACCTAATCACTACTGTTAAAAAATACATTGAGAAAGAGTAATAAATACAAACTTATTCTATTTTAAAAATAGAATATTGCTCAACAAGAAAATCATTTATATCTAAGTGGGGGAAGAACCAAAAGGTTTCTAAGCCCCTTCCAAGTATAAGGAATGGTGAAGGGAAAGGGGGTAAATTTAGGCCGCACTCTGTATATATGACATCAATATCTCTGAGTTTGCTTGTGGGGTATGATTTTTTAAAATCATCATAAGCTATCTCTGAAATGTTTAGGGATGGATGGGCTATCTGGATATGTTTTACATTTATAGAGGATGAATCACTTTTTTTTACTACAAGGCCGTATTTAGGCAAATTTAAATATTTAACTGGCTCTTTTAAAGTAGGTAAGGGTGTTCCTAAACTAAAAAAGGACCAATAAGGGTCAAAGTCTACATTGATGTGAGAGAGTTTTTTTTCATCTAGATTGTATACATGAGAAATCCCTAAAAACTCTAGAGTAACCAATAAATTTATAGGCCACTTTGGATAGTTTCCTATAACAAAAGTATCAATACCCAATATTCTGGGAATTAAGATAAGGGCGATAAGTTGGGATGGAGAATTAAAATCTTTAGACAAAAATGCAACTATCCCCCTCTTTTTCTGTTGCACTTCTATTATCTTGAGACCTTCTAAGGTGATTTCTCTCTTTTTATTAAACCTAGATTTAAAAAATTCATTTTCCAAGAATAAATAGTTCAAATGAATTGACTTTTTTATAATTGATTTTACATAAGTATCTATATGGTCATAGGCTCTATCAAATTCTTTTTCATCTAAAGGATAAATGATCTTTTGTTCAAGAAAATTTTCTATAACCATCTTTTTATTTTTGTCCAAAAACCGCCATATTTTTTTTCTCTTTTTTCCTCTGACAACTTTAATTCATACTTAATATGTGCTATCTTAGCCATATATTTTGAATATTCTAAAATATCCTTAAATTCTGGAAAATTTTGTTGAATATAAAGATATCTTTTCCACGCCCCTTTGTATCTTTTTGTTCTAAAATAAAAATTAGCAACATATATCTCATGTTTTGCAAGAATATATCTACACTTTTTTACCATTTCCTTTGCTTTTTGCACATATTGTGATTTTGGATATGCCTCTATCAATCTGGTAAAATAAGAAATTGCTTCGTGGATACAGAGCTGAGGAAGGTCAATACTTGGTTTTTGGTAGAAATTAGACATCCCTATTTGGAAGATTACATAGTCTATGTTTTTATGTCCAGGATGTAAGGACTCAAATTCTTTATAAGCTGTTTCAGCTTCTTCGTATTTTTTAGCATAAAAATAGCTATCTCCAAGAAGAAGTTCTGCCCTAACTGTATAAGGGCTAAAGGGGTATTTATCCTTCATTTTCTCGAAGTACTCAATAGCCCTATCATAATTTTTTTCACTTAGTGCTTCTTCTCCTGCCTCAAGGAGTTCTAAGGGAGTTTGAGGTTTTGGCTTAAGGAAATAATAATCTATAATTCCACAACCAGAAAACAACAAAAAAATGAAGATAACCGATATTAAGAATCTTATTCTCAAGTAATTCATCATCTGATTAATCTCTTTTTTGGAGAAAAAGGTATGCGGAGTGAGCAGCTTGTGCACCATCACCAACTGCAGTAACCACTTGTCTACAGGTTTTTGACCTTACATCTCCAGCTGCAAAAATTCCAGAAAGATTTGTCTCCATTTCATTGTTAGTTATTATAAAACCTCTTTCGTCAACTTTCATAGTTCTTGGAATAAAATAGCTATTTGGTGCTAAACCAATAAACACAAATACTCCATCCACTTTTAATTCTGCTTTAGATTGAGTTTCTTTGTTCAATATAAGGATTTCTTCTACCTTCTCTTTTCCCTTTATTTCTTCAACCACTGAGTTGTAGATAACCTCAATTTTAGGATTGCTTAGAACTCTTTCTTGATAGACCTTATATCCTCTAAATTGATCCCTTCTGTGGATGAGATATACTTTCTTTGCCAATTTTGACAGATAAAGAGATTCTTCTAAAGCTGTATTACCTCCACCAATACAAGCTACCACCTGGTCCTTAAAAAACATGCCATCGCAAAGGGCGCAATAGGATACCCCTTTCCCCAAAAGTTCCTCTTCTCCTGGTATTCCCAATTTTTTGTGACTCGCTCCAGTACAGATTATTACACTCTTGGCTTTAACCTCCTCACTTGAGAGTTTCACTTTATTATTTTTATATGCATGTTCTATTTCCAGCACCTCATCTGTAAATTTATCGAATTCAAAAGAGGACAGGTGTTTTTCCATTTTTGCCATAAGTTCATATCCTTTTATTCCTTCTGGGAACCCAGGGTAATTTTCAATGAGTTCAGTATTTAGTACCTGTCCTCCTGGGGCGAATTTTTCTGCCCATCCAATTTTTACACCAGCCCTTAACAAATACATACACGCGGTGATTCCAGCAGGTCCTCCACCAATAACAAATGCTTCATATTCTTTCATTTAAAAAGCCTTTTCATCTATCATTTTTTTGAGGTTACTTTTAGCCACGGCGCCGGTAACCTGGGAAACTACTTCGCCATTTTTAAATAAGATGAGAGTGGGGATTGCCCTGATACCGTATCTACTTGGAGTTGAAGGATTTTCATCTACATTCATTTTAACTATTTTTACCTTCCCGTCATACTCCTTTGCCAACTCTTCTATAACAGGTGCTATAGCTCTACAAGGTCCACACCATGGTGCCCAAAAATCCACTAAAACTGGGAGTTCACTCTTTAAAACTTCTGTCTCAAAATTGTTGTCAGTGACTGCATTTGCCATAATTTTCCTCCTCTTAAATAAAACATTTTAAATCTTTGGATTGAAAACAAGATATTAATAACAGGTGTTAATTGTCAACTCCTGTTTTTTTGAATAGTCAAAAGGGATGGTTCTTCCCCTGGGGATAGCATCTATATCAAGGGGGTGAACATATCCATTTTCAAATAAGATCTTGCCAGCATAGGCTATCATAACTCCATTATCAGTACAAAATCTTTTTTCTGGGAAATATACAGGAAGCGAATGCTTTACACCAAGCTGTAGTAAATATTTTCTAATTATAGAATTGGCAGCAACTCCTCCAGCCACCAAAATTGACTTTATTTCCTTAATTTTTTTTAAAGCCCTGTCAAGTTTTATCTCCCGACTTTGATAGTTAAAAAGTTTAAAAATCAATTATATTAGCATGTTATAATTTTAAAAATGAGGGAATTTTACCTACAAACCTTTAGAGTGATGGAAAGAGATATTTTTTCATTTCCTCTTCAGACATTATGTGTTTCATATTTTTTATTTTAAAAATTTCAAACATCTTACTTGCCAATTTATTATGTTTGGTTTTGAGATAATATTTCTTACCATTTATGTCTGTTTCTATTGCATTTATCTCTTTTAAAGCATTTATTATACCAGCTGAAGTAATTACCATGTCCTGAGTTTTTTTATTGTATTTTAATCTATGTTCTATATGTTTTAATAAAAAATAGGCTAAAAACGAGACTATAATATGACCTTTTATCCTTTTAGGAGTGTAATGATAAATAGGCCTTATATTCAAATCAGTCTTTAATTCTCTAAAAGCACTTTCAACGTTATATATTTGCTTATGGATTTTTATCACTTTTAGTGCTGGCATATTAACATCTGAACACGCCAAAGTATAATATCCGTCATATTTTTTATCTTCTTCTATTTTCTTTAAATTTAATCTATATCTAACTTTGCCACCATCACAATATTTTTCTATATATTTTTCTTTACCTTTTATTTTATTTTTTTGAAGCTTTTTTATAACTTTATTAATTAATTTATCTCTTTCTTTTTTGTCTTTTAATGTCCTTTTATCTGAATATGTAGCTACTATTTTATGATTTAATTCAATCTCTTGATAACTTTTTGAAGTCTTTACCTTTCTTTTTTCTAGGACCTCAAATTCCTTATATGCATAGACTCCTTCTTTCTCATTATATGTTATAACTTCATATCCTTCTTTATCTAATATTTTATCTTGGATTTTAGTATTTTTGAACTTATATCCTACTATATATTCATATCCCCTTTTTTTAATCTCCTTTAAATTCAAAGAATTACTTATACCCCTATCGGCAACTACGATTATTTTTTCTAATTTATACTTCTTTTTTAGCCTATCAAGACTGTCCAACAACGTCTTACTTTCTGCTTTATTTCCTTCATATATATCAAAACTTATAGGAAATCCATCAGAATCTATCAATAATGAGAGAACTATCTGAACTTCATTATTTTTATGATCTTTACTTAAACCATATTTCCTTAATTCATCTTCTTTTTTACTCTCAAAATATAATGTAGTTACATCAAAAAAACATACTTTTAATTCCCTATCTATTAATTTTAAACTCCTGTGAAATAAATATTCTTCTAATTCCTCTTTGCATTCTTCTAACATATCTAAAGTTTTGTATAAATCCTGAAGAGATAATTCTTCATTAAGATATAAAAACATATCTTTATTATTAAAATACCCTAACTTAGATAACTCGCTTACTAACAATCTGTTTATCACCAAAGTAAAAACCGTTTTTACAAAATCAAAAGCAACTCTTCTTTTTTTTAATAGACTCGAAAAAAAATTACCCAATTTATATTTATTCCAGATTTCTTTAATAATAATATAAGAATAATTTTTAATACAAGCCTCTTGAGTGTTAATTTTATCAATAGAAGTAAAAACATTTTGGGCATAGAGTTCGAACAATTTTTCAAAAGCAGGAAACATAAGATGGAGCTTGTCGGCCCTACCGAGATTAGCCACGGTTTTATGTCTAACTTTATTATCTTCAGTTCTATAAGAATAAACAATGCGAACATATTCATAGCCTTTGACCTTAGAAACTTTAAGGAACATACTCCCCCCTTTAGTTAGACTGCATAGATATGTTAATAAATTCTTTATTTTTAGTCAATAAAAAAGTATTAATATTGTAAAGTTAGGACTACAAAATTTTTTGATAAAAAATATATGTAACTGATCTGATTAAACTTTTATAAAAAAATACCCCCAAATTCCACTAATTTCCTACTCTAACTGTCAAAGTCGGGTTAAAACTTCTGTCTCAAAATTGTTGTCAGTGACTGCATTTGCCATAATTTTCCTCCTCTTAAATAAAACATTTTAAATCTTTGGATTGAAAACAAGATATTAATAACAGGTGTTAATTGTCAACTCCTGTTTTTTTGAATAGTCAAAAGGGATGGTTCTTCCCCTGGGGATAGCATCTATATCAAGGGGGTGAACATATCCATTTTCAAATAAGATCTTGCCAGCATAGGCTATCATAACTCCATTATCAGTACAAAATCTTTTTTCTGGGAAATATACAGGAAGCGAATGCTTTACACCAAGCTGTAGTAAATATTTTCTAATTATAGAATTGGCAGCAACTCCTCCAGCCACCAAAATTGACTTTATTTCCTTAATTTTTTTTAAAGCCCTGTCAAGTTTTATCTCCAGGGTCTTTGCTACACAATGATTAAAGGATGAGCATATTTTACATATAAAGGGGCTGGACTTACTTATCTGGTCTATGTCTAATTGGGTTGGCATTTTTTTTAATCTAATCTCTGGGTGATTATTTAAAAAATTGAGAACAGCGGTTTTGAGTCCGCTAAAACTAAAATCTAAATTATCATTGTCTATATAAGGAAGGGGGAATATTTTTGGATCAGGAGTAGTAAGATTAGCTAAAGTGTCTATATATTTACCTCCAGGATAGGGAAGATTAAGCAATTTAGCAGTCTTGTCAAATGCTTCACCTACTGCATCATCTAGAGTCTTGCCTAATAATTCAAAATTTATTGGATCGAGGATTTTATATATCTGAGTATGGCCCCCTGAGATAAGGAGGCCGAGTGCTGGAAATTCAATTCTATTTTCAATAAGACATGCAAGAAGATGGGCATGAAGATGATTTACTCCAATTAGGGGGGTATTTAGAGAAAGACATAATCCTTTGGCAAATCCAAGACCAACGAGGAGACTACCCATTAGCCCAGGCCCCCTTGCTACACAAACAACATCAATTTGTTCAGGAGATAACGAAGCTTCCTTAAGGGTTTCTTTAAACAAAATAGGGATAGCTTCCAGGTGATTTCTTGAGGCGATTTCCGGGACAACACCACCATAAATTGCGTGAATGTCTTCCTGGGACAAAAGTTTCTCACAAATAATTTTTTCGTCTTCTAAAATTGCTACTCCAGTTTCATCGCAGGATGTTTCAATTCCAAGATATATAGTCATGGGAGTTGATTACTCACCTTTGGTTTCTTTATATATTTCTCTAACTTTCTCCACCTCTTTTTTGGAGCCTATAAAAAGTGGGGTTCTTTGATGCAATTCCTGGGGTTCTATGTCTAAAATACGGTTATATCCATCAGTGGCCATTCCACCTGCATGCTCTACCACCATGGCAAGTGGTGAGGCCTCATATAGTAATCTGAGCTTTCCTCTGGGCTTTTTTGGATCCCTGTAGTCTGCAGGATACATAAATATTCCGCCATATAAAAGAGTTCTGTGAAAATCAGCAACTAAAGACCCTATGTATCTCAAACTGTACAATCTACCTAAATCACTATTTGGATCTTTAAAAGTAGATACTACTTTTTGGGTAGTGCCATCCCAGTAGTTCCAGTATGCCTCGTTCACTGAATATATTTTGCCCTGTTCAGGAATTCTGATATCTGGATGGGAAAGTAAAAACTCGCCCACTGTGGGGTCCAGGGTAAAACCATGAACTCCTCCATCTTTTGTAGTATAAACCATCATTGTAGAAGGTCCATATATGAAATAGCCTGCAGCTACCTGCTCTATTCCTTTTTGGAGCACATCGCTTAGTTCCACCTCTGGTCCAACCCTTTCTTTTTTGGCCCTATATATGGAAAAGATAGTTCCAATATTAACATTTGCCTCAATATTTGAAGATCCATCTAGGGGATCAAAAACAAGAAAATAATCTCCAACAGGCAGGCCATGTGGTATCTGGATTATGTCAGCGTGCTCCTCTGAAGCCATTGCACATAAGACCCCAGCCCTTTGCATCCTGTGAACTATCACTCTATGGGCATATTCATCTAATCTGGTTACCTCCTCTCCATGGACATTTTTGTCTCCAGTATACCCTAAAATATCCACCAACCCAGCCTTGTTTACTTCTCTTGAGATTATTTTTGCAGACAAGATAAGTTCGTTTAAAAGTCGCGTAAAACGACCAGTGGCCATGGGGACCTGCTTTTGATGGAGTAGCAGGTGTTCTACAACTGTTACCTGTCTCATTTTCGGCCTCCTCCTTTAAATTTATCTGGCTATTGCCTTGTTTAACAATACAAATTTTTTTTTAATCCTGTTCCCTGCTAGTATTCTCTTAATTTTTATTTTATACCCTAATCTCCTATAAAAAATTCGTTATATTTAAATTATACCAACAAATTTTTTTTTAAGCAATGTGAATTTTTCAATAAAAGAAAGACTTCATGGGATTACTCTTTTAGATGGAAAAAAAGAGGATATAAAAGATTAATGCTAGAGCTATATTTAAACTTGAAAATTTTGTCTAGACTATATCTATAGGTTGATTTAAATTCAAAATTATGGACATCCACTCCAAAATTAATAAATTAAAAAAAATTCTTCAAACCTTGCAGCCTGGAATTATAGCAATCTCAGGCGGACTGGACAGCGCGGTGCTGGCAAAATTTATAACTGTACATAATCTTGACTTTACAGGAATTTTTTTTAGAGGAAACCACATGACTCATTATGAACAGAAGTGGGCAAGAGAAATTTTTAAAAATATCAACATTGATTATTCTGAGTTTGAAATTAATTTATTAGAATTAAAAGAAGTTAAAGAGAACCATAAAAAGAGATGTTATTTTTGTAAAAAATATTTATTTAGCCAGATAAAGGAAAGAACTCAAAGCAGAACCATAATTGAAGGCTCACATGTGGATGATTACAAAGAATACAGACCTGGTATAGAGGCATTAAAAGAATTAAAAGTTATAAGTCCTTACAACTTAGTTGGCATGTCAAAGAAAGAAATTTATAGCTTAGGATCTGAGTTAGGCCTGCCTGTCGATAGATTCCCGGTAAGACCATGCCTTTTAACAAGATTTCCTTATAATACAAAGATTGATCCAAAGATTTTAAATTGTTTAAATAGGGCCGAGAGTTATATTTTAGGGTTGGAACTTCAGAATTTTAGAATAAGGATAATAAATGGAGAATACAACCTCCATGTATTAACCAGAGAAAAGGACCTTTTTTTAAGAAAACAAAATCAAATAATTAATGAATTAAAAAGGTTTAATGTAAATATAAAGAGGATATCTTTTGTAAAAAAATTATCTGGTTTTTTTGATAAAAAAATTAAAAAACAGGGGGAGATATTATGGCTAGTCAAGTATTTTTCTGGAACTTAAGGACATCATTTAAGGCACCTTATGAGAAAAAAATAAAAAAATTATTAAGCACCGCTGGATTTTTAGAAAAAATAGAATCCAAGGATCTGGTTGCAATTAAAATGCATTTTGGAGAAAAGGGGACAACAAGTTTTATATCTCCTATCTGGGTACAACCTATTGTGAAAATCCTGAAAAAAAGCGGGGCAAAATGTTTTTTAACTGACACAAACACTCTTTATGTTGGAGATAGAGGAGAGGCGGTTTCGCATGTTTTAAGGGCAACTAAACACGGGTTTGATCCTGCTATTGTTGGAGCTCCAGTTATCATAGCAGATGGGTTAAAGAGTACTAATGAGATTGTTTTAAATTATCAAGGGAAACACTTTGAAAAATATTATTTTGGAAAAGATTTTTTTGAAACAGATGCAATGGTAAATTTAAGCCATTTTAAAGGGCATGAATTAACTGGTTTTGGTGGTGCAATTAAAAATATAGGTATGGGGTGTGCTTCAAGAAAAGGAAAAATGCAGCAACATAGAGGTCTTGGACTAAAAGTTAAAAGAGAAAATTGCGTTGGATGCGGCAGGTGCATAGAGTCTTGCCAGGCCAAAGCCCTTTCTTTAGATGATGAAAATAAGATAGTAATTGACAATGAAAAATGTGTTGGTTGTGCCAACTGTCTTTTAGCATGTAGAAATAATGCAATATATATAGACTGGAAAGTAGATGTAAAGGTCTTTTTAGAAAGACTCACAGAATACTTTGCAGCATTTATTTCTAATTTTAAAAAACCAATTATCCATATAAACTTTATTATGAATGTCTCTCCTTTATGTGACTGTGCAGGGTTTAGCGATGCACCAATTTGTCCTGATATAGGTGTTGTAGCTTCCTATGACCCTGTAGCTGTTGATAAAGCAAGCCTTGACATGGTAAATCAAGCAATAGCAACAAACGTGGGTCAATACAAAGAGGATCCCACTAAACACCTAGACAAATTTAAGGCTGTCCATCCCCACACCATGGGAGAATATCTGCTAGAATATGCTGAAAAATTAGGGGTAGGTCAAAGAAAATATGAATTGGTTAATATCTAACCCTAGACAATTAATAACTTAGCTGATATTGACTTGATTTCCACCCAAATTATACCAAGGAGGATAAATCATTATGGCCAGACACAAAAAAATTGAAAGGAGAAAAGAACTTGATCGCAGGAGGAGGAGAAGGAGAAAGAGACTAAAGCTGAGAATCAAAGAGGCAAAGGCTGCTAAAAATTCGTGACAAAATAGTAAAATAAGGGCAGCCTATACAAGTAAATAAAAGCGTCATGGAAAATAGAGCTAAAATAGTAAAAAAAAATTAAAGAGCAATATGGCTTTTTAGCAAAGCAATATGGAATTCGCCAAATAGGTATTTTTGGTTCTGTAGTAAGGGATTCAGCAGGGCCAAATAGTGATGTGGATATAGTATTCGACTTTGAACGCCCAATAGGATTGAAATTTATGGAATTTATTTGAAGGAAAGAATAAAATTATGAGAAAACGATTTACACTTGAATATTGGATTGACGAAGGTTGGTATGTAGGGAAATTAAAAGAAGTACCTGGTGTATTCAGCCAAGGAGAAACTCTTGAAGAGTTAGAAGAAAACATAAAAGAGGTATATCAGCTTATGATGTCTGAAGAAGATTTTTTACCCTCAGAAAAAGTATTTAAAAAAGAGCTGGAAATACAAGTGTGAAACGAAAAGAATTTATTAAAGAATTAGTGAAAGCCGGTTGTTACTTAAAAAGACATGGATCAAGGCACGACATTTATATAAATCCTAAAATATGTATAGTTTTTAAAAAAATTTTTCACAAGGAGGTGAGAGATCATGCCCATTTATGAATATGAGTGCACATCTTGTGGACACAGGTTTGAACAATGGCAAAAGGATTTTAAAGAAAGAGATGTTGTTTGTACTGTATGTGGCGCAAAGGCCAAGAGGCTCATTTCTAATACATCCTTTATTTTAAAGGGCTCAGGCTGGTATGTAACAGACTATGCAAGGCCCAAGACATCTAGTAAGGGAAATGGTAAGGATGGAAATGGAACAAAACCAAAAACAGGAACTGAGCAGAGTAGTAGTACTTCAACTACTTCAACCCAAGCTACACAAAGTAATAAATAAAAGGCATTACTTATGATTGAAAGATATACCAGAAAAGAATTTGGAAATATTTGGTCACTAGAAAATAAATTTAGAAAGTGGCTTGAAGTAGAACTGGCTGTTTGTGAAGCCTGGCACAAACTTGGTTACATTCCCACAAAAGATATTGAAGAAATTAGAGCAAAGGCCGATTTTGACCTGCAAAGAATCCTGGAAATAGAAGAAATTACAAAACACGATGTAATTGCCTTTTTAACAGCAGTTGAAGAAAAGGTGGGTTCAGCATCTCGGTACATTCATCTTGGATGCACATCTTCAGATATAGTCGATACAGCAAATAGTCTGCTGCTTAGGCAGGCTGGAGAGATTATTTTAAAGGATATAGAAGCTATACTCTCCCAGTTAAAAGAGATGGCTTATAAATACAAATCACTGGTGATGATTGGACGAACCCACGGAGTTCATGCAGAACCTACCAGTTTTGGATTAAAATTAGCTACTTTTTATGCTGAATTTAAAAGACAAAGGGATAGATGGAAACAGGCACTAAAAGAAATCAGTGTGGGAAAAATTTCAGGGGCAGTTGGGACCTATGCCCACCTGCTCCCTGAAGTGGAAAAAATAGCATGTGAAATATTGGGACTTGAAGTAGATCCAATATCAACTCAAATAATCCAAAGGGATAGATATGCTTTTTATTTTAGTGTCCTGGCCCAAATTGGTGGGACCATTGAAAGGCTCGCTTTAGAGTTAAGACATTTACAAAGGACTGAAGTCCTTGAAGTAGAGGAAGGTTTTTCTAAGGGACAAAAGGGCTCTTCTGCTATGCCCCATAAAAAAAATCCTATATCTGCAGAAAACCTATGTGGCCTTGCCAGGTTGGTCAGGACAAATTCCCTTGCAGCCTTAGAAAACATGGCCCTGTGGCATGAAAGGGATATCTCCCACTCCTCTGTTGAACGGGTCATAATGCCTGATTCTACAATATTAATAGATTACATGTTGAATCGTCTGATTAATGTTTTAAAAAATCTAAAGATAAATAAAGAAAACATGGAGAAAAATCTCTACTTATCTTTTGGTCTGTTCTTTTCCCAGCGCATCCTTATTGCCTTAATAGAAAAAGGATTAAAAAGACAAGAGGCCTATGAAATGGTTCAAAGGCAGGCCCTTAAAGCATGGAATGAAAAGGTGCTCTTATATGACTTAGTAAAAAATGATCCAGACATTACAAAATATTTAAGCAAGGACGAAATAGACGCCCTCTTTGATGTAAATTATTATTTAAGATATGAAGATGAAATATTTAAAAGGGTCTTTGAAGATTAAAAAATAAAATAATTTAGTTAGCTTTATAGTAAAATATTGTCTGAGAAAAGAGAGATGGAAGAGTTAAAAAAAAGACTTGCAAAATTACTTATAGAAAAATCTTATATTGAAAAGCAAGTAACTCTGACTTCTGGGAAAAAGAGCAATTATTATTTTGATTGTAAGCCAACATCCCTCCATCCAGAAGGGAGTTATATAATTGGAAAACTGTTTTTTAAAATGTTGCCTGAGGATGTTCAAGGCGTAGCAGGCATGAGCTTAGGGGGAGATCCTCTGGTAACAGCAGTAACTGTTGTATCTTATTTAGAAGGAAGACCTTTACCTGGATTAATTGTGAGAAAAAAGCCAAAAGCACATGGAATGCAAAATTATGTAGAAGGACTTAAAAATTTTAAAGCTGGTCAAAGGGTTGTTGTGTTAGAAGATGTGATTACCACAGGAGGAAGTGCTTTACTTGCTTGTGAACGAATTAAAGAAGTAAATCTTGAGGTTAACCACATTTTTTGCATTTTAGACAGACAAGAAGGTGGAAAAAAAAATATTGAGGAAAATGGTATAAAATTGATTTCTATTTTTACAAGGGAAGATTTATTCAAGCTAGCTTCTTTTAGAGTTTAAATTTCGTTGTTCCAAATGAATAGAAAGAGATTGAAAATTATTGGTATTATCATATTTATTTTTTTGTATGTGCAATTTAGTCCAGCTCAATCAATCATCTTAATACCCCAAAAACATCTTCCAACCTATCTTATTGCAGTTGATAAAAGCAAACAGCGCCTTTTTTTGCTGGGATATAACGGCTCCCTAAATATTATAAGCCAAATGTGCTGTTCCACTGGTTCAAATAGTGGAGATAAATTCCTTCAAGGTGACGAAAAAACTCCTGAAGGTATTTATTTTATAACAAGAAAAGTAAAAAGGCCCCTGGATGTATCTTTATATGGAAATTTGGCTTATGCAACAAATTATCCAAATCCAGTAGATAGATTGTTTGATAAAGATGGAAAAGGTATATGGCTCCATGGTAGGGGAAAAAAATTAGTGCCCTACGATACTAGAGGCTGTATAGCTGTTAAAACAGAAAATTTAAAAAAAATAGAGAAATACCTAAAACTAAAATATACTCCTGTTTTAATTGCATCACATATTTTTATTAAACCAAAGGACAAAAAAATACAAAAAGAGATTAATATCTTAAAAGAAAGATTATTTAAGTGGATAACCCATTGGAAAAACAAAGATAAGTTTTTTTTTACTTATTATGACCCTCTTTCTTTTAGTAAGACAAGCCGTCTCTCTTTTAAAGCATTTATGGCCAAAAAACAAACTACTTTTTCTCGATACAAATGGATTGATATTTTTATATCTCAATTAAATATAATTCCAGGGCCATATTATTATGTAACTTCATTTTTTGAATTATATAGAAGTCCAGTATTCACATCTAAAGGACTTAAAAGACTCTATTGGATGAAAATAAACGGTCAATTTAAAATAGTTGCGTCCGAATGGATTCAGATGCCAATTAATTTAGATGCTGAATATTTGACCTATCATTCAGATAGGTTAGTAGCTTTTTTAAAAAAATGGAAATCTGCATGGGAACATAAAAATGATATTGTCTATGCAAATTATTATGATAAAAATGCAATACAAAATTCATATATTGGATTAAATTCCATTATTAAACATAAAAAAAGTATTTGGAGAAAATCAGGTAACATCAAAATCTCTTTTAAAAATATTAATATAGTACTACATAAAAAGGGTTTTTTGATAAAATTTATACAAAAATATGTAAGTAACAATCATAAGGATATAGGCAATAAAATTTTAATAGTATATCCATTTAAAAATTCTTACAAGATAATTGAAGAGAGATGGTTTCCGCTATAAAAAGTGCTATAAAAAAATTAGTTATTTTTTTGCTTTTAATATTATTTACATATGTACAAAAGTGTTGTGCATCTAGTATAAAACAAATAGTGTTTTTTAAAAATACCAGTTTTCCTTTAAGATGTTATTTTTTAAAAGGTGACATAGAAGGGCCGACTATTTTAGTTCAAGGCGGTATTCAGGGAGATGAAATTACTGGGGTATTAACAGCAGAAATCCTGAGTCATGCAAAAGTAAAAAAGGGAAATTTAATAATTATCCCAAGGGCTAATGTGCTAGCTTTATTACATAACATACGGGGTATAAATGTAGATTTAAATAGAAGATTTGATAGAGAATATAAAAAATTTTATGAAGATTTCCTCGCTAGGGCAATAAAATTAATTGCCTCCTTTAGTGATGGCTTAATTCACTTGCATGAGGGTTCAGGGTTCTATAGTCCGGTATATATAAATAATTTGCGAAATCCAAAGAGATTTGGTCAATCATTTATTATTGATACAAGTGTATATAAAAAACGTATAAATTTAGAAGCTGTTGTAAAAAAAGCAAAGTCAAAATTAAATTCCTATATTAAAAATAAACACTATTCTTTTAAAATATTCAATACCAATACAATATCTTCAAATACCAAATATCCTGAACAAAAAAAATCATTTAGTTATTATACATTAACTCAGTTGATAAAACCATCCTTTGCAATTGAAGTTAGTAAAGATATCAAAAATATTCTCTGGAAGACAGATGTACAGCTTAGAGCAACTCAATATCTCTTATCCGAGTTAGGGGTAGATGTAGTAATCCCTGACATAAGAAATTATTTTAAATTGATGAATCAGCAAATTAAAAGAATAAGTATATTTTTAAATAATGAAGAGATCACTAACAAAAATAGTATTGAATTGCCCCCTTATATCAACTTTTCTATAAAAATAGATACCAAAGAAAAATTTTATCAAGAAATTGGATTTATATCCAATAAAATCCCATGGTTAAATTTTCTTACCTTGAATTATCTTCCCTACAGAGAAATTAAATCCTTAATTTTAACTATAGACGGCAAAAGAATCAAAAAATGGAAGTTAAAACAGAGTAAAAGGCAAATCCCCTATCATTCCGAACAGGAAGATATTTTTGTCTGCCAATTAAATAATAGAGTTCTCTTTGTTCCAAGTGGTGAATCAATTTCTGCCTTTAATGGGGATAGGTTGGTATTATTGGGCCTGTTAAATGGCTCAGAAAATGAGGTTATAAATTTAAAGGGATATTTAACAAGAGCAGGAAAAAATAGAGGTCAAGACCTTTATTCAGAAATAATTTTAAACAGGGATTTTTTTATCTCAAAATATATAACTTTTTCAAGAAACAAAAAATCATGGTCCTGTGATGTTGTAGCTCAAGACAGTGTACATTCCAATTTGTTTTTTAGAATCCTGGTAAATTCCTTGCCTCCTACTTACTTAAGCTTCTATAATAAAGAGAGAGAGGCTATCATTGCCCTTGACTCTTTCAGTAGAATGGAGTTACCAAAAGGTTCATACAGGGTGTATTTAATCCCATCTTTCTTAAATACAAGAATAGTGTTGCTTAAAAATGGGTTTCCCTTTGAGTGGAAAGAGGGAATTTTTTTAAAAAAAGGAGAAAAGATTAATTTTATAGCAATAGATTCTAATCTAGGAGTGATAAAGGGAAAGGTGAGTTTAATCGGCATCTAAAAAAGCGAGGATCCTCATGGTAAATTATTTTGTAAATCTTCCATTAAGATATATCTACAGGGATAGAACATATCTTGAATATTTTATTGCCCATAGAGCCAATCCAGAACTAGGAGTAGATGCCATTGCAATAGAGAAAATAGATAAAAAATGGCATAAAGCCACGGCCAATGAAATATTTAATGCAGGTCTTGTGTGTTCAATACACTTGCCTTTTCATGACTTGCAGCCAGGAAGTATAGACGATTATATTTTAAATGCTACTAGAAAGAGATTTGTATCTGCACTAGAGATAGCTAAAATATACAAACCCAAATTCATGGTTGCCCACGCCAATTTTATCCCACTTTACCTAGAACTATTTTCTTCATGGTTAAAAAGGGCAGTTGAAACATGGGAATTAGTCCACAATGAGTGGCCAGACCACCCTCCTATATATCTTGAAAATGTAAGGGAATATGATCCACGACCTCTAGCAGACCTTTTTTCTGAGCTTAGCCATATAAATATAAAATTTTGTTTTGATGTGGGACATTGGGCAAGCTATAGTGGCGGAATAAGGTATCAAAATATGTCTCTTTGGATACAGACCCTGGCACCTTATTTAAAACATTTGCACTTACATGATAATGATGGAGTTGCTGATAAACATCTTGGACTTGGAGTAGGAAGTATCCCATGGTCAGAACTATTTGCAGGATTAGAATTATTAGACTTAGCTCCAACAATTACTTTAGAACCTCATACAAGAGAAGATTTAGAAATTTCATGGAAATTCATAAGAAAACATCCGTCATGGTTTAACAGGCTGGGAATTAGAAAGTCTTTTATTCCTGAAATTTTTAATTAGTTACACAATTTTATCCAAATCATAATGATTTCTCATCAGTTCATTTTGTCTTTTTTAAAAATCTCAAAATAAACATAGCCTCTTCTATGCCCATTTGTGAGCAGATAAAAAGATACAAACCCCCAATTAGTGGTATAGACAAGATAGAAAGGGTGTTTAAGGAAGATAGCTTGAGGCAGGATAAATATATAAATAGACTTAAGATATTAAAAATAAAAAGCTTTTTTTGTATTTGAATCCATTGACCAATCTTTTTAAAGAGCAAATAGGATAAAAGTAACACATTTACCCATGATGAAATTGATACAGCTAAGGCAAGGCCAAAATATTTAAGGCCTTTCATAAGCAAAACTCCACTAACAAGGTTAACAATAAGGCAAATTGAAGCTATAATTGCGGGAGTTTTTGTGTCTTTTAGGGCATAAAATGATGACACCAAGGTCCTAACCAAACTAAATGCTGGTAGTCCAAGGCCATATGCAATAAGACAAAGAGAAGTGGCATGCACACTGTATTCGTTAAATGCACCCCGATAAAATAACAACTTAATAATCGGAGTTGATAATCCTATTAAACCAGCAGTTGCTGGAAGACAAATAAAGAGTATCAAATAAAGGCTCTGGTTTAGGGTTTGTTTGAATTTTGTTATATCTTTTTGTGCGGCAAGATTTGATAAATCTGGAAGGGCTGCTACACTAACAGCCACTCCAAAGATCCCCAAGGGAAATTGCACCAATCTGTCAGCATAATAGAGATAAGAGACTGATCCTGATTCTAGATATGAAGCTAAGATGGTATTTAATACAATATTCAGCTGATATACTGCGGCCCCAAACACAGATGGGAGCATGAGTTTTACAAGTAATTTTAGTCCCTTATGCTTTAGGTCAATCTTTCCAAACCATGAAAAATTGAATTTTTTTAATACAGGTTGTTGCATTAAAAATTGCAGAATACCAGCGAGTAATACTCCGTATGAAAGGGCCAATGAAATATTTATTTTTTTAACATATGCGATGTAGCCACTTGCAATTAAAACTATGTTTAAAATACAGGGTGCAAGGGCTGGAGATGCAAAATGTCCAAGTGAATTTAGTATTCCCATACAAAGTGCAACTGCAGAAATAAAGATAATGTATGGAAAACATATCCTGATTAGCTTTGTGGTGAAATTAAATACATCAGGCCTGTTTTTAAAACCAGGGGCAATTAACGAAGTGATATATGGGGCAAAAATAATAGCAAAAATTGTGATTATGGATAATACAAACAGTAACCAATAAAATGTAGATCTGGCAAAACAAAATGCAGAATCTTCCTCTTCTTTTATCTGGAGGTTTTTAAAAATAGGGACAAATGCCATTGTGAGGGAGCCTTCAGCAAATAGCCTTCTTAAAAGATTTGGGACCCTAAAGGCCACAAAAAAGATATCTGCCATTGCACTGGTGCCAAGAAAATAGGCAATTACCACATCTCTTAAAAAACCCAGTATCCTGCTAAGGAGTGTGGCACCAGCAATAATAGAGGTATTTTTTATTAGTCTTGACATTTGATTGTATTATTTTTGACAATTTTATGAATGAAACTTTATCATTGAATGATTGGTCTAAATAACATACAATTTAACGCAACAAAAGTAAAAATATCTAATAGGAGACATGACGCGTCAGATTTGCGTCAGATTTGCGTCAGAAGGAGAATAAGGATAGAATAAATAGAAGGTTTTCCCTGGAATAAGCAATTTGAAGATTCAAAAAAAGTTTGTTTGTAAGAGTGGCCTTTAGAGGTGAAAGTACAGAGGAACAATTTTTAATTCCATCTGTTCCTGGATTAATCCTCAATTGTGTAATTTTTGATATTTACAAAAAAGTAGTAAAAATAGAAGGTATTGTTGCACTTTAAAACTTAAAGGAGATTTTTTATGTTTCAATTAGCTTTAATTTTTTTTCTGGTTCCAATAATTGAACTCTATTTTTTAATAAAAATAGGTTCTGTAATTGGACCATTTAACACTATTATGCTGGTTATATTAACAGCAGTGTTTGGGGCATATCTGGCAAAAAGGGAAGGGCTCAGAACTTTATACAAGATCAGGGAAAATATGTATCAGGGTATTATGCCAACAGAAGAATTAGTTGATGCATTTTTGATTTTTGTAGCAGGTATTTTGCTACTTACCCCAGGACTTATAACAGATGTCCTTGGTATTTGTATGTTGGTACCTACATCTCGGGAAATATTTAAAGAATATTTAAAGGGGTGGATGAAAAATAAAATAAAAAAAACAGATATGTATATTGATATTTAGCCATGGGATACAGAGATTTAAATTCCTGTATTAAGGATTTATACAAAAATAAAGATCTTGTTGTAATAGATATAGAAGTTGATCCAAACTTAGAAATTGCTGCAATCCATAGAAGGGTCTTTAGAAAAGGCGGCCCTGCTATTTTGTTTACTAAAGTAAAAGGAACGAAATTTCCAATGGTAGGGAACCTCTTTGGCACAAAAAAAAGAATAAAATACATCTTCAGAGATTTTTTTAAAACATGGGATAAGGTTTTAAAAATTGTCAAAGACCCTAAAACCCTTATAAAGGATCCAAAGGCATGGTTTTATATCTTTAAAATGGGGTTATGTATAAGGCCTAAAGTTATAAAAAAAGATATTCATGAGTTTTTTAATACATGCAAAATATGTGATCTTCCTTATCTTAAATCCTGGCCCATGGATGGGGGTGGATACATAACCCTTCCGCAGGTATATAGTGAAGACCCTACAAAGGGTGGTTTTAAAAATTCCAATCTTGGAATGTATAGAATCCAGTTAAAGGGCAATCAATTTATTGAAAATAAAGAAGTTGGTCTTCACTATCAAATACATAGAGGGATTGCCTATCACCACCAAAAGGCCATTTCAATGGGCGAGAAATTTAAAGTAAATATCTTTGTTGGGGGTCCGCCTGCAATGACATTTAGTGCTATTATGCCCCTTCCCCAAGGTATGCCAGAGGTGTTTTTTGCATCAATAATGGCCGGGCATAGGATAAGATTTATCAGGCCCAAGGGATCTTTGCCAATACCAGTTAATGCAGATTTTTGTATATCAGGTTATGTAAATGGCAAAGAAACAAAAAAAGAAGGGCCCTTTGGTGACCATCTTGGATACTACAGCCTGGTACATGAATTTCCAGTCCTTCATGTCCAAAAGGTCTATTCCAATAAAAAAAATCCTATTTGGCCATTTACAACAGTTGGAAGACCACCTCAAGAGGATTCAATAATCGGAGAAGTGATACATGAAATTGTAGCTCCTTTTGTTGACAAGGTTTTTAGTGGAGCTTATGAAGTACATGCAGTGGATGCAGCAGGGGTACATCCATTGCTACTTGCAATTTCCAGGGAAAGTTATGTTCCCTTTCAAGACAAAAGGATTCCCCAAGAAATATTAACAGCAGCAATGTCTATTTTGGGCAATACACAAACATCTTTGTCAAAATATGTTTTTATTGCTGCAAAAGAAGATGATCCCCATCTCACAACAAAGGATATTCCATATTTTTTTACACATATAATGGAAAGGCTAGATCCAGCAAGAGATCTCCACTTTATTACCAGGACAACAATGGATACCCTGGATTATTCGGGAATTAGTTTAAATCAGGGATCAAAGGTAATAATCTCAGTTGCAGGTAATAAAAAAAGGACTCTTGTGTCTCATCTAAAGAATGATTTACACCTTGCAAAAGGATTTTATAATCCAAAAATATTTTTTAAGTCTATTCTGGTAATAAAAGGCCCTTCTCATAATCTGGAGAGGGACACACAGGATCCAGCAATAATAGAGTTAGCAGAGTGTTTAAAAGGACAGGATCTTAGGGGAATCTGTTTTATTGTGGTTGTAGATGATGTGGATTTTACAACCAAAAATTGGGATAATTTTTTGTGGGTCACATTTACCCGTTCAGATCCTGCAACAGATATATATGGCGTAGATTCATTTATTAGATGTAAGCATTGGGGTTGCAATGGACCAATTATTATAGATGCAAGGTTAAAAAAATATCACGCACCAGTTTTAGAAGAAGATCCAGATGTTATAAACAAGATTAAAGAGTTAGGGAGACGTGGTGGGCCATTATATGGTTTAATCTAGTAAATGGAGTTTTTATGTGGTTAAAGGAAAGAATTAAAGAGTATCTTAATGATCCTCAAGTTTCAATATTTTTACTAATAGTTTTTGTAATTTCCATATCAATATATTTTTTGGGTAAATATTTAGTGCCTGTATTTACCAGTATAATTTTAGCATATATATTAGAGGGCATTATTAAACCTCTTGAGAAGTTAAAAATACCAAGAACTTTTGCGGTAATTCTAGTATTTATTTTGTTTATGACTTCATTGATTGTTTTATTTTTGTGGATAATCCCACTTGCTATAAAACAGTTTTCACAGTTTTTACAGGATTTACCAGCAATGATAATTACCTGGAAGAGTCATATAAAAGACCTGTTACAAAGATATCCAAATATAATATCCAAAATACAATTAGATACATTGCTCAGTTTTATGGTAGATCAAATAAGAAGTTTGGGAAAAAATGCTTTGTCTTATTCTATTTCATCCATTATGGGCATTGTGAATTTTTTAATTTATCTTGTATTAGTTCCTTTAATTACATTTTTTTTGCTAAAAGATAAAAATGCCATATTATCTTATTTAAGAGATCTATTACCAGAAAATATAGAATTTACCTCCAAGGTGTGGACAGAAGTAAATTCAAAGATTGCTAAATTTTTGCAAGGCAAGATATGGGAAATAGTTATTGTGTGGCTTGTAACTTATTTGTTTTTTATTTTTATTCACTTAGAATTTGCATTATTGCTGAGCTTATTTATAGGACTCTCGGTTCTAATCCCTTTTGTTGGGGCCATAGTTATGACAGTTCCAGTTGCATTGGTGGCATATTTCCAATGGGGATTCTCTAAAGGATTGGTTATCTCAATTTTAGGATACTCAATTATTCAATTTTTAGATGGAAATATATTAGTGCCCCTACTTATGTCAGGATTTGTCAACTTACATCCAGTGGCAATAATGTTAGGGGTAATTATATTTGGAGGTCTTTGGGGGCTTTGGGGAGTATTTTTTGCCATACCCTTGCTTACCCTAATACATACCATAATAAAGACATGGCCGAGGAACACAAAAAATCATGAGGGGAGAAAAAGTGAAGGATAGTAGAGGTGTTTTTTATTATCCTGTGCCCTTAAATAAAAGGGTAAAGATGTATGTAAGGGAGGTAGATGGAGTTATTGAATTCAGACTACACAATGATGATGACCCGAAACTTTATGAGGAACATGGGTGGATTACCTATGAAGCAGCAAGACTAGCATCAGAGATGTATAAGGGTGGGGGCATGAATCCTTTGAAACTTTATGATTTAGATGCAGCAATCCATGCCCTAAAATCTGAAGGAAAATTAAGTTCATGATTGGTCTCTATTTTCCTGATTCACACATGTGGGGTGGGTTGGTTCTTCATTTTTTTAGGGAATTAGAAATTGAGTTTGAGGTCATTGATAACACCAAATTTGATAAATTAAAGGATATAAAAGTATTAATAGTTCCAGGGGGATTTGCATCACAAAAGGCCAGGACATTAAAAAATAGAGGGATTCAAATCTTAAGGGAATATGTGAAAACAGGCGGGATTTATATTGGTATTTGTGGAGGAGCAGGTCTGGCTCTAAACCATGGGGAGTTGAACCTTGGATTATGTCCCTTTGGTAGAAAGGATATGTCTTTGCGGGTGCCAAACTTTAGTGGACATGTATGGGTTGATTTAGATCCAGATCAATTTTTAGATGATTCCTATATAGAGCACAAAGGGCAGATGCCAGTATGGTGGCCATCCCAATTTGATTGGATTCCTTCTAACAATGTGAAAGTCTTGGCAAGATACAAGGCTCCTGCAGAGGATTTGTGGATTGCAGATATTCCCTATAATATTTTAGAAAAAATGGACCTCTCCTATGTAGAAGAGGTATATGGCATAAATCTAAATTTTGAATTACTTGTATCTGAACCATGTATTCTTATAGGGGATTATTTTAAGGGAAGATTTCTTTTAAGTTATCCCCACCTTGAGACCCCTGCGTCTGAATTTGCCAATAGGTTCTTTGTCTATATTTTATCTGATTTTCTTCAAGATCAAATTGAATATAGAGAAATTAAGGAACTTGATTTAAAAGATCCTAAAATAAAATGGGGAGATAAAGACCTAATCTATGTTAAAAATTCTCTTTTAGAGCTTATAGACAAGGCCCAGGAAAATTTTCTTGTGTGCTGGAGAAAGAAGTGGCTCATTGGATGGAGAAGGGGAGTTATAGGCCTTTGTTTAAATAGCCTTTTGTGTATGTGTTCCTTATTATTGGAATTTCCACCAACAGAGAGCGCCAAAGAATTTTGGAGAGGAACAAAAAAAGACTTTTTGGCCCAATTCAATAAATTTATTCAGTCTTTTGAAGAATATATAATTTTGCAGAGACAATTTTTTCTAAAAAATCCTCAACGACCGCCAGATAAATTTGGCTCATCAAAGATTCACAATTTGCTTTTAAAATTAACAGGACAATTTCCTAGAGATGGGGGTCTTTTTAAGGAACTTTATTGCTATTTAGAAAAATTAACTTTAGCGTTGTTTTGATTTTTATCTCCCTTATAGTATTTTAAATGTTATAAAATTCTTAATTGTTGTGAAAGAGGGCAGTTATGACAAAAATAAAAGAAAAAATTCCTTTTTTATCAGAAGTCAAAGGTTTTTTAGCGGAAGATGAAATGGATACCTTATATGAAATAGGACTAACCTCGGCAAAAATGGGGCCATGTCTGGAAGTTGGCAGTTATTGTGGTTTATCTACAATTTGCATAGGTGTTGGTGTTAGAGAAAGTGGAGGCATACTTTTTTCCATTGATCACCATAGGGGCTCAGAGGAACATCAAGTTGGTGAAGAATATTTTGACCCAGATCTGTATGATGAGAGGTTGGGTAGAATAAATACCTTTAATGAATTTGAAAAGAATATAGAAAGGGCCTTATTGTTAGATTATGTTGTTCCAATAGTTGCTAAATCTCATATAGTGGCAAGAAAATGGGCAACTCCATTATCCTTTGTCTTTATAGACGGAAGTCACAGTTTTGAGTCTGCCAAAAGAGATTATATATCCTGGGCACCCCATATAATTCCTGGGGGTTTTTTAGGGATACATGACGTGTTTTTTGACCCCTCACAGGGAGGAGATGCACCTAGGCGTGTATATGAAATGGCCCTTGCGTCAGGGCTTTTTGAAAAATATAAACTTGTAAATACACTTGGGATTCTGAGAAGAATAAAAATTTAAATATTTATACCTTTTTGCTTATTCCACTTTTTAAAGAACCAGTTTCTTTTTAATAGTGGCTTTAGGATAAGCCAATCCTCTAAAAATAGATTTGATGCAGGGGTGAGTTTTAGAAGTGCATCTGCTGCTAGAAGGAGCACGCCAGCAGTCCAAGTAGGTTTTTCTTTGGGCCAAAATATTTTTAATTCTTTTTGATAACCGGTCCAATAGGCTCCATCTTTATCTCTATTTTTGTGTAACCAATTAAATAGCTTTATTGCTCTAGAATTCATCCTTGCTCCTAAAAGGGCTATTACAAGTTCGCACGATTCAGCAACAGTGATCCAGGGTTCATCGCTTACGCATCTACATCCAAGGCCTTGTTCCACAAATATAGGCCATTTTTCATTTATTCTTTTTTTTGCTTGACTACCTCTAATCACTCCACACATTACAGGATAAAACCAGTCCATAGAAAAACGCTTTTTTGAAGGCCAGGTCCTGTCAAATAGATGATTTTTTTGTGTCAGGGCTATTTTAAGTTCTTCCCTGGCTTCTATCCATCTAGGTTTTGTTATGCCAATTTCTCTGGCTATTAAAATAGCACATTCAATACTCTTATATATTGATGAGCAACCTGTAATTAAAGAATCTTTATAGATTTTATTTTCAGGTAATATTGCCCAGTATACTTCTCCATCAGGGCCCTGGAGATTCAAGGCAAATTCTATGGCTGCTTCTACATGTTCCCACATTGTGGATAAAAATTTTCTATCTCTAGTAATTAAAAAATAGTGATACAATCCTGTAGCCAGATAGGGGGCATGGTGGGATTCTTTTCTGCTCTTATCTACTGGAATAGTATCCTCATATGCTGGCCAATGTCCGCCATCTGGCTCCTGCATCTTTGCCATCCAGATAAAAGCCTTTTTTGCTTGTTCCACAAGGCCAGCAACTGATAGACCCATTGCTGCTTCTATGTGATCCCAGGGGTCTAATATGGTTTTTCTAAACCAGGGAATCGCTCCTGAAGGATATTGATTTCTAGCTATATACTTTGCAGTCTCATTTAAATCTCTTTTAGATGTTAATTTAAAAGGTAATGAATTTTTTAACACTTTTTCTCCACCTTTTTAAAATAAAGAACAACACTTTTACCAATTAAAGGAGTAAGCAATTTATCCAAAAACCTGGTAAATTTAGGTTCTTTTACTATATCTAGGACCAGCAATTTATGGTACAGCTTAATTGGAAACCAGGTATCTCTTTTTTTCCAATTCAGGCATTTTAACCACCAATATGGAGAATGCAGACCATGGGCATAATGTTTTTTAAATAGTTTAAACCCAAGCCTTTCAATTTCTATTACCAAGGGAGCAACCTTAAAAATTCGAATATGCCCACCCTTTTCATATTTGTACTCATCACACAAGGCCCAACAAATTCTCTCAGGTAAGTATCTTGGAACCGAGACAACTAGATAACCATTAGGGGTCAAGACATCCCAGATCTCTTTTATCACCCTGTGATAGTTCTCTATATGCTCTAAAACCTCACTACAGATTACTATGTTGAATATGTTCGGTTTAAAAGGTAATATTTCGCATCTGCCCTGTATAAGTAGCCAGTTTTTATCTTTGTTATTTCCCATGGGGAAATATTTTTTGCACGTTTCATTGGTCTTTTTTAAGGATTCAAAATCAAGATCCAGACCCATAGCAGTCACTGAGTCTTTGAGATATAGGTTATGAAGGTGTCTTCCTTCCCCACATCCAAGGTCAAGGATCTTGAACCCTGCCTTTATACTTAGCTTTGAAAAATCAACTGTTAACATAAGTTGATAGGGCCTCCTGATACACTTCTACGGTTTTTTTGGCAGCCTGATTCCAATTAAAGTTTTCAATTATCCTTTTTCTGGCCTTTTTCCCCAGAACTTCCATTTTTTGTGGATTATTAAATGCATATATAATGGCCCTGGCAATGGCCTTTGAATCTGCTGGAGGAACTAAGATTCCAGCATCCCCAACGATTTCCTTTAGGGCTCCACCAGTTGTGGAAATAATTGGTTTTCCACAGGCCATAGCCTCGGCTGCAGGGAATCCAAAACCTTCATACAGAGATGGAGCTACTACCAAGGAGGCTCTCGCATATTCTTCTACCAATTGAACTTCATCTAATCCTGAGATGAACTTTATTCTATTTTCAAGGCAATGGTCCCTTATAATTTTTTCTGTTAAACCACCTTTTTTGAATTTGCCAATTACAGTTAATTTTGTCTGTGGAATTGCCTTTTTTACAATGGAAATAGCCTCAATTAAATAATTAAGCCCTTTTAATGGAACATCCGCACTGGCAGTGGTGATGATCAGAAAAGGCTCTTTTTTAATATGTGGCAGAGGTCTAAATCTTTCAAAATCTACCCCATTATACACAACGTAAATTTTTTCCAGATCTATTTTAAAATCCCGGTGAATATCCTTTTTTGCGCTTTCTGATACTGTAACGATGTGGGAAATTCTCCTTGCCATTCTCATTTGCATGGATAAAAAACTATGCCATCTTTTTATGAGTATCTTCATAAAAAAATTTTTTTCATGGCCCAGGGCAAATCTTAGATCCCTGGTTATAGGGTGATGTATTGTGGCAACTAAAGGGAATTTCTTTTTTATTGGCAGGAGTCCATAACTGAGACATTGGTTATCATGGATAATATGGTATTTGGTTTTCATTTTTTTTAATAAAAGATTGGCAGCCCTCAAGCTAAATGCAAGGGGTTCAGGAAATCCTCCACTATAATAAGAAAAAACTTCATACAGATCGATTAAATTTTTTATTTTTCTCTCTTTTATTGCACTCCAGATCTTTTCATAACCATACAAATTCATACCAGGAAGGGGGATAAGCCTAACCCCCTGAAACAGCTTGGGATATGGTTCTCCGCTAATTACATCCACACGGTGACCTAATTCTCGTAAGGCCTTGGTTAAGTATTTTACATAAACCCCCTGTCCCCCACAAAATGGATTGCTTCTGTAACTCAAGAAACAGATATTTAAAGTGGTTGATGTTGAGACTTTTTTACTTACCAACTGGCAGGTAATACCTGAAATATCTCTTTTTAACGGTACTTTTAGTAAATTTGTGTTTTTCATTTTCCCTTAATCAAATTGGTTAATTTTTTTATTGTATTCTCATTTCCAAAGGAGTAAAGGAGTCCCATTATTACTATAGCAAATACTAAAGCACCTGTTCCTATTTCTGTTTTTGTTACATTTTTTTCCCTTTGGACCTCTTTTTCCAATATGCCTAAAAAGAAGTTCCACAAATCAGGCTCTAACTCTTCTATAACATTTCCAGGGGATTTTGCAACATTTTTATTTTGTGTGAATTTTTTCCACAATGACTCAAAAAATCCCTCGGGTATTTCTCTTTTTTTAGGGGTTGTTTGTCTAAATATCCAAATAGAGAGGCAAATAGTATAAGTAATAATAGGCCTAATTTTTCCCAGGGCAATCTCCTTTGATTTTAAGAAATTAAAGATTAGTGGACAAAATTTGAGCTGCTCCATTAATCTGGACGGAGTAAGTTCCCCCAGGTATAAATCTCTTAGTTTTTCCTTATAAATATACATATTGGTTAACCAATATTTATTTTAAAAAATTAATCTTTTCCAGCAACTGCCCTCACTTGATGGATATCTGTATAACCCTGTAAAACTTTTAGTAAGCCATCTTGTTTTAAGGTTAACATTCCTTCAGATATGGCAACTTTTTTTATCTCTTCAGTAGGAGCTCTTTGTTTTATCAAGGTTCTAATTGCATCAGAATTTTTTAGAAGTTCATGTATCCCCATTCTTCCTTTATATCCTCCCATACAATTTGGACATCCTTTGGCCTTATATAAGACTATTTTATCATCCTTTACCCATCTGTCCCATGCGTTTTCACCAAAGTCTTTTCGTAACTCCTCAATTTCTTTATCTGATGGCTCATATGGTTCCTTACATTCATTACATAGGGTTTTTATTAACCTTTGAGCTAATATGCATAGCAAAGAGTCTGAAAAATTAAAAGGATCCAGTTCCATATCCAGTAATCTAGTAATTGTTTCAGGAGCTGAATTTGTGTGAAGGGTGGAAAATACGAGATGTCCTGTTAAGGAAGCTTCAATTCCAATATGAGCAGTCTCTTTATCCCTCATTTCTCCAATCATAATAACATCAGGGTCTGCCCTTAAAAAAGCCCTTAGGGCCGACGCAAAAGTAAGGCCTATTTTGGGATTTATCTGTACCTGTCTAAGTCCCTCTTGAGTGATTTCAACTGGATCTTCTGCAGTCCAGATCTTTTTGTCTGGTTTGTTTATATACCCAAGGGCCGAATGTAGTGTTGTGGTCTTACCTGATCCTGTTGGACCAACCACAAGGATCATTCCATAGGGTTGAGTTATATTTTCTTTGAATATTTCCAGATTATGGGGGAGAAGTCCAAGTTTATCAATAGGGATTGGCTTTCCAGAAGCAAGGACCCTTAAAACCACATCCTCCTGGTTATCAATAGTAGGTAATGTTGCCACACGATACTCCACTATTTTATTCATGTTGGGCAATTTGATTTTTAATTTACCATCCTGAGGGAGACGTCTCTCAGCAATGTCCAGTCGCGCCATTATCTTTATCCTTGATACAATAGGTCTCGCATAATGAAGTCTTAATTTTTTAAATTCATGACAAGTACCATCAATCCTCATCCTTATTAGACAATATTTTGAAATAGTATTGGGCTCAATGTGGATATCTGATGCGTTTTTCCTCCAGGCTTCAACTAAAATAGCATTTACCAGCCTAACAATTTCACTGTCTTGTTCGGTTATTTCTTCTTCAAGTTCATCAAAATCCTTTTGCAAATCTTCTTCAACTTCTTCGTCAAATTCTAAGAGTTCGTTTTCTGCAGTCAGTGCTTTAAAAAAATGGTCTATAAATTTTTCTATGTCACTTTTTATGGATACTAGAGGTTCTATTTGATTTGTGCCCAGAATAAATTTGATCTCATCCAGTCTTCCAAGGTCAAATGGATTGGTCATTAAAACCTGTATTGTGTTCCCCACTTCTTTATAAGGGACCCACTCATACTGTTTTAGAAAATGAGGTTCCAGTTTCCTTTTTTCAAAAATTGAGTAGGGAGGTAAAACCTTGGGATCAAATTCAACAAAAGGTACGTCATAAAAACTACTCAATGATTCTCCTAATTTTTTTTTTGGAACATTGAATCTTTCTATCAATATTTCATCTATTTCTTTGTTTTCTTTTAAAGCTATCTCTTTTGCTTCTTTTAATTGTTCTTCTGTTATATAACCTTGTTCTATGAGTAATTCATATCTGTTTTTTGAACGTATTCTTCTTCTTTCGATTTCTTCCAATTTTTCTTCTACCCCAGGGAAGGAAGGATATAGTTTTTTTAGCTTCCAAAAATATTCCCTTGCTTGAGTAATTTTGTTTAATTTATATAATGTGGTGCCAAGTTTAAAATAAATAAAGGCTATTTGTTTTTTTTCAAACCTATCTTTTTCAACAAGTATGTTTGTCAAAAAATTGACTAATTTATCAAAATTTCCTGTCTTTTCAAGACAAAAAATCATCAATTTAATATAATTAAAGTCTAAAATACTATCATTAAAGAGACTGTTTATTTTTTCAATGGCCCTTTGATATTCGCCTTTCTTTATAAAAGATTTTATTTCCTCAAAAGATGCATCAGATGGTACTTGTTTTTGAATAGAACTTGATGTAAATATTGAATTATCTTGCATAATCTTAACATTAGGTATTGAAAAAAATGTTTTTCACTTAAGGAATGGTTATTGACATTATAAAAGATTAACCCAAGTTTATCAACTTGGGTATTTTTTAGTTAATTAAAGAGGACCGCTGGTTGTGGTTACTTTTGGCCCTCTTTAATTTTTTACTATTTTTTCTCTTTTAACCAGGGCATCATCTCCCTTAATCTGTCTCCTACCTCTTCTATTAAATGTGAATGGTATTTTTTTCTCAGAGCCTTAAATGATACCTGTCCAGCCTGATTTTCTAATATCCATTTTTTCGCAAAACTACCGTCCTGAATTTCTTCTAAAATCTGTCTCATGTTTTCTTTTACCTTTTCATCTACCACCCTTGGACCGCTCACATAATCTCCATATTCTGCTGTATCACTGATAGAATAGTGCATGAGTTTAAATCCACCTTCATATAAAAGGTCTACAATGAGTTTCATCTCATGAAGGCATTCAAAGTAAGCAACCTCAGGTTGATAACCAGCCTCAACAAGGGTTTCAAATCCTGACCTGATAAGCTGGCTAACTCCACCACAAAGAACAGCCTGTTCACCAAATAGGTCGGTTTCTGTTTCTTCTTTAAATGTAGTCTTAATTACTCCTGCTCTGGTGGCACCAATTCCTTTGGCATAAGCAAGGGCAATATCCCACGCACTACCTGAAGCATCTTGATAAACAGCAGCAAGAGAAGGTACGCCAAATCCTTTTTCATATTCTCTTCTAACCAGATGTCCTGGGCCTTTTGGAGCAACCATTATCACATCTACATCTTCTGGTGGTTCAATTTGATTAAAATGAATATTAAATCCATGGCTGAATCCTAGGACCTTTCCCTTTTTGAGGTAAGGCTTTATGTCTTCAAGATAAACTTTTGGTTGGTGTTGATCAGGAATGAGGATCTGAATGATATCAGCTTTTTCAGCAGCTTCTTTAACACTCAGAGGCTCAAAGCCATGCTTTTTTGCAAGGTCAAAATTTGGACCACCTGGTCTCTGGGCAACAATTACATTTAGTCCAGAATCCCTTAGATTAAGGGCATGGGCATGTCCCTGGGAACCATAACCAATTATAGCGATTTGCTTGTTAGAGAGAATTTTTAAATCTCCATCCTTGTCATAATAAACCTGCATCTTTCACTACCTCCTGCAAAAATTAAAAAATTATGGTAGTTGCATACTTCTCTTCATTGCAACTATCCCTGTTCTAGCTACTTCTTTGATACCAAATTTCTGTAATAAGTTTATAAGTGCAGAGAGTTTTTCACTATTTCCGGTAGCCTCAATGGTTATTTCCGATGGGCTCACATCAACTACTTTACATCTAAAAATATCCACAATCCTCAAAATTTCTGCTCTGGCTGAATCCTGGGCATTTACTTTAATAAGTATCATTTCTCGTTCTACAGTCTTCACTGTATTCATGTCAACGACTTTAATTACAGTAATTAATTTTCTAAGTTGTTTTATAATTTGTTCTATTATTTGTTCATCTCCTTCTGTAACTATTGTCATAAGAGAGGTATTTTTCTCTAAGGTAGGGGCTACATTCAATGAAATAATATTAAAACCTCTTCCACTAAAGAGTCCTGCAACCCGTGAAAGTACTCCTGGCTCGTCTTCTACTAACACTGAAAGGGTGTGTTTCATAGTAAAACTCCTTCATGAATATTTGTAAATAATTGCATTACATAAATGAAGTAAGTTTGGAATAATTAGAGATTCAGGTTAAACAAGTAACATTTCAGATAAAGATGCTCCAGCAGGTACCATTGGATATACATTTTCTTCTTTTTCTATTACCATGTCCACAACACATGTCTTTTTAGATTTTAAGGCCTCTTTCAATACGTCCTTTACTTCTGAGGGTTTGGTTGCCCTGAAACCTTCAGCACCATATGCCTGTGCCAATTTTACAAAATCAGGATTGTATTCTAGATGGGTAGCACTGTAATTTCTATTGTAAAATAGTTCCTGCCACTGTCTAACCATTCCAAGATAGGAATTATTTAGTATAATTATCTTTACTGGGAGATTGTACCACACTGCAGTTGCAAGTTCCTGGATATTCATTTGTATTGATCCATCTCCTGCAATATCAATAACAGTTTTATCTGGATAGGCAACCTGGGCTCCAATTGCAGCAGGAAAACCATAACCCATTGTGCCTAAACCACCTGAAGTGAGTAATGTCCTTGGCCTTAAATATTTAAAGTGTTGTGCTGCCCACATCTGATTTTGTCCAACCTCTGTTGTGATAATTGCGTCTCCACCAGTCAGTTCATATAGAGTTTCAATCACAAATTGGGGTTTTATCACTTCCTCAGATTTATTATAAGTAAGGGGATGTGACTCATTCCATGCATTTAATTTATCCCTCCATGACTGGTATTGATCTGAAAACTCTTTCTCTTTAATGCGCTTTGAGATTTCTTGTTTTAATGCGCGTAATGCTTCTTTGCAATCAGCTACTATTGGTATATCCACTCTTACATTTTTCCTAATGGATGTAGGGTCAATATCTATATGTATTATCTTTGCAGATGGTGCAAAAGTGTCCAATCTTCCAGTAACTCTATCATCAAACCTGACCCCAGCTGCAATAATTACATCTGCATGATTGACAGCCATATTGGCCACATAAGTACCATGCATACCCAGCATTCCAAGCCAGAGAGGATCATTTCCTGGGAAGGCACCAAGTCCCATTAAACTTGATGTCACTGGAATTTGCAATGTTCTTGCAAGCCATGTAAGTTCTTTGTTTGCTGAGGATGCAATAACCCCACCACCAGCGAAAATAAGGGGTCTTCTGGCTTTTAAGATCAAATCCACTGCCTTTTTTACTTGCTTTAGATTTGGCTCATAATGGGGATTATAGCTCCTTAAGGAGACACTTTTTGGATAGTTAACTTCAATTTCTAAAGCCATTATGTCCTTTGGCAAGTCAACTAAAACAGGTCCTGGTCTTCCTGACCTTGCTATATAAAATGCTTCTTTTATTATTTGGGGCAATTTTTCTGGGTCTTTTACAAGATAATTGTGTTTGGTACAGGGCCTTGTGATTCCAACAATATCAACTTCCTGGAAGGCATCATTACCAATCAACAATCTAGGAACCTGTCCAGTAAACACAACAATGGGGATAGAATCCATGTAAGCCGTGGCTATTCCAGTTACTGTATTAGTTGCGCCTGGCCCTGATGTAACCAAGACCACTCCCACCTTACCTGTTGCCCTGGCATATCCATCTGCAGCGTGCACAGCAGCCTGTTCATGCCTAACTAAAAAATGTTTAATAGGATAGTTTGGCAGTTCATGGTAAATATCAATTACTGCACCACCTGGAAATCCAAATATAACCTCAACACCTTCTTGTTTTAAACATTCAAGGAGTATTTGCGCCCCTTTCATTTTCATTATTTTTGTCCCTCCTCTTCCATTTTCTTGTATTTTTCAAGTATTGCCTGGATCTTTGTCTTACCAGCTAGCTTAAGTTTTTTTATTTTTTTTAATTCTAAATCGTCTTGAGGGGTAAGATATGGCTTACTTTCAAGTTTTTCTACCTGTTTTTCATATTCTAGATGTTGCTGCCATAGTTTTTTGAGTTCTTCGTCCTTTTCACCATATTTGGCAATAAGTTCCAACTCATACTGTTCCATCTTTCAGTGCCTCCTATTTTTATTCAAAATTTCTTTTAATACTGCAGTGGGGTCTATTTCTTTTTCTAGTCTAATCCTTAATAACTTTTTCCTGTTTTTTTGTCCACCAACTATTTGTATATGGCTTTTTTTTGTCTTGAAAATTTTCGCAAAAAATTCAATAAGTTGCTTATTTGCCTTATTATCAACAGGTGGGGCAGAGATTTTAACTTTGAGACAATTTTGATAGATCCCTTCAATAGAGTTCTTCTTTGCTCCGGGTTGAACCCATATTGCCAGTGTATAAGTGACTTTATCAATTTTATTTAAAAAATCCATCTGGCAATTCCCTTAGTAAATTGTTAAAAATTTATGCCAGATACATGGCCAATTGATATAGTGTTTGAACAAGAAAGATTTTTAAAAACTCAATTGCCAGCAACACAACAATTGGAGATAAATCAAATCCACTTATATACACAAAAGGTATCCATTTTCTCACCCTGTAAAAAACAGGTTCTGTAATAGAATAGATAAACCTAACTATTGGATTATAAGGATCAGGTCTCACCCAACTAAGAAGGGCAGAAATAATCACTATCCAAAAATAAATTGATAGCACACTATTTACAACAAAGGCAAGGGCTTTAAGAAGATTGGCAATAATGAACATATTGACCTCCTAAAATAGTTTTATTTTAAAGACTCAACCACTTCTTTGTAATTATAAATATTTGCAATAGAATCTAATTTATCGTTTTTATATGATATAAATTCAATAGGTACACTTCTAGCTGTCTTTTCATCTACTCTGGAATCCCCGATAAAGACTACTTCACGGGGATCTAAATTCCACTTTTTTAAAATATAAAATATACTTTCTGGATGGGGCTTTGGATTTTTTACTGTATCTGCTGTAACTACTGGATCAAAAAAAGGTTTCAAATGAAAATTTTCCAATATAATGGGCATAGTATTTGTTCTATTTGTATTAATAGCACATTTTTTTTTCATTTTTTTTAATATTATCAAAAAATCTATAAGTCCTTCTTCTAATTTAATTAGATCTATAACAGCTATGTATGAAATTTTTTTCCCTATTTCCAGTGCTTCTGGCAATAATTGTTCGGGAACAATGTATTTTATTGATTCATATACTGTATGGGAATGGACATAGTCTTCTTGATTTTTGTCCATTTCTGGAAGACCAAGTTCTTTTAAAATAAGGTTATAAAACTTTATATTGGCGTCTTTTGAATTTATTATGACTCCGTCACAATCAAAAATAACTCCTTTTTTATTTAAAAAAAAGGTCTTGTAATCTAATTTCATAATCTAACTATCCTTTTATAAATTCAACTTTATACTTTTTATTTAACCAAGTAAATTTTTCATGGGGCTTTTTTTTGAATATAAAACAATAACCATAATCATTTGCTTGATATATATCTTTATTATCCTCAACTAATGAGAATTTTATACCAAAATCGACCCACATCTCATATAGATCTTGCACATTAGTAATTAAAATCTCCTCTTTATCCATTATTAAAAAAAACCAAGGTAGTAATTTTTCGTAGGGTAGTAAAGTACTTATCTGCGAGAGAAGATGAGATCTTTTTGATTTGGCTTTAACATTATCTATGACTAAACTATCTCCAATTGTTTCTTTTAATTTTTGCAAATTTTCTTCAATCTCAGAATCAATTTTCTGAAGTTCTAACATTTTTTCTTCCATAGTCCATAGAAGGAGGAGGGTTAATTGGGCTACTAAATAATAATCTGTCTCTTGAGCATTTTTTTTGTCTTTTTTTATTAGACCTTTTAATGCGCTTGGCTTTTCTGTATCTATATTAAATAGTTGCATTATAAAGTGGTGTTTGATTTCTTTGGGATTCTCAAAAAAATCTCCATAGGTCAAAAAATCCCTGAGGTATTGGTTTGCCTCCTTGGTATTTAAGGGAAATTCTTTTGGTTTATAATAAAAGGAGGATTCTGGAGATTTTATATGAGGTATTCCTGGATCAATTAAAGTAACATGTTTTAAAATTTTTGGATCCATGAGTTCAATATGGAGTGTTGGAAAAAATATTTTTTTCATTGTTTCTACTCTTAATTGTTTTGCTTTAAAAACTTAACTTGCCACATGAAGAAAATAGTATTATCTTCATTTTTCATTAAAAGCAAATGCAAAATTTAAGAGGAGGTTCCTTTATGTTTGGTATTGGCATGACTGAACTTTTAGTTCTTTTATTAATCGCATTGGTGATCTTTGGAGCCAATAAATTACCAGAAATTGGCGCTGGCCTTGGTAAGGCCATAAAAAATTTTAAAAAGGCAGCTACTGAGCCAGATGAAATCGATATAAGCACTACAAAAAAGAAAATATCCAATCAATCCAAGGAAGATAATGGAGCTAGTGACTAATAATTGTAATTAAACCGTTTATTGGGGTGGGAGAACCTGCATGTTAAATTCCATCCCCCTTTCCCCTAGATAATTATTCAAAAATGTTGTAACAAGCTTCGGTTTTATTGTAACTATCTCCCATTTTCCAAAAATGCCCTGAGGGAGAAAGGTTATTGAGATCAATTGAACCCTTTCAAGAAGCTCTTTTTTTGCCTTTAATCTCTTTTTAAAGATTTTAAATCCTGTAAGCGTCACCCATGGACCTGCTGACAAAACTATTTTTGAAAAAAATTTATTTTTTATCTCTGGCAGATTAAAGTAATTGCTCCACAAAGCCTCCAATAAGTCTCCTAAACTGTTCTTTGTTGCTGCCCAATAATGATCCTTATACGATAAAGTACCTGTATATAATGTGTCTTTTATTTTTTTTATATACAACTTTATTTCAGAGGAATTATTGTGAACAGAGACCCCTGAAAGTTGTAATAAACTATCTAAAAATTCAAGATCAGGTTGTTGTAAATCCTCAGTTTCCAGATGAACAAGTACTTTTTTGGGATTAAAATACAATCCAAGATTTTTCAGTTTGTTTTTTAAAGATATAATATCAACATTAACATTTAATATTAATGATGTTGAATTTTGATTTTTTTCCTCATGTTCTTTATAACTTAAGATATATTTCATGGATGAATTCTCAAATAATTGCTTCAAAATATCAATTTTCTGCTGATCAAGTTCATATGGTAGTATTTTTGTGGCTGCGATTACTAATGCTTTAGTCAATATTTTGTTTCGCATGGTTGCATTTAAATTAAATTGTGAAGATGTACAATTTTGTTCTTCTATTCTTATAGATTGCCCAACTAAAATTGAACATGTAAATAATATAAACACAACTGTAAAAATTTTAATTTTCAATACTAAATTCATTGACTTCATCCTGAATAAATTGAGAATATCGCTTTTTTAAAATTACTAGTCTTCCTTTTTTTAGTAATTGAATCACAGCATCAAGTTTTAGATAGAAATCACTATTTTCATCCAATACCAGTGAATGTTCATCCTCATTGTAAATAGAATCAGCATGGAGGAAAAGTGGATGTGAGCCTACTCTGTGATTTACTTGATTATTTAATTCAATTAAATAAAGGGCCATGCCTTTGTTTATTAAGATATCGTAGTCCATTACTTTTGGACTAAAGAGAAGCTCACCATTTTTTGAATAAATATAAATGAATAAAGAAGGTTTAAATTGATTTGTAGATACTTCTATTACAACTCCTGTATATCCTTTGATATAATCTTGTTTTTTTATAAAAAATACATCAGGTTCTTTTAATATCAATGATATTGGTAATGCTTGCTTTATTAATGGTCCTAAAAGTTTTAGGCCCATAATCAACCTGTAGGAATTTGGTGAAGTTTTTATCATATAACTATTTGAAGAAGCGTTTATCAATTCCCACAATAACTTATTTCCATTTTTATTTAATATTTTTCTTAATTGCATTCCTTTTTTAAGTTCAAGATTTAGAGTAGCATTATAGAGTTTATTCATTAAATAGATTTTTTGTCTTTTTGAATTAATATAATCGGGATCTAGTTCACTGGATGTTCCATTTAGTTCTGTATATAATGTATAGTTAGTCCAGTTGATCCATAGAGAATTATCTCCCCATGTTTCTATCCAGTCACTCTTACCACCACATAGACCGATTGATAATTCTACGAAAACTAGCAAAAAGGTAAAAAAGATAAATATCTTATTCATTTAAAAAGCTCTCTATTTCATAAATGGCTTTATCCAGTTCTTTATATTCATACCAGTTGATATCATTTTCTTTTTTAAACCAGGTCATTTGACGTTTAGCATATTTTTTGGTGTTTTTTAACCATTTATATTTTGCCTCTTCAAGGGAACACTTTCCTTGGATATAGTCTAAAAGTTCTCTACAACCAATTGATGTCCACACAGGAGCATTGACATCTGGATTTTTTTCCCATGCCTTTGCTACTTCCTCAACTCCTCCTTTTTCAAGCATTTTATTGATTCTAGATTCTAATCTGGCTATCAACTCTTCCTTTGGATAAAAAATACCTATCTTTAAATAGTTATACCTGGGTTCATCTTTGGGATAGTTTTTGTGATACCATGTTAAATTTTTTTTTGTAAATCTGTAAACTTCTAATGCCCTGGTTATTCTCTGTTTATCCATTGGATGAATTTTTTTAGAATATTCTGGATCTATTTTTTTTAATTTTTCATATGAGGCAAGAGCACCATCTCTTAAATATTCCCTAATAACTTGTTCCCTGATGTTTTGGGGTATGTGGGGGATAGGAGCAAGGCCAAATAACAGGGCTTTTAAATATAGTCCTGTGCCCCCAATTAATATAGGGATATTCCCTCTATCAGATATCTCTTTTATTTTTTTATCTGCATAGTCTGCAAATTCTCCAGCACTAAGCTTTTTAACTGGTTCTAGAAAACCATAGAGATGATGTCTACAGAGCTTTTTTTCTTGTTCATCTGGCTGGGCAGTTATAATGGGAAATCCCTTGTAGATTTGTCTTGAATCAAAGTTTACTATTTCACCCCCAAATTTTTTTGCCAAAGCAAGTCCAAATTCATTTTTTCCAGTTCCAGTGGCTCCAACAATGCACAAAATTTTCATATGATTTTTGCATAAATCCATATAATTAATTATATTAAGCCAAAAAAGGTCACAATATGTGCTTTTTGTTTATAGATTGAATTTTTCTTTTAATTTGAGCCACACAGGTTCAGGCACGAGTCCCTGGACATCACCACCTGCATTTACTGTTTCTTTTATAATTGATGAACTGGTGTATAACCATTTATAATCAGTCATCATAAATAGTGTGTGCACATCCCTTTTTAATCGTCTATTCATAAGTGCCATTTGAAATTCGTATTCAAAATCAGAAATTGCCCTAAGTCCCCTTAAAATCACTTTTGCTCCTTTTTTTTCTACATAGTCTACTAAGAGGCCACTAAATGATTCTACGATTACACGTGGTTTGTTCTCAAATACTGTCTTGGCCATTTCAAGTCTCTCTTCTAAGGAAAAAAGTGGGGTCTTAGGAGTGTCTATAGCAATTGCTAAGACCACTGTATCAAAGATGTCTAAGGCCCTTCTAACAATACTAATATGACCATTTGTCAAGGGATCAAAGGTGCCTGGATAAATAGCTATGGATTTGTTGTTTTTGTCCATATCACTATCCTCGTTTGTCCATATTCTCTATTTATAATTAAATTTGCCCCTAAAATTTCTTTCTTTATATCTAAATCTCTTTCTACTTCAGATACAATAAAGCCATTTTCTACGATCCAGTTATTTTTTATTAATTTTTTAATAACAGGTATGGCAATGCCTTTTTTGTATGGGGGATCTATAAAGCAGAGGTGAAACTTTTCTGTTGCATATCTTTTTAAAAATTTATGTACATCCTGTGCAATTACACGAAAACGATCTTTTTCAATTCTAAAATTCTCTAAATTTATTTTTAGATACTTTATTGCATCTTGATTGTTTTCAACAAAATATACAATCTTTGAGCCTCTGCTTAGACATTCAAATCCAAGGGATCCTGTTCCTGCAAAGAGATCCAAGACCTTAGAACCCTCAAATTCCATTCCTCTGGCAACCAACATAGAAAATATGGCCTGACGGACCTTATATGTGGCAGGTCTGTATCCTTCAATGCCTTTTTTTGGAGTCTTTAATTTCCTTCCCCTATACTCTCCACTGATAATTCTCATAATATAAAGTTCTGCCTTTTAGGCATATCCAATTTCTGGTCCAAATTTACTAAAAGTGCACCTTATTAATTCATCTTTTAAAGGTTCTTCATTCCTCTTTTTTGCTAACCACTCTTTTACATATGCAAATATATCGTCTTTCTTGATCATATCTCCAACAATTTCTATTGAAATTCCTCTATGAACTATTTTTAAATCTTGAGTAATGCCCATTTTTTTTAGCTCTGAGAAGAATGATTTGTATTCTCTTTTCAATCTTTTATCAAGACCCTTAAGTGAGTCATAGTTTGCATCTGGGATAAAAACCACATATATATTATTATCTAATTTGCTGATTCGTCTTAAATTATTATCTAATTTGCTGATCCGATCATAGTTTCTTAAATTATTTTTCAAGTACAGAAGAAATTTTTTTTCTATCCATCTCTGCCAGTCTTTTCCAAAATTAAGTAAGATATCCTCTAAGTTATTTATAGTGATAAGTAATAGGGAGAAATTTTTGGTGTGTCTGGAAATCCTGTTTATTTCATTCTCTAACACTCCATAAAAACCTTCAGGAGTAAGGGTGTTTGTATTATTGTTAATTGATAACTTTTGAAAAAGATTCTGAATTTGAGTTATATGATAAAATCCTCGTTTCGTCCTCCAGATTAATTCTGGTTCATAAAATGGATATAACAAAAAGTCATCAACTGCTAAATTAGAACTAAATACTTCATCCCTTGCATCTTCGTCTCCATACAGGATAATATATTTTTTTGAAACCACATAATCGTTTTCCTTACTACGTAAAAATTTTACAAATTCCAACCCTCCCATATTGGTTTCATAAATAGGTGCGATGATTACATCCACATGGGTCTTATCCAATATGGTAATTCCCTGGAGATGGCTTTGGGCTACAATTATTGTAATTTCCATGTTATCTAAAGACTGTCTCACAGTACGAGATAACTCCATGTCGTTGGAAATAAATAACACCTTTTTCATAACGACCATTTCTCTCTTCTTAATTAAAATTTTTGTGATATTAATCAAATTTTTCAGAATTTACAAGGTAAGTTTTTTAGGTTATTATTTTTGTGTTTTTTAAGATAATCAAGATAGGAGCCAGGAACATGATTGTAAAAGATCTAAAAGAGATTTCCAAACACTTAAAGATTAATAAGATTAATAAAGAATACAATGAAAAAAAAATAAGGTCAAATCCAAGGAATGTTTTATCTGAATCTGTAGATACAGAAAAACACAGTGATGAGGAGCTTTTTTACAGGGCAATGGAAGGGGTTTGTCCTCTGAGTGGAGGGCGTGGCAGGGAAGTGGTAGCTGTAAAACATCAGGTATCTGGTATTAAGCCACGAAAAAAAAATTCACCAAAAGACAAATATCTGGAAAAATTTCTTAATGGAGATATTGAATTTGAACTTGAATTTACAGATGAATATATTCAGGGGAATGTAAAAGGGTTAGATCCCAGAATTTTTAGAAAATTAAAGGCAGGATCCTTTAGTCCTGAGTCTCATCTAGATCTCCATGGATTAAACAGTGAGGATGCCTATTTTAATCTTATTTCATTTGTCAAAAAAAATTATTTAGAAGGAAAGAGATGTTTATTAGTTATTCCTGGCAGGGGCAAAAATTCCCCATTGGGAAAGAGCATTTTAAAAGAAAATTTGCAGTGTTGGATCACACGAGACCCCTTAAAAAGGGTAGTACTTGCCTTTTGTTCTGCTATCCCAAAACATGGGGGAGCAGGAGCAGTTTACATTTTACTCAGAAAATACAAAAAATATAGAGGAAAAATTTTCTGGGAAAGATATTGATCTAAATAAAAATTTTTAAGGAGACATAATAATATGGGCTTTTTTTCTAAAATCAAAAAAATTTGGAAAGGAAAGGGCAAAGAAGAAATAAAAGAAATATCTGAAGAAAAAAAGGTTCCTGTTGACACTGAGGAAGTTGAAGATGACTTAGTTGAAAAAAAAGAAGAAACAACCTTTAAGGAGGTCAAAAAACAAGAGAAGGATAAAGATAAAGATTGGGAGAAAGAACTTAAATTAGCCTTACAACAGGCTGAACCACGACTCAGTGTGTGGTTGAATATACTTTTAAAAGACGTTGAAAAAGCAGATGATCTTTTGTGGCAGAGGCTTATGTTTTTATTTGAAAATTTAGAAGTGCCCGTTAATGAAGCTGAGGATTTTATAAACAGGTTTAAAAATTGGTTACATGAGATGGAGTATTCCTCGATCTTTGAATTTAGGTCTGAGCTCCAATATCGTCTGGCTCTTGCTCTGGATTTAGAAGATGAGGAAGATGAGCAGAGCAGGTTGTTTTTAAAACTATCTGAAGGCCTTGCCAAGACAAAGGAGCAATTCACAAGAAAGATAGACATACTTCTTCAAAAATCTTCTGAATTTGGCGATGAATTCTGGGAAGAGTTAGAAGAAATTTTGATTATGGCAGATGTTGGGTTTAATACTACAATAAAACTAGTTGATAGATTAAGAGTCAAGGTGAGGGAAAATAATGTAAAATCTCCCGAAGAATTTAAGACATTATTTAAAAATCAACTTGCTGAAATCCTTCCTAAGCCCAAAAAAAGGATAAAACCAATTGCCCCTGAAGTTGTGTTAATGCTTGGAGTAAATGGTGTGGGAAAAACCACTACTATTGCAAAATTGGCCCATAGGGCACAGATGCAGGGACAAAAGGTCTTGCTTGCAGCTGCAGATACCTTTAGAGCAGCTGCAATTGAACAGCTTGAGATCTGGTCAAAGAGGGTTGGAACAGGGTTTTATGCAAAGGAATCTGGTTCAGACCCTGCTGCAGTTGCATATGAGGCGCTAAATAAGGCGAGAAAAGAAGGATATGATTTGATATTTGTGGATACTGCAGGTAGATTACACACAAAAGTGAATTTAATGGAAGAGCTAAAAAAGATTAAAAGGGTGTTAAATAAGCAGCATCCAGGCTCACCACACAGGACCATTTTAGTCTTAGATGCCACTACAGGTCAAAATGCCATTTCCCAAGTAAAAATGTTTAATGAGGGAGTAGGAGTTGATGAGATAATATTGACTAAATTGGATGGTACTGCAAAAGGAGGAGTTATTCTAGGCATTTCAGTGGAATTTGATATTCCAATTACCTTTGTTGGCTTAGGTGAAAAAATGGAAGATCTCAGACCATTTGACCCTGTTAAGTTCGCAGAGGCCCTTTTAGGTTGATTTTATGGATGTAATTCATAAACCTACCGAGAATTGCTGAGATAAGACATAGAAAATGATAATAATTTAGTGACCTGCTTGAATTTTTTTGTTGTTAATTTTAAGTGCAAGTAAATTTGCCAGTCAAAATAGCAAATCCCAACATACTTTAATTATTTAAAGAATATATATAATTATAAGGAATACTTCCTCTTAATATCATTAATCTTTTCCTGAACTAAACATAATTGTATAACTACCTATAATATTTTTTTTAGGTAGTTGATTAGTTTTTGGAAGGTAACCACACAAACCCAAAAGCTTTTTTGTCAAGATTTATTATGAGAATTTATGCGCTTGCGCTTATAAAAAGTGAAATAAAAGTGAAATTAGAAATTTATCTTTGACTTAATTTTTATCTGTAGTATATTCTTTCATGGTCATGAATTTTAATCCAGCAAATTAAGGTAGTAAGTTTTTTTGATTTTTTTATTTTTAAGGAGGGGGAAAATGAGCAAGCTTTTTTTGAGAGATTATAAGGAAATGTGGGAATACGCAAAGAACGATCCTGAAGGGTTCTGGAATGAGGCAGCTGTGTGGTCTATGAACAATATTCACTGGTTTAAACCATGGGAAAAGACTTTTGTTTGGGAATATCCTACATTCAGATGGTTTGTTGGTGGAACCACGAACATATGTTACAATTGTTTAGATTTTAAGATTTTGAAAGGATATGGGGATAAGCCTGCCTTTATTGAAGTTAGTGGAGAGCGTGGAGAAGATAGGGTCCTCACATACAAGGAGCTTCTTCAATTGGTAGAAAAATATGCAGCAGCTATGAGAGGTGTAGGCGTAGAAAAGGGCGACAGGGTAATGTTGTATATGCCTATGTCAGCAGATGCTGCAGCTGCTATGCTTGCCTGTGCCAGGATTGGCGCTATACATGTAGCTGTTTTTGCAGGTTTTTCTTCAAAGGCAATTGCAGACAGGATTGATTTAACTAAACCAAAAATAGCCCTTGTTCAGGATATTGGATCTAGGGCAGGAAAGAAGGTTCCTCTAAAAGAGATATTTGATAAAGGTCTTGATATAGCTGAATATAAGATCAAAACAGTGGCTGTATTCTCAAAAGGTGGCTATAAAGTTGGGGAATATAGTGTTAATATGGAGAAAGGTAGAGACCTTACCTGGGAAGAGTTTTTAGATGCTGGAGAAGGACAGGATGGTGGATATGTAGAACTTGAGGCCAATGAACCCCTTTTTATCCTCCCAACATCAGGTACAACTAAAAAACCAAAACCAACTGTACAAAGACACGGCGGGTATCAAATCTATATTTATTGTATGGGGCAGTGGATATATGGTAGAAAACCTGAAGACGTGTGGTTCTGTACCTCAGATATAGGGTGGATTGTTGGACATAGTTATAATGTCTATGAACCACTGCTGGGGGGATGTACATCCATCCTCTATGAGGGAACTCCTAATTATCCTGAAAAAGATATGTGGTGGGCTATTATTGAAAAATACAAGGCTACTGGTTGGTGGATATCACCAACAGGTGCAAGGGCCCTTTTGATGTTAGGAATTGAACAGGCTGAAAAACACGACCTCTCTTCTTTAGAGAGGGTGTTTAGTGCTGGAGAGGTGTTAAATCCTCCTGTCTGGGAATGGCTCCAGAAAAAGGTATTTAAAGATAGAATACCTGTAATTGACCACATGTGGCAGACAGAATCATCAGGTCCACTTTTTGCGAATCCTTATGGACTTCAACTATTTCCAATAAAACCAGGATCTGCAACACTTCCTGTTCCTGGTATTGTTCCAGATGTGGTGGATGAACTTACAGGCAGGAGCCTTTTGCCAGGTGAAAAGGGTACAATAATAATCAAAAAACCATGGCCTGGTTTAACTGCTACTTTGTGGGAAAATCCTGAACAATATAAAGAGGAATATTGGGAAAATACCCTGGCTACCACAGGTTCCTATTATTGTGGTGATGCTGCAACATTAGACAAAGACGGATATGTTTGGTTCTCTGGTCGTGCAGATGAGGTTATAAAGATTTCAGATCACAGAATAGGAACAATTGAAGTTGAAAGTGCCCTTGTTAATCATCCGGCTGTTGGTGAAGCTGCAGTTGTAGGCGTACCCGATGAGCTAAGGGGACAAGTCTGTCTTGGACTGGTTGTGCTTAAATCTGGATATGAACCTTCAGAAGAGTTGGAAAAAGAGCTTATCACCCATGTAAGAAATTCACTTGGTCCAATAGTGGTATTTAAAGGAATTGAATTTGTGGAGATGCTCCCAAAGACTAGGAGTGGTAAGATTATGAGAAGGGTACTTAAAAAAGTATGGAGCAATGAAGATATTGGTGATATTTCTACAATAGAAGAAGAAGCATCTGTTGAAGAAGTAAAAGAGGCCCTTGCTAAATTAGGGAAATAAATAAAAAGGGCTACTATATAAGCTGACTTTTTTAGTTTAATAGTTTAATGTTTAATAAAGTCAATATTTTAATATGTATTATTTATTGTCAATCTATTTTAAAATTGTATTGACAGAAAAAGAATCTTTAATATAACACAGAATAGCACAATGAGTTGCAATAACAAAAAAAATTATAAAAAGACAATTGGTCTTTTGGATGGGCAAGAATAGTTGTGGTGAAAAATTATTTTTAAAGTTTAAAGGGAGGTAAATGATGGAAGTAAAAAAAATAATGGTAGTTGGTGCAGGTCAAATGGGCAATGGTATAGCTCAGGTTGCTGCTCAGGCAGGATACGATGTTGTATTAAATGACATAACCATGGAGCTGGCTGAAAAGGGGTTAAATAATATAAAGAAAATCTTAAGTAAAAATGTGTCTAAGGGAAAGATCAGCGAGGATGAGAAAGAGAAGATTTTATCCAGAATTACCTTATCAGACAAACTTGACCCTGCGAAAGAATGCGATCTTATTATTGAAGCAGTTATTGAGAATATGGATATTAAGGCCAAGGTATTTTCAGAATTGGATAACCTTGCCCCAGAGCATGCAATTTTAGCATCAAATACATCTTCTCTCCCAATTACTCAAATAGCATCATGTACAAAGAGGCCTGAAAAGGTAATTGGGATGCACTTTATGAATCCTGTGCCAGTTATGAAGTTGGTAGAGATAATAAATGGTTTAGAAACAGCACGTGAAGTAACAGAAACTATAAAACAAGTTGCTGAAAAAATGGGAAAGGTTCCTGTTGAGTGTAAGGATGTTCCAGGTTTTGTTTCAAATAGAATACTTCTGGTTATGATAAATGAGGCCATATGGGAACTTTATGAAGGCGTGGCCACGAGAGAGGGTATTGACACCATCATGAAGCTTGGCATGAATCATCCAATGGGACCTTTGGCATTGGCAGACTTAATTGGTCTTGATACAGTCCTTGCCATATTAAACGTATTGTTAGAAGGTTATGGTGATCCAAAATACAGACCATGTCCCTTACTTAAATCTTATGTAGCTGCTGGTAGATTGGGAAGAAAGACAGGGAAGGGCTTTTATGAATATGATTAAATATTTTTAAGTAGTTACAAAAGATTTTTTAGGAGAGGTTTTTATGTTAAAATATTTTGCAGAAGAACTTTTAAATAAATGTTCTTCTTTGAGAAAAAAATGGGAAGATGAAGTAAAAAAATTAATTGCAAAAAGACCTGAAAGAAAGGAAAGATTTTCTACTGTATCTGACCATGAGATAAAAAGATTATATACACCTGAGGATATAAAGGATTTGGATTTTGAAAAAGATTTAGGTTTTCCTGGTCAATATCCCTACACAAGGGGAATTCATCATACTGGATATAGGGGTAGGATCTGGACTTATAGGATGTTTTCAGGTCTTGGCACTGCCAAAGATACCAATGAAAGGTGGCATTTACTTTTAAAGGAAGGACAAACCGGTCTTAGCACTGCTTTTGATTTCCCCACTCTTATGGGATATGATTCAGACAGCCCAAGATCCGCTGGAGAAGTTGGAAAATGTGGTGTTGCAATAGATACCTTAGAAGACTTTCTTGTACTAGTTGAGGGGATCCCCCTTGGGGAAGTGACCACTTCTATGACCATAAATCCACCGGCCACTGTTATGTGGTCTATGTATATTGCCTGTGCCAAAAAGCAGGGTGTTCCTCTGGATAAAATTGGTGGGACAATACAAAATGACATGTTAAAGGAGTTTATCGCGCAAAAGACCTTTATGCTTCCCCCTGAGCCATCAATGAAATTAATCAGTGATACTATTGAATTTGGGACTAGGTATGTACCTAAGTGGAATACAATATCCATTTCAGGTTATCACATAAGGGAAGCAGGATCCACCGCTGTCCAGGAGCTGGCTTTTACTTTAAGGGATGGAATGGAATATGTAGAGCACGCTATGAAGACCAAGAAATTAGAACCAGATGAATTTGCGCCACGACTTTCATTTTTCTTTAATTCTCATATAGATTTCTTTGAAGAGATTTGCAAGATGAGGGCTGCGAGAAAGATATGGGCCCATGTTATGAGGTATAGGTATAAGGCCAAAAATCCAAGGTCCTGGTGGATGAGATTTCATACACAAACAGCTGGATGTTCTTTAACTGCTCAACAGCCTTATAACAATGTAGTGAGGACAGCGGTAGAGGCACTAGCAGCAGTACTTGGTGGAACTCAATCCCTACATACGAATTCTCTGGATGAGGTGTATTGTTTGCCAACAGAACATGCAGTGCAAATAGCTCTAAGGACCCAGCAAATAATTGCTGAAGAAACAGGGGTTGCCAATACAATTGATCCACTGGCAGGTTCTTATTTTGTAGAAAAATTGACAAAAGAGATGGAAGAGGCAGCATGGGAATATATTGAAAAAATAGATAATATGGGTGGTATGCTGGCTGCTATTGAACAGGGATATCCCCAAATGGAGATAGCAAATGCAGCATATAAATTTCAGCAACAGGTGGAAAATGGTGAAAAAGTGATTGTGGGAGTTAATAAATATGTTACTGAGGAGCTGCAGGAAATACCTATTTTAGAAATAGATGAAAGGGTTGAAAAAGAGCAGTTAAAACGGCTTGCAGAGGTCAAGAGGAGAAGGGATAATAAGGCTGTAAAAAAGGCCCTGGATAATCTTAAGAATGCCTGTAAAAAGGATGAGAATGTGATGCCCTATTGTATAGAAGCCGTTGAGGCCTTGGCCACAGAACAGGAAATATGTGATGTTTATAGAGAAGTATATGGAGTCTATAAAGATCCTGGATTTTTTTAAAAAAAATAAAATTAGGGGACGTGTGGGTTATAAAGTGATTGCCCATAAAGTCTTTAAATTTCAAGGAGAGTAGGCAGAATGGCAAAGAGAAAATTGCGTGTAATGGTAGCTAAGCCAGGGTTGGATGGACATGACAGGGGGGCGAGGATCCTGGCGAGATTTTTTAGGGATTCTGGGTATGAAGTAATTTACACTGGCTGTCACCAGACTCCAGAGCAAATAGTGGAAGCTGCTTTACAGGAAGATGTGGATGTGGTTGGTCTTAGCTGTCTTTCTGGGGCACATAAAGAACTTTTTCCAAAGGTTGTTGAGTTACTTAAAGAAAAAGGTGCAGATGATATTGTTGTTATAGGTGGTGGTATTATACCTAAGCAGGATTTTCAATATTTATATGACCATGGAATTAAAGCTGTTTTCACTCCAGGTACACCCCTGGAAGATATAAAAAAATGGATAGATGAAAATGTAAAAATTAGGGACGAGATTTTGTAATAAGATGTATTTAACAATTGTAGGGGTTACAAGTTTAAAATAATTTAGAGGCATCTAAGTTTTCTAAGGTAGGTTACATGGATCAGCAAAAATTAGAACAAATATTGAGACGGATAAGGGAAGGTGATGTCAGGGTTGTTTCTCGCCTTATCAGAAATTTAGAAGATAGCATACCAGAAGCCAAAGAGGTCATTAAATACATATATCCCTATACTGGAAAGGCTCATGTGATAGGCATAACAGGGGCGCCAGGGGCCGGGAAATCTACAATAACTGACTTTTTGATAGGTTCATACAGAAAACAGGGTAAAAGTGTTGGTGTATTAGCTGTTGACCCTACATCTCCATTTAGTGGGGGTGCATTACTGGGTGATAGGGTGAGGATGCAGGATCATGCTGGTGATGACGGTGTTTTTATCAGGAGCTTGGCCACAAGAGGTGCTTTAGGAGGGCTTTCAGCTGCAGTAGAAGACGCAATTCATGTATTGGATGTAATGGGAAAGGATATAATCATAGTGGAAACTGTTGGTACAGGGCAATCGGAAGTTGATATTATGAATAATGCTCATACAATTGTAGTTGTTTTAACTCCTGGCATGGGTGATGATGTGCAGACCATTAAGGCTGGTATTATGGAAATAGCAGATATTTTTGTGATTAATAAGGGCGATCACCCCAACGCAGCTAAACTTTATTTGGATCTTCTCCGTACTCTAGATATGATGCAGGAATTTCCAGGGGGATGGAAACCTCCAATCGTAAAATTGGAGTCCACTGCTAATCCAGATAAATTTGCAAAACAGGTAGATGAGTTAAGGCAAAAAATAGATGAACACTTAAAATTCCTGGAAGATAAAAAAATTATTGAACAAAGAGAATTAAGGAAGGCCAAAGTTCAACTTTTAAATGCAATAGAATCTCAAATCCTAGTTCCAATTATTAATACCTTGGAAAAAAATGGTTTGATGGAACAAATGGTGGAAAAAATAGCAAAAAAACAGGTAAGTGCTTATGAGCTTGTTGAAGAAATTAAGAATTCTTTTTTAAAGCAAAATTTAGATGGAGATTGTAAGCAATGATTATGTTTGTTAAATGCTAAAAAAGGAAAAGAGGGGGAGTTATGACAATAGAGGATTATTTTAAAAGGGTGATGGGAATTAACCAAATGGAGGATTTAGAGGCAAGGGATAAAGCAGCCAAAGCATTTTTTGATGAATTGAACAGGGCAAATTTGCCAGAATATTTTAATTGGGCTGAGGAAATATTTGAGGGAATGCATGTAAAGGAGAGAGGGGATCAGGTTGCACTTCTCTGGGTTAATCTTGAAAATGGAGAGGACAAAAGGTTTACATATAAGGATTTTGCAGCAAAGGGGAATAAAATATTAAATTTTCTCAGAAATAAGGGTGTTAATCAGGGCGATAATATGTATATGATGATTCCAATCGTTCCAGAGACCTGGTTTGCCTCCTTTGCGTGTTTAAAGGGAGGGCTGGTGATTGTCCCAACAGCAACCACCATGACTGCCAGGGAACTGGAATTCAGGTTTGAGACCTACCCCCCTGATGTAATTGTTGCTGATGAGTCCCTGGCTGCAATAATGGACCAGACCTTAAAGGCAACTGGAAAGGAGCCAAAGGTTAAGCTGGTACTTGGTCAAAGAGATGGTTGGATATCTTATAGTGAAGTTGAGAAGGAATCTGATCAAGCTGAAGGTGCAAAGATAAAAAAAGATGATATTTTGTTTTGTTTTTTTACTTCAGGTACTACTGGATTACCAAAGAGGGTAGGACATTCAGCTACTTCATATCCTCTTGGACATCTATCAACTGCTGTAATAATAGGTGTTGCACCTGGAGATATTCATCATAATTTGTCTGCTCCTGGATGGGCCAAGTGGGCATGGAGCAGTTTTTTTGCTCCCTTAAATGTTGGGGCCACTGCTACAGGATTTTTCTTTAATGCTTTGGACGGCGACAAATATCTTGAGGCTATTTCAAAATACAAGGTCAATGTCTTTTGTGCGCCTCCAACTGCTTGGAGGATGTTTATTAATCTGGACTTGGATAAATTTGATTTTTCTGCCCTGAGGTATTCAGTAAGTGCTGGTGAACCATTAAATCCAGAAGTAATTGTTCAATGGAAAAAAAGTACAAATAATGAAATTAGAGATTTTTACGGCCAAACAGAGTCAACAGCTATGATTGGAAATGCTCCCTGGATGGAAGGTAAGATGAGGTTTGGCTCCTTTGGAAGACCTTCTTATATGTATGATATTGTCCTTGTGGACGATGATGGCAATGAGATTACAAAACCTGATAATATAGGTCATATATGTGTGAGACTGAAAAATTGGAGGGCTATTGGTCTGTTTACTGAATATATTGGTAATCCAGATAAAATGAAAGAAGTTTTTGTTGGTGATTATTATTATACTGGCGATAGGGCATATTTTGATGAGGACGATTACTGGTGGTTTGTTGGAAGGGCAGATGATGTTATTAAATCATCTGACTACCGTGTAGGACCATTTGAAGTTGAAAGTGCCCTGGTTGAGCATCCAGCAGTTGCAGAGGCTGCAGTTGTAGGCTCTCCAGATCCCCATAGATATCAATTGGTAAAGGCATTTGTGATATTAAATAAGGGTTATACGCCATCAAAGGAGTTGGCTTTAGAACTCTTTAAACACACTATTGATGTGCTTGCAAAATTTAAAATACCGAGAATAATCCAGTTTGTTGAGGAGCTACCCAAGACTATTAGTGGAAAGATCAGGAGGATTGAACTTAGGGAACAGGAAATCAAGAAAAAAGAGCAGGGTATAGAGAGAGGCGAAAATGAGTATTTTTACTGGGATTTTCCAGAACTGAGCTCTAGAAAGAAAAAATAAATTAGAGAGGGGGCTTAAAGGTCCCCATTTTTTTTTCACTACAATAAAAAATATTAACCATTTCTAATTTTTCCCTCAAATGATCCAGCAAAATTCCTCTTTAGATGCAATTTATATTACTTTTATTGGATGGTTAAAACATATCTTAAGGTGTAAAAAAAGGTATGTATTAGATTGTAATGATAATGCAAAAAAAATTATTTATCCATTGAATAGAAGGGCTTCCATAAAAGATATAATTGAGTCTTTAGGTATTCCTCACACTGAAATAGGACTTATTGAAGTGAACAATCAAAAGGTAAATTTTTCACATCTTCCAAAAAAACAAACACATTTTAAAATTTATCCCCATAAAATTCCGATAGAAAGGAATAATTATCTATTTAATGAACCAATTAAAGAGTTTCGTTTTCTCGTTGATGCAAATGTAGGGAAATTGGCCAAGTTTTTGAGAATGCTTGGATTTGACTGCTTTTTTGACTGGAAGATTTCTGATGAAGAAATCGCTGAAATAGCTTTTTTTGAAAAGAGAATTGTTCTTTCAAAAGATATCCAACTCCTTAAGCGCAAGAAAATATTGTGGGGAAAATTGATACAGGCAAACTCTGCAATAGACCAATTAAAAGAAACAATTACTTTTTTTGGATTAAACATAAATACCAGGGCCTTCACAAGGTGTCTTGTTTGCAATAACAAATTAATTCCTGTTGATAAAAGAGCAATCATGGATAGATTAGAACCAAAAACAAAGAAATACTACAATCAATTCTCACTGTGTCCTGTATGTGACAAGGTCTATTGGTCAGGGTCCCATGTGGAAAAGATGAAAGAGTTATTAAAAAGCCTTGGTCTATCTTTAAATAATGAGTTTATCTCATATTAAAAAAAACGTTTAAAAATTCCCATTCTTTTTCGAAGTTTATGTACAAGTTCTTTTCCTGCTTTTCTGCCAATTTCTATAAGTTTATCAATATGGTGAAATTCATTCCACTGAATGTCACCAATATCTGGAATTATGGAAATATCCGCATCTTTTATCATTTCACATGTTAAATAATACATGTTTATCTCTTCAGCTCTGATTAAAAGTTCCACAGCATTTTCAACGTCCTGGATCGGTTTTAGTTTAGGAGGGACTGCTACAGCAATGGTGATTGTGTCATCTCTGAGTTTGGCATATTTTACAGGAACAGGGCATGCAATAGCTCCATCACTTAACAGACGATTATTTATTTCAACAGGAGGAAAAAAGCCTGGAACTGACGCACTTGCCATCACAGATCTTTTAAGGTCTCCAATACATAAAGGAATATCTCTTCCATATCTAAGGTCAGTACCAACAACAACTAGAGGGATTTTACATTGGTCAAATGTCTCAGTTCTTATTAAGAAATCTATAACTTTTTCAAACTTTTTAATATCAAATATGCTCAATTTTGTCTGGGCCAGGGTAAGTGCAATTGTTCCCTTGACTTTTGAATATATTTGATCCCAGAAACTCGGCTGTCTATCACCCCTTTTTTCCAGATTCAAAAATCCCACATCTTCATATAAGTCGCTCTTTATAAATTCTCTGAATCTAGTTTCCACCTCAAAGGGGTCTTTTTTCTCGCAATACATAGCACCAATTATAGCTCCTATACTGGTGCCTGCAATTATATCCACATCTATATTATTTTCTTCAAAGACCTGTAAAATTCCTATATGGACAAGCCCTCTAGCTCCGCCTTCTCCCAGGGCAAGACCAATTTTTTTTTGAGAAAACATAGTTAAATATCCTTGATTAATTTCTTATAGGTTCCTATGTCTTCTTTCCTATGTTCATTTATATATCTTATTTTTATATATAATTCAATTACAAGCAAAGCCTTACTTACCCATAAATCATGCCTGTCCTCCAACATATCCTTTATTTCAAGAGGTCCATATGTAGGATCCACTTTAATCCCTCTTTTGTTTAATTTCTTAAGAAAAATCAAAAAATAATCATAAATAGATTCTTTTTTTGATCTGGAAAAAATAAAAAAAATACATGTAAGTACCGCTATAACCGCTAATCCTATTAAAAATGCTAAAATATACCAGAACTTTTCCTTTAGATGAGATCCCAGTCTATTAAAAAGAGATATTTGTTTTTTATAAGAATAATCTACTATCCATATTCTGTACTTATAATTGATATAATCCCAGGCTGAAATAACATGTCTAAAAATTAAAGGTAGTTTGGTGTTAGAAATATAGGCTCTTTGGAGCTCATCCATGGATTTATCTATGTTTTCCTTAGAAATAAAATCAACAGGATCTATCCTCACCCAACCCTTATTTTCACTCACAAATGCCTCAACCCAGGCATGGGCTTGCGATTGCCTTACAATCAAATAATCCCCCAGAGGGTTTAACTCCCCACCTCTATAACCTGTAACTACTCTTGCTGGAATATGTGCATATCTTAACATGTAGGTTAAAGCAACGGCAAAGTGTCCACAAAATCCTTTTTTTGATTCAAAGACAAAATAGTCTATAGGGTTATGAATAGGCCATGTTGGTGGATTTAATGTATATAAAAAGTCCTTTGAAAAAATCATTGTTATTTGCTTGATAAGCCCTTCTATGTTTGAAATTTTTTTTAACATAGATTTTACTAGGTCTTGTGTCTTTGGATTTTCTGACAATTCCACTTCAAGACATCTATCCAACTCCTTAGGAGTGGATGTGTGTAATACATAGTCTGCAATATGGTTTAATCTATACCCTACTAGTGAAGTTAATTGTTTTTTAGTCAAATAAAAATAACCTTCATACATTAGAAGACCTGAAATTTCAGGGCGAGTATTTGTCATTTCTAAAAAAGGAAGAAATTTTGAACCTGGCTCTAAAAAAATCTTATAATTATTTACTGAATTTGAAAGTCCCTTTAAGGGAATTTTATCTATTTTTACCCTGACTATTTTGGCAATACCATGTTTTAATTTTTCCTGTACTCCACATCTAAAATATAAATTGTCTATTTTTTCAGGTATATTATCAAATTTAACCCTAAATGCTACTTTATTTGACAACACCAGACGAGAAATAGCACCTGGAGCTACCTCTTCAGATAAACCAGATATGTTAATGTGTTTTTTTGAAAAACCCAAAAAAGCATGAGGTAACCTGGGAAAAAAGATAAATAAAAAAACTATCATAGGTATTGAAAACATGAGCATTAAAGTACATTCTTTTAAAAAAGGCCTCCAATTTAAGATATATTTATTGGTTAGTGTAAAAAGGACTAAAAAAAGTAGAAATACATATATTAAAATATAAATAAAGACCCATAACTCCTGTTCATACAGACAGGTTGCAACTGGCAAAAAAGAAGTCAAAAAGACCAGAATATATAAATCCCTTTTACTATACAATTCACAGGACTTTAATCCTAGCATAAGGGATAAAAAAGATACGAAAAAATCAAGGGATACAAATTCAGGGGTGTATATCAAAAATAGAAATATAAATATCAAACAAAGTAATACTTTTTTTAAAAACTCAGACGTCAATTTTGGGTATTTTAAAGAAATATACCCTAAAAATAGGAAACAAAAAAAGGCAATACTAATATTTTTACCCAGGAGAAAAGACAAAGGAAGATAGCTATACAAAAGAATTAGCAGGGCAATTACTCTGGTTTTATTATTTCTTATTTTCTCCATTAGTCTTTATTTCAGGATATGTTGCTAAGGCCTTTAAACATTTTTGTTTATGTTCCTCTCCACCCTTTGGTCCAAATGTTAAATTGTCTAATCTAAGACCGTAACAGGCCCCTATTTTAGCTGCCTCCAATATCTGGTAGCATAAAATTCCCAGGGCTTTTTCAAGATCATGATAGGGGAAATAGTTGTTTAAATCCAGCCAGATGATATGAGTTCCTTCTCCGCCATAAAATACCTTTTTGATTAATCTGTTGTTTTTTGCATATGCTTTCCAGTATATCTTAGAACTAGGGTCTGTTGGTTGGTATTCATCAAGGGACATGAACTCTTCTACTCCGAGCCCGGATTCTCCATCCATAACCATTGTATCTTTTTTATTTTTTTTATTTAGCTCTGGCGAGAAGACAGGTTTTGGATAGACAAAGGCCTGATTTGAAAATCTTTGCACTGTCCAGCATCTAAATATTCCAAAGGGATAATATGATAAAATAATGAACTTTGGAGCATAAATGATCCCTCTTGATTTTGTTTTAACCTTGTATTTTACCACCTTATTAGAATGGGAATGGAGTATAAATTCTCTTTTATAGTCTTTTGTTTTTATTTCTAAGTATCTTACTTTTCCTTTATTTTCTTGAATATAGAGAAAAAACTCGCAAAATTCCCCTGCAAAACAATCTTTTCCATTACCTGAAGGGGAGATTTTTAAATCATATAATTGAAAAAATGTATAGATCATAGAGACCAAAGAAAAAGAGATAAGAGCAAAACACAAAATAAGGACCAGATTATTTCTGTAATTTAAGCCAATTAAAAACATTATACTCAATAGGACAAACCAGATAAGACCAAATTTTGAGGGGAAAATATAGATATTTTTGTGGGTCAAAATAATTGGAGTATCCTGGGGGTCAGGACCTTCTAATATATTTTTAACTATCTCTGGCTTGAGTGTGAATTTTTTCAAGAATAGACCTCAAGGTATTGGAATTGTTTTAAGCATTTTGTCTATTATATAAAAAGGATCCTGGGCTTCATAAGATTTTAACCTGTGATTGCCCACCCAAACAATCATTTCCTTGACATCTTCTGGAAGCACAAAATTCCGTCCATGTATAAATGCCCATGCTCTTACTGCACAAAGGAGCATAAAGGATGCCCGTGTTGAAAGACCATATTTAAATTGATTTGAATTTCTGGTATATTCAACAATTTCTGCTATGTAATCAATAATTGCATCTGAGACTACTACTTCCCCTAGCTTATTTTGCATACTTAAGATTTGCTCCCTGGTGACTATTGGGGTTAGAGAATTTAATTTGTCATCTATATTACCCCATTTTAAGAGGGTTTTTTCCGCATTTTTTGAGGGAAAACCAAGGCTTATTTTTAGCATAAATCTGTCAATCTGGGACTCAGGCAAGGGGTATGTGCCTGCCTGTTCTTTAGGATTCTGGGTTGCGACCACAAAAAATGGTTCAGGTAGAACATGTGTGTTGCCTTCAATGGTTACCTGTCTTTCGGCCATTGCTTCCAGTAGCCCACTTTGGGTTTTTGGAGTGGCTCTATTTATTTCATCAATTAACACAATATTAGAAAATATCGGCCCTTGATGAAAAAAGAATCTTCTTTTTTGAACATCAAAAATGTACGATCCCAGGATATCTCCAGGTAGCAGGTCATTAGTGCACTGAATACGTTTAAATTCCAGACCAAGCAATTTAGACATTACTTTGACAAGGGTAGTTTTTCCTGTGCCAGGGACATCCTCTATTAAGAGATGTCCTTTTGCCAAAAAGCAGGTGAGTGCAAGTTTTATCTGTTTTTCCTTATCCAGGATGATATTTTTAATCTCATCTATAAGGGATTGAACTATTTTAAAATATTCCATTAAATCTTTTCCCATTTTTTTGCTCCAGGAATATCTACGGGGAAAATTTAAGCTGTTGGTCTTTGAACTATTTCATTTTCCAGTATCCAAAATAGCTATTTATCTATTTTTATCTCTATTGTTGTATTCCCAACATGAGTTTTTTTTTGCCTTTATTTTCGTTTAGCACTTCATGAATTAGACTTTTTAACATTAGGTGCTTTTTAACTATCTTATTTTACCACCTTTTGTAAACACATGATTCCCATATATGTTATGTGAAAAAAGTCATGGAAGAAGGTAAAGTTAGATTGATTTGGTTTTCTATTATGATTTAATTTATCCCTGAAAAAGAATCGTTGAGTATGATTTTAGGTTCTTGACAAAAAAGGGGTAAAAAGATATTTTTCTTTTTATCGGGATGTGGCGCAGTCTGGGAGCGCACTTGAATGGGGTTCAAGGGGCCGTGGGTTCAAATCCCACCATCCCGATTTTATGGGGCAATTGACGAATTGTCCCTTTGATTTGGTAATGCCCCCAAAAGTCAAAACAAATTTTTAAGAAAGTAAGAAAGAATTAATCAAGTTAAATTTTATATAGTTTACTTTTTTCGCTGAGGGCCTTGACAATCTTTTTCTAAACTAGTGACGAGATGATCCTGGATTACACTGAAGAAAAAGTAACTTTATGCTTTTGTCTTTAAAAACGTGAAAAAAATTTACGTTTTTTAGAGGAGCTTAAATCATTGCAAGTTCTTGAGTAATGAGGGTTAAGCCTTGATGGATGAGGAGATAGGACTTTTCAATATTAGATGGTTGTAATGCACTATGTTCTAAGTCCTTTTTAAAACACGTTGAAATTATGGGATTTTTAAAAAAATTGTTAGCACAAATTGTAGCCCAAAGCCATTTCCAGCCAAATTTAGTAACCGCATAAAATGATTTACCTTTTGCCTTTTTGACGATCTTTCTAGAGATTAATTTTTTCAATTCATAGCGAATTTGAGAAGAATTTCGGAAGTAGTTGGATAGAGCATTCTTAAGTTCACAAGTTTTAAATCCAAAAGAGGAGTATTTGGTTTTACGCAATTCTTTGAGGAGAGCAAGTTGTCTGTCTTTTCTTAGGTCAGGAGCAGGGACATTATGGTTAAGGTGGTCAAGAACAGGTTTTGAAAACATGTTGGTTCAATCTCACATAATGAGGAGAGATCAACGTCAGCACAACAATTGAGGAATTTGTTATTGGCATCAAGACCTTTCCATAAATAGGCCTGTAGATAGAGAACAGGTTTTTTAAGCCCCAGCGATTTAGGGTTGTTAATGGTGGTTCCTGCCCCCAGTGCCCCACCAATAATATGAGGTATTTAACTAGACTAACCAGTGTAATATCAATAAGTTCTTTAAAAGACAGAATGTCAAGGCGATTGGCAGGCGGGTCAGTGAAAATGGGCATAATGCCATTAGATCGTTTAACAAAGCCCATAGATTTAAGGAAAGAAGCAACGCCTCCTTCTTAGAAGAGGTCTAAAATGTAACCGCGAAGGATAACACGATCAAAAGATGTGTAGGAAAACTTGATATTTTTGAAAATTGAGCAAGGAAGTTGTTGTTAACAGGTAATTTTCCTCCTTATGGAGTGTGTGCTAATCACCTATTTAGGAAATTACCTGTGAGATTCAATTTTTTTTTCAGGCAAAGTTATGGGACTTATCAATAAACTAAGAAATTCATAACACAAATCAACATGCAGTTTTCGGAACTTTAGTTTGCTAATTTAATACTTTCTGAGGTTGCAAAAAATTTAATTTGAGTTTAGAGCAGGATTTAAGAAGGGTATATAAGGTGAATTTCAATATGATATAGCGTCAAAGGTGATATTGACCCATTGCAGGAATATGGTGTTGCGTGAGTTATGTGGATTAAATGTAAAGGATGCAGAGTTAATAGAAGTGCATCCCCAGGAGACAGCATCGGTCAGGAGATCAGATTTTGTTTTAAGGGCCTTTTTTGAGGATGGAACAGAGAAGCTAGTGTTATTAGAATTATAGTTATCCGCACAACTTCATATAATATGGGGTGCCCTTTAAAAATTTTTCTATCCAACTTTTAGCAAAACTTAGTTTTTTACATAACCTATTCCATGCTTCTGATATAACCTCCTTCATCTCTTTTATATCTTTTACAAAAACTAATGAAAGCACTCTTTTTATACTTTTCCAGATATACTCAATAGGATTTAACTCTGGTGAATAAGGGGGAAGATAGACTAGATAAATATCTAACTCAGATGCCTTCTCTCTTACTACTTTACTCTTATGGGATGAAAAATTATCTATTATTGCTACTATCGCTTTATATTTCTTATTTACTTCTCTTATCTTTTCTAAAAACTTAGCTATTGATAAGCCTTTTGAATCTTCTAAAAATGATTTTACACTTTCTCCTTTTATAGCATAAAAACCTATTGTGTTTGTCTTGAACTTTGTTGTATTTTTTATCTTGTCTTCTCAAAACTCCATACCCTTACTGTATTGGCGGTGTTCTGCGGACTTGTTTCATCTATAAAACCTATTGCTATCTCCTCTTCTTTAAATCCTTTCTCCTTTAACAGAGAAAAAGTAAGTTGAAGTTGATTCTCTAATATCTTCTCTCCATCTTTTGGTTTCCTATAATCCATCGGATATGGTTTAGAAAAATGCATCTTAAGCTTATCTCTCAGTATCCTTACTACATGGTCTTGGGAGTATTCTATATCAAAAGTGTCTTTTAGCAATGCCCTTATTTCTTTTGTAGTCCAATAGGCTCTCTTTTTAAGTAATTCCTTAAGCTTTTTTAAATCTTCCTCTGACAGCCTACTTGGCCTTCCTCCCCCTTTTCCTCTTCCTTTACCTTTTATCCCTTTATAACCCTCTTAGTTCCATTCCCTTATCCCTAAGTATCCTGTCGATTGGGCTATCCCACAACTGCTACACGCCTTTTCAAAATTTACCCCTTCTCCTATAAAATTTAGAAAAATAAGTTTTACTAAAATATTGTCTTTCTTCTCACTCTTTAATTTTTCTTTTAGCTCTTCTAAATTTTTAACCTTAATACGTTCCCCTTTCATAAATATTCATTATATCAAATCGTTCCTATTATATCAAGTTCTGAAGGATACTATAGAAACACTTTATACTATTAATTCAACATAATTAAGTAAAAAAAATATTAATAAAATTTTTCACAAAATTCTTGACGCAACCGTATGCTCTGATGTATTATTACAGTGTGAACATATAGTTACACTCCATCAAAAAAGATGGAAAGTGGAAGAGTATCATAAATTTCTCAAATCCAATGCTGCAGGAGCAAAATCTCCTATTAAAAGAGTAACTACGCTAATAGACCATTTAGTTATGTCAATGATTGAGGTATTTAAGCTTAAATGCTTAAAAATTAGGCACCATTTGAACCATTTTGCACTCAGGGCTAAGGTATTTATTATAGCTAATCTTGCTGACATGTCTGAACTGAAAAAATTATGTTGTGCGTAACATCTGTTATTATAAAAAGGGGGATTTCTGTGTATTCTGCTATTCAGATAAGAAAAGCGACAAGCAAAACAGCAAGGCAAAGTTATGCTATTAGTTATTTTAATCAAGCAACAGTCCGTAAGATCAAGTAACAAGTAATAAATCTGATATTAAGGAGTAAAAAATGAGAAGTGCACATATTAGAAGATATTTTCAAATACTTATACTAATTCTTTTAATATCAGCTATAGCAGAAGCCAAGCCAGTGGTTGTTTATTCCAAAGGAAGGCTTTCTATAAAGGCTTATAATCAGCCTCTTATATCAGTGCTCTATTCTATGTCTCAGGTAACAGGTATTAAATTTTATGTATCTAAGAAACTTGAGGCTGAACTTGTTAATATTAATATTTCTAATAGATCTGTAAAAGATGTGCTCCAAATGGTATTAAAAAATTTTAGCTATGCTACAGTCTATACAAAGAAGGATGGCTCATGGAAAATCTCTACTGTAACTGTATTCCCAAGGTCTGGCAAAAAAGGAAATTTAATTCCTACTTTTGCTGGAACAGACAGGGCCGTACTGTTAAAAAATAGGTTAATGAAATATCCGATTCAGATTGTTACCTATGGCACAATTCCAAAAAATGGTGGTATTCTTGTGCCTGCAAGGATGATGATAAAAAAAACAATGAGAAAAGAAGCACTATATGGCAAAGGTGTACCAGCCTCAATTTTGAATCTACAAGTCTCTTTTGAGGAAAGTGAGATGAGAATGTTTAAGGATTTAATTATGCTTAAATGCAAGATTGATTCAACAAAAGACCCTGAACGGAAAAAGTCTCTTTCAATGGTATATGCAGAAAAAACAAGACATTTTTACATGCTAAAGAAAGCTCATTTCAACAAAATTGAGGCATTAAAACGTATCTATGAATCTCGCAAGTAAAAGGAGGAGTAAGGTATGAAAAAGCAACACTATATTTTAAATTTTTTGTTATTGTTGTTCTTTTCGTGCTATCTGATTTCAGCAAATGCAGCTGTAAATCAGAGGATATTAAGTATTGGAACAGGTGGCGGTAAATTAGGTGAGATAGTCTCATTGCCTGTAACTATTGATAATGCTGCTGATATTGGAGGAATGGCATTTACTGTGACATATGATCCCAATGTCTTTGAATTTGTAGGGCTGGAAAAGGCAAACAAAGATATCTGCAATAATGAGCAATGTGATCCCACAAATGACATATTATATCAAGTCAACAAAGATATATCTGGCAAGGTTATAATAGCAGCAGCAACTGCATCAGCAATATCTAACAATAATCTATTTAAGTTGAAATTTAAGATAATCAGTGATCTTCCAGGAACATATCCAATTCGTCTTTCAAGATCCATCATAACGAATCCTGCAGCAGGATATGACAATCCTGAATTTATCCCTGTATTGGTTGGATTTCCATCTGACAAGCCAGATGAGAATGGATTTTATCCAACGCCTGTCTTTCCTGCAGAATTTAAGAATGGAAGTATTACTGTTGCTGTGAAGAGCAGCCATAAGATAAGTGGAAAGGTAACTTATCAGGAAGGAGGCTTAGCAGACGATGGAACTCCTGTGATATTAAAGCAAAATATAGGTTCTCGATATGTATTTAAATCTAAAACAGTTGTCAAAAATGGGCAATACTCATTTGAAAATCTTCCTGATGGAGTCTACAAGATTATAGCTCGTTCTATCCATCCACAATATAATGATTCCTCTGTTGAAATAGAACTAAAAGGAAAGGATGTTACCAAAAATATTACATTACCTGCGTTACCTAAGCCTGTTTATATAACTGGAAGTGTAATTATTAATCCTAAAATCTGCAATTACAGTTCAATCGTAAGCAACTGATTGTTCTGGACAGAGATACCTAGATATGGAGCTGTTATGTTAAAGGATATGTCTCCCTCATTGTGACTTGGAAGGCTTTTTCAGGTAGAAGCTGCGGTCAGTGGCACTCTTTACGGGTGTGTAAAGGCACACCACTGCACATGGACTTACGCAAAATCCTATTTTGGAGGATACTCTCAAAAAAAGATTAAGCAAATTGTAATGACCGGATGGAATTTTCTATCTTTATCCAACGTTCTTTGAAAAAATAATCCCTCGATAATCGAAGGAACCATTGTCGTCCCGCATGCATCAGCCGAGCTGGAACATGGATTAGAAACATGCGGATTGTGTTGGGCTCTTCTCTAAAACCATCTTCATCGTTGAGCCACATCATCCAAACCAGTAGATTGTAAGCCAGAATACAGGTCTGGAATATGGCGGAGTTGGCCCAAAAATCCTGTGTCAAAATGCTTCCAGAGGCCATCTGTCCCTTACACCACTCAATCCAGTTTTCACTGGCCCCCCGTTGGCAATAATACCTGTGGACGTCCCAGGGACTCAGGTTCATATTTGTTACATAACAAAAATAATCATACTCAGTCTTTGTAACGCTGAAAAAAAAGCAACTAAATTTGCTCTCTATTACTTGACGTACGGCCACAAACCGGCGGGGGTGTTTCCACCTCTCACATTTGTATGTGAATTCGGTCTTCTCATAGCCAGGTCTATTTTTAACCTTGTGCCATTTCTGAGCTTCTAAAAGCTGAGTGAGTCCTCGCATCTTAACCTTGATTAAGTACAAAGCATGAGCCTCTTCTAAGTAGTCTAAAAGTTCTCCATTAAAAAAGGCGGAATCTGCACGTACAATAATTTTCCAGACTCTCCTTGGAAGCTTGGCAAAGCACTCTTGCATAAACTCTACACAACCATTGGCTGAATAAGCATCTCCGGCTCTAAACCAGTTGTGAAGACATTCCCGCGTCTCAGCAATAAAGCAAAGTAGCGGATGATATCCCCTTTGTCCTGGCTTCTTGGGGTTGTAACCCTTCTCGGCACCTTCCTGTTTCCCATACACCCCACGCACTGTAGAGTCCAAATCTAAAGTGATGCGGCTAAACCATTTTTTACCCCAAACCTTTTTGCGCACTTTTGTTTCTACATCGGAGAGCTCATTGCAATGTCGGGGATTAAACAACTTAAAAACCCGATTTATGGTAGTATAGTCAGGAAACCTTTCCCATTTAAAAAGCGACCTCAATGCTAAATCAGATTTTAGGATAAATACATGGCTCATATGCTTAGCCCCGGCTAACACTGCCATCATCAAAATCATGATAATGTCGGAAACCTTATACTGTGCGGTAGCTCCCCGCTTAATAGTAATGTGTTGCTCAAGCATCTTGGGAAGCTTCAGTTTGTCAGCAAACAGGCCCAGCAATACCAGTCCGGCGTTGCCCGTAAGATTTTTTTCAGTGAACTTAACATGGAATCTACGCATAGAATCAGTGCCTCCTTCATACTTCCTATTTGAAACACTTTATACCATTAATTCACTATATTGTCAAGCTAAACATTATCTTATGATGCAAATTTTAGGTTAATAATAAAGTTATCCCTGGGGTTAGAGTGAAGGTATTCTTGGACAATAATTTAATTGGAGAATATCCTTTAGATAAAAACGGCAACTTCAATGCGGGTCCACTTCCACCTCCACCAAATGGAAAACATTACAGCTTGAAAGCAGCTTATGGAAACAAGGTATCTGAAGAATTTAAAGAAAATCTCAATTGGCAGCTTACCTTACATAAGATAGAAGGAAAGATAGATGGCCTTCCAGCCAATACAAACCTAACAATAATTGCAGCCTCAGATACTGTAAAGCTTTCCAAGAAAATTAAAGTAACCACTGATGACAATGGAAAAGCTGAATATACATTAGAAGATCTTATCCCTGCATCAGATTATATAGTAAGTGCAATTGCTGAAGGTATGCCAGTAATGTATTACAATAGCAAGGTAGATATAACAGAGGCTGATTCAGTAAATATAGCTGATTCAGATGTCTCTGGTATAAACTTTAGTTATGCCAACTTAACAAAAGGCACAGTATTTGGAAAAGTGCTTGTAAATAAAAAGCTAGTGCCAGATGCTTCTGTATTTGCATTTGAAGTTAACACCTTTGCTCTATCTTCTGTTTTGACTAATAACAATGGTGAATATACTTTCCAACTCACACCTGGCAGTTATGAACTCTTTGTAATTAAACAAAATGGTAAAATATTCTACTATTCTGACAGCGGAACAACCCAGAATGAATCAGATGCCACTGTAATTAAGGTGAAAGAGGGTGATGAGATTACTGATAAAGACATAGATATTACTGAATGTAAAGAAATTCTTACTGGAAAGGTTACATTTGATAGAGAAGATGGAAACCCTGTAGCAAATGTCCTTATTACTGCAATAGGAGAGCGTGGAAGGGCTATCGATATTACTAAAGATGATGGAACATACAAGCTTACAGGCCTATGCAGTGGTGAAGTATATACTGTGAAGATGGAGCCCCTTACTGGAAACTATGGAATTCAAGAAAAAATCATTACAGCAGGAAAGGACAAGACTTGTAACTTTGTCATTGATACAGGAAATACCCTTTCAGGAACAATCAAAAATGAACAAGGGCAGGATATAGCCGGTGCTTTGATTTTTCTTATCAATCAGTATACCAAACAATTGGCAGGAAAGCAGATATATGTTTCTGAAGCTGGAGGAAAATACAGCATAAATGGCCTACCTGATGGGATATATACAGTTAGAGTAACTCATCCAGAGTATCAAACATACGAAGAAAAAAATATTGTAATAAACCAAGATATCAAAAAAGATATTATTCTTACCAAAGGAGCACATTTTACAGGGACAGTAACAGATAATGATACAGGAAAGCCAATTCCAGGAGTAGTTATAATAGTTACCCGTCCAGGCGGAACCCCACTTTATGATATAACAAATAAAAGTGGAAAATATGCCATATATGGTCTGGATGAAAACCAAAGTTACTTCATCATAGCTCAAAAACAAGGATATAATAGGACAGTTCTAACTGACCAGAAACCAACAACTGGAAATGATACATTAGATATAGTGCTTTCCAAGCCTGTTAAAAAATATAGTGTTTCAGGAAAGGTTACTACTACATGTGATAACAAACCTGTTGAAAATGCAGAGGTGGTGCTTTCTTCAGAGAAAGCTCATTTTCTTGACTCTGTCTTTACAGACAAAAATGGAAATTATGAATTCAAGGATGTGCCTCAATCTGATGACTACAAGCTTATCGTCATTGCACCTGAATATCCAGTGTATGTAAAAACGAACTTGAACATTAGTAGCGACTTGAGCGAAGATGTAGCTCTTAAATGTGGTGCTGATACAGAGATCAGGGGTAAAGTAACATGGAATGGTAAGGGACAAGCCCTTGTGCTTCTTTATACCAAGAATGACGAGTTTGTTGGTTACAGAAATATAAAGAAAAGTGGAGATAAGTATGTATTCAAAGGACTTGATTCTAATACAAAATATAAGGTGCTTGCGGTTGGGCCAGAAGGCAATACAAAGTGGTATAATGGAAAAGACAGCATTGATAAGGCTGATTTGGTAAGTCCGGGTAATAATAACATAAATTTTGAATTTTAAATAAAAAATGAGGGTGCTGGCTATTACAGGTCAGCACCTTAATCATTAAAATATTGGAGGGTAGGAAGATGAAGTTCAAATCAATACTATTTATATTAGTAATCCTGCTTGCACTTGTTCCATATTCGTATGCAAAGTATGAGATTGATAAATCAAATGTTACATGTAATGTTCCAACTGATGGAAAGCCCACACCATTAGATACTGACTTAAGGGTTGAATGGAAAAAACCACAAATGTCAGGAGATGATATATTACATGGATTTGTTTATAAATGGAATAACTCAAGTGAACAATTAACTGATGAACAGTTAAATGCAAATAATAAAGATGATATAGTAAATAAAGATGTAGATCCCACCTTTGTTAGCTTGCCTTATGATCAGATTAAAGATGATGATTATAATGATCTACGGTATCTTCATGTAAAAACTTGGTATCTTGATAGCTCTACTGGAAAACCAGCCTATAGTAATGATGTAGTTATTGGCCCTATTAATATAGATAATGTTTCTCCTCAGGGAACAGTAAGAATAGTTGATAAAGATGGAAATGATATAGATTCTACTAAAAGCACTACTTTAAATTTAAAACTTGGGGCATCAAAAGACACAGTAAAGATGTGTATAAATGAAGCCAACACTCCACCAAGAGAGGATTCAGATTATGTGGACTATTCTGATTCTGCAGTTTATACACTAAATGATACAACCCCAGGGGGAAAGACCATATATGTATGGTTTAAAGACCAGGCTGGCAATATATCTCAGCCTGTTTATGACACAGTTGAGCTATCTCCCAAGGCAATTGATCCATACAAAAAAACAATCGATCTTGCAAGCCAGACTACCCAGACATTCAGTGTATCTGGGACACAGGGAAAATACAACTGGGAGATAATTGAAGAAAAACCACAGGAGCAGGGAAAAGATGTTGCTAAGTTTAAAGGAGAAAGCCAAAACATTAACTCAGTTGTAGTAGAATTACTTAATCCAGGTACATTTAAGCTAAAGGCAACTACTGTTAATGATCAAAATGAAGTGCTTACCAGCGGAACAATAAAGGTGATAAAATCTGTTGTTTTTACTTTAGACATAGATAATAATGGAGTATGTGAACCATTAAAAGATGGTCTTTTGATATTAAGGTATCTTTTTGGATTTACCGGAAACACACTGATTAATGGAGCAGTAGCTACAGATGCCCAAAGAAAAACAGCAACTGATATAGAAAATTATATCAAGCTGGGTAAAGACCAAAAGATATTAGACATAGATGATAATGGAGTATGTGAACCATTAAAAGATGGTCTTTTGATATTAAGGTATCTTTTTGGATTTACCGGAAACACACTGATTAATGGAGCAGTAGCTACAGATGCCCAAAGAAAAACAGCAACTGATATAGAAAAGTATATCAAATCTTTGAAAATAAGTAAGTAAACCTTAAATCAAAGAGAGGGAGGTCAGGGTGATGAGACGTTTATATGTGATTATATTATTGTTGATTGTATCTTTTATGCTTGGAAATTTAAAAGCTATATCAGCTGAGGAAAAGAAACAGGTAATAAAATTACTTCCTCAATCCCAGGAAGTAGGAAAAGGAAAGAATATAACTCTTAATATTCAATACGATGTAACTGACGGTAATAACGCCTTAACGGGTATTGGATTCAAAGTTTTCTTTAATTCTAATCAGATTGAATTTACAGGTTTTTCTGATGTCTATTCTACAAGTCTGATTGCAAAACAAGAACCTCAGAATGATACGAATAATATTGATAATGACCCCAACACGGACAAATTTGTTAATATTGCATGGGCTGATATAACTGGAAAGTGGCCAAATGGAAACCTACCCCTGATTCTGGCGAAACTTAATTTTAAAACCACCAATAATTTCACTCAAACAAAAGTAAATGTTGTCAAGACAGATACAGCCTCAGGATATGACTTTAAAGGATATTCTGCTACTATCAAATTAAAAGATGAGGCTGGTCCCACTGTTTCTAATCTTAATGCTCTGGAAATAAAAGAAGGCACTAAAGATATTGAATTAACTGCTTTAATTTCTGATAAAGATACAGGTAACAATTCTATTTCTGCCGCTGAATATTTTATTAACCAAAAAGGGCAAAATGGAAAAGGTATTTCTATGACCGCGGCTGACGGTAAGTTTGACTCAGTCACTGAAAATGTAAAAGCTCAGGTAGATACCTCTAAGTGGACTGCAGATAAATCTCCTTATACCATTTATGTTCATGGCAAGGATTCAAGAGGAAACTGGGGAGATTTTGCACAGATTCAGGTTACTGTTTATAAAGCTCCAGAAGCACCTCAGACAACCGAAATAAAGAGTCCAACAAACAATCAAACACCTACCTTTGATTGGGCAGATGTTGCTAATGCAGCAAAATATAAGATTCAGATTGCCACTGATCAGAATTTCCAGAATATTGTAAGCCAGAAAAATGACCTGACCAAAAGTGAATACACACCTGACACAAAACTTAATCAAGGCACATACTACTGGAGAGTAAAAGCAGTAGATGCCCAGGGACATGAAGGAGCTTGGTCAGATGTGGGTTCATTTGTTGTAGATATAACCCCACCAACTGTAAAGATTACTTCAAATTTTCAAGCTCCTGTTCATCAAAGCAGTGTAACAGTAGCAGGAAAAATGGAAAAAGGTGTCACAATCAGTGCCCAGGTAGACACCGCTGCAAAGGTTGGGAAAATAACATATCCATCTAATACTACTTGGAAATTTGAAATAACTGACCTTGAGAAAGATGCCAACAATATTACTGTAATTGCTACTGATAAGGCAGGAAATACTGCTACTGTGCAAGCGACAATTGTTTATCATCCACCTATTAGTGTAAATCCCTCAGGAGAGGTATATGTTCCTTCTACTGTAGAAGGATTTAAGCAACAATTTAGCATACAAGGAGGAAGTGGTAGCTACACATGTCAGCTTAGCACACAGGATTATGGAAATTTACAAAAGAAAGATGAAAGCACCTATATATTTACTCCACTTAAAGATAAAGTAGGAGATTTAACACTTATTATAAAAGATAATAACTACAATGACCTCAACCCTGTTAAAGTTACTATTCATGTGGTTAAGTTTGGTCTTAATCCTCCAAATGGTGGTGTAGAGATTGGTGGAAAATTAAATCTTGAAGCAGTTGGAACAGTAGGAAGTATAAACTGGAAAGTAGAAAATGAAGCTATAGGAGCAATAGAAAATATTACAGGTGATAAAAAAGAAAAAGCGGTATTTATAGGAAAGAAAAAAGGAACAACTAAGGTAACTATAACTGACACCAAAACAGGAGCATCAGTAAGCGGTAGCTTTGAAGTAGTAGAACCAATTAAAGTTACTGCAAAAGATAATGTTAAAGGTATAAGTGATCAGGATAAGCTTCAATTTAATGCAGTTGGTGGTAAAGGAAAAAAGAACAGCGATTATGTATGGATGGTAGATCCAGCATCTGCTGGAACAATTGATGAAAATGGATCCTTTACACCTAAGGATGTGGAACAACCAGTAGAAGTTACTATTACCGCTGCCGATAAGACCTATAACAATGTCAAAGGAACATACAAGATCACAGTAGTTAATCCTGTTACAATAACAAATCTGCCAGCCAATAATGCCCTTGAAACTAACCATAAGTGGCAGTTTAAGTCCCAAGGTGGATCAGGCACAGTAAAATGGAGTGTAGATGCAGGAAGCATAGATAAGGATGGAAATTTTACAGCACCAACTGTAAATCAAGGGAAAAAAGAGGTAACTATAACTGCAACAGATGCCAAGTTTAACAACATAAAAGCATCTATTAAGATTACTGTTTATGCTCCAATAGGTATAGCTCAGGTGCCAAAGGAGTATAAGGATGGTGATCCATCAACATATCCACTTATTAATAAGACTTACACGTTGAGTGCTGTAGATCCTAATAGAGTCTATAATTGGACCATATCTGACTGGAACGGAAATGTTATTGACGAGTGGTCAGGAGTTAATAGCATTGAAATTATGCCTAAACGTTTCTTTGAAAAGGGTTGTAAGGCAGGTATATATACTGTAAAAATTCTTGATATGAATAATCCTAACTTAAAGCCAGGTAGTCTTAAAATCCGGATTCCTATGAAGTTTGTATCAGAAAAGTTTCAAGCAGATAGAGGAATTTATGACCTCAGCACTACCAAAAAAGATATTTATACAGTTCTTGGTGGTCCTAGGGAAGATATATATATATACAAAGTAGTTGATCTAAAAGGAAAGCCATTTAAAGGAGTTGGTCAATTTGAAGATCAATCTCCTACAGATAATGACAACGAATTTAACTTTGCAGACAACCTCAATTCTGTTGTTTCTTATAAAATAAAGGTAAATCTGGATAAGGATCAGTATAATAATCCAGATGTAAAGCGTTTGATTGATGCAGGATTGGGCACTGTATGCTCTGGTATCTTCAGAATTGTTCCAATGGTTCAATATAGTGGTACAGTTGTAGATGAAAATGGAAATCCAATAGAGGGTGCAGAAGTAAGATCAGTTGATTTTCCAGAAAAAAGCATAAAGACAGATAAAGATGGTAAATTCACACTTACTGGATTTCCAAAGTTAGGTTTTACATTTAAATTTATAGTATCTAAGGATGGTTACAAAATAAAACAGGTTACTTCTGATGAAATTAAAGAAAAAGAAGTGGTTCTGGAAAAGTTAGCTGACGGAAGTGGCAGTATTTCTGGTAAAATTACCTTGTCTGATAATGGCAAGCCTGAAGGAGTTGCCATACAGGTCAAAGCAGATGGAGAATACATAAAAGATAGTTCTGGAAACATAATTACAGTATACACAGACAAAAATGGCAATTATACCTTCCTTGTCCCTGCTGATTATGTAGAAGCAACATTTACAGTAGAAGCTAAAAAGAAAGGATACATTTTTGACGAAAATGCAGGCTTAGGTGTAGTAGATAATGTTGTATTAAAAGGCAATCCTCCTGCAGCAACAAATGTCGATCTTACACTGAAACCTGTTACTATAATATATGTGGAGCCAGAAGCAAAAGATATTGATCAAGATGGTAAACCAGATCAAGTATTGGTTAAAATTACAGCAAAAGCAGGTTGTGATGCTCAAGGATGTAAACAAAACCAGTTTGATGGAACAATTAGTGAAATAAAAGTAACAGACAATAATGGTGATAATGTTCCCTTAGATATTTTTGGTGCTAATGGAGCAAATACATGGTCCTTTACTCATAACAAATATGGAAACTTCACAGTGACTATATACGCTGATGTAAGTGAAGACAGGGATGTGGATGAAGGCTATTTTGCAAAAAGGATTTGGACCTATCATAAGTCAATAAACCTAAAAGTACAGGCTATTGATGATCCAAACATAAAGGGTGCTGATGCAACAGCTTCTTCAGGTGAAAACAGAGTAGTAATACCACCAGATGGGTTAAGAAAGGTTCATAAGCGCGTATTTGTAGAAATTGCTGAAATAGATCCAGATGAGGTAGGAGCGAAAAAGATTGTTGGTTCAAAAATAGTTGAAGTGAAGGTAAAAGATGAAAATGATCAAGAGCTTAGCAAAGATGAATTTCAGCGGATTGAAATCACACTTCACTTTGATCCAGATACAGTTACTAACGGAAGTCTTGAAGCAGGAACATATAAAATTTATCAAGCAGATTCAGTAGATGATTTAGTGGCTGGAAAAGGGACTCCTATTCCAGTGGATCACTTGATTCTGCCAGTGGATTACACGAATGGCTATGTCACCTTCTGGGTAGAACATCTCTCTGCCTTTGGTATTGGTGGTGAAGAAACTACTGAAGACACTAGCAAGGTCTCTGGAGATGGAGGCGGTGGTGATAATTGTTTCATAGCAACTGCTGCATACGGCTCACTGCTTGAACCACATGTCAAGATATTGAGACAGTTCAGAGATGTGTATTTACTCCCTAATAGCTTAGGAACAGCCTTTGTAAAGACTTACTATAAGTATTCTCCACCTATAGCTCAGTTCATTGCTCAACACGAAGTTCTGCGGGCAGCAGTAAGAGTATCACTCCTACCTTTAGTAGGATTTAGCTATCTTATGCTCCACACCACAGCCACTCAAAAGGTGATCCTCCTGCTACTCTCTGTAGTTGCTGTGATGTCATTGTTTATCAGAGGAAGATTACGTATTAATAAGGCTAAATAATATCTTAAGGGGAGGGCTCATTAACCCCCCTCCCCTTAAAATTCAAAAAACATATCCAAACGCATTCAAATTATAGGAGACAAACAAAAGGTTTGCAGGAGAGTAAATAAGATGAAGAGGGTAAGAGTTCTTTTTTATGTATTTTTTGTGCTTGTGTTTTGTAGCACTGGTATTGCTTCCGCTTCAGGAAGTACTGGCTTACTGAAGTGGAAGTTTAAGACACAAGGGGGGATTGTTTCCTCCCCAGCGATAGAAGAAGATAGGTCAATATATATTGGGTCTGAAGATAATTATCTATATGCTATAAATTCAGATGGAACACTAAAGTGGAGTTTTGAAACCAAAGATGAAATTGTATCTTCCCCAGCAATAGGAAAAGATGGGACAATTTATATTGGTTCTTTTGATCACTACCTATATGCCATATACTCTGATTCAAAAGGGCTTGCAAAATCTTTCTGGCCTATGTTTCGTCATGATGTAAGGCTACAGGATTAATTAATGAAGCACTAGTTATAGACTCGTTTAATGCAAATCCAAAGCAAGGGGATAAGCCACTTGAGGTAACATTTACTTGCCAAGCACATGACCCAGATGGAAACATCACTTCTTACAAGTGGGACTTTGATGGAGATGGCAGGCTCATTTGATCAAGAAACAATCACTACAGATGCCATTATATCCCTTAAAGTAACAGCAGGTTTGTCAGTAACTCAGGACATATATCTTGATGCAGAACCTAGAGGAGAATAGAACTTGATGATGCAATATTTATTTTGAGGAAGCTTGTACAGAAGTAGGCAGATGATTAATAGCATTTGCAGTAATGCTTATTCTTTATATTCAGTCCTTGAAGTGCATTCTGTTACCAGAAGAGCACAAGCCTTACAGACAGGGAAATTATAGAAAGGCTTACAAGACTTGAGGAAGGACAGAAGGCACTGAAGGAAAAAATGAACAGAAGATTTGATGAAAAGGACAAGCGCAATACAGACCTTGTTCCCACAGCAAACACTATGATAGTGGTATTTGGTGGCTTGGTGGTAGCGATGGTGGGGTGATTTTTTCCGCCAAGAGCTGGATTTTTATAAAAAATATACAATATAGGTTATAAAGAATTAAGTTTGTTATGAAAAAAAATCCTATATTGGAGGTAAAAGATGCGTGAGTATTTAAGCTTAAGTAAGATGCACAGGGTAGGGGTTCTTTTTCTAATAGCATTTTTTATGCTACTGTTTTTTAATAGTGGTGTCATATATGCAATAGAAATAATACAGTTTTATTCAGACATAGAGACGGGAAGCAAGCCCTTAAAAGTAACCTTTACCTGCTATGCCTTTAGTAATGAGCCAATTGTCTCTTATCAGTGGGACTTTGATGGAGACGGAAATGTTGATCAAATAACAAGCACTGGCACTGTAACATACACATATACTAAGGCAGGAGTATACAAAGCTACTGTAACAGTTTTTGATGACAAAGGTACATTAAAGAAATCTAATCCTATAATTATTAGTGTTGCTCTGTGGAGGTTTAAAATAGAAGATAACACTGACTTCCCGGCAATAGGAAATGATGGGACAATATATATTGGATCTGATGACTACTTATATGCCATAAATCCTGATGGAACACTAAAGTGGAAGTTTGAAATAATGGGATACTTCTCTTCCCTAGCAATAGGGGAAGATGAAACAATATATATTATAGTCAGTCCCTCATATTATATAGGTGCCTACTTATATGCCATAAATCCTGATGGATCATTGAAATGGAAGTCTGAAATAATGGGACACTTCTCCTCCCCAGCAATAGGGAAAGACGGAACAATATATATTGGGTCTTCAGGAACTTTCGATAGCTACTTATATGCCATAAATCCTGATGGATCATTGAAATGGAAGTTTAAAACAAATCTAACAGTTTCTTCCCCAGCAATAGGGGAAAACGGAACAATATATGTTGGATCTGATAATAGCTACTTATATGCCATAAATCCTGATGGATCATTGAAATGGAAGTTTAAAACAAATGCAACAGTTTCCTCCCCAGCAATAGGGGAAAATGGAACAATATATGTTGGATCTGATAATAGCTACTTATATGCCATAAATCCTGATGGATCATTGAAATGGAAGTTTAAAACAAATGCAACAGTTTCCTCCCCAGCAATAGGGGAAAATGGAACAATATATGTTGGATCTGATGATGGCTACTTATATGCCATAAATCCTGATGGATCATTGAAATGGAAGTTTAAAACAAATGCAACAGTTTCTTCCCCAGCAATAGGGGAAAATGGAACAATATATGTTGGATCTGATGATGGCTACTTATATGCCATAAATCCTGATGGATCATTGAAATGGAAGTTTAAAACAAATGCAACAGTTTCCTCCCCAGCAATAGGGGAAAACGGAACAATATATGTTGGATCTGATGATGGCTACTTATATGCCATATACTCTGATTCAAAAGGTCTTGCTCACTCTTTCTGGCCTATGTATCGACACGATATAATGCATACTGGAAGAGTAAAAGGGCAAACCTTAAGTAATCAAGCACCAGTTATAGATTCTTTTGATGCAGATCCAAAACAAGGAAATAAGCCCTTAAAAGTAACATTTACTTGCGAAGCATATGATCCAGATGGAAGTATTGTATCTTACAAATGGGACTTTGATGGAGATGGAACATTTGATCAAGAAACAGATATTAATATTGTAACATATACTTATACTGCTTCTGGAACATATACTGCTACTGTGACAGTTTTTGATGATAAAGGTGCATTACAAAAATCTGAGCCTCTAACAATAAAAGTAAGCCCTACCTCTGAAAATCTAAATGCATATCCAGAGTTAGCCCTTCAGTTCTTAAAAGAAGTTATGGATGAATATCATACCACCTTTGATGTTTATACTGATCTTTCAGCGGCAGGAAATCACTTTGTTATGTTAGGAAGATTAGGGGTTAAAGCTACCATAAATGTTGCCTCAAAAGAAAGCCCATTAAGAGGAGATACATGTATTGAAAATCAATTCACTGGCACAGAAGATGATTGGGGAGGGTGGTATTTTATGAACGGAGTTCTTGAAGGAAGAGAAGTTGCACCTAAGCTCAATTGGGGAACATATCCGGATGCTGGTTTTAATCTAACTGGAGCCAAGAAACTTACCTTTTGGGCAAGGGGAAAAAAAGGGGGAGAAAGAGTAGAATTTTTCGCTTTTGGTATAGGAAGAAACCCATTTACAGGAGAACCGATTGCTCCTTATCCAGATTCTTCACCTAAGAAATCTACTGGCTACATTACATTAACTAAGGAATGGAAACAATATAGTCTTGACTTAACAAGTTTAGATTTAAGTTATGTGATTGGTGGATTTGGCTGGGTAACAAATGCTCCTAATAATAACAACAGAGCTATCACTTTTTACTTAGATGATATACGCTATCAAAAAAGCAGATTAGATGAGCCGAGATTTCTTTTAAGCTATAAACTTTTGCCTACTGATAAACCAATATTAAAAAATACTGCATTTATCTATGATAATGCCTTGGCTTTATTAGCATTTCTTGCAAGTAAAAACAAAGATAACCTAAGACGAGCCAAACTTATAGGAGATGCTATTAGCTATGCTATAGATCACGATAGATTTTTTACTGATGGGAGAATCCGAAATGCCTATCAAGCTGCTGATTTAAAGTTATTTCCTGGTTGGAAACCCTATGGAAAAGCAAACACTGTAAGGATGCCAGGTTGGTGGGATAATAAGAGTAATAGCTGGTATGAAGATGAATACTGTGTAAGCACATATACTGGTAATGTTGCCTGGGCAATGATTGCTCTTATTTCTCTTTATGAAGACACAAAAGAACAAAAATATCTTAACAAGGCTATAACCTTAGGAGAATGGATAGAGAAAAATTGTAAAGATAATAGAGGTTCTGGCGGATATACAGGAGGTTATAATGGGTGGGCAGAAAAACAGACAAAAATATTTTGGAAATCTACAGAACATAATATCGACATATATGTGGCTTTTATGAGATTGTATAAAATTACAGGAAATGAAATATGGAAACAAAGAGCATTACATGCAAAAGCATTTGTCGAAGCTATGTGGGATAAAAAAGGCAATCACTTTTGGACAGGCACATTAGAAGATGGTGTAACCATAAATAAATCAAATATACCTGTTGACATACAAGCATGGGCAGTAATGGCACTTGGTGAAAGATATAAGAAAGCTCTGGAATGGGCGGAAAATAATTGTTTGTTGGAAGATAATGGCTTTAAAGGATTTGATTTCAACAATGATAAAGATGGAATCTGGTTTGAAGGAACAGCTCACATGGCTCTTGCCTATCAACTTATAGGAGAAAGGCAAAAAGCAGAAATCTATGTCAGAGAATTAGAACATGCACAAAAAAATGCATTAAATACTGATGGTAAAGGGCTTGTAGCAGCATCTCATGATGGATTAAGCACTGGATTTGATTGGATATATGATGCAAGGCTCCATACAGGAGCAACCTCATGGTTTATATTTGCTGAGTTAGGTTATAATCCTTACTGGAATACTTGGATATTGCCAGGAGATGTAAATGGAGACGGAAAAATAACAATTTATGATGCCATTTTGATTCTAAAAGTCATCTCTCGTCAAGAAGTTGAAAAAAATCTCCATAATTTTGATGTAACTGGTGATAAAAAACTTGACTTAGGTGATGCAATATATGTTTTAAGAAAAATAGCTGGTTTGTTATGAATATAACAGGAGGGTAGTATCATGAATAAAAAGAAAATTTTTGCTCAAATGTATAAGGTGTTAATGATACTATTCCTTTTATTTAGTGCATTAGTATTTTCTGCCTTCGCAGAAGTAATTTACTCAGACAATTTTGAATCAGGTTGGGGTAATTGGAGTGTAGATAATGGCATCTGGCAAATAGGCACACCCACTGCTGGACCAGAAAGTTGTCATAGTGGCTCTCAATGTGCAGGAACAAATTTAAATGGAAAATATGATCCAAATACAGACAGTCGTCTTATAACTCCTTCCATTTATTTGCCAGAGATAACCAATGCTCGTGAAGAGATTCACCTACGCTTCTGGCAGTGGTTTTCTTATGCAGCTAGTGATGCTGGATATGTGCAGATATCTACCTATGACCAAAAAACTCATAAATGGTCAGCTTGGCAAACTGTAAGTCCAGCAATTGGTGGAAACTGTGGTAACTATTGGACATTAATGGATGTTGATCTAACTAACTATGCAGGAAAGAAGATAAAAATAGCCTTTTTTCATACAGCTGATTCCTTTCCGTTTGGAGAGATCTCAACAGGATGGTATATTGATGATATAAAAATTATAAAAAAGATACCAAGCTTTACAGGTGATTTTGAATCAGGTTGGGGTAATTGGAGTGTAGATAATGGCATCTGGCAGATAGGCCCACCCACTGCTGGACTAGAAAGTTGTCACAGTGGTTCTCAATGTGCAGGAACAAATTTAAATGGAAAATATGATCCAGATACAGATAGTCATTTTATAACTCCTTCCATTTATTTGCCAGAGATAACCAATGCTCGTGAAGAGATTCACCTACGCTTCTGGCAGTGGTTTTCTTATGCAGCTAGTGATGCTGGATATGTGCAGATATCTACCTATGACCAAAAAACTCATAAATGGTCAGCTTGGCAAACTGTAAGTCCAGCAATTGGTGGAAACTGTGGTAACTATTGGACATTAATGGATGTTGATCTAACTAACTATGCAGGAAAGAAGATAAAAATAGCCTTTTTTCATACAGCTGATTCCTTTCCGTTTGGAGAGATCTCAACAGGATGGTATATTGATGATATAGAGATTACAGGAGTTGGTCTCAATCAGCTCCCGATTGTTGATTTATTTACCTCTGATTTTACCTTAGGTAGTGCACCACTTACAGTTCACTTTACTTGCAATGCTCATGACCCAGATGGAAGCATCACTACTTACAAGTGGGACTTTGATGGAGATGGCACATTTGATCAAGAAACAACCACTGGCACTGTAACATATACTTATACTGATCTTGGCACATATTATCCTGTAGTAAAAGTAGTAGATGATGATGGTCAGTGGACAATATCTTTACCACAAAAAATTACTGTAGTAAAAGCTGGCACATTAAAATGGAAGTTTAAAACAGAAGACTCTATTACCTCCTCTCCCACGATAGGTGGAGATGGGACGATATATGTTGGATCTAAGGATAACTACCTCTATGCTATAAATCCTGATGGAACACTAAAATGGAAGTTTAAGACAGGAGTTGTGCATTTCTCCTCCCCAGCGATAGGAGAAGATGGGACGATATATGTTGGATCTGAGGATAACTACCTTTATGCTATAAATCCTGATGGAACATTAAAGTGGAAATTTAAGGCAGGAGACTGGCTTATCTCCCCAGCGATAGGGGAAGATGGGACGATATATGTTGGATCCGGTGATAACTACCTTTATGCCATAAATCCTGAGGGAACACTAAAATGGAAGTTTAAGACAGGAGCTGAATCTCATATTCCATCAACAGGAGAAGATGGGACGATATATGTTGGATCTCGTGATACCTACTTCTATGCCATAAACCCCAATGGAACACTAAAATGGAAGTTTAAGACAGGATGGAAATCTCACACTTCTCCAGCAATAGGTGGAGATGGTACGATATATGTCGGGTCTGATGATAACTACCTCTATGCCATAAACCCTGATGGAACATTAAAGTGGAAGTTTAAAGTTAATATTTGGGGTCCACCATCAATAGGAGAAGATGGTACGATATATGTCGGGTCTAATGATAACTACCTCTATGCCATAAATCCTGATGGAACACTAAAATGGAAGTTTAAAGCAGAAGACTGTCTTAGCTCCCTAACAGCGATAGGGGAAGATGGGACAATATATGTTGGATCTAAGGACCATCACTTATATGCCATAAATCCTGATGGAACACTAAAATGGAAGTTTAAAACAGAAGGTCCGATCACCACTTCCTGTCCCGCGATAGGGGAAGATGGGACAATATATGTTGGATCCGGTGATCATTATCTTTATGCCATATATTCTGACTCAAAAGGTGTTGCCAAATCCCCTTGGCCTATATATCGACATGATATAATGCGTACTGGAAGGATAAAAGGGCAAGCCTTAAATAATCAATTACCAGTTATAGACTCATTTAATGCAAATCCAAAACAAGGGGATAAGCCACTTGAGGTAACATTTACCTGCCAGGCACATGACCCAGATGGAAGCATCACTTCTTACAAGTGGGACCTTGATGGAGATGGCACGTTTGATCAAGAAACAAGCACTGGCACTGTAATACATACCTATCCTAAAGCTGGAGTATATAATGCTACTGTAACGGTTTTTGATAACAAAGGTGCATCAAAGAAATCTAATCCAATAATTATCACTATAAAATCAAGTGTTATTAAGGGAGATTTAAATGCCGATGGTAAACTTGACCTTACAGATGCCATTATAGCCCTTAAAGTAACAGCAGGTTTGTCAGTAACTCAGGACATACATCTTGATGCAGAACCTACAGGAGATGGTAGGATAGGACCTGATGATGCAATATTTATCCTGAGGAAGCTTGCACAAGAGTAGGCAGATGATTAAAAAGATAGCATTTGCAGTAGTGCTTATCCTTTTACTTAGTCCTTTAAGTGCCTTCTGCTATCAGAAGAACACAAGCCTTACAGACAGGGAGATCATAGAAAGGCTTACCAAGCTGGAGGAAGGGCAGAAGGCACTACAAAAAGACCAGAAGTTTTAAGGGAAGAGATGAACAGAAAATTTGATGAAATGGACAAGCGCATTACAGACCTTGTTCACATAGCAAACACTATGATTGTGATATTTGGTGGAGTGGTGGTAGCGATGATGGGGTTGGTATTATGGGATAGAAAGACGCTTATAGAAAAGGCAAAAGAGGTAACTGTAAGGCATATATAGACAGATAGTTGTCTGATAAAGGCTTTAAGAGAGCTTTCCAAGACAGATAAAAGGCTTGTAGAGGTTATGAAGACATTTGGGTTGTTGTTAGAATGTTCCTGAATATAAATTAAGATGCTGTTTACTAAAAAAAAGTTAATATTTTTAGTATTTTTTCTTATTATAAATATAACCCAAGTATTAGATAAGAGTGCTTTCTGTGTTGAAAAAAAAGAAAAAACAATTATTAATCCATTTTGGGAAAAGCGTTTTGGGAAAAAAGTCTTCGAGATTTTTCCTCAAATAAAAGTAAAACCTCAAAGAAAACTTCTTTTAGAGCAAACAGCTTCTTCATATCAGGACTATAAGATAATCCTCATAAGAGCACTAAGAAATAAAACCACTCAAATATCAATCAGCTTGGATCCTTATGTAGATAAAAGCCAATTTACTCAATGGAGTAAAAAAATTTGGGAAGAACTTGAAAAAGAAATTCCATGGTTATGGATGAGTCTTATACATTGGGAGTATAGGTATTGGAGTATTGATAATAAGGTTATAAAAACTACATATTCTATCACTTATGCGTATGATCATGCAAAAGAAAACCAATTAGAAAAAGATTTGATCTCCAGGATAGCAGATATTCTTTCTCCTGATATGGATATGATAACAAGAGAAAAAACAATCCATGATTGGATAGTAATTCACACCTCTTACGATTTAAATGCCTTAAATGGAAATAATCCTTTAGCATATACAGATTATGGTGCTTTTGAAAATGGCTTGGCAGTATGTGAAGGGTATTCAATACTAACCAACAGGATGTTATACATGGCAGGTATTGAAAATATGATCATTTCAGGAACTGCAATTAATGAAAAAGGATCTGAAGCTCATGCCTGGAACATAGTAAGATTATTTGATAATTGGTATCATCTTGATATAACATGGGATGACCCAATAGGAGAAGCTCCTGATTACATTGGCTATAACTACTTTAATCTGTCTGATAAAGAAATATCAAAGAACCACTTCTGGGACAAAAATAAATATCCTAATGCACAAAAGCATTATAATGAAAATGAATATCTTGGAAGAATAGAACACAAGTGTAGTATCTTTGAACCAAAGCTATGTAATACAGAGATAGAATGTATAAGAATATGTGGTAATTGGGTAAATGGAAAATGTCAGGTACCAATACTTAACCAAGCCCCTGATATTGACTCTTTTACAGCAAATCCCCTGTCAGGAACTGCACCTCTTACAGTGACCTTCACCTGCCAACCACATGATCCAGATGGAAGCATCACTTCTTACAAGTGGGACTTTGATGGAGATGGCACACCTGATCAAGAAACAACCACTGGCACTGTAACATATACTTATAATACGGCTGGAGTATATAATCCTACTGTATGGGTTTTTGATGATAAAGGTGCATCAAAAAAATCTGATCCTCTGACAATAAGGGTAAATCTACCTAAGGGAGATCTGAACGCAGATGGCAAGGTGGATCTCAAAGATGCTATCATTGCACTTAAAATAACAGCAGGTTTATCAGTAAATCAGAAGATATATCCTGAAGCAGAACCTACAGGAGATGGCAAGATAGGACTTGATGATGCAATATTTATCCTGAGGAAGCTGGCACAGGAGTAGGCAAATGATTAAAAAGATAAAGATAGCATTTTCAGTAGGGTTTATCCTTTTGTTCAGTGTTTTAAATGCCTTCTGTTACCGGAAACCACAAACCTTACAGACAGGGAGATCGTAGAGAGGCTTACAAGATTTGAGGAAGGATAGAAGGCACTGAGAGAAGAAATGAAGAAGAGATTTGAGGAAATAGACAAATGCATCACAGACAGACCTTGTTCACACAGCATGATGATAGTATTTGGAGGCTTGGTTGTTGCCATGATAGGGTGTTTGTATTTTGAACTTGCAGAGGTTATGAAGACATTTGGGCTGTTGTGATTATTGACTACTTTTGGTGATTCTGGTCTGCCAAAAGTTGGATTTTAAAAAAAGATACCAGCAAGCCAAAAAATACATAAAAAAAGAGGGAGTTTTGTGTGCCTGATAAGGCTTGTATTTTGAAGTTGTATAGGTTATAAAAATTGAGCTTTTATTATAAAAAACAACTCTGTTTTGGAGGCTAAAAGATGCTCAGGTATTTAAGCTTAAGTAAGATGCACAGGGTAGGGGTTATTTTTTATGCATTTTTTGTGGTTGTGTTTGGCACTGGTATTTCTTTTGCGTCAGGAGAGCCTGAAACATTGAAGTGGAAGTTTAAAATAGGAGCAGCGATTTATTCCTCTCCAGCGATAGGGAGTGATGGGACGATATATGTTGGATCTGATGATAATTACCTTTATGCCATAAACCCAGATGGAACACTGAAGTGGAAGTTTGAGACAGGATACAGTATTTATTCCTCTCCAGCGATAGGGAGTGATGGGACGATATATGTTGGATCTGATGATAATTACCTTTATGCCATAAACCCAGATGGAACACTGAAGTGGAAGTTTGAGACAGGATGCAATATTGACTTCTCCCTAGCGATAGGGGGAGATGGGACGATATATGTTGGATCTGATGATAATTACCTTTATGCCATAAACCCAGATGGAACACTGAAGTGGAAGTTTGAGACAGGAGACGATATTGATTGCTCTCCAGCGATAGGGAGTGATGGGACGATATATGTTGGATCTGATGATAATTACCTTTATGCCATAAACCCAGATGGAACACTGAAGTGGAAGTTTGAGACAGGATACAGTATTTGGTCCTCTCCAGCGATAGGGAGTGATGGGACGATATATGTTGGATCTTTGGATAACTACCTCTATGCCATAAACCCAGATGGAACACTGAAGTGGAAGTTTGAGACAGGATACAGGATTACCTCTTCTCCAGCGATAGGGAGTGATGGGACGATATATGTTGGATCTTATGATAACTACCTTTATGCCATAAACCCAGATGGAACACTGAAGTGGAAGTTTGAGACAGGATACAGTATTTGGTCCTCTCCAGCGATAGGGAGTGATGGGACGATATATGTTGGATCTTATGATAACTACCTTTATGCCATAAACCCAGATGGAACACTGAAGTGGAAGTTTGAGACAGGATACAGTATTTGGTCCTCTCCAGCGATAGGGAGTGATGGGACGATATATGTTGGATCTTTGGATAGCTACCTCTATGCCATAAAGTCTGATTCAAAAGGACTTGCTAAATCTCCTTGGCCTATGTTTCACCATGATGTAAGGCATATAGGAAAGCAGACCTTAATTAATCAAGCACCAGTTATAAACTCATTTGATGCAAATCCAAAGCAAGGGGATAAACCACTTGAGGTAACATTTACCTGCCAGGCACATGACCCAGATGGAAACATCACTACTTACAAGTGGGACTTTGATGGAGATGGCACACCTGATCAAGAAACAACCACTGACACTGTAACACATACCTATAATACGGCTGGAGTATATAATACTACTGTAACGGTTTTTGATGATAAAGGTGCAGTGCAAAAATCTGCTTATATAACTATTACTGTCTCACTGCAGTGGAGGAGGTTTAAAACAAAAGGCTGGATTTTCTCCTCTCCAGCGATAGGGAGTGATGGGACGATATATGTTGGGTCCGATGATAGCTACCTTTATGCCATAAACCCAGATGGAACACTGAAGTGGAAGTTTGAGACAGGAGACAGTATTTATTCCTCTCCAGCGATAGGGAGTGATGGGACGATATATGTTGGATCTGATGATAATTACCTTTATGCCATAAACCCAGATGGAACATTGAAGTGGAAGTTTGAGACAGGAGACGATATTGACTCCTCCCCGGCGATAGGAGAAGATGGGACAATATATGTTGGATCTTTGGATAACTACCTTTATGCCATAAACCCAGATGGAACACTAAAGTGGAGGTTTGAGACAGGAGACAGTATTTGGTCCTCTCCAGCGATAGGGAGTGATGGGACGATATATGTTGGATCTTATGATAACTACCTTTATGCCATAAACCCAGATGGAACACTAAAGTGGAAGTTTGAGACAGGATACAGTATTGACTCTTCCCCAGCGATAGGGAGTGATGGGACAATATATGTTGGATCTTATGATAACTACCTTTATGCCATAAACCCAGATGGAACACTAAAGTGGAAGTTTGAGACAGGAGGCGGTATTGGCTCCTCCCCTGCGATAGGAGAAGATGGTACGATATATGTTGGGTCCGATGATAACTACCTTTATGCCATAAACCCAGATGGAACACTAAAGTGGAAGTTTGAGACAGGAGACGATATTGACTCCTCCCCTGCGATAGGAAGTGATGGAACGATATATGTTGGATCTTTGGATAACTACCTCTATGCTATAAACCCAGATGGAACATTGAACTGGAAGTTTGGGACAGGAGATTGGATTTACTCTTCCCCAGCGATAGGAGAAGATGGGACGATATATGTCGGATCTTATGATAATTACCTGTATGCCATAAAGTCTGATTCAAAAGGACTTGCAAAATCTTCCTGGCCTATGTTTCTCCATAATGTAAGGCATATAGGAAAGCAGACCTTAATTAATCAAGCCCCAGTTATAGACTCATTTGATGCAAATCCAAAGCAAGGGGATAAGCCACTTGAGGTAACATTTACCTGCCAGGCACATGATCCAGATGGAAGCATTGCATCTTATAAGTGGGACTTTGATGGAGATGGCACACCTGATCAAGAAACAAATACTGGCACTGTAACACATACCTATACTAAGCCTGGAATATATAATACTACTGTAACGGTTTTTGATGATAAAGGTGCAGTGCAAAAATCTGCTTATATAATTATCACTGTCTCAGTGAAGTGGAGGTTTAAAACAGGAAACTCGATATTTTCCTCTCCTGCGATAGGGGGAGATGGGACGATATATGTTGGATCTGATGATAATTACCTTTATGCCATAAACCCAGATGGAACATTGAAGTGGAAGTTTGAGACATACAATAATATTTCTTCCTCTCCTGCGATAGGAGAAGATGGGACGATATATGTTGGATCTGATGATGGTTACCTTTATGCCATAAACCCAGATGGAACACTGAAGTGGAAGTTTCAGACATACAATAATATTTCCTCCTCTCCAGCGATAGGGGGAGATGGGACGATATATGTCGGATCTTGGGATAGCTTCTCTGAGGATAACCACTTTTATGCCATAAACCCAGATGGAACACTGAAGTGGAAGTTTGAGACAGGAGACAATATTGATTCCTCTCCAGCGATAGGGAGTGATGGGACAATATATGTTGGATTTTGGGGCGGCTACCTTTATGCCATAAATTCAGATGGAATACTGATGTGGAAGTTTAAGACAGGAGACGATATTTCCTCCTCTCCAGCGATAGGAGAAGATGGGACGATATATGTCGGGTCCAATGATAACTATCTGTATGCCATAAACCCAGATGGAACACTGAAGTGGAAGTTTAAAACAGGAAACGATATTGATTCCTCTCCAGCGATAGGGAGTGATGGCACAATATATGTTGGGTCCAATGATAACTATCTGTATGCCATAAACCCAGATGGAACACTGAAGTGGAAGTTTGAGACAGGAGGCGGTATTGGCTCCTCCCCTGCGATAGGAGAAGATGGGACGATATATGTTGGGTCTGATGATAATTACCTTTATGCCATAAACCCAGATGGAACACTGAAGTGGGAGTTTAAGACAGGAGACTGGATTACTTCTTCCCCTGCGATAGGAGAAGATGGGACGATATATGTCGGATCTAAGGATAATTACCTCTATGCCATAAAGTCTGATTCAAAAGGGCTTGCAAAATCCCCCTGGCCTATGTTTCTCCATAATGTAAGGCATATAGGAAGGGTAAAGGATCAGACCTTAATTAATCAAGCACCAGTTATAGACTCATTTGATGCAAATCCAAAGCAAGGGGATAAACCACTTGAGGTAACATTTACCTGCCAGGCACATGACCCAGATGGAAACATCACTTCTTACAAGTGGGACTTTGATGGAGATGGCATATTTGATCAAGAAACAACCACTGGCACTGTAACACATACCTATACTAAGCCTGGAATATATAATGCTACTGTAATGGTTTTTGATGATAAAGGTGCATTACCAAAATTTGCTTATATAATTATCACTGTCTCAGTGAAGTGGAGGTTTAAAACAGGAAACTGGATTTTTTCCTCTCCAGCGATAGGGGGAGATGGGACGATATATGTCAGATCTTGGGATAACTACCTTTATGCCATAAACCTAGATGGAACACTGAAGTGGAAGTTTGAGACAGGAGGCGGCTCCTCCCCTGCGATAGGAGAAGATGGGACAATATATGTTGGATCTTGGGGCGGCTACCTTTATGCCATAAACCCAGATGGAATACTGATGTGGAAGTTTAAAACAGAAGGGTGGCATTCTTCCTCCCCAGCGATAGGGAGTGATGGTACGATATATGTTGGGTCTTGGGATAACTACCTGTATGCCATAAACCCAGATGGAACACTGAAGTGGAAGTTTGAGACAGGAGACTGGATTACTTCTTCCCCTGCGATAGGAGAAGATGGGACGATATATGTTGGGTTTAGGGATAGCTACCTGTATGCCATAAACCCAGATGGAACACTGAAGTGGAAGTTTAAGACAGGAGACTGGATTGACTCCCCTCCAGCGATAGGAGGTGATGGGACGATATATGTTGGGTCTAGTTGCTATTTGTATGCCATAAACCCAGATGGAACACTGAAGTGGAAGTTTAAAACAGAAGGGTGGCATTCTTCTTCCCCAGCGATAGGGAGTGATGGCACAATATATGTTGGGTTCAATGATAACTATCTGTATGCCATAAACCCAGATGGAACACTGAAGTGGAAGTTTAAAACAGGAAACGATATTTCTTCCTCCCCAGCGATAGGGAGTGATGGCACAATATATGTTGGGTCCAATGATAACTATCTGTATGCCATAAACCCAGATGGAACACTTAAGTGGAAGTTTAAGACAGGAGACGATATTTCCTCCTCTCCAGCGATAGGAGAAGATGGGACGATATATGTTGGATCTAAGGATAATTACCTCTATACCATAAAGTCTGATTCAAAAGGGCTTGCAAAATCTCCTTGGCCTATGTTTCACCATGATGCAAGGCATACAGGAAATGTAAAGGGACAGGCCTTAATTAATCAATTACCAGTTATAGACTCGTTTGATGCAAATCCAAAGCAAGGGGATAACCTACTTGAAGTAACATTTACCTGCCAGGCACATGACCCAGATGGAAGCATTGTATCTTATAAGTGGGACTTTGATGGAGATAGCACCTTTGATCAAGAAACAAATACTGGCACTGTAACACATACCTATACTAAGGCTGGAGTATATAATGCTACTGTAACAGTTTTTGATGACAAAGGTGCATCAAAGAAATCTAATCCTCTGACAATAAGGGTAAATCTACTTAAGGGAGACCTGAACGCAGATGGTAAGGTGGATCTCAAAGATGCTATTATTGCACTTAAAGTAACAGCAGGCTTATCAGTAAATCAGAAGATATACCCTGAAGCAGAGCCTACTGGAGATGGCAAGATAGGACTTGATGATGCGATATTTATCCTGAGGAAGCTTGCACAGGAGTAGGCAGATGATTAAAAGGTAGTGTAAAAAAAAGATAAAGATAGCATTTTCAAAGGTGGCTTGATGCGATAGAAATGATAAATATGCACAAAAGGCTTTGTTCCTTATAGGAGGAAGTATATATAGTGCCATAAATGTAACTCATAAGTACAACAGGAAGCTTCGGTTGAAGTTTCTTGATAGATTTAAAGATAACCTTTACATAGAGCCGTTTATTAGGTTAAATAAAGAAAAAGGGGAAGGGATTGGTATTAAACTAAGATTTAATTTTTGATTTAAGGAGGATAAGGGATGTTTAAGAAGAAGGGATTTATTTGTATGATGGTATTATTTCTTTTACTGTTAGGTTCAGCTCAGGTCAAGGCTGAATTCAAAGTGTATGATGCAAATGGACAGTATCTGGGGATACTTGTAAGTTTTGAATGTCCCAATGAGCCAGTGATATTTGTGCCATCTTTAAAAGCTATTTTGAGAATTATACTTCCTTGGTGGACAACTAATAATAATGCTGCTGACATAGGTAGAATTCCTGACGATAGCAGCCCTTATGTATATAATAATAGCTCATGTTCTGGCTCAGTATATAAAGGTGCAGGTGGAGTAGCATTTCCGCATATCATAAATTTGTCTGATAAGTTATTTTTGGTAAGCCCAAGTAATGTGGAAACCTTTCCTTCAGATTCATTATTTGTAAAGACTTATTCATGGGAAAATGGACATGAGGTTGAGAAATGTGTAAGTTTAAAATCGGAAATGCCTGATATAGATGATTTTGTCAACATTGTCCCTCTGATTCCTTTATCTGAAGATCAGTTACCATTTAAGCTACCCATAAAACTTCCGTTGCGTTTAGAATATGTGCGTGGAGGCTTTGATATAAATGGAGATGGTAAAATAGGGCTTGAGGAAGCTATTTATTCCCTGCAAGTTACTGCGGGACTTAGGGCAAACCCAAATGCTAAATAGCAATAAAGTTTAACATCAAAACTAAGACAAAAAGTAAAGAAAAAAAAACTTATCTTATATTCTAAAAAAGTGGTATTCCATTTGAAAAACAGATCTTAGATAAACTTGAAATAAAAGATCCTTTAGAGCATTATTCTCCTGTTTAAATGTATAAGTATCTGAATTGAGCGCCCTCCCTATTTTGTTGATAAAATAGAGTTGTGATAATAAAAACACATAAAAAAAACATGTTATCACAAAAGGAGGACGCTCATGAAAAATATGCACTTTGTAGGGCTTGATGTCCACAAAAAAATTATTGCTTTTTGCGTAAAACAAATGGATGGCAAAATTATCTCTCAGGGCACTATTAAAGCCAATCGTAAAGCTTTAACAGGACTTTCCCCTTTTTAGGGTTAAAAATCAGCAAATAACCAATAATATCAACAAATTATTTGGATATTTTTTGTAAGACCCCACCCCTTTTATTTTGTAATAACATACAGATAGTATTTTAACTTGGGGGAATGTTGTCTTTTTCTATTATTTATTCTTATAGGCTATCTTTTACCTGAATGCCAACAAAAGCAATTATATAAGGGTCTCATTGATTCGATTAATTAGTCGATGCTTAAAAAATATATAATTTACTGAAAATACTTTACAAAATGTTTGTTATAATGTAATATAAACGACCAGAAAATGTTTAAAACAGGTAAAAAGGTGGTAGAAAAGAATAAAAAAATGGAAGGGAAATTATATGCAGACATGTATGCCAAAGCGTAGAATACCACATTTGATATGTGGAGATTTATTAGATTTTATTAATCCTGATGATCCTTTGATAATTTTATCTAAAAAAATTCCATGGAAAGAATTTGATAAAGCATTTGCGAGTAAATATAGTAAGCGGGGTCGTCCTGCCAAATCTACTAGATTGATGGTTGGACTTTTAATGTTAAAACACTTGTATAATTTAAGTGATGCAAAAGTAGTGCAGATGTGGACACAGAATCCATATTTTCAAGCTTTTTGTGGAGAAAGTAGATTTAGATGGTCTCCTCCATGTGCTCCATCAGAGCTTACACATTTCCGAAAACGCATAGGAGAAGATGGTGTAAAGAAAATATTTGAAATATCTGCTCAATTACATAAAGACAAAATTCAAGAAAAAGAGATAGTTGTAGATACTACAGTTCAAGAGAAAAATATTACATTTCCAACAGATACAAAGTTAATGTGTAAAATTATTTCCAAATGTAGAAAAATAGCTAAAGAAGAAGGAATAGTTTTACGTAGAAGTTTTAGAAGAGAGTTACCTGAGTTGTTAAAAAAAATAAGATTTAACAAGAGGTCAAAGGATAAGAAAAAAGTTAAAAAAGCCAGAAAAAGGATTAAGACTATAGCTGGGATATTGATTAGAGAAATAAAACGTAAATTGCCAGAAGATGTTTATCCCAAGTATGTAAAACAAATAGAACTATTTGAAAAAGTGCATTCTCAAAAGAAAAAAGATAAAAATAAAATTTATAGTCTTCATGAACCAGGAGTCTATTGCATAAGCAAAGGTAAAGAACATAAGAAATATGAATTCGGTTCAAAGGCAGCTATAGCAATGACAAAAAATAGTGGAGTAATAGTTGCTGCAGTAAATTTTGAAAGAAATCAATATGATGGTCATACATTGCCAAAAGTATTGTGTCAAACAGAGGAGATAGTAGGAAAAAGACCAGAGGTGGCCATTTGTGATAGGGGATTTAAAGGTAAAAGCAAAATAGGCTCAACAAAAATTATTATCCCAAAGAGTCCTAAAAAGAAAGCAACACCCTATCAAAAATCCAAGATGCGTAAGAGATTTAGACGAAGGGCGGCGATAGAACCAGTAATAGGCCATCTAAAATCAGATTTTCGTTTAGCCAGAAACTTTCTAAAAGGGACAATAGGAGATACAATCAATTTACTGTTGGCAGCAGCAGCTTATAACTTCAAAAAGCTGATGGATCAGCTTGCCTTTTTTTTGTTTCTTTTTATTTTTCGTCCTTTTTTTACAAAAAAATATCAAAATTAAGAGCCGATGAATGAATCTTGAGCTTAATCTAAAGTGAGTATGGAAAAAATTTTAGAATAAAATTTAATAAAAGGCTTTTTTTAAGCATCGACTAATTAGTCGATGCTTAAAATATATATAACTTACTAAAAATACTTTACAAAATGTTTGGAATAATGTAGCATAAACGACCAGAAAATGTTTAAAACAGGTAAAAAGGTGGTAGAAAAGAATAAAAAAATGGAAGGGAAATTATATGCAGACATGTATGCCAAAGCGTAGAATACCACATTTGATATGTGGAGATTTATTAGATTTTATTAATCCTGATGATCCTTTGATAATTTTATCTAAAAAAATTCCATGGAAAGAATTTGATAAAGCATTTGCGAGTAAATATAGTAAGCGGGGACGTCCTGCCAAATCTACTAGATTGATGGTTGGACTTTTAATATTAAAAGATATGCATAATTTGAGTGATGCTAAAGTAGTGCAAATGTGGACACAGAATCCTTACTTTCAAGCTTTTTGTGGCGAAAGCAGATTTAGATGGAATCCTCCATGTGCTCCATCAGAGCTTACACATTTCCGCAAATGTATAGGAGAAGATGGTGTAAAGAAAATTTTTGAAATATCTGCTCAATTACATAAAGGAAAAATTAAAGAAAAAGAGATAGTTGTAGATACTACAGTTCAAGAGAAAAATATTACATTTCTAACAGATACAAAGTTAATGTGTAAAATTATTTCCAAATGTAGAAAAATAGCTAAAGAAGAAGGAATAGTTTTACGTAGAAGTTTTAGAAGAGAGTTACCTGAGTTGTTAAAAAAAATAAGATTTAACAAGAGGTCAAAGGATAAGAAAAAAGTTAAAAAAGCCAGAAAAAGGATTAAGACTATAGCTGGGATATTGATTAGAGAAATAAAACGTAAATTGCCAGAAGATGTTTATCCCAAGTATGTAAAACAAATAGAACTATTTGAAAAAGTGCATTCTCAAAAGAAAAAAGATAAAAATAAAATTTATAGTCTTCATGAAGCAGGAGTCTATTGCATAAGCAAAGGTAAAGAACATAAGAAATATGAATTCGGTTCAAAGGCAGCTATAGCAATGACAAAAAATAGTGGAGTAATAGTTGCTGCAGTAAATTTTGAAAGAAATCAATATGATGGTCATACATTGCCAAAAGTATTGTGTCAAACAGAGGAGATAGTAGGAAAAAGACCAGAGGTGGCCATTTGTGATAGGGGATTTAAAGGTAAAAGCAAAATAGGCTCAACAAAAATTATTATCCCAAAGAGTCCTAAAAAGAAAGCAACACCCTATCAAAAATCCAAGATGCGTAAGAGATTTAGACGAAGGGCGGCGATAGAACCAGTAATAGGCCATCTAAAATCAGATTTTCGTTTAGCCAGAAACTTTCTAAAAGGGACAATAGGAGATACAATCAATTTACTGTTGGCAGCAGCAGCTTATAACTTCAAAAAGCTGATGGATCAGCTTGCCTTTTTTTTGTTTCTTTTTATTTTTCGTCCTTTTTTTACAAAAAAATATCAAAATTAAGAGCCGATGAATGAATCTTGAGCTTAATCTAAAGTGAGTATGGAAAAAATTTTAGAATAAAATTTAACCTAAAATCTGCAATTACAGTTCAATCGTAAGCAACTGATTGTTCTGGACAGAGATACCTAGATATGGAGCTGTTATGTTAAAGGATATGTCTCCCTCATTGTGACTTGGAAGGCTTTTTCAGGTAGAAGCTGCGGTCAGTGGCACTCTTTACGGGTGTGTAAAGGCACACCACTGCACATGGACTTACGCAAAATCCTATTTTAGAGGATACTCTCAAAAAAAGATTAAGCAAATTGTAATGACCGGATGGAATTTTCTATCTTTATCCAACGTTCTTTGAAAAAATAATCCCTCGATAATCGAAGGAACCATTGTCGTCCCGCATGCATCAGCCGAGCTGGAACATGGATTAGAAACATGCGGATTGTGTTGGGCTCTTCTCTAAAACCATCTTCATCGTTGAGCCACATCATCCAAACCAGTAGATTGTAAGCCAGAATACAGGTCTGGAATATGGCGGAGTTGGCCCAAAAATCCTGTGTCAAAATGCTTCCAGAGGCCATCTGTCCCTTACACCACTCAATCCAGTTTTCACTGGCCCCCCGTTGGCAATAATACCTGTGGACGTCCCAGGGACTCAGGTTCATATTTGTTACATAACAAAAATAATCATACTTAGTCTTTGTAACGCTGAAAAAAAAACAACTAAATTTGCTCTCTATTACTTGACGTACGGCCACAAACCGGCGGGGGTGCTTCCACCTTTCACATTTGTATGTGAATTCGGTCTTCTCATAGCCAGGTCTATTTTTAACCTTGTGCCATTTCTGAGCTTCTAAAAGCTGAGTGAGTCCTCGCATCTTAACCTTGATTAAGTACAAAGCATGAGCCTCTTCTAAGTAGTCTAAAAGTTCTCCATTAAAAAAGGCGGAATCTGCACGTACAATAATTTTCCAGACTCTCCTTGGAAGCTTGGCAAAGCACTCTTGCATAAACTCTACACAACCATTGGCTGAATAAGCATCTCCGGCTCTAAACCAGTTGTGAAGACATTCCCGCGTCTCAGCAATAAAGCAAAGTAGCGGATGATATCCCCTTTGTCCTGGCTTCTTGGGGTTGTAACCCTTCTCGGCACCTTCCTGTTTCCCATACACCCCACGCACTGTAGAGTCCAAATCTAAAGTGATGCGGCTAAACCATTTTTTACCCCAAACCTTTTTGCGCACTTTTGTTTCTACATCGGAGAGCTCATTGCAATGTCGGGGATTAAACAACTTAAAAACCCGATTTATGGTAGTATAGTCAGGAAACCTTTCCCATTTAAAAAGCGACCTCAATGCTAAATCAGATCTTAGGATAAATACATGGCTCATATGCTTAGCCCCGGCTAACACTGCCATCATCAAAATCATGATAATGTCGGAAACCTTATACTGTGCGGTAGCTCCCCGCTTAATAGTAATGTGTTGCTCAAGCATCTTGGGAAGCTTCAGTTTGTCAGCAAACAGGCCCAGCAATACCAGTCCGGCGTTGCCCGTAAGATTTTTTTCAGTGAACTTAACATGGAATCTACGCATAGAATCAGTGCCTCCTTAATACTTCCTATTTGAAACACTTTATACCATTAATTCACTATATTGTCAAGCTAAACATTATCTTATGATGCAAATTTTAGGTTCTATGTAATTTTATCATCAACAAATAAATGGCTGACTGATTGATACTTCCTTAATAGAAAATTTAGAAAGAGAATGTCTAATTGGTATTGGTATAAGATGTCCAAGTATTATCTGCTGTTCTTCCGTTAGGTGGTTTAGTTCAAAAACTATCGCTCTCTTTATTTTCACCTTTATGGTTGTATTTTATATTTTGGATCGTTTAGTTTCAAGGTGCTAACGCAATTGCTTTTCTTTCATCCCCACCGGGACCGGTCTTCCCGTCCCCGAAAGATAAATTTATAAGGTTGCATATTTTAAAAGATTTCTTTACAATTTCTTTACTAAAGATTAATAGGAGCTTTTATGAAAATAGCTGTTGCAGGAAAATGCGGTGTTGGAAAGAATACAGTTAGTGTCTGGCTTGGGAATTATTTAAAGAAGCAGGGAAAAGATATTTGGTTGATAGATGTTGATACAGCTTTATCTTTATGAGATAACAAAGAGTGTAGAGACGGTTTTACCTGACCCTGAACTTGCGAAGAAGGTAATAGAAGCAATAGAAAAAGGCCTTTATTCAATAAGAAGAGAAGGCAAAAGAGCAGAAGGTTGTCATTAAAACAGAGCTTAAAGATGAATTAACAAAGGAGCTTGTAACTAAAGATGAACTTAAGGCCACTGAAGAAAGATTAAGGACAGAGATACACAAGTGGCGTGCAGACACCATAAAGTGGATGTTTATATTCTGGCTAGGACAGATTGCTACTTTTACTGGAATTTTGATTAGTGTGTTAAAATTAATGTTGAAATAACACAAGAGAACAAGGATAATGTCAAAATGGACAGTTGTGTTTAGGGGGTTGACACATAGTTAGACATATTATAAATAGTTTGTCACTCAGGTGCCGTAAGGCTTAATAGGGAATCCGGTGAAAATCCGGAGCCGGCCCGCGGCTGTGATAAGGGGACGAAAGCCACATCAAGCCACTGGGAGTAGGGGTGCTCCTGGGAAGGCGTGGCGAGTAGAGAGATCCTTAGAGTCAGAAGACCTGCCTGAGTAACATAGGCATTAGCTTTGGCGGATGCCCAAAGCTATAAACTGAGGTCCTTTGGGATAAAACGGGAGTCCCTGGACTGCTGTGTGCGGTTCAGGGACTCTTTTTTTGGTTAAGGGAGAAGACAGTTGAGATAAGTATTCTTTTGAAATCGAGATTGTAGAAAGTAACGATTTCCTCAAAATATATAACTTTGCTTTATATTATATTCTTAATTTTTATTTCTTTACACAACTATTTTGGGAAAAATCAAATGAGGAGAAGAAGATATATTGCACTCTTCATATTTTCATCAATTATGTTTATCTTTCTTTTGATCACAAATCTTGTTTTAGGTTCAGTAGATATTCCTCTTAAAGAAATTTTTAACCTAAAATTTGCATCATAAGATAATGTTTAGCTTGACAATATAGTGAATTAATGGTATAAAGTGTCTCAAATAGGAAGTATTAGGAGGCACTGATTCTATGCGTAGATTCCATGTTAAGTTCACTGAAAAAAATCTTACGGGCAACGCCGGACTGGTATTGCTGGGCCTATTTGCTGACAAACTGAAGCTTCCCAAGATGCTTGAGCAACACATTACTATTAAGCGGGGAGCTACCGCACAGTATAAGGTTTCCGACATTTGTCAAAGGTAAAATAAATTCCCCAGGAAAAGGCCCTTAAAATTCCCCACCTGATATGATAATCACCTCTGAAAATATTTTATTCGGAGGTGAAATAAAGATGAAGGGGGTAGCTATGTATTACACTGTAAAAACAATGCTTGAGCACGGTAAGAGTATTTCAGCTATAGCTAGAGATCTTGGCATTGACCGAAAGACTGTCCGCAAAATACGAGATAGGGTGAAAAATGGGGAAATAAAGACTCCTGTTATGAAGAGAAAAAGTAAATTAGACACTTATAAAGAAGAGATTATTGGCTATCTTGAGAAGGGGTTTTCAGGAGTATTAATTCATCAGAAACTAACAGAAAAAGGTGTAGATATTTCTTATAGCGGGGTGAAAAAATATGTGAGGAAACTAAAGGGCCCTAGAGATACTTATGTCCCTATAGTTTCCCCACCTGGTAAAGAAGCTCAAGTAGATTTTGGTTATGCTGGTTATTTTAACTATGGTGGGAAAAAGGTCAAGACCTGGATATTCTGTATGAGGCTAAGCTTTAGTAGATATGATTATTATGAATTGGTAACAAGCCAGAATGTTCCTACATTTATCAGGTGTCATATAAATGCTTTTGAATACTTTGGAGCAGTACCTCAGATAGTAAAGATAGATAATCTTAAATCTGGTGTTTTAAAGGCCAATTTTTATGAACCTGAGATCCAGCATGAATATGCTAACATGCTTTCTTATTATGGTAGCAGTCCAATTACTTGCAAAGTAAGAAGACCTGAGGAAAAAGGCAAGGTTGAATCAGCAATTAAGTATGTAAAAAATAACTTTCTAAAATCTCTTGAAACAAAAGATTTAGAAACTGCCAGGAAAAAACTCAAAGAATGGATGGAAAACACTTGTAATAAGAGGATTCACGGTACTACGAGAAAGATACCTGCAGAAGAGTTTAAGAATAAAGAAAAGCCTTGTATGATAAGTCTTCCGCCAAAGAGATATGAAACATATGTAATAGAAAACAGACGAGTTAACAGATATGGTCATGTTTCTTATAGATATAACTATTACTCAGTCCCTTATAAATATGTAGGTGAGGAAGTAACCATTAAAGCAGGTAGAGATATTTTAAAAATCTATGATAGAGAACATAATGAAATAGCAGTCCATCCAATTGATAAAGGCACTGGCAATTTTATAACAAGAGAAGAACATATACCTAAGAGGAAACAACGAAGAAGTTCAGAATATTATGAACAACAGTGTAGTCAGATAGGCATGGGTGCTGTTTCTTTTTTCAAGAATTTAAAGAGCCACAAGCCTAATGAATATCTTAGGCTTATTCAGGGTGTTCTTTCTTTACGTAGATATTACAGTGATTCCATAATAAATTCTGCATGCATTAGAGCAGATAAATTTGGTTGTTACTCTTTTAAATCAGTGAAGAAGATTTGTGAACAAGGGTTATTTGAAACTCCTGCTGAAATAGATACATCTGCTATAGGTGGCGGGTATGGTAATAATCTTAGAGATTATGATAGAAATTAGTGGGGGGCTTTCAAATGAATCAATTAAAAAAGAAAATACAAAATCTTAAACTCTCCGGTATTGTTAAGACTTTAGAATCTAGAAATAAGTATGCCATAGAAAATCAATTAAGTTATATAGATTTTCTTGAGTTATTAATTGAAGATGAATATGCCAACAGGCGTTCAAATTCTTATAATAAAAGACTAAATAAATCCAAACTAGATACTTCCAAAACTATTGAAACCTATGATTTTACATATCAGCCAGAATTAAATAAAAAACAAATACTTGATTTGGCTTCTTGCCGTTTTATTCAGGAAAAAAAGAATATTATTTTTATGGGAAATCCTGGTGTGGGGAAAACTCATCTTGCCAATGCATTGGGAATTGAAGCCCTAAAACAGGGCTATAAAGTCTATTTTGTTCATGCTAATGATATTGTTTCAAAGCTTATGTCTGCTAGGGGCGATGGTACTTATTATGCTGTCCTAAAAGACCTGCTTAAAGTGGACCTACTCATAATTGATGAAATAGGGTTTAAGAAAATTCCTCAAAATTCTGTAGATGAATTCTTTGAAGTTATTAGAAGACGTTATGAAAATGGATCTATTATAATCACCACTAACCGCCCTTTTGAAGAATGGGCTAATATATTTGGCGATGCTGTCCTTGCATCTGCTATTGTAGATAGAATTGTCCATCATTCTCATATAATAAAAATATTAGGTAAAAGTTATAGAATGAAGGAGTTAAATAAATCTAAAAATTAGTCTAAATAGGGTGGGGAATTTTAAGGGCCCTAACATGGGGATTTTTGATTGACTTTAACACGACATTATCATGATTTTGATGATGGCAGTGTTAGCCGGGGCTAAGCATATGAGCCATGTATTTATCCTAAGATCTGATTTAGCATTGAGGTCGCTTTTTAAATGGGAAAGGTTTCCTGACTATACTACCATAAATCGGGTTTTTAAGTTGTTTAATCCCCGACATTGCAATGAGCTCTCCGATGTAGAAACAAAAGTGCGCAAAAAGGTTTGGGGTAAAAAATGGTTTAGCCGCATCACTTTAGATTTGGACTCTACAGTGCGTGGAGTGTATGGGAAACAGGAAGGTGCCGAGAAGGGTTACAACCCCAAGAAGCCAGGACAAAGGGGATATCATCCGCTCCTTTGCTTTATTGCTGAGACGCGGGAATGTCTTCACAACTGGTTTAGAGCCGGAGATGCTTATTCAGCCAATGGTTGTGTAGAGTTTATGCAAGAGTGCTTTGCCAAGCTTCCAAGGAGAGTCTGGAAAATTATTGTACGTGCAGATTCCGCCTTTTTTAATGGAGAACTTTTAGACTACTTAGAAGAGGCTCATGCTTTGTACTTAATCAAGGTTAAGATGCGAGGACTCACTCAGCTTTTAGAAGCTCAGAAGTGGCACAAGGTTAAAAATAGACCTGGCTATGAGAAGACCGAATTCACATACAAATGTGAAAGGTGGAAGCACCCCCGCCGGTTTGTGGCCGTACGTCAAGTAATAGAGAGCAAATTTAGTTGCTTTTTTTTCAGCGTTACAAAGACTGAGTATGATTATTTTTGTTATGTAACAAATATGAACCTGAGTCCCTGGGACGTCCACAGGTATTATTGCCAACGGGGGGCCAGTGAAAACTGGATTGAGTGGTGTAAGGGACAGATGGCCTCTGGAAGCATTTTGACACAGGATTTTTGGGCCAACTCCGCCATATTCCAGACCTGTATTCTGGCTTACAATCTACTGGTTTGGATGATGTGGCTCAACGATGAAGATGGTTTTAGAGAAGAGCCCAACACAATCCGCATGTTTCTAATCCATGTTCCAGCTCGGCTGATGCATGCGGGACGACAATGGTTCCTTCGATTATCGAGGGATTATTTTTTCAAAGAACGTTGGATAAAGATAGAAAATTCCATCCGGTCATTACAATTTGCTTAATCTTTTTTTGAGAGTATCCTCCAAAATAGGATTTTGCGTAAGTCCATGTGCAGTGGTGTGCCTTTACACACCCGTAAAGAGTGCCACTGACCGCAGCTTCTACCTGAAAAAGCCTTCCAAGTCACAATGAGGGAGACATATCCTTTAACATAACAGCTCCATATCTAGGTATCTCTGTCCAGAACAATCAGTTGCTTACGATTGAACTGTAATTGCAGATTTTAGGTTTAAAATCTTCTTTCAGCATTCCACTGATTCAACTTTAAGTTCAATATTATGGAAGATAAGGTTTCCAAGGATTCTTTTTGCTTCCCTTTCAGGGGCATACCTTTCTGTTGGGGGGCTACTGCTTCAAGTATTTTTTAGAAATCCCATTGTAGGACCTTATGTTCTTGGAATATCAGCTGGTGCAACGCTTATGGTGGGGCTTGTAATGCTCCTTGGAATTAGCATAGGAGTGATTGGAATTAATCCATTTTATATAAGTTTAGCAGCAGCATTTGGAGCATTTTGTGTTACTACAGTTCTTATATTGTTAAACACCAAGGTAAAAGATATTGTGACCTTACTCGTGATAGGTCTCATGATGGGTTATCTCTGTTATGCTCTTACAAGTATATTTATCACATTTGCAGCAAAGGAGAAGGTTAAGGGATTTGTATTGTGGCAAATGGGAAGCTTTTCTGGTGTTGTGTGGGAGGATTTTCGCATAATTCTTTTCTCAGCTTTTTTTTTAACCATTCTTTTAGGAATTATAAAAAAGCCTTTAAATGCCTTCCTCTTAGGGGAAGAATATGCAAAAACAATGGGAGTTAATATAAAGGTTCTTAGAAATCTTATAGTAATTATTTCGAGCATCCTTGCTGGACTTGTTACTGCATGTGCAGGACCTGTGGCATTTATTGGGATTGCTGTTCCTCATATAGCAAGATTGAGTTTTAAGACCTCTGACAATGGGATATTGATTCCTGCTTCTGCTATCCTTGGTGCAAATCTCACCCTGCTGTGTGATCTTTTAGCAAGAATGCTTCTCTCTCCTATAGAGCTTCCTATAAGTGCTATTACTGCTTTGTTCGGAGCACCTGTAGTCATATTTTTTCTGCTAAAAAAAAGGGCTACGATATGACAAGTGTTTTAAAGACAGAAAATCTTTGTGTTGGATATAGGAAGAAAGAAGTAGTTTGCGGTATTAATCTTGAGATATTTAAAGGAAAGTTTGTATGTATCCTAGGACCAAATGGTTCTGGAAAAACAACAATTTTAAAGACCATAGCAAAAATTATAGAGCCTTTAAATGGAAAAATTTATATAAATGGAATCTTGCTAGAGAGGTTGAGTTCAAAAGAGATTGCAAAAAATCTTTCAGTAGTCCTTACAAAAATGCCTTCTCCTGAACTTCTTAGTGCTTTTGAATTTGTTGCTCTTGGAAGATACCCCTACACAGATATTCTTGGAAGACTGACCGAGGAAGATAAGAAGAAGATAAAAGAGACGCTACAACTTGTAAATGCAGAAGAACTTTCTGGAAGATATTTTGGTGAGTTAAGTGATGGAGAAAAACAAAAGCTTATTATTGCAAGGGCTATAGCTCAAGAACCTAAAATTATCATTTTAGACGAACCTACAATCCATTTAGACCCAAAAAATAAGATAGAAGTACTAAGCATACTTCACAGGGTTTCAAAAAAGAAAAGTATAACAGTTCTTGTATCCCTTCATGATATAGATATGGCATTGAGGATCTCTGATTTCATTATACTTGTAAAGGATGGAAGGATTATAGATTTTGGTCCACCAGAAAAAGTCATAAATCAAGATAGAATCTCTCAGCTTTATGATTTAAAAGATGTTCATTTTAACTGCAAATTATATACATTTGAGATTTTAAAAAACAATATCAGTAAAGATAGCTTTATTATTGCAGGAGCAGGAACAGGAATACCCCTTTATAGGACACTTTTAAGACATGGCATTGGCATTGTAACTGGTATTATTCACGAAAATGATATTGACTTTCATGTAGCAACTTCCATGAAGTTGGAAGTAATCTCCGAGAGAGCATTTCAAAAAATAGATGAAAATACATTAAAAAAAGCCTTTTCCTTTATTGATCATGCAAATACTGTAGTTGATTCAGGATTTCCGGTGGGTACATTTAATAGAGGAAATATAAAGCTTATTCACTACGCCATAAAAAAAGAAAAGCCGGTCTATACATTCAGAAAAAAGGAGGAAATTTATGACCTATACAAGGATTGTAGTAAAAAGGTCATTTACCTGAATGATGTCTATTCCTTTTTAGAAAGATGGTGAAAAGGCAGAGTATGGGACTTACACCCTGCTAAGAACCAAGCAGCCGACAGGGAGATCGCACTTAGGTTAATTTTAAATATTAACAATGACTCTCCTGGCTGTAACAAAATGAAGAGGAGGTTTAAATGAAAGTTTTTAAAAGAGTTGTGATAATATGTATTCTTATTTCTTTTTTGGGTTTACCTAAAATTAGTTTGGGAAACAGCTATTATGTTGCTGAAGAGAAGAGTAAAAAAGAAAAAACAAAAGAGGAATTTAAAAACGTAGAGAAAAAAGAAGGAGTTAAAATGGAAGAAATGGTGGTTACGGCTACCAGGACTGAGGAGAACAAAAATTTACTACCTCAAGTGGTAAATGAAATTTTCAAAAAAGATATTGATTTAACAGCTGGTGATGACTTGACTGATATCCTTAAAAAGAACAGTAGTATAGATGTAATCCAGTATCCAGGAGGGTATTCAGGGACTATAAGTATAAGAGGTGTTAGATCCGATTATTGGGGAACTATTAAACATTGCTTAATATTAATTGATGGTAGACCCATTGGAGCTACACATTTAGCTCCAATAAATAAAGATATAATAAAAAAGATTGAAATAATAAAAGGACCTACCTCTGCACTTTATGGATCAGATGCTATGGGGGGAGTGGTAAATATCATAACCAAAAAATCAACTGGTAAAATTAAACCCGCAATCTTATTAGGAGCTGGTAGCTTTGATTCTTGGACTAGTGGTTTATCATTAGGAGGAAATTTAACCCAAAAAATTGATTTTGATCTAAATTCCGATGTCCATTTCCAAAATGGAAATATGGTTATGGGGAATGGTGAGAAAAGGCCTAACACTTCCTTTAAAAAATACAATAATATTGGCAGAATTGGTTTAAATCTTGGAAATTGGAGGATAGATGTAAAAGGTAATTGGTACGCTGGAAGGGACATTGAATTTCCAGATGATATAGATCGTGATTTACAACAAAAGAAAAGAGATGTCGATCAATATGGTGGTGATTTTACAATTAAGGGACCGCTTGGACATAATAATGAAATAAAAGTGACATCTTATTATTCTCAAGAAGAAAATGATTATAGATATGAATTCAAAGGAATTAATCCTTACAGAGGTTTTTGGAATTTATATACTTGGCGGGGAGTTCAATTTCAAGATATATATCATTTGCATTTTCATACACTTACCTTTGGCTGTGAATATCAAAAAATTACAGAAAAAGGAAAAGCATGGAACTCTGACGGTAGCAGAAAAGGACCTTGGCGTCCAGATAATGAAAGAGAAATTAAAAGTGTATTTGTTGAAGGAATATTTAAGTTTTATAAAAATCGAATAATAGCGACTTTAGGAAGTAGATACGATAGAATAGAATTAACTACCAAAAAAACACCTTATAAAACTGGTTTTACTCCAGGATCTGAAACTTTTGATACTTTAAATCCAAGTTGCGGGCTAAAAGTTTTTGTTACCCCAGAATTTAGTTTCCATTCTACTATTGGAACAGCTTTTGTAACTCCAAAACCAGAAGAGGTAGCTGGAATTTGGGTAAGTCCATGGGGGTCTGTTACAAAGGGTAATCCTGATTTAGACCCAGAAAATAGTGTTACATGGGATGCTGGTATAAGTTATATTAACAAAAAATTAGGACTGGATGGAGATTTAACTTATTTTCATACTAAAATATTTGACAAAATAGAAAAAGTTAAAGTAGCTGAATCTCTTTATTCCTATGAAAACGCTGAAGATGCTAAAATAGAAGGATTGGAAGGGAATTTTTCTTTTGATGTGGGGAAAATTGTTCAGATAAAGAAATCACTTCGTTTTTTTCTCAATTTTACACGACTGTTTAAAGCAAAAGAAAACCTTTCAACGGGACATCAAGATATTCGGAATGTTGCCCATCTAAATTTAAATGGGGGTATTGAATATGGCGATAAATATTTTAATGGTAGGTTAACAGCTCGTTATGTCGGAAAAAGAAAAGATACAGACTGGACGGTTAGGGGAGCACCGGAAGTTGAGAATCCGTCATTTACTGTATTCGATTTAACTCTTAATTTTCATCCATTTAAATATGGTGAATTAAATTTGCAACTACAAAATATATTTGACAAATATTATTGGGAAACTAACCCAAGTTTGTCACTTTTTTTTGTAAGATATTGTAATTATTGAATTCAATCATCTTTTTCTTCACTACAAATTTATCAATTAATTTTTAAAATGCTAGATAAAGGCTTTAAAGGAAGTTCCAGGGCATTATATATCTCCAGTTGAAAAGATTCTAATTCTGTTATTTGTCTCAGATGGATTGTTTTACCTTCCTGGGTTATCATAGTGGTGGTTACTCTAATTATGGTACTTAACTCTCTTCTTATTGTTTCCCATAATTTTGAAATCCCTCTTTGTCTCAATCTCCTTTGAATAACACAAAGCAGATGATAAGCTAATATGGTTAAAAAAATATGACCTGTTATTCGTTTATCTATTCTATGATAGATTGGTCTTAATTTTAGTTCACTCTTTAAGCTCCTGAATGATGCTTCTACATTTGAAAGAAGATTGTAAATCTCCCATAATTCCTTATTACTTAGCTCTGTCCTGGAAGTTCTAAGTTTGTACGCTCCTGAAAATCTTACATGAAGTTTGTCTTTATCTCTTACTCTCCAGCAAATATCCACTGCTTTGCCATTCTCTTCCTTTACTTTAATCTCATAAAATTGCGACACACTGCTGTATTTCTCTTTTATTCTTCCTATCCTCTCCAGTACCTTCGGATAACTTTTGATTCCTACTTTTCTTGTAAGAGATTGCTTGAGCCTTTGTAAATCTTTTTCCAGGCGCAGTTGAATACGATTTTTTATTGCCTCTTCCTTTTTGGCCCTACCGCTACTTTTACAATATAAAAATACCTCTTCAGGCTCTTCTACTCGTATCGCATATACTTTGCCACTATTACTCTCATGAACTATACTTTCTTCACCTGAGGGAAGTTCTTTTACTCGTCGTCTGTCTACACATATATAATCAAGTCCTTTGGCTCTGATTAGTTTTAAATTCTCTTCTGTGGCTATACCTGCATCTATAACTACTGTAAGCTTGCCTGTAAGCGATCTTGGAGAATTTATAAAAAAATCATCTAAAATCTTCTCCAGTGTTGAGGCTTCCGACACATTACCAGGAAAAATCCTGCTGGCCTTGGGAAAACCATCTTCATCAAGTATTATACCTACTGTCACTAATGGCCTATCATTTCGTTTCTCCTTAGATAGACCTCTCTTTGACAATTCTGAGCTTGTAACCTTCCCCTCAAAATATGTATTAGTCAGATCATATAAAATAAGCTGTTCTCCAAGACCAAAAAGTTCTCTTTCTCTTTTTACCACCTTCTCTTCTATAGCTTCTTTATTGGCTATCAGCTTGTCCAGAGTCCTATATAAACTGGATAGCGATACCACTTTTGCATCAATATTCATTACCTCATCAAGCCCACTTAACCGGTGAAACCATTTATGAATTTCCCTCTCACTCCCACAATTTATCAGACTCCCAACTATAAGAACTTTTGCTCTATCTATATCCTTTCTATTAAAACCTATTTCCTTTAAAATTTTTGTAATCATAAGTTTATCATATGCCCAGGCCCCTACAACTTCTGCTCCAACACATCTGACATCTTCGTTTTTTACTGAAGCAACATCAACCATCTTCCAATGAGCCTCATGTTTTGTTTTCTCCTCACTCTTTTGAAGAGCTTTTTTTCTTATTAAACCTGCAAAACGTCTTGCAGGTTTTTCAATTTTTTCAGGGACTTTTAATAACGACAATTGTCCTTTTAATAATTCCTCAATTCTATTAGCAAGAAATTTTAACTCCTCCCTGGACAGATCCAGTTTTCCAAGGTTTAAAATAGTTCTCTGCCTGGGACCATCAGGGGTTCTGTAAGATTCTACTAATTGATGGTAGAAATAAGTTTTTCCAGATTTGGGATCGGTTTTTCTAACTTTGCGGATAAACATAGGTAAGGATTATATCAAATCGGTTTTTCTTTGTCAAGATGCGAAATATTTTTTCTACCACTACATTCAGTTTTTAAAAAATTTAATTCAATAATTCCAACAGATTATAGCATTTTGCATCACAAAATCAACCAAATTTTTTATAAAAATCTTATTATTTTGACAAACTTGGGCTAAGGGTTATCCACTACCTGGACGATCATTTTTAGTGAAATACATACTGACATTTTAATGTAATAGAGAAGTTGATTTCTATCAATGTCTCTAATGGAACTAAAAATACCAATATTAAAAATCATGTAGAAATTCTAAAATCTAAAAGTTTTAAGTCTTAGTGACTTAGTAAAATTATTTGAACAACGGTATAAAAGATATGTTTTCACCAAAAAAAAAATATATTCCGTTATTTATTTATTTGTCATTTATTTTTCTTTGTTTCCTTCTCAAATGAAGGTAAATGTATCTGCGAGATTAAAAGAAAGTTTTCTGTACAATATGCTACACATTTTAAAGTGAAATACTTACAAAATGGATGCAAGTTAGTTATAGATGGAGCTGGGAGAAAATTATTACTTGTCCATTCTACAGATAAAGTAACAATTAAGAATGTGTTGATTGATGAAATTATAAAAATACCTGTTAGACGAGTCATTACTCGGTGGAGTACCATACCTTCATTTCTTAGATCGCTCGAGGTTGGGGATACAATAGTAGGAGTTGTAACTAGAAAGGAAGAACCTTGTAGTGAATATCTTAAATCTCGTCTCACCAGCAGAAATATTGAAATCGTGGGGGGACCTGGAAGTCTCGATTATGAAAAGCTTGTTGTTTTAAGTCCTGATATTTTTTTTGTAAGCAAATGGCAGAGTAAAAAGATTTCTAAAAAACTTAATCAACTAAATATTCCCTATGCAGTGATTTCTGAATACTTAGAAGATAATCCCTTAGGAAGGGCGGAGTGGATAAAATTTTTTGCAAGCTTTTATGATAAAGAAGAAATAGCTGGAAATTTTTTTTCGGGAGTGGTAAAGCGAGTCAAAGAAATTTCATCTCGTTTCAAGAGCAAGAAATTAAAACCAAAAGTATTGTGGTGCATTGTTAGACAAGATAAGACTATATACGCTCCACTCGGAGATAGCTATGTGGCTAGAATGATTTCCATGGCAGGCGGAGAGTATGTGGTTAAGGAATTAAAAAAAATAAATAACGCTCCTATAAGCTGGGAACGGTTTTATTTGTGGGGTAAAGAGGCCGATATTTTCATATATGCAGTCCCACTGCCACAATACGGGATAAGTTCAATAAAAAAGTTAGTGGCTCTACATCCTATGCTTCGTGATTTTAAGTCTATCAAAAAACGAAATGTATGGTATTTGCACTCACTCTATTGGGAATCTGCCGATAAGATAGATGGTATTATAGAGGATCTTGCTGCAGTTTTTTATCCTGTATTATTTCCAAACCATAAGTTTAAGTATTTTTTTAAATTATCTGATATTCAATAAAGAGGGAAATTAAATGGAATATGCAAATTAATAACAGGGAAGTGAAAAGGCTGGTGACTAAAAATAGGTATTGGGTCTTATTGTTGGTAATGATATAAGACTCTAGGGTTGAGTAGAGACAAGAAGGAGTTAATAACTATATGGCAAGAAGTCTAATGTATCGACATGACAGTAGATGTTCTCATAGTGGGTTCAAGTGGTGTATTAAATATGAAAAAGTTAATTGAAAACAAAGTTATATAAATTAAAGATTATTTTCATCGTTTTGTTCATGAGTCTAAAAGTCCTGTTATCCAGTAAAAAAGAAGTTATTCGATGTATGGAGAAGGTATGAGTTTATGACTAATTAGTATGGCCTGAGAATTAGCCACGTAACGGTATTTAAAATGGATAAAAAAGCTATGGCTAGGGGTTGACACATAGGTAGACATATTATAAAAGGCCTGTTACTCAGGCGCCGTAAGGCTTAATAGGGAATCCGGTGAAAATCCGGAGCCGGCCCGCGGCTGTGATAAGGGGACGAAAGCCACATCAAGCCACTGGGAGCAGGGATGCTCCTGGGAAGGCGTGGTGATTAGGATGATCCTTAGAGTCAGAAGACCTGCCTGAGTAACATAGGCATTAGCTTTGGCGGATGCCCAAAGCTATAAGCTGAGGTCCTTTGGGATAAAACGGGAGTCCCTGGACTGCTGTGTGCGGTTCAGGGACTCTTTTTTTGTGGTGTTCTCTACTTTAGATTTTTGCTTAGGTCAAAGCACTTGTAAGTTAAAGAAGGACTTATATAGAAAATAATATATCACCTCTTAAATTTCACTGAGGAGGAAAGTTTGTGAAAAGAGATCTATCTTTTTTGTTTTTCATTGTATCCCTAATTCTTTCTGCCCGTCCTCCTCCTGTTTTAATTTCACCAACTAATTGAAAATACTCCAGGGTGGAAGACCTGCCATAGTCCCTTCCACCCTGCCGTCAGCCATGACCACATCCGAAAAAAAGGTCCAGCAAGACTGACATCTTTAAACTATCACTGGACCTCCTGGATGTAAAGAGTCAAGGGCGTAATATTTGGCTTATAGGTAGTAAGTAAGAATAAGGAGGTTCAAAATGAGAAAGTTCTTTTGGATGGTGAAAATGCTTTTTACTGTAGTTTTCTTCATGGTTTTATCTGATGCCAGTTTGGCAAGTGACTATAGTTTAAATAAAGAGGTAAATGAGGAAAAAGTAAGTTTGAACAATATGGTTGTTAAAGGGAGAAAAATTGAAGAACGACTTTCCGCAGAACTTGGCGAGTTTGGTCATCCTGTGGTAATTATAACCGGCAAAGAGATAGAAGAAGCGGGTTTCGTGGATCTTAATATGGCCCTGAGATCTATGGTTCCAGGATTATATTCAGAGACAAGGTCCGGACGTGGAGGTTACAATAGGACAAGCATTCACGGAAGCCATAATATCTTATGGCTCCTGGATGGTGTCAGAATCAACAACCGCCTCTATGGTGGGGGGTGGTCATATACTATTAGTGTGCATAATATTGAGCGCATAGAGATTCTTAAAGGCGGTGAAAGTCTCTTTTACGGGACCGGAGCAAGGGCGGGAGTTATTAACATTATCACCAAGGGAATTACCAAGAAAGCAACGGGTCAATTCGGTGTGTCATATGGTAACAATGACTACCGTGAGGTTTACGGTCATGTAACGGATACCGTTAAGGGGCATGGTTTGATGGCCTTTGGAAGTTACGAGGGGTATGACGGTTATCATGTCCTCGACAAAGAAGCTTATATAAAAGCTGGCAATACCGAGAAAAGAAAGCCGATTGGATTTGATCGCTCTACTATAGGATTGAAATACCGCAAAGAATTTGACGTGGCCGGTAAGGGCGTTTTGAACTCCCAGCTTAGAAAGCAGCAAGGATATTTTGATTATCCCTATCCACACTACAGAGTAGGGCACACGTTCAATGATTGGGAGGAGACAATAGGCATACTGAAGTGGGATCACGATATAAATGATAACTTCTCCTATTATCTCAAGTCTCATTTTCATATATGGGAGGCGGATTGCACCTTCATGAATCTGGACGGTTCCTATAGATATGACGCTGCCCTATGGAAATACGAAGATTATGGTGTAAATCTCATGACCAGTATCCGCTGGGGAAATGGTCAGGAAATACTTTCCGGAATTGACTATCAGAATTACTGGGGAATAGACCAAGTAGTGCGAATCTATAGTTCTGAGAGGACAGAGGTTTACGGTTTTTTCGCTAATTACCGTCCTCATCTTTCATTCTCTCCGGACACCAAGCTGGCCATCGGAGTCCGGTATAATACGACAAATGAGGGCACGGATTGCACTGTTTGGGATGTGAGTATCTTACAACCAATAGCATACCAAATCTATTTACGAGGGGTGGTCGGAAAGTCTTTTACTGTTCCTACTTCGCTGCAGCTCTATGGTAATGACCCAAGCAGGGGGCGTTATGGCAATCCGGATCTTAAGCCTGAGAATAGTCTGAACGCGGAAATCGGCATAGGAGGCAACTGGCGCTATTTTCACTGCGATGTCGGTTATTTCTACCATGGTATTGAGGATATGATCAAGCGTATTACACTTGCTAATGGTGATAGAACCTACAAGAACGTGGGGGGGAAGACCAAAATTGATGGTTTTGAGGTTTCAGCGGGTGTTGGTCCGTTCCGTGGATTGTCATTTAGTGCAAGTGCAACCTGGACTGACGCTGAAGACAAAGATAGTGGTAAACAAGTGGAAAGAATTCCAAAATTCTACGCCAGTGCCAATGTGCGATATCGGTACCCTTCAGGTTGGTTCGGCGCTGATTTGATGACCAGATACACGGGGGATGTTTATGAACGGGGCTTGGCCCACTTTAATGATGTTAACTACGGTGATGTCTTTATCGTTGATGCATCCGCTTTTGTGATGTTTGGCAGGGAAAAACGGCACAGACTGACCCTCCGTGTGGAGAATGTATTCGATAAGAAGTACGCCAGTCGTTATAACGTGGCAAAAGATCCCAATGGGAACTATTTTCTTTACCACCAAAATGGTCTTCCATGGAGTATAGTCATTGGATACACATATACTTTTTAATGTAATTTACTCCCGCAGTGTCCCAGGAATTTCGGGGTTACGAAAGCCTGATGTTTGAAGTGAAGTAACAAGAGAGGTAAAACACGCGTATGCATTCGAATCCCCGCCACCTAAAGACAAAAACACATATGCCAATAAATCTATATTGGTGGCGGGGACATTCATTTGAAACAAAGGGAAAAATAAGAGATGTTGGAAATAATGAGATAGTAGGACCTCTTAGTCACACTAACTTGTATAATTTATGAGATGTTATAGATGAAGATAAAAATTTGTTTAATCCTAGTAGGGTATATTTTCTTATTGTTTTTTAAGTGTCCATTTGAAGTTTTTCTCAATATGGCAAATGCATTTGCTTCACCTATGGCAGAAACTTATTTGCTTTGGTGGGAAGTTGCTCCAACTATAAAAAGTGAGAACGCTCCTTCTGACTGGAGGGATATTCGCAGGAAACGGCTCGAAGATCAAATTAACAGAGGCAGGACCAAGTTGTTATTTCTTTGCTATGGACAGAACTTCTCTGAAAATAAACCACAGCAGCATTATCAAAATGGATTGGAGGAGAAGATAAAAAAATCTTTGGATAAAGCAGTCATTTGGGTGAAGGATCCTAATGGCCGTATCTCGCCAATTCCCTTTAATCACGTAAAAAATGAGCTGAGCATAAATATTCCAAAAGACGTGGAATTGAATGGGCTTTACTTGGTAGGTGCTCGTCTTGATATTGGCCAAATAGACGTCGACCATGACGGCAAGAGTGAAAAAGTTTATCTTTCCGCCAAATGCATTATTCCTCATTACAAAACAGGGGGTAGTCAAGGGAATAAACGCAGCATCTTTTTTAATGATCCAGTTCGATTTCCTTTGGAAATAGGATGCTCAAATTTTTGGTTTAGACGTGGTTATCAAAAGGCTTACAATGAATATGAAATGAAAGTTTTATATAGGGGTAAGCCGCTGGCAAATGCCGAAGTAGTTATTTTATCTAGAAGTGGATGGAAAAAAATTACTTATACAGATGCAAATGGAAAATTTCTAATTACACCTTTTGGTGAGATGGTAAATGACGGTCAAGGGGTCTATCTTTATGTTATATGCCATCAAGATGTATTTAAAGAGGAATACCATTGTGCAACCCTAACAATGAATGTTTATACTTCTCCTGAATGGTGCAGTAAGTCTAATGGTTTTATGCTCTGGACGATTGTTGGAGCAACCTTGGTGGTATCTATCGTTGTGAGTGGTATTTATTGGAAGGAAAAACATAATAAGGAGATCATGGAAAAATTTGATAACTTTAAGGTTAAAAAGGTTTAGAAGATGAAGATTTCTTGGTTAAGGTGGATAATTCAGACTACATCCTTTTTAGTTCTTATCTTTGGTGGGCTAAAAGGCCTTTACTTTGGGCGATTTCTTCCTGTTCTTTCCTGCGGATATGTAGGAACCCATCTAAGAAGTGGCGAGTGTGTTTTACCGGCCTTTCAATCAGCTATTTCTTATTGTTCATGGGAATCCCTTAAATATTTAGGAGAAATGCTGTTGTATTTTTCCCTACTGGTCATCCTTATTGGTCGAACATGGTGTGGATGGATCTGTCCTATAGGATTCCTTCAGGATCTTTTAAATTTTCTTCGAAAGAAACTTCAACTTAGTTATTTTACTTTCCCTCCACCACTTAAAAAAAAGTTAAACTGTATTAGGTGGATCTTTCTATTTATTGCCCTTTTGCTGCCCCTATGGGCAGCGTTTCCAGTTTTGGCTCCTTCTGTGGCAGTGGAGTTTGATTGCCCCTATTGCCAGTTGTGTCCAGGAAAATATATTCTTCCTTTGATTACTGGTGATTTTTCCAAAATAGCAGTAGATTACAACAATGCCACCACAATGACTTTGACCATTCTAGGGCTCATAATCTCTGTTTTTGTGATTATCGGGGCATTCATGAAGAGACGTTTTTGGTGTGCTTACTGTCCTATGGGTCTGCTACTTTCATTTTACAGGAAAATCAGCTTTATTAAACTTAAAAAAAATTGTTTGAAATGTAGCAAGTGCGAAATATGCTATCATGTCTGTCCCCTTGAGATACATCAGGTTTATGAAGAATGTGAGAGAGAGGATGTAACTTATGGTGAATGCATTCTTTGTCTTAAATGTGTGGAACATTGTCCTGAGGAGGATGCTTTACGGGCCACCTTCTTAGGCAAAACAATTTATAGGTCTAAAGACTTATGATAAGAAAGAAAATTAAAAAATATAACCTGCCAAGGGAGCGATTTGTTCGCGATCTTACCGATTCTGCGGAAACTGTTCTTTCAGAAATTGCAGAAAGACCTAATTTACCCAAAGGTATGGGCTATTTTATCGATTTAATGAGAAATGTGTTCGTAAAACAACCCATGTCTTCTACCTCATCTTTATCTTTTATTTGTGGAGGTGAAAACAAAAAGATAATTGGAACATATTGCCTTATGGTTCCTGAGGAGTTGATTTATGCAGCCGGAGCAATTCCTGTTAGACTTTGTGGTGGAAGCTATGTGGCAGCCACTATTGGCGAAGATTTTGTACCTCGGGATGCCTGTCCGGTTGTGAAGGCTTCAATTGGATTCACTGCCAGTAATCTTTTATCTTTTTATCAAGTTTGCACTCCAGTTATAGTTCCCACCACCTGCGATTCTAAGAGGAAGATGGCAGAAGAACTATCAAAATTTACTGAAGTCTGGATACTAGATGTTTCTCATCTCAAAGAAGGAGAAGGAGCGAGGAAACGATGGTTTCAACAGATAGAAGCAATGAAAAAGGACTTAGAGAAATTGAACAACAAAAGAATCCAACCCAAAAATCTGCAAGAATCTATTCATACAATTGCCATGGCTCAATTGGAAGCTCAAAGGCTATTTAAAATTAGAAAATTAGACTTTCCAGTTATCCTGGGACGCGAGGCTATGCTTGTCCTGAATGCTTATAGTTATGACACTGCTTATGAATGGACAAAAGCATTGGCTCAATTGAACAATGAATTAGAGTTACTCTATCATGAAAGAAGAATTGTTGTTGGCCATAACGCTCCTCGTGTCTTACTTGCTGGCTGTCCTTTTATTTTTCCCAACTGGAAAATTCCTTCCCTGGTTGAGGAAATGGGTGCTGTTATAGTAGTGGAAGAATCGTGCATGGGCAGTAGATATCTTTGTAATCCTATATCAATTGCTGAAAAAACAATGCGACATATGATGGCCGTGATTACAGCTAGATACCTTATGCCATGCATTTGCCCATCCTTTTCGCCAAATGAGGATAGGCTTGTGAAGTTGCTTCAACTAGTTAAGGAATTTAAAGTAGATGGTATTATTTACCATGTTCTCAAAGGTTGTATTCTTTATGATTTTGAGTTTTTTCGTGTGGAAAAAACAATGAAAGAAAAAGGTATACCCATATTGCGGTTGGAAACAGATTACAGTTTTGAAGATGTTGAACAAATCAGAACTCGTGTAGAGGCTTTTATAGAGATGCTTGAAAGAAGAAAATTAAAAAAATAGGAGGATGGCTATATGAAATTATATGCAGGTGTTGATGCAGGCTCAACTTTTACCAAAGTTGTTGTTATAGATAATAACGGCATAGTGATTGGACATAAAATTCAGCCCACTGGAATTGATTGTTCTAATACGGCCAGAGAACTATTTGATAATTTATGCAGAGAATTGGGGATTTCACAGTCAAATATTTTCGTAACATCAACTGGTTATGGACGAAGAATGATTGATTTTGCAGATCATAATGTTACTGAGATAAAGGCTCATGCAGTAGGTGGGAGTCGAAAGTTATTAGAAGGAAAAAAAATCAGAACTTTAATCGATATAGGGGGCCAAGACAGCAAGGTAATTCTCATTGATCAAGAAGGAGAAGTCATAAATTTTTCCATGAATGATAAATGTGCAGCAGGCACAGGCCGTTTTCTCGAAGTTATTGCGCGTGTTCTTCAGGTAGAAGTGAAGGACCTTGGAGAATTGTCGTCTCAAGCAAAGAACCCTTGTCAAATAAATAGCCAATGTGCGGTATTTGCGGAATCCGAGGTTATATCGCTCCTTGCTAGGAAGAAAAAACCCTCTGATATTATTGCAGGAATCCATAGATCATTGGCAAGACGAATTTCCTCTATGGCAAGAAAGACAGGCGTAGAACCTGAAGTACTTTTAACCGGTGGAGGAGCCTTGAACCCTGCTCTTGTTGCTGCAATTGAAGAAGAGTTAATGATGGATGTCCATGTTGAAGGAAATCCCCAGCTTAATGGCGCAATTGGGGCAGCTCTAATAGGAAAAAGTTTAAATTCAGATGATTCTAAATAATATCACCGTACAATTTACTACAGCTTGTTTTACAGCTCTGTTCCTTGGAATTTCTGCTGGCATAACTCATTGTTACGTCTATTGTGCTCCAGTTATCAGTACTTATATTATGGGTATAGGGAAAAATGCCATTGAAGGTCTGAAATCTTATATTGTTTTTTCAGCCGGGAAAATTTTTATGTGTTCAATAATTGGTTTTTGTGCTGGTTATATGGAACAAACATTCATTGGGAGAGAAAATAATTTCTATTTTGGTTCAGTTATTTTTGGAATCACGTTGATCCTGATAGGTTTTTTAATGCTTATACGCCCTGTTTGTGTATGCAAAAAGTCTGGAAATAAAAAAAGTTGGTTTATCTCTTTTTTAAGATATTTTGCTTTTAAACCTGCCACCCAGCTGTTTGTGGGAGGAATTGCCTCTGCAATAGTTCCATGTCCTCCCATGGGAGCCATACTCCTTTATAGTTTGAAGATGTCTTCAACAGTCTCATGCGGCATCATGATGGCACTATTTAGTTTAGGCACTACGATTTCTCCATTGGTTATTATTTCTATTGCAGCAGGCTTTTTTTCTGGGAAGCTCAAGACTGAGGTACCGGAATACAGGATGATATTCCAGAGAATATCCGCTTTGATATTAATATTGCTTGGTGTATTATATTGTTATTAAGGTGTTCCTTCTTTTTCGCTTCAGCCCTTGACAATCTTTTTCTGATCTGGTGTTCAGATGATCCTGGCTTTGGGGTTACACTATATTGTAGGTGCGTTTCTTTTGGCTGGGGCCGATACCATTGTATAGTGCCCTTTTTTCAGCAAGTGGTGGCATACTATCTGCGGTCTTTTCTATTGTTTTGGAAAATTAGTAACTATAGTTATCCCTATAACTTTATATAATGTCTATCATATTGTTTTTCTTAAAAAAATTTTTTTTGTCTATAATTTTTTTATATAACTTCCCTCTTTCTCGCTCTTAATCTTACTTTTATCTGTTTTGGAATTCCAAGGCATAATGTCTCAATTATATCGAATTCTGCAGGATACTATAATTGAAATAAATTTGAAAAAGCATACAACACTTCTCTTTTTATCAAAAAAATTTATGGACAAAAAGTATATTCAAAATCCACATGATGCATTTGTTAAGGAAGTGTTTTCTCATAAAGAGCAGGCTAAAGATTTTTTAAAAAATTATCTACCACTATCGTCAAAGGTAAAATAAATTCCCTAGAAAAATGCCCTTAAAATTCCCCACCTGATATGATATTCACCTCTGGAAATTTTTTTGTCTGGAGGTGAAATAAATATGAAGGGGTAGCTTTGTATTACACTGTAAAAACAAAGCTTGAGCACGGCAAGAGTATTTCAGCAATAGCAAGAGATCTTGGCATTGACCAAAAGACTGTCCGCAAAATACGAGCAACTGTAGACCTGCGAGGTAAATAGAATCTTCACAGATAGAGGTAAGCTTTTTTTCTAGTTCAAAAGAAGAGATATTTGGTGTTGGAGAAGCTTTTAGTGTGGTTATAGATTGTGAGCTAAAAAACAATTTTCTCAAAATAGACCTTGCAAAAGAATTAGCAAAGTGGCTTTGTGGAAAATACCTTTTACTTGAAGATCTAAAAGCAGAAAATTTAGTGAGTTTGATTGGACAGATAAAAACAGAGGACTTAAATTTAGTATGAAATAAAAAGAATTTTCTTGCAAATCCAAGGCTGTAGGGTTAAAGATTAGAATCAAATCCGACACTTTAGAACAGAAGGATATCACAGGAGCTAGTGGAAGATTAGAAGTAATTTAAGGAGATATTTATATGCATGGCTATATTCCATTATTGGGAAATTTTAAGTGCCTTTTACTGGAGATTTATTTTTTTTCCTTTAACACGCTCTATATGTTTTTTTTATTGACATTCTGAATATATTATTTAAATATTAAAAGATGTTATTAAAAGGAGTTTGGATATGATCCCAATTAAAGATATAATTCCAAGAAGGCAAACACCATTTGTGACTTATTTTTTAATAGCAATTAATGTATTTATTTTTTTTATTGAGGTGTCCCTTCCTCGTGATATTTTAAATAATGTTTTTTATATTTTTGGCCTTGTCCCAGCAAGATATACCCATCCTGCATGGGCATATTTTATTGGACTTCATATAGACAATTACTGGCCTTTTTTAACAAATATATTTTTACATGGAAGCTGGTTTCATCTAATTAGTAATATGTGGGCCCTTTGGATCTTTGGAGATAATGTTGAAGATAGAATGGGACATATCAAATATCTTATTTTTTATATTTTATGTGGTATCTTTGCTAGTTTAACACATTTTATCTTTAATGCAAACTCTACTATTCCAGCAATAGGTGCCTCAGGTGCTATTTCAGGTGTAATGGGTGCATATATGATTATGTTTCCAACATCTAGAATTATCACATTAATTCCCATTTTCTTCATTCCATATTTTATAGAAATACCAGCAATAATCTACATTGGTTTCTGGTTTATATCACAACTTATATCTGGTACATTCTCGATATTTGTGGGTCAAAATGCAGGTGGCATTGCATGGTGGGCGCATATTGGTGGTTTTATTTTCGGTGTAGTAATTCACAAATTTTTTAAAAATGTTTATTGCAGAGAGTGTTATCCAGACGAATATTATTATAGATTTTTATATTAAAAACAAAAAGGGGGAAAATATGAGTTTTAATGAATTATTCTGGCTATTTTTCATGGTTGCTGCACTTCAGCCCATTTTAAAACAAAGACTCATAGAATCCGCAAGACAAAGACTTATAGCAAAAATAGAAAGAAAGAGAAATTCTAGAGTGATTTTGTTGGTACACAGGCAGGAGACGATGAGTTTTTTAGGATTTCCGGTTTATAAATTTATAAACATTGATGATTCAGAGGAAATCTTAAGGGCCATTCAAATGACTGATAAGGACATGCCTATTGATCTTATTTTACATACCCCAGGTGGATTAGTACTTGCCTCTCTCCAGATAGCCAGGGCACTTAAAAAGCATCCTGGAAAGGTTACTGTATTTGTTCCCCACTATGCCATGAGTGGTGGAACCTTAATTTCTCTTGCTGCTGATGAAATTGTCATGAGTGAAAATGCAGTATTAGGTCCTGTTGATCCTCAACTTGGTGAACTTCCAGCAGCTTCCATAGTAAAACTACTTGAACTGAAGGACATAAACAGAATTGAAGATAAGACATTGATTATGGCAGATGTTGCAAAAAAAGCAATAAATCAACTAGAATCTGCAGTTTACGATTTGTTAAAGGATCAATATGAAGATGACAAAGCTAAAAATCTTGCAAATCTTTTAGCTACTGGCACATGGACCCATGACTATCCCATAACTTATGAAGAGGCCAAAGCATTGGGACTCAATGTTACCAATGAATTTCCAGTAGAAGTTATGCAACTTATGAGCCTTTACCCTCAACCTGTAAAAAGGACACCAACTGTAGAATATATTCCCGTACCAAAGTATAAGAGCAATGAAGAGATGTAATAAATTATAGTATCCCGCAAAATTTCGATATAATTGAATTGAGAAATATTAAGAGCGAGAAAGAGGGAAATTTTAGAAAAAAACAAAATCATAGTAAGTAGAAATGTGTAAATATTTATAATAAATTTTATTTATGTTTATAAAAAGAGGGGAATGTTTATCTGATTATCAGGATATTATACAAATTATGTTACAGGTTCAATAATCTCTTGCAATTTCTTTTTTATACGTGGGTACTCACCAGAATCTATAATCTTTTTAAAAGCTTTTAAATATTCTTCTATTTCTTGAAGACTTTTTCCATATGTAGTTTTTGCAATAAAAATTTTAGAATGTCTGGATGATATTACGCCTTCTTCAGCAGTTAAGAGTTCTTCAAAGAGCTTTTCGCCAGGTCTTAAACCAGTAAAAACGATCTCTACATCTTGATAAGGCGTAAGTCCATTTAGTTTTATTAATTCCTCAGCCAGCCTTACTATTTTTACAGGCTCTCCCATATCAAGGACAAAAACTTCTCCTCCTTCTCCCATAGATGCAGCCTGAAACACGAGTAACACTGCCTCTGGAATTGTCATAAAATATCTTTTCACCTCAGGATGGGTTACTGTAACTCTACCCTGATTTTTAATTTGTTCTAAAAAAATTGGTATCACGCTGCCTCTACTGCCCAAGACATTCCCAAATCTAACAGAGATAAATTTTGTTTTTCTAAGAGATTGAAAACCATTACATATCATTTCTCCAAGCCTCTTTGTTGCCCCCATGATACTTGTGGGATTTACTGCCTTGTCTGTTGAAATATTAACAAACTTCTTTACACCAAAATCACAACTAAGTTTTGCCAAATTATAGGTTCCAAACACATTGGTTTTCACAGCTTCTTCAGGGAAAAACTCCATTAAGGGCACATGTTTATAGGCTGCAGCATGAAAAACAACATCTATATTACTATCTTTAAAAACAAAATTTAACTTTTTATAATCTTTTATATCTCCCACAATATAATCCATTTCAACCTCTAACCCAAGTCTTTTCATTAACATTTCCAATTCCAGTGACAAATTATGGATTTCTGTTTCATCAATCTCAAAAACTAAAATCCTTTTTGGCTTATATTTAATTAGCTGTCTGACAATTTCGGATCCAATTGAACCTGCCCCGCCTGTAACAAGGATGGTTTTATTGTTTACTAAGTTAGATATTAGTTTTGTATCTATTGAAACAGGTTCTCTTGCTAATAAATCTTCCAGTTTTATATCTCTTAAGTCTTTAAAAGTGATAAGATTTTGAGGTAGATTACTAATACTTGGAACAATTTTAATATCATTAACATTATTTTTTTGTGCAATATTGTATATCTCTTTAATTTTTTTATGTGGTAAAGTAGGTATAGCAATTATAATAACATCTATATTTTCCTCTTTTAATATCTTATCTAATAAAGCAATAGGACCTAATACCTTAATATTATGGATATAGGTATCTTGTTTTAAAGGATTATCATCTAAAAAACCAACTGGATAATAATCCGACCGTTTTGACTGTAATAGTTCTCTTACTATCCTTTCTCCTGTTATACCAGCTCCAATTATAAGTGCTTTGCCTTTTTTTAATAAATCATTATTTTTTAATATTTTTTCTTTGTATAATCTCTTTGAAATTCTAAAGAAAGATATTAAAAAAAGTGAAATAAAGAAATCCACAAAAGGAACAGATCTTGGTATTGTAAATCTTTTTAATTTTATATACACAAGGTAGTTAAAAAAAGAAATTAATAAAAAAGATGTAATTAATGATATATTGATTTTAAAAAATTCTTCTATAGAGACAAATCTCCAGCTTATAGAATACAACCTATTTTTGGCGAATAATACAATTTTTAATAAAACAAAAACAGGCAGCCAGTAATAAATAGTATGCCAGTAATTTCCTACTTGTGATAAGTCAAAATCAAATCTCAAAAAAAATGATAAATATAAAGAGAGGACAAATATTAAAGTATCTGTTATTAAAAAAAAGAAGAGTCTTTTGGTTTTGGTGGGTTTAAAAAAATCTTTCATTTTGACAAGTTTTCCTTCAACTTTTGGACGATAAATACAATATCCTTGTAGTCAAGATCCGTTCCACTTGGCAGACAAATTCCCCGTGTAAATAAATCTTCACTCACTCCATTTACATAAGCCATTGCTCCTTTAAAAACAGGCTGCATATGCATTGGCTTCCAAAGGGGCCTCGTCTCAATATTTAACAAAGCTAGCTTTTTAACAATTTCAAAGGGATTGCTTCTTTTAAATGTCAAAGTTGTTAGCCACTTATTTGCGTAAGCATGGGGAAGTTCTTCCATAAACTCAATTTCCTCCACTTCAGAGAGCAATTTTTTGTAAGTATCAAAAATCTCACGCCTTCTTCTTATTCTATATTCAATGGTTTCCATTTGAGAAAGTCCAACTGCTGCAAGAAGATTACTCATCCTGTAGTTATATCCGTACTCTTTATGTTCATACCAGATCTCATTTTCTTTTGCCTGAGTGGAATAAAATCTTATTTTTTTTGCAAGATACTCATCATCAGTTACAACCATGCCCCCACCAGAGGTAGTGACAATTTTGTTCCCATTAAAGGAGTAAATACCTACCTTTCCAAAGGTGCCTGTTTGTTGATTTTTATAGGTAGCTCCTAAAGACTCAGCAGCATCTTCTATTAATATAATGTCATTTTCTTTGCAAATTGCAGCTATTTCATCGACCTTTGCTGGATAGCCGTAAAGATGAGTAAGTACAAGGGCCTTTGGATGTACTCCCTTTTTGTTCAAGTTGTTGATTGCAATTTCTAATAAGTTTGGATCAATATTCCAACTATCGTAATCACTGTCTATAAATACTGGAATTGCATTTTGATATAAAATTGGAGCAACTGAGCCAATAAAGGTAAAGGTGGAGGCAAGAACATAATCCTTTTCTTTTACTCCAATCGCTCTTAGAGCAAGGTGTATAGCTGCTGTTCCAGATGAGAGTGCAACTGCATACTTTGCCTTTGTAAACTCACATACAGCTATTTCGAATCTATTTATAAACTCCCCAACAGGAGCAAGGTAATTGCTGGACAATACTTCCCTGATGTATTTTAATTCAGTTCCTGTCTGGTAGGGCGGGGATAAAAATATTTTTTTATTCATTGGTTTTTATTATCCTCCCAGGATTTCCAACAACAATGACGTTGTCTGGGATATTTTCTACAATCACAGCACCAGCTCCAACTAAAACATTTTTTCCTATGATGATATTTTGTTTGACACAGGCACCAATTCCTATTTGTGTATATTTGCCAATCTTTACTCCTCCTGCTAAAGAAGCATTAGGAGAAATGTGGACAAAGTCACCTATGTGACAATCGTGTTCAACCACCGCAGAGGTATTAATAATACAACCTTTTCCTAGAGTCGTTGAACTATTTATTACTGCATTTGCGAAAATAACTGTCCCTTCTCCAACAGCAACATGGGTTGACAAAATACTATTCGGATCAATAAGAGATACAATATTTAATTTATTTTTCTTTAATTTTTCAAAGATTGCTTCACGAATTTTATTATTACCAATACCTAATGCAAAATTTCTCGCATAATTTTTTACATTATTAAATAAGAATACTGGATAATCTAGAAGATTCTTCTTGATTTTATCATCATCAACAAATCCTTTAACAATAAGGCCTAACCTAAGTGCTACATCCAATACAACCTTCCCATGGCCACTTGCACCATATATGTAAATTTCAGTTATTTCCATTAAACTTCTCCGTCGTTACATGACCCTTTTGAGAGATCCCCTCTCTTTTAAGTACTTTTAATATAGTTAAAAAGATTATTTTTAAATCAAGCCAGAATGACTGATTTTCCACATAATAGATATCATATTCAAATTTTTCTTGCCAGGTAAGGGCATTTCGTCCCATAACCTGGGCCAGCCCTGTAATTCCTGGTTTCACCTCATGTCTCTTTTTTTGTCGCTCGCTATACAAAGGCAAATATTCTATAAGCAAAGGTCTTGGTCCAACAAAACTCATATCTCCTTTTAACACGTTAAAGAGTTGAGGCAGCTCATCTAGGCTCAGGCTTCTTATAATTTTTCCAATTTTTGTAAGTCTTTTTTCATCTGGTAATAAATCACCCTTTTCATCCCTTTCATCAATCATAGTCCTGAATTTATATAAAGTGAATATTTTTTCCTTATAGCCGGGTCTCTTTTGTCTAAATAAAATCGGTCTACCCAAACTAAACCATATTAAAAGTGCGACCAGTATAAAAATTGGGGACAAAAGAATAATTAAAAATAGAGCTAAGATTTTGTCAAAAAAATCTTTCATCGTAATCCAAATATTGTTTTATAATTTTTTTACATCAAATTTCTTTTGAGTTTTTTCTAAAGCTTTTTTCCCCATATTTTTTTAATTGTTTATTTTTAATTAAAATTTGTATTTTATTAGCCCACCTTTTAGACTTTTGAACAGTAACCAAAATCCATAATATATCTTAATAATTACATTCTTTACACTATTTTTAACATAAAAAGAACCAAATCTCTTAACAAGATTTAGAATATATGGCACCCAGCTTTTTTTGCTGGGAATGTTTCGTAAATGTAAGGTGAGCTCTAAATGAACAAAGATTTACATCTAGATGTGATAAAAATTCTATTCTTTTACCCATTGTTTTTCACCATATTTCTGTACAAAATAGGCCCCCCTGCTTTATTATATTTAATAAACATTGTTTTCTAAACATTTCTTTACAAAGTTTTTCATCATAATCAATTTGTTTTTCAAGCTAACTATATCTACATATTTTTTTAATTCCTCTTCTACAAGAACTTTATTTTTTGTAATAAATCTTGCAAATTCCATAATTGCTTCTATTGTAATATTATCCTCTTGAAATCTCTTAGCAAAAGTTTCTTCTCCTGTTAAATCAGGATCTTTGTAAGCATATACAAATGGTATACCTCTTACAATATATTCTCTTGATTTTAAAGTACAGGCTTCTTTCATATTAATAGCAGAAAGGGCCAGACTACTTATGGCTAAGTTTACATTTTTCATATGTAAATCCAAGTATTTTCCATTGATAAAACCCACAAGTTCAATATTAACATTTGGATTTTTTATGTTATATATTATTTTTTTTTGTTCTTTTGACAATCTACCAATAAGTTTAAGATGTATTTGGGCCTTACCTTGATAGTTTTTTAGTAACTTCAATAACTTTTCTAATCCATGCCACGGGTAAAATTGGGAAGCAGAAAAAATTAATTTTAAATTTTTTCCATCAAAAGGAGTAAATCCTGCGTATGAATAATTTTTAGGATTTATTCCATTGGCAATAACTGTACTACATAATTTTTTATGTGCTTTAATAAGCTGTAATTTTCTTATTTCGTCAGTAACTCCAATAATTCCTTTAATATTTGATAAAAATTTAGCAGCCAATTTTTTTTCAAGATATGCTCTAATAATATCAATCGGTCTACCTACAGCAAGTAGCTCAGAAACTTCATCAGAATGATGTTCTGTAAACATTTTATGTCCATATTGTTTTGAAAATTTAATAGTCCCAAAACCATCTACCAAGGGATATCGCAAAACAATGGCATCATATTGGTCTAAAGGAATGCATTTTTTTAAGTTAAGTATTTTAAATGCTCTAAAAACACTTTTTCTAAGAAAAGTTGAAGGTATCTTTCCATATGAAACTTGTATCACATATAAATTATCATCAGTATAACTAACTGATGGATTTATAAGATAAAAATCAATACCCATCTCTTCTTTTTTTGAAATTTTTGCTTTTTCTTCAATTTTTTTAAAAATTCCTGGACTATATTCAGGAATAATTGAAATATGAGATATTCTCATTTTGATAATTCCTTTATAATCCTTTCAATAGACTTGACCACACTGTATAAATCAATATTTAAATTCCTATTAAATTTTAAACTCTATATAAACTTAATATCAAAAAAATGCCCTATAAATGATATTTATAACCTGTTAATTTGAATATTCGCATCTATAATATACCCTCTAGATACTCAATCACATGTAATTGGAGCCATTACAGTTTTCTAGCGATTTCTAATGACATTTTTCCTGAGACATAGGGGGTATCTTGGTTCAACGTAAATAAAATTTTTTCATAATTTAGAAATAGCCTCTCTAGAAAAAAAGCGTCAAGCGAAGAATTTCTTTTTTATTCTCGAATATATTTTACGAAAAATAATTATAATTTTTTTCCTATTTCCTTGTAAATCCTAAGTTTACCAACTCACCGAGAATTGCTGCGTTCATCTTATCCTTCTACGACTCATTTTTCCTCACACAGGGGACTCTGGCAATATTGTAATCGTTTTATCTAATCAAAAAACACCTACTACTTTTAAAAAAGCTCCTAAAACGCCTAATATTGATATCCCTATGGATATTGAAAACATTTTTAATGTAAAATTTCTCTGCTCTTTGTCCCTGTTTTCAATTTTGTCTGAAAGCCTGTCTATTGATGCTATAATTTGCTCAAAGCGTCTATCCACTTGCTCAAATCTTTTATCCACCTGCTCAAATCTTTTATCCACCTGCTCAAATCTTTTATTTACTTCCTGCTTAAACTCATCAATACCTTTATATACATGCTCAAAACGCTTATCCACTTGTTCAAATCTCTTATCCACTTGTTCAAAACGATAGTTCATGTCGTCTTTTAAGTCCTTTAAGCCTATCTTTAAATCCTCTTGATTTTTCTTTAACTCGTCAATTTGAACCTGAAGCAAATCAAATCTTGCATCAAAATACCTTGTGTTTGGAAAGATCCCAGCTATTAGTGTTTGAAATTCTGTAGGAATGTGCTCTTTATTTTTTCTTTCTTCTTTTTCCATTTTTTTACTCCTTACGTAATTTTAATTGTCTATCAATAGTCAATATTAACATTTATTTTTGATATTGAAATTTTTTTACCCATAAAAAATGAGTTATAGTTATCCGTACAATTTCATATAATATGGGGTGCCCTTTAAAAATTTTTCTATCCAACTTTTAGCAAAACTTAGTTTTTTACATAACCTATTCCATGCTTCTGATATAACCTCCTTCATCTCTTTTATATCTTTTACAAAAACTAATGAAAGCACTCTTTTTATACTTTTCCAGATATACTCAATAGGATTTAACTCTGGTGAATAAGGGGAAAGATAGACTAGATAAATATCTAACTCAGATGCCTTCTCTCTTACTACTTTACTCTTATGGGATGAAAAATTATCTATTATTGCTACTATCGCTTTATATTTCTTATTTACTTCTCTTATCTTTTCTAAAAACTTAGCTATTGATAAGCCTTTTGAATCTTCTAAAAATGATTTTACACTTTCTCCTTTTATAGCATAAAAACCTATTGTGTTTGTCTTGAACTTTGTTGTATTTTTTATAATTCTTGTCTTCTCAAAACTCCATACCCTTACTGTATTGGCGGTGTTCTGCGGACTTGTTTCATCTATAAAACCTATTGCTATCTCCTCTTCTTTAAATCCTTTCTCCTTTAACAGAGAAAAAGTAAGTTGAAGTTGATTCTCTAATATCTTCTCTCCATCTTTTGGTTTCCTATAATCCATCGGATATGGTTTAGAAAAATGCATCTTAAGCTTATCTCTCAATATCCTTACTACATGGTCTTGGGAGTATTCTATATCAAAAGTATCTTTTATCAATGCCCTTACTTCTTTTGTAGTCCAATAAGCTCTCTTTTTAAGTAATTCCTTAAGCTTTTTTAAATCTTCCTCTGATAGCCTACTTGGCCTTCCTCCCCCTTTTCCTCTTCCTTTACCTTTTATCCCTTTATAACCCTCTTGGTTCCATTCCCTTATCCATAAGTATCCTGTCGATTGGGCTATCCCACAACCGCTACACGCCTTTTCAAAATCTATCCCTTCTCTTATAAGATTTAGAAAAATAAGTTTTACCAAAATATTGTCTTTCTTCTCACCCTTTAATTTTTCCTTTAGCTCTTCTGCATTTTTAACCTTAATACGTTCCCCTTTCATAAATATTCATTATATCAAATCGTTCCTATTATATCAAGTTCTGAAGGATACTATAATATAGGAGCTGTACACTTCTTTTTGTAATATCCTTACAAAAGTTTGTACCTTTTATCTGTATTAACGTTATATTTCATAACTTTTTAAAATCTCTACAATTCTGTCACTTGCATTTCCACTCCCATAAAAGTCAATCCACTTTTTATCATTCATATCTCCATAATAAGCTTTTATAGCTTCTTTTACAATATCTTTTTTTTTATTACCCACAATCTTATTCCATCCAGCTTTAACAAGTTCAACCCATTCAGTCTCATTCCTAAGGATAATACAGGGAGTTTGGAAAAAATATCCCTCCTTTTGCACACCTCCAGAATCTGTAATTATCACCTTTGCATTATTTTCAAGGACAATCATCTCAAAGTAAGAAACCGGCTTTGTAATAATCAAGTTTTCAGAAATCTTATTTAGTAAGCCATAGTTTTCCAATGCCTTTTTTGTCCTTGGATGAACAGGGAAAAACATTTTTATGCCTGAGTTGGCAATATCCTTTAAAGCATTCCAGATATTCTCCAAATTTTCTTTGATATCTGTATTTTCGGCCCTGTGAATAGTAATTAATATAAATTCTTTGGGTTTGAGGCTATATTTTGTAAGAACTTTTTCCTCATTAACCCTATTTTTAACTTCCAGCGCCATATCAAACATCACATCCCCGACTTTATAAACACCTTTTATTATACCTTCTGTCTTTAAGTTTTCTACTGCTTTGTCAGTAGGAGCAAAAAGAATATCTGAACAATGATCTGTCAAAACCCTGTTTATCTCCTCAGGCATATTCTTGTTATAACTTCGTAAACCTGCCTCTATATGTGCAACAGGGATGTGAAGCTTGGCACCGGCTAAAGCTCCAGCAAGGGTTGTATTTGTATCTCCATATACCAAAACAATGTCAGATTTTTCTCTACCTAATACCTTTTCTATCTCTATAAGCATTTTACCCGTCTGCTCACCATGAGTGCCAGACCCTACACCAAGGTAATAATCAGCTTTTGGTAGGTTGAGCTCCTGAAAAAATATATCTGACATATTAAAATCATAATGCTGTCCTGTATGAACAAGGATTTCATTAATGCCTTTTTCTCGCAACTTTCTTGAAACCAGAGCAGCTTTTATAAATTGTGGTCTCGCACCAACAATAGATAAAATTTTCATTTAGTTAATACCCTTTCATAAATATCTAAAAGTCTTCTTTGTTCTGCTTCCCAGCTATATTTTTCTTCAACCAACCTTCTTCCATTATTGCCCAATTTTTTAGCCTTATCAGGATTATTTAGAAGATAAAGAATCTTATCTGCAATCTCTTTTGGGTCATCAGGATTTGCAAATAAGGCACATTCTCCAAAGATTTCTTTCCAATAAGGAAAATTAGACATAATCATGGGCAATGAGCAAGCCTTATATTCAAAAGGTTTATTAGGCATAGCTTTTTGTTGATTAGGTAATGGTAAAAAATTAATTACTCCTATGTTTGCCACTTTTATAAAAGAATAATGCTTACCATAAGGAGCATAACCAAAATATTTTGTATATCTCCATCCCTTTAGGCTTTCACATTCCTCCTTATATTCTTCACTTTCCCATACCAAAAGCCATAATTCAGCTTTTTCTCTTACAAAATCCATAGCTTGAATGATGTCTTTAATCCCTCTAATCTTTGATAACCCTCCAGCATATATAATTATTAATTGGACGGGCTTTATCTATTAATTCCAAAATTGGGAAATTCCTTATTGTTATAGTTTTTTGGGCCGGGAATTTTTTTGCAATGTCTGGTGTAGCAGCTACTATTTGGGAGAAAAAAATACAAGTGAGATTCTCAAATCCCTTAAAGAAAAGAGACACAAATTTTCTAACAGAATTACTTTTTATCCAATCCTTAATAAGAATTTGCTTTGGCACATCTTCATGCACATCATAAATTACCTTTTTACCAAATAAGCTCAAAATTAAGCCAATAGGAATTAATTCTGGATCGTGAAAGTGATAAACATCCGCCTTTTCCTTTAAGGCTAATCTAAAGAGTTTCCATACAACCTTTGTCATTAAGCATCCATAAAAAGTTTATTATCACCTCAAATCTTTCATCTACCTGCTCAAATCTCTTATCTATCTGCTCCATAAATACTTTAAGAGTGGCCTCCAGACGTATAAGCCTTTCCCTATCTTCCTGTGGAAAACCTGTACTTTGAGTAAAACAAGGGAGTGAAAACATCAAGAAAAGCAATAATAAAATACAATTTAAAAATACTTTATTCACCTTAATCTCATGCATACTTAAATTTTACTAAATATTTTAAGAAAAGCAATTAAAATAAATCCTGTTTTTCCCATTTCTTTTCAAAAATCACGATATTTACTGCTTTCCTGCAACCTCTTAAGCGAATATACCCCAAAACCCCTAAGCACTGGCACAAACTTTCTCTTCTTTTTTGAACCCAACAAATCCTTCATCTCCTCAAAAGCTCTCTGGACAAAATTCTTACTTCCCAACACTCCTGCATCTGTAAAATAACGGCACCTATATCTGAATAATTCAGTTGAATTTAGCTGAAAATTTTTCTTTCTACCTTTTTCCAATATATTTTCATCAATTCGAACACCCTTCCCAGTATCTATTACTCCCGTCTCTTATACAAATTCACGGTATTTTCTAACTATTTCTTTCTCATCAAACTCTTTCCATTCCTTCATTCCAAAATCAACACTTAATAAATTATCTTTATTACTAGACTGAATATGATAGCCCAAAGAACACCACCTGTATTCCTCTGGCCTTTTTACAATCCCAGCTCGAACTGCATTTAAATCAACATACGCAAGTAAGTTTACAAGCGTAAGACAGTCCTCAACAATCAAACTCTTAAAACGCTCGCCCCACAATGTCCCTCGCCGATTATACTTTTTATTAAAATACCTGCTAAATCCCTGTTTTATCTCTTTTACATACCACGACAAGCTGCATAACTTCTTCCTAACCCTCTCAAATTCAAATTTAGAACTAATTTCCTTTGCTCCATACAATTTTTTATACCGCTCCCTGACCTCTTCATCAGACACCTTAGAGTCAGGATATGTCCTAACTACAAGATGAAAATGATTACCCATTATGGCAAATCCTAAAACATCCACAAAAAAGATCTTACTCCACTTTTTTATAAGCTCAAGCATATATTCTTTGTCTTCATCTCTAAATGGCAACCCATCCAAAGCTGTCCTGGATATTACATGATATACTGTTGGCTCATCTTCTTTTAAAAACCTTGCTATTCTTGGCATGAAAAACTCCTCACTAAAGTGTCTGCGACCCATTATCTGTGGTCAGTGGATGATTTCGAAAAAAGAACTCTTATATGATATTTTAGGAGCCTTTAACATAGAACGTTGAACAGTGAAAGTTAAGCATTATTCGCCTGTCCCCTTTTTCTATTCCATTCCAAAACATCTTTTTATATCAAGTTTGTGTAGCACTATAAAATTTTCTCATATATATCAATCAGTTTTTTGCTTTCTTCCTGCCACGTATGTCTATCATTGAAAGTATATTTTAAACCATTCTGGGAAAAATATTCTTGCAAATCCTTATTTTTATAAATCTCTAAAATTTTATTAGCAAAATCTTTAGGATCTCTTGCATTAAAGATCAATCCACTATTTGCTTCTTTAACTACTCTTGCAAGTGGAGAACAAGATGATACTACCACTGGTCTTCCTACCATCATATATTGATATAATTTATGGGGGATAGTGTTATCTGTATGTTCATTGTCATGGTGAGGAACTATACAAATATTAGCTAATTTTTGATAGGTATATACCTTTTCAAAAGGTTGCCAACCTACTATTTCTATCTTCTTTTCTAACTTATTTTCTCTTATCAGCTTTTCTAACTCTTTTTCTATTTTTTTGCTTCCTTTTCCAACAAGGAGTAAAATGATATCGTCTTTATCTATATATTTTATGCCTTTTATAGCTGTATCTATTCCTCTATGAGCACCAAATCCCCCTATGTATAACACAACAAATTTGTCTTTATATTTTTGAATTAAATTTTCATCAACTTTAGCTTTTTTTACAAAATCTTCATCTTCGAGATTTGAAACTACCAAAATTTTATCTTCTGGAATATTATGTTGTCTTACCATTCTTTCTTTCATTTCATCAACCACTGCTATAATCTTATCTACTTTTTTAACTGCTTCTTTCTCTATAGCAAACCACCTGTTATAATTGTTGAATAATCTTAAAATTATTCCTTTAATGCCACTATTAGCTTTATTCCATTCTCTAACAGCTGCTGGATAATTTTCATGTAAATCTGCAACTACTTTACATCCATATTTATCTTTTATCTTTAAAGCTGTCGGAACAAGTCGCAAGTCATGTACATGTAATACATCAAAATATTCTTTTTGAAAAAGCTCATCTAAATATCGATAAAACTCGGGATGAATGATATAAGATAATCTTCTAAATTTAGAAAAAATGTCTTTTTTCAATTTTACCTTATACAATTTCATTCCATTCCAATCATTTTCCTCTTTACCATCATCAGCACACACTAAACTTAAATTAAATCCTGCTTTCAGTAATGCTTTTGCTTCTTTCTCCACCCTGATATCTGGTGGAAAAGGATGTTCAAGTAACATTAGTATTTTTTTGTTTTTCATTATTCTCACCCTTTGCAACCATAGTATATTTTTTATTGCTTTATACCAAATTCAAAATTTTCTATCTATAAATTTTACCTATATCAATTTCTGAAATTACAAATCTGTACTTTCCTCTCCCTACCCTAGCAATCTCCTCAACAAACTCATATTTGATTTCCATATCTTTTCCAAGGCGTTTTTGTAATTGGGTATAAAGTTTTTCTATATCCTTTGGGGAAAAATTTTTCCCCCTAACAATTTTAACTATTATACTACCTGGCTGCTTTTGTATAATTTGACTCATCTTAATTCCAAAACTCTCGTGAAATGCTTCGTCCAAGCGCCCTACAAAACGTCCATCTTTAGTAATTATCAAATCGTCCATTCTTCCTTCAATAGACTGAATTATAGGTAAACCCCGCCCGCAAAGGCACTTTTCATCAGACAATATAGCCATATCTCCTAATTGATATCTTATAAAAGGCATTGCAAGTTTATGAAAAGCTGTCCCTATAATAATTCCTATCTCACCAGGCTTAACAGGTTCACCTTTTGCATTCACCACTTCTAACAGACCATATTCAGAATTTATATGCATCCGTCCTTCTTCGCACTCAGCTGCACTAACAACACGCTCATTGCTTCCATACCAATCATAAATTTTTGCTCCAAATGCTTTCTCAATGGTACTTCTAAAATGTGGAAATAATGTTTCAGAAGAAGTTGTTATACATTTCAATCCCTCAAAAGGCGATATATTTTGTTCTAACATATATTTAGCTATGATATAAAGAGTTGATGGAAAACTCCAAATTGCTTTGGGCTTGAAAGTTCGAATTTTAGAAACATAGTCATTGAGATTAGATTCCTTTACATGAAATGCTGAAAGATATAAAATATTATCATCTTGAAAACGAGGGGCTTCCTTATCGGTGGAAGGCGGAAAATCTGTTTTATACCTCATTATGACTTGTCTGTCGTTAGGAGTATAACCAGCCCAGACTCTGTACCTCCAAACAAATGCAGATTCCATAAGATCTGAGATCCTATCGTTATAAAACCTTAGGGGTTTTCCAGTAGATCCTCCAGTTTCAAAAGGCCATGGAGCATATTCATCCATATTTCGCGCAAGAAATAACTTAAGATTATTTTGGATCTGATCTTTGGTTATAATAAAAGGTAATTCGCGTATATCTTCAAGATTTCTTATATCTTCTGGCTTTAAACCTCTCTCCTTAAAGATTTGTCTATAAAAAGGAACATTTTTATAAGCATGTTCAAGTATTAGTCGCAATTTTTTAAGCTGCAACTGCTCAAGTTTTTCCTTAGACCACCACTGGGTTTTTAATAATTCATTATAAACTTTAGCAAACTTAAACCCAAGGTTATATGGAAAGGGTACCATTTTTTTATAAAGTTTCTTTGCGAATCGTTTTATCATGGCATTCTTCCTCGTTCGGCTGTATAAATTGATAATAATATCTTAAATGAACTATATAACTCGTTGCCCTTGAAGCAAAACTAGCTATTGCAGCTCCATAAGTCCCAAAAGCAGGAATTAAAATAATATTACCAACGACATTAATAACCGCTGCTATCACTGACATATTTCTCAACCATGTTCCTTTCCCTTTCACATCCAAAAACATATTATACGGCTGATACATTCCCTGAAAAAACGATGCCAGTGCTAACGGCAGAATCAAAGACACCACATGAAGAAATTTATTGGTAAAGAGAAGAACCACGATAAATCTCCCAAACAGAACCAGACCAGCTGCACCAACAAATAGCCACAGGAAATTTAGTTGAATAATCCTCTTAGGTATTTGGTTTTTACTAGCAAAATCCTTAAATAAGCTTGTAGAAAGAGATTGGGATAGCATCGCCAGCGGTGAGGTAAGAGCATTTGCCAATGAGTAAAAACCAAGCTGTGTTGTGTTAACAAAATAGCTGATAAAAATTCCATCTAATTTATAGGTTGACTGGTCAGCAATCTGCCCCCAATAAAGATGAAAACCATATTCTTTATTTTTCTGCCATATCTTTTTTAAATTTTCTTTCAGATTACTGAATAAAGGCTTAAAACTACAACTTATAATTATAACACCCACAAATGTGCTCATCAGATTTATTAAAATTAAAGTAGAAACTTTTATTCGGATAAGTTTCAATAATAGCAATGATATCACCCCAATAATATATAAACTTTTGGGTATAATATTAAACCAAGCTAAATGGTATATTTTATTTGTTCCCCTTCCAATCTGAGGAATTAACATCTGAAAAGGTAAAATCACCAATATGGGCGAAAAAATTCTTAAAATGTGATTAATGTTTGTTCTAAAAATATTATCAATAAAAAAACTGGAAATAAAAATAAATAAAGAATAGCTAATTCCTACTAAAAGCCCTATTAAAATTGATGCTCCAATTAGCTCTCTCTCTTTATTATTTTTATTCTTTTCATGCGCCAAAAGCAAGCCAATGGAGCTAAAAAATCCAAAACGAAAGAATAAAACAGAAAAACCTATTACTGTTCCAAAAAAAGCCAGGATACCATAGTCCTTTGGGCCTAATATTCGAGCATTCAGGGAATTAATTACTACTCCTAATGCCATAAGCAAAATTTGGGATGCATATAGAGTAACTGTCTGTCGAGCAGTCCGAGAAAAAAAGTAGTCCCTGAACTCAGTTACGGTCCTGTTTACTTGTTCTCTAATTTCCATACTTCACTTAGACCCTTTAGCATCCATGCCTGTCCCCATCTAATATAGGGAATTTTCACCTTCCATTTAATCCCTTTAAGGTTATAAATCATATAGAAAAAATATCCGGTTTTATCTTGCATATTTTTAATAATCCAATAGGTAGTGTTCTTCAAATATTCTTTTGCTTCTGGTAAATCTAGAGCTAAAGTAGCATTGCATATCAAAGCCTCTGCACAAGCGTGAATGTTAATGGGGTATGTGCTTTGAGGGGTTAGCTTTGGAATAGTTTTATTCTCAAATAAATTAATTCGGTAGAAACGATAGTATTTTTCCACAGACTTACGAATTCTTTCTTCTCCTGTAAGTTTCCAGATGGAGTATAAACTTCGAATCTCAAAACCACTGTGATAATGATCTATATGACACTCATTACTCTGATCACGCCCCCAATAACAAATTGAGCCTTCTGGTTTTTGTTCACTTAATGTAAAATTTACAGCATATAGGCCATGATCAATAAACTTTTCATTACCGATTTCTTTCCCAACTCTAATAAGGAATTCTGCTACAAAAAGATTGGCGTTGTGAACGTGAAAATTATCAAGTGGAGTATAGCTGAAACAGATCTTATCTCTGCTCAGTCGGTCAATGTTCAAATCATTTATGAAAAAGTTACATATACTTTCACAGGTTGCGAAATATTTCTTTTCACCAGTAAGTTTATAAAAATTCCAATAGGCATTTCCTATAGTTGCACTGACTACACTGGATGGGGTATCTCGCGGGATGAAAATACGCGATTGCCAATCAAATGGATACCCCCAGCATTTACCAGAGTAACCCTTGCTATAATTTTTATCAAGCCACTGAATTGCCTCGTTAGCTTTAGATAAGTAATAAGACTTACCAGTAGCAAGATAAAGGTTAAGATAAGCATCACCAAATAACCCCATTGCCTTTGAATTTATTTCTTTCTTAACACGAAAAAATTTTCTTAGAAGGTGAGGTGCAAATAATTCTAGTTTCAAAATACCTTTTCTTAGTATTTTTCTTAAAAGAGAGGGATTGTTTTTTGTAAAAAAAGGAAGTCCCCTTAAGTCATAAGGATCATATCCAGTCCACCCATTCTGGGAAAGCCATTGGTCTAACCGCTCAATTGAACATCTTACTAGTTCAAGCATTTTTTAACACCTCTACTATGCGTTCTGCAGCATGTCCGTCCCAGAGTTCCGGGATTTGCCCTTGCGGCATTTGACCGTCTAAGATTTTAAATGCTGCTGCTATAATTTTATTTTTATCATGCCCTACAAGCTGGTTGGTTCCTTGGGTTATGGTTGCTGGGCGTTCAGTATTTTCACGCATTGTAAGACAAGGAACGCCAAGTACTGTTGTTTCTTCCTGAATACCTCCACTATCGGTAAGAACAAAGGTTGCATGAGATTCTAATGCAAGGAAGTCTATATAGCCTAATGGAGAGATAATTCGTATATTATGCGCCTTCTCAAGTATAGGTTGAAGTCCAAATTTCTGAATCTGTTTTTTGGTGCGAGGATGAATTGGGAAAATTATGGGTATCTCCTCCTGAATTCTTAATAGTGCTTCCAAGATTTCTGCCAGGATTTCAGGATTATCCACATTACTGGGCCTATGCAAGGTTGATAAGGCATATTTATCTTTTTTATTAAGTCCAAGCTGGTTAAAAATAGATGACTGCTCAGCAAGCGTGCGACAACGAAATAAAGTATCGATCATTACATTACCAACAAAATAAATATGTTCTTCTGGTATACCTTCGCTCCTCAAGTTTTCATTGGCGTCACGTGAGGGTGTAAAAAGATAAGTGGATAGAGCATCAACCACAATTCGATTTATTTCTTCAGGCATTTTACGATCAAAAGAGCGAAGTCCAGCTTCAATATGGGCCACTGGAATATGAAGTTTCGCTGCTGTAATTGCCGCGGCAAGAGTTGAATTGACATCTCCAACTACTAAAATTAAGTCTGGCCTTTGTTCCAAAAGCACGCGTTCCAAACGGATCATAACCATTCCTGTTTGCTCAGCATGGGTGCCGGATCCAACCCCCAAATTTACATCAGGAGAACGGAGCCCTAAATCTAGGAAGAAAATTTTAGACATTTTGTTATCATAATGTTGGCCAGTATGCACTAAAAAAGTTGAAAATTTCTGCGGTTCTTGTTCTAAGACTCGAAACACAGGATCTATCTTCATGAAATTAGGCCGTGCTCCCACAACTCCCAAAATTTTTATCATATCTGGCCACTCCTAGAAGACAAAATTGTCACTATTTTCTCTGCAAAATCATCCTTTTCATAAGGAAAACGATTTTTGTTCCAAGTTGGGCATTAATAGGTGTTTGAGTTGTCTTGGTTCAGCGTGAAAAGGGATTTTCCCAAATAAAAATAAGCTAATTTTAATTTACAAAAAGGTCTATAAAAGATAGATGTCCCCGGGACGCCCACTCCTTTGCCCCTGGCGAAGGGACTATTATTTTTTTGTATTGTACCCTAAGCATAATTTTATTTTCAAGCTTATCTTTTGGCGTTATGTATCCTATGGCACTATGAAGACGTTTAGAATTGTAGTATTCTACAAAATCACCTACTATTCTCCTGGCATCACTGAGGGAGATAGGGCAGTGGAGCCGTATACACTCTTTCTTTAAACTTTGATGCCATCTCTCTATTTTTCCATTGCTCTGAGGATAATAAGGAGAAGTGCGTACATGACTCATTCCCATTACTCGGATAAACTCCTTAAAATCTTTTGCAATAAATTGAGGACCATTATCAGATATTATACGAGGACTATTGTCTGGAAATTTCTCTTTTGCCCTTTGAAGTATTATCTCCATATCTGCTTCTCTCATTTTCTCCCTTATCTCCCAATGTACGATATATAGACTATAACCATCTAAAATACTACACAAATAATAAAAGGTTCCTCTGATGTATATTATATTTCATATACATCTGATAGAAGTATATTGTCCAATAGATTTTTCTTCAAAATCATCACTTTTTCTTGTGGGGTGTAATGTCTTCTTTTCTTACTCATAACTCTTCTCCTCAAAGTTTAATCTTTGCTAACATACTTTGAGGAAAATTCCAATTCCGTCTGAGGCAAGACACATTCACTCTCATCCTCAAAGTTCACCTTCACTTTCACTCTTTCACTATTCCAACTCCCTCACTTGTCCATCAACTATAGTATACTTTGTGCCATCATAACTATCAATTGCAATTCCTTCTTCATCAAACTCCATTCTGTTGCCACCCTTATCAACCCAGCCAATTCTCTTGGCAGGAATTCCTACCATCAAAGCAAATGCTGGCACATTTTTATTTACAACTGCACCAGCTCCAATTAGTGCATACTGTCCAATTGTAATTCCACAAATAATTGTGGCGTTTGCTCCTATGGTACATCCTTTTTTTAATAAAGTTTTCTTAAATTCACTTCTTCTATTTATAAACGCTCTTGGATTTATTACATTTGTAAATACACACGAAGGACCTAGAAAAACATCATCTTCAATTTCTACTCCTTCATAAATAGATACATTATTTTGAACTTTTACTCTATTTCCAATTTTTACATTAGGACCTACAACACAATTCTGTCCAAAAGAACAATTTTCACCTATGGTAGTATTTGGCAGTATATGGCAAAAATGCCAGATTTTTGTTCCATCTCCAATAGAAACATTTTTATCTATATAAGAAGAAGGGTGTACAAAAAAATTATCCATATAAAAATCTTTCATAAAAATTATTTTAATTTTTGTTCTGCTAAAGGATGCACTCTTTCATTAAAACCAATTGGTTTAATATTTCTAATTCTATAAACCAATTCGATTGATGGTCTTGCATCTTTAATTCCAAATCCTCCGCCTTTTAAAATATCCTTATAGACAATAGTATGAAGATCAGCAAATACCCCTGAAAATTCTATTTCTTTTCCATCTACAGTAATTGATCTATAAGTTCTTTTATTTTCTTTCACGGCTTCTTCAGGCAAATCCCTGGCATCCACAGATAAAAACCACCTCACTTCTGCCTTTTCAAGCTCTATATAACCTGCCATCTTCTTTAGTGGTTCTGAATAATGCACTTCTTGATGTTTTACTGTTCCAAAAATCCAAATTAGCATATCGAAAAAATGAACTCCAATATTTGTTGCAACTCCACCTGATTTTTGAATATCACCTTTCCATGAAATAAAATACCATTTTCCTCTTGAAGTAATGTAAGTCAAGTCAATTTTATATTTATCCTTTTTCTGTTCCCATTCTTTATCAATTTGTTTTTTTAATGTGATTAGCGAAGGATGAACTCTTAACTGCAAAATATTATAGACCTTCTTGCCTGTTTCTTCTTCTATTTCCTCTAATGCGTCTAAATTCCAAGGATTTAAAACAATCGGTTTCTCACAAATAGCATCTGCTTGGTTTCTTAAAGCAAAACGGATATGAGCATCATGCAAATAATTTGGAGAACATATAGACACATAATCTATTTTTTGACCTTTACGTCTTAATTTGTCTACATGACGATCAAATCTTTCAAATTCCACAAAAAAATGGGCCTCAGGAAAAAAGGAATCAATTATTCCAACACTATCATTAGGATCAAATGCTGCCACTAAAACATTTCCTGTTTCCTTAATGGCCTTCATGTGACGGGGTGCTATATATCCTGCTGCTCCAATTAAAGCAAAACGTTTCATTAATTTTTCTCCTTTTATAAAGGATTGTGAAAAAATTCTATCTTCTACGTTCCTTAAATGTTAATCCTTAAACCTTGAATTTCAAACCTTATCCCCTCAGTCCAACAACTCCTCATACTCTTTCATCTTTCTTTTCACAAAATCCCGGGTTATCCTAGCTTTTTCTTTCACGCCCTTTGGAGTAAGTAGGTATTTGTATGCCCATTTATTTTTTGAATTTAAAAATCTCTCTGTTTTTATAACACCTTTTTTAACAAGTTCTTTAATAATATAGTTGGTTTTGCCAAGAGATATTCCAATTGATTTAGCTATTTCCCTTTGAGACGCCTGCGGGTTTTTATAAATAATATTTAAAAGTTTAATAATAGACTCTTCCTTTTCCATATTCAGTTCCTTTTGTTCGTTAATTGAACGCAAATATATCATTGATTTTAAAATGTCAAGAAGATTGTAGGGGAGTAAATCTGTGTGGAATTTTTGAGGGCCTAAGGCAAAAGGGTTATAGAAAAACCCGTGTAATTAGCGCTATTACCGTTTCGTCGCCACATCTTTCCTGAGACATAGGGTTTTTGTTACTTAAAAGTTTAATTTGTAAAGATTTTTCTATAAATTTAACTAGTTAGCACAAAATTATACAACTCTAGGTATTTTGATACGACTATTTTTATGTCAAAATTTTTTTTGATATACTCTCTTGAGTTCTTGCCAAATTGTTCCCTTAACTGTTTATTATTTATTAGTTTTTCTATTGCCTTTGCAAGTTCTATTGGATTTCTGGCTGGCACTAAAAAACCATTGAAATTGTTTTTCACCACTTCTCTACAACCAGTAACATCTGTTGTGACTAATGGCTTTCCCATGCTCCCTGCTTCAAGCAATGTTCTTGGCACACCTTCTCTATAAAAACTTGGTAAAGTCACAATATCACTCATTGCTATTATTTCTTTTATGTTTTTCTGAAACCCAAGCCATTTAACAGACTTCCAATCAGGCAAAAAGGCATTCTTATTACCCTTATCAACATCGCCCACATAGACAAATTGAGCTTTTTCTTTTAAAATCTCGGCAGCTTCTATATATTCAAGCACGCCTTTGTCTTTTATTACTCTTGCTATCATTAAGATAATTGGTTTTTGGAGATTTAAATCAAATTTTTTTATAAGATTTATAGGCTTTGGTGCAGGATTAAACATTTCTGTATCTATTCCACTTGATCTGATTACAACAGCTTTATCTTTAGAAACAATATTTTTCTCAATAAAATATTTATAATCATCTCCATTTTGAAACACAATCGCTTTTGTGTCTTTTGTCGTCATTTTATATAAAAATTCAATTATCTTTCTTACAACTTTGGACTTTGCGTTGTTGTGGACAAAAAAACTTCCTAGACCAGTGACTGTGTTTATCCTTTTTTTATGTCCTGTTAGATTGCCATAAATATTGGGTTTGTGCATAAATGTATGCAAAATATCGGCATTTATTTTATTTATTGAATTTTTTATACTGCATATTGTTTTTAACTCTTTAAAAGGATTCAAACTATTTCTTTCAATCTCATAGTCAACTGCTATCACACCAAAGTCTTTAAATTTTTCAAAATATTCGCCTTTAGGACATACGGCAAAAACACGATAATTGCGCTTCACTAATTCTACCATTATCGGTAATCTAAAAAGATATAAATTTAAATCTAAATGAGAAAGAAAGGCTATTTTCATTATTTTAATTTTTCAATAAAATCTTTACTTGTCATTATTTTAATTCCACAACTGTAAAACTTTTTATTATTTGTGGTAAGAATATTGTATTTGTTATACTTGGCATAAAGACATTGTAGCATATCTTCAAAATTAATTTTCTCTTTTAAACAAAGGGTATTAGCTTCATCAATAAATATTAGATTTATGTATTCTGTTTTTCCACACTTCCAAACAGACCATCGCCCATAACATCTTTGCCCTTTTTTCTTCTGAAATACTTATCTTCTTATTTAACAAATCATCGATAAAATTTCTTTTTATGAAATTTTCCGAATAACAACCTTTTTGTAAATAATCAAAAATAAATTCTTTCAATTCTTTATTTACCCAATCCTTTAGCGGGACTTCAAAGCCCCTTTTTGGCTGATTAATTAATTCGTTTGCTAAATATTTTTTTGCTAATTGCCTTAAAATATACTTTGTTGTCAGCTTTTTTATTTTCAAATTGTCGTCAATTTTGGGGGCAAATTCCAGTATATATTTGCTCAAAAAAGGACTGCGTCCTTCTAATGAGTGTGCCATTGTTGCAATATCCATCTTTACAAGCAAATCAGAAAAAAGTATCAACTCAAAGTCAAGATACAACATTTTTGAAAGATTTGTTAACTCTTTGTCGTTTAATATATTTCGTATGTATTCCTTTAAATTTTCTATTAAATCGTTTTTACCAAAAGTGTATATATCTTCAAAAATATCCGTCGTTGCAGACAGGTAAAAATCAATGCCCTTTTTTGAACTCATGCTTAAAAGTCTGTAAAGATAATTGTAGTATGATTTTTTATTATTTGATTTTGGTAATAATTTTGTTAGAAAAGAAAAATTTTTAGCTATGTTTATTATATTATTTACCATAGGAACATATCGTCTATATCCTGCAAACAGTTCATCTGCTCCATCACCATTTAGTATTACTGTTAAATATTTCTTTGCTTCTCTACTTACATAAAAACTTGGAATTGCACTTGAATCAAAAAATGGCATTCCATAATTGGACAATATTTTTTCTATATCATTTTTTAAATTCATTGTTATTTCAATTTCGTGATGTTCGGTTGCATATTTTTTTGCAGTCAACCTTGCTAGATGAGATTCATCATAAGCACCTTTGAATTTTACTGTAAATGTCTTCAATTTATTAACATGTCTTGAAGCAATAGCAACAATTAGGGAACTATCTATTCCACCACTTAAAAAAGCTCCAACTTCAAGATCAGAAGACAATAACCTATTTTTAACGCTAATATTCAATCTGTTTTCAAGGCTATCTAGCGTTTCATTTTCTTCTGAGATTTTTTCATTTTTGTAATAATTTAAGATATTAAAGTATACGTGTTTTTTTATCTCTCTTTTTTTGATGTCATATATAGCATAATACCCATTTTTAAGTTTAAAAACATTTTTATAACAAGTAGTTTGAAAGGGGAATAAACCGCATCTTAGGTAAGTCTCTATAGCTTGTTCATCTATTTGCAAATTTGTCAAAAATAGAAAAGAATTCAACTCACTTGCAAAAAAGAAGATATTATCTTTATGATAAATATATAAAGGCTTTTTTCCTGCTCTATCTCGTGCTAAAAATAAAATTTTCTCTTTATCATCATAAATTGCAAAAGCAAACATTCCATCTATTTTGTTAAATAGATTTTCCTTAAATTTTATGTAAAGATAAAGGAGAGTTTCGGTATCAGAATCTGTTTGAAAATTAAAATCTTTTAAGTATGCAGTCCTTAACTCTCTGTGATTGTAAATTTCTCCATTAAATATAATAGTATAGTGCTTAAAAGAAAAAGGTTGTTTTCCTTTTTTTATATCCTGTATGGCAAGGCGGGTATGAAGTAGAAATAAATTGTTTTTTTTAAAAATACCTAAATCATCAGGTCCACGATGTTTTAAGCTATTATGCAAAAACTTAAAATCAACATTTACATCAATTCCACCGGCTATTCCGCACATACTTTAATTTATTACCTCTATTTTCGTTTTATTTCCAACCATGTAAACCTTGTCACGGATTTTTAAAGTAGATTATCCATGAGCCCTATTAACAGGTTTTGCCTTTGCTGATCTCCTATATTTCATCCATGATCTCTCTATGGATTTCATAATCAAGGGCACTTGTTACATTTTCCAACACCAGAACTACAGAATTACCATAAATTGCCATTGCAAATGCAATTCTCTGGCCTTAGTCGCAAATGTTTTATCAAATTCTTTCCATCTAACTTTTTAGATATAATTATCAAAGGATCAGCTTGAAATTTGTTACAATACGTCCTAAAAAGAGACTGACTTCTCTTTAATCTTTTTTAAAAACTTATCCCTGCATTCATAAGAACAAAAATAATATGTTTTATCTCCGTCTTTGACTCGTATATCTGAATTTATAGATACATATGTGTTACAAACAGGGTCTTTTACCATCTCGCCAGCCTTAATTCTTTTTGTGATATCTTCTTTCACTTTATGTTTTTTTTCTCCTGTTATCAGCTTATAAAGCAAATAGCCAGCAAAAAAAACTATTACTAATTTGAACATAAAAAACTCCTTAAATGTGAAGGTTACTCATATTGCCAGATTTTGTTGCCCCTTATTTTGTACTTCAACTGTTCCAAATAGAGTTTTATTTTTTTTCCGCCCGGGGTAATTAATTGAGGTTCAATTTCCAAGAGGGGAATTAACACAAATGCCCTTTGAAACATCCTTGGATGTGGTAAGATAAGTTCAGATGTGTGGATTATAAAGTTATCAAATAGGATTAAGTCTAAATCAATTATCCTTGGTCCCCATCTAATATCTCTTTTTCTTCCCATCATGTTCTCAATCTTGAGTAATTTTTGTAAAAGAGTTATAGGTGTAAATCTATTTACATTGAGTTTAATTGCCTGGTTTGCAAACCAGGGCTGTTCTTTTAACCCTTGAGGTTCAGTAAAATAAACAGATGATGTCTTTAATATGCTTAAGTTTGGGTCTTTTTTTAAGTAGTTTATTGCACTATTAAGATTTTCTCTAGGATCTCCCATGTTAGATCCAAGGGAAATATAGGCCGTGGCCATTTTATTTATCCGTGAGTTAAAATTTATGCAAAAATCAAAAAAAATTCTCTTAAATTCACTCCTTGATAGGTATATCGAACACCTTATAGTGGTCAAGGGTTTAGCTGAAAATTCCATCTATGCTTATGAGTCGGATCTTGTGAATTTTTTGAATTTTCTGGAAGAAAAAGGGGTAAAATTAACTCAGGTCAATGAAGATATCTTGTTTTTATTTTTTTTAAGCCTGAAACAAAAAGGGATCTCTAATAAGACCCTTTCGAGAATCCTCAGCTCTATTAGGGGTTTTTTTGACTTTCTCGTGTCAGAGAATGTTATGGAAAATAATCCTGCCCGTCTATTTGACGGCCCAAAATATTCCAGGACCTTGCCTGATGTGTTGACCAAAGAGGAAGTATTTCGCCTGATAGAATCACCTGATTTAAACACCAAGTATGGTTTTAGGGACAGGACAATGTTGGAGCTCATGTATGGATCTGGGCTCAGGGTCTCAGAGTTATGTGATTTAATTCTATTTGACATAGATTTTGAAGGAGGTTTTTTAAGAATCACAGGAAAGGGAGATAAACAGAGGGTAGTTCCTGTTCATATACAAGGGCTAAAACTGTTAGAAGAATATATAGAAAATATACGCCCAAAATTTTCACCAAAAACAGATAATGTTTTTTTAAATAGATTTGGAAGGCCAATAAGCAGACAGGCCATATGGAAGATAATAAAATATTATGCTAAAAAGGCAGGAATAACAAAAAATATATCACCCCATACCTTGCGTCACTGTTTTGCAACACACCTTTTAGAGGGCGGGGCTGATCTTAGATCTGTTCAAATTTTGTTGGGTCATTCTGATATCTCCACAACAGAGATTTATACCCATATCCAGACATCAACAATTCTTGAAATGCACAAAAAATATCATCCAAGGGCATAAAAATTATGAACCAGAGAAAAAAAATCAAGGCAGAAACCATCATTACCTGCCATAGGAATGCTGATTTTGACTGCATTTCTTCAATGGTGGCTGCGCGTAAACTTTATCCAGAGGCTGTTTTGATCTTTCCGAGTACTCAAGAAAAATCCATGAGAAATTTTTTTATTCAAAGCACAACATATTTGCTTAATTTTCACACTATAAAGGATATTGATATAGATGCGGTTAAAAGGGTTGTTATATGCGATACAAGACAGATATCTCGCATAAGCCACATAAAACCAATTCTAGAAAAAAGAGATGTTGAAGTACACGTTTTTGATCATCATCCTGACACACAAGAAGATATTGATGCAGATAAAAAGGTTGTAAGAGAGATAGGTGCAACTACATCTATTTTGGTATTAATCCTAAAAGATAGGGGAATTAATATTACCCCTGAAGAAGCAACTATAATGGGTATAGGAATTTATGAGGATACAGGGGGATTTTTGTTCTCATCAACAAAACCTGAGGATTTTGAGGCTGCAGCCTGGCTGAGAAAAAAGGGGATGGATGTTATTTTGATTTCTGATTTTATGCACCGGGACCTAGATGTTCAACAGGTTTCCCTGTTAAATAGCCTCATAGAATCTCTATCCAAACACAATATTAATGGTATTGATGTATATATTACTACAATTTCAACAGATTACTATGTAAAAGACTTTGCACTTGTTGTTCATAAATTGATAGAAATGGAAAATATTTCTGTTATTTTTGTCATAGCAAGGATGCAGGATCGTATTTTTGTCATAGCAAGGAGTAAAATTCCTCAGGTCGATGTTGGAAAAATTTGTGCTTCATTAGGTGGAGGAGGACACCCTTATGCTGCTTCAGCTACTATAAAGGACAAAACTCTATCTCAGGTAGAAGATGAATTATTTGGTTTGCTCTATTCTTATATCAATCCAGAAATAAAAGTATCTTTATTGATGTCATCTCCTCCACGGTGTGTTACAGAAAAAGAGACCCTTGCCAGGGCGGCCCATATCATGACCCATTATGGTTTAAAGGCTGTTCCTGTCCTGGATAAAGAAGGAGGCAGGTGTGTTGGAATTTTAGAACATCAGGTTGCTGAAAAGGCAAATTCTCACGGACTGGGTGATTTGCCTGTATCAGAATATATGAGGACAAACATTTCTACTGTTGAACCTAAAGATAATTTATATAAGATAATGGAAATTATAATAGATCATCGTCAGAGACTTGTTCCTGTAGTAGAAAATGGCAAAGTGATTGGGGTGGTTACCAGGACAGATCTTATAAATTGGATGGTGGAAGAGCCTGCCAGGATACCAGAAGCACTTTCACCTGAAAGGAAGCAGGAAAAGAACGTAAGGTCCCTTATGAAAAATAGATTACCCGACCATATATTTAATATTTTAAAAAAGGCCGGGGAACTTGGTGAGAAATTGGGATATAATGTATACGCAGTAGGGGGTTTTGTGAGGGATATATTTCTGTCACGTCCTAATCTGGATATTGATTTAGTAGTTGAAGGTAATGGTATTAAATTTGCGGCAAAGTTTGCCAGGAGCTTAGGGGGAAGGATTAGGGCACACAAAAAGTTTCAAACTGCAGTGGTGATCTTGCCAGATGGACAGAAAATAGACGTTGCAACAGCAAGGTTAGAATACTACGAGCACCCAGCAGCCCTGCCAACAGTAGAACTTTCTTCAATAAAATTGGATCTTTTTAGGCGAGATTTTACAATAAATGCCCTGGCCGTTGAATTAAATCCACAAAATTTTGGAAGATTAGTTGACTTTTTTGGAGGCCAAAAAGACATCAAAGAAAAAAAGATTAGGGTCTTACATTCTCTTAGTTTTATTGAAGATCCAACGAGGATACTTCGTGCCCTAAGATTTGAACAGAGATATAATTTTACACTGGGAGTCCAGACAGAACGGCTTATAAAAAATGCCTTAAAATTGGATATGCTAAGTAAATTGTCTGGTAGCAGAATTTTTCATGAGTTGAAGCTGATCCTGGAAGAAGAAGATCCAATTCCATGTTTAAAGAGAATGGAACACTTTGATATATTGTATAAAATACATCCAGTATTAAAATTAAATAATAAAAAAAATAAATTATTAGAAGAATTGAAAAAGGTTTTGAATTGGTACTCTCTTTTATATACTTCTCCTACACCCACGAGATGGATAGTATTTTTCCTGGCACTAACTTATGAATCAAATACTGTTGAAGTAAGTTCTGTCTGTAATAGATTAAATTTATCCAAAACTCAGACAGAATTTTTAATATCAATTTGGGAACAAATAAAGAGAGTAGGACAACAACTTTATAAATACCAAAAAAACAGAAGTCCCCTTAGCGATTTATATTTTATTCTGTCTCCAGTACCTGTGGAGGGTATTTTATTTTTAATGGCATCATCTAAATTAGAACAGATAAAAAAGATAATTTCTTTATATTTGAGTAAATTGAAAGATATAAAGATTGATATTACTGGCCATGATTTAAAAAATATGGGTATAATTCCAGGACCTCAATATGGATATATTTTAAAGGAAATCCTTAAAGCAAAGATTGATGGAAAAGCACCACACAGAGAAGCCCAACTTGATTTAGCTAAAAAATTGGCAAAAAAAACAACCAATTCTAATTACTCTGTCTGAATTGAAGCTAGTTAAAATAAAAAATAGAGTCTATTGCATAGGTAGTGGTAAAAAATATTAGAAATATAAATATGGTTTAGAGGCGGAAATAGCAATAACCAAAAAGCTTAAGTAATAGCTGTTGCAGTGAATTAAAAAAGTAAAAATGAAGTCCATGTCTGGTTATGGGCAGTGCCTTAAATAGAAGCGATAGTATGATATAAATCTGATAAAGGAGCGATATGTGATAGGGGATTTAGGGTTAATACTAAAGTAGGCTGTTAAACTCTACGAAATAACAAATTGTTCACAATATTTGTCCTTCAATCTGGAACAGATACCCTAATTTTAGAAAAGTGATTTTGTTTTATAGCTTGCTAAAATATAGTTTTTGAAACTAAATATTATGTAAAATAAAATGAATGTTTATGATTTATAGATTTTAATGGTTATTTTTTAATTCTTAATTAGGCTTGACATTTTATTTCAAATTTTGCTAAATCCAAAGTGACTGAATTATTATTCAGATTTTTTCTAAAAAATTTTAATAAATTAGAAAAAATAGTTTATGCAGAATAGGGAAAGTAAAAAAAATGAAAAATTTGAGAGGATTTTAGAAGCTGCTATAAAAACCTTTTCAAAACACGGTTATTATAAAGCTACTATTTCTCAAATAGCCAAAGAAGCAGGTGTAGCAGATGGCACGATTTATCTATATTTTAAAAACAAAGATGATATCTTAAAAAGTTTTTTTTCAATTAAAACCAAACAAATTTTTGCAGGATTTAAAGAGGAGGTGAAAAAGGGTAGGAGTGCTTTAGATAAACTCAGGAGATTGATTCATAGTCATTTAGGATCTTTTGAAAATAATAGAGAAATGGCAATAGTCTATTTGGTAGAGTCGAAAAAACGAACCAATTTGTCAAAAGATAAAATCAAAGAAATGTCTGCTTTATACTTTGAATTGGTAAAAGAGATTGTAGAGTTGGGACAAAGGGAGGGGACTATTAGAAAAGGTCTTTCTATTCCTTTAGTGAAACAAATGATGGTAGGGGCGATTGATGAAGTGATAACCACTTGGGTTTACACTTCGAAAAAATATACTTTATCTTCAATGGCCGATCCCCTGATGGATTTAATTGTAAAGGGCATTGGCAGTGACAAAGAAAAATAATTAAAAAAAAGGAGTTAGCTATGGCACAACAATTAGCAGATCGTAGGGATGTTGATTTTGTTCTTTTTGAACAATTAAAGGTGCAAGAGTTGAGTGAGAAGTATGAGAAGTATGCAGATTTTAACAAAAAGACCATTGAATTAATTTTAAAGGAAGCTAGGAATCTAGCAATTAACGAAATTTTACCAACAAACAAGATTGGTGATGACGTAGGGGTCAAACTTGAAGATGGGAAGGTCTATGTTCCTGAAGAATTTCATAAGGTGTATGAATTACTGAAAGAAGGTGAATGGATAGGCATGGCTGAAAGTCCAGAATGGGGGGGACAGGGTATGCCTCGTTCAGTCGCCATGGCAGCAGACAATTATTTTATTGGGGCAAATCCTTCCTTTCAGATCTACATGGGACTTACAGTTGGCGCTGGTCACTTGATTGAGGCCTTTGGAACTGATGAACAAAAAAAATTATTTCTAAAGAAACTTTACACAGGAGAATGGGCCGGGACAATGCTTCTTACTGAACCCCAAGCAGGTTCTGACGTAGGTGCGCTGACAACCACGGCTGTAAAAAATGATGATGGTACATATTCTATTACTGGAAACAAGATCTTTATTACAGGTGGTGACCAGAATTTTACAGAAAACATTATTCATCCAGTTCTAGCAAGAATCGAAGGGGCTCCTCCAGGAACCGATGGAATCTCTCTTTTTATTGTCCCAAAATATTGGGTCAATGAAGACGGCTCATTAGGTGAGTTTAATGATATAGTGTGTACAGGTATTGAAGAAAAAATGGGACTCCACGGCAGTGCTACTTGTTCTTTAGCATTGGGTGGTAAAGGTAAATGTCGTGGTCTGCTTCTAGGTCAAGAAAATAAGGGTATGAGAGAAATGTTTCTCATGATGAATCAGGCTAGACTGCTTGTGGGTTCCCAGGGTGCTGCAATGGCATCTGCGTCCTATTTAGAAGCTGTAAATTATGCTAGGGAAAGGATTCAGGGACGTCATTTAAAGAATTTACGCGATAAAAGTGCTCCTGCAGTACCTATAATTCAGCATCCTGATGTTAGAAGGATGCTTATGTACATGAAGGTGTATGTGGAAGCACTTCGTTCCTTACTCTGGTATGTTGGACTTTTGGAAGATTTAAAGAGAGTTACTGAGAGTGAAGAAGAAAAAGAAAAATATCAAAATATTATTGATGTATTAATTCCAATTTGCAAAGGTTATGGTTCAGATAGATCTTATGAAGTAACTAATTGGGGTGTACAGGTATTCGGCGGATATGGGTACACAAAAGAATATCCAATGGAACAGTTTGTACGGGATTGCAGGATTACAATGATTTATGAGGGCACTAATGGTATCCAGGCCATGGACCTTTTGGGCAGGAAATTGGGCCTAAAAAAGGGCAAGGCATTTATGGATGTTATGGGGGAAATCCAGAAGACTGTAGCAGAGGCAAAGGCAATTGATGCGCTTAAACCTTTTGCTGAAGAATTAGAAAAGGCCTTAAACAAGTTGGGAGAAGTGGCACAGACTATTGGTGGTAAGGCCATGAGTGCTGAAATATTGACTGCATTTGCCCATGCTTATCCATTTATGGAAGTGGTAGGAGATGTTGTTATGGCGTGGATGCTTCTTTGGAGAGCAGTAGTGGCAGTAAAGGCATTGGAAAAAGCAAAGAAAAAAGATATTGCTTTTTATAATGGTCAGATAAAGAATATTGAATACTTTATTTATTCTATCCTTCCTATTACAATGGGTAAGATGAATATGATACTGAATATGAAGGATACTGTGGCTTCTATTGATGAAGATTCTTTTGGTGGTAAATAATAGGGAGCTGGGATTTAATTGAAAATGGGGCGAGGTTTCGCCCCAAAAAAAATTTATGAGGTGAATTATGGAAATGGTATTAACTCCTGTTGCAAAGGTAACGATACTGGGAATACCTCTCTCACTTCTTGCTATATTGGTTCCCCTGGTGGGAATTTTAGCCTTTTGCTATATAATGGCCAGGAGGCTTATTCCCCTGGCAAAGGCTCAACCTGATCCTAGATTTGACAGGCCTAAAGAGAGATTAAAAAATGTGTTAAAATTTTGGTTAGGCCAGTATAAACAGCCTAGATATTTAGTGGCTGGTGTAATTCACATAGTGATCTTTGCTGGATTTCTTATTTTGTCAATTCGTTCTACCTCTCTGGTTATAGAAGGGTTTAATCCTGATTTTACCTTTCCAGGCCTAAAGGGATTTTTGGGGTCTATTTACAATTTTTTTAAAGACTACGCGGCTACATTTGTGTTAATTGCCTGTATTGTAGCAGGCATAAGAAGAGGTATTTTTACGCCTGAAAGATACAAAGTTCCTCCTAAATACGGTAAAGACCATACCTTTGAGGCCCTATTTGTGTTAGGACTTATCAGTACTCTTATGATATTTGAAAGTCTTTACAGCGCCTCTATTGTTGCGGCACAGAAACAACAAGGGCTACATGCTGAATTTCTACCACCTTTAACTATAGCATGGTTCTTTTCCAAGGTGCTGAGTGGTGCTCCCAAGGGTTTATTACAATTTCTCAACACTACATCATATTTTATTCATGATATGGTTTTCTTTTTCTTCCTTTGTTTTTTGCCATTTGGCAAACATTTTCATGTTATAACCTCCATTTTCAATGTTTACTTTGCAAAACTGGAACGTGGAACAGTTAAGCCAGTTAAATACGGTGTGTCTGAAGAGGAACTGGACAATTTACCATACTTAGGTGTTAAATATATTGAAGACTTCACGTGGAAAAATATTTTAGATTTTTATACTTGCGTGGATTGTGGAAGGTGTGCTGATATGTGTCCAGCAAATGCAGTGGGAAGGCCTTTAATTCCTAGGTTTTTAACCATCAAGGCAAGAGAACACATTTTTGAGAGATTTCCAGTATTAGGGGAGATAAAACCAAAAGAACCCTTGATTGGAACTATATATGAGGAAGATGAAATTTGGTCATGCACAACATGTGGATCCTGTGAAGAAGAATGTCCAGTATTAAATGAATACATCAATAAAATAGTTGATTTAAGACGTGGAATGGTGGACGAAGGTTTAGTTCCTCAGACTCTTCAAAAGCCATTGAATGCACTGGCAAAGCGGGGAAATCCATATGGCAAAATGGAAAAAAAGAGAGCAGATTGGACCAAGTCCTTAGAAGATGTAGAAGTGAAAATTGTTGGTAAAAAAGTTCAAGTAGAAACACTTTATTTTGTGGATAGTGCTACGTCCTATGATGAACGTGCAAATGAAATAGCACGGTCAGTTGTAAAGATATTACATGCATGTGGTGAAGACTTTGGCATTCTGGGAAAAAACGAAAAAGATTCAGGACATGAGGTCAGGAGATTTGGAGAAGAAATGCTCTTTTTCTCTTTAAGGGATCAAAATATTGATGCAATACTACAATCTGGATGTAAAAGAATAATAACTGCCGATCCTCACGCATATAATGCCTTAAAGAAGGATTATGAGGGGATTCCTCCGGTTGAACATATTTCAGAATATCTCTTGAGAAAAATAAATGAGGGCAAACTTAAATTTAAACCCATTGAAGATTCCAACCTAGTCTTTACTTATCACGATCCCTGTTATTTAGGAAGACATAACCTTATATATGATGCTCCAAGAAAGGTTTTGGATGCAATCCCAGGACTAAAAAGAGTTGAAATGAAGAGGCATAAAGATAGGTCTTTTTGTTGTGGTGGTGGTGGACTTATGCTCTTTTATGAGGCCCCAAATGAGGAACAGCGTATGGGACAGGTAAGGGTGAAAATGGCCGATGAAGTTGGTGCTAATGTAATTGTTGTATGCTGTCCTTTCTGTTTAACTCATTTGGAAGATGGAGTAAAAACTACTGGCTTTGAGGGAAAAATTCAGGTAATGGATTTAACAGAATTAATAGTTAAACAATTAATAATAGAATAATTAGTGGGAGGTGAGTATGGAAATTTTAGTTTGTGTAAAAAGGGTTCCTGATCCAGCGGAAAATGAAATTGAGATCAATAGTGATGGCACCGATATTGAGAGAGACGATTTGGTCTATTCAGTAAATGAGTGGGACAACTATGCTGTAGAAGAAGCAATCCAGATCAAAGATAAAGTGGGAGGTTCTGTTACTGTTGTAACTGTTGGTGATGAAGAAGCAGATGAGGTGCTTAGACGTGAAATGGCAATGGGTGCGGATAAAGGAATTCACGTGAATGATGAGACATTGGAAGAAACAGATGGTTTAGGTATTGCCAAGGCTTTGAAGGCAGTGGTTGAAAAAGGTAATTATGACTTGATTTTAACAGGTGCTCAGGCAGATGATGGAGCCGCTCAGGTGGGTGGTATGTTGGCAGCCCTCTTAGATCTTCCTTATGCTTCATTGGTAAACTACATTGAGATAATTGACGACAATACATTGAAGATTGGGAGGGAAATTGAAGGAGGAAATCAGGAAATTAATGAAATAAAAATGCCCTGTGTACTTTCTATTCAAACAGGTATAAATGAACCCAGATATGTTGGTATTAGGGGAATTAGAAAAGTAGCTGGTGTTGATATACCTGAGATGGAACTATCGGACCTTGGGCTTTCAGAAGACGATGTTGCACCAAAGGTGAAGAGGTTAGACTATTTTATTCCAGAAATGGGAGAAGGTGCTGAGATCTTAGAAGGTGACATGGAGGAAATAGCAGAGAAGTTGGTTGAACTCTTGAAAGCCAAAGGAGGAATCAAATAATGAGTAAAGAAATTTTTGTATATATAGAACATCACGATGGAGTGTTAGACGACTCTGCATTGGAATTAATAAACGCAGCTAAGAAAATAGATGAATCTGCCAATGTAGTTGCATTAGTATTTGGAACAGGCGATAATTTGAACAAGGCATGTGAAGAGGCTGCCAAAACTTATAATACTGTTTGGAAAGTTGACAAAGCAGATCTTACTTATCCCAATGCTGAAATTATCAGGCCAATGCTTGTCAATATCTTACCTAAAGGATCTGTTTGTCTCATTCCCCATGATACATTTGGGATAGATTTAGCTCCTGGACTCTCTGTGAAAATGGAGGCCTCTTATATACCTGATGTCATTGGTATAGACAAAGTTGAAGGAGATAAAGTAGTAGCTATCAGGCAGGAATTTAGTGGGCAGGTATACACCCACGTTGAGGCTGACATGTCAAATGGCTTGGTTATTACAATTAGACCTGGATCCTTTGAACCTGATGAATCAAAAGGAGCAAGCGGTCAAGTTGTTGATAAGAGTGGCGATGCTGGAGATGTTGAAGCCAAGAGAAAATTTATAGAAATAAAGGAAGCTGAAGTAGGAGATGTAGATATTACACAGGCAGATATTTTGGTATCTGTTGGACGTGGTATTGGTGAACAGGAGAATATTGAACTGGCAGAAGAGTTGGCTGAGGCATTAGGTGGCGTAGTCTCTTGTTCAAGACCAGTTGTTGATGCAAAGTGGCTTGACCATTCCAGACAGGTAGGAACATCCGGTAAGACGGTTAAACCAAAGGTTTATATTGCCGTTGGTATTAGTGGAGCTTTTCAACATGTTGCTGGTATCAAAGGAAATCCATTTATCGTTGCAATTAATACAAATCCAAAGGCTCCAATTTTCCAGGTTGCCGATGTTGGTGTAGTTGAAGATTGTATTGAATTCTTACCAGTATTAACTGAAAAAGTTAAAGAAATGAAATAAACTAAATCATTGTTTGCTTGTTAATTACACCTGAAAAATACTACACTACAGATTCTGTAGTGTAGTATTTTTTTATCTCTTCAAAAAACTGGACTAATAAAAAATGAAATTCAAAATTGATTTAAAGAATCACTGTATAGAAACGGCTTTAAAAGGATTATATAACAGGGCTATATCTAATTATTTTAAAGATCCTACAAAAATAAATGAATCTCAAATAGCTGGTCTGGAATTAGCTTTAAAAAATTTGAATTTTTCCATGCTAAGGTCAAAATATCCTGAATTAAGTGGGGGTTATGAGGAGCAAATAACTCTGGATATTGGGGAAGAAAAAATTTCTATACATATTCCAGCTTATGAACATTCAATAGATATTGAATTTACTAATTCATAGATGAGATTCTTAAGAGATTATATTTGACAAGAATTAAATATCAGAGGTTAGTAAGGTAACCAATATTTTTGTTTGACTTTAGTACTTTTTAACCCCGACCAGTTAAATGGTCGGGGTTAAAGATTTTTATTTGCCTAATTCCTGAATTGTTCTTTGAATAATGTTGTCTTGAGTCTTACGGCTTATATCTACAAAATGGGCGCTGTAGCCAGCAACTCTCACTATAACCTCCTGATATTTTTCAGGATCCCTCTGTGCTGCTCTTAGAGTTGCATCATCTATCATGTTAAATTGAACATGATCTAATCCTAGCTCTGCCCAGGTTTTCATATAAGCCTTCCACAATTGATATCCTTTTTCTCCTGCAAGTTGAGTAGGTGACAAACGTTGATTTAGCAAAAAGGCACGTCCATGTCCTATGTGGTCTATCTTACCACATGATTTTAGCACTGCAGTTGGACCTTTTTTATCCAAACCAGGTCCTGGAGATATTCCGCCGTCATAGAGTGCATCTCCAAGTCTACGACCATTGGGAAGGGCTCCTACTATGTTTGCATAGTGGATATTACCACTTACGTTCTCAGGTAATGCTGGCCAGGGATTCCCTGATGGACATTTCATCTCTTTGGAATGACGGGCCACTTCATTTAGACAGCGCACCATAATTTCATCAACATAGTCATCATCATTGCCCCATTTAGGTGCGTTTTTAACAAAATCAAGACGCATCTCTTCGTATCCTTCCCAGTTGGCTTCTAGCGCAGTTAAAAGCTCATCCATGGTATATTTCTTCTCTTCAAATACAAGTTTCTTTACCGCTGCAAGGCTATCTATATTCTCTACCCATGTGAAAAAGGTTACCCATGCATTTCCTCTCTCTCCCTCAGGATTTACTATGTCAAGACCACTCTCAACGGACCTTTGTGAGATAGCTGAGAGAAAAGGACGTCCGAAGAATTCAGGATCCTTGACTCTGCCTAGGTTGATCGTGCGTACCAAAATATTCATCAACCATTCCATCTGTTTTACCCAGGCCTGAAAGAGTTCTTCAAAATCCTTGAATTTTCTTGCATCCCCTGTCTTTGGTCCCATCTGCATCTTCACCACATTATCGTAACCATTAAAAAGGGCATACTCTACTATTTTAGCTGTGTTTGCGGTGGCAGAGGCCATACGGAAAGGTTGAAAACCATGTTTGGTAGTAGGGCATGGAGACATGCAAGCCTGATGTACCCATAACCTTGCCTCTTCCAATGGGTGTTTGTGCCAGTGCATGGCATTGGCAACTAAAATGGGATCATTTCGCATTGATGGATAACCCAATCCATGGCGTATACACTCGAAACATTCCCGCATTACTTCATCTTTTACATGGGGATGCCAACGGAAACCAAAGGTGGGATTAGAGACTCGCACGAGTCTGGCTGCTTGTAAAAAGGCAATTGTCAAATCATTACATGCATCAGTACCATCCGGTTTAACTCCTCCCAAGGTCCAGACCCAGGTACCAGTAATACCCTGGAGTCCTTCTCTTGCCCATCTAGGAGCAAACATTCCTACCTCATAGGCCCTGATAAGAAATTCACCCACAAGATCAAGGGCCTCTTCTTTTGTTAATCTCTTATCAATATTTACGTCTTTGTCATAATAAGGACCGTGATAGTAATCAGGACGTGCTGGCCACGCACCTTCATATGCCTCAAATCTTGCTAACACCTGGATAAAGTGGTCAAACTGAAAAGATTCTTGGAGATTTCTGGGTGGATGAGCAGGCACACGTTCACAGGTCTCAGCAATGCGTAGAAGTTCTTCTTTTCTTTTTGGGTCAGTCTCAAAGTTCTCAGCAATAATTCTGGCAAGTCTGGCATAACGATTTGCATAGCGAATAGCTGCCTCCAAAATAATCCTCATGGCCTCCCAATTTTGAATGCGATCATATAGTGGCAGAAGCTCAGGACCAGGATTACCTGAAGTTTTTTCTTCGGCCTCTTCTATCCGTCTATCAATTTCATCTAGAATATCTTCAAAACCCCGCTTACCTGTCATAATATATTCATAGTCTTTTCCCGCATATCCATAAGCTGAAGTAGGTACTCCCCAACCAATTGCTCCACTTACAAATTTTACAGCATCTTCTGGATCTAGAATCCTTACAAGTTTATCCACTGCGGTCTGACCATTCCAATAGTCATTGATTTCTGCAATAATCTTCAAGGATTCTTCTTCTGGCTCAGGTATAATGCCTGGCTCATTATAAACCTCTTCATTTACCATGCTAACCCCTTCTGGGAACCATTGCAGCGTATGGGGTAAACTTCCAACATATCCTACTAATTGAGCATAGTCAGTGATAAAAATAGTAATATTATCCAAAACATGGGCAAGGGCCTTGGCCTTTCTCAACATGATAGGATCATGCTCGTTTTCTTTCCATGCCTCTGTAAAGAGTATTGGTCTCTCAAGATCAACCTTTATTCCTGGATTATAGTTTCCACCAATAGCTCCCTTTTTCCAAACTGCTTTTCTCAGGTAGTCCAATCGTTTTGACCGTTTTTTCTCAGCTACAAACCACCATTTTTGTTCTTTTTCAAGCTGCTCAACGCTCTTATCCAATTCTTGGCTTGCCAAGCTTTTTTCCATCTTTGCCTCCTAAGCTATAAATTCTTTTTAATTTTTTGGTTTACTTTAAAAGCTTACTCAAACATAATCTCTGATCTGACTTACAACTTCCTATTTTTTCTGAAAGGATGGGCAATTAGAAGCATCCTGGTCGGCATCTACGGGCTTAGCCTTATAATAGGCCTGTCGTGGATCAACCACCCTCATAACGCAATCCCCTGTTGAAGGATCATCCTCTAAGGGAAAGAAATTTTTACATTCTTTACATGTGGCCATATTTATCACCTCCTATTATTATATTTTTTTGATTTGTCTTCATCTATAAACTGTTACCTTTTACCATCTCTTTGTTAATTTTTTTTTGTCGCCCTTACAATTGCATTCTCTATGCCATAAATTGCAAATGGATATAACATATTTAATTTAAAAGATTTTTACGTTCAATGTTAAGATGTTTTATTCTCCCTTTTTTTCAAATCAGACAACATGTCTTTTTTTTTAATGTGTATAAAACTTATTCTTTGAAATAATTAAAATTATTAAAAATGAGTCATATTGACTTTACGAGACATTTTGTCCAAAATTTTTAAACTTTACCCTAATAGTCCTAATTTCGTATTAAAATGGAGGAAGTGAGATTATAAGCATACATTTTAAGCATACATTTTATAAATATTATACTGAATATATTTAAGACTTTATATAAATGAATTTTTTACCATGCGTTAACGCTTATATTTTAATATTTATTAAATAGCACATAACAATAGACAAAACACATGAATCTATTTTTTTGCAATTAGAAAAAAATTTTTTTAAATTCGTTGCTTGTGTATTTCCACGATTTGATAAAAAAATTGCTAAAACAATATAGCAAGTTATTATAAGTATGGGCTTTTCTATTAGTGGTATTAAATTTGCAAAATTTTATACAGCTTAGATTAGCCAAATTTAAAATTAATTATAAAATCGTAACAAGTTGGAAAAATTGAACCTTTAGAAATGGAGCTAATAAATGGGTATATCTAAAGATCGGTTTAAAAATTCTCCAGAAGAGATTAAAGGCAAAACTACAAGAGATAAAAAGGTAGGAATACTTTTTTCTGGGGGTACTGATTCTACTTATGCAGCATGGACACAGATACCTGAATTTGATAAGATCTATTTGGTTACGTTTGTAAGACAGGGATTTAGAAATCCGGCCAATGTGGAGGAGGCTGTATATCGTTTGAGAAAAGCGGCACCTAGTAAAGAAATAATTCATGAATTTGTTGATTTTGAAGATATATATCAAAAGATAACTCCTCACGAAGAAAAGTGGCAAGTTCAAAAAGAAGTACTACAACAACAGATCGGTCCGCTATGGGAGGATAGGCATGGTGTGAAAAAAGGACGGGAGGCTTATGTTAAAAAAAGAAATAAATTATTCATGGCTAATGAATGTCTACAATGTAAAATTGCCATGCATATTGCGGCTATTAAATATTGTTTAGAAAGAAAAATTTTCAATCTTTGTGACGGAAGTAATGAGGAACAACTAGATGATGGAACTCAAATTGAGGATGTCAAGATGGTAGCATCAGAAATTTTTCGCCACTTAGGAATAAACTATTATTCCCCTATCTTTAATTCACATCCAGATGAGAGGTGTAAAGCACTTTATGAAGCTGGTATAACCGACCATAGGGATCATAAACGTCTAGAAAAGACCCATCAAATTCCATCAAGACAGATTCAGTGTACAATCCCGTCTGCTGCTTTATGGACGGTATGCATATTTCGTTGGTTAGTGTATGACGGTCAATCCTGTGGTGAATATATAGAAATGTGTCGTCAATATTACACACAGGAAATGGAGAAGGGATTACGCATGTTCAATTTGATATAAAATCAGAAAAAATTATAACTCGTAAAAATTATTGTAGGAGCTTGGTGATGGTGAAGAAACCTCCAATAATAGATGAAGGATATTCCAAATTCTGGAGAAAAAATCGTTCCACCAATGAATTAACAGAGTTGGCATTTACTCTAAAGGCTTTACGTAAAGTTGCGAGTCATATTGGCAGAAATGTAAGGCCTATATACTGGAAAGGAATGAGTGAGGCAGACGAAAGTTCAATACATCTTGATCCCTCTCAAGTAAAAGGAGTATATCCCATTCCCTTTAAAAAAATTGATCGTCTTGTGGGACAGGTAGTTTTAGAAGCCATTTCTTCTATGGAATGGACAGAATGGGTTAGGAAAAATGTTATTAAACAATTTTGTAAGACACCTGAGACTGAATTGCGCTTTCTTGAAAGTCTGATTGACGCTGGTGAGGTTATTTATGTTTATAAAAGGGTATTATCACATCCTTGTTGGCCTCATTATCTTGTTGCATATCTGAAAAATACATTACAAAAAACCTTTAGAGATCCTTCGCTACCCCCCACTCCTAGTAGTTTAGCTGGTGTATGGCAGAGGATAGCGATTTTAGGTGAATTACCACCACCTTTGCATTCCTATTATGAAAGGCCACTACAAATATTACAAGAATACACAAATTTTATAACTAATTTAACAACCACATTAGACCCACGAAAAAGAAGAGAAGAACGCGTTACCATATATGAACAGATGTGTATGGAAATTCAACGTGTCATTTCAGAGTGGGAAAAGTTTGAGTTAAATGATGAATCTTCTTCTATCAAATTCAAAGAAGAAGGCGCAGAAAGGTCTGAACCAAGTGATACAGAGGAGGATAAGCAGTTACACAAAAATAAAGAAACTCCTTCTGACGGTCTGGATCCTGACCTTGCTAACAAGGTTCAATCATTAATGGATGATGAAGATACTGATTTAACTAAAGAAGTTGCACGGGTAGTGGAAACGCCTGATGCGGTATCCATGCAAACCATTATTAGAGATGGTGTTGTTGAATCTCAAATCATTCCAGACAAGATTCAGGTGAAACGACTCAGAAAGATCTTTTTAAAACAGGATGTCTTTATGATGAGATCTAGAAAAAGACGAATGAGAAGAGGGCTTTTTCAAGGGAAAATAGATGCACGTCGCCTTTTTAGAGTTCCAATTGACGGAAGAATATTCAAATTTAGGGATAAACCAAATACTGAACATTTGTGGAATATAATTATAGTTGCTGACGCTTCTGCTTCAATGGGTGGACTTAGTGGATCTATTAGGCCCTGGGATTTTGCTGAACGCACCTTTGTCTCCCTTGCTCAGGCGTCAAGATATTCTCGCAATCATCTGGAGATTTACGCTTATCACGAAAAGGGTGGTCAATGTATACTTACCCGACTGCTTGGGAGAAGAGGTGAAATATACACAGTGGTTCCTGGAGGAAGAACTCCTTCTGGACAGGCCATAGCAGCGGCTGCCTTAATGTTGAAAAAAAAGTACAATAAAAGTCTAATTATACATATAACTGATGGTGCCTCCAATTGTGGACTGCCTTTACCTGAGGCTATAAAATATTGTCAAAAAAAACATATAGATGTTGTTACCATCGGTTGTGGGTGTAATCAGCAAACACGGGATTTTCTTAAAGCTTGCTTCCCTCCAGAGAAACTCTTTTTTATGGACCATATCACTGCACTGGCAACTGGGTTAGAGAGACTTTTTAAACACAAAATTTTACAACAATAACTTATGAAGAGAGGATAAAAGGAAGGTAATCTTTTTAAAAGTGATTTAGTGGAAAGAACTACAAGAAAGAAAAGGGGACCCAAAAGAATCCCCTCTAAATTAGTATTTTTTAAAATTTTAAAATGTCTCTGCCACAAAATTTTTTACATTGGGTACTTTTTCGAAAGTAAGAATTTTTTCTACTAGTTGGTCTGACTTTTCCTTCCCTAATAGAGGAATACAAAGATCGAGAAATTTTTCCTTGATCTTTTTTCTTTTTATTTCCAGTCCTGGAATCATCTCTAAAATATCGTAAAATTTAGAATAAACTTTACCGTCAATGGTTTCTATCTTAACTTCAGCTTCCAAAGCATTGAATTTATCATTAAGCTCAACTGATATTTTCTTCATAAATTCCTGGACCTTAGGATCATTGACTTTTTCATCAGTAAAGGCGACACTACCAGTGTTACCTCTAAGAACTGCATTGGCTACACAATAGGGGATAGAAAATTTACCCTCAAGGCCTGTTTTAGGCTCTAACTTTCCAGCAGCATCAATTGCAAGTTGAGAAGTGTAAATTTTTATTGATTTTATCTGGTCAGGGGTAAGAGAAGTTTCTTCAATTATGCCCAATACAGCCTCAATAGGTGAATGGGTGCCATGACATGAGGCATGGTATTTTTGAGCAAGATTTTCTATTTCCCAACTTTTACCTAAAGTTTCTAGAATCTGTTCATTTGCCTGACCTTTTAATACCTGAAAAAAACCAAGAGGACCTTCCAATATATCTTCAGCACTGGTGAAGCCTTCACTAGCCAAAAGGGCTGCCAAAAGTCCTCCTTCTGAAGACCTTCCTGCATGAAAGGGTTTGCACATTGTTCCAAAATTTCTTTTAAGCCCTGAGGATTGAGTTGCAGCGATTCCAAGGGCATAAACCGTTTGCTGCTCATCTAATCCTAATAAACGAGCACATCCGGCTGCAGAGGCCAAGTAACCAAGGGTGGAAGTCGCATGCCATCCACTCATATAGTGATCCAATCCTGCGCTTGCACCTATGGTCGCACCTGCTTTTAATCCTATTATATAGGCAGTCAACAATTCCTGACCTGATTTTTCTTTCCATTCAGCAAGTGCTAATAAACTTGGTAACAAAGTCACAGTGGGATGACCTAAAAATGCCTTTAACGTATCATCGTAATCAAGTACATGAGAAGCCGCTCCATTAATAAGAGTGGCTTGACTCACTGTTTTTTTTATGCCATGACCAAGCACTGTGGCCTGTTCATATCCACCCATCATGTCGGCATATCGAATAAGAATCTTAACTAACGGATCGTCTTTACCCCCGATTGTTACTGCAATCCAATCCATAAAAGCTATTTTAGCATGCTCATAAACTTCTTTGGGTATTTGATCTTCCTTTGTATTAACTACAAAGCGTGCAATTGCACGTGTAAAACCTATTTTTTCTTTCTCCATTGTCTCAACCTCCTTTAAAATTAGCGGCTATAAGCCGCCATCATTAACTAAAGGACTTACTTTTTGTGCCAGGGAAGTCGTGCTTCTGGATTAGACCAAAATATCGCCAGTGATAGAGAGATAGCAAAACCCCCAATACAAAATGCAAACCATCCACCAAACTTCCACATTCCTACGTTAGACATCTTTAAGAGCCACAGGCCAATTAATATATTTATCCATCCCCATACAACGTTTAATGCAGGTCCTGATTTTGGAGAAAATGGTGTCATATGTCTCTTACCGCATATTCCTTGAACCAAATGCGGTATTGCATTAAAGAGAAATATCCCCGCAAAAAATGCAGCTATTCCCATTTTTTAACCTCCTTTAAAGATTTACTGTTTTTTAGATCTTTCTTATTTGTAGCGCTATTTTGCATTAGATACTTGTAACTCTCGCATCAAGGGGGTAATCATTTCCTGGACTATGGAATAGGGATCTCTTTTCCCTTGAACTACTTCTTGAACCTTTTTTTCTAATTTACCGTTTTTATCAAACTGTTGACGCAAAAACTTTGCCACCTCTTGTTCTAAAATAACCAGTATTTCTTCCTTTACCTGTAATTTTTGCCTTTCTTTCTTTTGTGATTCCTTTTTCAATAAATCCAATACTGTTGCTACCAGTTGAGGCACTCCTTCTCCTGTACTTGCTATTGTCTTCATGATTGGGGGCCTGTGTGCATTTTCCTCAGTACTTAGATCCAGCATTGCCCTGATGTCTGACACCACCTGATCAGCTCCTTCTCTATCCGCCTTATTAACCACATATATATCTGCAATTTCCATCACACCTGCTTTTATAGCTTGAATGGCATCACCTTGGCCTGGAACACAAATCACCAATACTATATCAGCTGTTTTTACTATCTCTACCTCATCCTGTCCTACTCCTACGGTTTCTATAATCACGAAGTCCTTTCCAAAAGCGTCCATTATCTTTACTACATCTCTAGCAGCTTGATTCAACCCTCCTAATGCTCCTCTTGTAGCCATGGAACGCACAAACACACCATCTAGAAGACTCACATCTTTCATCCTCAAACGATCTCCTAAAAGCGCACCCCCAGAGAAAGGACTAGATGGATCTACAGCTATAATTCCTACTTTATGACCCCGATTAACCAGATCGGATGTAATTTTATTTGTTAATGTACTTTTACCTGCGCCCGGCGAACCTGTGATTCCTATAACATGTGCTTTACCTGTTGAAGGATAAATGCGACGCATAGCCTCCATCCATCCAGGCTCACGATTCTCTACCCTGGTTATCATTTTCGCCAGGGCGCGGATATCTCTGTTTTTTACTCCTTCTATTAAACTTTCCCATTCTACACCCATTTTTTTTCTCCTCTGAAATATCAAGCCGTTGCTGCCTCTGCTACACCAAAAACAGACCTCAATACATCACAGATTTCCTGAAGCGTTGCATATGTTTTAACACAATCAATAATATAGGGCATGAGATTTTCGTCTTCATTCTTCGCTGCCTTCTCCAGTGCCTTAAGAGTTCTGGAAACTGCTTCATTATCTCTTTCTTTCTTTAAGCGAGCCAAAGCATCCTTTTTACGCTCTTCTGCAGTTGCCATTAATTCTGCTGGATAAACTTCAGGAACACTGCGATTTGTTGTAACTTCTATCTCGTGTGGGCCAGTAAAACAATTGACTCCTACCACAAACTCTTCTTGATTTTCTATCCTCCGCTGCTTTTCATAAGCACTTTTGACAATTGCTTTTCGCATGTAGCCATTCTCAATAGCAGCTACTGCTCCTCCCATTTCTTCAATTTTGTCAAATTCTTTTTGTGCCGCTTCTTCAATCTCATTGGTCAGCGATTCCATGAAGTATGAACCAGCCCAGGGATCATTTACCTCACCTATTTTTGCCTCATAAATCAGAATACGAGTTGCATCATGGGCTAGTTGCTGCGCCTCTAAACTATGTCCAAGTCCTAGGGGTTCATCATATGGAGGAAATACAGCGGGAATACCTCCACTCATCCCCGAAGCCATGGCGCCAACCACTGACCGTGTAAGGTTGTTAAGGGGTCTTTGTAATGTTGTGCTGGAACATCCGATGTGTGCTGTAAAGATTTGTCTAATCAACATACTTCTGGGATTTTTGGCTCCAAAGCGCTCTTTTAGCATCCTCGCCCACATCCGCCTTGCTGCCCGCTGAAATGCTATTTCTTTGTAAATTTCCATACTTCCACCAAAGGCATTGAATGTAAAGTTTGGAGCATAAGAGTCTATGTCTAAGCCTGCATCTATTCCTGTTTGGAGGTATGCAGCTCCAATTGCCATACTAAAGGCCAGGTCCTGCTCCCTGGTAGCACCAGCTTCCCGCATATGATACCCGCCAATACTTGTTACATTCATATTGGGTACATATTTTGTACAAAATACCAAAATATCACGAAATAATCTCATAGATGGACGAGGTGGAAATATATAGGTGCCCCTGCTCACAAACTCCTTCAAAATATCATTTTGAGGAGTGCCCCTGAGTTTTTCTAGAGGAATGTTTCTCTTCTGTGCTAAGGCTATATACATAGCTATTATTACTGCTGCAGGAGCATTGATTGTGAAGTTAGAGGGAACCTTATCTATATCTAAGTCCCCTGTATAAGCTTCATATATTATCTCAAAGTCACGAAATGTGTCCACAGCTACTCCTACCTTACCAACTTCTCCTTCTGCCCAATTACTATCAGAATCATAACCACATTGGGTAGGAAGATCAAAGGCCATATTAGGACCACCCTTCCTTCCCATTTTGTGCATTCTAATCAAATAGTCTCTATAATCTTCAGGAGTGCCAAAGCCCCCATATTTTCCAGCGCCACTAGCACCCCATTCATAACGAGCTCCTGCCCTTGCCGCTGCCTTTGCCATGGCCTGCCATCTAGGAAGTGGATCATTGCCAGCTACAAAGGGATATTGCCCTGGAAATCCCACTTGTTCTAAAAAATCAAAATTTTTGATATCTAAAGGGGTATAAAAACGAGTCGGACACTTATCTAGTTTAAATTTCTTCATTCTTGGCTCAAGTACTTGCTTCTCCCACTCCTTTTTAGCCTCTTCTATAGCTTTGAGCTTTTCATCTTCGCTGGCCATAATTCACTCCTAATGTCCTTTAAAAACTGGTTCCCGTTTTTCCAAAAAGGCCTTAAAACCTTCCATAAAATCTTCACTTTGACGAACCTTTTCTATTACATAGGTCTCATAATCTAAAGCCTGAGGAAGATCCATCTTGTAAAAATTCTGCAACCCCCTCTTTGCAAATGCAATTGGAATAGGGGCATTGCGTGCTATTCTGTCCGCAATCTCATATGTAACCTTCATGAGTTCCTCATGGGGAACCACGCGATTAACCATACCTATTTTTAGAGCCTCATGGGCGTCAATTATATCTCCTGTAAAAATCAACTCTGCTGCTTTTGCATATCCCACCAGACGGGGAAGAAAATAGATACCACCCCAATCAGGATGTGCTCCCCGACGAACAAAGACCTGACCAAACCTGGCTTTTTCACTTGCTATTATAATATCACAGGAAAGAGCCAGGTTGCATCCACCTCCCACTGCTACGCCATTAACTGCAGCTATCACTGGTTTTTCAACTGAATTAATAGCAAGTACCACTTTACACATTGTAGGTCTTTCATTTGAAATGGTTGGAGAAAGGGCTTGTGTGGTACCTGATACAAATTCATTTACATCCCCTCCAGCACAAAATGCCTTACCTGCTCCAGTAATCACTATCACTCTTATCTCTGAATCTGCACTTGCATCTTCCACTGCCTCTAAAATTTCATCCCGCATCCTGCCAGCAAATGCATTATATCTTTCAGGTCTATTAAGGGTTATTGTTGCAATCTTGTCTTTTTTATCCAAAAGTACATATTCCCAATTCATCTTCTTTCTCCATTTTTAAAATAATTGGACAAGTTATTTAAAATTGATTTTGCATCTTCAATCATTTCAAAAATAATATCCTTTACACTCTTCAATTCCTTTACAAGCCCTGCCACCTGACCACAGGGCATCAAGGCACTATCAGCATCTCCTCCAGACTGGACATAAGCCTTATCTCCGGCCTCTGTAAGTTTCTTATCCTCTTTTTGCTTATCAGAACTACTAATCATCATAGCTGCCTTATTCTTCAAAACCCTCATTGGCATTGCTCCCTTGCCCAACAGCATGGTAGAATCATCTTTTGCCTTAAGCACAAGTTCTTTGAAAAAATCAGGCACTGGACACTCATGGGTCCCTATAAAACGTGTTCCCATCTCAACTCCTTCAGCTCCAAGGGCAAAAGCAGCAACCATTCCTCGTGCATCACCAATACCACCAGCTGCTACCACTGGAATTTTTAGGACATCTACCAATTGAGGAATAAGACATAAAGTGGACAAACCTTCTCTACCAATGTGCCCACCTGCTTCAAATCCCATTGCAATCACTCCATCTACTCCAGCAGCTTCTGCCTTTAAAGCCATGTCTAAACTGGAAACTTTGTGTAAAACCTTTAATCCTGCTTCCCGAATTCTAGGCATAAGCTTTTCAGGTTTTCCTGCAGAGGTAGTGATGGTTTTAATTCCCATTTCAATGGCAATTTCCAGGGCTTCAACAGCATTGGGACGGTATATGGGGATATTAATCCCCACAGGACGACTCGTTAGTTCCTGGGCCTTCTTTATCTCTTCTCGTAAACGTTCGCCGCTAAGACCAGAGGCAGCAATTTGTCCAAATCCACCACTTTCTGAAACTAAAGCCGCCATTTCTCCCAGTGTAATAAGTCGCATTGGACCCAGTATAATTGGATATTCAACACCTAGAATTTCGCAAATCCTATTTTGCATTATTTTTCTCCCTTTTTATTTTTCATCCAACCTGAAGCCATATTTCTTTTTTAGTTCAACTTTCTTAATCTTTCCACTTGCTGTCATTGGGAGTTCATCAATGAATTTTATATGTCTTGGATATTTATACCTGGCTATCTTACCCTCAAGGAATTCATAAATCTCTTCTTTTGTTAAGGTCTCCCCTTCTTTTACAACTATAAACGCCATTCCTGTCTCACCCCACTTCTCATCTGGCACTCCAATTATGGCTACGTTTACTATCTTGGGATGACCTGACAGAACTTTTTCAATCTCAGCAGGATATACATTTTCACCACCACTGCGATACATATCTTTGGCCCTATCTACAATGTAGAAATATCCTTCTTCATCCTGATATCCTAAATCTCCTGTATGTAACACCCCATTTCTTAGAGCTTCTGCTGTTTTCTCAGGCATATTCCAATAGCCACTCATAACTGTAGGTCCTTTTGCCACTATCTCTCCAATCTGACCTGGAGGTAATTTGTTGCCCTTTTCGTCTTGAATCCAGATATCTGTAAAAAATCCTGGAAGACCTATGGAACCCTTCTTCCTCTCAACATCTTCTTTAGGTAATAGCATCATCGCAGAATTTTCTGTTTGGCCAAACCCCTGTTGCATATAGAGGCCTCTTTTCGCCAACTCATCTAATAGGCTTAAAGGTGTTCTTTCTCCTCCGCCAAAAACAACCCGTACACTGCTTACATCTATATTATCTAATGCATTTTTTTGCAATATAAACCGCCACATTGTGGTCAAAGCAAAAACTATCGTGGCTCTGTATCGTTCAATATCTTTAGCAAATTCTTCTGGCCTAAATGTTTGGCGCATAATAAATGTGCCACCACGACAAAACATAGGTGTCAGGGCGATGAACAATCCGCCAGAATGAAATAGAGGAAGTTGTGCCAGAATTACATCATCAGCTCTCATATCTGAATAAAGAATAACTTGAAAGTTCTTAAAATATGTCTGTTCGTGGGAAAGCACGGCCCCCTTTGGAAGTCCTGTAACTCCTGAGGTATACATTATTGCTAGTGGATCACCAAATTCTATTGGCTCCTCTGGCTCAGGCTCTTCTGTAGACATATCTTTAATCGCTTCATTATAGTCCTGTGCCCATCCACTACAATCTGGTCCTTCTGAAATACCACTTTTTACAAATAAATATTTGTCTTCTTCTACTAGCACCTTGGAACGGATAGATTCAAAATTCTTGGCCAAAACATCATGAAACACTAAAAGACGAGAGCCACAATTATTTAGTTGGTATTCAAGCTCAGGTCCTACAAGACGAAAATTCAACGGAACAAATATTAAACCAAGTTTGGCTGCTGCAAAATAAACTTCTACAAACTCTGGACAATTCAAAAGTAATACTGAAATCCTATCTCCTTTTTTCAGACCCTTTTGTTGTAAATAATGTGCAACTTGGTTTACCCTCTTATTCAGCTCTTTATAAGTTACGGGAACATCCTCATAAATGAGAGCTGTCTTATTTGGGGTAAGCATTGCCCTCTTACTCATTATGTATCCAACATTCCATTCCATAATAATTAACTCCTCCTTATTTTATAATAATTTCAATTTTTATTAAAAATCCCTATTGCTCCTTAAAATGAGAACGTATCCTTTCGGCAATCTCTTTTATTGAGGTCCCAGCAACAAATACCTCGGCAACTCCTATTTCCTTGAGCTTGGGTATATCTTCTTCAGGAATAACTCCACCCACTATTACTATTACATCTTTGGCCCCCATCTCTTCAAGTTTTTTTATCACCTTTTTACTCAAAGGAATGTGAGCGCCTGATAAAATTGACAAACCCACTACCTCCACATCTTCCTGTACCGCTGCCTTTGCTATTTCTTCAGGACTCTGTCTAAGACCTGTATAAATTACTTCAAATCCTTCATCTCTTAATCCATAGGCTACAACTTGGGCACCACGCTCATGACCATCAAGCCCGGGTTTGGCTATTAACACCCTTATCTTCCTGTTCTCATTCATAAATAACCTCCCTATCCTCTAGGCCCTGTTATTCTCCATTTAAAAATTTAAAGGGGAATATTCCCATGACGTTTCGATATCCTTTGAACCTTCTTACCCTCAAGCATCTTGAGACAGCTAATTAGATACTTCCTTGTCTCTGCTGGTTCTATTACGTCTTCTACATTTACATTAGATGAAATATCATATATAGGATTGGCATAAGTCTCTCTATATTCTTCTAATTTTTCCGCTAAAAATTCTTTTGAGACATTTTCCCCCCCATAAAATAATATAACTGACTGCTCAGCCCCCAATATCCCTGTCTCTACAATTGGCCAATATAAAACTATATCTGTGCCAAGACCAGGCAATACACCCATACCTAAATTACCACCACCATATGCCTTTCTCAAAACAAGAGATACCCTCGGAACCACTGCCTCACACAATGCATATAAAACCTTTGCTCCATGCCTAATGATTCCAGCATGTTCCTGGGCTGATCCTGGCATATAGGCTGGCGTATCTACTAACAAAATTATCGGTATATTAAAACAATCGCAAAACCTTATAAATCTAGCCTGTTTGTCTGAACTGTCTACTGTCAAACAACCCGCCATATACATGGGTTGGTTCCCTATAAAACCTACTGTTTGACCATCCAATCTCCCAAATCCAACCACTATCTCTTTTGCAAATTCGGCCTTCACTTCCATAAAATCATGATCATCTACTATTTCCTTTATTACCTCCCGCATGTCATAGGGTTTGTTGGGATCTGAGGGAACCAACTCTTCTAATTTTTTACACTCTCTCTCAGGATCGTCTCCAGTCTTAACCCTAGGTGGTTTTTCATCACAATTTAATGGAAGAAAACTCAATAATTTTCTAATCTTAAGTAAACATTCCCTTTCACTTGCACACCTGAAATCACAAACTCCAGATTTTTGAGCATGGATAGCTGCTCCACCCAGTTGTTCCTTTGTAATGTCTTCTCCCAACACAGATTTCACAATTAAAGGCCCGGTAATAAACATATGACTGGTCTTATCCACCATGAAAATAAAATCTGTAAGTGCTGGAGAGTAAACTGAAATACCCCCACAACTACCCAATATCGCTGATATTTGAGGAATCACCCCTGATGCCTGGGTATTTGGATAAAAAACAGAACCACCATGCTTATCTGAAACTAGTGAAAAAAAAGAACGTTTCTGTTTCCTCAACATTTCTACATCCTGGACAGTAGGCAACCTTGCACCAGGGGAATCATGTAAACCAATAATGGGAACCCTCATCTCCAATGCCCTTTCTATGGTTCTGTACATCTTATAACCATGCTCCAAACCAATAGATCCGCCTTTTACTGAAGGATCCTGAGAATAAACAAAGACTTTCCTCCCCTCAATGGTACCACTTCCTGAAATAATACCATCTGATGGGCGGCCATCTAAGTGCCCCACAAGCATGTTTAATTCATGAAAACTGCCAGGATCTAGAAGAATTTCCAGCCTTTCCCTGGCAGTTAGCTTTCCCTGCTCATGGAGCTTTACGGCCCATTTCCCCCTACTTGCCTCAAGCACTGTCTCTCTGGCCTTTTTCAATTGTTTAAGACGCTTTTCCAATAATGTTTCCATATGTCCATACTCCTTCAACTCTACGAGGTAAAACTTTTCTCATTTAAAGACATTTATTTGCCATTTTAAATTTAAATCTGATTTCCTGTTTAAACATAGTATATCAATTATGTCAATAAATTTGTGCTTAAATTTATCCCTATACCAAATCACGCACCAATTCTATATGAATATTAACCTCTTAAAGTTAAATTAATGAAATACACAATAGGGAATGGTTTTGGTAAGTATACATAAGTTCATGCCTGTTGACTAGCCCTAGAAAGTGAGTGTAGAGTCCGACAAAATAGTTGTTAAGTAAAAAGCTTGGATATTGTTAGCTTAGAGTATCAAAAAAGAAAGTATATGTCCCAGGAAATATTAAATAAATGCGTAATTAAAAATACTTTTGTTGGTCCAGCCACCTCGGAGGGAGTGGCAACAGAAAAAAGAAAAGTTATGTTAAATCTTATTAGACTCATGGAAGAACAGGCAAATGGAGAGGTGGGGCTCATAATCACATCATTACGCGTATGGGGACAAAAAAGGTCAGGCAAGTCCATGGCAGCTTGGAGTGTATTCAGATAAATTATATTCAGATAAATTAATTGATGCACTTAACAGAAATAAAAAAGATAATTTAAAGATAACTTATAGTTCAATTTGAGAGAAATGAAACTCATGAAGAAAAAAAAAGACTTATTACACCACTTAGTTATGATTTCTAAGCGTAAAAATTGTTTTTGCCAAGATTGGAATAAAGCGGCACTTTTGGAAGTTATAATAAATTCCTTTTCAAAGGGAATAGTGGTCTTAAATAGTGAGGGCAAACTGGTCTTTTGTAATAAAGTTGCTGAAGAGATTTTGGGTTGTCCTTTGGAAGAACATTTGGGGGAAGATCTTCACTCTTTTTTTATTAAAGATGAGAAATTGTTGTTGAAGGTCAAAGAGGAATTTCAAGTGGTTGCAGTTACTGGGAGAAGTCGGAAATTTCAAGGACCTCGGAAATTGAAACTAAAGGTAAATGGCTTAGAGAAAAAAATATACCTTATTCTAAAAGCGACAAAATTTCACGGTGAATGGATAGTATTGTGTATTTTTTCTGACGTATCAAAGCAAAGGAAGTTAGAAAGAGAGATATTAACATTTAAGAAGGAGTCTCAACTCTTAATTGAAGCAGCAGCGGATGGAATTTTTTTATTAGATAAAGATGGTACAATTGTAGATACTAATTTTAGAACTGTAGAATTTTTTGGAGTGGGCACAAAAAAGGAGTTAATAGGTAAGACACCTTATGATATATCCCCTGAATTCCAACCAAATGGTAGGCCATCTAAAGAACTGGTGTTAGAAAAAATCACTAGCGCTTTTTCTGGAAAGCTTCAGCGTTTTGAATGGATGCATAAAAGGCTTAATGATAACGCCATCTTGTTTTGTGAGATAGCTCTATCTAGGGTAGATTTGCCACAAGGTTCTTATCTCCTAGCCATTTTAAGAGACATAACCGAGAGAAAAATCCTTGAACAAGAATTGAAAAAGAAAAATAGATTAATTTTTGAATTATCAGAAACAGCACCAATAGGAATTATTAGATTTAGTGCAAAAGAGGAGATTGAATATATGAATTCAAAGGCCAAAGAAATCTTGAGTTATATAGGTTGTGGGGCCTTTGAGGGGGATTGTGTAAAATTCCTATTAAAAAAATATAACTTATTGACTTTAATACAAGAGAGCAGCAAACATGGCAAATCCCTTTTAAAGGATTTCGCCATAAACATTGATAATGAAAAAAAATGGATTCAGGTGATAGTTGACCCTATTGAACAGAGAAAAAATAGTGCTGTTAGAATGATTTTAAGAGATATTACCTCAGAAAAAATGGGAGAGCTTGCAAAAGTAGCAGAGCAAAGAAAAAGTAAAATCTTGCTTGAGAGCTTACCACATCCAGCATGGTTGGTTACTAAAGAGAGAAAGATTATTGCTCAGAATAAGGCTGCTGAAATGATGGGTACGAGGGAGGAAGATTATTGCTGGAAATCTCTTTTAAATTCTAAATATATTTCTTCAGAAGCAAGAAAAACAATGGAGAGAACAGAGATTATTTTATCTGGAATTAAATGTGATTTTTGTTTGGCAGATAAGGCTCTTTTAAGTCAACAACCTAAAGAAATGGAAATTGATATAGATGGTAAAATCTATGATGTTTTTTGGATTCCTGTGGATAAAAATCTTTTTTTATATTATCTTATTGATGTCACTAAGTATAAACAATTACAAGACAAATTGATAGAATTATCAATGAGAGATCCCTTAACTGGACTTTATAACCGCAGGTTTTTTGTAAAAAAATTTGAAGAAGAAAGAGAGAGGAGTAAACGTTTTTCTAAGGCTTTTAGTATTATAATGTTGGATATTGATAACTTTAAAAAAATAAATGATACATGTGGTCATAATGTTGGAGATGAAGTATTAATACATATTGCAAATACAATAATGAAAAGGATAAGAAAGACTGATATTGCAGCCAGGTGGGGTGGTGAAGAATTTGTGATTTTATTACCTGAAACAGGTTTGAGATATGCAATTTTTGTAGCTGAGGATTTAAGAGTTTCAATTGAAAAAATAAAAGTTCTAGAAGTAAAAAAGATTACTGCAAGTTTTGGTGTTGCAGAATATAAAGAGGGAGATAATTTATATAAATTAATAGATCGCGCTGACGAGCAATTATATAGAGCAAAAACGAATGGTAAAAATCAAGTTTGTTACGAAAAACAAAGGGGGAGATAGATGTATATTAGAAAAATTACAAAATTAATGTTCTTATTTTCTGCTATTTTTCTTGCTGCACAATCAATCTATGCATTTGATTTGCCTGAGATAAAGAAAAGAGGAGTGATAAGACATTTAGGAGTACCCTATGCTAATTTTGTAACAGGGGCTGGGGATGGATTTTCAGTGATTTAGTAAAATTGTTTGCAAAATATATAAATGTAAGATACGAATTTGTAAAAACAGATTGGAAACATGTAATCCCTGACTTAATTGGAAAAAAAATTGAGGTAAGGGGAAATCAGGTGAAAATTTTAGGGGACTCTCCTGTAAAAGGAGATATTATTGCAACAGGTTTTACTGTGCTTGATTGGAGAAAGAAGTTGGTTTCTTATTCATCTCCAGTTTTTCCAACCCAAATATGGCTAATATCCAGATCAGACTCAAAATTGACCCCTATAAAACCAACAGGGGACATTTTCAAAGACATTTTAGCTGTTCTTTATGAGTTGAGAGGAGTGTCGGTTTTAAATGTGCCAGCTACTTGCCTTGATGCATCTTTATATGGTCTTAAAAAATATGGAGCAAAAGTAATAGACTTTAATAAAAATTTAAATGAGCTTGCTCCTGCTGTGATAAATGGAAAAGCCGATGCCACTTTATTAGATGTGCCAGATGCGTTAGTAGCCCTAGAAAAATTTCCTGGCCTTATAAAGGTAATAGGGCCTCTTTCAAAAAGACAGGTTATGGCATGTGCATTTCAAAAGAATGCGGTGGAATTAAAAGATACTTTTGAAAAATTTCTAGCTAAAATAAAAGAAAATGGGATTTATATTAAATTAGTAAAAAAATATTATCCCGTTGTATTAGATTATTATCCTGATTTTTTTGAAAATGGGAGAAAAAGTGAAAAATAAAAAATTCTTTTTGAAGCTCAGAGAGAATTTACTATCAATTGCTGTATCTTTTTTAATAGGATTTATTGGAATATTGGTTTTTTTTAACTACAGGGCCCAGGTATCTTTGGAAAAAGCAGAGAATGAACGTATTAAATCAAATATAAAAAATCGTGTAATTGCTCTTAGTTATTTTTTTACAGAGAGAAAAAACGATTTAAATGAATTATGTGCTTCTAGAAGTATTAGTAGTTTTTTTGAAAATAAAGCTCTTGGTATGTCCATGAAATATGGCCTCAGAGCTTCGTTATTATCTATCCAAAGAGAATTTAGATATCTTTTGATCAATAAAAGATTAGAAGGAATAAAAATATACAGGCGGATAATATTTGTAGAGGCTTCAGGTAAAGTACTGGTTGATACGAGTCAGAAAAGTAGTCATGATTTTAATATTGAATGGAAAAAATTACTAATAAAAGAGAGACATGGTCCTTATTTCTTTTTTTATAAAATTAAAAATAAATATGAATTATTTTTTTCTATGCCATATTTTTTTAAAAATAAATATGCTGGACAAATTTTTATACATGTCAATCCACAAAGTATATATAAATTACTTGCATTAAAAGATAGTTTTATTTTTTTCAAAAATGAGGAATATACAATTTATCTTAACAAAAATGAATTTTGTAATGCTGATGATATATTCGCAAAATTACCTACAAAAATAGATAATGATAATAAGTTTTTTTTAATATCTAAGAAACAGTCGCAAAAATATTTTGTATTTGCTACTAATATACCTATTAAAGATACTAATTATTCTATTCTTATAATGCATCCTTATGCCAAAGCTGCTGGTTTAAAAGTATGGTTATATCCTTTGTCCCTTTCTTTATTGGCAATTCTATTGTTTACAGGACTTTTTATATCTCAAAAAATAAACTCTCAAAATTTGATATTAAAAGCGAAATTAGAAGAATCTATTAAATATCAAAAGCAAATAGAACAGAAGAATGTGGAATTACAAAATGAGATTACCAGAAGGAGGCTATTAGAAGAAAAAGTTAAAAAGAGTGAAGAAAGATATAGATCTATTTTTGAAAATGCTTTGGTTGGCATATTTCAGCTCAGTTTAGATGGCACTTTTATAGAAGTAAATCCTAAAATGGCCTCAATTTTGGGATTTGAAAATCCAGAAGAAGTGGCAGATTTTTATAAAGATATTCCCACGCAGTTATTTGTAAATAAAGATGAAAGTAAGCAAATATTGGAAATAGTTAAACAAGGAAATTTTGTTGATAATTTTGAGGTCAAGCTCAGAAAAAAAGATGGATCTGAATTTTGGGCTGCATTGAGCATAAGAATTTTGGGAGGAGGGAATTTAAGTGTTTCTTTCTATGAAGGAGTGTTAGTTGATATTAGTGACAGGAAATATATGGAAGAAGAATTAAAAGAAATAAATATGCATCTGCAAGAGGCACTTGCAAGGGCAGAAGAGGCATCCAAATTCAAAACTGAATTTCTGGCTAATATGTCCCATGAAATTCGCACCCCCATGAATGGGATAATCGGAATGCTTTCCCTTTTAAAGGACACTGAACTGAGTGATGAACAAAAACATTTTTGTTCAGTTGCTCTAAATAGCGCCAATTCCCTTCTTGCTCTTTTGAATGATATATTGGATCTGTCAAAGATTGAAGCGGGAAAACTGGAATTAGAGGAAGTGGAGTTTGATATTTATGAACTTATAGATGACGCAGTAAGGACATTGGCTATTCCAGCTCAGCAGAAGGGTTTAGAATTAATTAATTATATAGATCCAATTGTTCCTGTCAAAGTTTTTGGAGATTCTGTTAGAATAAAACAAGTTTTGAACAATTTGATTGGTAATGCAATAAAATTTACTCACAAAGGAGAAATAGTAGTCACAACAAATTTTGTATCCCAAATAGATAATGTGTTGACTATAAGAATTGCAGTAAAAGATACAGGAATTGGAATTCCAAAGGTAAAGCATAAGAAGCTTTTTGAAAAATTCACCCAAGGGGATAATGGTATTGCCAGAAGATACGGTGGCACTGGACTTGGTTTGTCAATTTCAAAGCATCTTGTTGAATTAATGGGAGGAGAAATTGGGCTTTTTAGTGAACAGGGCAAGGGGTCAGAATTTTGGTTTACTTTGCCCCTTAAAATACCCCATGGGAGAATTGAATATCTTAATGTCCCCGAAAAAATAAAAGGTCTCCATGTCCTGGTTGTAGATGATAATGTTACCTTTTTAAAACACTTAATTACTTTTTTGAAGGGAATTGGCATCCGTGCTCAGGGCGAGATAAATGGTGTTTTGGCTATTTCAGAATTAAAAAATGGATTTTTGATTAAAGATCCCTATCAAGTTGTGATAGTTGATTATTATCTAAAGGATATGCATGGAGAGGTTTTTTGTTCCCTGTTAGAATCTCACTCAGATATAGGTGATACACCAATTGTATTTACAATTCCTTATTATAATTTGAGAGAATTATTAAATGGCGATAATAAAAAGACAATTTCTAATTTTTTGATTAAACCTGTATCTTTTAGAGATTTTATATCTACAATCGTTGCCGCTGTAGTTGAAAAAAAAGAGAAATCTTACAATATTGATATCTCTAAAGATGATGTTGATATAACAGTTCCAAGAGGTATTCCTATCTTGGTAGTTGAGGATAATTCAGTAAATCAAGAGGTTTTAAAAACAATGTTGAAAAATATGGGATTTACCGTTGACATTGCTTCTACAGGTGGTGGAGCATTGACTCTATTAAAGAAAAGGGATTATAAGTTAGTTTTTATGGATATACAACTTCCAGACATGGATGGTTATGAGGTGACAAAGATTATTAGAACTCCTTCCTCAGGGGTTAAAAATTCCAAAGTTACTATAATAGCCCTTACAGCCCATGCCATGAAAGAACATAGAATAAAGTCCTTTGAAGTAGGGATGGATGACTATATTTCCAAGCCTGTTAGTGCTCAGGATTTAAAAAAGATGGTTAAAAAGTGGCTGATAGGAAAGGGGATAGAGTTGCCAGATCAAGATGAAAGAAGGGAATTTGCAAAATTAGATGAAGATTTTCAAAACAAATTTGAAAATCTGCCAATATTTGATCTAAATGGGGTTTTGAGCCGGCTTGGATATAATGAAAAATTAGTGCATAGGGCATTAAATACGTTCTTACATGTCACTCCCGCCAGGATGGAGGAACTAAAACAAGAAGTTATAAAAAGAAAAGCCCAAGGGATAAAAGAATTGGCGCATACAATGAAAGGATCAGCTGCCACAGTAGGTGCTGAAAGATTAAGAGTTTTAATGCAAGAAATAGAAAATGCAGCGGTCTCGAATAAATGGAAAATCTTAAGAAAATTAATTGATGATTTGTATAGAGAGTACAATTTATTTGAAAAGGAATTAAAAAAAAGGAGGTTTTTTTAGATGAAAAGAATAGTAAAGACAAATAAGGCGCCACAGGCAATAGGTCCCTATTCTCAGGGTGTAATTGCTGGAAATTTTTTGTTTATATCTGGTCAGATAGCTATTGATCCAGATAAAAATGAGATGATTGCAGGCACCATTGAAGAACAAGCAGAGCAAGTACTAAAAAACATAGGGGCTATTTTAAATGAGGCTGGTTTAACTTATGACAATGTGGTAAAGACTACTGTGTATTTGACGGATCTAAATGATTTTGGGAAAATGAACGAGGTCTATTCTAGGTTTTTTAAGAACAACCCTCCTGCAAGGGCCGCAATTCAAGTATCAAAACTGCCAAAAGGTGCAAAAATTGAGATTGAGGCTATTGCATCTCTTAAATGAAGGTATTAAAATGATCGGATGTATCTAGCACAGATACATCCCTTTAAATTTTCTACAGATTTTTCAGGTATCTATTTTTTCAGATTAAGTTCATAAATCAAAATTATAGTTCTTTTTTTTCTAAAACCAACAGGACCAGGGTGGGTATTTATTCCAAGGTAAAGTTCTTTTTCAGAATCATTATCTATATCCTTTATTCCATAGTCCATTATAGAACCTTTTATGGTCTTTGTTTTCCACAAAATATTCAACCCCACACCATCCCATGTCAGGGCATGTATTTGGCCCTCTGGAAATTCTCTGTATCTGGAGAAGAACATAGATGATAGAGACATATTGTGAGCAACAATTAATTCAAATTGTCCATTTCTTTCAAGATCATAGCATATAAGTCTTGTTGGGACATAATACATATTTTTGGGATCTGTTACGTTTGCCCCTAGACCTGGCAAGGCATTGGATGTGATAATTGCAATGGAGGAACTAGCATAAGGTTTACTTGTTTTATATAATAAATTTAAATCATTTGAAAAGACCTTTAACCTATCAGAAGAATCGGCTATTATCACTTTATAGGATTCTTTTTCTGGCAGGTAAGTAAAATTAAATACATTGGAGTGTTGCGGAAGATTGATCTTTTCACCTAGTTGATATTTTCCTCCTATTGAAACCACTTCATGTACACCTCTAGCAAAAATACTTCCGATTCCAGATTTCTGGCCAACGAGCCTTTTGGAAAAATCTGGTGGAATCCTTTTAACATTCAAGAAAAATTTTAATCTTTCCTGTTTTATTTTAAATTTATTATTTTTAAAAGTCATTACTAAAGAACTGGGCGATCCGCCTCTATCTACAGCAGAGATAAATATTTCTGCATATCCATCTCTATTTGAATCAAAAACATTTAAATTAAGGCTATTTAAATTTTTCCCAAAATCTCGTTCGCCCAGTTTTTTTAGTTTTCCTTTTATAAGCATATATGCATAAACCTTATGATGAGACAAAATAAATACCTCATTTTTGCCATCGCCATTTCCATCTCCAATATCCACTCCAACCATCTCAAATGGTAATGACTGTGTCCTGATATATTCTTTCTGGTAAGTTGTGGCCGAGCCAATGTATTCAAATGAGGGATTCAACTTATAAGTTTCAGCCAAACTCTCTTGTTTGTTTTGATTTTTTTTTGTCCTTGTCTTTATTCCTAAAATTCTATTTTTAATAGACATCACACCTTCATCAAACTTAGTGAGTAACTCATCTTGTGAAGCAGATATGTTATGAGTAAAAGACTTTCCCTTTTTATTTTGCACATTTATGTCTATACTGATGTTGGTACCCACTACTGTGACATCTCCAAAAATAAGAAGATCTAGCTCATTTTCTTGTATTAACTTTGTGTAATCTTTACTTGGATGTTCTATTTTTACAAACTCCAATTTAGATGGAGTGGATAACCTTGAAATTAACATTGACTGAATACCTTGGGAAAGATACCTGAATTCCCTTGGGCCATTAACCTTAAAAGGGAGAACAGAAAATTTTTTGATTTGAGCTGTATACCCATAATTACCAATAAAAAATATTATAAATATAAAAACTAATCTTTTCATTTTATATCCTCCAAAAACAAACAATTGTCTTAATTTTGACGAAAAGGGCTATACCATTTCTCATCTTTAAGGTAAAGAAGATTTTAAAAGACACAGTTTTTAGTCTTGAAATAAGAACCTGGAATGAAATTAAAATTTAATATTAACAGTTTTATTCAGCCCAAAGACAGAGAAAAAAAGACCCAATAAAAGGACTTGTAAAATTTTCAATTAAGAGTTATATAGCTTCTTCTTGATTCTAACTGGTGGTTTTTTTGAATTAATTGAAAAAAAAATTGGGGGTATTAAATATGAAGGAAAAAATTCATCCTAAGTTGTATAAGGCAGTTTACAAGTGTGCCTGTGGTTTTGAAATTGAGACCCTATCTACAAGGGGTGAAGAGGTCCATGTTGAGATTTGCTCTAACTGTCATCCTTTTTACACAGGTAAACAGCGTTTTGTGGATACTGCTGGTAGGATAGATAGATTTAAGAAAAAGTATAACCTTAAGTAAGAGCATTTATTTTTGTGGGCAGAGATACAAACATTTTTTCTTGTAACAGGATTAAAGAGAATAGCCAGACTAAGAATCTACAAACTTGGTAAAGGTATCTCCGAATCTCTGCTTTTTGCAGGGAGAGGAGGAGAGGGTAGTGTGAACCTGCCCAGAGGGATAAGGGGAGGAGAGGTCTATCAAACTCCCTTAGAAGTTCCGTCCCTAAGGGCGGAGTAGTTCACAAAATAGGTTTTTGTTCATAGAGTAAGAGCATGAACATAATATCAAAACTCGATGAAATTGAACAAAGCTATATTGAGCTTGAGAAGAAATTAAGTTCTCCAGATGCCTTTTCTGATAAAGAAAAATATAAAGAAATGGCTAAGTCCCATGCTGAGTTAGAAGAAATCGTACACACTTATAGAGAATATAAGTCCGCAGTAGAAGAATTAAAGGAAAATAAAGAATTAGTAAAAGATAGTGACCCTGATATCAGAGAATTGGCAAGATCTGAGATTGAATCCCTTGAGAAAAAGATTCAAAAACTTGAGCACAAATTAAAGATTCTACTTATTCCAGAGGATCCTCTAGATAAAAGATCTGTTATCTTAGAGCTTCGGGCGGGAACAGGAGGTGAAGAGGCAGCCCTTTTTGCTGCAGATTTGCTTCGCATGTATACTCGTTATGCAGAAAAAAATAAATGGAAGGTAGAATTAGTAGATGCCCATAGAACTGGAGCAGGGGGATTTAAAGAGGTAATTGTCAATATCACTGGTGACAAGGTGTATAGTAAGTTAAAGTTTGAATCAGGGGTACATCGTGTCCAGCGTGTCCCTGTTACAGAATCTCAGGGCAGGATTCATACCTCTGCTGTCACGGTAGCTGTTTTACCTGAAGCAGAAGAAGTAGATGTTGAAATTGATCCAAAGGATTTGAGGATTGACGTGTTCAGGGCCTCAGGTCCAGGGGGACAGAGTGTAAATACTACAGATTCAGCTGTGAGAATTACCCATATCCCTACTGGTATTGTGGTAACCTGTCAGGATGAAAAATCCCAGCATAAAAATAAAGCAAAGGCACTGAAGGTTCTTCGTTCAAGACTCCTACAATTAAAACAAGAAGAAGCAAAACAAAAACAAGATGAAACAAGAAGGGCCCAGGTGGGAACAGGAGATAGGTCTGAACGAATAAGGACCTATAATTTCCCTCAAGGTAGAGTGACAGATCATCGCATAAATCTTACTACTTATAATCTGGAGGGAATTTTAAATGGTGATTTGGAAGAGATTATTGAGCCCCTAATCCAATACGATCAAGCACAGAAAGTTAAAGAATTAGTTGCTTAAAAAATGAGCAACAAACTGAAGTAAACTTCAAAAATAGGTCGTAAAGGTAAGTTTAAGTAGGTTTAATTCAGGCAATAGTGATATCTATTCAAGAGTATTTAGAAAAGTGTAAAGTCTATTTAAGAGAGAAAAAAGTAGACTCGCCTGAGCTATGTGCAGAATTAATATTTGCCCATTGTCTCAATTTGACCCGCCTAGATGTTTTAATCAGTAGGAAGAACCTTACCATAGATGAAATAAAAAATATTTCCAGATTAATAAAGAGAAGGGGAGGGGGTGAACCCCTTGCCTATATCCTGGGTAAAAAAGAATTTTATGGCAGGGATTTTTTTGTAAATTCCACTGTACTTATTCCAAGACCATGCACAGAGACTATCATAGATTTGTGTAAAAAATTTTACGGGAACAAGGATAATATTTTATTTTTAGATGTGGGAATAGGTTCTGGTAATCTAGCAATAACCCTTGTCTTGGAATTTGAAAATTTTCTGGGGATTGGAGTGGATCTATCAGGTGATTCTCTAAAAATTGCCCGGAAAAATATAGAAATCTATGGGGTTTCAAAGAGACTTATATTAGTAAATTCTGATTTGATCTCATGCATTAAATTCAACAGCCTGGATCTTATAGTTACTAATCCTCCCTACTTGTCTCCTCAAATGATAGCTGCAGCTGATGTTGAAGTAAAAGATTATGAACCTTACATGGCTTTATTTGGAGGACAGACGGGGCTTGAAATCCCAAAAAAGATTCTTATTCAGGCAGAGGATGTTTTAAAAAGGGGAGGACGGATTTTAATGGAATTGGATTCTTCTCAAATAAAAGAGATAAAGTTATTTTTGAAAAATAGAAGGTGTTGGGAAGATGTGTTTTCTCATAAGGATTTAGCAGGTAATTTGAGAGTAGTCTCAGCTAAATTAATTTGAAGTGTGTGGAATTTTCCTCAATGTGTGGGTGATAGCCCACATTTACCTGTTTCTAAAAGTTAAGATTTTTAAAAGATTACCAGAGGAATATTTTTTGCATAATGACCATCGGAGGTGGTATTATGATGGAAAAGACGATAAAAAGTGCGGTTAAGTGTAAAGGTCAGGGATTACATACAGGGAGGAAGGCAAGTGTGATCTTCCATCCCGCTCCAGAAGGTTGGGGGGTAGTTTTTTTAAAAAAAGTAGGTAATAAACTTGTATATATAAAAGCTGATGTAAACAATGTTGTCTCAACAGATTATGCTACTAATATTGGTTCAAATGGAGAGATGATAGGTACAGTGGAACATGCCCTGGCAGCAATTAGGGGATTAGGTATTAATAATGTGATTGTAGAGGTAAAGGGTGATGAACTGCCAGTCCTAGATGGAAGTGCAAAGCCATTTGTAGAGTTGTTAGAATCTGCTGGAATATGTTCTACTAATAGACCCAAGGTAAAATATTTATTAAAGAAATCTATTATTTGGGGTGATTTTAAAAGGTGGATAAGGGCCTATCCTGCCAGAGGATTTAAGGTTGATTATATTATAGATTTTTCTGGTACGCCAATTGGCAAGCAGGCCTTTTTTTATACCCACTCATCAAAAGAGTTTAGACAACATATAGCTCCAGCCCGAACATTTGGTTTTTTAAATATAGTGTATGAGATGCAAGAAAAGGGATTAGCTTTAGGTGGTTCATTGGATAATGCTGTTGTATTTGATGACAGGGGTGTTTTGAATAGTGATGGTTTAAGATTTGAAGATGAACCTGTAAGACATAAACTCCTTGATTTTATAGGGGATCTTAGTCTTCTAGGCGGAGAAATAGAAGGATATTTTCAGGTATATTGTTCTGGACATGCATTTAATGCAAGCTTTGTTAGGTATTTATTTGAGCACCGTCATGAATTTTTAGATACTGTTTCACAAATTCCTTCCAAAATGGGTAGAGGATATGTATATGAGCGTATATTCGCTACCCATAATTAACTAAAAAAAATTCTAATTTTTTACTTGCATTTTTTAAAAGAAGTGTTTATAAAAATCTTCTGTTGCTGGCGTAGCTCAATTGGTAGAGCAGCTGACTTGTAATCAGCAGGTTGCGGGTTCAAGTCCCACCGCCAGCTTTGTTTAGGAGGGGTTCCCGAGTGGACAAAGGGAGCAGACTGTAAATCTGCCGGCTGACGCCTTCGGTGGTTCGAATCCACCCCCCTCCATCAAAGACACAAGCGGGAATAGCTCAATTGGCTAGAGCACCAGCCTTCCAAGCTGGGGGTTGCGGGTTCGATTCCCGTTTCCCGCTTTTTTTGTCTTTAAGGTTAGGCCCACGTAGCTCAGGAGGTGGAGCACTTCCTTGGTAAGGAAGAGGTCACCGGTTCAAGTCCGGTCGTGGGCTTAAACATTTTTGAGGCAGGCGTTAAATAGGGGAAGCACAAATTTAGATCATTATCCAAGCAGGGGGTTTTTATGGGGAAGGAGAAGTTTGAGAGGCGGAAGCCACATGTAAACATAGGGACCATAGGTCACATAGATCATGGTAAGACCACGTTGACAGCGGCGATAACAAAGCAGTTGAGTTTGAAGTATGGGACAGCTGAGTATGTACCATTTGATGAGATAGACAAGGCACCGGAGGAGAAGGAGAGGGGAATAACCATAGCCACAGCGCATGTTGAGTATGAGACACCGAATAGGCATTATGCGCATGTGGATTGTCCGGGTCATGCTGACTATATAAAGAACATGATAACAGGTGCGGCTCAGATGGATGGTGCGATATTGGTAGTAGCAGCCACAGATGGACCAATGCCCCAGACAAGGGAGCATATATTGCTAGCGAGGCAGGTAGGGGTTCCGAGTATAGTGGTATTTTTGAACAAGGTAGATTTAGTAGATGATGAGGAATTGTTGGAGTTGGTAGAGTTAGAGGTGAGGGAACTTCTTAGTCAGTATGATTTTCCAGGGGATGATGTGCCAGTAATACATGGTAGTGCATTGAAGGCATTAGAGAGTGATGATCCAGATAGTGAAGATGCGAAGTGTATATTTGAGTTAATGGATGCGGTAGATTCCTATATACCTGAGCCAGTGAGGGAGATAGACAAGCCATTTTTGATGCCAATAGAGGATGTGTTTAGTATATCAGGAAGGGGGACGGTAGTAACAGGTAGGATAGAGCGTGGAGTTGTGAAGGTAGGAGATGAGGTAGAGATAGTAGGATTAGGTGAGACAAAGAAGACAGTGGTAACGGGTGTAGAGATGTTTAGGAAGACCTTGGATCAGGGACAGGCAGGAGACAATGTAGGGATATTGTTAAGGGGAATAAAGAGGGATGAGGTAGAGCGAGGTCAGGTAGTGGCTCAGCCAGGGAGTATAACGCCGCACACGAAATTTAAGGCAGAGGTATATGTGTTAAAGAAGGAAGAGGGAGGTCGTCACACACCATTTTTCACAGGATATAGACCGCAGTTTTATTTTAGGACAACAGATGTGACAGGAGTGATAAAGTTAGAAGAGGGAGTAGAGATGGTGATGCCTGGCGACAATGCCCAATTTGAGGTGGAGTTGATAGCGCCGATAGCCATGGAGAAGGGACTGAGGTTTGCGATAAGAGAAGGTGGAAGAACTGTTGGAGCAGGTGTAGTTTCGGAGATATTGGAGTAAGAAAATGAGAATTAAAGTACAACTACGTTGCACTGAGTGTAAGTCAAAAAATTATTCTACTACAAAAAATAAGAGAAATACAGCTAAGTTGGAGCTGAGGAAGTTTTGTCCAAGATGTGGAAAGCATGTAATCCATAAGGAAACAAAATAAAAAAGCTTTTAGCGCAGGCCAGTAGCTCTAATTGGCAGAGCGTCGGACTCCAAATCCGGTGGTTGGGGGTTCGAATCCCTCCTGGCCTGCCAATTTTTTTTGTGTGTGATTATGAAAAAAAATAAAAAGAAATCATCCCAAAGTAAAAAGAATCCTATTCAAAGATTTATAGAATTCTTTGAAGAATCCAAGATAGAGATGAAAAAGGTGGCTTATCCTTCCCAGAAGCAGACAATAGCCATCTGTACATCGGTCTTGGTGTTGGTTTTAATTGTTTCTGTCTATTTAGGGATTGTTGATATAATCCTATCAAAAATAGTTCAAGTCATTTTGTCTTAAAAAAACAAAGTTAAGGGCACTATGGAAGAAAAAAAGCAACAAGCCAAATGGTATATTGTGCAAACTTTAACTGGGTGTGAATATAAAGTAGAGAAGACTATACGGGAGATGATTAAGAGGGGCAAAGCCAAGGACTATATTGAAGATGTGGTAGTTCCAACTGAAAAGGTGGTTGAGATGGTAAGGGGTCAAAAAAAGACCACAACGAGAAAATTTTATCCAGGATACGTCCTTGTTAAAATGGTGTTGACCGATGAGTCGTGGCATATGGTGAGGCAAATACCAAAGGTCACTGGTTTTATTGGTCATAGGACTAGACCTGTACCTCTTAAAGATTCTGAGGCAGAAGCCTTGCTAAAACTCATTGAACAAAGACAGGAACAACCGAGGCCAAAGTATGATTTTCAGCCAGGAGATAGGGTGTTGGTCATAGATGGGCCATTTGCAAATTTTGATGGATACGTTGAAGAAGTAAACCAGGATAAGGGGACACTAAAAGTAAGCGTTTCAATTTTTGGAAGGAGTACTCCAGTAGAACTGGACTTTGTCCAGGTATCAAAGACACAGTAATTAGCACCTTAGATTATGTGAATCTATGGTGCGAGGATTAATCCAGAAGTGAAGGAAGGAGATTATGGCAAAGAAAGAAATAGCAAAGATTAAGTTGCAGATTCCTGCTGGATCAGCTAATCCGTCACCACCTGTAGGACCTGCTTTAGGTCAGCATGGTGTAAATATTATGGAGTTTTGTAAGGCCTTTAATGCAAAGACCTCTGATCAAAAGGGCATGATTATACCAGTTGTAATAACCGTTTACCAGGATAGGTCCTTTACATTTATCACAAAGACTCCTCCTGCATCTGTGTTGCTTAAAAAGGCAGCAAAAGTAGATAAGGGTTCTAGTGAGCCGAAAAAGGATATTGTGGGTAAGGTTACAATGCAGCAAGTGGAAGAAATTGCAAAGATAAAGATGCCTGATTTGAATTGTACCGACCTTGATGCTGCAGTTAGGACCATAATTGGAACTGCCCGTTCAATGGGTATTGAAGTTGTTAAATAATGGGGTATAATCATGGCAAAAAAAAGAGGAAAAAAATATTTAGAAGCAAAGAAAAAGGTAGAGAATAGAAGGTATGAATTAGATGAGGCTATTAAGTTAGCACTGGATATAGCCTTTGCCTCCTTTGATGAGACAGTGGATGTTGCTGTGCGACTAGGTGTTAATCCCAAATATTCTGACCAAATGGTCAGAGGAGGAATTGCATTGCCCCATGGCCTGGGTAAACAGATAAGGGTTATTGCCTTTTGTAAAGGGGAAAAACAACAAGAAGCCCAGGAAGCTGGGGCTGATGTGGTAGGTGCAGAGGACCTAATTCAGAAAATTCAGGATGGTTGGCTCGAATTTGACAAGGCAGTTGCAACTCCTGATATGATGTCTCAGGTTGGTAAGGTGGGAAGGATATTAGGTCCTAGAGGACTTATGCCAAACGCCAAGACAGGTACTGTAACCTTTGATATAGGGAAGGCAATATCTGAATTAAAAAAAGGTATGGTTGAATATAAGGTGGATAAGGCTGGCATAATACACGCCCCTGTTGGTAAGGTCTCCTTTGGAGCTGAGAAGCTTAAGGAGAATATCCAGGCATTACTTGATAGTATCAATAAAGCAAAACCACAGAGTGTGAAAGGGGCATATTTTCTTGGTATGGCTATATCCACAACAATGGGGCCAGGAATAAAAATAGACACAACAAAGATACCAAGTTACATTGAATAAAATCTCGTTAAAAAATAAAAAAATATGCATAAAAGCATATAAGAGTCAAAGACAGCAGGTGGCATTCAAGCCTTAATTGCCTGCCGAGACCGGCTTTGGCTCTTTATATTGGGAGGTGGAAGTGAGTAAGACACGTAAAGAAAAGGCAGAACTAATACAAAAAATAAAGCAAAGGGTTGAAAAGGCAAGTATAATCCTTGTTACTGATTTTAAAGGACTTACAGTTGAGGAAATGGAAGCATTAAGGGGGATGTTGAGAGAAAAGGGTGTGGAATTTCAAGTTGTTAAAAATACGCTTGCACAACGTGCCTTAAAGGGAAGTCAATTTGAGATCTTGGCGGATCAACTGAAAGAGAATTGTGCCTTTGCCTTTGGATATGATGATCCAGTGGTAGCTGCAAAGGTGCTAGGCGAGTACAAGAAAAAGAACAAGGATTTTAAGATCAAGTTTGGAGCCTTTGAGGGTGAGTTGCTTGATGAGGCAAGGATTGAACAATTGTCAAAACTTGCTTCTAAACAAGAGATGTTATCTCAGATGTTGTGTACATTAAATGCTGTACCAACGAATTTTGTGTGTCTTTTTGCCAACTTGCTCAGAGGTTTATTATACGCCCTCCAAGGCATAAAAGACCAAAAACAAAGTTAAAGGAAGCCAAAGCCCAAAATATTTTAAGGAGGAACAGATGTCAGAGATTACAAAGGAACAAGTCATTGAATTTATTTCAAACATGACAGTATTAGAGTTAGCCGAGTTTATTAAAGAATTAGAAGAAAAATTTGGAGTTTCAGCAACTCCAGTAGCAGCAGTAGCCGGCGTTGCAGCTCCAGGAGGCGAAGCAGGGGGTGCTCAGGAAGAAGAAAAGACAGAATTTGACGTAGTCTTAAAAGAGGTTGGCGGTAATAAAATCGCAGTTATTAAGGCGATTAGGGCGCTAACTTCATTGGGTCTTAAAGAAGCTAAGGCCAAGGTAGATGAAGTACCATCTGTAATCAAAGAAGGAGTATCCAAGGAAGAAGCAGAAGAAGCCAAGAAGCAGCTTGAAGAAGCTGGTGCAACTGTTGAGCTTAAATAATATTAAGAAAAAAAGGTGGCAGGATTTTTTGTCCTTGCTGCCTTTTTTATTTCCCCCCAAGCGGTTTGTATCTCTCCGTTTATTGTAAAGTTAAAAGTTAATGATTTATATCAAAAATTTTTAAAATTTAAGTCCAATCCATATATTTAAGGTGAAATTATGGGAAAACTTATAAAGAAGTTTGGAAAGATAAAAGAAGTTTTAGATACTCCATATCTCTTACAGCTTCAAAAGGAATCTTATAGGGAATTTTTACAAAAGGATGTGCCTCCTGCAAGTAGAAGGGAGGATATAGGTCTTGAAGCAGCTTTCAGATCAGTATTTCCCATAGAAGATTTTTACAAAACTGCCCGCCTGGAATATGTTAGTTATGAGATTGGCGAACCAAAATATGATGTAAAGGAATGTTTAATTAAAGGACTTACCTATGAAGCCCCTATAAGATTAAAAGTGCGTTTAATTGTATATGATATTGACGAAGAGACAGAGACTCGTTCTATTCGTGATATAAAGGAACAAGATATTTATTTTGGTACTATTCCCCTTATGACAGATAGGGCTACTTTTATAATTAATGGTACAGAGCGTGTAGTGGTAAATCAGCTTCAGCGTTCACCAGGTATTTTATTTGATCACGATGCAGGAAAAACCCATGCCAGTAAAAAGGTGTTGTATAATGCCAGAATAATCCCAATGCGTGGATCATGGTTGGACTTTGAATTTGATCACAAGGATATACTCTATGTTAGAATAGATAGACGCAGAAAGATGCCAGCAACTATTCTTTTTAAGGCAATGGGGCTGACAAAAGAGGAAATTTTAAACTATTTCTATGATACTGAAATTTATAAAATTGTAGGAGATAAAGTTTATAGAGAGGTTAAAAAAGAATTTTTTAGAAGGGAAAGGTTATTTAGTGATGTCTATGATAATGAAGGAAATATCTTATTTCACAAAGGGAGTGAGTTAAATAAGGCCATGTGGGCTGTTTTGGTCAATAAAGGAGTTGAGTGGTTAGAGGTGGATCCCCACACTCTTCAAGATGAATATATTGCAGAAGAAATAGTGGATGAGGATACAGGAGAAGTACTAGCTAGTGTTGGTGACAGGATGACTCCAGAACTCTTAGATATTTTGTCTAATAGAGGAGAATATCTTCTTAAGGTGTTTCATACTAAAGGTTTGGACATATCAGATTCAATTTTAAAGACCTTGGAAGTTGATAGAACTATTGACCAACAAAGTGCTCAAGTAGAGATTTATAGACGTCTTAGGCCGAGTTCTCCACCAACCCCTGATGTGGCAAAGACATTTTTCGAAAATATCTTTTCGAATCCAGATTATTATGACCTTTCAATAGTTGGGAGATATAAGTTAAATAAACGGTTGGGCCACAATCTGCCAATGGATCTCAGGGTGCTTACTAATGAAGACATATTGCTCACAGTAAAGAAGTTAATCAGGCTCAAAGACACCCATGGACCAGCAGATGATATAGATCACCTTGGAAATAGAAGAGTGAGATCAGTTGGTGAACTGGTGGAAAATCAGTTTAGGATTGGACTGGTCAGAATGGAGCGTGCCATAAAAGAGAGAATGAGCCAGCAAGAAGTTGCCACCCTAATGCCCCATGACCTTATTAATCCAAAGCCAGTCATAGCAGTGGTCAAGGAATTTTTTGGTACTTCCCAGCTTTCTCAATTTATGGATCAGACAAATCCTTTGTCTGAAGTAACACACAAAAGAAGGCTCTCTGCCCTTGGTCCTGGTGGTCTTACTAGAGAACGTGCTGGATTTGAGGTCAGAGACGTTCATCCCAGTCATTATGGAAGGATTTGTCCCATTGAAACTCCTGAAGGTCCAAATATTGGTCTTATTGTTTCTCTAACTACATATGCGAAAGTAAATAAATATGGTTTTATTGAGACCCCTTATCTCAAAGTTGAAAATGGAAAGGTAACAGATGAAATTGCATATATGGATGCCCAGGAGGAAGAAAATCATATAATTGCACAGGCTACAGACCAAATAGATGAGGATGGAAATATAATTCCTGACAAGATCCCAGCTAGGGAACAGGGTGAATTTGTGGTTGTAGATAAAAAACGGGTGACCTTAATGGATATTTCACCTAGACAAATTGTGTCTGTATCTTCTTCCCTTATTCCTTTTTTAGAACACGATGATGCAAACAGGGCCCTTATGGGATCAAACATGCAACGACAGGCAGTACCACTTCTTATCAGTGAACCACCTCTGGTTGGCACAGGAATGGAATCCATAGTAGCCACTGATTCTGGTAATTGCCTTCTGGCAGAAGGGGATGGAGTTGTAGAATATGTTGATTCTCAAAAGATTATTATAAGATACGACGATGAATCCATTGCACCTGAAACATGTGGAGTCAAAATTTATGAGTTGGAGAAGTTTCAAAAGTCAAATCAAAACAGCTGTTATAATCAGACTCCTATTGTTGAAATTGGTCAAAGGATATCTAAAAGGCAGATGCTTGTTGATGGTCCTTGTATAAAGGATGGAGAGCTGGCCCTGGGAAAGAATCTAATAGTGGCCTTTATGCCCTGGGGTGGGTATAATTTTGAGGATGCTATTTTATTGTCTGAAAGGTGTGTTAAGGACGATGTTTTTACTTCTATCCATATAGAAGAATTTGAAGTGGTTGCGAGGGATACAAAGTTAGGACCAGAAGAGATTACCAGGGACATTCCAAATGTAAGCGAAGATATGTTAAAAGATTTAGATGAAAGTGGTATAATTAGAATTGGTGCCAAGGTAAAGCCAGATAGTATCCTTGTTGGGAAGATCACTCCAAAGGGAGAGACTCAGCTAACTCCTGAAGAACGGCTCTTAAGAGCAATTTTTGGGGACAAGGCCAGAGATGTAAAGAACACCTCCCTCAAAGTTCCTCCAGGAATAGAAGGTACTGTCATAGATGTGCAGGTCTTTAACAGGAGGTCTACAGAAAAGGATGAGAGGAAAAAAGAAATAGAAGCTGAGGAGTTAAAGGAGATTGATAGAAAGGAACAGTTGCATATAAAAGGGATAACAGCTGCTATTCGGGAAAAACTATGGAAGGTGATTAAAGGTAAAAATCTTGCCAAGACTATAGTTAAGCAGGAAAAAGGAAAGGTTTGGGCAGAAGCTAACAAGCCGTTAAAAAAATCAGTGTTTGAATCTATTCCTTTGAAAAAATTAAAAGGGGCCTTTTCAAACAAAGAAGTAAATGAAGAGGTTGACGAAATAATTAAGGAATACAACAAAAAGATCCAATTTGTTCAAAATATATATGAGAAGAAGCGGGCCAAGGCAGTTGAGGGAGATGATCTTCCGCCTGGCGTAATTAAGATGGTAAAGGTATATATTGCCATTAAACGGAAAATAAGTGTTGGCGATAAGATGGCTGGAAGACACGGAAACAAAGGTGTTGTGTCCTGTATCTTGCCAGAAGAGGATATGCCATTTTTTAAAGATGGAACCCCTGTTGATATAGTCTTAAACCCTTTAGGTGTTCCTTCAAGGATGAATATAGGACAGATCATGGAGACCCATCTTGGTTGGGGATTAAAAGAACTGGGAGAACAACTTGCTGAAATGGCGAAAAAGGCCGTTGATATAGATAAACTGAGACAGGAAGTTAAAGCTATATTTGATTCAAAGGAAATTAATGATATTATAGACGAGATGGACGATGAGGAATTTCTAGAGGAGGTTAAGTCGCTAAAAAAGGGTATCCAGGCAAAAACCCCTGTTTTTGATGGTGCTACTGAAGAAGAGATCTGGAAACTCCTTAAAAAGGCCGGGCTTCCAGATGATGGTAAAGTTGTTCTCTATGATGGTAGAACAGGAGAACCTTTTTATAGTCCAGTTACAGTAGGTTATATTTATATGATGAAATTACATCATCTGGTTGATGAAAAGATACATGCCCGTTCTACTGGTCCATACTCCTTGGTGACACAACAACCTCTAGGTGGAAAGGCCCAGTTTGGTGGTCAGAGGTTAGGCGAGATGGAGGTTTGGGCCTTGGAAGCTTATGGAGCAGCTTACTTATTACAGGAGTTTTTGACTGTTAAGTCAGATGATGTCCATGGTAGGGTGAAAATGTATGAGAATATTGTACGAGGACAAAACTATCTGACCTCAGCTATGCCAGAATCATTTAATGTATTAGTAAAAGAATTGATGGCTCTAGCACTTGATGTGGAACTCATTGTGGATAAGAGAAAAAAACAAAGTTTAAAGAAAAAGATAGATGTAATTGATTAAAGATATAGTAAATAGTCCCTTGAAATAAAACTTTTTTCAAGGAGAAGAAAAAATTATGTCCTTAGATGAACTTTATACAATGCAAAGTGGTACTGATGTTCAAGTAACATCGCAAGATTTAATAGGCATAAAAATATCCATGGCCTCTCCAGAAAAGATAAGGGAATGGTCTTATGGAGAGGTTAAAAAACCTGAAACCATTAATTATAGGACCTTTAAGCCTGAAAGAGATGGACTTTTTTGTGCCAAGATCTTTGGACCTGTGAAAGACTATGAGTGTAATTGTGGAAAATACAAGAGGATGAAACACAGGGGTATTGTGTGTGAAAAGTGTGGAGTTGAAGTTATATCTTCCAAGGTAAGAAGGGAGAGAATGGGTCATATAGAGCTAGCTGCGCCCGTGGCTCATATATGGTATTTAAAATCTGTGCCTTCTAAGATAGGTGTTCTTTTGGATATGACCATGGCAGAGGTAGAAAAGGTCCTCTATTTTGAATCTTATGTGGTTATAGATCCAAAACAGACCTCTTTAAAAAAGAAACAGCTTTTAACAGAGGATCAATATGTTCAAATATTGGAGAAATACGGAGAAGATGCTGTTTCAGTTGGAATGGGTGCTGAGGCGATCAAAGTACTTTTAGAGGAGATAGATCTGGAAAAACTCAGAGATGAATTAAAACAAGAGACCTTTAATACCAAATCAATAAATAAGAAGAAAAAAATAACCAAAAGGCTAAAAATAGTTGAGGCCTTTTTGGAGTCTGGTAATAAACCAGAATGGATGATATTAGAAGTACTGCCAGTTATTCCACCAGATTTAAGACCCCTGGTACCTTTAGATGGAGGAAGGTTTGCAACCAGTGATTTAAATGACCTCTACAGACGTGTAATTAATAGAAACAATAGATTAAAACGGTTGTTAGAATTAGGAGCACCTGATATTATTATTAGAAATGAAAAAAGGATGCTTCAGGAGGCTGTGGATGCCCTTTTAGACAACGGCCGGCGTGGCAAGGCAATTACTGGAACAAATGGACGTCCCTTAAAATCATTAAGTGATATGATAAAGGGGAAACAGGGAAGATTTAGACAGAATCTCCTTGGAAAAAGGGTTGATTATTCAGGCAGATCTGTGATTGTTGTTGGCCCGAAACTAAAGCTGCATCAATGTGGTCTTCCAAAAAAAATGGCCCTGGAGCTGTTTAAACCCTTTATTTACCATAAGTTAGAAGAAAAAGGATATGCCTCCACTATAAAGAGTGCAAAGAGGATGGTTGAGCGAGAAGATGTGGTTGTATGGGATGCACTGGAAGAGATTGTTAAAGAATATCCTATACTTCTAAATAGAGCTCCTACTCTTCACAGGCTGGGAATTCAGGCATTTGAGCCTTTACTTGTGGAAGGCAAGGCAATTCAGCTGCATCCATTAGTATGTACTCCTTACAATGCAGATTTTGATGGTGATCAAATGGCTGTGCATGTTCCCCTATCCATTGAGGCCAGAATAGAGTGTAGAGTGCTTCTTATGTCAACCAATAATATTTTATCTCCAGCAAATGGAAATCCTATAATACTCCCATCGCAGGATATAGTTTTAGGGCTTTATTTTATGTCGCTTATAAGGTCATTTGAACCAGGTGAAGGAAAGATTTTTTCAGATCCAGAGGAAGTGATTGCTGCTTATGATGCGGGAGTTATTTCCATACATGCAAAAATAAAAGTAAGAATGGATGGAAAATTGGTTGAGACCTGTGCAGGTAGGGTTCTGATAGGGCAACTTCTACCTAAAGAAGTCCCTTTTGAATTGGTAAATTGTGTTATGAATAAAAAGAGTATCGCGCGATTAGTTGCAGAGGCATATCATCGTGCAGGGACCAAAGCCACAGTGATTTTATGTGATAAATTGAAGGATCTTGGATTTGAATATGCAACAAGGGCGGGAGTAACAATTTCTGTTAAAGATTTAAAATTACCATCAAAGAAAAAAGAGATCATTGAAGCTGCCAGGCGGGAGGCTGAGGAAATTTTAAATCAGCATAGAGAAGGTATAATTACCAGAACAGAGAGATATAATAAAGTAGTTGATGTTTGGACCAAGGCCACCAATGAGGTTGCCAAGATGATGATGGAAGAAATTTCCAAAGATATCTTGGTCGATCCCAAGACAGGCGAAGAGGTAGAAAATGACAGCCTGAACCCGATTTATATGATGAGCCATTCAGGATCTAGAGGTAATCCTGATCAGATGAGGCAGCTCGCTGGAATGAGAGGCCTTATGGCTAAACCTTCTGGAGAGATTATTGAAACTCCAATTATCTCGTCTTTTAGAGAAGGATTGTCTGTGTTGGAATACTTTACATCTACCCATGGTGCAAGAAAAGGTCTTGCAGATACAGCCCTTAAAACAGCAAACTCTGGATATCTTACCAGAAGATTGGTAGATGTAGTTCAGGATGTAATTGTCTCTGAATTAGATTGCGGAACTGTTGACGGAATTGAGATTACAAGGGAAATCAAACCAGGAGAAGTTCAAGAAGAGCTTTTTAGTAGGGTGTTGGGTAGAATAGCCCTAATGGATATTTTACATCCAGAGACTGGTGAGGTATTGGTGCCTGCCAACACCATGATTGATGAAGAAAAGGCCAGGCTTATTGATGAGATAGGAATAAATTCGGTAATAATCAGGTCTGTTTTAACCTGTCAGAGTAAAAGAGGTGTATGCGCTTATTGTTATGGAAGAGATTTGGCCAGGGGACATCTTGTTAATGTAGGAGAGGCTGTTGGTATAATTGCAGCCCAATCCATTGGTGAGCCTGGAACACAGCTAACAATGCGTACCTTTCATATTGGTGGTACTGCATCTAAAGAGATTGAACAATCTTCAATAGTTGCCCGCTATTCTGGAAGGATCACCTTTAATGGAGTGAGGACAGTAGAAAACAGAGAAGGTAATTTATTAGTTATTGGTAGAAATGGTCAAATTGGAATTGTTGACGAACAAGGCAGAGAACGAGAAAGATATACTTTGCCAATTGGTGCAAGATTACACGTTAAAAGGGATGATATGGTGAAAAAAGGGCAACTTATTGCAGAGTGGGATCCATTTCAAGAACCATTTATTGTAGATGTGGATGGTATTGTTCACTATAGTGATATTGTAGAGGGAATGACATATGAGGAAAAGGTGGATGAAATAACAAATAAGGCTACTAAAACCATAGTTGAATACAGATCCACTAATTACAGACCAAGTATTTCCATTACAGATGAAAATGGAGAAGTAAAAAACAGACCCAACTCTTCACTCGAGGCAGTGTATTATTTGCCAGTGGGTGCGATTTTGATGGTTGAAGAAGGTCAGAGGGTGCATGCTGGTGATATTATAGCCAGAAAACCAAGAGAAACTGCAAAAATAAAAGATATTGTTGGTGGTCTTCCAAGGGTAGCAGAACTATTTGAAGTAAGAAAGCCAAAGGAAATGGCCATTATATCTGAGATAGACGGAGTAGTTAGCTTTGGTCCTGATATTAAGGGCAAGCGTAGAATTATTGTAACTCCAGAGACAGGAGATCCCAAGGAATATCTGGTGCCAAAGGGAAGACATATCTTAGTACAAGAGGGTGATTATGTGAAAGCTGGGGACTTTTTAACTGAAGGTTCCCCAGAACTCCATGATTTATTAAAAATAAAAGGTGAAAAATTCCTGGCAAAATATCTTGTTGATGAGATCCAGGAGGTATATAGATATCAGGGAGTAAATATTAACGATAAACATATAGAGATAATTGTTCGTCAGATGCTCAGGAAGGTAAATATTGTGGATCCTGGAGATACCAATTTTCTTATTGGTGAGCATGTGGAAAAGCATAAATTTTTAGAAGAAAACATGAAGGCAGTAGAAAAAGGTCTAAGACCTGCAGTGGCTGAACCACTTGTTTTGGGAATTACTCAGGCTTCTCTTTCCACTGAATCGTTTATTTCAGCAGCTTCATTTCAAGAAACTACAAAGGTTTTGACAGAAGCTGCCCTTCAAGGGAAGGTGGATTACTTAAGAGGACTGAAAGAAAATGTCATTGTTGGAAGATTGATCCCAGCAGGTACAGGATTTAGGTCTTACCTTAATCTTGAAATTGAGGTTCCTGAACAACCAGAGAATCCGGAGCTATTTTTAGATGAACTGAAAAAGGAGTTATGGAGTGAAGAGGAAGAATATTAGAAAAATAATTACCCACAATGGATATTCAGTGATTGACACTATATAGAAAATAGGTTAAGTAAACCATCTTTTGAACGCTTGTTTAGGGAGTTATCTTTAGTTATCTTACAGAAGGAGGCCATATATGCCCACTATAAATCAACTAGTGAGGAAGGGGCGTGAGAAGGTAAAGTCTTCAAAAAAGAGGGCTGCGCTGCAAGGATGTCCACAGAAAAGAGGGGTTTGTGTAAGGGTTTATACTACTACTCCCAAAAAGCCTAACTCAGCTCTCAGAAAGGTAGCCAGGGTAAGGTTGACAAATGGCATAGAGGTTACCTGCTATATTCCAGGTGAAGGGCATAATTTGCAGGAACATTCTGTTGTGCTGGTGAGGGGCGGGCGTGTTAAAGACCTTCCTGGTGTACGTTATACAATTATTCGTGGAGCCCTTGATGCTGCAGGAGTTCAGGATCGTAGAAAGAGTAGATCTAAATATGGTGTAAAGAGACCAAAATAGTTTTTAAGGAGATTTAAGATATGCCTCGTAAAGGACCTGTACCAAAAAGAGAAATTTTGCCAGACCCAAGGTATAAGAGTAAATTAGTGGCCAAGTTTATCAACGGTGTTATGAGAGATGGAAAAAAGAGTGTTGCTGAAAAAATTGTCTATAAAGCCATGGATGAATTGGCAAAAAATACTTCGGATGAACCTCTGGCAGCTTTTGAAAAGGCCATAAACAATGTCAAGCCAGAGGTTGAGGTAAAGCCAAGAAGGGTTGGAGGGGCTACATATCAAGTCCCAGTGGAGGTAACTCCCCATAGACAACTTATTCTGGCAATCAGGTGGTTAATCCAATCTGCAAGGAGTCGTGGTGAAAAAGGCATGGTCAAAAGGCTTAGTGCTGAACTTACTGACGCCTATCATAATAAGGGTATTGCAATCAAGAAAAAGGAAGATACCCACAGAATGGCAGAAGCCAACAAGGCCTTTGCGCATTATAGGTGGTAAGAGGTGAGATGTGGGAAGAATAGTTCCAATTGATAAGCAGCGAAATATCGGTTTTATGGCACATATAGATGCGGGAAAAACTACTACAACAGAACGTATTCTATTTTATACTGGTGTGTCCCATAAAATTGGTGAAGTCCATGATGGTGAAGCCATTATGGACTTTATGGCCCAGGAACAGGAAAGAGGTATTACTATAACATCTGCTGCAACAACCTGTTTTTGGAAGGGATATAGAATAAATATAATTGATACACCGGGACACGTTGATTTTACAGTAGAAGTGGAAAGGTCTCTTAGGGTGTTAGATGGGGTTGTTGCAGTTTTTTGTGCTGTGGGCGGTGTTGAGCCTCAGTCTGAAACAGTGTGGAGACAGGCAGATAAATATAAGGTGCCAAGACTTGCCTTTGTAAATAAAATGGATAGGGTGGGGGCTGATTATTTCCGGGTAATTGATATGATTAAGGAGCGTCTAAAGGCAAAACCAGTACCCATTCAAATACCCATAGGCAAAGAAGAAAATTTTAAAGGGGTCATAGATTTAATTCATGGTCAGGCCATGTATTTTGATGAACAAACCCTTGGAAAAAAGACCTATTCAGATAATATACCAGAAGAGCTACTTAAAGATACAGAGTATTGGCGGAGTTATCTGGTAGAAGCAGTTGCAGAAGAAGATGATGAATTATTGGAGCTATATTTATCTGGAGAGGAGATACCAATTGAAAGATTAACTCAAGCAATTCGGAAGAGTACAATTAATCTTAAAATATGCCCTGTATTTTGTGGAGCTGCCTTTAAAAATAAGGGTATACAACCCCTATTAGATGGAATAATAGACTTTTTACCTTCGCCAGTTGATTTGCCACCTATTGAAGGAATTAGAGCTGATACCGGGGAAAAGGTTGTTTGTGAGTGTAGAGATGATGCACCAGTGAAGGCTTTTGCATTTAAATTAATGACCGACCCATATGTAGGGCATCTAACCTTTCTTAGAGTATATTCTGGCCACATAGCAACAGGGATGAGTCTTGTAAATACGACAAATATGAAAAAGGAGCGAATTGGAAGGCTCCTAAAAATGCACGCCAATAAGAGGGAGGAGATAAAAGAGGCCTGGGCTGGTGATATTGTGGCTGCAGTGGGTCTTAAGAGTGTTGCTACAGGTGACACCCTATGTGATCCAAAGGAGCCAGTAATCCTTGAAAATATAGATTTTCCTGAACCAGTTATAGACGTTGCCATAGAGCCCAAGACAAAGTCTGATAGAGATAATTTGTCTGCTGCACTTGCAAAGCTCACCAAGGAAGACCCTTCTTTTAAAGTCAAAACAGATGAAGAAACAGGACAGACTATTATTTCAGGAATGGGTGAGCTTCATATAGAGATTATAGTTGACCGCTTGATTAGAGAGTTTAAAGTTGATGCTAATGTGGGACAGCCAAAGGTGGCCTATAGGGAGACAATAACCAGGTCAGCAAAAAGTGAAGCAAAGTTTATAAAACAGACTGGTGGTAGGGGACAATATGGACATGTAGTGATTGAAGTAGAGCCTGCACCAGGTGAAGGGTATGTATTTCAAAATTCTATTGTAGGTGGAGTAATACCCAAAGAATATATACCTGCTATAGATAAAGGCATCAAAGATGCATTGCTAAGTGGTGTTCTTGCCGGTTATCCAGTGATTGATCTTAAGGTAAATCTGGTGTTTGGTTCATATCATGAGGTGGATTCCTCTGAACAGGCCTTTTATGTGGCTGGCTCAATGGCTATAAAGGATGCTTGTTTAAAGGCTTCGCCTGTACTTTTAGAACCTATTATGTTAGTAGAAGTCCTCTGTCCAGAGGAATACGTAGGTGAGGTTATGGGTGATTTAAATAGTAGGCGGGGTAAGATATTAGGAATGGAATCCAGGTTAGGTATCCAGATAGTGAGGGCTTATGTTCCTTTAAAGGAAATGTTTGGATATTCAACAGTAATAAGGACCCTGACTCAAGGTAGGGCAAATTTTACAATGCAATTTGATCACTATGAAAAAGTACCAACAACAGTAGCAGAAGAAATTATAAGAACCAGGGGGTAGTTATGGGGAAGGAGAAGTTTGAGAGGCGGAAGCCACATGTAAACATAGGGACCATAGGTCACATAGATCATGGTAAGACCACGTTGACAGCGGCGATAACAAAGCAGTTGAGTTTGAAGTATGGGACAGCTGAGTATGTACCATTTGATGAGATAGACAAGGCACCGGAGGAGAAGGAGAGGGGAATAACCATAGCCACAGCGCATGTTGAGTATGAGACACCGAATAGGCATTATGCGCATGTGGATTGTCCGGGTCATGCTGACTATATAAAGAACATGATAACAGGTGCGGCTCAGATGGATGGTGCGATATTGGTAGTAGCAGCCACAGATGGACCAATGCCCCAGACAAGGGAGCATATATTGCTAGCGAGGCAGGTAGGGGTTCCGAGTATAGTGGTATTTTTGAACAAGGTAGATTTAGTAGATGATGAGGAATTGTTGGAGTTGGTAGAGTTAGAGGTGAGGGAACTTCTTAGTCAGTATGATTTTCCAGGGGATGATGTGCCAGTAATACATGGTAGTGCATTGAAGGCATTAGAGAGTGATGATCCAGATAGTGAAGATGCGAAGTGTATATTTGAGTTAATGGATGCGGTAGATTCCTATATACCTGAGCCAGTGAGGGAGATAGACAAGCCATTTTTGATGCCAATAGAGGATGTGTTTAGTATATCAGGAAGGGGGACGGTAGTAACAGGTAGGATAGAGCGTGGAGTTGTGAAGGTAGGAGATGAGGTAGAGATAGTAGGATTAGGTGAGACAAAGAAGACAGTGGTAACGGGTGTAGAGATGTTTAGGAAGACCTTGGATCAGGGACAGGCAGGAGACAATGTAGGGATATTGTTAAGGGGAATAAAGAGGGATGAGGTAGAGCGAGGTCAGGTAGTGGCTCAGCCAGGGAGTATAACGCCGCACACGAAATTTAAGGCAGAGGTATATGTGTTAAAGAAGGAAGAGGGAGGTCGTCACACACCATTTTTCACAGGATATAGACCGCAGTTTTATTTTAGGACAACAGATGTGACAGGAGTGATAAAGTTAGAAGAGGGAGTAGAGATGGTGATGCCTGGCGACAATGCCCAATTTGAGGTGGAGTTGATAGCGCCGATAGCCATGGAGAAGGGACTGAGGTTTGCGATAAGAGAAGGTGGAAGAACTGTTGGAGCAGGTGTAGTTTCGGAGATAATTGAATAGGAGTAAGGAACATGGTGAATATGCAAAGTGACAGAATAAGAATCAAACTAAAGGCTTATGATTATAGAATTTTGGACAAGGCGGTCCGAGAGATAGTAGAGTCTGCTAGAAATACAGGAGCTGCTGTGGCAGGTCCTATACCCTTACCAACACGGATTCATAAGATAACTGTGAACAGATCAGTTCATGTTAATAAAAAATCTAGGGAACAATTTGAGATCAGGATACATAAGAGGTTGCTAGATATTTTAGAACCTACCCAGCAGACTGTGGATGCCTTGGGCAAGCTCAGCTTACCCGCGGGTGTTGATGTAGAGATCAAACTCTAATGGGGCAAATTTTTTTGAGGGGTTATTTATGAAGGGTTTAGGATTAATAGGAAAAAAGCTAGGTATGACAACAATTTTTGCTCGTGATGGAAGGCGAGTACCAGTAACTGTCCTCAAGGTGGGTCCTTGTCCAATTATCCAGATAAAGACAAAAGAGAAAGATGGTTATGAGGCCCTACAATTGGGGTTTGAGCCTATTAAAGAGAAAAAAGTAAACAAACCATTGAAGGGCCATCAACAAAAAGCAGGAAAGGGTTTTTACAGATTTTTAAAAGAGTTTAGAGTAGATAAGTTAGATGACTATGAGCTAGGACAAGAACTCACTGTAGATCTTTTCAGAGTTGGTGAAAAGGTCAAAATTACTGGGGTATCTAAAGGACGCGGTTTTGCAGGGGTTATGAAGAGATGGAATTTTGGAGGATCTCCAGACTCTCATGGTCATCACAAGGTACATAGGGCTCCAGGATCAATAGGACAATGTGCAGATCCATCGCGAGTATTTAAGGGAAAAAGAATGCCTGGACATATGGGGAACAGGCAGCATACTTATAAAAATATAGAAATCATGGATGTAAGGCATGAAGATGGATTAATATTAGTGAAGGGTCAAGTGCCTGGAGCAAAGAATTCAATCATTTACATTCGTAAGCAGGATTGAGGTGGATAAAATGACAGTGGTAAATATATATGATCAGGAAAAAAATGTTGTGGGAGAGATGGAACTACCTGACAGCATATTCAATGTGGAAATAAAGCCTGGTATTTTGAATTTTGTGGTGAAGGCACATTTAGCTGCAAAACGTGTAGGCACGGCCTCTGTGAAGACCAGGTCAACAATTAGGGGCGGGGGAAAAAAGCCCTGGAGACAAAAAGGCACAGGACGTGCTAGAGCAGGCTCAATTAGGTCTCCCCTTTGGGTTGGAGGTGCAGTATCCCATGGACCTAAACCAAGGGATTACTCTTTTAAAGTGAATAAGAAAGTAAAAAGGCTTGCCATTAAGATGGCTTTAACCTCCAAGGTAAGAAATAATGAATTGGTAGTGGTGGACAAGTTGGAGGTGAGTCAGCCTAAGACAAAAGAGTTGGTCAAGATAAAAAAGAATTTAGATGTAAAAAAAGCCTTGATTGTTTTGCCTAAACAGGATAAGAACATCTTTCTTTCAGGAAGAAATTTGGCTGATACCAAGTTAATGTTGGATAAGGATATAAATGTGTACGATATTTTAAAGTACGATTCATTAGTTCTCACACCAGAGGTAGTAGAAAATATTAAGCAAAGGTTGGCATAGCCATGGATTATACAAAAATTTTAATAAAGCCTTTGATAACGGAAAAGACAACTTTTCTAAAGGATCAAAGTAATCAAATTGCCTTTATAGTTGATAAAAAGGCCAATAAGATTGATATACAAAGGGCAGTAGAAAAGGCCTTTAAAGTAAAGGTAGAGAAGGTAAGAGTAATAAACAAAAGGCCAAGGCTTAAGAGACGTTTTGGAAGGGTAGTGGGAAAGGTAAGTGGATTTAAAAAGGCGTACGTTCAACTTGCGCCAGGTGAAAAAATAGACTTTTTTGAAGGTGTATAATTATGGGTATTAGGGTACTTAAGCCAACATCGCCAGGCAGAAGAGGACAGACAGTCTCGGATTTTGCAGAAATTACAAAAACGACGCCTGAAAAGAGTTTAGTAATTGGTTTGCGTCAAAGTAGTGGACGTAATTGTTATGGCCGTATCACGAGTAGAAGAAGGGGTGGAGGCCATAAGCGTCGTTATAGAATTATTGATTTTAAAAGGAATAAGTTAGATGTGCCAGCTAAGGTAGCAGCTATTGAATATGATCCAAATAGAAGTGCTAGAATCGCTTTGCTCCATTATGTGGATGGTGAAAAGAGATATATTATAGCACCAAAGGACCTTTCTGTTGGTGACATGGTTATAGCGAGTGAGAAGGCTGATATTAAAGTGGGTAATGCTATGCCTCTGTATAGCATTCCAAATGGAACCATAGTACATAATATAGAGTTGCATCCAGGTAGGGGCGGACAACTTTGTAGGGCGGCTGGAACATATGCTCAGATAATTGATAAAGAGGACAAATATGCTATGTTGAGGCTGCCTTCTGGGGAAATCAGGAAGGTTTTGGTTAAATGTTTTGCTACCATAGGTCAGGTTGGCAATATAGATCACGAAAACATAAAAATTGGTAAAGCAGGTAGAAACAGATATCTCAATAGGCGGCCCAAGGTGCGTGGTGTAGCAATGAACCCAATCGACCATCCTCACGGTGGTGGTGAAGGTAAGACCTCGGGGGGCAGACATCCGGTAAGTCCGTGGGGCGTGCCAACAAAGGGTTATAAGACTCGTAAAAAGAATAAATACTCAGACAAGTTCATAGTAAAAAGAAGAAAATAGTCAGAGGGGTACTTTATGCCAAGATCATTAAAAAAAGGGCCTTTTGTAGATGATCATCTCTTGAAGAAGGTAAAAAAGGCGAATGAGACTAAGGATAGGTCGGTAATAAAGACGTGGTCTAGAAGGTCTACAATAATTCCAGAAATGGTTGGTCTAACATTTGCGGTACATAATGGAAAGAAATTCATTCCAGTGTTTGTGACAGAAAATATGGTGGGTCATAAATTGGGTGAGTTTGCTCCGACCAGGACATTTCATGGTCATGCTGGCGACAAAAAGAGTAAGGTCAAGGGTAAAAAGTAACAAAAGAGGTTTGTTATGGAGGCAAGAGCTACATTAAAGTTCGTCCGAATATCACCGAGAAAGGCCAGGCTGGTGGCTAGGAATGTGAAGAATATGCCAGTAGATAAGGCGTTAGATATCTTGCAGTTTACACCTAAAAAGGCTGCAAAAATCATTTATAAGGTAATGTATTCAGCGCTGTCAAATGCGGAAAATAATTATTTAATGGATGTGGACAGGTTGTATGTAAAGGATATTTTGGTAAATGAAGGTCCTATGTGGAAGAGAATCAGGCCAAGGGCAATGGGCAGGGCCACCAGGATATTAAAGAGGACGAGTCATATAACAGTTATTCTTGATGAAGAGTAGGAGGAGAGGGCATTGGGTCAAAAAGTTCATCCATACGGGTTTAGGTTAGGATACACCAAAAATTGGTTGTCTAGATGGTATAGTAAAAAGGATTATGCAAGGTTTGTCTATGAAGACAAACAATTAAGAAAATTTATTAAACAAAGACTATACCACGCAGGAATTTCCAAGATTGAAATAGAAAGGGCTGCTGAAAAGGTCAGGGTAATAATTCACACGGCCAGACCAGGGATAGTAATTGGCAGAAAGGGTGTTGAAATAGAGAAACTGAGAAATGAGCTCAAGAGAAAATTCAATGGTGAATTCATCCTTGAGGTTGTTGAAGTGAGGAGGCCTGAGATAGATGCCCAACTGGTAGCTGAGAATGTCTCACTTCAGCTTGAAAGAAGGGTGGCTTTTAGGCGTGCCATGAAGAGGGCAATCAGCCTGGCGTTAAAATTTGGAGCTAAAGGTATAAAAATAGCATGCTCTGGTAGATTGGGTGGAGCTGAGATTGCCAGGACTGAATGGTTCAGGGAGGGTAGAGTGCCCTTGCACACCTTAAGGGCAGACATAGACTATGGTTTTGCAACTGCATTAACCACATATGGAATAATAGGTGTAAAGGTCTGGATATTTAAAGGCGAAATTTTAGATGAGGTAAAAACAGATGCTTAGTCCAAAGAAGGTTAAATATAGAAAACAGCACAGGGGATTTACTAGAGGCAAGGCCTATAGGGGCTGTAGAGTTAACTTCGGTGATATAGGGCTCAAGGCATGTGAACATGGTAGATTGACAGCACAGCAGATAGAGGCAGCTCGTGTGGCCATAATGAGAAGCCTAAAGCGTGGTGGAAAGGTTTATATACGGATTTTTCCAGACAAGCCAGTTACTGAGAAACCAGCCGAGACAAGGATGGGGAAGGGTAAAGGTTCTCCTTCAGGATGGGTGGCGTTAGTTAAGCCGGGACGTATTTTATTTGAAATTGCTGGTGTTGACATTGACAGGGCAAAAGAAGCACTTGTACGTGCATCTTATAAGTTGCCTATAAGGACAAAAATTGAGGAAAAGGGGTTGTAACGATGGACGCCGCTAAATTAAGAGAGATGGAACTATCCGAGCTACATAATAAATTGGCTGAGTATAGAGAAGAATTGTTTAAGTTGAGGTTTCAGCATTCAATAGGTCAATTAAAGAATACTGCAAGGATACCGCAAGTTAAGAGGACTATAGCAAGAATTTTAACCATCATGCGGGAAAAGCAATTGGAGTCAAAGGATGGAAGGAGCAAAGAAGACAGTTAAAAGAAATAAAAGAGTGCTTACTGGGGTTGTAGTTAGTAACAAACCAGATAAGACCATTGTGGTTAGATGTGAGACAATGATTAAACATCCTTTATATAAAAAATTTATCAGAAAAAGAAAAAAATTCATGGCCCATGACCCTAAAAATGAATGTGGGATGGGTGATAAGGTGCAAATAATAGAAAGTAGGCCCATTAGCAGGCGTAAGCGCTGGAGGCTACTCAAGATATTGGAAAAAGCGGTATAGGAGGAGAAGGCCATGATTCAGGTTGAGAGTAAATTGGATGTAGCAGATAACTCCGGGGCTAAGATTGTTAGGTGTATAAAAGTGCTTGGAGGGAGTAAAAAGAGATATGCTACAATAGGCGATTTGATTGTAGTCTCAGTCCAAGAGGCTATACCCCATTCAAAGGTAAAAAAAGGCGAAATTTATCGGGCAGTTGTGGTGAGGACAAAAAAGGAAATTGGTAGGCCTAATGGTTCTTATATTAAATTTGATACCAATTCTGCTGTATTATTAAATAAAAATATGGAACCTATAGGAACCCGTATTTTCGGCCCTGTGGCCAGGGAACTTAGAGACAAAAGATTTATGAGGATTGTCTCATTAGCCCCAGAAGTATTATAGAGGTGGGTCAGTATGAATAGGAAGTACAAAATTAAAGTAAATGATAAAGTAATGGTAATTTGTGGAAAAGATCGCGGAAAAGTAGGTACAGTTAAAAAGATTTTAAAAAAAACAGATAGGGTGATTGTAGATCAGGTAAACGTTGTGAGAAGACATATAAAGGGAAATCCATATACAGGACAAAGTGGAGGGATTATAGAGAAAGAAGCTCCTGTACATATATCTAATGTAATGCTTTTTTGTGATGCATGTGCAAAGCCTACAAGAGTTGGATATAAATTTACTGAAGATGGAAAGAAGCTTAGATATTGTAAGAAATGCAAAGAGATTCTTGATTAACAAAGGAAAGAGCCATGAACCGTTTAGAAAAGATATACAAAGAAAATGTTGTGCCTAAATTAAAGGATGAATTTGGATATAAGAATATAATGGAAGTTCCAAAGTTGAAGTTAATTTCCTTGAATATGGGACTTGGAGAAGGGGCCCATGACAATAAAATAATTCAGGATGGAATTAAAGAATTGACTTTAATAGCTGGTCAAAAAGCAGTGCCTACCAGGGCGAAGAAGTCAATTGCAGCTTTTAAGGTGAGACAAGGTATGCCTGTTGGGTGTCGTGTTACCCTGAGAAGGGAGAGGATGTGGGCATTTTTTGACAAATTAATAAATTTTGCAATTCCCAGAATTAGGGATTTTAGAGGGCTTTCTGATAGGGGCTTTGATGGTCGTGGAAATTATACCCTGGGAATTAGAGAGCATACGATTTTTCCGGATATACCCATTGATATAGTTGATCGTGTTAAAGGTATGAATGTAACCATAGTAACAACTGCCAAGACCGACAAAGAGGGCAAGGCCTTGCTTAAGTTTTTGGGGATGCCCTTTGTTAAGTAAAGGAGGGAAAATTGGCTAGAAAGGCACTAATGGTAAAGGCTCAGAGGGAGCCAAAATTTAAAGTTAGGAAATACAATAGATGCCCTTTATGTGGAAGACCAAGGGCATTTTTGAGAAGATTTGGGGTGTGCAGGATATGTTTTAGAACAATGGCATTATCAGGTGAACTTCCTGGAGTCCGTAAATCAAGTTGGTAAGGAGCTTGTTATGGGAATGACTGATCCAATAGCAGATATGTTAAGCCGTATAAAAAATGCTCATATGGCTCTTCACAAACAGGTAAGAATACCTGGGTCCAAGATGAAGATGGCCATCTTGGAAATCTTAAAGCATGAGGGATATATAGAGGAAATAAATAGAGATGGACGCGATATTGTAGTAAAATTAAAATATGTAAAAGGCAGGCCCGCTATATCTGATTTGGAAAAAGTGAGCAAGCCAGGGCGGCGCGTTTATGTTGGTGTGGATGAGATACCTGAGGTTCAAAATGGTCTGGGTATATGTATCTTATCCACATCTAGAGGTGTCTTAGAAGGAAGTGAAGCTAAAAGACAAAGGGTTGGCGGAGAGCTACTTTGTAAAATATGGTAAGGTGGGAAATTATGTCTAGAATAGGAAAAACACCGATAAAGGTCCCAGACAAGGTAAATGTTACATTTAAAGAACATGAAATAGAGGTAAAGGGCCCGAAGGGGCTAATTGTTTTGGACAAAAGTGATTTGATTGAATACGTTCAGGAAGGAGATACAATTTTTGTTAAGAGAAAGAATGATTCTAGAAAAGCTAGAGAACAGCACGGCCTGAGACGAACTCTACTGGCTAATGCTATTGAAGGCGTTAGTAAGGGCTTTGAAAAGGGTCTAGAAATAGTGGGAGTAGGTTATAGGGCTGAGGTGAAAGGGAATAAAGTGGTTTTAAATGTGGGTTATTCTAATCCAAAGGAATATCTGTTGCCTAAAGGGATTTCAGCAAAGGTGGAAGGGAATAAAATTTTTATTTCAGGGATTGATAAGCAGTTGGTAGGTGAAGTAGCTGCCCAGATTCGGAGGATCAGACCTCCTGAGCCCTATAAGGGTAAAGGTATCAAGTATATCAATGAACAGATTTTACGTAAAGCTGGAAAATCTGCTAAGGCGTAAGGGTGGGGAACATGAAATTAAGTAGAAATGATCTGAGAAAGAAGAGAAAAATAAGGATTAGAAAAAAGATTTTTGGTACATCACAGAGGCCAAGGCTGGTAGTATTTAGGTCGAATAAACATATTTATGCCCAGGTAATAGATGATAGTAGAGGTCACACAATAGCTGCTTACTCTAGCCTAAAGTTAGGCGAAGATGTGAAGTTGAATAAGGAAACCGCTAGGAAAGTAGGAATGGAGATAGCCAAAATTGCACTGGAGAAGGGTGTTCAAAAGGTAGTATTTGATAGAAATGGATACATATATCATGGAAGAGTGAAAGCACTGGCTGATGGTGCCAGAGAGGGTGGGCTAAATTTTTAAAGTTGAGGTGATTTATGAGTACAGTAAATGAAATTGGATTAATTGAAAAAATTGTTCATCTAAATAGAGTATCAAAGGTTGTTAAGGGTGGAAAAAACTTTAAATTTACAGCCCTGGTAGTAGTGGGAGATGGAAAGGGTAATGTTGGTTATGGTTATGGGAAGGCCAATCAGGTTCCGGATGCAATTGTAAAGGCCACTGAACGGGCTAAGAAAAATATGATAGAAGTGCCAATTATTGATGGAACAATTCCTTATCAAGTTATTGGTGAATTTGGAGCTGCCAGGGTTTTATTAAAACCTGCTGTTAAAGGAACTGGGATTATTGCTGGTGGTCCTGTGAGAGCGATTATGGAAGCAGCAGGTGTTACAGATGTTTTAAGTAAGGCCATTGGCTCTAGAAATCCAATAAATGTTATTAAAGCAACAATTATGGGTATAAATATGTTGCGTTATCCTGAAGAGGTTTCTGAAATTAGGGGAAAAAGTTTATCAATTGGTGGTTAGGGGGTAAACTCATATGAAGGTGAAGTTAATTAGGAGTAAAATTGGGTGTAAACCAAAACAACGTAAGACCCTTGAGGCCTTGGGTCTTAGAAGAATAAATCAAGTCAAGGAATTGCCTAATAATCCAGCAATAATTGGAATGATAAATAAGGTCAAACATTTAGTAGAGGTGGTGGAGAAATGAAATTACATGAGCTCAGGCCATTTTCTGGTGAATTAAAGAAAAAAAAGAGGATTGGACGTGGCCCTGCCAGTGGTCAGGGATGTACTGCTGGCAAGGGTAATAAGGGTCAGAAGGCAAGGGCTGGTAAAGGACCTGCACCAATGTTTGAAGGTGGACAGATGCCCCTTGTGAGGAGACTTCCCAAGAGGGGATTTAAAAATTATCCCTTTAGAGTAGAGTATAATGTTATAAACTTAGATTTTATTGAAAAGAAGTTTATGGACAAGGATGAAATAACCCTTGATGATTTATATAAATTTTGTAAAAAAAACAGACCCATCAAGATATTAGGCAGGGGTGAGATAACCAAGGGATTCAAAATCTGGGCACACAAATTTAGTAAGAGTGCTCTGGAAAAAATTAAAAATGGTGGTGGGGAAGCCAAGATACTGGAGGGATAGGTAGGTGATACCGCAATTGGAAAATGTCACTTTTTCAAAAGAGCTTACCCGCAGGATATTAATTACCTTAGGGTTGCTCATAGTATATAGATTAGGAATTCATATACCCGTTCCAGGAATAAACACAGGTGCAATAGCTGATTTTTTCGCGTCAGCTCAAAATACATTATTCGGGCTTTTTGATATGTTTGCTGGTGGTGGGCTTAGTAAATTCTCTGTTTTTGCTCTAGGTATTATGCCCTATATATCCTCAGCAATTATAATGGAACTTTTGGTAGTAGTGAGTCCTGAGCTGGAGAGGTTAAAAAAAGAAGAGGGTGAGGCTGGTCGGAGAAAGATAACTCAATATACAAGATATGGAACAGTGCTTATAACCCTTATTCAGGGAACTGGGATAGCATATGGGCTTCAAAAGATGACCAGTCCAGCAGGTGTGCCGGTGGTTCCGCATCCAGGAATTACCTTTATTTTGGTAACTGTTATTACTCTTACCACAGGTACAGTTTTTTTGATGTGGTTAGGGGAACAAATTACTGCTAGAGGGATAGGAAATGGTGTGTCTCTCATTATATTTGCAGGAATTGTTGCAAGAGTACCAGGTGCAATAACAAAGACAATAAAGTTGCTTCAGACAGGTGAGCTCAGTTTGTTTTTTCTATTAATACTCTTGGCGGTTATGATGGGGGTTTTGGCATTTATATGTTTTGTTGAGACGGCTCAAAGAAGAATACCTATTAATTATGCAAAACGTATGGTTGGAAGGCGCATGTATGGAGGTCAGAGTTCCCATTTACCTTTGAGAATAAATACAGCTGGTGTGATTCCCCCTATATTTGCTTCATCTATTTTGATGTTTCCTGCAACAATAGCAAATTTTTCACAAGTTGAATTTTTGCACCAGTTATCTGTGTATTTTAGGCCAGGCAGTTTGTTATATACTATCCTTTATGTAGGGCTAATAATATTTTTCTGCTTTTTTTATACTGCAATAATTTTTGATCCAAAGGATATTGCGGAAAATTTAAAAAAACAGGGTGCCTTTATCCCTGGAATTAGGCCTGGAAAGCATACAAAAGAATACATTGATAAGGTATTAACAAGGCTTACTTTTTGGGGTTCCCTTTATGTATCAGCTGTGTGTGTGCTTCCTATGATCTTGATATATAAGATGCATGTGCCTTTTTATTTTGGAGGCACAGCACTTTTGATAGTAGTTGGTGTTGCCATAGATACTATGACGCAGATTCAATCATATTTGATATCACAACAATATGAGGGATTATTAAGGAAGGCCAGGATCAAAGGTAGAATATAAGATTTAAGGAGAATCGTTATGAAAGTTAGACCTTCTGTTAAAAAAATGTGCAGTAAGTGTAAGATTATTAGAAGAAAGGGTGTTGTTCGTGTAATTTGTGAAAATCCCAAACATAAGCAAAGACAAGGATAAACTGGAGGATTAAAGTGGTAAGGATTGCAAGCGTAGATTTACCAAAGAATAAAAGACTTGACATAGCATTGACTTATATATACGGGATAGGGCGCTCCAGCGCATTAAAGATTTTAGAAGCTGTGGGAGTAGATTGGACAAAAAAGTCTGATGATCTCACACCAGAGGAAGTAAACGCCATCAGGAAAGAGATAGAGCAAAATTACAAAGTAGAAGGAGATCTTCGCAGGGAAATAACAGCTAATATAAAAAGACTGATGGAAATCAATTGTTATCGAGGAATTAGGCATAAAAGGCATCTCCCTGTTAGGGGACAGAGGACACATACAAATGCTAGAACTAGAAAAGGTCCGAGGAGAGCTATTATAGGCAAAAGAAAGAAATAAAATTTGGAGTGAAAAGATATGGCAAAAGCGAAACGCGGTGGTAAAAGAAAAGAAAAAAAGAATATACCAACTGGATATGCCCATATTAAGACCACATTTAATAACACAATAGTTACTTTTACAGATCCAAAAGGGAATGTGGTGAGCTGGGCAAGTGCTGGGTCATGTGGTTTCAAAGGGTCTAAAAAAGGCACCCCTTATGCGGCTCAAGTTGCGGCTCAAAAGGCAGCAAAACAGGCCATGGACCATGGAATGAGGAGTGTTGGTATATTTGTTAAAGGTCCTGGTGCTGGAAGGGAATCAGCAATGAGGGCTATTCACAACGAGGGATTTAAGATAACTTTTATCAGGGATGTAACCCCTATACCGCATAATGGTTGTAGGCCACCAAAACGAAGAAGAGTTTAAGGGAAAAAATTTAGGAGGAATGAGCCTTGGCAAGATATACAGGACCAAAGTGTAGGTTATGCAGAAGAGAAGGAACTAAATTATTTTTAAGGGGTGACAGGTGTTATACAGATAAATGCGCATACGAGCGTAGACCATATGCTCCTGGTCAGCACGGTAGGCGTAGAAAGAAATCCAGTAACTATGAAATACAGCTTAGAGAAAAACAGAAGGTAAAAAGGCTTTATGGTATTTTAGAAAGACAGTTTCGTAAATATTTTGAAATAGCTGAAGCAAAGAAGGGCGTGACTGGAACCAATTTGCTGAGAATTTTGGAGATGCGTTTGGACAATGTAGTTTATCGTTTGGGATTTGCCCACTCAAGAAATCAGGCAAGACAATTAGTTAAGCATGGTCATTTCTTGGTTAATGGAAGAAAGGTGGATATTCCTTCTTATCAAGTTAAGGTGGATGATGTAATTGAGGTAAAGGAAAAAAGTAGGAAAATGCCAGTAATTCAGGAGGCACAGGAAGTTGTTGCTAGAAGAGGAGTACCACAGTGGTTGGAATTAGATGCTTCAAATTATAAAGGAAGAGTCAAAGCTTTGCCAGAAAGAGAAGATATAACATTTCCAATTAACGAAAACCTTATTGTTGAGTTGTATTCTAAATAATTAAAATAATTGGGTTAGATATATGATAATCAAAGAGCAAGGCAGGATCATAAATGCGAGAAATTGGGGTGAGTTAGTAAAGCCAAGGAAGATTGAAAAGGATCCTGACTCGAATGAGTTCTACGGGAAATTTACAGTAGAACCTCTGGAAAGGGGTTATGGAACCACGCTGGGAAATTCACTTCGGAGGGTGTTACTTTCATCCTTGCAGGGAGCAGCAATAGTAGCAGCCAGGATTGAAGGGGTTTATCATGAGTTTACTTCTCTTCCCGGCGTGATGGAAGACGTGACTGAGATTATTTTGAATTTAAAAAAGATTAGATTTTTTATGGATACTGATGAGCCTCAAAAACTAATATTATATGCAAATAAGAAGGGAGAAATTAGGGCCTCAAATATACAAGAAAATAACCATGTAAAGGTACTTAATCCTGATCAGCATATAGCCACTCTAACAGAGGATAGAGAATTTAAAATGGAACTAGAAGTTCGGATGGGTAAGGGCTATGTGCCAGCAGAGATGCAGGAAGTTCCAAATGAAATAGGAACAATAATCTTGGACGCCAATTTTTCACCAATAAGAAAGGTTGCCTATTCTGTTGAGCAGGCACGTGTTGGTCAGATGACAAATTATGATAAATTGATTATAGAGGTCTGGACGGATGGATCTGTTAGTCCCGAGGACTCTTTAGCTTATTCTGCGAAGATATTAAAAGAACAACTGGATATTTTTATTAACTTTGATGAGAATATAGGTACAGAGGAAGAAGAGGAGAGAAAGGAAGAGGAGATAAATCCAAATCTCTTTAAGACAATAGAGGAATTAGAATTACCTGTTAGAGCGAGCAATTGTTTAAAAAAAGCCAATATCCATTATGTTGGAGAATTAGTACAAAAAACCGAGGCAGAATTACTGAGAGCTAAGAATTTTGGGAAAAAATCCCTGGATGATATATTAAAAGTACTTCATGATATGGGTTTGGATTTGGGTATGAAGATTGATAATTTTCAGGAACAATTAGAAAAATGGGAAAAAAAGAGGAAAGAAGATCATGAGGCATAGAAAGAAGGGTAGGAAATTAAATAGGACATGGGAACATAGAAAAGCCATGTTTAAAAATATGGCAAGGTCTTTAATAGAACACGAAAGAATTAAAACCACTTTGCCTAAAGCAAAAGAAGTCAGGAGGTTAACAGATAAGTTAATTCGTTTTGGACTGGAAAATACAGTTCATTCAAGGCGCAAAGCATACAGGATATTAGAGGATCGTACATTAGTAAAAAAACTTTTTGATCAGATAGCTCCAAGATATAAAGACAGACCAGGTGGTTTTACTAGGGTAGTTAAACTTGCCATTCCACGGCGTGGTGATTGTGCTGACATGGCAATTGTGGAATTTGTTGAGGATGAATTAAAGGCCAAAGAGGAAGAAAATCAAGAGGATCAAAAACAAGAATTAGAAAATCAAGAAGAGGAAGAAAAAGGAGAAATACAACAAGAACAAAAGCAGGAAGAAGATATAGATAGATCAAATGAGTAAAAGGATAAAAAACAGGGGCAACCCTGTTTTTTTTATGTTTGTTTGTATTAGAAAAATTAATAAAATGTATTTGGAATGGATATAGTAAGGTTAAAGAGTTTTTGTAAGGTTTTTGAATTAAAGAGTTTTTCAAAGGCAGCCAAGGACCTGTTTGTTTCTCAACCCACTGTTTCCAGTCATGTTTCTTCTTTAGAGGAAGAGCTTGATCAAAAACTCTTTGATAGGATTGGGAAGAGTGTTATTCCTACAGTTGCTGGACATACAATATATAAATACGCCAAAAAGATTCTTGAGTTACTTTACAAAGCCGAGCTAGAAGTAAAATTACTGAAAAATCAAGTGGTTGGTAGTATAAAGATAGGTGGTAGTACAATTCCTGGTTGTTATATTTTACCCAAAGTAATATCTAAATATTGTAATAGCTATCCTAAAGTAGATATTCAGCTAGAAATAGATGACACTGAAAAAGTGGTTAATAGGATTTTGGAAGGGTCCCTAGATATTGGAGTTGTTGGAGCGGTTTATGAGATTGAAGATCTTTTTTTTCAAAAAATTATTGATGATAGAATGGGGTTTGTTGGCAATTCTAAATATTTAGACAAAATTAATAGTCCCAGAGATGTGATAAATGTTCCATGGGTGATCAGGGAAAAGGGGTCTGGAACCAGGAGAGCTGTGGAAGCTGGTTTAAAAAATGCTGGGATCGATATTAATGAATTGAACATTAAGGCCATGGTTACAAATACCCAGGGTCTTCTTGGTCTGGTGGCAAGTGATGTTGGTATTTCAGTGACCTCTATGTTTGCTGCATCTCCATTATTGAGTATGACTCCATTAGCTGTAAAGGAGTATCCTTTTTTTGAGTTTAAGCGGAGTTTTTACCTGGTTTATCACAAAGGCAGGACAATATACCCTGCGGTAAAAATTTTTATTGATTTTGTTTATAAGACTTCCAAGGAAATTGAAGATAAAATGATTGCAAATGGGAGGTTTCAGCATGATTGATCTTTTAGCGCGTGTATCAGCTTCTGGCTGAGCAGCGAAAATAAGTCCAGGGTCACTGGAACAGGTAATTTCAAAACTAGATATTAAAGAGGATCCAAGGGTTATTGTCTCATTGCAAGACAATGAGGATGGTATTGTATTAAAGAATCCAGAAGGGATGGAGCTGATCCAGACAGTAGATTTTTTTACCCCTATAGTTAATAATCCTTATTATTTCGGGCAAATAGCTGCAGCTAATGCAATGTCTGATGTATATGCCATGGGTGGTGAGCCCTATAGTGCCATGAATATAGTCTGTTTTCCAACAAAGGAAATGGACCTAAATATCTTAATTGAGATCCTGAAGGGAGGATACTTTAAGGTATTAGAAGCTGGAGCTATTTTGGCAGGGGGACACAGTGTTGAGGATAAAGAGATAAAATATGGTTTGGCTGTTACTGGTATTGTAAAGAAAGAACACATTGCGACTAACAAAGGGGCCAACATAGGAGATTTTTTGGTCTTAACAAAGCCACTTGGAACAGGGATATTGGCAACTGCGCTAAAGGCAAAATGGGAAGGTTATAAGGAGATAGAAGAGCTGGTCTATTTTTGGGCATCCAGATTAAACAAGGTTGCAGGAGAAGTTATCAGAAAATTTAACATAAAAGGGGCAACTGATATAACTGGCTTTGGACTTGGAGGACATCTTCTTGAAATGGCCAAGGCCTCTTATGTGCAAATAGAGGTGTGGAGCAATAAAATACCTGTTTTAGAGAGAGTAAGAGAATTTGTCCAGATGGGCCTGGTTCCTGAAGGGTCTTATGCCAACAGAAAATTTTGTGAAAAAATGGTAGAAATTTCATCTGATGTAGATCCAATATTAATAGATATTATTTTTGATGCACAGACATCAGGGGGAATGGTCCTTAGTGTGCCAGAAGAGAGGTTGAATGATGTGCGTAGATACTTAAATGATCATGGGGAAATGGCAACTGTAATTGGACAAGTAAGACCTTGTAGAGAAGAAGTTTTTTTAAAAATTGAATGAAGGAATTATATTTTACCTCCCAATCTTCCCGATGAGCTTCTTGATAGACTGCAAAGAACGTTCTTAAAATAGAACTCCAATAAATTTCAAATAGAGCAATTTTTTTCTTGACCTTGTATAGAAAATTTGTTCTATTTAATAGAAATTAAGTTTGGGAGGAATAAGGATGATTACAGAGAGACAAAAACAACTATTAGAATTTATTGAAAAATTTATGTCTGAACATGGAATGGCACCTACTATTAGAGAAATTGGAGAAGGGATAGGTGTAAAGTCAACTGGGGCAGTGTATGATATACTAAAAAGGCTTGAGGCAAAGGGGTATTTACAAATCCCAAAAGGAACAAAAAGATCTATTAAGCTCCTCAAATCTCATTTTTTTGGCATCCCAATAATTGGCAATATCCCTGCTGGAGATCCTACTCTTCCCTATGAAGACATAGAAGAAATTGTCCCTCTGGATCCTAAATATTTTGGCGGTGAGAAATTATATGGCCTAAGGGTGGTTGGAGACTCCATGATAGAGGCGGGAATATGTGAGGGAGACATCGCAATTATACGGCCAGAAACATTTGCCCCAGATGGTAAAATAGTGGCTGCACTGTTAGATGAAATAGAACCTGAGGTTACTTTAAAGTATCTATACAAAAAGAACGGTGGATTTTCTCTCGTTCCTGCAAATCCCAATTATGAGGAAAGGTTTTTTACAGCCGAAGATGTTGCACGCTCCAAGATAAGGGTAATTGGAACAATGGTAGGTCTTATTAGAAAATACATCCCATGACAGAGTTTGTACACCTTCACATAACCAGCAGCTTTTCTTTTTTGTGGGGGACTTTTTTGCCAGAAGAACTCATAAATTACGCATACCAGCTAAAATTTCCATACATAGCACTAACAGATAACAACACTCTACTTGGTATTACAAGATTTTATGTGTGCGCAAAAAAATACGGCATAGATCCAATAATAGGAGCACAAATAGATATAAAAGATGCAGGCAGGATTGTTCTTTTAGTGAAAAATATAGATGGATATAAAAACTTATGCAAAATAATTACTCAAAAAAATACAAAAAAACAAATTGTTTTAAAAGATATATATAATTTAACAAATGGACTTATATGCATTACTGGCGGCAGATTTTCTTTAGAAAGGATCTATATACAAAAGGGACAAATAGATTATGCAATATATAATTTAAAAAATCTAAAAGAATTATTTAGACAAAATTTATATATTGCCATACAAAATCATAAATTATCAGATGATAAAAAAGTTATGGATATACAGCTAGATATTTCAGGAAAATTTAATATAGATACAGTTGTGACCCATGAAGTTGCCTATTTAAAAAAACAAGATAGTGATTTACACAAAATCTTTTGTAATATATTGAAAAAGTATCACCACAAAAAAGATATATCTCCTCTGCCTGGAGATAACTTCTTTTTAACATCAAATGTATATATGGAAAAACTTTTTGCAAATAACAAAGATGCCCTTTATAATAGCTATAAAATAGCCAAGATGTGTAAAGAATTTGAATTACCATTAAATAAAATAGGTCCTCCTAAAATTTTTTCATCTTCCCATAAAAGTTATCAAAGACTCTCTTCCATTTGCTTTAAAATACTTGCCAGAAAAAAGTCTCCAGTATCAATTGAATATTTAAAAAGGATTGTAAAAGAACTTGAAGTGATAAAAAGACACAAATTATCAGACTTTTTTTTGCTTGCAAGAGATATTTATGAGTTTTCCAAAAAAAGGAACATCAGGTGTTCAATTAGAGGGTCTGCTGCAAGCTCTTTAGTGGTTTATCTTTTATTTGGAGGGGTGGATCCTGTTGAAAACAATTTGTTATTTGAGAGGTTTTTAAATGAGGGAAGGCAGGATTTTCCAGATGTGGATATGGATTTTGATTCTGAGAGGCGAGATGAAGTTTTTGAGTTTATTTTTGATAAATACAGGGACAGATGTGGCCTTCTTTCCACTGTTTTGACTTTTAGGGTACGCGGGGCTGTTAGAATGATAGGAAGGGCCCTGGATTATCCCTATAGTGAGATCAAAAGATTATGTGCATCTCTTCCTAGTGCCATGAGAAGGATAGATATAGATTCTGCCCTAAAAAAATATCCTGAATTAAAAAATCATCCTATTTTAAAAGAACACAAGCTCCTTGAGATGGTAAAAAAGGCAACTTCCTTACCCTATGCTAGCTCCACCCATCTAGGTGGAGTTATTATTTTAGAGGAACCACTAGAAAATATTATTTCAATTCACCTTTCCAATAAAGGGTATCCAGTAGCTGAAGTAGATAAAAAGGATGTAGAAAAGTGGGGGCTATTTAAACTGGATATACTTGGACTGAGGATGCACACGGCTATAGCAAAGTCTCTCTATTTTTTAAAAAAAGATATATCCATAGAGGAAATTCCTTTAGATGACGAGGCTACTTATAAAACCCTTCAAAAAGGGGATACAATAGGAGTTTTTCAACTGGAATCCCCAGGTCAAAGGGAACTTGTAAGGAGACTTAAACCAAAAAATTTTTTTGATATTGTAGTAGAGATCTCCCTTTTTAGGCCCGGGCCTGTAAAAGGCAATATGATGTCTGATTTTCTGGATAGAAGAGATGGAAAACAGCCTATTTTCTATCCATGCAAGGAACTTATTCCCATATTAAAAGACACAAATGGTGTAATAGTATTTCAGGAACAGGTATTAGAGATTGCCCACTCTTTTGCAGGGATGAGTTATAGCGAGGCAGATGCATTTAGAAGGGCCATGACAAAGGACAGGAGTAAAGAAGAAATGGAATCATTAAAAGAAAAGTTCATCAATGGTGCAATTAAATCAGGCCATGATGAGTCTGTTGCAGAAAATGTATTTGAGATGGTATCCTGCTTTGCTGCTTATGGTTTTTGCAAGGCACATGCAGCCTCTTTTGCGCATATTACTTATATAAGTGGCTATTTAAAGACACACTATCCTTTAGAATTTTATCTGGGGCTTTTAAATGCAGGATCTGTTGGCTCATATCCACCATCAGTTATTTTAAATGAAGCAAAGACAAAAGGTATTTTTCTCTATCCTCCCCATGTAAATTACAGTACCCTTAATTTTTCTCCATATAAAAATGGAATCATATATCCTTTAACAACAGTAAAATTTTTAGGTGAAAAAACAGCTAAAACCATTATTAAAGAAAGAGAAGAAAAGGGGTTATTTAAAAATGAATTTGATCTCGCTTCCAGATGCAAACTTTCCCATAGGGTAATAAAGATGTTGAAGATAGCCGGGGCAATTTGATACATATTAATTAAAATTTTTAAACAAGCAACATCTAAGATATGAATTATAATAACTTTATAAAAAACTGGTGTATTAGAGAACAAATAGCCTTAAAAATTCCCTGTAGATTTCATCCCCTTGAAAGGATACGTCCTTTGTTAAAAAACACGGGATTTATTGATTCTAATACACTTTCAAAGATGAAAAACAACAAGATAGTGCAAATAGCTGGTAAGGTGATTTTAGTGCACACTCCACCTACACGCACTAGCACCCGGGTTATGTTTGTCACATTAGAAGATGAAAAGGGATTAATAGATGTTGTGATAATACCAGAAAACGCCCCAGAATGTGCCAGAGATGTTTTAAACAAAGATATAGTGTTTTTAAGGGGGACTACTAGAAAAACACCAGGTTCTATTGTAAAGGTTATAGCAATCTCCCCTGTAAGGATAAAAATAAATTTATTTGAAAATATTACAGGCTCATGATATATGCAGCTTTAAACTGCCTTAAATCAATAAATATTTTGCATTAATTAAAGGGATAATTTATGAAAAAATCAATGTTATTAAAGGCTGCCCTGGGAAATATTCCCTGTGATTTAGTCATAAAAAATGGGAAAATAATAGATGTATTCAATGGTGATATAGTTGAACAAGAGCTTGGGATATATAATGGATATTTTGTTGGTATAGGAGATTACACTGGTAAAAATGAAATAGATATAAAAGGCAAATATATATCTCCTGCATTTATTGATGCCCATATCCATATAGAATCTACTATGCTCACTCCATTAGAATTTGCCAAAGTTGCAATAAAACATGGAACCCAGGCAGTAATCTGTGATCCACATGAAATAGCAAATGTTATGGGAATAGAGGGAATAGAATTATTTATAAAAATGAGTGAAAATCTTCATGTAGAGTTCTATTTTATGGCCCCTTCTTGTGTTCCAGCAACCAATATGGAGACATCTGGTGCAGCTATTAAAAGTGAACACATAGAATATCTATACAAAAAATATCCTGATAAAATCTTAGGACTGGCCGAAGTTATGAATTTCCCTGGAGTTATGTTCCAGGATAAAGATATCTGGGAAAAACTGGCTATATCCAGAGGAAAAATCATTGACGGACATTGTCCTATGCTTAGTGGAAAAGAGTTAAATGCATATATACTTGCAGGTCCTAGAAGTGACCATGAATGTACCACAAAACCAGAAGTAGAAGAAAAGCTAAAAAGAGGAATGTATATATTTGCAAGAAATGGATCTACACAGAAAAATCTTCCTGCTATAATACCAGTTGTAAATCAAAAAAATGTTAGAAACTTTTGTTTAGTTACAGATGATAGACATCCTAAAGAACTAATACAAAAAGGACATATGGATTATAATATTAAAGAGGCTATAAAAAATGGAGCAGATCCCATATGGGCAATTCAAATGGCCACTATAAATCCTGTACATTATTATAATTTAAAAGATATAGGCATAATATCTCCTGGATATAAAGCAAATTTTGTAATAATAAATGATCTTTTTGAGCTAGATGTTGAAGATGTATATATCAATGGAACGTCCGCTTCTAAGTTAAAATGGAAAAAAATAAATATCCCAATGAAAAATAGTATTAACGCAAAAATTGATGTAGATTTAATAAAAATAAAAGATGTGAAAGGCAAAAAGGTGCACGTTATAGGAATAAAAAGAGATGAAATAATAACAGAGCATTTAATATTGCCAATAGAGGACGTAATGATTAAACAAGATAATTGTTATATTCCCAATATAAATAATGATATTTTAAAATTAGTTGTAATAGAGAGGCATAAAAATTCAGGCAATATAGGAATAGGATTTGTAAAGGGATTTGGCATAAATAAAGGAGCTATTGCATCTACTATTGCCCATGACTCCCATAATATAATATGCGCAGGGTCAAATGACGATGATATATTGTTTGCAGTAGAGCTTATCTCAAAAACAGGAGGAGGAATGGTTGTGGTGAAAGACAAAGAGGTGCTAGGTCATTTGCCCCTTCCTTTAGCTGGTCTTATTAGTGATAGACCAGCAGAAGAGGTAATGCAACTTGAGGAGCAAATAAATTTTTCAGCTAAACAACTTGGAGACACTATTACAAATCCTTTTATGTATCTATCTTTTCTGGCACTTCCTGTTATACCTCATCTAAAATTAACAGATATGGGGCTTGTGGACGTGGATAAATTCAATTTTATTTCCCTCTTTGAGTAATAGATAAACTGGATTTTATAGTCTCCTTAATACATGGGGAGGTTTATCCTGAATCCGGATATTGTTCTTTGATTTTAATGATTGATGGTAATACCTTTTCAAAGGCATCAACTAATATAGGATCAAAGTGTTTTCCCTTTTCTGCTAAAATTAAATTCACCGCCCTTTCAATATCCCAGGCCTCTTTATAAGGACGCTTACTGGTCAGTGCGTCAAATACATCAGCAACAGCGCAAATTCTCCCAATTAATGGGATATCCTCGCCAGACAATCCATAGGGATAACCTGTTCCATCCCATTTTTCGTGATGGGTTAAAGCAACTGTTCTGGCTGCTTTCAATATTTTTGAGGGATGCTCTCCAATAATCCTGGCTCCGTAAACAGTATGTTTCTTCATAATTTCCCATTCTTCTGGAGTCAATTTTCCAGGTTTTAAGAGGATTGCGTCAGGAATGCCGATCTTGCCCACATCGTGCATTGGTGCAACATTGAGGATCAATTCCGCATCTTGTTCATCCAGTCCAATTTCTAAGGCTATTTCATAGGCGTATTTGCTCATGCGGATTACATGCATACCTGTCTCATCGTCCCTATATTCTGCTGCCCGTCCAAGTCTACGAATGATTTCAAGTTGAGTTTCTAATAATTCCTTAGTTCTCTCTTTCACCAACCTTTCCAGCTCCCATTTCTGATTATGAAGGGCAAGGTGAGTCTTGACCCGTGCCAAAACAACTGGCGGGCTAATGGGCTTGGTAATATAGTCCACAGCTCCTACTTCAAAACCATGGGTTTCATCCATGGGCTCATCTTTGGCCGTTATAAAAATTACAGGGATGTTTTGTGTTTCTATATTGGCCTTTAACCTGGAACACACTTCATAGCCATCCATCCCTGGCATCATAATATCCAAAAGGATTAAATCGGGCCTTAATTTTCTAGCAATTTTTAGCGCTACCTCACCATTAGTTGCAGCTTTGATATTATATTCATCGCCTAAAATCCCTTTTAAAATATCTATATTCACTGGTGAGTCATCAACTATAAGAGTTGTTTGTTTTTTCATATGTTAAAATCCTTTTAGTTTATACATAAATTTTTCCAATGCCTTAGTTGCACTGTCAAAATCATAAGAACTCACGTATTTTTCAAGTTCTATCAGATCCATATCATAACCACAACCCTTTAAAATTTCCTTTAATTTATCCAGATATTCTATAGAATTGGCGTTATACTCTTTGAGATTAACCTTTAATTTATCTACAACAGATTTTAACTCATCTATATTAAAATTTGAAACACTTATTGTTGGTATGGCCCTTTTTTGCTGGTTTTCGTACTCTTTGATATCCGCAATAACTCTGTTTAGAAGTCTTATGACAGAATGTAGTCGTTCTTTAATTGCTTTTTCATCTAAAAAGTTTTCTTTAAAAAACTCTTCAAATTTAATAAGTTCCAAATATAGATTAGTTGCACCAATATTACCAGAAACACTTTTCAAATTATGTATAAGTCGTATCGCAGTATCCTTGTTTTTATCTCTTACTGCTTGAATTAGCTTTTCTTCAAAATCCCCATAGGATTCAATAAACTGCTTCAAGACCTTAAGGTATAGTTTCTTTTTTCCAGCAAACTGCATCAAACCATTTTCAAAGTCAACACCAGAAATAACAGAATTTTTCTTTTCAGCAGGTTGTTGTAAAATCTTCTCTTTTCCCATTTTTCCTGTATCCTGCCTCCTTTTTAACCACTTTACTAGCGTGTTATAAAGTTCATCCACATTTATTGGCTTTGTGATGTAATCATTCATACCAGCTCTCTGAACCTCTTCCTTCACTCCAGAGAGGACGTTTGCTGTCAATGCAATAATAGGCAGGTTGTCCCATTTTTTATGGGCACGAATCTTTTTTGTGGCGGTGTAGCCGTCCACCACTGGCATCTGAATATCCATGAGCACCAAATCAAACTCATCTCCTTTTCTAGAGATCTTATCCACTGCAACTTGACCGTTTTCTGCAACTTCTACACTCACTCCTTTATTTTTAAGGATCTCAACAATGAGTTCCTGGTTGCTCTCATTATCTTCAACCAAAAGCACCTTAGCACCTTGTAATGGTTTAAGTTCGTTTGTCCTTCTGTATGTTTCGGTACTTGTTTTGTCTATGTCTTGAGAAAAAAGCTCCATCACCAAACTAAAGAGCAAGGACTCATCTATTGGCTTTATTAGGAAACCATCTAACCCGAATTTTTTTACTTGGTGGATGACCTCTTCAGTTCCGTGTCTAGTAATCAAGACAATCTTGGGTTTGTTTAAAGTCGTGTCATCTGTCTTGATACGCCTAGAAAACTTACCACCATCCATATCCGGCATTTTCCAATCAACAAGGACCAGATCTATCGCCTTATCATTATGGAAAATCTTAAGAGCATCTTTTCCATTTGTCGCTGTTTTTACATCAAAACCAAACTGTTCACAATAATCCTCAAGGGCCTGTCGAGTGATCTCTTCATGGGAAACAATCAAGACTTTAAGACCTTGAAGCATTTTAGGAGCTAGTTTATCTTTTTTCTCCCAGATATCCAATTCCACAGTAAAGAAAAATGTGCTCCCCACACCTTTTACACTCTCAACCCAGATCTTGCCGTTCATCATCTCCACCAATTTCTTGCTGATTGTTAAACCCAGCCCTGTACCGCCATATTTACGTGTAATAGAGGTATCAACCTGATCAAATTTCTGAAAAAGTCTCTTCATCTCCTCATGTGTTAACCCAATTCCGGTATCTCTAACTGAAAATCTCAAGGTGACTCTTTTCCCTTCCTGTTTTACTTTCTCAACTTTTAGTGCAACTTCACCCTTTTTAGTAAATTTGATTGCATTATTTACCAGATTTAGTAAAACTTGCTCAATGCGCACTGGATCGCCAATGAGATAAATTGGCACATCTTTTTCTTTGGCCACAAAAAACTTAAGTCCCTTTTCCCTGGCATAAAGATCCATCATATCGTACACATTATCTAAAACAATATTCAGATTAAATCCCACAGAGTCTATATGGAGCTTTCCAGCTTCAATCTTGGAAAAATCCAGAATATCATTGACAATATTAAGTAAATGTTCACTGGCCATTTCAATTTTTTTCACATATTTTAATTGGTGAGGAGTCAATTTTGTTTTCTGAAGCAGATAGTTGAACCCTATTATAGCATTTATTGGTGTCCGTATCTCATGGCTCATATTTGAGAGAAAATCATCCTTGATAGCCAGTGCCTTTTCAGCTAGCTCTTTGGCAACTTTTAACTTATTTTGGATTTTCTTTAACTCGGTAATATCATGAACAATGCATAGGATATTGGGCTGCTCATAAATGGAAATAATAACAGCTGATACTAACCCCACTATTATTGAGCCATCTTTGAGGCGGAATTTTATTTCTAAATTATGTAGCTCTCCCTTTTCTTTCAATTTTGAATAAAAAATTTTGCGATCAGATGGTTCTACCCAAAAATTAAATTCAGCAAGGGATTTTCCAATGACATCTTTGCGCTTGTATCCAGACACATGGGTAAAAGATTTATTAACATCCACTATAACTCCATCTAAGGTTGAGATAATTATCACATCAGGACTATATTCAAATATCGCCCGAAATTTCTCCAAATTTTCCTTAAGTGTTTCTTCAGTAATTTTAATCTCCGTAATATCTTGAATTATTCCCATGGATTTTATAATACGGCCAGTATTGTCTTTTTGATTCTCACATACCATTTTAACAACCCGTGTTTCTCCTGTATCTTGTCTATGGATGCGAAATTCAGTTTCAAATTTGCTTTGCCTTTGTTCAAGTGAGTGAGAACAAAGAGTGTCAATAACTTCACGATCACTGGGGTGAATCAATTCCATGAATTTCTCGTAGGAAGGTTTAAAATTATTTGGATCTACACCAAATATTTTGTATGTTGGTTCTGACCATATCATACGATTTTTTAAAGGGTCATACATACAACTACCTATTTTGCCGATTACTTGAGATTTAAGAAGGAGTTGTTTAATTTCATTTAACTCATGGTTTGTTTTAAAGGCACCAATGCAAAAGCGAATCATATGTGGCAACCACTGGAAATAGGTGCTATCTTTGATTAGATAATTATCTGCTCCGTGCTTATGTGCTTTTATTGCTATTTTCTCTAAACCTGGATCTATAAGCACTATTACAGGTATAAAAGGATATTGGTTCTTGAAATTCCGAATAGCTATAAGATTATCAACACCTAAAGTCTTTAAATCAAAGAGTACCACGTCAAAGTTTTTTGTAGAAAGGGCACTTTTAAAAGCTTCAAGATCCGAGGCCTCAATCACAAAAAATTCATCTTCTTCTCTTTCAAGGGCTTTTTTAATGAGCATTAACTCATGGGAATTATTAATAAAGCAAAGTACACTGATCATTTAATTATTCTCCGGTTACATTTATTATCTTAATTTTTAATCTCTACCACTTCAGAGTCAATCTTACCGGATATTAAATTTCTAGTCTAATCTTATTTTTTATAAACAGATTACACCCTTGCTCTATCATTTGTGGTAGTATCTGGCAGCTAAGAAACAATACAAACTGATTTAAAGTGATCTGTTATCAGTATCTGTGATACGTTGTTCACTCACACTGACAACTAATCTCACCCTCAAGACCCTGAGGATATAAACAGTTTTTCTCAATTTTTTTTGCTTTTACAAATAAAATAAAAGATAAAATATGAATGTTATAGTAAAAAAATTATTGCTTAACTATCCAAAGGTCAGGATTTACTAGCTAAATGGCCAAATATGTCATTGATAGGATCGTTGCAAAACGACATTTTCTTTTTGTTTTAAATGAAAAGTAGAGAATTATCAAAATGGACTGACTATGTTCTATATATTCATTTCACAAAAACGATTTTAACGTCTTTTTTTACTTTACACGAAAATGGGAAAAGAAGTAACTTTAAACAAGGGTAAGAAGGAATTTAGATGTCATGAGTAAAGCCTCGAACATATAAGCAAGGAAGGCCTATTTAAAAGGAGAGTTGATCAAATGTTGGGAGCAGTTGCTGGAGATATAATTGGATCTATATACGAAGGAAATCCTATTAAAACAAAACAATTTCCTTTATTTAGTCCTCACTGTAGATTTACAGACGATACTGTGTTAACAGTTGCTATAGCAAAAGCCATATTGGAGGGGCGTGAGTATATTTATACTATCAGGGAACTTGGAAGAAAATATATAAATGCAGGATATGGAGCTATGTTTTTAAAGTGGTTAAATTCTCCCGATCCCACTCCTTACAATAGCTGGGGCAATGGTTCGGCAATGCGAGTAAGTCCTATTGGTTTTGCTTTTGGTACAAAAGATAAGGTTTTGTTTGAAGCGAAAAAGAGTTCTGAAATAACCCATAATCATCCTGAAGCAATAAAAGGTGCCCAGGCAGTGGCTTATTGTATTTATCTATGTAGAAAAAAGATAGGAAAAGAAGAGATAAGACAAGAGATTTCAAAAAGTTTTGGATATGATTTAGAATCTACAGTTGAAGAGATTAGGCCCAATTATCACTTTGATGTGTCATGTAAAGGGACTGTCCCACCAGCTATTATTTGCTTTTTGGATTCAGACTCATACGAAGATGCAGTGAGAAATGCTGTGTCTTTAGGGGGAGATAGTGATACATTAGCTTGTATAACAGGAGCAATTTCAGAGGCTTATTATGGAGGAGTTCCAGAATATATTATAGAACATGTCAAAAAATATATAACTAGAGAACTTTGGGAAATTGTTGAGAAATTCTATTGTAAATTTAACCTTTGACCCTTCCGACGCTTAAGGAGGTAGCGATAAAATTTTTAAAACTCTTATATAAAATTCAATTATTCTCTTGGATGTTGGTGGTAATTGTGGAAGTTTTTAATATACAAGCTGGTAGTTCTGGTAGTTTGTTATTAGAATTAAGAAAGAAACAAGATTGGGTCATAGTTTTTAGCACAAGGCAAAATATTGTTTGGTTAGAGATGGACGGGCGTGTATTTCTTATGCCTTTAGAAACATGTTAAAGTGAATCAAAAATTCCCATATTAGGACCCTTAAATTTCCCCACCTCAGTCTAATTTTTTGCATAACTATCTTCTGAAAATGTTCAGAACTGGAAGCCGATTTTCAGTGCTGATCTGGATCTATGCGTTAACACAACATTTAGTTGCTTAATGAGGAAAAATAAAATACATTTTAGTGAGATCTTTACTGACATTCACCGGTATATCCATTCATCGATACCACCATAATTACCAACATTGCTAAAATTTATGTGAGTACTATAATACACGAATCTTTTATGCTGTGTTATATAAAGTTGCGCCCTATCTTCTTCAATTATTATGATTTTCCTAATATTTTTTCTTTCGCCAACGTTTCAATTTCTTTGCTGTCTATGCCGCCACCTGGTTTGTCTTTTGAAACTATAAGTCGATCTATGTATCCATTCTTTTTATACCATTCAATCTTCCTTTCCCAATTATTTTTGTATTCTGGATCTTCTAACATTCCGAGATGCTCCCAATAAAAACTCTCTCCTTCATACTTTATTGTAAAATCTGGTATTCTAAAGTCTTTTTGATCTTCTTTTGAAAATAATGGCTCTTCATATTCGTAACTTATTCCCAAGTCTGCTAAAATGTTTGCAATAATAACCTCTGATTTTGATCTTACCAATTCTCCCCTTTTCGTTCTATGTATTAGACGTTCAGAATGTGGCAATTTAATACCTTTTGGTCTGCCAGATAATTCAAATAAAGCAGTATTCCTTCTCAAAATTTCTGAATATTGTGATTTCCTTAAAGTTATTAAAGGTTCAATATCTTTCTCTATGAGAAGTATAACTTTCTTTTTAAACCTTGTTAAAGCCGTATATATAAGCTCTCTTGACATTGTTTCCGCTTTTTGGGGCAGAACAAAAAAGACTATATCAAAATCGCTACCTTGAGATTTATGAACAGTAATCGCATAGGCTAGTTCAAGGTTTTCATCAACTTCTGTCCTATAATAACGATAGGTTAAATCAGGTTGGGTTGAAAATTTTATATCAATGAAATCATTTCTGGAACTATGTCTTTTCTGTGTGCTAACTATTAAACCTACCTCTCCATTTGCCACATAGCCATCTATTTTGCCGTCCTTCCAGCCTATTCGTTTTGAATTAACAACTTGGATGACTTTATCCTTCCAAACCATCTGTTGTTCTCCGAAAGGTCTTGGTCTTTGCTTTTTAGCTTTTTCTATCAAACCCTGCCTGTATTTCTTCTGAACAATACGGTTTATCTCAGTAGTGCCAAATATCTGCATGCGAGTAGGAGATAAAATTTGCCACTTATCAGGCTTTTCAATAGATTTATTAAATCCATCATAGTCGGGATCTTTCTCAGAAAGATTTAGATTTTTTTTGATGCATTTATCCAATAATCTATAAAGTTCTTCCTCGTTGTCCCAGAAATGAATTTCAAGATCCCCCGATATATCTCCTTGGGCTACTTTAGAAAGAATTTCATCATCAGCTTTTGACACTTTATCTCCTAAAAAAGCATCTGCAAGTTTTAAAGCTTGACTTTCTTTATTTTCATGACGGACTCTTTGAGTCAGGCGAGCGATATGCTTTTCTTTATCCTCAGAGCTCTCCAGCCATTTTATAATATCAACAAAAGGTCGCCCAGGACCGATTGGAGGTAATTGATTCGGATCACCTACTAGTACCAATCTTTTAACGTCATTAAGATTAATAGCTTTAAAAAGTGTAGCCAGTAAATCAGTTGGGATCATTGATGCTTCATCAATGATAATGGTTGATGCTCCTTTTTGTCCTTTTCCTTTTTCTTTTAGAGAGAAAGTTTCTTCTCTAATCCAACCTAACTTCATAAGAAACTGATGAATCGTCTGAGCCTCATGTCCTGTGGTTTCCTGTAACCGAACTCTTGCTTTACCTGTAGGAGCAATCAAAAGGATTGGTTGTTTTCCTTCTTCTTTCTCGATTCCTCTAAGGAGGACCTTTAATACTGTAGTTTTCCCGGTACCTGCACGCCCTGTTAATACAGAAAAACGGAAGCGAAAAAGTTTATCAAGTGTTTTTATCTTTTCATCACGAGCTTTTTCCTCAATTTCTTTGTCAGAAATTCTAATATCTTTGAGTTCTTCTTCAATTAGTTGTTTCCAAAAATTATAATCAGGTCTCTCTTGATATTCTTTTTTAACCATTGTCTCTAATTGTTTTCTTATTTTTTCCTCATGGTTACAGAGGGATTTCAAAGCAATTACTTGAGGATTTTCATTAGGTAAAAAGGCTAATCTCTCTTTGTAAAATTCCTGATTATATAGGATAATATCTTTATCTGGTTCGCATGCTCGATTTTCGGGGAGTCTTTTTCTAATTTTTTCTACAGCTTCGTCTATAGTCAAAAAAGTATCACCATTATCTGAAGCTTCTTTCAAAATCTCCACTAATAAAGCTCTGACCCTTCTTTTATCGTCTTTGGTAATAGTGTCGAGAGAACTTTTTGGTTTAATAATCTCCTCTGATGGTAACATGCCCCTATCTATCGTCTCGAAATCTATTGGTGAGGAATTCTCATCGCCATCATCCAATTCAGAAATTATGTATGGATTTTTCATCATATCATCTTCAGATGCTATTATGAATGCTTCTTTACGCTTTGTAGGATTACATATTCTCTTGACTTGTTCTATTGAAAGTTCAAAATGAATCAATAATTTTAAAAGTTCTCGTCTCTTTTCAGGAAGTTCTTTCCATTTAAGACAAGCTTTTTCAAAATCTTTTTTCTTCTCTTCAGGAAGCTTTCTTTTGCATTCAAGAATTGAAAATATAAAATCGAAAATATTTTCTCCATTAATTTCTTTAGGAGACAAGACAGTACGATGATATATTACACCGTTTTCAAATCCCAAATATTCCAACACACTTCCGATCCCAGGAAAACGTCCACGATTTTTCCAGACCTCACTTAATACTTTATTCAGCCATTTAAGTCTAAACTCCCAGGTTTTATCGTACGGTTCATGAACTTTATTTTCTTCTATTATTGTATTTACTGAGTGGATAACTCTTTCAAGAATTCCTACAGCTATATCATCAGTTACATGTTCAGCTACATAGGAAAAGTAAGGCCGAGCTGAGGTGGGAATTGCACAGATAATATTTGATGGATCATGACCTACCTCAAGATATTCTTGATATGGTAAACGAACACCTTCTTCAGGAAAATTAATGGTAACACATCTTGACCATAATGGATACCTATCTTCCCATCCTTCTCGTGTGCCAAAATAGAGTTGCGGTCCGAGTTTTAAAACGCGCGAGATGCCTACAAGTATTCGATCACTTTTCTCCTCTTTTAGTGGATTACCGTGATTTACATAGAAAAATACTAATGATTTTTCAGGTTCTATCTTATTCCAAAAGTCATTTAGGTTATCTAATTGCCTTTGAGGATTGTTTTCCCATCCCTCACCATTTTCTTTGAACATTCGTCCATATGGGCTTGTACAAAAAGAGTAAGGAGGAATATCCTCTACTACAGGAGGCAAACCTCTCCATTCTACTGGGTCGTAATGTTTGATTGTGAAACCAATAGGAGAAAAAGCCCCTGGATCTCTTGAACAGGGAGGTAAATCCTCAGGAGGAATTTCATTTAGTATTTTCCCTGCATTCTGTGATTCAAATTCTACATCCTTATTATTACGAATATGTTCATGAACCATGCAGGAAACATTTAATTTAGGATTATTACATATACAACCGTTCCACCCACTATCATGCCAAGCTAGTCTCGCCGATAGATGGATAGTCATATCATCTACCTCCTATAATAATGTAGGCGCCATTTCATACTAATGTTCTTAGCATATAGGACGTTGCCGAAGGCAATGTCCCAAAAGGCAAGGGCAAAGCCCGTAGCGTATATGCTGTGTTAGCCGACGTTGCTATCCTATATCTACCTCAACCTCTCCATATTTCCTTCGTTATCTATGAAATAAAACTCAACATTATAAACCAAATTACCATATTTTTCTAACCACAACTCTGGAACACGTTTTTGATTGCCAAATACCAAAAAACGTCTCTTTGCATTTACTTTTTCTAATAGCCAAACATGGCCAGCTATTTCCATAAACTTTGCAGGAGACATCTTCTCTCCATGAACCAATGTAAGAAATTTAGCGTCTTCCACGATTTCTTCGTTATCAGAAAGCATATCAAACTTTTTAGGAAAATCTCTTGTTTTTTTGCTAAGCTTTTCTTCAAAATATTTACTCATGATTTTTCTTGCGAATTCCTGGAACTCTTTTCAATTAGATATACCCTTTGAGTTCATATTAAGTCCTCCAAAGCGGTTTGACAAAAATTTTAGGTACTATAAAAAATTTGTGTAAATTTTTTATAGAAAAAAAAGGGCATTATCCTTTAGGGTAAGATGAAAGGAAATAACCTGAAAAACCATAAAGGAGGATGCCCTATGTCTATATTAGAATGCAAGATTAGTTTGCCTGAAATTAAGGATTTTATCAAGGAGTTAGTTTTAGTTCCTGAGAATATTTTTAAGTTGATAAGAATGGACTGGTGCTTTGTCATGCCTGAAAGTTTATATTCTAGGAACCTTAACTCGACTTTTTTCCCTTTAGGTAGTTCTTCTCTATGGAAGACCCCAAATTTAGCTTTGAGGCTTGATAAAGCACTAGACAATAGAACTTCTTCTTAAATCCTAAATATTTTTCGAACAGGCTCTAAAATTGTTGACGCAACCATAAAAATAGTTAAAAAATGCTAAAAATAGAATTGTTCCTAACAACACTGCTGCTAAATTTATACATTATACTAACTAATCAAAAAAGAGTTTGATTATGTTAGAGAAAGACATTGAAAATTTAATCGCAGCTTATCCTGAGGAGTTTTTTCCGGGAGAAGGATTTAAATTAATATCCCAACAATGTTTTATTGAAGGTAAAAGAATAGATATCCTTTTTGAGGACAAATTTGGCAGAAAAATTATAGTAGAGGTAAAACGTGGCATTCTCACAAGAGAAGCCACTGGTCAAATTGCCAAGTATTATGGTCTATTAAAAGAAAAAGATAATTTTTTTGAATTAATATTATGCGCAAATGTTATACCCAAGGAAAGAAGATTATTTTTAGAAAATTTAACCCTCATTACTCAAGAACTTGCAATGATTTAGGCTCCTCTAAAAAACGTAAATTTTTTTCACGTTTTTAAAGAGAAAAGCTTATCATCTGCTTTGTGTTATTCAAAGGAGATTGAGACAAAGAGGGATTTCAAAATTATGGGAAACAATAAGAAGAGAGTTAAGTACCATAATTAGAGTAACCACCACTATGATAACCCAGGAAGGTAAAACAATCCATCTGAGACAAATAACAGAATTAGAATCTTTTCAACTTGAGATATATAATGCACTGGAACTTCCTTTAAAGCCTATATCTAGCATTTTAAAAATTAATTGATAAATTTGTAGTGAAGAAAAAGATGATTGAATTCAATAATTACAATATCTTACAAAAAAAGTGACAAACTTGGCTTAGAAATCCAAATACAACAGCTAGATATTTACATGAGCTTAGAGGCGTTCAAATTTGTCTTGATGAAGTATTTAACAAGAGGAATACAGGTAAAATATTGGAGTTTAAAAAAGAAAAGACCTCTACCGCATAGAGGTCTTTTAAGAATTTTCCAACCTTTTTTCCAACCTAGCCTTTTTTGGAGAAGAGGTTGGAAGGTTTAAGTTATTGATTTTATTAACGGAGCCGACGAGACTCGAACTCGCGACCTCCGGCGTGACAGGCCGGCGTTCTAACCAAACTGAACTACGGCTCCATTTCAGTGGGCGGAACAGGGCTCGAACCTGTGACCCCCGGCTTGTAAGGCCGATGCTCTCCCAACTGAGCTATCCGCCCAATCGGAATAAATATATATATTTTTTCTCTCGCAGTGTCAACTCTTTTTTTTGTTTGTCTAAATTTTTTTACAGCAATTTTTTACAGCTACTAAATATTATTAAAATCTTTTTTCTGATTCTATTTTTTTCCTGATATCTTCCCTGAGTTTATTTTTAAGGATCTTGCCAACAGGATTTCTTGGAATTACCTCAATAATCTCTAAACGTTCAGGGAGTTTATATACTGCGACCCCTTTATTCCTCATGTAAGAAGTCAACTCATCCAAAGTAATTTCTTTTTCTTTAGGAACTACATATATACACACCTTTTCTCCCAACTTTTCATCTGGCATAGCAACAGCCGCCACATCTGCAACAGAAGGATGTCCAAGAAGGATATTTTCTATCTCTTGAGCACTTATATTGAATCCTCCCCTGATAATGATATCTTTTGTTCTATCAAAAAATTCTATACAATTTCCATCTTTTATTTGAAAAAGGTCACCAGTGTTGAAAAAACCTTGTTCATCAAAGGATTTTTTAGTTGCTTCCGGATTTTTAAAATAGCAAGGAATGACATTCGGACCACGATACCACAACTCCCCTACACTGCCTACTTCTGTTAATTCCTCCCCTGTCTCAGGATCTTTTATTTTTGTCTGGAAAAATTGAATTAGCGGCGAATGCCATTTAACTCCTTGTTTACCCCAGTGAGGAAAATTGGAAATCCGTTTTTCCACATCTGGAATATCAAAAGGTCCAGACACAATGCCTGTACCTTCATTCTGACCCCAGATATTCGCAAATTCTATTTCCCACCTTCTTCTCAACTCACAAACAGCCCACAGGGACGGGGGAGCGCTCCCAATAGTAATCATTCTAAGACTACTTAAATCAAACTCATCCACTTTTGGATGTTTCAACAACATGTTTACCACTGCAGGCACCAGCAAGGTATACGTAACTTGTTCCTCTTTAAACTGTTTAACTAATAGAAGAGGATCAAAGGGGTGGTGTAATACCAGTCTGTTACCCAATAACAACCAGGGAATATAAACAGTTCCCACAGAAGCCATGTTTACCAGAGGCCCAGCAGTGAGAAAAATATCCTTATGATTCATTCCAGTAGCACCAATCTGCATCTTTGCCATTATGAGCCAGTTGTTATGACTCAATGGACACCCTTTAGGTCTAGCTTCTGTACCTGATGTCCAACACAAGGTAAAGATATCATTGGCATCTATGGGAATATTCTCTAAAATACCCTCTGGATCCTTTTCAGACAATTTTTTGATCTCTGGGAGTGTTATAACATATTTTAGGCTCGAAATCTCTGTTTGTAGCTTCTCCCCCATCTCCCTATGTTTAAAGCCGTGAAACTCTTCCACTGTGATAAATGCCTTGGCTCCTGTTATATTTGCAATATATTCAACTTCAGACATCCTCCACTGCATGGGCATAGGTGAGATAAGAGCTCCCGTGCTGGCTATTGCCAGATACAGCATCGCCAGTTCCCAACAATTGGGAATTTGTACTAATACAATATCATCCTTTTGAATTCCCAATTTAAGCAGCCCTTCTGCAGTGGCAGAAACAGCCCTGTCAAACTCTTTATAGGTCAGTCTCTCTGGTTTGAAACCAACGAGTTCTTCTTTATTGTAAGGATCTACAACACATATCTCATCAGGATATTTTTTGACATTATCCTTGAAAGCATCAATTAAAGTCTTTGTCCCCCAAAGACCCTTTTGAGACCATTCATCAATCATTCCCTGGGTTGCTAAAATCATTTTATTAAGCCACCTTAAAAAATTCTAAGCAATATTATTATTTATCTTTAAAAACAGGTTTTCTCTTTTCCAGAAAAGCCTTAACGCCCTCTATTCTATCTTCAGTGGAACATAGTATCTCAAAACCCCTTGCCTCAACAGCAAGACCAGTTCTAAGATCTACATTTATCCCTGTGTTAACAACATTTTTAATCACCTTTAGGGCAACACCTGGTTGAGCCACCATTTTTTTGGCCATTTTTATGGCCTCATCCATTAAAGACTCTACAGGCACTACTTTATTAACCAATCCTATACGGTAAGCTTCCTTGGCATCGATAAAATCACCTGTATATAAGAGTTCTTTGGCCTTGGTAAGACCCACAAGACGTGGAAGTCTTTGGGTACCTCCTCCTCCTGGTAATACCCCTAGTTTTATCTCTGGCAGACCTAACATTGCATTTTCAGCAGCTATACGAAGGTCACAGGCCATAGACAATTCACAGCCTCCTCCCAATGCAGGACCGGCAATAGCTGCTATTGAGGGCTTTTCAAGGTCCTCAATCCTATTAAATGTTGATTGTGCGCTTTTTATAAAAAAATGGGCATCTAGAGGTGTGGCAAGTTCACTAATTTCTGTAATATCAGCTCCTGCGGCAAAACATTTCTCATTCCCTGTAATAATCACAACTTTAACATCATCATCCCCTTCAATCTCTGATAAAACCTGATTAAATTCCTCCAATACTGTACTATTTAATGCATTCATTCTTTTAGGTCTATTTATAGTGATTATACCGATTCTGTCCTTTTTCTCATAAAGTAAGGTCTTATATTCCATATTCTACCTCCACTCAAACCATACCTGTTTTGCTCCACATAAAAGAGCAAACAGGTATGGTTTTTTACTCTCAATTTTTATTTTGGTTGCATCCTGATAGCGCCATCAAGCCTGATAACCTCTCCGTTTAACATTGCATTTTCAATAATATGCTGGGTTAGTGCGGCAAATTCTGCTGGTCTACCCAGACGTTGAGGAAATGGTACCATCTTCCCAAGAGCCTCTCTTACCTTCTCAGGCAAGCTGGCCAGCATTGGAGTTTCAAAGATACCTGGAGCAATGGTCAGAACCCTTATTCCGTAAGGGGCAAGTTCGCGAGCAAGAGGTAGATTCATTCCTACTATACCACCTTTGGAGGCACTGTAGGCAACCTGTCCAATCTGACCTTCAAAGGCAGCAACTGAAGCTGTATTAATTATTACTCCTCTTTCCCCATCTTCATTAGGAGTATTCTCAACCATTTTTTGAGCTGCCAACCGTGTTACATTGAATGTTCCAACCAGGTTTACCTGAATGGTCTTATTAAATAGATCTAAAGGCATAGGACCTTTTTTGCTAATTAATTTAGCTGCAGTTCCTATTCCTGCACAATTTATTACGAAATGAATTGCACCAAAGGCGGATATAGTCTTATCCACTGCATTTTGTACACTATTTTCATCTGTCACGTCTGTCTTGACAAACATGACTCCATCCCCCAATTCAGAGGCGAGCTTTTCTCCTGCTTCCTCTACAACGTCAAGTATAGTAACCTTAGCGCCTTGTTTTTTTAGAAGCTCTACAGTAGCCTTTCCAAGACCTGAAGCACCACCTGTTACTATTGCGACATTATCTTTGATTTGCATAAATCACACCTCCTTTTAAAAAATTAAAATCCTTTAAGAATCCAAGGAAAAGGTTAAAACTAATCCCTCTCCTCCAGAGTATTTATCCCCTGGAACTATTTTATAGCCTATTGAGACCTTTTTACCAAGTAGAGAAAAATCTGCTTTATCTGGATCGTATTCAAGGTTACCCATAACCATTGGTCCTTCTGGAAGTTCTACAATTGCCACGATATAAGGTGGTTTAAAACCCTCAGGGGCCACTCTAATAACAGTAAAAGACTTTAATGTTCCAGACTTGGTCATCTCTATTTTTTCTAATTCAGGTTTGCCACATCCAGGACAAAAAGCTTTTGGGGGGAATATAGTTGTACCACAATTTTTACATTTCAGACCAAGTAATCTGCCCTTTTTCATTTCCTCACAAAATTCATTATAAGAAAGTTTCATATTACCACCCCCTTTTTAAAATAAGATTGCAAAGTACTGAAAAATCCCCTCCAAGGGTGTCTATCATACCAACCTTGGCTCCATCTACCTGCATCTCTCCTGCTTCTTCACGAAGTTGTTTTACTATAACGTATGTCTGAGCTGCACCTGTGGCCCCTATGGGATGTCCACGGGCTTTTAGTCCACCAGATGGATTAATAACAATTTTGCCCCCAAAATCTGTCTCACCTTTTTCAACTGCCTCTGCTCCTTTGCCATGCTCAAAGAAACCCAACCCCTCAGTTGCAATGATTTCAGCAATAGTAAAACAGTCGTGCAATTCACAAACATCAATATCATCAGGAGTCATTCCAGCCTGCTGATAGGATTGTTTAGCGGCCATTTCTCTTGCCCTAATACGTGGTATTTCCTTTTGGTCTATTATGGCTCCAGCAGAGGCCTGACCAGTTCCAGCAATTATTACAGGTTTAGGACAGAGTTTTTTTGCCTTTTCAAGGGTTGTAATAATTACAGCAGCTGCCCCATCACTAAAGGGACAACAATCATAAAGCTGTAATGGGTCCGCTATCATCACAGCATTTAAAGCATCTTCTATTGTGATCTCTTTTCTAAAATGAGCCTTTGGATTCTTGGCACCATTTCTATGATTTTTTACTGAAATCAAGGCCATTTGTTCCTTTAGTTTCTTTAATGGAATACCATATTGTTTTGAATAAAGCATGGCCATTATTGCAAAGGCCCCAGGAAAAGTGATCCCTGCAAAACTTTCATACCTACTATTACTACCCATTGCAAAAGTACGGGTTGCAAGAGGAGTTCCCAGATTAAGAGTTTTTTCTGTACCACCTGCCAAAACCATATCACGAGCACCACTCGCAACAGCCAATGCAGCATGTCGAATAGCGACAGTTGCAGTAGCACAAGCACATTCGAATCTGGTTGTGGGGATATCTCTCAGCCCCAAAACCGATGCACCAAATGGAGACATATTTGATTGTCCTTCTGCAAAACCTCCTAGACAGTTACCAAAGAATATTTCCTCAATGTCCTTGATAGACACGCCTGCATCCATTATTGCTTCTTCAGCAGCATCAGCAAACATCTCCAGTAGCGTGTCTTCGTGTCGTCCAAATTTCGTCATTCCGACCCCAATAATTGCTACTTCTCGCATTATTTCCTCCTCCTAAAAATAGTTAATAAAACCTTTCAAAACCTATACTTTACAATTTAACCACCTAAAATGTTTCCTGGAAAATTTTCCATACCCTTAACTTGAGCTGATACTTTAGCCTTGGAACTAGGGTTGTGTCAATAGTTTTGTATAAATATTAATTCATCACTCACTACAAAACCAAATAGCCGAGTATAATTATGGTGCATATTATTAAGCCTCCACACCCAAAAATTTAAATACATCTTCTTTTAACTCGTTAAGATTCTTATCTGCCCTCAATATGAAATGGGCTATAGATAAATATAGTGGTTCTCTTTCCCTTAAGGTAACTAACAGTTCATCTCGTAAGGACAAATCTGTTAAAGGGGGACGGTTTTTGTTCTTTTCATCGGCCATGATCCTCTTTTCCAGTGTCAAAACATCTCCCATCAAATAAAATACAAAGCCCTTTTCCCTTATCAAATTTCTGTTTTCCTCTCTTAAAACTATTCCTCCACCAGTTGCACATACAATAGATTTATGAGAACACACTTTTTTTAAGATTTCACTTTCTAAATCCCTGAATTTTTCCCATCCATGCATCTTTACATAGTTTTCTATATCAACTCCACTGTGCTTTATTATTTCCTCATCTGTATCAATAAAGTTCATATTAAGCTCTTTTGCCACAAGCTTGCCCAAAGTTGTTTTACCACTACCCCTTGGTCCAATCAAAAAAATATTATGTGATTTTGGATCAAATTTCCATCCCCGTCTTGCTCCACCAATTTTATATAGGGTTTTTAAATCAGGCTCATCAACAATAAACTCTTTTTTTATAAAATCCCCCATTTTTTTATCTCCATATTTTGTTGCAATGAAATAAAAAAAGGACTATACCCCCACATCAAAGGATTTACTTAAGGTATTTGGCCTAACTTGTAAACCATGGGAGGACTTAGTTATGTCGCTTATTAATTTTCAGGAATTAAACCTTACAAAAGAAGAAAAGGTACATTTTGTCTTAAACATGATCCATAGGTTTATTTTCCACCATGTATTCTGGTTCAAGGAAGTGGAGCATCAATTTGGATTTGAAAAGGCCATTGAAATATTAAAGGATGTTTTGATCCAGGGGAAAAAGGTACATAGTAGGAGGATTGAAAAGGAATTAAATATTCGATTTAAAGATTCTCTACCTGAATTTTTGCTAAATATGGATGATGGAAATCTATATAATATCATGGAAACTGTATCCAAGATGTGGATTGCAAATGATGGATTATGGTTTTTGAGTGTAGAACAAAAAAGGGATATGAATGATGCTAAAAGATGTAATGACTCTTGTTGGTGCTGGTTCTCCCCTTTTGAGGCTTGGTCTATAAAAAAATTTTTAAAATTGGATAAACATCCAGGATTAAAGGGATTGGAAAGGGCACTTAAATTTAGGATGTATGCATTTTTAAATGTCCAGGAGGTAAAATGGCCTGATGAAAATACCTTAGAATTTTACATGAAGAGATGCCGGGTACAGGATGCAAGAAAAAGAAAAGGACTACCTGACTATCCCTGTAAATCAGCAGGATTAGTGGAATACAGAAGATTTGCTGAAACCATAGATTCAAATATAAAGACAGAATGTATTGGTTGCCCTCCAGATGAACATCCAGAAGAATGGGTCTGTGCGTGGAGGTTCATTATTTAACTTATTAAAATCAACCATTTAAATATTTATCAATTCTATCCATTGCCTTTTTTATATTTTCCAGGGAGTTGGCATATGAAAATCTAATAAAACCTTCACCATTTTGTCCAAAATCAATTCCAGGAGTTACACCAACATGGCTATTTTTTAGAATATCAAAGGCAAATTTATAGGAATTATCTGTAAACTTTTTTGCATTGGCAAACACATAAAAGGCACCTGTTGGCTCAATCATTATTTTAAAACCAATATCCCTTAATCTTTTTATCATATATCTTCTTCTCTCATCATAAATCCTTCTCATCTTTGATACATCTTGTTCTGCATACTTAAGCGCAGCTAAAGCTGCATATTGAGCAATAGAAGATGCACATATAAATAAATTTTGAGCCAAAGACTGGATAGACCTTACAAAATTTTTGGGAGCAATTAAATATCCAAGTCTCCACCCTGTCATTGCGTATCTTTTTGAAAATCCATTTAATACAAATGATTTGTCAGTAAATTCTAATATTGTGTGTTCCTTTCCCTCATATGTAAGACCGTGATAGATCTCGTCTGATACTACATAAAGTCCTAAATCAGCAATCTCTTCCATATTTTCTCTGGAGAGAAGAGTGCCCGTTGGATTTGCAGGAGAATTTATTAATATCGCCTTGGTATTTTTTGTAATGTTGTTTTTTATATCTTTTATATTGAATTGAAATCCATTATCTTCATAAACCTTCAAATGTTTTGGAATCCCCTCTGAAAATTTTATAAAGGTATCATAACATGCATAAGAAGGGTCAGATACTATGACTTCATCTCCATTATCTAAGAGTGCTCCAAAACTAAGTAGCATGGCAGGAGAAGTACCTGAGGTAACAATTATTTGATCTGGATCAATGTCTACATTATAATTTTTCTTATAATCCTTGCAGATCTCCTCTCTAAGTTCCCTTATTCCCAGGCTATGGGTATATTTAGTCTTACCTTCATCAATGGCCTTTTTTGCAGCTTCCCTGATACAATATGGAGTATCAAAATCTGGCTCACCCACCTCTAGATGGATAATGTCAATGCCCTCTGCTTCCATCTTTTGGGCAGCCTCTAACACTTCCATCACCATAAATGGCTTAATCTCTTGAATCTTTTTACAAAGTCCCATCTTCTTACTCCACATCCCAATTTGTTCCTGTTGGCGTATCCTTAACTATCACACCTAGCTCGGTTAATTTTTCCCTTATCTCATCTGCCTTTTTAAAATCCTTATTTTTTCTTGCCTCAATCCTCTGTTTTATGAGCTCTTCTACTAGTGATATGTCTATATTTTTTCTCTTTGCCTTATGTTCTTTTAATTTTTGTAGAAATTCTTTTGGATCTTTATAAAAAACACCAAGCACCTGTCCTACATCTTGTAATTTTTCATATAGCTTTTTCAACACATAAACACTATTTCTGGACTTTTTAAAACCCTTTTCCTGGGTCAGCCTATTTGCAATTTTAATTACATTAAACACATATCCAAGTGTTTCAGCAGTGTTTAAATCATCTTCAAGAGCGCCTTTCCATTTTTGTTCAAATTCATCTACTTGTTTTACTATTTCCTCGGGAATCTTTGTATCTTTAGATGGATTTTTTTCAAGCATATCAAGTATAGCAAGTTTTGCTTCATAGATCTTTTTTAGCCCTTTTTCAGCTTCTTCTAAATTTTCAAAAGAAAAATCCAAAGGGGTTTTATAGTGTTTTGTTAAGAGAAAAAAGCGGAGCACTTCAGGTAAAAATTTATCAAAAATATCCCGTAAAGTAACAAAATTACCCAGGGACTTAGACATCTTTTCTCCCTTTACCTGCACAAATCCATTGTGTACCCAGTAATTTACAAATTCAACATCTCTGGCAGCAACAGTCTGGGCACGCTCATTTTCATGGTGAGGGAAAATAAGGTCCTGTCCACCTCCATGAATGTCCAATGGAAGGCCCAGATATTTTTCACTCATTGCTGAACACTCTATATGCCACCCAGGCCTACCCTTTCCCCAAGGGCTATCCCACCAAGGCTCCCCAGGTTTTGAACCCTTCCATAATGCAAAATCCAGGGGATCTTCTTTATTTTCTGACACCTCAATCCTGGCACCAGCCCTTAGTTCTTCAATATCTCTGCCAGATAATTTTCCATAACTATCAAAGGACCTCACCCTGAAATAGACATCTCCATCCTCTGTAACATATGCATGTTTTTTATCTATCAAAATTTTGATTAGATCCTGCATCTCTTTTATATGTTCTGTTGCCCTGGGTTCATATGTTGGCCTTAAGATATCCAATTTATCCATATCTTCATAAAAGGCCTTAATAAATTTTTCCGCCACTTCCTCACATGTTAAATTGGTCTCATTTGCCCTTTTTATAATCTTGTCATCAATATCTGTAAAATTTCTAACAAATACTACATCATATCCCAGATATCTAAAAAAACGAACTAACACATCAAATACAACTGCAGCCCTTGCATGTCCTATGTGACAATAGTCATAAGCTGTTATTCCACAAACATACATATATACTTTACCAGGTTCTCTAGGGACAAATTTCTCTTTTTTTCTTGTCATACTGTTGTAAAGATACATAAAAACTCCTATTTTTACTTACTAATTCTCTTTTTTCCAAATACTATGGTCTTTACCTTAATACCTTTTTTTTCTCCAGTAAATCCCAGACCTTCTTCTGTTGTTGCAGAGATATTTATCTGGTCCATGGTAATTGATAAAAGATGCGCCAGATTCTTTTTCATCTCCCTCTTATATGGACTGATTTTAGGCACCTGACATATTATGGTTACATCAACGTGTTCTATTGTAAAACCCTCTTTTTTTGCAATTTCCATAACTTCTGATAAAAATATCATGCTGTTCAAGTCTTTAAATCTATTATCTGTATCAGGAAATAGATCTCCAATATCCCCCTTTGCAAGACATCCAAGTATTGCATCCACCAGGGAATGGACAACCACATCACCATCCGAATGGGCTATAATCTCTGGTGCCTTTGGAATTTTTACGCCTGCAAGTTTAAGTGGCTTACCAATCCCATACTTATGCACATCATATCCAAAACCAACACAATTTCTAACCTGTTCTCTTTTCATAATAAACTGTAAGTCTTGAGGATTTGTTATTTTTATATTTTGGGGCTCTCCATCAATTATTTTGACATCGCACCCCAAGGCCTCGACTAGGGAAGCATCATCTGTCCCTGTAATATTGTTTTTTTTAGCATATTCATGGGCAGCAACAATGAGCTGTTTTGTAAACCCCTGAGGAGTCTGAATTGCCCTGAGGTTTTCTCTAGGAAGAGTGGTAACACCACTCTCTGATACTAATTTTATGGTGTCATTTAGTAAAATGCCTGGAATTACTGCATCAACACCATTTTTTAATTCAAAAACTATTCTATTTACAAGGTCACTGGTTAAAAAAGGTCTGGCACCATCGTGGATAAGAACATGTGTACAATCATGGGGCAAGGACATAAGCCCCTGATACACAGAATCCTGTCTTCTCTCACCACCGTGGGTGATTTTATATTCCAAAAGAAAATGGTCTTCTAATGCATACTTTTTGATAGATTCTGTGAGATAGGGGATATCCTCTTTTGGAAAGACAAATACTACACCTTTTATAGAGGGAATATAAGATAGTGGAGTTATGCTATGCCAGAAAAGTGGTCTATTATTAAAAGATAAATACTGTTTTTTTTGGGATATAAATTTTTTTAATCTTCTACCCTGTCCTGCTGCAACTATAACAACCCATATTTCCATTGACGTATATTTTATTCAACTTCAAAGTGATTTTTCCAGTAAATTAGCCTCTGACAATTGGGACAACTTAGGATCTGGAGACCTTTTTGTAATTCAATATATGTCTGGGGAGGAATACTTATATGACATCCAGTGCAGATAGAATCTTCAACTGGAACTATCACAGGACTGCTCAATCTTGCCCTTATAAATTCATATCTACTCAAAATAGGTGGTGGTATTTGTTTGGCAAATTCAGCCCTCTTTTCTTTCAACTCTTTTATACGAGACTCACACCTGTTGATAATCTTATCTAAAGCATCTTCCTTTTGTTGAAGTTCCTCTGATATTTTTGAAATCTCTTCATTTAGGGCATCCAGAAGTCGTTGCTGGGTATCTAGCTCTTCCTCAAGAGTCAATTTTTCCTCTTCTTTTAACCTGCTATTTTTCTCTAATGTATCTATTTCTCTCATTATGGCATGGTATTCTTTGCTATTTTCCACCAGCATAAGCCTATTTTTACTTTTTTTTAGCTTAGCTTGGTCCTCTTCTAATTCTTTAGTCAACTTTTCATCCTGTTCCTTTAAGATCTTGAGTTTTTCTTCAACTTGTTTTCTCTGATTTTCTTGAATATCCAATCTTTCTTTTAGTGTCTCAACTTCTTTTGGGGCAGTTTCCAGGGTCTTTTCTAAATCCCCCATCTCCTTATCTATGTCCTGCAAATTAACTAAACTTTCTATTTGTTTTATATAACTCAATTTTTATACCTCCTTGATAAAAATTGGCTCCCTTCCTGGGAAAAATTTTATCTCTATATCATGGGCCATTAAATCCTTTTTTAAATCCTCAGCCCAGGTCTTCATCATAATTTCCTCTAAAATAAAATGCCCCACATCAATAGTATATCCCAATTTCTCAATTTCTTGAGCAAGGTGATATTTTATATCGCCTGAGATATATACATCAGCCCCAAGTAAAAAACCTTTTTTTCCAAGGGACATACCTGAGCCTGTACAATAGCCTATCCTCTTCACTCTATCTGGCTCTTTTCCCGTAACAATGATATTTTTTCTCTGTAATACACTATTTATCATTTCCATAAAATGTGAAAAGGGGATCTCTTGTTCAAGATCCCCTATAAGTCCAAAACCCAACAAATCTTCGTCCATATTCCCTTTGATGGGCTCAATAGGTTTTATGTTTTTTAATTCTAAATATCTCCCAAGCCAACCAGCCGGACCTTTTAAATTTACATCCAAAGAAGTATGGGCACAATAGAGCCATATACCCCTCTTTAACAATTGTCGCAAAACTTTGGTAAATTCATCGTCTCGATTGGGTAGCCTTGGGGATAAGACAAGGGGATGGTGAGTTAAAATAAAATCAGCCCCCCATTTGTCTGCTTTTAACACAATCTCATAGGTGGGGTCTAAAGATAGGGCCAGTTTTTTAATCTCCTTTCTCTCCCCTATAACATGCAGGCCAGATATATCCCATTCTGATGCATAAGCTGGATTGGCAACTGATTCTATTTTGGCTATTAAATTATCTACATCCACGTCATTATCCTAAACTAAGTGAGTAAAAATTTACAAAACAATATAATAACACGAGATATTTTAGGTCAAAAATAAAAAGGCTTCCTTAATTTTTTAAGGAAGCCTTAAATTGCTGAAAAAATTATGATAAACTGTTCATTTCCTCAATTTTTTATCTTTTGATGGGCCTACCAGGACTTGAACCTGGGACCTTCCGGTTATGAGCCGGTGGCTCTCCCAACTGAGCTATAGGCCCATCGCGGTGACAAGATTCATTATTTATTTTTTTCCCTGAAAAAAGTCAAGGATTTTTTTAATTCTCACCCCCAACTAAAAAGAATTTTGGAAGTTCTTCAAATATAAAAATATTTTTAAAACCAATTAGTTCCATCTGATTTTTTACTATATCTGGAGTGTATCTATTATTAATTGGTGGACCTTCCTTCATTTCTTTCTTTTTCCAATCAACTACAAAGATCTTTCCTCCCTCCCTTAAAATTCTTTTGCATTCTTTTAAAATAGCTATTGGGTCTTCAAGCTCGTGGTGTAGTGCTATCATAAAACATAAATCAACACTTTTATCTTTTAAGGGAATAGATTTTTCTCCACTTAGGACAGGAATAATGTATGGATATTTGGGGACCAGATTATCCTTTATCCACTTAATCATTACAGGGGATATATCACAGGCATAAGCCTTTTGTACATTCAGGATTTCAGCAAACTTCACTGTAAAAAAACCTGTGCCTGCACCCACATCTACAATGGTCTGAACATTTTTTAGATGCAATAAATTTACAATTAATCCTGGGGGAATATCCTTAAGCCTTCTGGGATTATTTAAGACTTCTAATTTTTTTGGATCAAATTTTTTCTTATTCATATATCAAGATTAAAATTGATTAGAAAATGGGTTCACTGGTAAAACACATACACTTCTGAAAAAATTATCAATTATTGGCGAATTTGTAAAATGTAGGGGCAATTCATGAATTGCCCCTACATGGTTGTAACCACCCATATATTTTCTAAACCATAAAATACCATCAATATGATTTGGCATTATTACATATTCCAAATAATTTTGAATACATATGTCCATGGCAGTGTTCCAAACACCAGAATAGGCAGATAAATATACTGCTCAAAAATCCTTTGGGGGAAGATATGATCAGGGTGCAATTATCAGATAATTAACGAAAGGAACTGGAAAATTTTCGTCGTCAGGCATCATCAAAAGATTCAGAAAAAGCGCTTGCTTATTGTGCTTTTGAATGCCTAGGGGAAATCTGTACCTCAGATAGCTAAGCTCATTAAGCGCCATCCACGCACTGTTAGAGATTGGATAAAACGTTACATAGCTTAAGGCATCCAAGGATTTAATTGGAAATTTTCACCATGCAGGCCAAAAGATAAAAGGCAAAAAAATAATGGAATATATTGAACAATAATTTCAGATTCCCCCTTTAATGCATGGGTTTCAGTGTTAAAAGCTTTAAATATTTATGCAGTTATGTTTATATGTCATTTATAATAAAAAAGAATGCAAATGATTTTAGTTGATGCTTAAAAAATATATAATTTATTGAAAATACTTCATAAAATATTTGAAATAATTGTAAGTAAGCCTCACACATGATGCTTTGTGGTATGTAAATCCAGATGGAGGCCTTGATATGGTTAAATTTATGCGAGCATTTCAGGAATTTTTCAGGGAATACAGCGAGAGCTGGGTTGAGAGGTTTCAATAGCCAAAGGTTTATCTCAAACCTCTGAGTATATGAACAGATGTGGTGCAGATGAAGGACACCTTGTGATATTTGACAAAACCAAGGTCAAATTATGGGATAAAAAGATATTTGAGAGAAGGGAAATTACAATGGCAAAGAAATATGGGTGTGGGGGCTGTGAGTCTATTTTTCCACTTGGCAAAAGGGAAATATCCGTCTATAGTCATTAAAAAATAAATAGAGGAGTGATAAGTCATGTATTCAGAAGAATATTTGCAAACCAGATTAGAAAAAAGTTCAAAATATGTATTAGATGAAGAATTGGCAAAAATTGTAAGGGTTTCAATGGCACTTGAGATGCCCCTTCTTTTAAAGGGTGAGCCAGGAACAGGTAAGACCATGCTTGCCCATGCAATTGCTGAAGCCTTAAATATGCCCCTTATTGTATTAAATGTAAAATCATCAATGAAGTTGATAGATGCCTTATATCAATATGATACCTTGACCCGTTTAAATGATAGTAGATTTGGAGATTCAAAAAGGGATGTGAGTAATATTGAGGAATACATTAGAATGGGAAAGATCGGCCAGGCCTTTGTAAGTGATAAGCGGGTGGTTTTATTGATAGATGAAATAGACAAGGCAGATTCAGACTTTCAAGACGACATGCTAGATATTTTAGACCAGATGGAATTTGATATAATTGAAATAGACAAAAAAATAAGAGCAAAACACAGGCCAGTTATAATAATTACTTCTAATGCCAAAAAAGACCTTTCTGAACCCTTTTTAGGAAGGTGTAATTTCCATCATATTGCCTTTCCTTCAAAGGATATGATGAGAAAGATAATAAGGGTTCATTTTCCAGATATATCAGACAAACTCCTTGAAAATTGTATTAGCTGTTTCTATAAAATGAGGGAACTTCCTTCTATTGAGAAAAAGCCAGCAACAAGGGAACTTATTAATTGGATACGTGCCCTTATGACAGACCCTGACTTTAAGCCCTCTAAGTTAAAAAAGGATGTACCTTACCTTGGGGTGCTATTTAAAAAAAGCAGGGACCTTGAAATAGCAAAAAACAGTATAGCAAGGATAAGGGCATAGGATATGTTTGTGGATTTTTTTTATTTGCTTAGGGAAAATGGGATTCCAGTTAGTCCAACTGCCTTTTTAAGGCTCCAAAAGGCACTATATCTTGGGATTATAAACTCTTTATTTGATTTTTATACAGCAGCAAGAAGCATATTGATAAAGTCAGAAAGGTATTTTGATCTCTATGACAGACTTTTTGCCCACTATTTTGAGGGTAAGGAATTTGTAAAAACAGAAGGTGTGGAACTTTCTGATACCATTAAGATGTTGCTTAGAGAGTGGTTAAAAGAGCCAAAATTACTTGCAGATGCACTGGGGATTCCTGAAGACCAGCTCAAAAAAATGACTCCAAAGGAATTGGAGCAATATTTTTTGGATAGGCTCAGGGAACAGACAGAAGAGCACCACGGAGGCAATCGCTGGATAGGGACAGGTGGTACATCTCCTGTTGGCCACTCTGGATTTCACCCTGGTGGGATGAGAGTTGGTGGTGTATCAAGAAACAAATCAGCAATTAAGGTTGCCTTAGAGAGGCGATATAAAGACTATAACAGAGAAGGACCACTTACCACATCTCAAATAGGAGAGGCATTGAGGCAACTCAAAAACCTTCAGCCAGTTGGTCCAAAGGACCAGCTAAATATCCCTGAGACAATCAGAGAAACAGTTAAAAATGCAGGGGAAATTGAATTAGTATTTGAGAGATCCTTAAAAGACAAACTCAAGGTGGTTCTTGCTATAGATAATGGCGGCTGGTCTATGGATCCTTATGTGGAGATGGTTCAAGTATTATTTGATTATGCAAAAAATCAGTTTAAGGATTTGAAGGTTTTTTATTTCCACAATACAATTTACGACTATCTTTGGGAGGATCCACCAAGGATAGAGAGACCTTATAAGGTAACGGATTTAGTAAAATTAGACCCAGATACCAGATTCATAATAGTTGGAGATGCCTCAATGGCGCCTTATGAGCTTTTAGTTCCTGATGGCTCTATTTATTTTGGTGAGAGGTCAGGCATCCCTAGCATTGAGATCTTAAAATTTATCAGAAAGACATTTAAATATAGCGTATGGTTAAATCCAAAGATGGAATACCAGTGGAAATATACCCAGACTATATTGCACATTAAAGAAATATTTCCAATGTTTGAGCTTAGTTTAAGGGGACTGGAGAAGATGGTTAAGTATTTGTCCAGTTGAGGCTATAGGTAAGGGGTAAATAACCAGCAAATAGAATCCCTTAATTTTTCAAAAAAAGCACGGGAATCCAGCTCATGGAGACTAACCTCTCTAGATTTTTCCAATGTCTGAATAATATGAGAGGTGAGTTTTGTTGCGAGTTTTTTGCAAAATGACTCAACAACCAATTCAAAATTAAGTCGAAGGCTCCTGTTATCTAAATTTGCAGATCCTATTAATGAATAAAAACCATCCAGGACAAATATCTTTGAATGACAAAAAGGTGGAGGTTGGAAATAGACTTTTACCCCATACATTAGCAGTTCCCAGAGCATATTCCTTGTGGCCCAATGAACGTAGGGAATGTTGTTTTTTTCAGGAAGTATTATTTTTACATCAACTCCCCTCAAAGCTGCTGATTGGAGTGCCCCGATTATTTCCCTATTAGGGAGAAAATAAGGACTCATGAGGTAAATATATTCTTTTGCCAGTGAAATTGCACCGACCAGGAGGATGGTTAAGGAATTTAAGTCATCATCTGGGCCAACAGTTATGCATCTACAAATAGCCTCGCCTTTAGGTTCAGGTGGTAATCTTTGTTTTTTTATTTTCTCACCTGTACAAAAAAACCAATCATTTATAAATATTTGTTCAAGCTGTCCCACTATAGGTCCCGTTATTTTAAAATGAATATCTTGAATCTTATTTCTTTTTTTATATTGAGAGATTATGTGTTTGTCTCTAATATTAATTCCTCCTGTAAAACCCACTTTTCCGTCAACAACCAGTATTTTTCTGTGATTTCTCAGATTTATTAGAGGAGAGAAAGGATATATTCTTGGAGGAAGAAACCTAGTGAAAGGTATGTTGTTTTTTCTTAGATAGGGGCCAATGGTTGGATAAGAATACCACTCTCCAATACCATCAACAATTACCCTTACATCCACTCCTCTATCTTTAGCTTGTTTTAGTGCTTCTACAAATTGCTTTCCAATTTTTCTTCTTTCAAATATATAGGTTTGCAAAAAAACAGATTCTTTAGCATGTTTTATTTGATATAACATAGAAGGATATGCATCATCTCCATTGTGTAAAATCTCAATATTATTATCAGAGACAAGGGGAAATTTTGATATTGAATCAGAAATCTTTGCAATTTGATGAAAATCAGAAGGCATTACAAAAAATCTATAAGAAGAATTGAGGAATTTGTCCTTGTTATTGATTAGAACCAAGTCATTATTAATTACATCAGGCCAAAACCACCTTATTTTTTTTGCCTTTAACTTGACCCTATTTATCCCAAACAAAAAATATAGAATTGGTCCAATAGGAGGCAGCATTAAACATACAATTATCCATACCCAAGCCTCCCTTGGATCTTTTTTATAAAAAAGTGCATGAAGGGCACTTGCGACTTGAAATAAAAAAATAATTAAGGCAATAAAATAGGTAACAACGTCCATATTAAGTATGTGGGTTACATGTAAGTGTTTTTCTGGTCAATTTTTATTGAATATTCAAAAACTTAGTAAGACTTTTTCGTTGTGTCAAGAAAAACCAGCTAATTTCAGCGATTCTCGGTGAGGGACAAATTAGATCATTTTAGATGTTTTATCTCCTTCTTTCAGATTCAAAAAACTACCTTCTATTAAAAATTTAAGAAAATTTGATACCTAAAATTTGCAACATAAAGCAATATTTTACTTGATAAGATAGTGAATTAATGGTATAAAGTGTTTCTAATACGAAGTATTAGGAGGCACTGATTCTATGCGTAGATTTCATGTTAAATTCACTGAAAAAAATCTTACAGGCAACGCAGGACTGGTATTGCTGGGCCTGTTTGCTGACAAACTGAAGCTTCCCAAGATGCTTGAGCAACACATTACTATTAAGGGGGGAGCTAGCGCACAGTATAAGGTTTCAGACATTATCATGATTTTGATGATGGCAGTGTTAGCCGGGGCTAAGCATATGAGCCATGTATTTATCCTTAGATCTGATTTAGCATTGAGGTCGCTTTTTAAATGGGAAAGGTTTCCTGACGATACTACCATTAGTCGGGTTTTTAAGTTGTTTAATCTCCGACATTGCAATGAACTCTCCGATGTAGAAACAAAAGTGCGCAAAAAGGTTTGGGGTAAAAAATGGTTTGGCCGCATCACTTTAGATTTGGACTCTACTGTGCGTGGAGTGTATGGGAAACAGGAAGGTGCCGAGAAGGGTTACAACCCCAAGAAGCCAGGACAAAGAGGATATCATCCGTTACTTTGCTTTATTGCTGAGACGCGGGAATGTCTTCACAACTGGTTTAGAGCCGGAGATGCTTATTCTGCCAATGGTTGTGTAGAGTTTATGCAAGAGTGCTTTGCCAAGCTTCCAAGGAGAGTCCGGAAAATTATTGTACGTGCAGATTCCGCCTTTTTTAATGGAGAACTCTTAGACTACTTAGAAGAGGCTCATGCTTTGTACTTAATCAAGGTTAAGATGCGAGGACTCACTCAGCTTTTAGAATCTCAGAAATGGCACAAGGTTAGAAATAAACCTGGCTATGAGAAGACCGAATTCACATACAAATGTGAGAGGTGGAAACACCCCCGCCGCTTTGTGGCTATACGTCAAGTAATAGAGAGCAAATTTAATTGCTTTTTTTTCAGTATTACAAGGACCGAGTATGATTATTTTTGTTACGTAACAAATATGAACTTGAGTCCCTGGGACGTCCACAGGTATTATTGCCAACGGGGTGCGAGTGAAAACTGGATTGAATGGTGCAAGGGGCAGATGGCCTCTGGAAGCATTTTGACACAGGATTTTTGGGCCAACTCCGCCATATTCCAGACCTGTATTCTGGCTTACAATCTACTGGTTTGGATGATGTGGCTCAACGATGAAGATGGTTTTAGAGAAGAGCCCAACACAATCCGCATGTTTCTAATCCATGTTCCAGCTCGGCTGATGCATGCGGGACGACAATGGTTCCTTCGATTATCGAAGGATTATTTTTTCAAAGAACGTTGGATAAAGATAGAGGATTCCATCCGGTCCTTACAATTTGCTTAATCTTTTTTTGAGAGCATCCTCCAAAATAGGATTTTGCGTAAGTCCATGTGTAATGGTGTGCCTTTACACACCCCTAAAGAGTACCACTGACCGCAGCTTCTACCTGAAAATGCCTCCCAGGTTACAATGAGGGAGACATATCTTTTAACATAACAGCTCAATATCTAGTTATCTCTCTCCATAACAACCGCTTGCTTACGCTTGAACTGTAATTGCAGATTTTAGGTTTACGTTTTTTAGAGAAGCCTAAATCATTGCAAGTTCTTGAGTTTTAAATCCAAAAGAGGAGTATTTGGTTTTAAGCAATTCTTTGATAAGAGCAAGTTGTCTGTCTTTTCTGAGGTAAGGAGCAGGGACCTTATGGTTAAGGTGGTCAAGAACAGGTTTTGAAAACATGTTCGGTTCAATCTCACATAATGAGGAGAGATCAACGTCAGCACAACAATGGAGGAATTTGTTATTGGCATCAAGACCTTTCCATAAATAGGCCTATAGATAGAGAACAGGTTTTTTAAGCCCCAGCGATTTAGGGTTGTTAATGGTGGTTCCTGCACGCCAGTGCCTCGACAATATGTGGTATTTAATTAGAGAAGGCAGGGTATAGCAAGTTTGTAGTTTTAACGAAAGAGTATCTCGGCGATTGGCAGGCGGGTCAGTGAAAATGCGCATAACGCCATTAGAGCGTTTAACAAAGCCCATAGATTTAAGGAAAGAAACAACGCCTCCTTCAGAGAAGAGGTCTAAAATGTAACCCCGAAGGATAACATGATCAAAAGATGTGTAGGAAAACTTGATATTTTTTGAAAATTGAGCGATAAAGTTGTTGTTCACAGGTAATTTTCCTCCTTATGGAATGTGTGTTAATCACCTATTTAGGAAATTACCTGTGAACTTTCAATTTTTTTTCAGGCAAAGTTATGGGACTTATCAATAACTAAGAAACTCATAACACAAACCAACATGCAGTTTTCGGAACTTTAGTTTGTTAATTGTGTGAGCTAAATCTCTCTTTTCTGCATATTGTTCGATTTAAAAGATAAAAACAGGAGCTAATTATGATAAATATTTTGTTTTCCTTTTCCCTTTTTTCTGTCTTAGGATGGATTTTAGAGGTTGTTTATAGGTCATCTGTAAATAAGCGCTTTGTTAATCCTGGACTTCTAAGCGGCCCATATTTAATTTTATATGGATTTGGTGGGCTTATTTTATGCTTTTGTGCAAATTTAATGGATAATACAAACATATTTTTAAAGGCATTAATATATGGTATTATTACTACAACCCTTGAATTTGTCTCAGGAGTAATTTCTTTGAAGCTATTTAATACCAGACTCTGGGATTATTCTGATAATAGATTTAATTACAAGGGATTGATTTGTCTTAAATTTTCTATCTATTGGACAATAGGTGCCCTTTTGTTTGATTATTTTATCTATCCAAACTATATAAAATTGTTAGATGTTATTCCTCTCTCAACAAAACTAATTTTTGGAATTGGAGTAATTCTTTGCATGGGGATAGATTTTAACAAGGTATTTGAAGCTCGTTTTTTTGATCCTGATGAAGAAGAAACCCTTAAACAAGAATTCTGGAATTTAGCAGTCGAGTATGTAAAAAATCCAGCTATCTTAAAATTAAATGATTCGCTCCATCACAGGGATAAGACCAGACTTATGCACGTAATTGAAGTTGCATATTTAAGTTTTGTCATAGCCAAAAAGATGTCGCTAGATGTAAACTCAACAATTAAAGGAGCGCTTTTACATGATTTATTCTATTATGATTGGCTAAGGGAAGGACCGAGACTACACGGTTTTAGACATCCAAAGATTTCCCTGGAAAATGCCAGAAAGATTTACTCCTTGTCTAAAAAGGAAGAGGATATTATAAAAAAACATATGTGGCCGTTGACTCCACTGCCCCCTTTATATTGGGAATCTTTTGTGGTAGCTATGGTTGACAGTTTTTGTTCTTTTCGGGACTATATCCCTTGTCTAAGAAGATATTATTTTAAAGATGAAATTAAAGAGCTTATTAATAAAAGTGAGTCTTAGCCGGGCTAATTATTCTGGAGGAAATATTTTATGGCAAAACATATAGGTATAGACCTTGGTTCTACTACAGCCAAGATTGTTGTTTTTGATCAAGATTTAAATCTAATATTTCATAGATACCTGCGACATAGGGCACAGGTGAGGGAAGTGCTAATTTCAGAATTAGAGAAGGTTAAAGAGCTTCTTTCATCTGAGCCTATTTATATATCATTTACAGGTTCTGCTGCAATGGGTCTTTGTGAAGAGCTGAATTTTCCCTTTGTCCAGGAAGTAGTAGCAGCCACTTATTTTATTAAAAATACCTATCCTGATGTTAAGACCTTTATTGATATTGGCGGAGAAGACTCAAAAATAGTGTTTTTTGATAGAGATTTTAGACCTGATATGAGGATGAATGGGGCTTGTGCAGGGGGAACAGGTGCATTTATAGACCAGATGGCTGCGCTTTTAAATGTGTCAATTGAAAAATTAAATGAGCTAGCAGGCAGGGCAAAGAATATATATCCCATTGCCTCAAGATGCGGTGTATTTGCCAAGACAGATGTGCAGGCACTCCTTAGTAGAAATGTGCCAATTGAGGATATTGCAGGTTCAATATTTTATTCTGTTGCCTATCAGGTGATAAGTGGTTTATCCAGGGGTAAATCAATACAAAAAAAGGTCTTACTTGGTGGTGGCCCACTTAGTTTTTGTTCAAATTTAAGAAGGTCCTTTGCAAGTGTAGTGGGATTGGATGAAGGGGATTTTGCCTATGATGAAACTCCATATCTTATTCCAGCAAAAGGAAGTGTAATAGTCCCTTCATCTAGGAATCCTATAAGTTTTAATGAGTTAATAGAAAAGCTAAAAAAGAGCACCTCACATGCCATCTCTTTAAAAAATGCCCATTCTTTGCCCGTATTATTTAAGGATATGGATGAATTTAAAAAATGGGAAACAAGGCATGCCCGTTTTAAAGTGCCAAAAATAGACCAATCAAGGGGTTCTAAGTCCAGACTTTTTGTTGGTGTAGATTCTGGTTCTACAACCAGCAAGATTGTGGTAATAAATGAAAATGGAGAGATCGTTGCAGATTATTACAACTCCAATGGAGGTGATCCCATCTCAACGGTTTGTGAAGGGTTTAAAATAATTGTAGATAAACTTAAATCTCTAAACCTAGCTACAAAGATAGAGTGTGGATGTGCAACTGGTTATGGAGAATCCTTAATCAAGGCAGCTTTTTCTATCCCCCTTGGGCTTGTTGAGACCATGGCGCACTTTCGAGCTGCTTCTTATTTTGAGCCCGATGTTTCCTTTATCCTGGATATAGGGGGCCAGGATATGAAGGCTATTAAGATAGAAAAAGGAGTTATTACTGACATTCACTTAAATGAAGCCTGTTCTTCTGGTTGTGGTTCCTTTATTGAAACATTTGCAAAGTCTTTAGGATATTCTGTGGAAGAGTTTGCAAAAATAGGTATCCTAAGTACATCTCCATATGATCTGGGAATAAGATGCACTGTGTTTATGAATTCCAGAGTCAAACAAGCCTTAAAAGAGGGTGCAAAGATATCGGATATATCTGCAGGGCTTGCCTATTCAGTTATAAAAAATGCCCTTTATAAGGTTTTGAAGCTAAAAGACAAATCATTTCTTGGAGACAAAATAGTAGTTCAAGGTGGCACATTTAAAAATCCATTGGTACTTAAGGCCTTAGAAAATATAATTGAAAAAGAGGTAATCAGACCAGATATTGTAGAGCTCATGGGCGCATATGGGGCAGCACTTTTTGCCCTTGATGAATATAAGAGAGATAGTTCCAGATTTTCTCAAATAGATATATCAGAACTAACTTCTCCAGTTGAATTTGAAACAAAGATTATTCACTGCAATGGGTGTGAAAATAGATGTGAAGTGTTAAAAATGAAGTTTAAGAACAATAAAGTTTTTTATACAGGAAATAGGTGTGAGAGGGTATTTAATAATGAGGTTGGTGAATTTGGTGACAAGGGTAAAAATCTTATAGAAACACAGAGAAAGCTTTTATTTAATAGGAATTTTGAACCAGATGAAGAGTTAATTTTGACGTATGGTATCCCACGAGTCCTTAATATGTATGAAGAATTTCCTTTTTGGTGTACACTTTTAACCAATCTGGGATTTAAAGTGGAACTCTCCTCTCCTTCAACTTTTTCCCTCTATGAGAAAGGAGTTAATTATGTAATGTCTGAGAATGTATGTCTTCCTGCTAAATTGGTTCACGGCCATATATTAGACCTTATTCAAAAAGGAGTGGATAGAATTTTTTATCCAAATGTGGTATATGAATCCCCTGAATTTCCAGATTCTTTAAATACCTATAACTGTCCAGTGGTTACAGGATATCCAGATGTTGCAAAAAGTAGTTTGGTTATTGAGAATTTAGATATCCCCATTGATAGTCCAGCTATTAGTTTTAAAGATAGAGAATTATTGAAAGATCAGCTTTATATATTTTTTAAGCAGTTCAAGATATCTTATAAAAAAGTAGCAAAGGCAGTTGATCTAGCTTTTATGGAACAAAAAAAATACAGGGAAGATTTAAGAAAGATTGGAAAAGAATTGTTAAAAGAAGCAGAAGAGAAAAACAAAAGGGTTATTGTAGTTTTAGGAAGGCCATATCATAATGATCCCCTTATAAATCACGGAATAGATGGCCTTTTGGCAAATTTAGGTGTTTATGTAATGAGTGAGCGGGAATATCCTATAGATGAGAACGAGTCTTTAAAGGATATTAATGTGCTCACCCAATGGGAATATTCTAATTTATTATATGCAGTTTCCAAAAACATATGTAAATCACAATTAGCAGATGCAGTTCATCTAACCTCTTTTGGGTGTGGTCCAGATGCAATTGTAAGTGATGAATTAAAAGAATTATTTGATAGAAATAATAAAATATATACCCTAATAAAAATGGATGAAATAGCAAATCTTGGTGCTGTTAAGATCAGACTTCGTTCAATGCTAGAAGCAACCGCAATACAACACAAAGAGAGGAGATCAAAGTTTAAAAGAGTAAGCAAGCAGCAAAGGGTGTTTCAAAAAACAGATAAGAAAAGAACCCTTATTGCACCCTATTTTTCACCATTTTATTCTCCCCTTGTTCCCTATGCGTTTAAACCCTTTGGATATAATGTAGAAGTTTTGCCTCCCCAGACTAAAAAATCTGTAGAATGGGGACTAAAATCTGTAAATAACGATATGTGTTATCCAGCAATTCTGGTGGCTGGAGATATTGTATGGGCATTTAAATCTGGTAGATATGATCCATCTAATACCGCGGTGATTTTGACCCAGACGGGTGGGCAGTGCAGGGCGTCCAATTATGTGGCCTTGGTTAAAAAGGCTCTTAATTCCATGGGATATAGTGATGTTCCAGTGGTGGCAATTTCAAATGACGAGATAAATCCCCAGCCTGGCTTTGAAATTGATAGAGAAGATTTTTTTAAGAGATTGGGTATGGGTGTAATCTTTGGAGATTGTCTGGCCAGGATGTATTTGGCCATAGTTCCAAGGGAGAGGATTAAAGGGTCTGCCAAATATCTACACACCATCTATTTAAAAGAAATTGGCAAAGGCATAGAAAAGGGAGATTTTGATTATCTTTTAGATGTGCTGGACAGAGCTGTTTTGGAGTTTAACAGACTTCCTCTTTCCAGAGTAAATGTACCTAAAGTAGGTATTGTTGGAGAGATCTTTGTAAAATATAACTTTTTTTCAAATCAAAATATAATTGATTGGCTGATTTCAAAAGGAGTTGAAGTGGAACTTCCGTCAATACAAAATTTCTTTGCTCAGAGATTTATTAATGAATCTTATGACCAGAGGGCCTTATTTAAAAAATCCTTAAAGGACCTTATCCAACACTGGATCTGGGAGCTCTATGCTAGATTTTATCTCCACAAAGTAGAAAGGATATTTAAAAAATTTAGATTTGCTCAAAAAGAACCACCTTTGAGAAAATTGGCTGCATTAACTGAAGATGTGGTGAGTTTGGCAAATCAAGCAGGAGAAGGGTGGCTTCTTACTGCTGAAATGATATCCATGCTAAAAAGAGGAGTAAATAATATAATTTGCCTCCAGCCATTTGGTTGTATCTCCAACCACATAACTGGAAAAGGTATAGAAAATCGCTTAAAGGAATTATATCCAGAACTAAATCTATTGGCCATTGACCTGGATTCAGGGACCAGTGAAGTAAATGTTTTAAATAGACTTCATATAATGCTAACCCAACTGCAGGAAAAAGAAGAAAAAAAGACAAAAAATGGTATATTAAAGGCTGGGATAGATATGATACCAAAAATATGGTTATATGATATGCGGGCTATTAATAATCACATCTTTTTAGACATTGAAAAGTGGAAGACATGGATGTGGAAATTAAGATCCTGGGATAAGACAAAGATAAGACTTAAATAATATGTAGTTTACGCTAAAAAAAGCTTTTTATCAAATTTTACGTTAAATTGAGTCTATCTCCTATTCTCCCTTTCAGAAAGTACCTGGCTAAGGGAAATGTGATTTTAAATGGCCTACTTTAAGGTTCTATTGTCGCTCTTTGTCTAAATCTCTTACGCATCTTTGATTTTTGATTGGGTGTAGCTTTCTTTTTAAAACTCTTTGGAATAATAATTTTTGTTGAGCATATTTTGCTTTTACCTTTTAATCCTCTATCACAAATGACAACCACTTATGAAGACTATAAATTTTATTTTTGTCCTTTTTCTTATTAAAAATGCACTTTTAAAACTTCTACGTAAAACTATCCTTTCTTCTTTAGCTATTTTTCTCAATTTGGAAATAATTTTACACATTAACTTTGTATGTGGCGGAAATGTAATATTTTTTTCCTGAATTTTTTTATGTAATTGAGCAGATATTTCAAATATTTTCTTTACACCATCTTCTTCTATGCGTTTGTCTAAAATGTGTAGGCTTTGATGGAGCACATGGAGGAGACCATCTAAATCTACTTTCTAAACAAAAAGCTTGAAAATATGGATTCTGTGTTCACATCTTTACTGCTTTTGCATCATTTTTTTACGTGTTTTAAACATTTTCTAAAGTATTTTCTGTAAATTATATTTTTTAAGTGTCGATTATGATAGAGATAAAGATAGAAACGAAAAAAGAGTGTCTTGGACTATGGATAAAGAATTTATTTATATTTTTATCCCTCTTAACTTATAATTTTAATTTTGTACCCAACTCCCCTTATTGTTTTTATAATCTCCGCATAATCTCCAAGTTTAGATCTAAGTCGTGTTATGTGAGTATCAACGGTCCTGGCGTACCCATCAAAATCATATCCCCACACGCTATTTAACAGATACTCTCTGCTAAGCACTTTGCCCTGTGCCTTAATAAGTTCTAGAAGTAATTTAAATTCCGTGGTTGTGAGTTTTATTTCCTCTCCATCTATTGTTACTTCCATTTTTCCCTGATCTACAATCAGGGTTTTATATTGCCACTGTTTGGGAGAATATTGGTAGCGTGTCCTTTTTAGTAAGGCCTTAATTCTTAAGATGAGTTCTCTTATGCTGAAGGGTTTTACCACATAATCCTCAGCCCCTAGTTCAAAACCAAGGATTCTATCTAACTCTTCACCTTTTGCAGTTAGAATTATTACAGCAATATCATTGTGGATAGGATTTGTTTTAATTTTCTTTAAAATATCCAGGCCATCCATATCAGGCAACATTAAATCTAATATAATTAGATCAAATCTGGAAGATTCTAAAAGGAAAAGTGCATCTTCCCCTGTTCCACATACAGATGTTTTAAAACCTGCACGTTCTATATTAAATTTTAAAAGCTCCTGAATATCTTCTTCATCTTCTACAATTAATATACTTTTTTTGCCCATAATTTTTTAACGATTATCAAATTGACAATAGTGTTTTATATTTATCCCTTTTGCAATAAAAACACCACTTTCAGCAATATTAGTAGCTAAATCTCCTATTCTTTCAAATCTTCTGGCTATGTTAATGCAATATACAGATCTTTCAATTGCAGGAATTTCTTTAATCATATATGCAATAATCTCTCTAATTATATTGTTATTTAATTTATCTACTATTGAATCCATTTTACAAACATCAATAGCCATATCTGGATCTGGTTTAAAAAATGATTCTAATGCATATTCTAACATTTCCAATGATTTATTTCCCATGTGAGTTAATTCAGAATAAAAGGGTAATTTTGGTTTAAGGCTCAAGATTATTGTTGCTTGAGCAATATTGGCTGTTTCATCTCCAATCCTTTCTAGATCAATAGAAGCCCTCATACATCCTATTATAAATCTAAGGTCTTTTGCAACAGGCCCTTCTAGGGCAAGCAATTTTAAACAGGTCTCATCTATTTTTACTTCAAGATGATTGATTTTTTCATCTCCATCAACGATTTGTTGAGCAAGGTCTGTATCCATATTTTTGAAGGCATATATACAATCCTTTAAAGATTCCTTAACATATGATGCCATTTTTAAGGATAAAGTCTTTAGGTTTTCTAATTCTTTATGAAGATGTGTATACATAAAAACATACTCCTTTTACAGGTTATCTGTGTTCTGTGTGGGTAATCTGTTTGTTAAACTGATCATTTACACAGATCACAGACACCCATTCATCCTTTCATCAACCAAATCTTCCTGTTATGTATTCTTCTGTTTCTTTTTTATTGGGTTTTGTAAATATAACTTCTGTTTTATCCATTTCAATTAATTTTCCCATTAAGAAAAATCCTGTATAATCTGCAATTCTTGCAGCTTGTTGCATGTTATGTGTTACAATTACAATTGTGAAGTTTTTCTTTAGCTCAAAGATTAGTTCTTCGATTTTTCTCGTAGCAATTGGATCTAGGGCAGATGCTGGCTCATCCATAAGAAGTACTTCTGGCTGAACAGCTATTGCCCTTGCAATGCAAATTCTCTGCTGCTGACCACCTGATAGACCCATTGCTGATTCATTTAATCTATCTTTAACATCCTCCCACAGGGCTGCCCTCTGTAGACTTTCTTCCACCCTTTGTGCTATTAGTTCTTTGTCTTTTATTCCCTGAACCCTGAGGCCGTAAGCTACATTTTCAAAGATGGACTTTGGAAAGGGATTTGGTTTTTGAAATACCATTCCAATCTTTCTTCTAAGCTCCACTACGTCCACATCTGGATTATATATATTTTTATTATCAAGGTAAACTTCGCCTTGTACCCGTGTATCTAATATCAAGTCATTCATCCTGTTTAAGCACCTTAAAAAAGTGCTTTTTCCGCAACCAGATGGGCCAATTAAACCAGTTACCTGATTCTCATAAATATCCATTGAGATATCAAATAGGACCTGCTTTTTTCCATAAAAAAAGTTTAGATTTTTTACCTTAATTTTTGTGTTATTGGGCTTCATTTTTTGCTCTGCCTCTATTTTTTCTCCTCAATCTCTTTTGGAATAGTAAACCATACAATACATCCTTTGTCGCTTTCCTTTATAGGGCTCTCAATCCATATTTGTCCACCAAAATAATGGATAATATTTCTGCAGATTGAAAGCCCTAAACCATATCCTGGTGCTTTTGATTTAATGGCATCTTTTGTCTGATAAAACCTCTCAAACACTCTATCTTGTTCTTCAAAAGGAATACCAATACCTCTGTCCTCAATACCTATCTGGTAAAAATCCTTTTGTTCCTTAATCTTTACAGAAATTTCTCCATTTGTATGGGAAAATTTAATGCTATTGTGGATTAAGTTTTTTAATATTGTATATAATTTTTCCCTGTCATATTTGACTTTAAATGATTTATCTATATTTTTAAATTTAATATTCTTCTTTTTTGCTATTTCTTTTAGACTTATCCATACATCCATGAGAATAAGTTTTAAATCAATTGCTTCAATTTTGGTTTTTATCTCTCCTGTTTCTATTTTTGAAATCTCCATTATTCCATTTATAAGCTCTCTCATCTCTTCACAATTTTTTAATATTTTCCTGAGAAAAATTTTTATTTGCTCCTTATCTAAATCTAAATCATCCAGTATTGTTTCAGTATAACCCTGAATAGATGTAAGGGGTGTTTTTAATTCATGTGAGACATTTGCAAAAAAGTCCCTTCTCGTCTTATCCAATTTTTTTTGTTCAGTGATATCATGAAATACCAATATAGCTGTTATTTCTTTTTTGTATGAAATAGGGATTATATTTACACTGTAATACCTTTTTACTAGAGTTACAGGAATACCTCTAATATACTCACCATTTTTTATGGCATTCTCTAGACCTTCAATGAGTTTTGAGTTAATAATTAGGGAAGGTAAGTCTTTTCCTGATGTATCACTAGTAAAATATGTCTTAAATGTCTTATTGGATTTAATGATTTTTCCATATTGATCAACTACTACAATAGGTGCATCTATTCCATCTAGAATGGCCTGAAGTTCTTTTTTTTGATTTGAGATTAAATTTAAATTATTTGTAATCTGAATAGCCATTTTATTTATGGAATTTACCAATTTATCAAATTCTTTTGCTGGAGATTTTGTTATTAACCTGACCTTTTGTCCCTTGCTTAGAGCTTCTGATAAATCTATTATTGGTTTTATCCTTTTCATGATTAATATTATAAAATAGGAAATTATTGCTCCTGAAATTAAAAATGAGAAAGATAATACGTAGATAATTTGAATACTAATATTATTCAAGACACTGTCCACTAATGAATAATATCTGGCTATTCTTAAATAACCTGGATCAAGATTATTAAATTTTACTGATTCTGCATAATATATCAACTTTCTATGGATAGTTCCACTATATCTTACACTGCTTCCATGTCCTGTTCTTCTGGCCATAATTATTTCAGGTCTTGTTGCGTGATTGTCTAATTTACTTAATCTATCTTTTTTGACTTTACTGTCTGCTATAACTTTTCCATCCTTTAATATATAAGTTATTCTATCACCAAGTTTTTCTCCAATATCCTTTATAACATCGTCTATATTGTCTTTATTTATATTTGAATTGTGTAATATATATTTAACCAGGACAAATTCTTTTTTTATGTTTGATATAGCTTCTTTGTTTATTTCAGTTTTTATAATGTTTACAAAATAAATCCAGGGGAGTAAAATAGTTATAAGTAGAACTGTCCAGATAGATAAAATAATTTTTGTTTTAAGAGAAATATTTGATAACATAGATCACCTAAAATTTTTCCTGCTTTTTTCCTCTTAAATAAATTGCAATGAGATTCATTATAAGGATTAATATAACTAGTACCAGGGCTGATCCATATTGCAAGTTTCGTGTTTTTTCTATTTGGGTTCCAGCAGTAGCCAGCACATAGATATGATAAGGCAAGGCCATAACAGGGTCAAAGATTGAATGTGGGAGTTTTGGGGCAAAAAATACAGCTGCAGTATACATAATAGCTGCTGTTTCTCCAGCGGCCCTGCTAAGGCTTAAAATTAGTCCTGTGAGTATCCCAGGAAGTGCAGCAGGGAGGATTACCTTTTTAATAGTTTGCCATTTTGTGGCACCAAGTGCGTAAGATGCTTCCCTGAATGTATCTGGGACACTTGACAGTGCCTCTTCAGCAGTGCCTATTATAACAGGCAACACAAGTATCCCTAAAGTGCAGATCCCTGTTAAAATACTTACCTTAAATTTTAGATAGGTAGCAAAAAAGGCAAGTCCAAATAGTCCAAAGACAATAGAAGGCACCCCTGCTAGATTGTTTATTCCAATTCTAATAAGCCGCAGCACAAAGCCTTCTTTGGCGTATTCACTAAGATATATGGCTGTGCCTATTCCAAATGGCAGGGCAACTATCATTGAACCCAAGCTCAGGATAAAGGTTCCCAAAATACATGGAAATATCCCACCCTTTGTCATCATATCTTTTGGTGGAGAAGTTAAAAATTCCCATGAAATAGCTGAGATGCCATTTTTAACCAAAAAATAGAAAAACAAACCCAGGGCCATGATATTTACATATGCAGATAATCTAAAGATACTAAACACTGCCTTTTCTATAACTTTATTTTCTTTTATGGCCATATTAGGTGCTCCATTAAAGTGTTGCTGTTCCCCTTTGTTTGTATTTATGAGATATATATTCAGCGATCATATTAAAGGCCCATGTAAATAAAAAAAGGACAATACCAATGGCAAATAGGGCATGATAATGCAGACTTTTATAAGGTGCCTCGGCCATCTCTGCAGCAATTGAGGCAGGCATTGGCCTAACTGGATCAAAGATAGATTCAGGTATCATTGCAGCACCGCCTGCCACCATCAATACCACCATTGTCTCTCCAATGGCCCTGGACATTCCTAGGGTAATAGCAACTGAAATACCAGATAGTGAGGATGGAAGTATTACTCTAAGTAGGGTTTGTAGATGGGTTGCTCCAAGTGCAAATGAACCTTCTTTTAGTTCTGTGGGCACACTATAAATTGCATCCTCAGAAATACTGCATATTGTTGGAATTGACATAAATGCCAGCATCAAAGACGCATTAAAAAGATTTAGTCCTGTTGCAAGATCAAAATATTTTTGGAGAAAAGGAGCTACTACAACCATTCCAAAAAATCCAATTACTACTGAAGGGAGGGCAGCGAGAAGTTCTATTAAAGGCTTTAATATTTTTCTGACAAAGGGAGATGCCATTTCAGCCAGATATATTGCTGTCATCACCCCAATGGGAATAGCAATTACAGAGGAAAGCAGGGTAATCAAAATAGAGCCTATAAAGAGTGGAAATATCCCAAAATCTGGAGGATCAGATGTAGGATACCAATATTTTCCAAATAAAAATTCTCCAAAACTTACATGTTTAAAAATAGGTAATCCTTCATGAAACAGGAAAAAGAATATAAGGGCTACAAATGTGATAGAAGTAAAAGCAATTAAAAGAAGAAATGTGCTTATAATCTTTTCTTTTGTCAGGATATTTTTTTTCATTGTGCATACTATATGGATTTAATTTATTTCAAACCAATGGGCCAGAGAATGTAGCCTCTGGCCCAATATTCTTTAATATAATGGAATATATCCAACCTCTTTTACTAATTTTTGCCCTTTATATGGATTTAAGACATAATTTATAAATTTTGCCACATTTTTTTTAGGCCACCCATTGGTAAACATAAAAAGGGCTCTGGATACAGGATAACTGCCATCTAGGGCTGTTTCAGGAGTTCCTAATATTCCATTGATCTTAACCTGCTTTACTTCTTTTGTTAAATAACCAACCCCAATATATCCAATGGCATATTTGTTTTTGGCCACTGTCTCAACAACAGCTCCATTTGATGCCTGTAAAAGTGCCCCAGGATATACCCTTGCTTTTCTGAGGACCTTTTTTTCCCACACTTCATATGTGCCTGAAGATGTATCCCTTGATACCACTACAATTTTTTTATTAAAACCACCTACTTGTTTCCAATTTTTTATTTTTCCTGTATAGATATCTCTTAGTTGTTGTAAGGTAAGGTTTGAAACTGGATTATTTGGATGGACTATTGGGATAATGCAGTCATAGGCAATTGCAAATGGCACAGGATACCTACCCTTTGATACCGCCATTTTTACCTCATTTTGTTTTATAAATCTTGAAGAATCAGCAATATCAGTAGTCCCATCAATAAGGGCCTTTATACCGTTTCCCGATCCTCCACCAGAGATGGATATGTGTATATCAGGGTATTCCTTCATAAAGGCTTCTGCAATTTTTTGAGCTATTGGTAAAACAGTAGTGGACCCTTTAATTTGAATGGAACCACCAAAACCAACACTTGCCATAAAAAAGAATAAAATTAACATACAAATCTTTTTCATAGACCTCCTCCTTGTTTTTGGTGTTTTTTGTATGTATGGGGAAAGTTTGTTACATTTATGTTACGAATGAGTTTTATTTTTGTGGATTTTTTTGAGGTTATAAAAATTTATTTGAATTTATAAGAAAAATAAAATAGTGTTATCTTTTATACTTAACATTTAAAGGAGGAGGTTTATGGACAGAGGAGAACTTTATGAAGTTAAGGATATTTCCCTTGCAGAGCAGGGGAAGAAAAATTTAGAGCTCGCTGAGCTTCACATGGGGGCTTTAATGGAGATCAGAAAGAGGTTTGAGGAAGAAAAACCCCTTGCTGGAATCAGGATCGGGATGGCCTTACACGTTACAAAAGAAACAGGTGTCCTGGTGAGGACACTTAGAGCTGGTGGGGCTGATGTGGCTATAACTGGATGTAATCCTTTATCAACTCAGGATGATGTGGCTGCTGCCCTTGCAGAAGAAGGGGTAAAGGTTTGGGCTTATAAGGGTGAGACAAGAGAGGACTACTATAGATACATAAAGTACGTGATAGAGACCAGGCCGCAGATCACTATAGACGATGGGTGTGATCTGGTTTCAGAAATCCATAAAAATTATCAGGAGTTAATTCCCACCATTATCTGTGGATGTGAAGAAACTACTACAGGGATTATAAGGCTACAGGCAATGGAAAAGGATAATGCCTTAAAATATCCTATGATAGCTGTAAACGACAACATGACCAAACACCTTGTTGATAATTATTATGGAACAGGACAATCCACAATTGATGGGATTTTAAGGGCAACCAATATCTTGATCGCTGGGAAGACCTTTGTAGTATGTGGATATGGGAGTTGTGGAAAAGGAGTAGCAATGAGGGCCAGGGGACTTGGTGCAAATGTAGTGGTGTGTGAGGTTGACAATTTCAGGGCACTTCAGGCTGTTTATGATGGATACAGGGTAATGCCCATTATGGAAGCAGCGAAAATAGGGGATATCTTTTGTACTGTGACTGGTAATAAGCATGTGATTAGATTAGAACATATGAAAGTAATGAAAAATGGTGCTGTGCTCTGTAATTCTGGACACTTTGATGTGGAAATAGACATCGCTTCTTTAAAAGAAGCTAGCTCAAAAGTGAGAAGAATAAGGCCTTTTATGGATGAATATATATTGGATGGTAAAAAAATATTCATACTTGGTGAAGGTAGGCTTGTTAACCTGGCAGCAGCAGAAGGCCATCCAAGTGAGGTAATGTCCACATCCTTTTGTGGTCAGGCCCTTGCCTGTGAATATGGGGTAAAGAACAGAGGAAAACTCCCAAACAAAGTGATTCAACTTCCAAAAGAGTTAGACGATGAGATTGCCCATCTTCAACTAAAGGCCATGGGAATTGAAATTGATGAGCTCACCCAAGAACAAATTGAATACCTAAATTCATGGGAAGAGGGGACTTAAATTTTTGACAAACAAACAAAATAATCATTGGCTGAAAAATTAAAGACTTCTTTATCTTTGTGTTTTAGCTTTTGTTTGGTACAACTGAATTTCTGTCCTCTTTAAGACCTTGATGGTTTTTTATAAAACTCATACAATGGCCTTATAATATAAGGGAGTCTTTTCAACCAAAGACTCCCAACTAAAAAATCTTCTAGCCTCTTATATGAGGAAATAAGTATAAAATGGACGAAAGTTATTAGAAATTATTTCAAAATTTACCTTCAATCAAAGTGAAGATTACTCTATCTACTACCTCAAACTCTGAGTGTTAGCTTTACACAAATAGTATTACAGTTTCTATTTATTAGAAAGTGTGTAAGAAAAACTTAAGAGAGGCCACCATGACATCAATTAGGTTATCTGTGATCTGTGTGAGTGATCTGTGTGAATGATTTGTGTGGATGATCTGTTGTCTGTGATCTGTTTTTTATACTGGTCACTCACACTGATCACTGACACCCATACACCTGAAGAAGACATGCGTAACAAAAGAGATCTTAGACCAATAATTCCAATAATACTTTACCATGGGAAAGAGAAGTGGAATTTGCCGGAGGATTTTGTGGATTATTTTAATGTTTCTTCAGAGATAAAAGAATATCTATTGCAGTTTAAATACATCTTAATTGACCTATCTACTTATAAGGATCAAGAATTTTTAGAGAGGTTAGATAGGAATGCGAGGCTGTATTCAGCGCTATATGCATTAAAGAACATATTTGATGAACTGGATAAATTTCGTCTTTTGTTATTTCGTTTAATAAAGATTGATAAAGAAGCAGTATATTTTATAATAGATTATATAGTAATGGCGAAGGACTATCCAGAAGAACAAATAAACCCCTTATTAAAGGAGTTAGCTATGCCAACAATAGCAGAAAGATGGATTCAACAAGGAATTGAGAAAGGATTACAGCAAGGAATTCAGCAAGGAATTCAGCAAGGATTACTATTAGATGCCCAGGAGATGTTATTAGAAGCTTTAGAAGAGCGTTTTGGTATTATACCTCGCTCTATTGCCAAAAAGATAAAAGAAATTGACAGCAGGGAAGTAGTAAAAGGCCTGTTTAAGATAGCTATGCGAGTAAATTCATTGGAAGAATTTGAAGATAAGCTAAAAATTGCCTTGAAGTAATATGTAACAATTGAAGAGATAGGAAGAAATAGCTAGGAGCAATTTTCTGTTCACTGATCACTGTTCATTGTTCACTAAAAAAACAAGGAAGTATAGATATATTGACTCTTTTATAAGAAGTCAATAGAGTGTATATTTCAAGGGGAGAAAAGATATATGTCAGAAGAACAAAAGCAAAGAAAAGAGATATTTCCTACAGAAATCCAAGTATTATTAGCCGGAATCCTTTCCACAACCAAATATTTTGATGCGAAATTTGATTATCTAAAGGTTCAAATAGATGAGCTTCGGAGAAATCAGGAATTAATGAGAGAGAATATAAAAGAATTTAAAAAAGATCTAGAATACAGATTTACGCTCGTAGATAAGCGCTTTGAGCAGGTAGATAAGAGGTTTGAACAAATAGACAGACGATTCGAACAAGTAGATACAAAGTTTAACCAGATTATTACTTCAATAGATAGGCTGGCAGATAAATTAGATAAAAGAGATGTATAACAAAGAAATTTCACAATAAAGATGTTTTCCATATCAATAGGCATATCAATTGTTGGAGCGTTGGGGGCATTTTTAAAGGCAATGGGTGTGTTTTAGATAAAGGGGGGATAAATTTTTTATGGTTTAAGCAAAGATTATAGGAGGTGTGTATGTCTTTTTTTAAAAACATGAAGATGCGTAACAAATTATTATTCTTTTTCTTTGTTACTTCAATTATCCCGATTTTAATACTTGTTACTCAAAACGTCCAGTTTGCCTCAAAAGAACTAATGAATTCTGGATTTAACCACCTTGTATCTGTTAGGGAGTTAAAAAGAGAGAATATTGAGCGCCTTTTTTATCGCTTTTCTAGGGAACTTGAATTGATGGTTGATGGAACAAGTGAGTATATAAAACAATATTACATTTCAAAGGAACGAGGAAACTTAGAGTTAAGTATGGAAGAATTTCTGGTTACTTATGAGAAAGGTTATATCTCCAACTTTTTGAAAAAATATAAATACGACGATTTTTATTTAATTGCGCCTGATGGTTATTGCTTTTTATCAGCAAAAGAACTGGGTGACTACAAAACAAATCTTTTAACTGGTAAGTGGTCATCTTCCAATCTTGGAAGATTGATTAAACAGGTAATTGAGACCAGAAAGTTTGGATTTGCTGATTTTGAGCCTTATGGTCCAATAAATAACAAGGCTGCTGCTTTTATTGCCATGCCTGTTATTCTGCAGGGACAATTGAAAACTATTGTGGTTGCAAGATTGGCTAAATCGAGAATAGAGAGAATTATGAATCAAAGGGCAGGTATGGGAAAGACAGGAGAGACTTATCTGGTTGGGCCTGATTTTAGGATGCGCTCAGATTCCTACCTTGACCCACAAGGACATTCAGTAGAGGCATCATTTGCAGGGACTATTGAAAAAAATGGCGCTAACACCCTTGCAGTAAAAGAAGCCCTATCTGGAAAATCAGGGGAGAAAGTTATTACAAATTATATGGGACAAAGGGTCCTTTCTGCTTATACTCCAATAAATATCTTCGGCAAAACCTGGGCACTGGTGACTGAGATGAATCTTTCTGAAGTAAAGGCACCTGTAAATGCTCTAATCCACAAGGCAGTGATTTATTTGATAGTCATAATTATAATTGCCGGTATAATTGCTGTGCTATTTGGAAATTTTATTGGCTCATCCCTCACCAAGGCTGCACAATTTTGCCAGGCTATATCTGTTGGAAATCTGGACGCTAGACTGGATATAGACCAGAGAGATGAGATAGGACAGCTATGTTCTGGTTTAAAGACCATTGCTGATTCTGTGAAAAATCTTATTGTGGGAGTTGATACAATTGCAAAGGAAATTATTAATGGAAGGCTTCGTTATAGATATGATTCTTCTGAGTTTTCAGGTGAGTATAAAAATATGGTAGAGAATGTTAATAAACTTTTGGATGTGCTGGTTAATTATATAGAAAATTTGCCGCAGGTTCTTATGACTCTAGATAAAGACTTTAATGTCCTGTATTTAAATGAGGCAGGTAAAAACCTTGTTGGATCTGATGGTGAAGGTAAAAAGTGTTACGACCTTTTTAAGACCTCTGATTGTAAAACTGATAGATGTGCCTGTGCAAGGGCCATGAAGAGTTTACAAAAAGAGGTTTCTCAGACAGATGCGCATCCAGGCTCAATGGATTTAGAAATAGAATATTATGGTCTTCCAATTGTTAATAGACGAGGAGATGTGGTTGGTGCTTATGAAATAGTAGTTGATCAGACGCACTTAAAAAACATGTTAAATAAAATGCAAAAACTTGCCAGAGACTCGGCTGAAATAGCAGAGCGTGTATCAACTGCAACTGAAGAATTATCGGCCCAGGTGGAGCAGGTATCCAGAGGGGCTGAAGAACAAAAGTCCAGGATGTATGAGACAGCAACTGCAATGGAAGAGATGAATGCCACGGTTTTAGAGGTTGCAAAAAATGCATCCAATGCTGCTGAAAGTGCTGATAATTCTAAAAAAGAGGCCGAAAATGGAGCTGAAGTGGTAAAAAATGTCGTAGTTGCCATAAATAAAGTGAATGAAGTAGCTCAAGGCCTAAAAGAGAATTTAAACACTTTAGGTAAAAATGCTGATTCCATTGGCCAGGTTATGGATGTGATTCTGGATATAACAGACCAGACCAATCTCCTTGCCTTAAATGCAGCAATAGAAGCCGCAAGGGCTGGAGAGGCAGGTAGAGGTTTTGCCGTGGTTGCAGATGAGGTGAGAAAACTTGCAGAAAAGACCATGGAAGCTGCCACTCAAGTGGGAAAAGTTATTAATGCAATACAGGATGGTGTAAAGCAAAGTATAGAGAGCATGGATGCTGCATCAGAGGCAGTTGAAAAAGCTACCACTCTAGCAGAAGAATCAGGAGAGGCCTTGGAGAGGATTGTTGAGTTATCTAATGATACCAGTAATCAAATCCAGAATATCGCAACAGCAGCAGAAGAGCAATCAGCAACATCTGAAGAGATCAAACAGAGGATAGATGATGTAAATAGAATAACAGAAGAGAGCGCAGATGCAATGATCCAGGCATCTAAGGCAGTGCAAGAACTCGCTAGCATGACAGCTGAATTAAATGGACTTATCAAAGAGTTAGAGGGATAAAAAATGGGTTCAAAAGATGGTCAGGCCCGTTGGTCTGACCATCTTTATCCTAGAGTGCAGAGAGAACGGGTGATGCGAAAAAAATGAGATAACAGGTAGAAAAAAATGAAATTATCTAAAAAAGATGTTGAATTGTTTTACAAATTATATCGTCCACTGTTGGTTTATGTGAACAGAAAATTTGATATAGTAAAAGGCGTGAATTCTTCTAGGGATATTAAGAGGTGTCCTTTAGAAGAAATAAATAAAATCAGAGATAAGTTGTATAATCATCCTGAGGTGATTGACTCATTTATTGAAGAGAATCCTTTTAATTTCTTCTCTGATGAATTAAAGATAATCAGTAGCTGGAAAAATTTTGTAAGAGGAAAATTTCTTATTTTTCGCTATTTGAAAAAGTATACAATTTTCCTTGATCTAGATGATCCGCCAAAAGCTTATGGCGTTTTAGCCATTCTTTCTACCTTTGAGGAAATCATAGGACCCGATTTGCCAATAATGGTTGAAGCTATACTTTTACCATTCAATAATAAAATCATATATGATGGTATCCTTCTGCCATATCCTATCACTTTTGCCAGCGGTATTCGTTGCAGCATGAATTATGCTTATCAAGAAGCTAAGTCAAGATTTGGGATCATTACATCTCTTCCCTTTTTGGCAGAAAAGGTGGAACAAAACGATGTTGAAAAATTGAGATTTTATTTAAAGAGCCAACATAATCGTGATATGTATAGAGAAGAAATAAAGACTCTAATAAATAAGAGTCCTGATCTTCTAATACTTTATCATCAGGAAATGGGGAAAATTCATGCCAGAACATATGGTAAACGACTGAGAGAAATTGGTTTGAAAAAAGGATGGTTTGCCATACTTGAAGGTATAACTATTGCGAGTGGGGAGACAAAGGATGAAGTCGAAAAAGTTTTGGATCGACTACTCCCACCTGAAAAACAGAAATTTGTTTATATCTTTCAATTAAGGCAAAAATAAAAATGTTTGTAATTCCTTAGTCTAATAGAGCCTATCTAACTACTTTAGCTACAGTGGTCCGCACTTCCGCCCAAACTGGGTAGAGCAGAACTCCCTATGTCTGTTAAAGGTTAGGCGAAATTGAAAAATATCTGATGGGGTATGGAATATGAATATTGATGAATTGAACAAAAGAATAAAGGCATGTAAGAAATGCAGATTATCTGAAACCAGGATGAATGTTCTCTCTGGCGAGGGAAATTTGAATGCTAAAATCATGTTAATTGCTCAGGCACCAGGGAAAAAAGAGGACAAAGTTGGAAAAATGTTTGTTGGTCCTTCAGGAAAGGTATTAGAGGAATTATTAAAATCAGCAGAGATTAGCAGGCAGATAATTTATATGACAAATCTAATTAAATGTAAGCTTCCAAAATACAGGGGACCCAAACAAGATGAAATTAAAGCCTGTACCTCTTATCTTGATGAAGAGATTAAATTAATAAATCCAAAGATATTGGTGCCTTTAGGCTATTATGCCACTTCTTACATTTTTCAAAAATATGGTATTTTATTACCTTCAAAAGCAGAGTTTTCTTCAATTTGTGGGAAGCTTTTTTTAGCTGGAAATAAAAAGATACTTCCTTTGCCTCATCCTGCAACTATTCTTTATAACCCTGACTTTAAGCAAGACCTAATAAAAAAATACAGAAAATTAAAAGTATTACTTAAGGATTGTAAATGGTATGTGGTGTGTCCAATGAAAAGATTTTATGAACAAGGAAAATTGGATAAAAGGTGGATAGAATTGTATTGCAAGGGAGATTGGGAAAGTTGCGTTCGGTATCAAATGGAAGAGGAAGGCAAATTTCATCCAGATTGGATGCTTCCAGATGGAACCTTCGATGAAGGATTGCATAAGGAGGTTTGAAGATGAAGGTTACGATTATTTATGATAATACAAGTTCTAGGTCTGATTTACAGGCTGATTGGGGATTTTCTGCCCTTATTCAGGTTAAAGAAAGGAATATTCTTTTTGATACAGGAGCTAATGGAGATATCTTACTTTCTAATATGGAAAAGCTTAAAGTCAATATAAAAGAAATTGAAGATGTTTTTATTTCTCATCCTCACTGGGATCATACAGGTGGTTTATCATCATTTCTTCAACTGAATAATAAAGTAAAACTCTGGATTCCTTCTTATTTCCCTGAAGCAAAGAATGCAAGAGAAGTTATTGAAGTAAAAAAAACTACAAAACTCTATGAAGGAATTTACTCTACAGGTGAACTTGATGGAATAGAACAATCCCTATGCATTGAGACAAAAAAAGGTATTATAATTATAGCTGGATGCTCGCATCCAAGAATGGAGCTCATTCTTAAGACAGCTTCTCAATTTGGTAAAGTTTATTCTATCATAGGAGGCTTGCACGCAAGCAAGCCAGAATCTTTAAAAAACTTGAGTTTGATTTGTCCAACCCATTGTACTCAATATAAATCAGAAATAAAATCTCTATATCCTGAAAAATATATTGAGGGAGGAGCAGGGAGGACAATTGAAATTGAGTAGAAATGAATATATTTGCAATGTTCACTATGTTTTTCAAAGAAAGGAAAATTAAAGAGTTGAGAAATTTTTTTCAAAGATATAGTGTGTAAGGCACTTAAGGCAAGGAGTTGGAAGAACTAGCCTCTTAGAGACTAGAGTTCAATAAAATTAATCTCTGGAATCCTATTTATTAAAGAATATTCGTATGAAAATTTATAAAAAAGCTTTAGTCCTTTAATATAATTATCCTTCATATCATATATGAGCCCTTTAAAATATTTTAACGCATCATTGTAAGAAAGGATGTTTTTTTGTTCAATGATTTTAGCAAACATCTCAAGATGTTGATTTCCCCACTCCTTGGCCTTTAGAAGTAATTTACATGAATATTTAATTTTGTCTTGCAGTTGGTCAAAAGAATTTTTGTTTGCCACCCACACTCCAAAAACAAAGGGCAGGCCAGTTAATTTTCTCCATTCCTCGCCCAGGTCCATCACATAGGGAAAATTGGTATTTCCTCGCAGATAAAGTGCCTCATCTCCAATAGCAAGGGCCGCATAAATATCTTTATTGTAAATAGACTTTGTTACATCACCCACAATATATTCTGGCTCAATATTTTGAGATTTTAAATATATCGTGAGTAGGGTAACTGATGTGTGTGAGTGGGCAGTTAATACAATCTTCTTTCCCGTTAGATCTTTTATTGGAATTTTACTTAAAAAAAGCACGCTCATAACTGGTCCATTCGAGCCTATGCAGATGTTGGGAATAAGTAAGTACTTTTCAAAATTTCTGGCGTACTCTATTGAAGATGTGCCGCTTATATCCAATTTGCCTCTTGATGCCAGCAGGTTTAATTGGGCTGGAATACCTTCTATTATTTCAAAGGAATTTTTTATGACCTGTTTTTCTAAAGGGTAATATATTGGCAGGACATTTAAATAGCCTATTTTCCCTAATCTTATTTTTGTATCTGATTCTTTTATCATAGAGCAATTTGTTTGTTTCAAACTAATTAGGTTACCAGTGTATAGTCCATCCTTCTTTGTCTTGGCTCAAAACCCGCTTCAGATATGTATTTTTCTATCTCTTCTATTGAGAGCCTGAATCTCACCCCTGTTGCTGCAACCACATTTTCTTCAATCATTGTTGAGCCAAAGTCATTTCCACCAAAAAACAGGGCAAGCTGGGCAATTTCTGGTCCCATTGTTACCCAGGATACCTGTATATTATCAAAATTGTCCAGAACTATTCTGGATATGGCGAGAAGTCGCAAATATTCCACAGAGGTGACCTTTCTGGCATTAATGCGCGTGTTGTCTGGTTGAAATCCCCAGGGAATAAAGGCAGTAAATCCTCTGGTTTTATCCTGCAGATCCCTTAATCTTATAAGATGGAGTATCCTGTCTTCCATTGTTTCCACATGGCCAAACATCATTGTGGCAGTTGTTTTTAAGCCAAGCTTGTGGGCTGTCTCCATTACATCCAGCCACTCAGTTGCACTGCATTTATTTGGAGAGACCTTATGTCTTACTCTATCAACCAATATCTCAGCCCCACCTCCTGGGATAGAATCAAGGCCTGCTGCAATTAGCCTTTTAATTACTTCTTTTATGGACAGGTTATTTAATTTAGAGAAATGGACTATTTCAGGCGGGGAAAAACCATGTATATGGATGGTGGGAAATTTTTCTTTTATATGAGTTAGCATGTTTTCATAAAAGTCCAATTTGAGATCTGGATGGTGGCCGCCCTGCAAAAGTATTTGTGTCCCTCCAAGCTCAAGGGTCTCCTGGATCTTTGTGTCCAATTCATCAAAGCTCAAAACGTATCCACCATCCTCTCCAGGAGATTTAAAAAAAGCACAAAATTTACACCCGCACACACATATGTTTGAATAATTTATATTCCTATCAACAACATATGTAACAATATTTTCAGGGTGCTTTTTTTTGCGAATCAAATTTGCAAGATCACCAAGCTCAAAAAAAGAGCCCTTTAAGTACAATTTATAAGCCTCATCAAAGGTAAGCCTCTTGCCCTCTAAAACTTTATCTATAATTTTTTTTAACATACCAACTCACATACAGATAAGGATTTTTTACAGAGTTCAAATAAGAGGCTAGTTGTAAATTTACAGGGTGTCAACAACTTTAAATTTAAAGTTTTTCAGGTAGTTTTGAAGGTCCTTTTTCTTATTTTCCTCAATTTCTGGACAATCATCTAAGGTTTTTATTCCTTCACATATATGGGTTGCAAAAACAAGGCAGGTTGGACAACCACATTTCTGGCAATTGGTTTTTGGAAGTTTTTTTAAGATTTCAATGGGTTGAGGTTTTTTGGGTATTTCATAGGTGGGAGTAATTTTATCTTTATTTTCCCATATCCTGTTTATCTCGCCAATTATCCAATTTGCCACTTTATTTGCTTCTTCTTCATCTTTTAGTGCATTTATGGCTATTTTATGTGGATGGACTGTTAGTAACTTTCCATAAATCTTAAATGTCACATATGGGGGATCCTGGGAACAGAAATCACCCCCTAACTCTGCATTCAAATAAGGTATCACTTCTGTTAAGTCGCCATCTACATGAATTATACAATGTACTCCCTCCTGTTTTGGGTTACATTTAGACTTTGTTAATTCTTTTTCCCACTTTTGTATTAACATTGTTTTGCCTCCTTAAAATTAGAATTGTTGAACCTGATAATCAAAAAATTGTAATTGACTAATAGTTGGTTTGTTGGTAATTAAACCAACGAACCAATTGTAGCTAAAGAGGGAGATTGTTGTCAATGATTACCTTTGAAGAGGCAGAGCTTAGAGCAAAGATTTTAAAGTCCTTAGCACATCCTGTGAGACTTATGATTGTGGATATGCTTAAGGACAAAGAGATGAGTTTTTCTGAGATTAGTAGTAAATTTGACATGGACAAATCTACTATATCCAAGCATCTATCAGTATTAAAACAGGTTGGCATTGTGACATCAACAAAGGTAAAAAAAGATATGATATACAAATTGGAGATTCCATGTGTTATTGAGTTTTTTGAATGTTCTACAAAAGTCCTTAGACAATATATAAACAGGCACAAGTCTGTAATGGACCAGCACAATGACTTTGTATAAATTTTTTTTTCTCTTATTGATAATTTTTTTCTCAATTAGTGAATTTTCTTTTGGTAATTTAATTGGAGAGAAGAAACACAGGTTAAATTTAGGTTTTAATGTAAGACTTAGATATGAGTATCAAAACAATTTTAATATTAAATCCTATGGAAAAGATCCTGTTGTAGGTGAAGAAGATGATGGTTTTTTAATGGCAAGGATCAGAACAGGTATAGATTATTACTTTTCATCTAAGCTCCATGTATCTCTATGGATTCAGGATTCCAGGGTCTGGGATTTAGATGTTCCAGACAAGACATTTTATAAATATAATTTTAACAGAGAACATAACCCATACAAAGATCCTCTTGAACTCTGGAATTCATACGTGGAATTAATAGAGCCCTTTTCTCTGCCAGTCACTATAAAGGCGGGGAGACAGAGGATTCATTTTGGGGATAATAGGGTTTTTGGTCCAGGAGAGTGGGGAAATACAGGGAGCTGGATATGGGATGCAATAAAATCTGATGTAAAATTTAAATTTGGCTATTTAAGTCTCTTTTATGCACGCTCAGAGATCCATGATCCAGACGATTTTAGCTTAAATCATCGTCATGGATATGAATGTGTTGGTCTATATAGCCATTTTGATATGTTTAAAAAATTATTTTTTATAGAGCCATTTACAATGACCAAAAAGGATAATCACAATAGGTATAAAAGTGAAAAAGGAATCTATGGGGATCTTGATACTTATTATTATGGTGTTCGGGCCTACACAGGATATTTAAAGGGATTTAAAATTGATTTTTTATACGTAACACAACAAGGAGATTATTCCAAAGATGATGTAGATGCATATGGTTACCATGCATGGATAGGCTACAAATTAAATTCCTTTATTCTAAAACCCCAGTTTAGTATTGAATATTCCTATGCATCAGGTGATAGTAATCCAAGGGATGGAAAACATGAGACCTTTGATGGGGGTTATGGTTCAAAAGACAAGGCATATGGAAGGATGAATCTTTTTAAATGGCAAAATATAAAAGATCAGGAAATAAATTTAGAGCTATATCCTGGAAAAAAATCATACATAAAATTGGAATTCCACAGGTTTTATTTAGCAGAAAAAAAGGATGCATGGTATCATAATGCAAAAATATACAGAGATAAAAGGGGAAATTCAGGGGATTTTGTGGGTAAGGAATTTGATTTTGTCGCCAAATTTAAACCATTAAAAAAAACAGAAATACAGATAGGGTATGGACATTTTTGGCCAGATGAGTTTGTCAAAAAAATGGCCTCTAATTCTCAGGCTGATTGGATATTTTTCATGATAACTAAAAAGTTTTCAACAAAGATTTATTAAAAAGGAGGATTTAGATGAAGGAAAAAGAGATTCTGGAAAAGGCATTTGAATTTCATGGGCATATTTGTTGGGCATCTGCTGTGGGTGTGAGGGCAGGGCTTGCTGCGCTTAAGGCCCTAGGTGTTCAGAGGACAGGAACCTCTGGGGAACTACACTGTATTGTAGAAATCGGAGATAATCATGGGGCTCAATGTTTTGCAGACGGAGTCCAATATGCCACTGGATGTACTCTAGGGAAGGGAAATATTGAAAAAGCAGGATGGGGTAAACTGGCTTTAACCTTAATAGATAAGCAAAATGAAAAGAGTGTCAGGGTCTCTTACAAGCCCACAAGACACAAATTAATTGCTGAGTCCACCTTTATGAGAAAAAGGGCTCAGGGTATTCCACCTACAAAGATACCAAAAGAAGAGGCCATGGAGATGGTAAAGATTATATGGGATGCACCTGAAGATGAGGTATTGAAGATAGAGGAAGTCAAGGACCATCCATATGAAGATTTTGGTGAAGTAATGGGGCTTGTTCCCTGTGATAGCTGCGGTGAACTTGTCGCCAGACCATATTTAAGGGTGGTTGGTGAAAAACACATGTGTATTCCTTGCTCAGGCTATGAGGTGTAGGTTATTATGATGATCTTAATTGCAAGTATTTGTGTTTTAGTATTATCCTTTATCTTTTCCATGTTGGGATTAGGTGGAGCCATGCTCTATATCCCGGTATTTCATTGGCTGGGATATGATTTTAAGAGCGTGGCCATACCTACTGGTCTTTTGTTAAATGGAGTAACCGCTTTATCTGCTGCTATATTTTACATTAGATCAAAGATGGTTGATATTAAGGGGGCAATACCCCTTATAATTTCGTCTTTTATAGGAGCTCCAGTAGGGGCATATTTTACCAGATTTGTCCCTACAAAGCTCCTTATTTTGTTTTTTGTTATTGCTATGAGTTTTGCAGGCATTAGGATGCTTATATCCTCTACTCAGCCTGATAGAGAAAAATCCATGTCATATACAATGAAGATGGTCTTAATGATTGTTGGAGGTTTTTTTGTTGGGTTTATTGCTGGGCTATTAGGTGTTGGTGGTGGATTTCTTTTTGTCCCAATGATGCTTCTTATGGGATATAAGACAAAAGAGGCCGCAGCTACCAGCAGCTTTGTAGTGGTGTTTTCGTCCTTTTCAGGATTTGCAGGACACATAGCAGAAGGCCATTTTAACATTCCATTTATGCTCTCCACAACTATTGCAGTAATAATTGGATCTCAAATCGGTGCCAAGGTCATGAAAGAGAAGATGAAGGCAAAGTGGATAAAACAGATGTTCGGTATAGTCCTTTTAGCAGTTGCAATAAAGTTATTTGTCAAAAACTATGCCTATTATTACGCTATATTCAAAAAAATTTGGATACATTTTATGTAGTGTTTGAAGTAAGGTTTTACTAACACCATGAGTTTTTTTCAATATTTTTTTTAAATTTTTTAATTTAGGAATTGATTTTTGAAAGAAAATAATAGAAAATATTTTCTGAAAGATGGAGTTTGTATTTCCAAAGATATTTGAGGAGTTATTATGCCTTATAGCACAACTATAATAAGAATGTTAGATAGAGTTGATCCCCCCATAAAAGAGGTACTTCTAGCGATTTTAGAAGAAATAGAGCGTCAGAGGAAGCAGTGGGAAGAGAGTGTGACAAAGACAGAATTTAATGAACTAAAGGAAATAGTTGCAGGGCTTGCTAAAAAGGTAGATGAGCTTGCAGAGGCTCAGAAGAAAACTGAGCAAACAATAAAAGAATTAGTGGAAGCTCAAAAGAAAACTGAACAAAGGCTAAATGAACTTGCTGAAGCTCAAAAGAAGACTGAACAGAGAGTGGATAAATTAGAAGTAGCTGTGCAGGAATTAATTGAAGCTCAAAAGAAGACTGAGCAGAGGGTAAATGAACTTGCTGAAGCTCAAAAGAAGACTGAACAGAGAGTGGATAAATTAGAAGTAGCTGTGCAGGAATTAATTGAGGCTCAAAAGAAAACTGAACAAAGGCTAAATGAGCTTGCTGAAGCTCAAAAGAAGACTGAGCAGAGGGTAAATGAACTTGCTGAGGCCCAAAAGAAGACTGAAGAGGAGATTAGCAGATTAGTGAAACGTATGGATGTTTTTGAAGAACGTCTTGAAGGAATTTCAAATTCTGTGGGCTATTCTTTAGAAAACCGCACATACAAGGCCTTACCAGAAATTTTATCTCAGAGATATGGAATAGAAGTAAAAGGACGTCTTTTAAGAAGATATTTCCCAATAGGAAATAAAAATATTCAAATAAACATATATGGTTATGGGAAGAGAGATGGTGAGGATGTTGTGATAATAGGAGAATGTAAAGTTAGGCCTTCTAAGAGAGAGATAAGTCGTTTTAAGAAGTATGCTCAAAAGGTGGCAGAAATAGAGGGTAAGAATCCTTTTTTTGTTATTGTAGCTCATGATTTCCCCCCAGCTATTGAAGATTTCTTGAGAACCAATGATATCCCCTATGTCTGGTCTTATGAGTTAGAATAGAACATTTAGTGTATGAAAATTGTGTCAAGGTAATAGAGGATGTAACTTTGTTTGTGGGGGATGTAATTTGCTATCTCACCTATACCCTGGCATAGAAGTCAGGGTATAGGTGATTCACTTGGGGGAATGAAAGAGATATTTATATGCTTCTTCAATTCCTTATTTTCTTCTCATACCAGACAACATCTACAAAAAATGGCAAGTTGGATGCGTCAAACGTATTCCTTAATTTAGAACCTGTTCTTTTGTTATGTTTTCTCCTTTTATTGCAATATCAACATCAGAAGCTCGTTTATATATGCAAATAGCACGAGAGTCAAAGAAAAGAACTTCTTCTATTATAGTTATTATTTAATTCGTAAATAGAAATTATTCAAATCTATTATTTTTTTCTATTTGACACAAACACCTGGGCATAATTTAATACCTTTGAAATGAATATAAATTTTTTCCTAAACAAAACCTCCTTTAAACATCACGTCGGCTTTACCTGAACCATCTAGGTTTATACCTACCTGGTAGGTGTGGCTCCACTTTTTTTATTTATCAACTCTCGTATAAACAAATTAAGTAACAATAAAGTTATAGTTAATTATATTTTAAGTGTTGTTCTGGGTATAATTTTTTTAAAAAGATATGTAAGGAGTTTTACAATGAGTGAAGAATTATTAATTACCAATGAAAAGATGAATTTTTTGGAAAAAGTAATGGAAGTGCTCCCAGAAGGGGCAAATCTAAACCTATGTCTTACCTGTGGGGCCTGTTCCTCTGGATGTCCTGCAACTGGGATATACAACATGGATCCAAGAAAATTTTTGAGAATGGCGGCATTAGGGCTTGAGGAAGAGATCTTAAATCATCCGTGGGTTTGGGTTTGCACCCAGTGTATGAGGTGTGTGAGGGTCTGTCCCATGGAGATCGATATACCCGCCCTGGTATTCTATGTAAGGACGAATTGGCCGAGAGACAAACGTCCTAAAGGTATCAGAGAGTCCTGTGATCTGGCATTTAAAAATAAAAGCGCCAGCTCCATGGGAACATCCCCTGAAGATTTTAAATTTGTAGTGCAAGATGTGCTTGAAGAAGTGAGAGAAACTCAACCTAAATTTAAGGATTTACAAGCACCAATTGATAAAAAGGGAGCAGAAATATTTCTTGCAGTGAATTCAAGAAACCCTGTGATAGAACCAGACGAGATGGTCCCTTTATGGAAGATATTTCATATCGTTGGAGCTGACTGGACCTATTCCAGTGAATATTGGGCAGGTGAAAACTACTGCATGTTCTTAGCTGATGAAGAAAAGTGGGAACAAATAGTGAGAAACAAGGTAAAGACTGTGGAACAACTGGGATGCAAGGTATGGGTAAATGATGAATGTGGACATGAAATATATGCCATGTATGAAGGAGTCAAGAGGTTCAACATCCCTCATTCTTTTGAAATAAAACCTTTAGTCTCATTATATGCAGAATGGATAAAAGAGGGAAAGCTTCCAGTTAGTTCTGAATGGAACAAAGAGTTAAAAATAAAATTTACAGTCCAGGATCCATGCCAATTGGTTAGAAAGAGCTTTGGAGATAAAGTAGCCGATGATTTGAGATTTGTAATAAAGAAAGTGGTTGGAGAAGAAAACTTTGTGGATATGTAACCAAACAAGTCCAATAACTATTGTTGTGGCGGAGGTGGAGGAGCATTACAGGCACCATATACTGATGCAAGGCGAGAATTTGGAAAAATAAAATTTAATCAAATTATAGCAACAGGCGCTAACTATTGTATAACTCCTTGTCATAATTGTCATTCTCAAATTTTAGACCTCGCAGAATATTATAATGGAAATTTTGGAGTTGTGCATCTGTGGACCCTCATATGTCTCTCCATGGGAGTACTTGGAGAAAATGAGCGTGAATATTTAAAAGAGGACTTAAAAAATTTTGGTCTCTAATTATCCAGGAGGATTTTTTATGAACAAACAAAAAAAAGGCTCAATTTTAATAGTAGGCGGAGGGATTGGAGGGATTCAGGCTTCTTTAGATTTGGCAAATTCAGGATTTTTTGTTTATTTGCTGGAAAAAGATCCTGGTATAGGTGGAGTCATGTCTACATTGGACAAGACATTTCCCACAAATGACTGTTCCATGTGCATCCTCTCTCCAATCCTAGTGGAGTGCGGTCGCCATCCAAATATTAATATCATAACCAAATCAAGGATTAAAGAGATCTCAGGTTCTGCAGGTAATTTTAAGGTAAAAATAGAAAAAGAACCTAGATATATTGATCTTAACAAATGTACTTCCTGCGGAGATTGCGCATCAATATGCCCAGTTGAAATCCCTGATGAGTTTAATACAGGATTGTCCAATAGAAAGGCTGTTTTCAAAAAATACCCCCAGACAGTTCCCAATGCCTTTGCTATACAAAAATTAGAGCAAAAACCACCTTGTAGGCTTACCTGTCCTGCCGGGATAAATGTGCAGGGTTATGTGCAGATGGTAAAACAGGGCAAATATAAAGAGGCCCTGGAGATCATAATGGAGCAGCTTCCCCTACCTGGTGTCTTGGGAAGGGTGTGCCCTGCTGGATGTGAAAAGGCATGTAGGAGACAGGAAATAGATGCACCAGTTGCGATTCGTGCCCTAAAGAGACTGGCAGCTGATATGTATGACCCAAGGAAGGTTGAGATCGAATGTGCTCCTGAGAGAGAGGAGAGGGTTGCAATTATTGGTTCTGGTCCAGCAGGTCTTAGTTGTGCCTATCACCTTGCAAGAAGAGGTATTAAATCCACAATATTTGAGGCATTGCCAAAGCCTGGTGGAATGCTCCGTGTTGGAATTCCTGAACACAGGTTGCCCAGGGATGTGCTGGATAGGGAGATTGAAGTTATCACCAATCTCGGCGTTGAAATAAAGACCAATATGAGATTGGGAAAGGATTTTCACCTAAAATCTGCAATTACAGTTCAATCGTAAGCAACTGATTGTTCTGGACAGAGATACCTAGATATGGAGCTGTTATGTTAAAGGATATGTCTCCCTCATTGTGACTTGGAAGGCTTTTTCAGGTAGAAGCTGCGGTCAGTGGCACTCTTTACGGGTGTGTAAAGGCACACCACTGCACATGGACTTACGCAAAATCCTATTTTGGAGGATACTCTCAAAAAAAGATTAAGCAAATTGTAATGACCGGATGGAATTTTCTATCTTTATCCAACGTTCTTTGAAAAAATAATCCCTCGATAATCGAAGGAACCATTGTCGTCCCGCATGCATCAGCCGAGCTGGAACATGGATTAGAAACATGCGGATTGTGTTGGGCTCTTCTCTAAAACCATCTTCATCGTTGAGCCACATCATCCAAACCAGTAGATTGTAAGCCAGAATACAGGTCTGGAATATGGCGGAGTTGGCCCAAAAATCCTGTGTCAAAATGCTTCCAGAGGCCATCTGTCCCTTACACCACTCAATCCAGTTTTCACTGGCCCCCCGTTGGCAATAATACCTGTGGACGTCCCAGGGACTCAGGTTCATATTTGTTACATAACAAAAATAATCATACTCAGTCTTTGTAACGCTGAAAAAAAAGCAACTAAATTTGCTCTCTATTACTTGACGTACGGCCACAAACCGGCGGGGGTGCTTCCACCTTTCACATTTGTATGTGAATTCGGTCTTCTCATAGCCAGGTCTATTTTTAACCTTGTGCCACTTCTGAGCTTCTAAAAGCTGAGTGAGTCCTCGCATCTTAACCTTGATTAAGTACAAAGCATGAGCCTCTTCTAAGTAGTCTAAAAGTTCTCCATTAAAAAAGGCGGAATCTGCACGTACAATAATTTTCCAGACTCTCCTTGGAAGCTTGGCAAAGCACTCTTGCATAAACTCTACACAACCATTGGCTGAATAAGCATCTCCGGCTCTAAACCAGTTGTGAAGACATTCCCGCGTCTCAGCAATAAAGCAAAGGAGCGGATGATATCCCCTTTGTCCTGGCTTCTTGGGGTTGTAACCCTTCTCGGCACCTTCCTGTTTCCCATACACTCCACGCACTGTAGAGTCCAAATCTAAAGTGATGCGGCTAAACCATTTTTTACCCCAAACCTTTTTGCGCACTTTTGTTTCTACATCGGAGAGCTCATTGCAATGTCGGGGATTAAACAACTTAAAAACCCGATTTATGGTAGTATAGTCAGGAAACCTTTCCCATTTAAAAAGCGACCTCAATGCTAAATCAGATCTTAGGATAAATACATGGCTCATATGCTTAGCCCCGGCTAACACTGCCATCATCAAAATCATGATAATGTCGGAAACCTTATACTGTGCGGTAGCTCCCCGCTTAATAGTAATGTGTTGCTCAAGCATCTTGGGAAGCTTCAGTTTGTCAGCAAATAGGCCCAGCAATACCAGTCCGGCGTTGCCCGTAAGATTTTTTTCAGTGAACTTAACATGGAATCTACGCATAGAATCAGTGCCTCCTAATACTTCCTATTTGAGACACTTTATACCATTAATTCACTATATTGTCAAGCTAAACATTATCTTATGATGCAAATTTTAGGTTTCAATTAGATGATCTCTTTAATCAGGGATATAAAGCAGTATTTTTAGCAATAGGTGCCCATAAAGGGATTGAGCTTGGCATCCCTGGAGAAAAGGCGGATGGAGTTGTTCAGGGAGTAGATTATCTAAGGGAGGTAAATTTAAAAGGAAGCGCCAAGACAGGGAAAAAGGTTGCTGTTATTGGTGGTGGAAATGTGGCAATAGACGTTGCCAGGGCAGCAATCAGACTTGGTGCTGAGGAAGTCACAATTGTATATAGAAGGACAGAAAAAGAGATGCCTGCCTTGCCAGAAGAAGTAAAGGCAGCAAAGGAAGAAGGAGTTAATTTTCTATTTCTAGCTGCACCTCAGGAAGTTTTACATGAAAATGGAAAGGTTGTTGGATTGAGATGCATTAAGATGGAATTAGGTGAGCCTGATTCATCTGGAAGAAGGCGTCCAATTCCAATACCAGATAGTGAATTTGATTTAGAGGTAGATCAGATAGCAGCTGCAATTGGTCAGAGGCCAGATATATCATGTTTAGAAGATGTAACTGGGATAGATTTTACCAGATGGTCTACAATAGAGACCAATTCTATTTCCTATGCAACTAACAGGGAAGGCGTATTTGCTGGTGGTGATTGTCAAAGTGGTCCCTGGATAGTAATTGGTGCGGTGGCAGCAGGAAAAGAAGTAGCTATTTCAATAGAGAGGTATTTAAATGGAGAAGATTTGGAAGCAGGCAGAGAACCCAAAAAGATAGATGAGAATTTTGAATATAGACCAATTCCAGAGACAGAATCTCCTAAGGAAAGGGCCAAAGAAAGGGAGCTTCCAGTTGAAGAGAGAAAGGGCAATTTTAAGGAAGTGGAACTTGGATTAACAGAAGAAGAGGGACGCAAAGAAGCAGAAAGATGTATTAATTGTAGTTATTGTTGTGAATGTTTTCAGTGTGTAAAGGCCTGTGGAGCAGGTGCTGTAACCTTAGAGACCCATGCACAGCAAAAAGAAGAGGAGATTTTAGAGGTAGGAGCAGTAGTTCTGGCCCCTGGTTTCAATCCTTATAATCCCAAGGGATTGGATAACTATGGATATGGATTGCTTCCAAATGTGGTTACAGCAATGCAGTTTGAAAGGATCCTTTCTGCATCTGGTCCAACAGGTGGCCATCTAGTTAGACCATCAGACCACAAAGAGCCCAAAAAGATTGCATGGCTTCAGTGTGTGGGATCCAGAGATATAAATAGATGTGAGCATGGATATTGTTCTTCAGTATGTTGTATGTACGCGATAAAAGAGGCAGTAATTGCCAAAGAACATGCAGGTTCAGACCTTGAATGCGCAATCTTTTACATGGATATGCGCACCTATGGAAAAGACTTTGAAAGATACTATGAACAGGCCAAAGAAAAACATGGAGTAAAGTTTATCAGATCCAGAATCCACACCATAGACCCGGTTCCTGGAAGTGATGACCTTATTGTGAGATATTTTGATGAATCTGGAGAGATGAAAGAAGAACAATATGATATGATAGTGCTATCTGTTGGTCTTGAAACTGCTAAAGATTCTATTGAACTTGCCTCGGTTTTAGGAGTGGAATTAACCAAGGGTAAGTTCTGTCAAACCTCCAGTTTTAAGCCTGTTTCCACATCCAAAGAGGGAATATTTGTTTGTGGTGCCTTTCAAGGACCAAAGGATATTCCCTTAACAGTAATAGATGGTTCTGCAGCAGCTGCAGCAGCATCAGCACTTTTAAGTGATGTGCGTTTTACCCAAACTAAAGAAATAGAAAAATTACCAGAGAGGAACATAATTGGGGAACCTCCACGTATAGGCGTGTTTGTATGCAGGTGTGGAACAAACATCGCAGGAGTTATAGATGTTGATGCTGTGAGGGATTATGCAGCCACTTTGCCTTATGTTGTTCACGTAGAAGACAACATGTATACCTGTTCCCAGGATACCCAGGATAGAATAACTGAAATTATAAAACAAAAACAACTCACAAGAGTAGTGGTAGCTTCATGTTCTCCTAAAACCCATCAAGCTCTATTTCAGGAGACATTGATAAAAGCTAGCCTTAATAAATACGTATTTGAGATGGCAAATATTAGAAATGAAGACTCCTGGGTACATAGATATAATCCAGAAATTGCCACACAAAAGGCCAAAGAATTGGTGAGAATGGCAGTAAATAAGGTAATTTACAAAGAGCCTCTTGAGGAAATTGAGCTAAATATAGATCAAAGGGCCCTGGTTATAGGCGGTGGTGTTGCAGGACTCAGTGCTGCAATAAATCTCGCTAAACAGGGATACGAGACCCATATTGTGGAAAGAACAGACAAGCTTGGTGGAAATGCCCTAAAACTATATAAGACTTGGACAGAAGAGTCTGTAAAAGAAGGCTTAAATAGCCTAATTAATGAGGCAAACTCATTAGACAATCTCTATATCCATTTAAATAGTGAGATAATAGATGTTGATGGCTTTGTTGGTAATTTTAAGACAACAATAAAAAATACCTCTGGAGAAGAGATCATAGAGCATGGTGTTACAATAATTGCAACAGGTGGAGCAGAATATCAGCCAAATGAGTATTTGTATGGACAAGATGATAGGATAAAGACCCACCTTGAGCTTGATAAGATGTTTATGGATGATGAGCCTAAATTAAAAGATGTAAATACAGCAGTATTTATCCAATGTGTTGGCTCAAGGGAAAAGGATAGGCCCTATTGTTCCAGGGTATGTTGTTCCCACTCAATTGAGAGTGCACTTGAGATTAAGAAGAGAAATCCAGATGCAAAGGTATTTATCTTATACAGGGATATAAGGACCTATGGTGAGAGGGAGTATTTATATGAAGAGGCAAGAAGAAAAGGGGTTATCTTTATAAGGTACAATGTGGATGAAAAGCCTGTTGTGACTAAAGATGGAGATAACCTAATTGTAAAAGTAAAAGATCATATTACAGGCTTGCCCCTTGAAATAGAGACCGATCTTTTAACCCTTGCTACAGCTATAGTTCCCTATAAGGATGAAAAACTTGCCCAATTTTATAAACTCCCATTAAATGAAGATGGATTTTTTGTTGAAAAGCACGCAAAACTTGGTCCTGCAGAATTTGCCACAGATGGAGTATACTTGTGTGGTCTTGCACACTATCCAAAATCAATAGACGAGTCTATTGCCCAGGGACTAGCTGCTTCAGCAAGGGCAATTACCTTACTTGCCAAGAAAAAGATATTCTCCAGTGGTGAAGTCTCTGTGGTTGATCCAAGAAAGTGCGTTGGTTGTGGTGTTTGCGTAACGATTTGTCCCTATTCAGCACCCAGGATAGTGGAAGAGGAAGGACCAAATCAGGGCAAGGCAGAGATAAATCCAGCTTTGTGTAAGGGTTGTGGCCTGTGTATGGCATCGTGCAGGTCTGGAGCGATTTCCTTAAAGGGTATGGAAAATCAGCATGTTTATGCAATGATAGAGGCCATTGCTGTTTAAGCTTGAACTAAATATCAGGGCCTTAAAAAGAGGTAATATGTTTCTTTTAAGGTCCTGTTAAAATAAAAAACTTAATTACCAGGAGAAGCCAAGATGACAAACTTTGAACCAAAGATAGTTGCATTTTTATGTAACTGGTGTAGTTATGGGGCAGCTGATTTAGCTGGTGTTAGCAGGATGGAATATCCTGCAAATATCAGGATCATAAGGGTGCCCTGCTCTGGAAGTATGGGCCCAAAATTTATTCTACAGGCCTTTAGACAGGGTGTAGATGGTGTATGGGTATCTGGCTGCCATCCAGGCGACTGCCACTATATTAGTGGCAATCTGTACGCCAGACGGCGGTTCGCTGTATTAAAGAACTTACTTGAGTATATTGGGATTGAACCTGAGAGATTACATTTTACCTGGATATCATCAGCAGAGGCAGGGAAATTTCAGGAAAAGGCCAAGCAAATAGTGGAAACTGTTAAGAAAGTCGGTCCTGCAATGAAGAAAAATAAACTAATAAAGAATTTAAGTCCCGTTGCCTTAAACTTATAAACTTGAGGGCAAGGTTGTAGGAGGATATATGTTAGCTGAATATACAAAACAATTAAGAGACACGGCAAAACGTCTTTTAAAGGACAAGAAGGTAGATTGTGTCCTTGGTTACAGAAAAGGCACAATTCCTTTGGTTGACGCCCCATATTTTGCTTATACAGAGGAAGATTGTGATAATTTAATCTGGTCTAGCTTTTGTACCAAAAATCTGGCAAAGTTTCTAATTAAAAGACAGGATAAAGTAGCAGTAGTTGCGCAAGGATGTGTTAGCAGATCTATTGTGGGGCTTATAAATGAGAATCAGGTAAAAAGAGAAAATGTGTATATCTTAGGTATATGGTCTCCTGGAATGGTGGATAGATGGAAGGTTTATGAAAAAATAGGTGGCAGAGAAATTGTGGAAGCTGAGGAACAAGGGGATAAGATCATTGTTAGAGGTGATGGATTTGAAGAGGCCATAAATAAAAAAGAGGTATTAAGACAAAATTGTCTTACCTGTATTCATAGAAATGCGGTTTTATATGATGAGTTTATAGGAGAAAAAGGCGAAGACACAGGTGGTGGTGATATAGATCAAGTTGCTGCTCCCTGGGAAAAACTCTCTATTGATGAGAGGTGGGAGAAGTTTAAAGATACATTTAAGGAATGTATTAGATGTTATGCATGCAGGAATGCATGCCCCCTATGTTATTGTGCTGAGTGTTTTGTAGATGAGTCCAGACCCCAGTGGTGTGGTAAGACCCATGATGAGGCAGATGTTTATACATTCCATATCTTGCGGGCATTTCACTGTGCTGGAAGATGCGTAGATTGTGGAGCCTGTGAGTCTGCCTGTCCAATGGGCATAAAGATGAGAGTGCTCACCTCTAAGATAGAAAAAGACATAAGGCAGATGTATAACTATGTACCAGGATTGGAGATAGGCGCAACTCCACCTCTTAGTGTGTATAGGCCCGATGACCCAGAAGAATTTATAACCCCATAAAAAGGAAATTAGCTATGGGATATAAATATTTGGCAAAACAAGACATAAAAGAGCTCTTTGATAAGGTATCCAAATTAGGGGATGTTTTTGCCCCTGTAAAAAAGGGTATAGAAGTAGTTTGGTCAGAAGTTCAAGATGTATCTAATGTATTATTTGATTTTAAAAATACATCCCTGTCTCCCAAGGGTTTATTTTTCCCTCAAACAGAATGTATGTTTGAATTCAAGAACAACCCAAGGGCAGAGGATGGGCTTATTTTAAAAGAAGTGCCCCCTCTGGAAAAAAATAGAGTGATTTTGAATATCCGACCCTGTGATGCAAGGGCATTTTCTATCCTGGATAAGGTATTTATGAAAGATGAAGATTCATTGGATGTGTACTGGAAGGATAAAAGGGACAAGACCACATTAATTGGACTTGCCTGTAATAATCCTGCTTCAACCTGTTTTTGTACCCAGGTAGGTTCTTCTCCCTTTGGAGAACAAGGCCTGGATGTGCTTATGATAGACCTTGGGGATAAGTATCTGCTAAAGCCCATTACTGATAAGGGAAAAGATATCTTGGATGGATTTAATGATGCATCAGATGAGGATGTAAAAAAGATAGATGAGCTAAAAGAAAATGCAGAAAACAAAATAAAAACTAAACTCTCAATGGATAATATTTTGTCTAGAGAGATATTAGAGGTATATGAACATCCATATTGGGATAGGTTGTATGAGACCTGTTTAAATTGTGGTGCATGTACCTTTTATTGTCCAACCTGCCACTGTTTTGATATTCAGGATGAGACAAAGGGAGAATATGGAAGGCGAGTCAGGATTTGGGACACATGCATGAGCTGGCTATTTACCCAACATGCATCAGGACACAATCCAAGGGGAACTAAAAAACACAGGGTTAGACAGAGGTTTATGCATAAGTTCAAATACATGCCATTTAAGTTAGATGGAGATATAGGTTGTGTTGGA